>CAMWQW010000016.1 GCA_947176505.1 uncultured Lachnospiraceae bacterium | reverse complement strand
CTCGTAAGCCGTCTTCTGCTCCGTGTTATGATAGGTCTCTATAATCCTGCCGCTGTTCATGCGCACAACTGTGTCTGCCATCTGCGCGATATTCTGGTTGTGTGTCACCATAACCATCGTAAAACCGCGTTCCTTCTTCAGTTTACAGATATAGTCCAGAACCTGTCTTCCCGTCTGTTCATCAAGTGCGCCGGTAGGCTCATCCAGATACAATACCTTCGGTTTCTTGGCAAGCGCCCTCGCCACGGAAACTCTCTGCTGCTCTCCGCCGCTTAATTCATGCGGATATTTTGTGCGTTTTTCTTCCAGACCCACGGCTTTGATCGTCTCCAGATATTCTTTGTTTCCTGCAAGATCAGCGCCCATTTTCACATTCTTGTCCACATTCAGATTTGGAAGTAAAAAGTACTGTTGAAAAATATATCCGATATATTCTTTTCTGAATTTCGTCAATTCAGCATCATTCATGGATGACAAATTGTGCGTATCATAATATACCGCCCCTTCATCCGCCGCCTCCAATCCCGAGATAACATTTAAAAGCGTAGATTTACCTGATCCCGATGTACCGAGTATCACTACAAAATCGCCTTCCTCAACGGTAAGCGACACCCCTTTTAGCACTTCGTTACGGCTGCTTCCTGTTCCATATGACTTATGTACATCTTTAATCTTTATCATGTTTACCCCTTTCCTGCGCCTTCTCCATCATCATCAACGCAATAAAAATCTGTGTCAGTCTTTCTCCAATCTGCGCTACCGTATAGCTGCACAGTCCGGTTGCGCACATCGTTGCAATACCATGAGTATAGGTCCACAAATGCTGATAAATCATATCTGCTGCTTCCCTGCTGTCCACATATTTCTGCACCGATTTCAGAATATCATCATAACTGGCGTCTATCTGCGGCAGAATACTCTCCACTCCTAACTTCCCCGGCATAGCGCTCATAAAAAGAAGCTGAAACAACATCGGCTCCTCCATCGAGAACTCAATGTATGCCATTCCCACTCCCTTGAATGCCAGCTCCTGCCTTAGCCCCTCCGCAACATAACCGTCGTAAACTTCTTTCGCCCGGGCAATCACTTCCGCCTTGACCTCCTCCATATTTTCAAAAACCGTGAAAATGGGACGGGCGGAGCTTTGTAACCTTTTCCCTAGTTCTCTTGAGGTAATCTTGTCAATACCTCCCGTCTTTGCTATCTGAAAAGCTGCTTCTATGATTTCTTCCCGGCTAAACTTCGCTTTTGGCGGCATAGCTCTCTCCTTTCCAAAACAAACGTTTTAAATCACATGTTTTAAATCGTGTGTTTTATTATAACATAACTTGTTTATATGTCAAGGGTCAAAACAAGAGGGTAATCCCTCAAGTCATTTCATGACTTTGGGGACACCCTCTACTTGTTAAATAAGCTATATATGCATATATCGCCCGTTACATCGTAATCCAGCCGAATACGTTCGCAATCGAACTAAGCAGGATGATCACAATACATATCGGCGCCAGATATTTCATAAAAAAACAATACAGCTTCTTTCTTTTAAATTCGGAGGACTGTTCTACCTCCTCTATCACCCGGTTAAGCCCTGCTACATGGGTAACTAGCAGGCATGTTGCCAGAGCAGCTATCGGCATCATAAGCGAATTGGTCAAAAAATCAAAGAAATCAAGAATCGACATTCCAAGCACCGATACGAAATCAAGCACTCCAAATCCAAGCGCGGACGCCGAGCCAAACAAAATCATGATAACTCCCATCAAAATTGTCGCTTTATGACGTCCTATCCCCAGCTGGTCTTCAAACGTAGACACTCCGGACTCTGCCAGAGATATAGCGCTTGTCAATGCCGCAAGCAGCACCAGCAGGAAAAACATAATGCCTGCTCCTGTTCCGAACCCCATACTCGCAAACACCTTCGGAATCGTAATAAACATCAGGGATGGTCCCGCCTGCAGCGTATCCGGATCACCTCCGGAAAAAGCAAAGACCGCCGGAATAATCATCAAACCTGCGAGCATGGCAATCGCCGTATCAAATATCTCCACTTGTGTGGTTGATTTTTCAATGTCCACATCCTTCTTCATATAAGAACCATAAGTATACAAGATTCCCATAGCAATAGACAAGGAATAAAACATCTGCCCCATGGCAGCAACTACCGTCATCCATGAGAAATTCTCAAAGTTCGGAATCAGGAAATATTTCACACCCTCCAACGCACCCGGTCTGGTCATGGAGTAACCTGCCACAAAAACAGCTAATATCACAAGAAGCGGCATCATCACCTTGGAAACCCGCTCCACCCCGTGCTTAACACCTGCGAACAAAACAACGACAACTATCAGGCTAAACGCAAGGAACCATAACTCCACACCAAATCCGTCGGAAATAAAACCTGTAAAATAATCATCCCGCGCCAGAATCTGCGTATTCCCCCTCAGATATTCAGATAGATATTTGATTACCCATCCTCCGATTACGCTGTAATAAGGCACAATCAGCATTGGGATTACGGCGTTTACCCATCCCCCGAATTTAAACGGCATCTTCTTACCAAACGTCTGAAACGCTCCTACCGGACTTCTCTTCGTCATACGTCCCAGTGCAGTTTCCGATACGATCAGCGCATAGCCGAATGTAAGCATAAGTATCAGATAGGTCAAAAGAAAAATCCCACCGCCGTATTTCGCCGCAAGATACGGAAATCTCCAGATATTCCCCAATCCCACCGCCGAACCGGCGACTGCAAGGACATAACCCAGCTTTCCCGAAAAAGTGCTTCGTCTCTTGTCCATATGTTGCGATGTTGCGCTAGACTTATCTCCTGTCATATTAGAATCATACCTTTCTCTTATTCTGTAAATTATCATTGCATAACCTGTTATGACAGCCAAGCGGACCAAATACAGGATCGCAGCAATGAAACAGACTTATAAATCCTAGCTTAACATTAGACGCACATATATTCAAGCAATATACATATAAATAGCATAATTAAAAATTTTGCTATCAGATACTTTTTAACGCCTCCATACGCATTTTAACATTTGCGTCAAACTCTTCATCTGTGAATTTGGGGTCCCTCGTCTTCATCCATATTTCGCACGGAGCCGCTTCACATTCCCCGCAGTGCTTAAATCCTTTACCGTTTACAGTACATTCATAGATTCCACAGCCTTCCGGCGAGTGAAAAACCTTTCCGGCGCAGTCATTGCAGCCCGTACACATCTCTCCGAAGCAATAACATGTACTGCAATCCGTTCCGCAGACACTTAAATTTGATGTTTTATCCATAATGTTCTTCTCCTTTGAACTAATACAGCCTTGCATATCCCAGCGGACATGATGGCTTCTGTGTATCAACAACACATTAAACATACCATCACATATCGAAACTGTATTGTATATTTCCGACATCATCATAAGCACACGCCTTTGCCTGACGGATATCCATCGTGTGATACCGCTTAAATTCCCGCAATAAATGTGACTGGTCAGTATACCCGTAGCGATACACTGCATCAGACACTTGAAACCCGGGATTGTCCATAATTTCATTCCACAGGCACTGATATCGCACAAGATTACAGAGCCTCTTCGGTGTCACCCCGATATATTCATTGAAAATTCTTTCCAACTGTCTGCCACTGACAAAACATTCATGTGCCAATTCTGCCGCGTTCACGGCTCCCTTATGCATAAGAATCTGTGACACTGCACGGTCAATTACGCTGTTTTCCCTAATCTTGACAGAAGCTGACATGCCGCCGGTGGGCACACATTCCGTCGTAGAACCTGCTTCTGCCGCAGACATCCTTCTTAAGAACATCTCTTCCGTAATCTCCGCTCTCTCCCTCAGCGAACACTTTTCAAGCAACTGCTGCCGTAAAATCCGATCCAGCCATGCAAATCTGGAATTCACATCATAAAATCCGTTTACGGTTCCATGCAAAGAATCTTCTGCGAAAGGGTAAGCTCCCCACGCATAAAACCGAATAGCAAATGTAGAAATAAGGTGACCGCACTTTCTATTATCGCCGCTTCGAAAGGCAGCGTCATTGACACCGCAGAATCCGCCGATAACCATATTGTCCGTATGATCGATAAAGTATATGATATCCACACATGTGTCCGGAATCACAAGACTCGGGACAGCGTGCTTCTCTTCTTTGAGATAGGGCTGACTGCTTCCCCAAAAACAGCGTATATATTTCGCCGGCTCAGGATTTTCGGGCGGCAGCTCCCGATATGCTTCGTTTTGTCTGTATGGTGTTGCCGTCAACGGCTTATATACAATGTTTTTCATCTTACCGTACTTTCTTAACAACAGATTTTTGCAGCCTAACAATTTTTCTTTTATAAATTAACATAAGCACACAAAAAGAGCAATCTCCGTATTCCCTGTCATGAATACCGGATTATAATATTTCTGAATTAACTAATTTTCTTGGGACGTTTTATTTCTCCCGACCATCTAATGGTCAGAATAAGGGAGAGAATTCTTCGGAACGGAGGAAAAAGTGACCAATGGACAATTTAGTGAAGCAGGCACAAAAAAGAAACGCAGATGCGTTTACCGAACTGATGCAGTCCCAGATGCAGAATATGTATAAAACTGCATGGGCAATCTTACATAACGATGAAGATGCGGCTGATGCCATATCTGACACCATCCTCGTCTGTTGGGAAAAGTTGGGGCAGTTGAAACAGGCAGAGTTTTTTAAAACATGGATGACAAGAATCCTGATTAATCAGTGCAACAACATTCTCAGACAGCGCAAAAAAGTTGTTCCTATGGATGAAATCTTGGAAAGCACAAGCCAATCCCGGGAATATGAAAACGTCGAATGGATGGAAACTTTAAAAGGACTGGATGAAAAATACAGACTGATCATCATCCTTTACTACGTAAACGGTCTTAAGACAAACGAAATAAGCGACATCCTGCACATGCCGGTCAGCACAGTGCGGACGAGATTGTCCAGAGGTCGAAAACAAATGGCATCTCTTTACAACGTAAACCCGGGAAAGGAGCATTCTTTATGATGAGAGAAAATGATGTAATCGATATATTACAGCAGGAAATCAAAATTCCCGCCGTCGTACAGAAAAAAACAAACCTTGTATTCAGACAGATTCAGGCAGAAAGGACATCTAAGACAATGAAAAATACGAAAAGAAAATGGAAAACTATCTGGCTTCCGATTGCGGCAGCCGTACTCGCACTCGGCACTACCGTATGTGCCGCCGTCTACGTACGATGGAGCAGAGGACTGGAAACACAGCTGCAAGTCACAGACGAGCAGAAACATACCTTAGAAGAAGCGCAGATTGCCGCCCCGGTCAGCAACAGCGTTACCGAACAAGGAATTACCGTCACCGCGATGCAGACTATCGTTGACAGCCGCTTCGCCTATCTCGCCTTTCAGGTCGAGGGCTATCATACAGCAGACGGTGTACAGCCGGATTTTGAGAATATGACGCTGGAAATTAACGGAAACAGTCATTACAGCATGTTAGGAGGCGGTTTCTTCAACGGACTGCAGTCTGACGGGCATGGCAACTTCACTTATCTTGACGGTTCCCCCGCACTGGAAAATGCCGACGGAAGCGTTATAGAAAAATATACGGACGAGAACGGGAATATGGAATATACGATGCTGCTCATGACAACTGACCCGGAGAATTCTTGGATTGGAAAGCCTCTGCACTTGGAACTCCACAATCTCGGCACCGTATACAAAGCTGCATTCACTCCCGATATAGATGCAACATGGACCTTTGACTTCACTTTACAAGGCTCCGACAAAGTAAGAACCTGCAAATTGTCAGAAACCCTCGGCGACAGCGGCGCCACAGTGATTGAGGCAGAAATTTCTCCCATTTCAATCTATGCAGCCTATGATATGCCGATGCAGACACAAGAAATTGACGGTGTCAATGAAAACGGAGAGAAGATACAGTCATCTACCTTCGTGGAAGCCCCCAAGCTATCCGGCGTGCGTTTAAAGGACGGAACACTCCTGACCCAGATTGCTAATGGCGGTTCAGAAGGCTATTCGGACAGCACACAAATATACAAAGCATCCTTCGCCACAAGTTCCATTCTAGATCCGGAACAGGTAGATGCACTTCTGTTCATCAAATCCTACCCCGAGGGAGACACACCGTTTACCGAGGAGAATCTGTATATCGTGCCGATAGAGTAAACATTCAAAGGGAAATCCTGCCAAACGGGATTTCCCTTTACTCTTACAATCTGAAGACAGTCTCCTTTAATACACCTGTGCCGCATCCTTAGGCAGTTCATGCACATGCTTAAGATACGCTGCTGCCGCTCTGCCTTCCTCTGCGTCGTAAGTATATCCCAACCCTTTTGCAACGTATACAGTGGCGCTGTCAAACAACTCACCCATAGCAAATACGGCTTTCCATGCTTCTTCCACATTCCCGCCGAAATAGGTGCCCAGATAACGCTGATACTCTTCCTCTCCAATCCACCTGTACATATACTTCGCAGACTTACCGACGCTCACACTAAAATCGGTGATAATGCCCACTTTCCAAGAAAGCATTTTCTCGAGCTCCTTGCGCACAACAAAATTCGTCATATCCTGCACATAGGGCATCTCACCACGCCATAATCCCTTAGCAATGTTATTGCTGCACCACCAGAACTCATTGATGCATGCGAGGAACTGCGCCTGCGAGGGCTTCTTCACATAATAATCCTCATCCGTGGATTCCGGCACTTCGGGCAGGATATTCTCTTTGTCCAACAAAATCTGGCAAAGCTTATCATCATGAATATGCTCCTTTGCATATGTGACGGTCTGTGCCGTAAGGTCAACCCTGATTCCGTCGTCAAACTGCATCAGCCAGCCATAGTGGTTTTCTTTATCGCTGGGATAATTCGGGCTCTCGTCAGGGTACTGCATGTACAGAACATTTCCAAATTTGCAGATCCATTCTTTGTCTTCAATAAAAGGTTTTGTCGCCTTCACCACAAACACGATATCATAATCCTGAAAAATATCTTTCGGCACATTTGGGTTCGTCCTTGAGCCGTTCATATACACTGCCAGAATTCTGTCGTCCGCATTTGCAATCTCCATAAAAAGCTGATACATTGTCGCTTCGTCACGCATAAATAATCGTCCTCCTGTGACAATCCGCATAATAATCTTTTTCAGATTAAATTGACAGCTTCTTAATCCGGTCAACCGCCTCTACCGTATTCTCATAACTGCCGAACGCCGTCAACCGGAAATACGTCTCGCCGCTGGGACCGAATCCCGACCCCGGCGTGCCGACTACGTTGGCATTTTCTAACAGATAATCAAAAAATTCCCAACTGGTCATATTGTTCGGGGCTTTCAGCCAGATATAAGGCGCATTGATACCTCCGGACACATCAAATCCGGCAGATTTTAATCCTTCCATGATATAAGCCGCATTCTTCATATAATAGGCAACCAGCTCCTTGGTTTCCCTCTTACCGGCTTCGCTGTATACTGCCTCGCCCGCTCTCTGCACGATATAGGGCGCACCATTATATTTCGTCCCGTGGCGTCTCGCCCACAAAGAATGTAAAGACACGTCTCCCGCTTTCAATTCTTTCGGAATCACCGTAAATCCCAAGCGCACACCGGTAAACCCTGCATTTTTGGAGAAAGAACGAAGCTCGATAGCACATGTTCTGGCTCCCTCACACTCATAAATCGTATGCGGTACATCTTCCTCAGAAATATATGCCTCATAAGCCGCATCATAAATGATAACGGAACCGTTCTTATTGGCATAATCCACCCATTCCTGCAGTTGTGCTTTATTAATCGTAGAACCCGTAGGATTATTGGGGAAGCACAGATAAATCAAGTCCGGTACTTCCTTTGGCAGCTGCGGCGCAAAATTGTTTTCCGCCGTGCAGGGCATATAAATCACGTCGCTCCATCTCTCCGCCTCCGCATCGTATGTACCCGTTCTGCCAGCCATTACATTAGTATCTACATAAACGGGATAAACCGGATCGCAAACAGCAATTTTATTATCCAGTGCAAAAATCTCCTGAATATTGCCGGAATCACATTTCGCACCGTCTGATACGAAAATCTCGTCCGCCTCAATCTGACAACCTCTCGCTTTATAATCGTTATCTGCAATCGCATTTCTCAAAAATTCATACCCCAAATCCGGTGCATAGCCGTGGAACGTAGCGGCGTCCGCCATCTCATCCACCGCGCCGTGCAACGCATTTATAACCGACGCAGAAAGAGGCTGCGTCACATCGCCAATGCCTAATCTGATAATTTTCTTGTCCGGATTCGCCGCTGTATAAGCGTTCACTTTCTTCGCAATTGTAGAAAAAAGATAACTGCCGGGTAATTTCAAATAATTGTCATTTACTTTAACCATCTGCTTCTAATATCCTCCTTATATCTGTTTCACAATGTTACAATGCACAACTCCTGTATATGCTCAATACTCACCTTCAAACACAGTAGATGCAGGACCTGTCATATAAACCAGATTTGCTTCCCTGTCCCATGTGACTTCAATTTCACCTCCTAATAGTTTAACAGTAACCGTGTGTTCAGTCAAACCATTTAAGATACAGGCAACAACCGTCGCACAGCACCCCGTACCACAGGCAAGCGTCTCTCCCGTTCCCCGCTCCCATACACGCATCTGCACGGTCTTTTGATCCAAAACCTTAACAAACTCCGTATTAATACGGTTCGGAAACCTCTCATGATTCTCAAAATACGGACCGATTTCCTCAATTTTCAAATCGGTCACGTCATCCATAAATACAACGGCGTGAGGATTTCCCATTGACACGCATGTCATTTTATATTCTTTGTTCTGTACAATGATTGGTTCTCCGACAGCGCTTTCCTTTCCGTTGTCCAACAACACAGGAATACGCTCCGCACATAACTCTGGCGCGCCCATGTTCACTCTGACAGAATCTACTTTTCCTTCTTTTAAGAAAAGCTGCAAATATTTTATCTGCCCACAACTTATGACACTTATGTCAGTTTTATTTGTCAAGCCTTTATCATAAACATATTTTGCCACGCAGCGGATACCGTTCCCGCACATCTCCGCACGGCTCCCGTCCGCATTGTACATCTCCATCTCGAAGTCAGCCTTTTTACAAGGATTGATGAAAATCACTCCGTCACCGCCGATTCCGAAATGTCTGTCACTGAAACGCCGCACCAGTTCCGGCTTCTCATCCTGCGTAATCTTCTCCGTAAAACCGTTGATGTAAATGTAATCATTTCCACATCCGTGCATCTTCGTAAATTTCATATTACTTCTCCTTTCCCGTGTCTCCTTCCTTTCGAGTTTGCGAGATGCACAGCATCTCATAAGCAATATCTCGTAATTGAGCAAAGCTCAATTTTTTCCATCATACCACATTTTAAGAGCAAATAGAGCACATTCACTGCATAATGCTATGCAAAATGTGCTCTTTCGTCCCCATAACTTACTCTTATCTTGTCAAGCAAGTAGTAATTGTAATAATTAACGAAACGCAGCACTAGTCTCGCATCATCGTTAGCACCATCTGCGCCGTCTCCACCATATTAGTACCGCTGTCCATACTGCATTTCTGAATATACCGATAGGCTTCCTCCTCCGTCATATGATTCCGATTCATCAATAACTCCTTTGCCTCTTTAATCAGCGCTGTTTCCTCGACACTACGTTCCCTCGGTTCCGCCTTTGCTTTTCGCCTCCTGCGCATAATCGTCTGGCTCATCATATCCACTGTATTGATGAGGTCATGGACTTTCAAAGGCATGGCAAGGCAAACGATATCACCGCATCGATACTCATTCAATACGGCTTGGGAAGCCATCAGCAGCATATCGAAGCCCGGCGGGAGGCAGTCGTGTAACTCTGTAAATATCATGTCTGTCATCTTGTACGCACATATGACAATGCCGTCACTCAAGTCCCGCAGCTGGCTTAAACACTGTGCTCCTGTCGAACAGACTGCCGTAACCTGAAATCCGCTTTTCATCAGTACGCCGCGAATGCCCTTGGCATCTTCTATTTTCGGCAACGCCACGATAATATTGATCACACGCTCACCTCCCGTCCCATGTTTTGTGTCCTGTGTAACTCACTAATCATTCTGCCATGCAGATGTTACACATTGTTCAGATACTCGTTGACCTCCCAATCTGTCACCTGCATACGGTAGCGGAACCATTCTTCTTTCTTCGCTTTAATATACTTATTATAGACATGTTCCCCAAGCACATCCCGTATAAAGTCATCCGCTTCCATATTATAGATAGCCTCAATCAGTGTACCCGGTATTTCCTCAATCTTCTTGGCTGCTTTTTCCTCCTCACTCATACGGAAAATATTACAGTCTACGCTCTCCGGCGGCATAATCTGGTTCACGATACCATCCAGCCCTGCGCGCAGGCATACCGCCAGCGCCAGATAAGGATTCGCCGAAGGGTCGGGACAGCGCAGCTCAATTCTCGTTCCTTCACCACGCGTAGCCGGAATGCGAATGAGCGGGCTCCTGTTTGTAGCGCTCCATGCAATGTAAACCGGCGCTTCATATCCGGGCACCAACCGCTTGTAGGAATTGACTAAAGGATTTGTAATTGCCGTCATGCCTTTCATGTGCTTCATAATACCGCCGATAAAATAATATGCCGTCTGGCTAAGTCCTAATGCGTCACTCTCATCGGCAAAAATATTTTTGCCGTCCTTGGACAAAGACATGTTGATATGCATACCCGAACCATTCACGCCAAATTTCGGTTTCGGCATAAAAGTAGCATGTAGTCCGTGTCTGCGGGCAATCGTTTTGACTGCCAGCTTGAAAGTCATAATATTGTCCGCCGTGGAAAGCGCTTCATCATAGCGGAAATCTATCTCATGCTGTGCCGGAGCCACTTCATGATGGGACGCTTCGATGACAAATCCCATATCTTCTAAAGTGAGCACCATATCCCGTCTGGCGTTCTCCCCGAAATCCATCGGTCCTAAGTCAAAATATCCCGCCTTTTCATGGGTAATTGTCGTCGGCATCGCATTTTCATCCGTATTAAACAAGAAAAATTCACACTCCGGTCCGACCTCGAAAGTATAACCCAGCTTTTCCGCTTCCTTGATCGCACGCTTTAAAATGTAACGCGGATCTCCTTCAAAGGGCTTTCCGTTTGGACGGTACACGTCACAGATCATCCTCGCCACTTTACCCTGCTGCGGTCTCCACGGAAAAATCTCCAACGTATTAAAATCGGGATATAAATACATATCAGATTCCTCGATCCTCGCAAATCCTTCAATCGAAGAACCGTCAAACATACACTCGTTGTCAAGCGCCTTCTCAAGCTGACTGGCTGTAATCGCCACATTTTTCAGATTACCGAAGATATCCGTAAATTGCAGACGGATAAATTCCACATCCTCATCTGCAACCAGTTGTATAATATCTTCCTTTGTGTAATTCTTTCTCATAACTGCCTCCTTTTTCCTACATTTTATTTTGCAGGCAGCAAACCAAACCGGCGTGCCTGCACAGACATTTGATTCTCTTATCACAAATCGTATTTTCTATAATAAACGCACACAAGGGCATTCTTATCCTATCATAAGAACGCCCTTGTTCCGTAATATCATATCAATTGTTTTGCTGGTTTGTCAAGCCGGGGATTTACGCCTGCAATCCGCCTGTATTTGACGCAATACCGTCACTATTGTAGACTTATCTATATATAGTGTATAATACAAGTTATATCAAAAACCAAATGCCACATATTGTATTGTGCAAGCATAATAAAAGCATGTTTAATGTAAAAAACGCTATGGGATTTTGACAGTGTACTATCAGACACCAAAATTTAAACAGGAGAACTATTATGCCGAAAATCATGATTATCGAAGACGACCCTGCAGTGCGTGAAGAGCTGACGCTCCTGCTTGCAAATGAAGGATATCAGTCAATTGCCGTTACCTCTTTTCATAATATCATACAGCAGATTAAAGAAGCATCTCCCGACCTGATTCTATTGGATTTAGGGCTGCCCGGGCAGGATGGTCTTGCACTGTGCGCAAAACTGCGGCAAGATAGCGAGATTCCTATCATCTTTGTCACCAGCCGCAACTCCACGGCAGACGAAATGGCTGCTCTTTGCATGGGCGGCGATGACTATATCAGCAAACCTTATAACATTCCACTTCTGCTGACCCGCATCAAAGTCGTTCTACGCCGGAGCATCCCGAAAGCAGAACCGGATTATACGGAAATTAATGGACTGCGCTTAAATCCCACCAAAGGAACCGCATCAGCCAACAATCTGACCACAGAACTTACGCGCAACGAAATCCAGATTTTGGCATATTTGATGGCGAATGCCGGAAAAATTGTTTCCCGTGCGGATTTAATCGAAGCATTGTGGAACAGCAAAATCTACATTGACGACAACACCCTCAGCGTTAATATCACAAGACTGCGGGACAAACTGAAAGAGCTTGGACTGACTGACTATATCAAGACACGTCGTGGAATCGGATACCAAATTTAATCAAAAGGCATTTTAGAATATGATGCGTGTTGAAAGAAAAGCGCTTTCAACAATTGTGCAATAAAGCAACACAGAAATGAGGAGAAATATGACATTTCACGAATTTATATCTGACCGTATGGGCAAAATCATATTAGAAATAATCATCTTAGCTGCATCCTCAGGCGTTCTCTTCGCCACCGGAACACAACCCGGCATTATCACTCTTCTATTCGTATTGATATGCCTGATTCGCATAACCGTACTTCTCATCGACTTTTTCAAATCCCGTTCTCATCTGATGGAGCTGGAAAATATCTTGTCCGGTCTGAACCAGAAATATCTGTTTGCCGAATGTATACCGCCGCAAAAGACGGTCTATGAGCGTAAGCTTTTCGCCATCATGCGCCGCTCCTACAAATCCATGATGGAAGCTGTCTCGGACACAGAGGCTGCAAGACGGGAATACCGGGAATATGTAGAGAGCTGGGTACATGAAATCAAATCCCCTATTACGGCAGCCAAGTTAATCTGTCACGGCATAGATCCTGAACCCCGACGCCGGCTCACACAGGAACTTGCCCTGATCGAAGCCCATGTGGAGCGGGCATTATTCTACGCGAGAGCAGAAAATCCGGAGAAGGATTTCATCATTCAGGAATATAATCTCGAAGAAATCGTGTCGGAAGCCGTCCAAACCTATAGTACTCTGCTTATGCAGAACAATATACGCATCGAAACCGAAAATCTGCATCATCAAATCTACACCGACAGCAAGTGGACATGTTTCATCCTCGGACAACTTTTGCAAAACGCTGCCCGGTACACAAAATCGAGCAAGCCCGATTATAAGCCGAGAGCTTTCTTATACACACAGGACAGCCCTGTCGTTACCATATCCGCCGAACTCCCCACCAAACGGCAGCTTATTCTCACCGTCGCAGATAACGGCATCGGTATTCCAGCCCATGAACTGCCACGCATATTTGACCGCGGCTTTACGGGCAGCAACGGTCGTGCCAGAGGCGGCAGCACCGGAATGGGACTGTATCTGTGCCGCAAGCTCTCCGATTCGCTCGGCATCGGATTGCAGATTACATCCATTGAGCACGAAGGAACCTGCGCAAAGCTCACTTTTCTTACAAAAATGTAAGACAAATCAATACCACTTCGATACCATTCTTTTTGTTTTCGCTGTATGCTTGCATCAAGCTATGGAGCTTCTGCGCAGATGCTCCCGCGATGAAATAAGCCAGTCAAAAGGAGGTATTCTATGCTGCAAGTTAAAAACATTGAAAAATACTACGGCAGTAAAAATCACGTCACCAAAGCCTTAGACCGCGTCAGCTTTGATGTAGAAAAAGGTGAATTTATCGCGATTATGGGGGCTTCCGGCAGCGGTAAGACTACCCTGCTCAACTGCATTTCCACAATAGATACGGTGAGCGCCGGAAGCATCGTCTTAGAGGGAACGGAAATCTCGGAACTTGCCGAGAGTGAACTTGCCCGTTTCAGACGGGAAAAGCTTGGATTTGTCTTTCAGGATTATAATCTGTTAGATACCCTGACCATCGAAGAAAACATTGGTCTTGCCCTCGCGCTGAACCATTCTGATCCTCACGCAGTGCAAAGCCAAGTGATAGAAGTGTCTGAAAAACTTGGTATCACTGACATTCTCAGTAAATTCCCCTATCAGATATCCGGCGGTCAGAAGCAGCGCGCCGCTTGCGCCAGAGCCATGGTCGCAGGACAATCCCTGCTGCTCGCCGATGAGCCGACCGGAGCTTTGGATTCCACAGCCTCCAAGAATCTTCTGGAAATCATGACGCAGATGAATCAGCAAATGGGCGCAACAATTCTCATGGTCACCCATGACGCCTACAGCGCCAGTTACGCATCACGGATATTATTTCTCAAAGACGGAAAAATCTTCAACGAACTACTTCGCGGCGGGCGAAACAGAACAATATTCTACCGCGAGATTCTGAATGTCCTTGCACTGTTGGGAGGTGATGTCAGTGACGTTATATAAAAAGAACGAACAAGTTCGCTTTGCGGACTCGAATAAACGGAAGAATTCCCTATTGTATCAATTGTCTCTGCGAAATGCCAAAAGACAAGCCAAAGATTATCTGGTCTATTTTGTCACCGTTGTCATGGCTGCCGCTCTGATTTATTCCTTTAACGGACTGGTCTTTTCAGAGGAAATACTGGAACTGTCCGTGCGCATGGCTTATCTGCCCGCAATGATTGTTTTCGCCAGCATCGTAGTCGTATGCATCATCGGCTGGCTGGTTCATTACACAACCGGATTTATGCTCACGAAAAGAAGCCGCGAACTTGGAACCTACATTCTAATCGGACTGGAACCGCAACAGGTGACCCGTCTTTTTATGATGGAAAATCTGACCATCGGCGGAGCCGCTTTCGTGCTGGGAACATTCCTTGGCAGCCTTCTATTTCAGATTCTGCGCGCAATCGTGCTAACATTGTTTGGCGGCACCTACCGTTTCGGATTGTCATTTTCTCTAAAAGCAGTCGGGCTGACGCTCGTATACTTTGCTTTCATATATCTTTTTGCGCAATTAAAGAGCCGGAAACGCATCCGCTCTATGAAAATCTACAATCTCATCTATTATGAAAAGGTAAATGAAGAAGAAATGATTCAAAAAAGCAGCCGACGGCGAAAAACCTTTGCGATTTCCATCGTGTTTGGCGTAATCGGTACCTTACTCTTAATGATAGGAAGCGCAATTCCTTCTTTCTTGGGAGCCGCCTGCATTATTACATTCCTCTACGGATTTTTTATCAGCTTTTCTTCCGGCGTTCCGGCATACTTTGAACACCGTCCGGCAAATAAATACAAACGTCAAATGCTGCTCGTCTTCCGCACGCTCTCCGCGAAGCTTGCTACCATGGGTATCGTCATGGCAACCATCTCTTTGCTGTTCACTGCCGTGCTGATCAGCATTGGACTAGGGATACTCTTTAGCCGTATGTTCCATTTTCGGGCGCAGCAGTGCTGTTTTGACCTTTTCATCTCTGATACTGACACGACTGTCAATTTTACAGAGTATTCTGACTATGTCCATACGAATCTAGCCGTTGCCGATGAATTACAATACCCTATTTATCTGGCAGAGGATAGCTCTTTAACGGATTATCTGGAAGCCAATACACAGTATTCCTCTTTCTATGACGCAGATGTGGTGATGAAATACAGCGACTATACTGCTCTCAGGGCAATGCTCGGTTATCCGGAAGCCGAAATGGAACCCGGACAGTACTTGGTTCACTGTCTGCCTTATTTGCAAACAGGAATCATGGAATATCAACTGTCGGACATACATGACACTTCTGTCATACACAGAAAGGAAAACCTATCTTTAGGCGATGTCCACACAGAAACTTTCAATCAATACTTATGGGGCGGTAACGGCTACAACTTTATTCTGATACTGCCAGACAACGTCGTCGAGAAGTATGCCGTGTACAGCATATGCTATGCCGTCATGACCAGAGAACCCTTAAGCGAAGCACAGTACTATGCCCTGCGTGACATTTTCTACCAAACAGGAACCACCCACAGCGGCATATTCGACGGTAATGACTATGGCACGATTGCAGTAAAATCACAAAACACAAGAGCGGAAGCCTCCGAGATTGCAATGTTTGTCTTTCCGCTCTATTATCTGGCTTTGATTCTTACAATGACCACCGTAACGATTCTCACCATTCACCAACTCAGTGAAATGAATCGCTACAGGCAGCAATTCATATTGCTGCACAAGCTTGGCATGGCGCGGAGGGAAATGCTGAAAACGCTGCAGGCACAGTTCGCCGTCTACTATACGATGCCGGTAATTCCTCCGTTGTTCATTACCGTTCCTTTTATTCTGAACTTTGAAAACATCGTGGAACCGGAAATTATGACTGGCGCTAACCGCCCATGTGTAATTCTGGGGATTACGCTCGGACTGTTTTTCGCAATTTACACGCTCTACATCCTGCTGGCGTATACCGGTTTAAAGAGAAATGTCATACCATGCAGCACATACGCGGCGCAGTCCGGACAATAACCGGCATGCACGCTATGCATAAACCCGCAAGTCCCCACATAAACTGTAAAAAAAGAATTTCTATGGGGATATTGTATGAGTTCCAAAACCAAAATTGTTGTGCTTCACGTAAAAGAGTTAATATATACCGGAATCTTCGCCGTGCTCGGTATTTTGTTCATCGTTCTGCTCATCATCATGTTCCTGCCGAAAGAGGAAAAAAGAGCGACTATGTCTACCGTGACGCAGACTACCTCAAACACCTACATACCCGGTGTATACACGACCTCCTTAATCCTGAATGACAACATCGTGGAAATCGAGGTGACCGTGGACGAGAAAAACATTAATTCCATACGCCTCATCAATCTGGACGAAGCCGTGACGACCATGTATCCATTGATTCAACCGTCATTCGAGGATCTTGCTAATCAGATTATCGTAAATCAAAGTCTGGAAGGCATTACCTATTCGGATGACAGCAAGTACACGTCCATGATTCTTTTAGATGCCATCACCGCTTCTCTGGAAAAAGCATTGGAGAATGAAGGTGATGAGGACAGCATGGAATAACTTACAGCGTCTCCACCTGTTTCAACCAGATTGCGGCACAGGCATCGGAAGGCATACGCAAATCTCCTCGCGGAGATACCGCAACGCTCCCGACCTTGGGACCGTCCGGCAGACACGAACGTTTAAACTGCTGCGCAAAAAATCTCTTATAAAAGGTTTTGAGCCACTTCAATATGACATCCTTGTCATATACATCTCGGAAAGATTGACATGCGATTCTGTATATTTTAGCCGGCTCAAAACCACAGCGCAGCATATAATATAAGAAAAAGTCGTGTAATTCATAAGGTCCCACCAAGGCTTCCGTCTTTTGTGAAATCACACCGTCCACCGGCGGTAAAAGCTCCGGACTGACAGGAGTGTCAAGTACATCTAAAAGAATTCTGCGCAATTCTTCATCGCCGCATGTATCCGCATAATACCTAACCAAATGGCGTACCAACGTCTTCGGAACACCGACGTTAACTCCATACATGGACATATGATCACCATTATAAGTTGCCCAGCCAAGCGCCAGCTCAGACATGTCTCCCGTTCCGATGACCATACCGTTTGTACGATTCGCAATATCCATCAGAATCTGGGTGCGCTCTCTCGCCTGCCCGTTCTCATAAGTCACATCATGATTGTCCATATCCTGTCCGATATCCCTAAAATGCACAGTCACCGCTTCTTTGATATCAACCTCCTCAAGCGTAACCCCCAGAATAGCCGCTAATTTGCAGGCATTATCATAGGTTCTGTCCGTCGTGCCAAAACAAGGCATCGTCACTGCCGTAATCTGTTGTCTCTCCAGCCCCAGCATGTCAAAAGCCCTTACCGTCACTAACAGCGCAAGTGCAGAATCCAGCCCTCCCGAAACACCGATTACCGCGGACTGACAACCCGTATGCTCATAACGTTTCTTAAGACCATAAGATTGAATCGAAAGGATTTCTTCACAGCGCTTATCACGTTCCTCCTGATCAGCCGGCACAAAAGGCTGCGCGCCGTAAGCACGTGTAAGTTCGGTCTCCTCCTCCTCCATATGAATCGGTAAGGTTAAATACTGTTCCCACCGTTTCGGTACATAAGTGGACATCCTGCGTCTTTCATGACAAAGTCTGTGAATGTCGATATCCGCATAAACATTTTCCGGTACAAACCGCTTCGCTTGTGCCAGAATCGTCCCATTTTCCGCGATGATATTATGTCCGCCAAACACCAGATCCTGCGTAGACTCTCCTTCTCCGGCGGAACAATATACGTAACCCACAATCTGCTTGGCACTGGACGACTTCACCAGCATTTCCCTGTACACGTCCTTACCAATCGTCTCATTGGAAGCCGACAGATTCACCAATACGGTTGCTCCCGCCAGTGCATGCAGCGTTCCCGGCGATAACGGCGCCCAGACATCCTCGCAAATCTCGCAACCTATCGTCAATCCGCTGAGCGCATCTGCCTCAAATAAAATATTCGTACCAAAGGGTACCTCTTCTCCCTCATATATATAAGTCTCCGGAGCCTCATTACCTGCCGTAAAATGCCTTGTTTCGTAATATTCCGCATAAGACGGAATATGCTTCTTTGGAATAAAAGCAAGCACCTCACCGTCTTGCAGTACCGCCGCCACATTATAAAGCTTACCGCCTTTTTCAAGCGGGAGTCCCACAAACACCAGCGCATCGCTTCCTTCTGTTGCATCCGTTACCACACGCAGCGCTTCTTTTGCCTGCATGAGTAATAATTCCTGCAAAAAGAGATCGCCGCAAGTATATCCGGTCAGGCACAGCTCCGGAAAGACAATAATCTTTGCTCCCTGCGTACATGCCTCTTCGATTCCTTTGCAGATCTCTTTTGCATTATATTCCGGGTCAGCCACCCTGATCTTAGGAGTCATGGCTGCCGCTTTGATAAACCCGTGCTTCATGTTAATTCCGCCTTTCTGTCAGCAATCTACCGTAACGGCATAATCAATGTGCAGTCCCGATTGCAAGACACTTCTACTTATAGTTATTTGTGTTTTTGCCATTTATATACTAATTATTATGGTTGCAGCTCTCAATCACATTATCGTCCTTATCGCTGACAAAACATATCAAAAATTCCACGGCAGGTATGCTGCCAGAATCGCCAACAAGACAGCCGGCAGCATATTTGCCACGCGTATTATCTTACCCCATACCAAGTTTAGTCCCACACAGAAAATTAAGATAGAACCTATCAGGGATAAATATAAAATAGCCGTTTCCGTCATGATCGGGGATACCAGTCGCGCAAGCACGGTTATTGTCCCCTCGAAAACAAAGACCGGAATGGCAGAGAAGACACAGCCTTTGCCCATAGACGAAGTCATAACCACTATAATGATAAAATCCAAAACAGATTTTACCATGAGCGTAGAATAGTCGTTTAGTATCCCGTCCTGTATGGCTCCAACAATTGCCATCGCTCCGATGCAAACGGTTAATGATGCCGTCACAAATGCATTTACGAAGTCGGTATCACTACTGTTACCGGTTTTTTCTTTCAGCCACTCACCTAAACGCTCAAATCCTTTTTCTATGCCCATCAATTCTCCGATGATTGTTCCGACAGCAAGGCAAAGTACCACCAGCATGGATTTCCCGCTGCTGACTTTAGCGCTTTCTATCTTCAACATTCCTTCCATTGCACCGGCAATCGCAATAAACAGAACACTTATACCGCAGGCTTTATTCAAAGCCTTTTGCTGCTCATCTTTAAATAGTTTCCCTGCAAAATGTCCTATCAGACCACCTGCAATAATACTGCCACTGTTTATAATCGTTCCAAGTCCTGTCATTTGTTCACCTGTAAATATGAATCTAACCTTATTAGTTTACCGTCCCTACCGATACAGTACATAATCCTGCATTTCTTTCATAAAGCCCGCCTGCGCAAATGCTCCCGCCGCCGTATCGGGATACTCCTTCACAACAATCCGTTTAATCGCCGGAAAAATACTTCCCCGCTTAAACTCTTCTATAAAAATCCGCAGGCACTCTTCCAATCGTTTTTCTTCTAAATCCTTGTCTAAAATTCGCAGTACCTTCCCCTGCCTCTCCATTACCGCAATAGGACTGCCACCCGCACATGCAACAGCCGTTCCGGGTACGCACACAAAATTTCTGCCTTCCTGATGCGGCAGTATCTTCCCCCAGCACTGCGCAGGGTCCGCCGCATTAATCCACACAATTTTCTGCTCCGGCTCTTTCAGTCTTCGCACCACACTCTCATAATCTTTGCCACGGATAAACTGTGCGCCTGACAAATCCTTCACAAAATATCCTCTTCTTGCCTGACCGGTATACTCCCAGATTCGCAGTACCGACAACGCTTCCTGCCAAGAAAAACCACATGCCAGAACTGTCTCTCTGCAAAGAATAGGACTGTAATCAAAGCAGGCTTCCAGCTTCTCTTCGATGGTTTTGTTCCGGACGGGTCTGACAATATCCCATCTCCCCGTCTGTAACGCTTTCACCCGCATATTCACCCGCTGTCTGGCGACTGCTTTCTTCGTTTTTTCTCTGTCAATCCATTGTCTCACCGGAAGATAGCTATCCGCATAGAGCAGTCCTTTTTCCATAAGAGACAACAGCGTATCGTAGGGCGATTCTCCGGGAAGCAGACCGTTTAACGACTGCATGAAACATGCGCCGCGCTTTACAATCGCTTCATAGATTGCCTGCTCTTTCTCTGTGAGTTCTTCTCTTACTGACCGGCAGTCTGACTCCGACTGTCTCTCTGCCCTTGTCTGATCGTCCGCTCCGCACTCCGAACACCTGCTGATATCCGCCTCCCAGTCGATGTCAGCCTGATAGTCAAAGCATACTTCATCCTTGCCTACCATGTGCCAGAACAATTCGCCGCCTGCAAGAAAGCTGTCCATCATGGGCTCTCTATAGTTTCTCACCCGTTTCGGCAGGATGATCTTCTCCCAATAAACTGCCGGAAAAGTCATACCCGCGTATTGCCGCAGCGTATTTTGCAGGCACTCTGCTGTCGGCGCACCGGACTCCGTTCCGGAAAGCATCAGAGCCGCATAATCTGCCGACGGAGAAGTCTGTATTTCTTCCCGCCTGTTTCTAAGCGTCCGTGCTCTTGCACGGCTGTATAATTTGGCATGATAATATCTGCCGTCCTGCTCCACCGCTTCGCCTTGACGGCATAACTGCTCCAAAATCTCTTCCGCCGTCTGCTCTGTCAAACCGTATCGGGCTGCTGTCTGTACCGAATCCGCAGCGCCTCTGTAGCGAAGCATACGCCTTACAATGTGAAGGCGCGCCTCCATGCCGTCTTTTGCCGCTTTCCCCGTCACGCTCTGCCGCCCGCACGCCGTCTCTTGCTCTGCCGTCCATCCTGCCTCTTCTTCCAGCGCTGCCGTATACTCTTCTTCCTGCTCTGCTGCAATCCAAAGTCCCTGTTCCAGATACAGGACTCTTCCGTCCTTGGCAAGATTGTCCAGCCACTCCACCGGAATATCCAATTCTCCCGCTGCCAGATCTCCCTCCGTCATCAAAAGAGCATGAAGCTGCTTCTCGTCCTGCGGAAGCCTGCCACGCTCCTGCACTTCCTGCAATTCCGCGTCTCCCGGCTGCACAAGGTTCTTTTCCTTCTTCAGCGCCTCTTCCACTGCTCCGTGGATACCTCTCGGCGTAGGCGCATATTCATACATGACTGCCGCTTCCTGACTCCATTGCAACGGAAGTGACATGGGTGAGGGAATATCCGAATAAATTTCTCTGACCGTTACCGCACCGCTGCGGATATCATGCAAAAGTTCCTGCACACCTTGTACATCCCACAATTCCTGTATGCACTCCCGCCTTGTCTCCCGCATTAAAGGGTGCTCTTGTTCCCGTACTACCTGCTCCAGCATTTCCGCGCTTCTAAGCCTTTGCATCCAAAGCGGCTGACGACCGTTCCTTCGAACCCCCATCATCAGGGCGCGACCGCTGTTATAACGGAATGCCATGTTAAATACGGGTGTCTCCGGCATCATAATCTCAAGCTTTCGCATACAAGTATCCGCATCAATCCGCTGTAAAATCCCCTCCGGCAGACTCTGATTACCGTAGGAATACAGCAGAAAGCCGTCTTCTTCATCCACGCTGCCGATTTCCGTATCCGTAAGCTCTCTTACCGTCTGCGCCGCAAGAAGAGATAAGGGCGCATTAATTCGCCTGCCAAACACGGAATGAACCATCACCTGACTGTTTCCTACCGTGTCTTTGAAATGCTCCACCAAAATCGTCTTATGATCCGGCAGGCTTCCCGAAGCCTTAATTTGTCGTTCCAAATAGCCGGCGGCAAGACTCACAGCCGATTCATCCAGTCCCATTTCACCTAAAGCGGCTTTCAGTCTTCCATCTTCATATGATTTCTGCAAGGCATGAAACATTCTGCCGAACGCCTCTCCGGTTCGCTTATCTCTGCCTTTGATTTCTCCATGCCAAAAAGGAAGCCTTGCTCCTTCCGTATGCGTCTGTGTCACCGTCACAGTGTCTCGGCTGATATTCACAACCCTCCATGCAAAGGAACCAAGGATAAAACGATCTCCCTTCTGGGTTTCGTAAACAAATTCTTCGTCCACTTCCCCAAGCGTTACCCCTTCCTGCGTTTTCACGGAATATAACCCTTTATCGGGAATCGTACCGCCTGCAGACACCGCCAGCATCCTACTGTAGCCGTCACCTTCCACCTTTTCGTGTATTCGGTCGTACAGAATCCTTGGACGAACAGGAATGTCCCTATCGTGTTCGTAATCTCCCGCCAGCATAGAAAGGACCGACTTCACATCTTCCTTGGTAACATTCCTGAAAGACCATGCTCTCGGTAGAATCTCCATCACCTCCGTAAGCTCATAGCTCCTGAACGCCGCCATAGAAACCAAGTGCTGCGCCAACACGTCGAGACATCCCACCGGAGGTTTTACATGCTCCACGCCGCCCTGCCTCGCAAGAGATGCCGTCATTGCGCAGGACACACATTCTGCCGCTGTTCTCGGGAAAAGATACATTACACTGACTCTGCCCGGATTATGCCCTGCCCGTCCGAGTCTCTGCATTGTTCCGGAAATCGTGCGCGGACATCCTACCTGCAATACCTGATCAATTTCCCCCACGTCAATCCCCAACTCCATTGACGAAGTCGCGCATAACAGTCGCAGCTTACCGTCGCGCAGATTCAATTCCGTCTCCGCCCTCTGCTCCTTGGAAAGACTCCCGTGATGCACGCGTGCAAAACCTTCCCCGCCTAGTTGGTTTACATAATATGATAATTTTTCCGCATACCGCCGTCCCTCCACGAAGGCAATCACGCTGCGGCTGTTCTGGCAATACTGAAATACCAGTTTCCCCAACTCTTCCCATACCGGGTCTTTTCTGGCTCCCTTGGTCGCATCGGCATACGGACCCAGAATTTCCAGCCGCACCCGCTTCTTCATATCCGGCGCGGCGATGCTGACTTCTTCCGGCGCCAGATACTCTGCCGCCGTCTCTAAAGGCTCGATGGTTGCCGATAAGCCAATCCGCTGCAACGGCTGACCGCACAGATAATCGAGACGCGCCAGCGAAAGCATCAGATGCGCTCCTCTTTTCGTGTCAATTAGTGCATGAAGCTCATCAATGATAACGGCTTTCGCCGTTGCCAGAACGGTCTGACCCGTTTTACTTGTCAGCATCAGATACAGAGATTCCGGTGTAATAATCAGAATGTGAGGCGGCTTTTTAACCATCTGCTGCCTTTCTCTCTGAGGCGTGTCTCCGGTTCGGATTCCCACACAGATATCTGCATCCGCTCCGATTCCTTCCAGCGGACGTCTCAGATTTTCCCGGATATCCGCCGCCAGAGACTTGAGCGGAGACACATAAATCAACTGCAGTTCCTGCGGCAAGGTCCCTTCTTTCGCCTGCCGCTTCATTCCATCCAGAAAAATAAGGAAAGCCGAAAGCGTCTTACCTGTTCCTGTCGGTGCCGATATGAGTGCATGCTTTCCCTTCGCAATCATCGGCCATGCTTCTTTCTGTACAGGAGTCGGCTCTCCAAGCGTATCTTCAAACCACTTGACGGTCTCTTTATCAAAAAGATTCAGCACGTTTTCCCTTCCCATGTTCTTCTCCGTTTCCATCATGCCGCCTTACCGGCACAAACCGCTCAATTCTTCCACCGTAAACACATAATTCGTATTACAGAAATGACAGTTCAGCTCCACATCTTTACCTTCGTCAATAAGCTTCTGCAGCTCCTTTTTACCAAGACTTACCAACACCTTTTCCACCCGTTCCTTGCTGCAATTACAGTGGAACTGCACCGGAAGAGTATCCGTAATCTCCACACCCAAATCTCCCAACACAATCTCTAAGATTTGCTCTGGCGTATTGCCCTCTTCCAATAGAGTCGTCACCGGAGGCAGTGCTGACAGCTTCTCTTCCAGCCTGCCAATCACTTCCTCCTCGGTGAAAGGCATAAGCTGTATGATAAAACCGCCTGCCTGTCGCACGGTATTATTCTTATCCATGAGCACTCCCAGCGCCACACTGGACGGAACCTGCTCGGAAGCAGCAAAGTAATAAGTCAAATCATCTCCTATTTCTCCCGTCTTCAGCTCTATCGTCGAAGAATAAGGCTCCTTTAACCCCATATCCTTGATAACCGTAAGCACACCCAGTCCGATGACGCCGCCCACATCCAGCTTGCCAGCGCTGTTAGGCGGCATCATCGCCTGCGGATTGTCCGCATAGCCCTTTACATTCCCCTGAGAATCCGCCGTTACCGTCAAACCATGCACTGGACCTGCACCGTTTATCTGGAGCGTCAGCATATCCTTCTCGCCCTTTAACATACTGCCCATCATCACACCACCCGTCATCAGGCGTCCCAGTGCCGCCGTTACTACCGGGCTTAAGTTATGGGCGCTTCTGGCATATTCCGCCAGTTCTCTTGATGTCACGGCAAAAGCACGTATCTGCGCATTTGCCGCCGTTGCTCTCACAATATAATCTGCCATGTTAATCCTCATTTCTGCACACGCTTTTTTCAATCTAAGGTATCTCTTTCTATTTCGACTCTCGTATCCTACTTCCCATGTTCTCTCGCCACCACATAGATGCGTTCGCTTATATCCGTAACCTCTCCGTGCGTATCCGCATCAATTGCTTCCACAAAGATAAGCCCTGCCCGGCTCAGATAATTTTTCATCTGCTTCAAGCAGTACCCTCTCTGATAGTGGGTTTCCTGAAATCTGCGGTATGTGTCCGCCTCTTCTCTTTCCTGTACAAAAATCGTCAAATCATACTCGTTGATTTCCTCCGCTTCATGGTAATAATTCTCCCATATAAAGCTGCACTCTTTCCGGTTCTCCGCAATCGTAGCATCGCCGATAACCTCTTTATATTTATACACCGTATTGAAGTCAAAAACAAATATTCCGCCCGGATACAGGTAATTATTCACCAGTCTGAACGTCTGTATGATGTCCTCTTCTTCGAGAAGGTAGTTGACAGAATCGCAGACACTTATCACTGCACCCACCGTGCCATACAGTTCAAAGGCTCTCATATCCTGTAGCAGATACAGTATATCAAGTCCCGATTCTGCGCGCTTATCCATAGCAATCTGCAGCATTTCCTGTGCACTGTCAATACCGATCATATCATAGCCTCGCCGCGCAAGAAGCTCCGTCAAAGTCCCCGTACCGCAGCCTAAGTCAAGAATTGCATTACGCTCCTGTCTTAAGTTCTCATTTATGACACGCATGTCATTCTCTATGTTTTTCCCATCGGAAAATTGTCTCTCATCCGCTGTCACGACACTGTATCGCGCACCATCAGCTCCCGCTTCGGAATCCGAAGGGTACACCCTTCCATTATACTTCTCAAGCAATTTTACCAGATAATCGCACCATTCTTCATAGGGCGTCTCATCCATAAACGTATCATATACCTGTGCAAATCCCGTGTATGCTTCCATTACTCTCACTATACTTCTTTCTTAAATTTGTTCACTTACTATTACAAGCACATTTCAGAAATTTCATTATCGTTTTATCGTTTACTATAAGTAAATTCCACTTCTCCTCCAAAAGCACCCGTTTCCTCTCCTATTCTCTGAATCGGGAAAACAAATGTCGCATATTCTTCAAATGCATTTTGATTTCCGAGAGTACCCACCTTTGTGTCATCCACATACAATGTCGTCTGCCCCGGCTCACCGACCACCTTAAGTTCCACCCACTTATCATATGGCAGCACATAATCCCATGTACAAGTCCTTCCCTCTCTGCTAAAACCGACTTTTCCCATCTGTGGCTCCGCC
Source organism: uncultured Lachnospiraceae bacterium (assembly GCA_947176505.1). Taxonomy (GTDB): domain Bacteria; phylum Bacillota; class Clostridia; order Lachnospirales; family Lachnospiraceae; genus UBA3282. The sequence goes on along the minus strand of CAMWQW010000016.1, from coordinate 70,006 downwards.
GCATAGAATACCCAATCGCCATAAGCGCTGTCACTCTCGGCGATAATCTGCGCCGCCTGCTCTCCCGCCTTAATCGAAGTATCCGCCTTCTTAAGTCTCACCCGCATCTTGACCTCATAAGACGGCTCCACTCCTACTGCCTCGTCGCAAATTCGGTTTTCCCCGCCTTGTGTGCCGAACATCAGCATATCAATTATATCCGCCGCTTCGCAAAATTCCTCATAGGATTCCCCATCTCTCATTCCCCACAATTTTGCACTAAGCAGCGCAAGCGGCTGCTCAAAGCGCTCATACAAATCATATTCGCAAATCCCCACATCCAACGCTCCGCTCATATCATTCCAGATCATATATGCTGCACCGAGCATTTTCGGTGAATAGCTCGGAATCATCTCCATCTCATTATACTCATAGAATTTATTGGGTTCCCAGTTTCGGTACAACTCTTCGATATCCAAATAATCGTAACCGCCTCCCGGAATCACATACAAATGACTGTTCTGCATATTAATGAGCGAGTATCCCGCCTCATACATTTCTCTCGGATCCGCCCACAGAGTACTCCATATATTCATCTGCAGTCTCTCGGCGTCAGGCTTTGAGCTGCCCGCCATATTGCTAAGACTGCCCCACATACGCACAATCTTGCCGGATTGTCTTGCCTGATTAGCAATTTGCGACGCATACACACGGTATTGTTCCCCATCTCCATAATATTCGTCCATGCCGATATTTACAATCCGGGCATTACAAAATGCCCCTTCTTCCCCGTCAAGCGCCTCCTGCCAGATATTCTGAACAAGCGCCACTGCATCCGCATTGTTAAGATCAATCTGGTCTACCGATTCGGCGCGGGCAGTCAGCGCATACTCCGGGTACAATTTCGTGATAGACAGAGAATGCGCCGGTGTATCGATCTCCGGAACCACGGTTACTCCATAAGTCCTTGCCGTCCTGATAAACCTGTCAAACTCCTCCTTCGTATAGGCATACTCCTCCGAAGTCAGGCGCTGTCCGCTCTCATTTGCAATATCGGATTCCAACCGAAAAGCACTGTCCGCCGTCATCGCATGTTCCGCCGTATCCGCCAGTCCGCTTGTGCTGAGTATCACATTGTCATTCAGATGAATCCCCATGTCATTCATTTTATAATAAGACATCGTCTCCATCATGGCGTATAGTGTTTCCATGGACACTGCTTTGCGCGCCACATCAATACCAAATCCGCGCACTTCATAGAGCGGATAATCCCGAATCTGTCCGCACGGCAGGGATGCCCGCTTTGAAAGAATCTGCAAAACCGTAACCGTACCCCAGCGCACTCCAGTATTCGTCTGTCCCTTAATGACACAAATGTCACTTATGTCACAAAAATACCCCTCTTCTCCTAAGCCGTCGGACTCCTCCGCATATCCGAGATAAAAGTCTCCCGGTCCGGCATCCTGTAGTCTGCCGCTCACAATTTCCACATTACAGCGAACCAAAGCATTGTATCTTTGTTCAAAAAGCTCTGCAACCTCCTGCAGATCAGAGCCTTCCTCTACAATGATCCGAAAACTGCCCCCTGTCTCGAAATTACCCTGACCGCCCCGCCATTCCGCCAGTGCAGGAATCACATCCGGGCACTCATTGTACCGCCCTTCTTCTTTCCCCGCAAAGCTTTCTGTTGCCGGGGAAGAATCGGCGCCGTCATATGCCGGCACCGTCAATGTCTGCGAGATTTCCCTGACGTCCGCATCGTTACGGCTGTTTCTTACTTCAAATCCAACCGTCACATCTTTATCCTGAATCGTATGATAAACAGTTCCGTCCGCCCCTATAATCTGTTCATAATCCGCACCCAGATAAGAAACTTCATATCCTTCGGGAGCCTCAGGCATCATCAAGTATCTGCTGCCATCTTCCTGATATGCCACTGCCGCACTCCCCAGACTGTAAGCCGCCGGCTTGTCCGCATAGACCTCGAACTCATAAAGAGATACGTTCTGATACAGGTTAGAGAAATCCTCCTCGCTGTCTGACACCGCATAGACGCTGAGGCGCAGATGTTTCACACTCACAGGCATATCAAGCGCAATCTCCTGATTTTTCACTTCCGGCGCAGTATCAAATGTGCGAATCGTCTCCCATTCTGCACCGTCCAGCGAGCCCTCCAATGCATAAGAAATCACATTACGTCTCTCCCATTTGAAAACAACAAAAGAAACTGAAATTTCTTCCGGAAATTCCAGTTCTATATAGTGGGAAGCATCTTCCCAATTATTTTCACTTGACCACCGGGACGACAAGTCCTCGTCATTCCCGTCAATCGCTTTGTACGCCGATAGTTCTTCTGTCTCTGTACTGTCACAGGTAGCGATAACTCCCCTCATGCGCGCAAGATTCCCGTCTTTTGGCGCACGGTTCGCCAAAAGCGCAGCCATACCGGCAGCAGTCATCACTGCAAAGGCGCACACACAGCCGATGACGGTATATTTCTTTTTCTTTTTGCTCATTCCTCGTTCCATTTCATTGCGCTCATCCTGCATCCCTACGCTAGCAATACGCCTAACAGCCCGTATGACAAAATTGACATGATTACCGTAGCGATGGCGATTCCTAACAGTTCGGCAATAATCGCTTTCTTAAAGTCTACATCCAGCAAAGCTGCAATCAGCGAGCCGGTCCATGCTCCCGTACCCGGCAGCGGGATGCCTACAAAAAGTACCAAGCCCCAGAACTCGTACTTCTTAATACTGTCGCTCTTGCCCATGGCGCGGCTTTCCAGTTTCTCAATCAGTCCGCGGAATATTTTGATTTTTTTCATCCACTTAAAAATCTGTTTGATAAAAAGCAAAATAAACGGAATCGGAATGATATTGCCGATGATGCAGAGCGGAATCGCCGTGGTAATCGGCACCTGAATCAGCTTCGACACAATCAGTCCCCCGCGAAGCTCCAGAATCGGAATCATCGAAATAATAAATACGACGACTTCCTTTGACACATATTTACCCAATGTTACCGCAAAAGCAGCAGCTAATTTCTCCATACTTCCCTTTACCTGTTATCCTTTCACTTAATGATTCTGTGATACCTGTTTTGTTCCCGTCATTTCACGATATTCACTCTTACGTCACATCCGTCTTGTACAGTATATGTTCTGTCGTCATAAAACTTGAATATTACTGCCCGCAGATTGATGCATATACTTGTTGCCTTTCTACATACATATCTTCTCTAACGCGCGGTACAGCGCCTCCATCTGCTCGTCCGTACCGATAGTGATGCGCATATAGTTATGAATCCGCTCTTTATTCCAATATCTGACATATATGTCATTTTCTTTCAGCCGTTCAAAAATCTCCTGCGCAGGTACTCTGACATGGCTTGCAAAGATAAAATTGCCATAGGATTTCGGAAACGTAAAACCCAGCCTTGTAAGTTCCTTCTCTGCCCTGTCGCGCGTGTGCATAATCTTCTCGCAGCTTTCTTTAAAATAGACCGTGTCCTTTACAGCCTCTACGCCTAACTGCAGCGCCGCATAGTTCATCGTATACGAATTCACCGAATATTTTACGTCATTAATATATTTAATCAGCTTCGGGCTGCCCATGGCATAGCCGATGCGCATTCCAGCCATCGATCTTGATTTGGAAAAAGTCTGTACCACCAACAGGTTATCATACTTGTGTATAAGCGGCAGACAACTCACCCCGCCAAAATCAATGTACGCCTCATCGACAATCACCACCACATCCCTATTCGCTGCGATCATCTTTTCCACCTCGTCAAGTCCCAGCAGAACGCCCGTAGGCGCATTGGGATTCGGAAAAATTACGCCGCCGTTGGGCTGCATATAATCTTCTGCCCTGATGCAAAAGTGTTCATCCAGCGCACGCGTCTCATATGGCACCTTATATAAGTCTGCCCACACATCATAAAAAGAATATGTAATATCCGGAAAAAGAATCGGTTTCCCGGATTGAAAAAACGTCATAAAAGCCAAGGAAAGTACATCATCCGACCCGTCTCCGATAAAAATCTGTTCTCTGCCAATCTGATAATACCCAGCCAGCGCCTCAGCCAGCTCTGTCTGCTCCGGAAAAGCCGGATATAAACGCATTTTCTCCGGTTCCATCTCCTCTATCGCACGTTTTACCCCCGGCGACGGCGGATAAGGATTTTCATTTGTATTCAGCTTAATCACATCTTTATTCTTCGGCTGTTCGCCCGGTGTGTAAGGCACCACCTTACGCACATTATCTTCCCATTTCATTATTTACTCCGTTTCTGCGCCGCCCTTTGCGCATGGTTTTCCTTCCTTTACGTCCTTCCGCTTTGCCCTCGTCAAGTCGTTTTGCTCTTTCATTTAAGCTTCATCCGGTATCTTCCATTCCCCTGCAAGGTTCTCGTACTCTGCCGCCTGCTCTTCATTGCCTGCCGCACGGTAACATCTTGCAAGTCCCGCCAGCGGTATATCGCCGCCACTGCGGATATTTAATATACTCTCAGTCTCATATGCTCCATTATAGAACCATATGATTGCTTCGTCTATATCCTGCTTTTGCAGAAAATATTCTCCCAATTCACAGCAAATCTCTGCGCACCCGTCGCAGGCGATTACCTTCATGGCATATTTAAAGAAATCTTCGACGTCTCCGCATATTCTTGCCGCTCTTGCCGCCACACAAGCCGCTTCTTTAATCTCGTCAACACTCCGCTCCACATCATGACACGATTGTCGGAAAAAATCTCTTGCCTCAATAAAATCTTTGTCTTCACCGGAAATAAACAGCTCCTTGGCATAGATATTGTGAAGTCTCTTATCCAGCCTGCCGCCTTCCGCCGTCCGTTTCACAAAAGCTGCCAGATCCCTGTCTTTATGGTTATTCTCCGGCAAATGCTGTATCTCAATCTCACTGTCATAGATAACCGGATCCAGATTCACCTGCTCATGAATCGCACCCTGCCACTGAAAAGTCCTGAGCCGCTTAAACAGTTTCGGACGAAGTTCCTTGTCAAAATTATAAATCGTACCATGAGAAAGCTGATTCGCATAATACATCTGCACCATGTCAATCTCCGGTAAAAGCGTCTCTTTTAACAGGCGGAACGCCTCTCTGTTCTCCTCGTCCAATACTTCATCCGCATCGGCGGAGTAAACATACTCCATACCCGCCTTGGAAAAAGCAAAATTCCGCGCTGCAGCAAAATCCCCAATCCATGTAAAATCATAGATTTTGTCCGTATATCTTCCCGCAATCTGCTTGGTCGCATCCGTAGAACCCGTATCGACAATAATAATCTCATCCATCAAATCCGCAATACTGTCCAGACATCTTGCCAGAATCCGCTCTTCGTTTTTCACGATCATACATAAGCTGACTGTGATCATAGTGGCTATACCTTTCTTTGTTTATACCGGTTGTTTGCAGAATCCTTTAATCAATCACCGCCTGTAATACACCGACTGTCTCATGCACCTTTCCACATGCAGCAGACACTGCGCTTTTCCAGCCAGAAGTACTATGTCCCTGTACTTGTTCTTGCGCACGAAGCTTTTCGACGGACAGACTTGATACAACGTCGTATAAGATAAATCAGCCATCCGCTCCTTTATCCGCACCATATAGCCGCCGCCCCTTCTGCTAAGTCCGGCGCGCCCGAGATAGCAATAACGCTTTCCGTTCCAATTATAAACGCGCACCGTGCCGTATCGAATGCCGTACAGTGCTGCCAGCAGCAAAACCGACACGATTGTCAGTCCTATTGTCGCATACATATATCCTGCATACAAATTGATTTACGTCTCCTCTCTGAACCTAAACATTTTAAGATTAGCATACTCTCTGTCTTAATTCAAGTTACCTCTCCTATATGGATCGTGTTCTCCCACCGTCGTGAGCGGACTTGCGACTATCGTTTTGACGCTATGATTTTGGCATTACTTACAAAGCCGACCCGCTCTTTCACGCGGTCCAGTATATACTGTAAACCTAACGGCAGCAAAATACCCGCCGCCAGATAAACCATGGCAAACTGTTCCGCTCCCCGCACATAATAAAAATAGTCGATATTCGTATAAAACTGCCCGTAATCAAAATCCGCGCACATCCCGTTCTGTGCCGCCACAAGCGCAATCACTATCTTCACCAGCATGAAAGCCATCACATGATGCGTCATCACCGCGTAAGTATGCCGTCCTATATATTGTACGCTGGGGCTTGAACCAAGCACCGGCGTTAGCACCTTGGAGACACGGAGCCAGAAAGCGATTCCCGACACAACTGTCACATATGGCATCACCGGTCCGTTGGCAAATCCTGTACACCACACACTGCTGAACGCCAGTCCGTTAAAGCCCACATTCAGAATTACTTGTAATGCAAACAGAATGGCAAAATACGGCACGTTCCCCAATGTATCGCGCTTTTCCAGCTTTTTCAGATAAAACTGTCCCATCTGAAAGCACGGAAACAGGAATAGAATTCTCCCCGGTGCCTTATAATCACCCCACACATGCCCGCCGATAGCAAGCCATACCACTACAATACCTGCAAGCAGACTGCCCGCAAGCATCACCCATTCCGTAATACCATCTTCTGTGTTCTTAGATAAACCGCCTCGTCCATCGGTGTTCTCTGTACTACCGGACATCTTTGCGCACAGATGCCACATGCCCCGTATCACTTTTCGCAGGATCATCCTCGCGCACAGATTTATCATCTCTATGAGAAACAGCGCCGGCACAAACCACGCCGCATAATTGTAGATAAACTGATATCCGTGCAGGAAAGGCTCTATGAAAAGCGTCCGGAAACTGATTCCCTCGCCCATCGCAAATCCCGCAGCACGCATCATCCACGCAATCAGTCCGTAGATGACATTCCAGATAAAATAAGGCACAAGCAGCCTGCAGGTTTTCTTCTTTACATAATGAAGCGGCGCTTCCTCCTCCGAATCCTTGTAAAAATAGCCGGAAATAAACATAAAGAGCGGCACATGGAAAGAATAATACGGATAAAGTTCTCCCACCGTCATGATATGGTAGCCGCAGTGTCCCGCTACTACCATGAGTATCGTAAATGCCGACAGGATGCAAAAAGTTTTGTTGTATTCATGTTTCTGTGTCATATTTCACTCGCGAAAGAAAAATTGATTTTCAATCTTACTCCTAAGATGTTATGATGAAAGAGTAAATTTACTCCGTAAATTTGCTTCGAGATTATGAGTATTTCTTCGAAAAACTCGTCGCAAACTCGGGGGACATTGGAACTTTCTATATAATTAATATAACCATCATACAGGAAATAAGATGAAAAGTACACCTAGAAAAAAAACAGAGATGAAGCAGTATAAGAATCGAAGGACGAAAATTGTCTGTGCAGTTGTGTTTACTGCGCTTTTTGTTATCATATTATGCGCCATGCTCAGGCATCATTTTGCTAAAACGGCGGACGTCATTGCGACGCCCGCAGACTATTCCAAACCGCCTGAAATCATCACGGAATATCTACGCGTTTCCGACATCGTCACGTCAGCCGACGGCAGTGACACATATGACAGCGATGTCACTTCTGTCACAGATATTCCGACGAACCTTTACGCCGACTTAAGCGTTCCCACCTATCTGACCAAAGTAGAAGATACCTATTTCCTCGTGGACTGCTACCACAATCAAGTAATCTACAACGATAACCTGTCCGACCCGCTCATTGAGTGGAGGGTGATGACAGACGACATTGACAAAGGGCACACCCTTGCAAGCGACGGCAGCGTGTATCTGATTGACGATACAGAGCGGCACCGCATTCTCGTCTTTGAGCATAAAGACGAGCGTTATGTCCACACGCAGACCTTTGAAAACATCGGAAACAGACCTCATTATATCATCTATGATGCGCCCACGGACACTTTCTATGCATGGAGTTCCATGAGCGGCGAGATGTATCTGTTTCGTCATAACCCCGGAGACACACGTATGTATCTGACCGAAATCCGCCGCATAGAACCTCTTGATAATGTCTATGTGCGCTCTTTCACAATCATCGGCAATGACATCTATTTTGTCTCGGGAAATTCCTCCGTCATACGCGCCGACCTTGCAAGTTTTGAAATTCTGGAAACATACCCCGTGCCCGACTCTATGGCTGGCATGATTCAGCTGACACGGATTCAGGATTACTTCTATATTACTGTCTCTACGGATATTACCGGCAATCAGGACTACGCCACCATTATCCGCACAAAAGATTTATCCTCTTTAGCCGATGGCGGTTACGAAGACATCTACAGTCATTTTATCGGCGGCGGGACGCCCTACTATATCACCTTCTTCGATGATGCTTACTATCTTACGGAACACCGTCTGCCGGGGCACAGCGTATGGAGATTCCAAGTGGAAAACAATGAAGTCCTTAACCCGGAAACTGTCTACTAATAAACAGCGTCATTCTTCCGGGGAATATGGCTTTGATTCTACGCGCGCAAACATCAAGCAGATTGTAAACATGCCGTCCTCGTATCTGGCGTAAACGCTGCCTCCCATCTGTTCCGTCAAGAGCTTCGCAATCGAAAGCCCCAATCCTGTGGAATGCTCTGCATTTTCCACCGTATAGAATCTGTCAAACAGCCTGCCTACCTGTATCTCGTCGAGGGCGGCGGCATGATTTGAGAACATCACCTCGCCTTGCGGCGTCAATCTGACAGATAAATCCCCGTCACTGTACTTGAGCACATTGGTGAGTATATTTTCAAAAATCCTTGCAAGAGCGGTGGGCTTTCCCCTGCAAACAATATCCGCATCCGGCATTATAATCTGCGGCGTAATCTTCCGCGTCTTAAGCGCCCCGTAAAAGGCTGCAATACTCTCCTCCAAAACTCTGTTCAATGCCACTTCTTCATACGGTTTGTCCTGTCCTTCAAAGAATGACACATTTGTCATATCCTTCGTGCACTCCGCATATTCTGCCGGAACCGCCACAGCGTATGCAAACAATTCTTCCGTCAGCCGCTTCAAAGCTTCCGACCGCTCTTTGATGACTTGAAGATACCGCTGTGCCGCCTCAGACTTTTCTTCCCCCTCAAGCAGCTCCAGATAACCGCAAATGGCAGTTAATGGCGTCCTGATGTCATGGGAGACGTTCATAACCGCCTCCTTCAACGCAAGGTTTCCCTGCTCATACTTATGCCTCTGTGCACGCAAACGGCGCAGCTCTACATTGAGTGCATCTGCCAGTTCCCGCATTGCCCTGTCCTGACTATCGATTGTAAGCAGCGTATTCGTCTCCGTCTTAAGTTTTTCTGCAAGCCCCTCCCGTATTTCCCGTGCCGCACTGCGCATTGTTCCGATTTTCCATATCAGCAAAAGGAGGACGACAATCAGTACGCCGCAAATTATCAGAAACCGCACTTCCACCCTTCCTCCTTCTCATTTTCATAACGTGTGATATTTATAACCAGCCTGATTACCCGGTGGCAGAATCACTTAATATCCTTTCTGAGGAAAATCCAAATTCCGGCGCCGGTGAATATGAGCAGTTCTCCAAACATACATATCGGCTGCTTTACGGAATACTCTACATCTCTGTTTATAACCTCCATGACCTGTGCCGAAGGCAAAATCAGCTTCGCCCATTCATAGAGTTCCCGTTTCTCTCCTGACAGATATTTTGAATTGTACACAGTCCTCTCCACCGTCTTTGTTTCTCCGGATTCATCCTGCACTTCCTCAAGCCTCACCATATATTCCGGCATCTCAAGATATTGGATAACCATAATCCCCGCTGCCAGAAGAAGTATGGTAAGCAGCAGGCTGACAACCCCCGTCCGTGCGATATTCATATCCAGCATAGCGACAAACACCAAAATCGCCGTATATGCCATCAGGATACACAACATCATACCAATCCCCTGCGCGGGCTTCCAAATGCCGCTTATCGCTTCCTTGCCAATCAGGATAAATCCTATCAGCAGAGATGTCACACAGTAAGTCATCATCATGATAACCGCCGCGCCATAGCAGACAAACAGATTCGACAAGTAAATATGGAATCGAGAATGCCCTGTCGCTATCTTGTTTCTGATGGTTCCGTTGCTGTACTCCGCTCCGATGTAGAAAGAGATGAATACAGCCAGTGCAATACCACCCGGCAAAAGCCCACCGAAAAATCCTGTGTTCCAGTTTGAGTACTCCTTATGATTCACATTGATTGTAATATACGCGTCTCTGTAGAACAACATGCAATAACCGATCATGAAAAGTTCTAATCCATAGAATATTTTACTTCTCCACAGCCTTGCAAAGTTGGCAGCAAGTAACCTATTCATATACTCCACCTCCCACCAGCTTAACGTAATAGCTTTCCAGACTCTCGTCCTGTTCTTTGTAGGAGAGTACTTCACAATGTTCTTTCGCCAACATCAATACCAGATCGGTCACGCTCATACCTGCAAAAATCTCCGCCACCGTTTCCGAAAGCATATGGTACTCTATCTTTCTCTCGTGGAGCACCCGGGCAAGCACACCTGCATGATCCACCTCAATGCGGACACATTTCCTGCACGCTGCTTCCATCTCCTGTGCGCTGATTTCTCGAACAATATGCCCCTTGTCGATAAAACCGTAGTGTGTCGCCAGCTTAGAGAGTTCATCCAAAATATGACTGGAAATCAGTATCGTTACCTGACGTTCTCTGTTCAGCTTTAAAATAAGCTCTCTGATTTCTATGATTCCCTGTGGGTCAAGCCCGTTAATCGGCTCATCCAGTATAAGAAAATCCGGATTACCCGCCAATGCAACGGCAATCCCAAGTCTTTGACGCATGCCCAGCGAAAAATTTTTCGCCTTCTTCCTTCCTGTGTCCGCAAGACCGACCAGCTTCAGCAGTTCACTAATACCATCATAAGACGGCATCCCTAATACCTTGTACTGTATTTTTAGATTCTCTTCCGCCGTCATATCCGGATATACCGAGGGCGCCTCCACAATCGCACCCATTCTCTTACGGGCTTTTTCAATCGCTTTGTCCCTGCTATTTATGCCGTATAAAGTATACTCTCCCGAAGTCTGCCTCTGCAGACCGCAGACCAGACGAATCAAGGTCGTCTTTCCGGCGCCGTTCTTCCCTACGAATCCGTAAATGGAACCCTTTGGCACATGCATGGACAGATTGTTTAATGCCGTATCATGCTTATACTGCTTGCAAAGCGCATTTGCCGTCAGACAATATTCCATAACCATTCCTCCTCTTTTCTGATGATACCCCATTCTATCCCTCATATGTTAAGAAAGCGGTTAAGAAAAGAGTTAAGAAAAAGTAAATTTTATGACAAATCAGACTTGCAGCTTAAACCCGATGCCCCAGACTGCTTCAATATATTCCTTTCCGCCAGCCTGCCTCAGTTTTCGGCGCAGATTACTGATATGCACCTTTAATGAGCTTTCCATGCAGTCCGGCGTCTCCTCACTGATACGCTCAAGCAGGAGTGACTTGGTGATGACCTGCGACGGATTGCGCATCAATATTTTCAAGATGGCAAACTCGGTTTTCGTCAGTCTGACCGTCTCTTCCCCAATCGTAACCATGTGTGCGGACACAGACAGCACAATATCGTCAAACTGTAGTGTATCCTCCGAAAATGCCCCGAACGTTCCTTGGTCCTTGACCGTTTTCTCTTTCTTCCGCAGCTGTACCGCGACCCGCGCCAATAATTCCTTCCCCTCAAAGGGCTTCGTAATATAGTCAGCCGCGCCGCCAAGCAGAAGCTCCACTTTCTCATCGATATCGCATTTTGCGCTGACTATGATCACCGGAATCCCTTTGATTCTCGGTAATAACTCTTCCCCAGAAAGCCCCGGCAGCATCAAATCAAGCAGAATCAGATCCGGCAGAACCACTTTTCCCTGCAGACTGCCTTTTTCCGGTAGTCCGCCGCTTTGGACCGCATTTTCCATCAAAAGAACTGCTTCCGTTCCGGAATAGGCACGCATAACACCGTAACCTTCCTTTGTCAGCAGCTCTTCCAACATATTACCGATGGGCTCGTCATCATCTATCACCAGAATATTGCTCTTTCTGCGTTGTACATCCAAATTTATCGTCCTCTCATTATTGTTTTTCTTCCGAGTACCGCACTTTGCGCGCATTGATATCCCCGTAGATTTCCAGCTCCGAAATCGCCTGCAGGAACTTGGTAAATTGAGAATAGCCGTAGTTCTTAGGCTTAAACCGCACATATTTGCGATGCACAATATTACTCAGCTCATTCACGCGCATCCCCTTCTTGCCTTTTTCTTTTACGACTGACTTGATATATTCCGTAATTTCTTCTTCCGACTCCCTGTTCGCTCTCAATTCCACATTAATACGGGTGTTATTTTTCACCAGCTCCAGACTCGGAATCTCCTCCAAGAATCGCGAAAGCAGGCTGTAGCCATAATTTCGCACGTCAAAATCAGGGTATTTATTCAGCAGTCTGCTGCCGATTTCTCCCAGTCCCGTCTCTTTATCTTTATTCTCATTTTCCGTAATAATATTGATAATGGCACTCTCGATTACTTCCTTACTGATGGAAGTGGATTCCTTATCCGCTTCCCCGCTCTTTGCAGCGTCCTTTTTACTCTTATCATTCTTTCCCGCTGCATCCTTACTCACTCCACGCGCTGCGTTCTTGACCGTCCTCTGTGCCTCTTCTTCCTGCATTGCCTCTTCATCCTCATCAATCAGGTTCTCCAACACCGTAAACTGTGAGCAGGCTGTTCTGAATGAACGCGGCGTCTTGTCCTCCCCCATACCAATCACCAGCATTCCGGATTCCCGCAGCCGAATGGCAAGGCGCGTGAAATCACCGTCACTGGATACGATACAAAATCCATCCACATTTCCCGTGTACAAAATGTCCATCGCATCAATAATCAATGTAGAGTCTGTGGCATTCTTACCTACCGTATTGGAAAACTGCTGCATCGGCGTAATGGAATTCTCCATCAATTTCGTCTTCCAGCCTTTCGCCTGTGTACTTGTCCAATCCCCGTACGCTCTTCTGTATGTGACAATACCGTGCTTTGTCATCTCATCCATGATAGCGGCAATATACTTCGACGATATATTATCCGTATCAATTAGTATCGCAAATCTCTTATCCTCCATGAATCAATCTCCCTCCTTATTTAAAAGTCTATTAATCAATTGAATCTATCTATGTTAAATCATGATTTATCATTCTTATCTTTCACAAAATGTAATTCTTTTTCTCACAGATTTTTTCAACATTATATTCTGCAAAATTTTTTGCTCTACTTTCCCAGTCCCCTAAAAGATAGTACAATCATCATTTAAGTAACACTTGTTCTGTTATTGGAAATCCCTTGGAACCAAAATTCCAAGGGATTATTTCCGGCATGTATCCGACATTAATTTGCCTCATGTATTGTACTCATTCTACATGCCCATCTTCATATTCACGTACTCTTTAATCAGCTTCACACAATTATCCCAGCCCACTTTGGAACTGTTCAATGTTAAATCGTAATTTACAGGATCCTTCCAATTCTTTCCTCTTGTATAATATTTGTAATAATCCGCCCGGTACTTATCCGTCTTGTGTATCAGTTCCTTCGCTTTGCTCTCCGACACCTGCATCCTATCCATTACAGTTGTTATACAATCTTTCTCCGGTGCCTCAACGAAGACACTGATCACATTCGGTTCATCTCTTAAGATATAATCCGCACATTTCCCGATTACCACAAACGACTCCGTCTTCGCAAGTTCCCTGATAATCTCAGATTGAATGTTAAACAGGTTAATGTCTGATGTAAACTCCTTGTCGCTGGGTTCCACCACATAAGTGTACGGAATCTTCATCAAATGTTTCATAGCATAGCTGCCGCGGAGTTTCTCGTCTACCTCTGCAAACAACTGCTTATTGATACCGCTGTACTCCGACGCCATATCAATCAACTGGCGTTCGTAACACGGAATCCCCAGCTCCTTCGCAAGCTGAGCTCCTATCGCTTTACCGCCACTGCCGAATCCGCGTGCAATTGCGATCACATAATTTCCCATATATCTACCTCCTTGCCTGTCACAAAGCAGATATCATATTATGCTATTATGTTCCTATGCCTTTATGATTCTATGCTTTTGTGCCGTTTCATTTATCTATATTCTACCACACAACAAACATTCCTTGTAGTAAAATCAGCGACTTTTCTACTCTTTCATTATATACATCGAATGTTACCCAATCCAACCTAAAACAATCAGGAACAGCAAAAGTACCGGAAGAATATATGTCATATAAAAGCGAAGTCCCTTAGGTATCTTCAAGCCTTCACCGATGTTGGCTTCTTCCCTGTATTTATCGAATCCCCAGCCATATCGCGTCACACAGAAGAGCAGATAACACAACGAACCGATGGGCAGAATCACATTACTGACCGCGAAATCTTCCAAATCAAGGATTGTACTGCCCTCTCCGAGCGGCTGAACTGCCGACCACAGATTATAACCGAGCACACAAGGCATAGACAATACAAGCAGCGCAATCAAGTTCACCAGACAGGATTTCTTTCTGCTCCAATGAAATAGATCCATACAGCATGAAATAATATTCTCAAACACTGCAAGAATCGTAGAAAATGCCGCAAATGACATGAACACAAAGAACAATGTACCCCAGATTCTGCCGCCTGCCATGCCGTTAAACACATTGGGAAGCGTGATAAAAATCAGGCTCGGTCCCATATCCGGATCGATTCCGAAAGCAAAACAGCTCGGAAAAATAATCAGTCCCGATACAATCGCCACAAAAGTATCCAAAATGGCGATATTCACCGACTCTCCAAGCAGTGTATGTTTCTTATCAATATAACTGCCAAATATTGCCATAGCGCCGATTCCGAGGCTCAAAGTAAAGAACGCCTGATTCATAGCAGCTGTTATAGTTTCCCAAATTCCCACTTCTGCCATTCTCTCAAAATCCGGGAGCAGGTAAAATTTCAATCCCTCTATACCGCCGTCCAATGTCAGGCTATGCACTGCCAGAACAATAATAATGATAAGTAACAGGCTCATCATTACCTTCGTAATCCGTTCCACGCCCTTTTGCAGTCCCATAGAGCAGATTAAGATACCTCCCACAACAATAATAGCCATCACTGTGGTAAGTACACCGGGGCTTTCTAACATTTCCTGAAACATACCACCCACCTGCGCAGCATCTTTACCTGCAAATTTGCCTGTCAGCATCTGATAGAAATAATACAGCATCCAGCCTGCTACGGTAGTGTAAAACATCATCAGCAAATAGTTACCAGCCATACCAAGATAACCGTGCAAATGCCACTTCTGTCCCGGCTTCTCCAATGCCGTATAGCTCTTGATGATACTTTTCCGGCTGGCGCGCCCAACAGCAAACTCCATGGTCATAACCGGGATTCCCATTGTAATGAGAAAGAACAAATAGAAGAGCACAAATACGCCTCCCCCATACAGTCCCGTAATATAGGGGAATCTCCACACATTCCCAATCCCGATTGCACATCCCGCAGACAACAAGATAAATCCCATCCGCGAGCCTAGTTTTTCTCTTTCCACATTCCATTCCTCCGTCTGTTAAAGTATAAATCATAAACAGCCTAAGTATATCATAAGATATGTAGCGTTCCTAGCACTTTTTATCGTCTTGGTGAAAATGCTGGATTTTTCTAAAATCCCCTCTTTGATAAAGGAATCCCGCCAGAACGCCATCACCGCACCGATTGTAGCCAATGACGTCTCTTGCGCATAAAAGCTTATCTGGCAAATATGGCTGTACGTCCTGTCATTTACAAAAAAAGATTACTGTTGTTCTGTACCCCCTATGCTCTCCGTCTGCGCGGACAGCACAAGCCGCCGAAGCGCCGGAACGCTCTGCATAATTCCCAGTACCACCAAATCCACTGCCATGACCGCCAATACAAGCACGCCATTTAACAATATCGAATAAACCCACGGATTCACCATCGGTATCCCTAAAAAAGTCTCCGGCATATACATGTACCAGAGCAGCCCGCCGGACAGTGTCAATGATATCCATCGTCCAAAAGAGCCCAAAACAGTGCCCCACAGCCAGCCGAGTTTTTTGCCCGAACCGAAACCGCATAAGAATACGAGCGTATAAGCCACCACATAATCAAGAAGCATGGACTGCCAAGAAATCGCAATGCCACCGCCCAGAAAATACTGCAGTACGCCGTTGACAAAACAGCACATCAACGACCACTTAGGTCCCCAGCGCAGACAGTATACCAGAATCGGAACTAACGCCAAATCAATGGAACCTCCGAAGGGAAATCGGAATATTCGAAAATACCCCAATACAGTCGCCGCAGCAATCATGATTGCACCCTCTGTCAGGGCGCGGATTTTGTCTTTTTGTGTCATAGTCGTCTCCTCCGTATAAAAAATATTTGCGAAAAAATATACCGCGTGCATTCAGGCATAACGCGGTACGAAAAAAACGACATCTATTCTGTTGCTCAAATAGTTACAGTCCGGCTTACAGGCAGACTGTTACGTCGAATATTCTTCCTACGCCGGCATTACCCGGATCAGGTTCAAGGGACCGGAAGCGACATTACGCCTCTGCATCTCAGCCGGACTTGTGTCCAGCGCCCCTGTTATTCTGTTGCACTACGGTTTATTTATATATACTATACTTTTATATTTTTTGCAAGTTATTTAAACCAGACACCTTTCCTGCATACATGCACGCACCCTCTCACTGCACCTTTTCCATATACCAGTTCACCGTACATTTCCTATCCGCTTCCCATGTAATTACAAGAGGCTTCAGCCCGTATTCCGTAATCCGGTATCCGCCTGTGGTAAGCGATACGGTAAATTCTGCCATGCCGCCCTTGACGCAGGATTTCTCGGACTGTGCACTAATATAATTTCCGATGGAATAATAGACTAACATCTCATGTCCGTCACTGCCTTGAAGCATTTCATACGGCTGGAGCGCGTGGGGATGCGTGCCGATTGCCACATCCACCCCGCTTTCAAAGAAAATCTGCGTCCATTTCTCCTGAAACTCGTCCGGCTGTCTGGCATACTCCGTTCCCCAGTGAACGAAAACAATCACAAAATCGCTGTCTGACTTCGCCTTTTCAATGTCTGCCCTGACTTGCCCCTCGTCTTCCAGCAAGTGCACCGCATAGGGATTTTCTTTAGGCAGTGCGATTCCGTTCGTTCCGTATGAAAAGTTTAACATTGCAAATCTGACGCCATTTCTGACAGTAATGTCATATGGTTGATATTCCGTATCTTCCGCAGTCTGTATGCCGAGGCAGGCAATACCCTTATCGCCAAAAAACTTTTTCGTAAAATCAATTCCTTCCACCCCTTGATCAAGGGCATGATTTGTCGCACATGTGACCACATCGAATCCGGCGTCTGAAATTGCTTCCCCTACCTGCACAGGCGTCCCGAATCTAGGATAATCGCTGTACTTAGCCGGATTGTCTGTGAGCGGCGTCTCCTGATTAATCACGGTGATATCGCTTTCTTCAATCACGTCTTCTATATGTTCAAACAGAAAAGAAAAATCTTCATGATACAAACCATATTGGTAAATCGGCTCATGAATCAGGTTGTCTCCAAACACAGCAAATGACACATCTGTCATTTCTTTGGTAAATCCCCACGAATCCCAGAACCAGCATGTCACCTTCCCCGCTCTGTCCGTCAGAAACAGTCTGTTCTGCGGAAGTTTTGCTGCTGTCCTGTCCTCTGTCGCCCGCACATATGCTGTTCTGCTTCCCCCTGCAATCTCCTTCACCTCAAATCCGATGTAGGAAGACATCCATTTCGGTCTGACATTCCCTTCATTATACTCATATACCGCGATATGCTGCGACCACTTACGCTCATTCTCTTCCACCCAGAACGGCTTGCTTTTACCGTACCGTCCGATTCTCCAGCAAAGCAGTACCAGCTCGTCCTGCCGGTCGTTATCAACATCACAGCACAAAGCTTGTTGTACCCGCAAACCTTTAGGTGATGTCCATACCACATCGTCATTCTGCCTCACACTCACCCTTTTGTGCGCCAGTGTCGTCTCATACTGCCCTAATGCATCCTGAAACGTCCCGGTTTCCCATATAATCCACCGTGGCAGGAAGGCTCCGCCGCGCCACAACAGATACAAAATGGCGCCGATACACACCGACGCCATGATACCGTATACTACTATCTTATGTTTCAATTTCTTCTTCATCATATCTTTTCCCAACAAACAAATCAGTGAGGAGAACGTCCGTATTACTACTCGTACCGATAACTTTCCGTCCATTCCGGATGCTTAATGACCGGATCCTTTTCATTCGTAAACATGCCTTCCTCATTCTGCTTAATCCCAAGCATCTGATGCCATTTAGAATCCGTCAGCCGGTCTTCCATCGGCCAGTCGAACTGATAGAATGTATATACACTGCCGCTGGCAATCTTAATCTTCCCGTCTACCTTTACTACAACATAAATAGTAGAAGGGTCATCCGTCCCTGCTTCCAGCACTTCTCCGTTGGGATTCGTTGCAATATCCACCACAAGCGCCGCCGGAGCTTCCTGCGTGGCAACTCCGTTCCCGTCATTCAAATCCCTGACCGTCTCCATCCAGAAATGCTCGATACTGCCGCCATAACCTCTGATAAACTCATATTCATCATCTGTCAGTACTTCATCCCGCAGTTCCTTCTTGGAAATCTCCAGCAAAGTGTCCGCCATCTCAGACAAAAGTGACAGATTCGCCTCTTCCTCCTCACTGAGCATACCATAATTTTTCAGACCCTGTGCCGTCAAATCGGATAGATTCTTAAACCGCAGATACACAAGCGGCTCCGGCTCCACATAGCCCCTGTCGTCCGCACTGTCATCATAAGCATCGCCCATCTCGGCGAGCACCTGCTTGGTATACAGGATTGTATCATGTTTTAACTCCGTAAAGCTTCCTGCAAAGCACTCTAAATCTTTCTTACGCCACTCCTCACTTTGCATAAACATCGGGTATCCTTCACCCTTCACTTCCAGAAGCGGGCGAAGCGTATTTAACCAGTTGGAATACAGGCTCCCCGACCACATTTCTTTGTTTTCCGCCGCAAGCGCGCCCCTAAGCAAATTCATGTTCTCCGTGTATTCAGGATATTTTGTCACTCCGCTCTGCTCAAGAATACTAAGTGCAGTATCACTTCCAAGTGTCGCCGGTACATCCAGCACATCCGGTAACATACGTTTGCTGCCGTCGGCTGCTTCCTGCACATTACTGTAAATAAGCTTCTGCATCACCGCCGCATCAATCGTAAATCTCTGCCCCATAAACCGAAAGCCCGGTATCACATTGCTCTCACCGTCCCTAATCACCAAAGAATTAACCATAGGAGAGCGCAAATCCGCTGCCGCTGCATGAAAACGATTGAAAGCCTCCTCATTCCCTATTAAATCCGCTATGGTAACATTTTCCCCGTACACTTCTTTGATCAGAGGAATATACTCATATACGCCTGCATCATCGCTGGCTCCCGAAAAGAAGGAAGTGACCTCATAAATGGAACCCCATAACTGATAAGCTTCCTCATCCTCGATAAGCGCCTGCGCCATCAAAAACGCGCTCCTGTTCATTTCCTCACTATCCTGTCTGAAATGAATCCTGCCGTACCACATCATGGCACGGAAATACCGTTCCAGCTCTTCATCGCCTTCGTAATAGCCTCGAGGCATGTACTGTGTGTAGTCCTCCATAGCACCGGTCTGGCTGTCATACATTCTTGACCCATCAATTCCTTCGGCTGCAATAATATGCTCCAGCTCATATTCCACAGTCTCTTTCACGTCAGTATCTATCTCTGTCTTATCATCAAGCAGCTTAGCGCCTACCGTAAAGAAAGCAACATTGCATTTCGCGGCTTCCTCCCACTCGCTGCCCTTCAAAGCATCATACGCCGTCAGACTCTCAGCAAGCATTCTGTCACTCAACTGTTTCAGGCAGCCCGCCAAATATCCTTTTTCTACCTTTTTCAGAAGATGGGCAAAATACAGATGATAGGTATGCATCAGCGAGTCCACCGTCACAAAATTAGCAACCGGGACATACCTGTTCCTCTCATAGATTTCAAAGAACTCTCTCCCCGCGTCTCCACATACGACAAATCCATTCTGCGCAATCTTCTCCTTCTGTTCATCCCCCAGATAAAACTGCCACAGATTGTCAATATTACTCAAATCCGGCTCTATCGTGTACGGCGTCACACACGGCGTCACGCCGATATCCTCATTTACCGCCGCATCTTTCACCGAAAATGGTCCCGTATAAGTCGGAAAAAATATCTCTTCGTCCTCGGTCTCTTCTTTCGCGCTTTGAGAAATCTGCTCTTCTGCTGTGTCGTCGTCATCCTGCACGCTTGCCGCATCATTGGTCTGATTCTGCGCATCCGCAGCGTCAACATCATCACTCTCGTTCTGTACGTCTGCAGACTGGCTCTCCTGCCCCGGCTCACCGCAGCCGCCAACCGTACACACCGTCATAGCAAGGATTAAAAATAACGCTATCCCTCTCCTTTTCATCATACAATTCCCCTTATCCACTTATCTTACGGCACTACACTCCATACTCCGTCTTGCCGTAGCCGCAGCTACCATAACCTGATGCTATCATAGCACATTTTATGCCGAAGCAAAAGCCAGTTTGCACAGTTGAACGAATCCCGCAAAAATACCCCGCAAGACAGCGGGGTATCGCACATTCAAAAATCAATATATAAGCCTCACATCTTCCACATTCTGTGGATTCACAAACACGTCCACCTGTTCCATATTCACAACATCAAAAGAAATAAGCCTGCCATTTTTCAGGTTTTGTAAAACCTTATCCTTCGCCTCCATCATAAGCGCCAGTTCATCCGTGTCATTCCAATACCATCCTAAATAGATCTCTGCACTGTCGATATCCAAAGAAGTAAAAGGTTCCACACGATTGGCATTGTACGTCACGCTAATCCGCACGGTATTTACCGGAACGCTGCTGTCCGTCTGTATTCCCATATCATTTACACCGCCATAATGACCGCTATGCCATGATCTTGTCCCCATAATATTCCAGACTTCTTCTTCCGGCTCAAATTCCACATCCAAATTCGCCGTCCTCATATCCGTTTCGCCAACAATCTCTGTGCCGCCATAAGTAAGCCCGCTAAATTCCGTAAAAGCTATCCCCACACCGATTCCGCAAAGTAGCACTCCCATGCAAAACACAACAATTGTTATTTTATGTTTTCTACTCATATGCTGCCTCCTTACCGCATTCTGCTGCCATTTCACCCTTACGGCTCTTAACGTCTTCTTCCGCCTCTTCACCTTTTCCGCTTCCGTCTCCGCCGGTCTTTTCTCTTCTGATTAACATGCCAAACGCACCGTAGGACAGAGCTCCCAGACAGAGAAGTCCACCCAGACTGATCATGAAAAAGCCGATAAACGGATATCCCTGCACTAAAAATACCGGTATCGCCCCGACTCCTACCAAAGTAATCATCGCCATACCCGCGCAGATCAGGGCAAACAGCAGCCACGCCGCATTCCATATAAACTTCAGACAAAAACTGCACAATTCAATAAACCATCTCCACAATGCCACGATTCCCTGTCCGATTGCCCTTAAACCTCTTCCTACATATCCACCCATTTCTTTTGTCCTTTCCGTCCGAGCCTCTCTCTTTTGCATTTCTTCGCCGGACTCCACCCGCCTGCCCTTGAATGGTCTCATCAGCCATCTGGCAAAAGCGCGGCATTTTCTTCCCATCCATTGAAACGCCTCTTTCACGCAACACACTGCTCTTGTCAATACTGTTTTCGTCCGTCCGCCTATCCGCTGAAAACATGTTCCCTCTTCCTGCATATTTCCGTCTTTACTCTGTGAAAGTCCAAACCCTTGGTTTCCCTGTGATTGTATAGGATTACGTGAGGTACCCGTCTTTAACTTCGGTAATTTAAATGAAAATCCTTGTCTGCGAAATTCAGGATTCACATGATAGGCCTCCAGAATTTCCGCTGCCAGCTGCTCTATCGAACCGAAATCGCTGATGGCTTCCTCCTCGCTTAACCCTTTCTGCATCTTCATATCAATATGTTGTGCGTACTCTTCCAGAATATCATCCTGTTCCTGCTTCTCCAAGATACTCAGATACTCTCTTAACTCTGTCAAAAATCTATCTTTATTCATGTCCACCCCTCCCCTTCATAAATCCGTTGACTCTTGTCTGAAACTCTTCCCACTCCGCTGCCAGCCGGTCGCGATACAATATCCCGGCAGCCGTCAGGTGATAATACTTCCTCGGCGGTCCCTCGGAAGACTCCCGCAGGTAAGTCTCGAAATAACGCTCGTTCGTAAGCCGCTTTAGCAGAGGGTAAATCGTCCCTTCATTCACATCAATCACCTGTGAGACTTCCTCTACCAGCTCATATCCGTACATATCCTTCTGGTGGACGGACTCTAAAACGATGAGTTCCAGTACCCCTTTTTTAAATTGCGGATTCATAATACTCCATTCTGAAATGCGCACGCACTCAGGCGACGCTCCCTGTTAATCTGTATGCGTCTGCTCACAGACACTCCAATCTGTACGAAGAATGCCCTGTCCTTAGGCATTCTCCGGTCCGAGATATAGTACTTCTTAGCGAAGTTTCCTCTGGCACAAGCTTGATAAGTACTTCTCGTACTAGTATCAGATTAAACCCACTACTATGTAATGTCAAGTACTAATTTATTTAAGATACTATTAAAATTGTCTTAAGAGTGGATTCTACACAAAAAAAGCCGTCTGCGGCGCCGGTAAGCACTCCGCTTATCCGTACCGCAAACGACTTTTTATTCTCCCGCTACATTCTCGCCTCCATCAGACTGCTTGAGGAATACCGCCTTAACCCTCTGTAAAATACAATCATTGCGGCTGCCATGAGCAAAACCGCGTATCCGATTACTTCAAAGAACATCTTTACGTCAAATTCCGTCATGATATGAACCGGATGATAGACCGCCATCCCCACCGGAATGACAAAATACAGTAAGAATCTGGATATCCCCCGAAAAATACCGTCCGGATATGTCATGAAGCTGATCATCCCCGACACCATCTGATTCCCCAGCATATCAGCCCGCACGAACCAGAAAGACAGACTTCCCAAAAGCAAGGCGAATGCCGTGATAATAACCGTTCCTGTCACCGTAAACAGGAGAAACAGGCACAGTCTGCTCACGCTAAAACCACAAGCCACCAAGAGTATCAGTCCATACAGGAAATCGCCGATTGCAGAAATATTCGTTGCGGAAGTCATCACACTAAGCAGCACATTCTTCGGCTGCACCAGATAGGAATCCAGCTTACCGCTGATAATTAATTCCGGCAGCGAAAATACTCTCGTAAACAAAACGCGCGACAATCCGAAAGACGCAGCAGTAAGTCCCCACAGCAGCATCACTTCCTTCATCGTATAACCGCCGATATCTCCCCGAAGCCGAAACAAAATAAACCACTGCACGAGTATCGCGGCATCGTTGAGTATCATAAAGACAACATTGGTCACAAACGTGACCGGATTTAACATCTCCCGCATGATATTATATTTGACAGAAAGCAGGCACACCCGCAGCTGCATTCTAACCGCCGTTAACATATAGCTTCCTTACCCCCTTTCTATAAATCAAAAACATCAGCACACATCCCACCGCCAAATACAGAAACTGCACCGACAAAATCTCGATACATTTCTCACCCGAAAAATCTACGACCAGTTTTGCCGGTCCATAGCATACCGTATAAATTGGTGTCAATTTAAATAACGCCTGTAATGTACGTGGGAAAATTTCAATCGGAAAAACGGTCCCCACCACCAGAATCAATTTGTCATACAGCCACTGGAAAGGTGTGGCATCCTCAATCCAGAAAGAAAGTAGGCTGATACACATTTTAAAAACCGCATTGATAGTGATGCCGAGAATAAGACAGAGTATCATCACCGGAACCGTCGCCAATCGAAAACCCGGAATCGCTCCCACCATGGCTGCACCGATCGCCACTGCAAGAAGCATATACATCGGCAGTCTGATGCTCCATTCCCCGGTATATTTCGCCAGAATGTACAGCGTATAGTGGTATGGTTTATTCATCAGATATGCGATATTACCGCCCCGGATATCTGCCGCCACCTGTCTTGCCACCGCTCCCGTATTGGAACCGAACCATATCATCTCCGTCATCATGACATACCATATCATCTGTTCCTTTGTATATCCTGCAATCAACTCCTCCGGCGTCTGATAAATATAATCCCAAAGCTTGATAAAAATAAATATAAAAACAAAATATCCGAAAAATCCCATCGCTATATTTGCCGCGTATTGCAGATTTTCCATCAGAACCGCCCGGTAAATCACTACATATTTGCGTCCTGACACGCCGTAAGTATGCCTGCTCATTCGATCCTTCTCCCCTCCGCCTGATAGATTTCCATAATAATATCTTCCAGCGATATATCCGCGCCGGACGTATCAGGCTGATTCCCATCCTTCGCCTGCTGCGTCTTTTGCTTCATATAATGACGCTTCAAATGCTCCATAGAATCATCCAGCACAATCTGTCCCGCATTCACGATAATAATGCGCTTACAAAGCTTCTCAATATCCCCCACATCATGACTTGTCAGAAAAATCGTTGTGTGATAGTCGCGGTTCATCTGCTTAATCAACTCTCGGATATTCTCTTTCACCACCGGATCTAAGCCGATTGTCGGCTCATCCAGAAAAAGCACACTCGGGTTATGGATAAGCGACGCCACAATCTCACAACGAATACGTTGTCCCAGCGAGAGATTCCGCACCGGCGTGTTAATGAACGCCTCCAATTCAAAACGCTCCGCAAGCTCTTCTATCCTCTCTTCCGTCTCCTTATCGGAAAAATCATAGATCGCCCCGAAAAACCGGAAATTATCATAAGGCGTCAAATGTGTCCAAAGCTGTTCCTTCTGTCCGAACACAGTCCCGATGCGGTGCGCAAGCTGTTTCCGGCTTTTAATCGGATCAAGTCCCAGCACATTCACGCTTCCGCCGTCAGGATACAGGATTCCCGTCAGCATCTTGATTGTCGTACTCTTCCCCGCTCCGTTGGGACCGATGAATGCCAGCATCTCTCCCTCTTCCACCGCAAAAGTGACATTGTCCACTGCCTTCACTTCCTTTACCTGCGGATGCAGGATTGCCCGAATGCTTCCACGCATCCCTTTTTCCTTAACCCTTACCCGAAATGTCTTCGATAAATCCTCCGCCTTGATTACATACATTGCTATTCCTCCTCCCTCATGATACTTGCTTTCATGCAAGCGTAGAGCCTGTATCCTATCACTTTCGCTTTTCTGCACATTCTCACAAAAAAGAACCGCCTGTTCCATACACTATTGTGTATATCCCATGCGGTTCTCCTATCTTCTACCCTGATTACCGCATAGCCAAATAAGACTTTCCGTCTTACGGCCATGCGCTCCGTCGGCTTTACACCGGCTCAGGCTGTGACCGTAATATGAAAAATCTGATGCACTCGAATAATCATAATAAATGATAAGCTGTAAATTGTATTCATAGTTTTTTCCTCATTTCTGCGCATAACGAGTTTGTGGCAAGCAGCGCGCAGACACAAATCTCGTGATTGAAAATTTTAATTTTCAATCTTACCCTCGACATTTTTCTTTTAACTTGTGTCTTAAATATAAATTTTCAGATAGAATATCATAGTCTTTTGAATCTGTCAAACAGTAAAAAAGAAATTATTATAACTCAATATCTTTGCCACGAGTTCTTTATTATCGTTAAACCATTTATAGATATTTGGATAATTAATATGTTAAAATGTTCTGAACGGACAACCGTGTTGCAGGGTGGCTGACCTTCTATTCTTTTACGGGATGGAGGTGATGCCTATGAAAAATCTTTTTGATTTTAAGGATTTATTGACCTTTGGTCTTTTCCTTTTGGCATTGCTTACATTCGTTTTTACGTTTTGTAAGTAGCCATACATAGAAAATCCACCCCAAAACTTTGACCGAGTGACGGGGTGGAATTTCTATCTCCAGCTTAGGTCAACCCACCTTGTGGGCGGTTGCTCCTTTTATGTTCTCAATATAGCACATCTTTTATTACTTTTCGATTATAAAATCTCCATCCATCGCACCTTTTTTCATCATCTCCGTACTTGACCCTCTACACAGGTACGCCTCACTCTTTGTCATGTATCTCCCCATGAAGCTCCTGCAATGATTTCACTTCACTGCCTGCATGGGTCTTGAGATAATGGATTCCCTCCGCTGTCACTTTCGCGGCGGCGACCGTTGTGATATAAGGCGCTTTCGCCTTGATTGCAGCCTTGCGCAGATAACTGTCGTCGTGCACGCTGTCTTTTCCGACAGGGGAATTGATGATCAAATCAAAATCACCGTTGGTAATCATATCCCCCACATTCGGGCGTCCTTCATAGAGCTTCTTCGCCTTCGTTGCCGGAACGCCTGCTGCGGTGATGAGGTTATAAGTGCCTTCCGTAGCCACTACTTTAAATCCGTCTCCTGCAAGGCTTCTCGCCACTTCAACCGCTTCGTCTTTATCTCTCTTATTCACCGAGATCAGCACCGTTCCTTCCAGCGGAAGTTTCGACTGTACCGCCTCCTGTGCCTTGAAAAATGCCTCTCCATAGGAACGCGACAAACCAAGGACTTCTCCGGTAGAGCGCATTTCCGGTCCGAGGATCGGATCCACCTCCGGGAACATGTTGAAGGGGAATACCGCCTCTTTCACGCCGTAATTCGGAATCACCTGTTCCTTTAATTCCAGTATCGGCGATGGACGTCCTGTCAGCTCCGAAGTGATGATATCGGTCGCAATCGGCACCATACGGATATTGCAGACTTTAGAAACAAGCGGTACGGTACGCGATGCTCTCGGATTAGCTTCCAGTACAAACACTTTACCGTTTTCAATCGCATACTGCATGTTCATCAAACCTTTGACATGCATCTCTTCCGCAATTTTTCTTGTATATTCTTTAATCGTCTCCACACTCTCAGCCGGAATATGCACGGACGGAATGATACATGCCGAGTCTCCCGAGTGGATACCGGCAAGCTCGATATGCTCCATCACGGCTGGAACAAAAGCATGGGAGCCGTCGCTGATAGCATCCGCTTCACATTCCAGTGCGTGGTTTAAGAAACGGTCAATCAGGATTGGGCGGTCCGGCGTCACGCCCACTGCGGCGTTCATATATTCCGTCATACTCTCGTCGTCGTATACCACTTCCATTCCTCTTCCGCCAAGCACATAGGAAGGACGCACCATAACCGGATAGCCGATTCCGGACGCAATGGAAATCGCTTCCTCCACTGTCGTCGCCATCCCGGATTCCGGCATAGGAATCTCCAGCTTTTCCATCATGGCGCGGAACTGATCCCGGTCTTCCGCCAGATCAATAACCGAAGGAGAAGTTCCCAGAATCCTGACGCCGTTTTTCTCCAGTTCGGATGCCAGATTTAACGGTGTCTGTCCGCCGAACTGCGCAATCACGCCAAGAGGTTTTTCTTTATTATATATACTCAGAACATCTTCCAAGGTAAGCGGCTCAAAATACAGCTTATCGGAAGTATCATAGTCGGTAGATACCGTCTCCGGGTTACAGTTCACGATAATCGTCTCAAAACCAAGCTTCTTTAAAGCCATAGCCGCATGCACACAGCAGTAGTCAAACTCGATTCCCTGTCCGATACGGTTCGGTCCGCCACCGAGAATCATAATCTTTGGTTTATCTTCGTTCACAGGATTTTTGTCCGGCGCATTGTAGGTCGAATAGAAATAAGCGCTGTCTTTCGTCCCGCTGACATGTACGCCTTCCCAAGCCTCTTCCACACCAAGCGCAAGACGGCGGTTACGGATATCTTCCTCCGGAATCTCTATCAGCTGGCTTAAATACTTGTCGGCAAAGCCGTTCTTCTTAGCCGTAATCAGCATCTCATCAGGCAGCATACTGCCTTTGTGTTTCAGAATCTCTTCCTCTTCCTCCACCAATTCTTTCATCTGCTCGATAAAATAAGCCTTTACCTTCGTAATCTGATAGATTTCGTCTACCGTCGCACCTTTTCTGAGCGCTTCATACATAAGGAAATGTCGCTCGCTGGAAGGTGTAAGCAGCTGTCTTAGCAGTTCTTCCTTGGACAGCGTATCGAAATCCTTCGCATGACCTAATCCGTAACGTCCGGTCTCCAGAGAACGGATTGCCTTCTGGAACGCTTCCTTGTAAGTCTTACCGATGCTCATAACCTCGCCTACGGCACGCATCTGTGTACCAAGCTTGTCCTCCACCCCTTTGAACTTTTCAAAAGCCCAGCGTGCAAACTTGATCACCACATAATCCCCGTCCGGCACATATTTATCCAATGTCCCGTATTTTCCGCAGGGAATATCCTTTAATGTAAGTCCTGCGGCAAGCATGGAAGACACAAGCGCAATCGGAAATCCTGTTGCTTTAGATGCCAGCGCGGAAGAACGTGACGTGCGGGGATTGATTTCAATGACAATAATGCGGTCTGTCACCGGATCATGGGCAAACTGCACATTCGTACCACCGATGACTTGCACCGATTCGACGATTTTATATGCCTGTTCCTGCAGCCTCCTCTGACACTCCTCCGAAATGGTCAACATTGGTGCAGAACAGAACGAATCACCCGTGTGCACGCCCAGAGGATCGATATTCTCGATAAAGCATACAGTGATAATATTGTTATCCGCATCACGGACTACTTCCAATTCCAGCTCTTCCCATCCGAGAATGGATTCCTCCACCAGAACCTGTCCCACCAGACTGGCTTGCAGCCCTCTGGCACATACTACCTGCAGTTCTTCCTTGTTATATACAAGACCGCCGCCGGCGCCGCCCATAGTGTAGGCAGGACGCAGAACAACCGGATATCCCAGCTTCTCCGCAATCGAGAGCGCCTCATCCACAGAATATGCCACTTCACTGCGCGCCATCTCGATTCCGAGCTTATTCATCGTCTTCTTAAACTCGATACGGTCCTCACCGCGCTCGATGGCGTCCACCTGCACACCGATGACCTTTACGTTATACTTATCCAAGATGCCCGCTTTATTTAATTCTGCACACAAATTAAGCCCGGACTGCCCTCCCAGATTAGGAAGAAGCGCATCGGGGCGTTCCTTTGCGATAATCTGCTCTAAACGTTCTACATTCAGCGGCTCAATATAAGTCACATCCGCCGTCTCCGGATCGGTCATTATTGTCGCCGGATTAGAATTGACGAGCACGATCTCATATCCTAATTTACGAAGCGCTTTACAAGCCTGTGTTCCCGAATAATCAAATTCGCAGGCTTGTCCGATAATAATCGGTCCCGAACCAATAATTAACACCTTATGAATATCTGTTCTGCGTGGCATAAATACCCTCCAATCTAACACAAATCTCGCTACTGTTCACCATTTTATCATTAGATGTGCAGGAGTGTCAATTGCAGGGACGCCAATTAGGCGCGGTTGGATATTCTGCTAAAATCGGTCTATGAGTTTTTGGATTCTTTCTCTATCCTCGTCCGTGAGAATATCTACATACCTGCGACAATGCGTCTTATACCTGCAATTTCTTTTGTAGCATTTTTTGACTCTGAAGCATTTGACCAGATACCAAATCCACATCAAATCGCCGACAAACATAGTTGTCAAGGATATGGCTGCAATAATTAAACCAACCCACTTCCAGATTGCATTCATTTCTTTACTCTCCTTTATCTTTATGTACTATCTTATCACAGATAGCCATATTTTTTTACTCTTTTCATTTAATGTACACTATTTGATAAAAAATATGAATCCTTTTCTCAAATATATACTCGATAATGCAAGTATACTCGCCATATCTAGTATATTCAACCAAAATTTTATGAACCATAATAAAAAAGAGAATGAGGGTAACTATATGATAAGCTACGAACCTTTATGGGAGACAATGAGGCGGAAAGGAATAACGACATATGCCCTGATCAACAGATACGGCATACCGGCAAGCACAGTACATACTTTGAAGCATAATAACAACATAACAATGTATACCCTCGAAAAATTATGCAATGCGTTAGAATGTAGTGCGGACAGCGTTGTTAAATTTGTAAGTGACGATAAGGAAAGGACCTGAGAAAAATCTCACGTCCTTTTTCTTTATCAGCAAAACATTATTCTCCCGTCATCTATATCCCACCTATACAGTCTTAAACTTCTCAATATAAACCGGGAAAGTATCGGTGCCTTTCATCTCCTTACCGGCTGTAATCGTAACATTCTTGTCCGTAATGAGATATTCCACGTTCGCACCAGCCTCCACCACTGTGTCCTGCATCAGGATACAGTTCTTGATCTTAGCGCCCTTGCCGACCTTAACGCCACGGAAGATTACGCTGTTCTCAACTTCACCTTCAATCACACAGCCATCCGCCATCATCACATTTTGAACCTTTGCACCGTCCTTATAATGGGTCGGGTTATCGCCACGAATCTTCGTATAGATAGGAGCGTCAGAGAACAGAGCATCCAGATTATAGTCATCCAGAAGTTTCATATTCTCTTCAAAGTAACTCTTCATACCGCTGATACGCGCCACATAGCCTGTATACTTATAAGCCTGTACGTTCAGTTTACTCAGCTGCGGCATGATAACATCACGCATAAAGAAGGAACGTCCCTGCATATATGCCGTGCTGACAAGCTCAATCAGCAATTCGCGTTCAATAACAAAAATATTCATGGACGTATTCTGTACACCGACTGTCTTCGGATTTATGTACACTTTACGGATACGTCCCTGTTCCACATCAAAGGTGTAATAAAAAATCTTATCACTGGTCTGATAATTGAGCAGTTCCTCAGGCAGTTCCTGTTCGTTGTAAGCTATCGTAATGTCCGCACCGCTATCCATATGTGCCTGAATCATAGAATTGAAATCAAAGTTGACCACCACATTGGTATCCGACATCACAACATATTTCTCTTTCTGGGATTTTAAGAAATCCAGAAGATTCGCCAGCGCGCCGGCACGTCCCACATAAGGACCTCCCACTTCTTTCTCTGCAAAAGGCGGGAAAATGTGCAGACCGCCGTTCTTACGAACCAAATCCCATTCACGACCGGATCCCAGATGATCCATCAAGGAATGGTAGTTCTTATTTACTACAACAGAAATATTATCAATACCGGAATGCGTCATACTGGACAGGATAAAATCAATAATACGATAACGGCTGGCAAAAGGGATTGAAGCCATCAAACGCACGCTGACCAATTCCGGGACCAAAGCGTCATAGCTGTTGGGAAAAATAATACCAATTACATTTGTGCTTGATTTTATCATTCTACTTCACCGCCTTCTACATTATTTCTAACCATAGCATTGGGACCCACCACGACATTCTCACCTATGATAACGCCCGATCCGATGGTCGCTACCCCGTTTTCGTTCCCGTCAGGCATCGCACCTACTACCGCATTCTCACAAATCGTCACGTTTTCCGCCACAATACAGTGCTTCACAACCGCACCGGTCTTAACCGTCGTACCACCCATGATGACAGCATCCTCAACAACCGCACCGGCTTCTACCTTTACGCCACCGAACAGAACGGAGTGCTTCACCGTACCCCTAATCCGGCATCCGTCAGTAATCAAAGCATTTTCTACAACTGCGCCCTCATTAATTTTGTGCCCTGTCATACCTGCATTACGGCTGTAGATCTTCCAGTCCTCATCGAAAAGATTGATACCGCTGTGCTCGGGATCCAGAACCTCCATATTCGCTTCCCACAGTGAAGAAATGGTTCCCACATCCTTCCAGTAACCGTTGAAATGATAAGCGTACATCTGGCGCTCATCGCGAAGCAGATTCGGAATAATGTTATTGCCGAAGTCGTTCTCGGAATTCGGATCAGCCTCGTCTTCTTCCAGATACTTCTTCAAGATATCCCAGTTAAAAATATAGATACCCATGGAAGCCAAGTTGGACTTGGGATTCTTCGGTTTCTCCTGAAATTCAGTAATCTTATCATTCTCATCGGCTACCATCAAACCGAAACGAGGCGCCTCCTCCCACGGTACTTCCATAACGGCAACGCTGAATTCTGCATTTTTCTCTTTGTGAAATTCAAGGAAATCACTGTAGTCCTGTTTGCAGATCTGATCGCCGGAAAGAATGATAACGTACTTGGGATCATAACGCTCAATAAACGATATATTCTGATAAATCGCATTCGCCGTGCCTTTATACCAATCTGACCCGTGCGCCTTCTGATAGGGTGGCAGTACATGCACACCGCCATAGAGCCGGTCTAAGTCCCAAGGCTGCCCGTTGCCTATATATTCATTTAATTCCAGCGGCTGATACTGGGTCAGGATACCTACGGTATCAATGCCTGAATTGACGCAGTTAGATAGCGGGAAGTCGATAATACGATATTTACCGCCAAAAGGAACTGCCGGTTTTGCAAGCTTCTCCGTGAGCGCGTAAAGACGTGAGCCTTGTCCGCCGGCAAGAAGCATTGCAATCATTTCTTTTGCCATAATACGATTCCTCCTATTTTTCTTGATAAACAAATTATATAACATGTTAGATAATATTTATAGAACAATTGTAAAATTTATGAAAAAAATATATAAAAAGCATAAAAATATGTGCATTTTGTATAGTGAGCCGACAGTCATCTTCTCTCTACAGATCTGTCGGCTCAGCAACGCATCCTATTCACCGGTAAAATATCTTTTATTATCCTGACACCTGTGTCCCGTCCGCTTTCATATGATACTTATCCTTGTAAATCAACTGCGAAATCGGTACGATTTCATATCCCTTATCCTGCAGTCCTGTAATAACAGATTCCAGCGCATCCGCCGTATATTTAGCTCCGTTATGCATGAGGATAATCGCACCGTTATTCAGCTTGTCAGACTCCACCACCCGCTTGACAATATCATCGGCTCCGTAATCTTTCCAATCCAGCGAATCGATTGACCACTGTATCGGATAATACCCGCATTTATGAGCATTTGTTATGACATGATTGTCATAATCTCCATACGGCGGTCTGAAAAGGCACATCTCATATCCGGTAAGTTCCTGCACCTTAGTATGTACTTTCATCAGTTCTTCCTGACATTCCTCATCAGATAACTGCGACATGTTCTTGTGATTTTCACTGTGATTGCCCAAATCGTGCCCTGCCGCCAGAATCGCTTTTACATCGTCAGGATAACTCTCCACCCATCCCCCTGTCATAAAGAATGTCACCTTCACATTGTGTTTCTTTAAAATCTCCAGAATCCGCCCGGTGTCTTCGTTCCCCCAAGCCGCATCAAAGCTGAGCGCCACCTGCTTCTTATCTGTTTCTACACAGTAGATAGGCAATTCCCTGCCTCCCACTGAACTGCTGACCGTAATAGAATCCGGCAGCACTTTGACCACTCCCTGTATTAAAGCGACCGTTGCCAGTGCAAATGCCGCCGATTTAGACACCTGAATCAGTACATCCCGCAGAAAGCTTTTTCGTTTCTGTTCTTCCTTAGACTGACATCCCGGCTGTGCAGCGCTGCCACAATACTGTCCTCCTGTTCTCTGCCTGCGTCTTTCCGCCGTCCATGCCTCCACCTGATCGGGTCTTGGCCAGACGTCATCCGCCTGATTCTGCGCGGATTCGCCCTGCATTTTCTCCTCTAATTCACGCAGAACAAGTTTCATCTTATGATTCCAATGTGCTTCCTTTTTGCGCATAATAATACCCTGCATACTATTTATTACTAAAGTATATGCAGGGCATCATATTTTATTTTTATTTTCCTTTTTTCATATTTTCCAATTCGTTTTCAATCGCTCTGACTCTTGCGCTTGTATCTTCAATCCGCTTCCTGTCCAAGTCCGTCGTATCCGCTTCCCGCGTCCGCCTTCCGGCAAAAAGGATTCTCGCAAGCAAACCTGCGCCGCCGAAAATCAATACGAGAATCAGTCCCCACTCAAACAACGATATACGGACAAGAGAGATATTGGTAGTCATAATAACTGCCACGATAACAATGAGCACTCCCGCTGCCGTAAACATCTTGGATGCAAAGCTTCCCTCCGATGCAAACATCCAAACCACTCCTATTATAAAGGGCACCATAATCAGTCCGTTACTCATATGAAACCCTCCCAGCCTGAAACCGTATCCAAAGAAGCCGGAAGTCACCATAACCTTCTGTGAAAAAATGAACAATCCCGATACCAGCATTGCAAGTCCCGCCAAAAACTGCAGCAATTCATTTCTTGCTTTCTTCATCTCACCCTCCGTAATCTCATATCCCATAATGTTTTTATCATAATTGTGTATGAATATTTATACAGATTATATCTGATTTTTCCATCTATGTAAATCCCTTCTGAGTTTCCCCGTTCTGTTTCCCCGTTCTGTCTTACATACCGTTCTCAGACTTTTCTCATAAATCCCTGTATTGCGTCCGTATCTGCGATTCACTTGACATGATCCCGCATTTCATGATACTGTTCACTCCGTGAACACTAATCCACACACAGAAATCACAAAACGATTTCTCTCATTCTACACATAAACACCTAGATACATATCAATATTTTCCCGAAAGGAACAACACAACCATGAAAGAATTTCTGAAACGTAAAAATATTATTTTCTCCTTCAAACGCTACGGAGTAGACTGTCTGGGGGCTATGGCACAGGGTTTATTCTGTTCGCTCCTAATTGGTACTATCATCAAAACCATCGGTCAGCAGACCGGTCTGGAATATTTAGTGACAGTCGGCACATATGCAGCCGCTATGGCGGGTCCGGCCATGGCGATTTCCATTGGATTCGCCTTACAGGCTCCTCCTCTCGTCCTGTTCTCACTCGCGGCTGTAGGAGGCGCTGCCAACGAACTGGGCGGCGCAGGAGGTCCGCTTGCCGTTCTGATCATTGCCATCTTAGCGGCGGAATGCGGTAAGATTGTTTCCAAGGAAACCAAAATAGACATTCTGGTCACTCCCTTTATAACCATTTTCATAGGCGTCGCGCTCTCTACCCTGCTTGCACCCGGCATCGGTGTTGCGGCAAGCTCTATCGGACGGCTTATTATGTGGGCTACGGATTTACAGCCTTTTATCATGGGTATTATCGTGTCCGTACTGGTAGGCATCGCACTGACTCTGCCGATTTCTTCCGCCGCCATCTGCGCTGCTTTATCGCTGACAGGACTGGCTGGCGGCGCTGCCGTTGCAGGCTGCTGTGCCAATATGGTAGGATTTGCCGTGATGAGCTTCAAAGAAAACCGCTGGGGCGGTCTCATTTCTCAGGGATTAGGCACCTCCATGCTGCAGATGGGCAACATTGTAAAAAATCCAAGAATCTGGATTCCGCCAATTATCGCCTCCGCAATCACCGGTCCGCTTGCTACCTGCGTATTTAAGCTGCAAATGAACGGCACCCCCGTCTCCTCCGGCATGGGCACTTGCGGTCTGGTGGGACAAATCGGCGTCTACACCGGATGGCTCAATGATATCGCCGCCGGCAGCAAACTTTCTGTCACTGCAATGGATTGGATTGGACTCATCATGATCAGTTTCCTGCTTCCCGCCGTAATTTCTTTGCTTGTCGGCAACCTGCTGCGCAGAATCGGATGGATCCGGGAAAATGATCTGAAACTGGACGAATAACTTGTTGTAAACGGTATAAAAAATGTTATAAAATTTTGAAAAATTTGGATTTATCCTCTTTACAAATCAACATAAATGCCGAGATAATATATATAAGAATATCTATGTTTTCATGTGCCGGAAACACGCTGGCTACGAAAGCATACTGACACAATACATGAGACAGGGAAGTCGTGATTTCACAAACATGGAGGGATATCAAATGGGAATTAGTTTAAACGGTTTCAATTCAGGTATGACAGACACTTATTCAGCCTTATTGGGCGGCGGAAGTTCCGGTTCGGGAGACGGTATGTCTTCTTTATTGGCAGATTATGCTTCCATCAAAAACGGCAGCTACGGCAAGATGATGAAATCTTACTATGCTAAGGTAAAAAAGGAAGAAGAAACCGACGGTTCTTCCAAGACCGATTCCAAGAACAAGGCTGCGGACGCTGCGTCAGCCAGTGCGGCTAGGAAATTTTATGAGACTGCCACCGGAATGAACAGTCTTGATTACAGCGCAGACAACATGGACGAATTGTATGACAAGGTATCGGCATTTGTCAAAGATTACAACTCCTTGATCAAAACCGCTTCTAAGAGCAAGAGCAGTGAGGTTAAAGCTCAGGCGGATGCTCTGAATGATTATACTTATCAGAATTACAAGTTGTTTGCTAAAATCGGAATTACAATGAATTCCGACCGTACTTTATCCATCGATGAAGATACGTTCAGAAAAGTAAACGAGAAAACAGGTGCTACCAATGTTCCTACGATGATGACTCTTTTCAAAGGTCTTGGTTCTTTTGCAGACAAATCGGCTGACAGAGCAAGTAAGATTTATCGCCTTGCCGGTGAAGGTGAAAGCGTTACTTCTTCCAAAGCAAAATATGCCGGCAGCATGGGAAGCACTTCCTCAACCGACAAGACGGACAGCTCCTCTTCCGACAAAGATACTTCCAAGACGGCAAAAGATTCTGCTTCGGCAACCGCTGCAAGCGCACTTTACAGATCCATTGAGAAACTTGGTGCCTCAGCAATCAGCAATGATGATAAAGACAGCGCATACAATTTGTTCTCTGCATTAGTTAAAGATTACAATGACCTTATCAAGAAGACAAAAGATAGCGAGAATTCTAATGTCATCAAGCAAGCTGACTATTTAAAGACTCTCGTGAACGGCAACAAGAGCGCTTTCTCCAGAATGGGCGTTACAGTCAACTCTGATAAGACTCTGACCATTGACGAAGATAAATTCAAAGAATCCGATATGAGCAATGTAAAGAATCTGTTTACAGGTGCATATTCTTTTGCTGAGAAGATGACAGACAGGGTTAATCAGATTTACCGCTATGCTACACAAGGCAAATCTCTCTCGACCCAGACTTATACGAGTCAGGGAAGCTACAACACAGCAAATACCGGTTCCACAGTTGATACGGTCCTGTAAAAAATTGAGCGTAGCTCAATTGCGAGATATTGCTTATGAGATGCTGCGCATCTCGCAAACTCGGGGTATTTGCTTTGCATTCTCCTTGGATGATTTACTCTTTTAGGATTTTGCAAACTCGGAATACAGTAACAAAGGGCTGCATGATTGCAGCCCTTTCATTTTTTATTTCTTTATTTGTATCTTATTACGCGAAAGGATTCTCTGTCGGGTACGGTAAGCTCTTAGGTTGATTGTAACCGATTTCACTCACATCTACGCCGATATACTTAAATACTTCGAATAATGCCTTGCCGTAATGACCGAACGCAACTGCGCCGTGATGAGGATAATTCTTCTCAATGAGCACATGACGGTAGAATCTTCCCATCTCAGGAATCGCGAATACACCGATACCACCGAAGGATTTTGTTGCCACCGGAAGAATCTCGCCTTCTGCCACATATGCGCGCAGAATATTGTCGGCAGTGCTCTGCAGACGATAGAATGTGATATCGCCGGGAACGATATCTCCTTCCAATGTACCCTGTGTCACTTCCTCCGGAAGCGCTCTCGCCATAATCATCTGATATTCCATGCTGTGCTTGGACAGCTTCTTGGAACATGTATTACCGCAATGGAAGCCCATAAATGTATCCGTAAACTTATAATCAAACTTGCCTTCGATAGACTCTTTGTACATATCCTTCGGCACGGAGTTATTGATATCAAGCAGTGTTACGATATCGTCGCTGACTGCCTCACCGATAAACTCACTCAAACATCCGTAAATATCAACTTCACAAGATACCGGAATACCTCTTCCTGTCAGACGGCTGTTCACATAGCAGGGAACGAAGCCGAACTGTGTCTGGAATGCAGGCCAGCATTTACCGGCAATTGCAACGTACTCACGATATCCCTTATGCTCTTCAATCCAGTCAAGCAATGTCAGCTCGTACTGAGCCAGTTTCGGAAGGATGGTCGGTTTGTTGTTGCCGTCACCGAGCTCTTCCTCCATATCCTTCACAACGTCCGGAATACGGGGATCATTCTCGTGCTTATTGAAAGCTTCAAACAAGTCAAGCTCTGAGTTCTCCTCAATCTCAACACCTAAGTTGTATAACTGCTTAATCGGCGCATTACATGCAAGGAAGTTGAGCGGTCTGGGACCGAAAGAGATAATCTTTAAGCTGGACAACGCTGCAACTGCACGAGCAATCGGAATAAACTCATGAATCATATCCGCGCAATCCTCTGCGTCGCCTACAGGATACTCCGGAATATATGCTCTCACGTTGCGAAGCTTCAAGTTGTAGCTTGCATTTAACATACCGCAGTAAGCATCTCCACGTCCCTGAATCAAATCGCCCTGAGACTCCTCTGCCGCTGCCACAAACATCTTAGGTCCTTCAAAATGCTTAGCCAGCAATGTCTCTGAAATTTCCGGTCCGAAGTTTCCGAGATATACACAGAGTGCATTACATCCGTTATCTTTAATATCTTTGAGAGCATTCACCATATCAATCTCACTCTCGATAATGCAGACAGGACACTCATAGATGTCTGCTGCGTCATATTTTGCCTTGTATGCTTCCACCAAGGCTTTTCTTCTGTTCACCGCAAGAGATGCCGGGAAACAGTCACGGCTTACAGCCACAATACCAATTTTTACTTTCGGTAAATTATTCATGTTGTTTATCCTCCTTTAACCGGTGCTGCCGGTATTTTTACTCTCTAATATCCAGATTCTTACCCACAAGTCCGATGTGCGCGCCTGCATCCAGCCCACCTTCCGCATGACCGATCAGCCATTTGTTCTTCGCGGTAATCAGCGCGTCTTCCCAGCCTGTATGTTCTTCTTCCAACGGATAGTTCGTTCCTTGCGGAAGAACAATTCCCACCTTGAAACCGCCCTCATTCGCGCTGCAGGGCGCATAATGAAGCGTTGTCGCATAGATTTCCACCGCCGTACCTTCAGGTACCAAAAAAGCCTCCATCAGCGACGTGTCGTAAGTGAAATCGTCGGTAATATCCTGCTGCATACCGACAATCAATACTGCGTCCGTTGCCGCAACGTTTATCTCGGAACTTCTGTGATACTCTATTGCATTCAACTTATAGTTGTGCCCATTGCAATAGCCCACCTCGATTGGCAGTTCGCCGTATGTCTTCTTCTGTAATTCTTTTGCACCCGCCGTTGCCTCCAAAGCCTGAATAGACGGCTCGTATGCAACGCCATCCGGCAAAGGGGTCTCTTTCTTGATCGCTTCCACCAAATCACTAAAGTCGATTCCCTGCACTACCCTGCCATATTTACGAAATGCAGGGTCAGTAATTTTCTTAATCTCCATTGGTAACCTCTCCTTCCTACTTTATACTTTCAAACAATGCCTTACATGCCGGGTAAATCTGCTTAAACTGCTGATACCTCGTCTCATATTTTGCTACAAGTTCCGCTTCCGGTTCCACTGTGTCCACAATCTTAACAATCTTTGCTGCTGCCTCTTCTACGTTATCGTACTCACCGCAGGCAACCGCCGCAAGCATAGCGCCGCCCATTGCGGGACCTTCCTCACTCTCAATGACATCCACCTTCAAGTTCATGATATTGGCAATCATCTTCTTCCAGAGCGGACTCTTGGCGCCGCCTCCGCATATCTTTGTTCTCTCTATCTTAATTCCAAGTGATTTCGCCACCTCCAAAGAGTCACGCAGTGCAAAAGCTACACCCTCCAAAACCGCCTGTGTCATATCGGTTCTGGTCGTGTCCATCGTCATACCGATAAAAGTCCCTCTGGCATTCGGATCATTATGAGGAGAACGCTCTCCCATCAAATACGGCAGGAAATACACATGATTTTCTCCCAGTTTGTCATCCGTAATATCTTTCTGCTCGCCCGCGTAATCTGTTGTGCCGATGATTTCATCCATCCACCATTTATTGCAGGACGCTGCACTCAACATGCAGCCCATCAGGTGATAGTGTCCGTCTGCGTGGGCAAAAGCATGCAATGCATTATATTTATCCACACCAAATTTGTCGGAAGAGATAAAGATTGTCCCGCTTGTGCCCAAGGAAATATTGCACATACCGTCTCCGACCGTACCCGTTCCTACAGCCGCCGCCGCATTGTCTCCGCCGCCCGCGGCAACCTTAACTGTTGCCGGGATTCCCAGCTCTTGTGCAATCTCGGGAAGCACCGTTCCGACTGTATCATAGCTCTCATATACCTTGGCAAGCTGCTCTTCTTTCACTCCGCATATCTCGCACATCTCCTTGGACCAGCAGCGATTCTTGACATCAAACAAAAGCATCCCTGATGCGTCCGATACGTCCGTACAATGAACTCCCGTCAGTTTGTACGCAATATAATCTTTCGGGAGCATAATCTTCTTGATTCTGTCAAAGTTCTCCGGCTCTTTGTTCTTCACCCAGAGCACCTTCGGCGCGGTAAATCCCGTGAATGAAATATTTGCCGTGTAAGCCGAAAGTTTCTCCTTGCCGATTACATTATTCAAATAATCGCATTCCTCTGTCGTTCTTCCGTCATTCCACAAGATAGCCGGTCTTATGACTTCGTCATTCTCATCCAGAATGACAAGACCATGCATCTGCCCGCCGAAACTAATCCCTGCGATCTGGCTCTTATCCACATCTGCAATCAGTTCCTTAATTCCCTCAATACTCTGTTCATACCAATCTTCCGGTTTCTGTTCCGACCATCCCGGATGCGGAAAATAAAGCGGATATTCCTTTGATACAATATTCACAATCTTACCGTTTCCCTCCATCAACAGAAGTTTAACGGCGCTTGTCCCCAAATCAACTCCAATATACAGCATATTGCCCTCCTAATCCATCTGAATTCTCTGTTACACTCCAAAACTTGTCTACACAATAACAGTTTATGAACTGTCCCCGTGTTTTATGACCGTGCCCGTGCACGCTACATATTAATTTTATGATAGTCTCTGATGATGATAAAATCAAGATAATAATATATTTTCGGAAATATACACAAAACGGCTCCCGTGATATTGTCTATTTCCACGTCTCCGCCACATTATTTGACTTGCGTGCCCCGTTGTGCTACGCTTATTCAAATGGTTTTGTCCGTTTATCTCAGCTTGACCGGAATATTACGGAAATCCAGACAAACCAGAAGAAGGAGTCCCATCATGGCAACCATCAAAGAGATTGCTTCCCTTGCAGGCGTATCCCGAGGCACGGTAGACCGTGTACTGAACCATCGCGGTTCTGTCAATCCGCAAACCGAACAAAAAATACTTGAAATTGTTCAAAGCCTCGACTACAAACCAAATAAAGCCGGTATTGTTCTTGCTGCCCGCAAGAAAAATTTAAAGCTTGGCGTTGTTCTGCTCGGTCTCGGCACAGTTTTCTATGACGATATCCTATCCGGTGTCCATACGCGCGCCAAAGAATTGTCAGACTACAACTGTTCCGTCATCATAAGACAGACCGATTACAGCTTAAGCCAGCAGTTAAACGCCATCGATGAACTCATCTCCGAAGGAATCAACGGACTCGCAATCTCTCCTTACAATGATACCGCTGTCCGCGAAAAAATCAATGAACTCTATGACATGGGAATCCCCGTAGTCACGTTAAATACCGATATTGAAAACTCAAAGCGTATCGCCTATATAGGCAGCCACTTCTACCGCTCCGGAGAGACCGCCGGCGGTCTGATGCATTTAATGACCCACGGCATCGTCCGTGTAGGGATCATATCAGGTTCACGCGATATTCTATGCCATACTGAACGTATTGCCGGATTCCGTCACGCAATCTCTCCTTACGACAGAATCCGGATCGTAGATACCATAAACACCTATGATGACGAA
Source organism: uncultured Lachnospiraceae bacterium (assembly GCA_947176505.1). Taxonomy (GTDB): domain Bacteria; phylum Bacillota; class Clostridia; order Lachnospirales; family Lachnospiraceae; genus UBA3282. The sequence continues at coordinate 27,920 of CAMWQW010000016.1, read as the reverse complement.
GATGAGAGCTATCAATTGACTACCACGCTCCTTGAACGTCATCCGGAGATTAATGCACTCTATTTTACCGCCGGAGGCGTATACGGCGGCTGTCGGGCTGTAATAAATAACAACCGTCACGAAAATATCACTATCATCACATACGATATTGTCAACACCACCCGGGAGTATATAAAAAGAGGGCTGATTTCAGCTACAATCTGTCAACAGCCCTTTTTACAAGGTTCCAAACCCCTCTCGATTCTGTTTGCTTATCTGACCACCGGCGAACTTCCCGCCGTAGAAAACGATTATGTAGATATTGATATCCGCATCAAAGAGAATCTGTAACCGGCAGGAACCGCTCTTCAAACTGCTCTGCAGGAGCCGGTTTCCCGAAGTAGTAACCTTGTATCATATCCGGCTTCGTCTTCATCATCTTATCCAGCTCGTCTTCCTCTTCTATCCCTTCCATGCAGACGGAAGACCCCAGACTGTGAACCATATCAATAATATGCTTGATAATACTGTAATCATGGTCATTTTGGAGCGCCTGTACAACAAAGCTCCTGTCTATCTTAACCGTCTTCGCCTCAATCTCCTTCAAATATCTCATATTGGAATAGCCTGTTCCGAAATCGTCTAATGCCAAATCTATATTCTTCTCTTTCAGATGTTTAAACAATTCCATGATTCTGGTATCTGTTTCTATATATCCGCTCTCCGTCAATTCCAGAACAAGACTCTCAGGAGGAATATCCACCTCTTTAATACACCTGTCCACATCATCGAGCAAATCACTCTTATGCATCTGAACATAAGACAGATTCACATGTACATGGAATCCCGGGAGAATCTCTCTCCACTTCTTGCAAGTCCGGGCAGCCTGCCACAAAACATGCTTTCCTACCGGAATAATCAGTCCGCTTTCCTCTAAAATAGGAATAAACACCGCCGGTGATACGCTGCCATACTTCTCACAGTTCCATCGAAGAAGCGCCTCCGCACCGATTATCTTATACTCCGGAGCCGACACAATCGGTTGATAAAACACTTGAAATCCCTTGAAATTATTATTAATATCCTGCCGCATCAGTCTGCGGATATCCAGTCTCCTCAGATATCCGTTATAAACTTCGGCATCAAATAATGCCATCTGATTTCTGCCGTTACGCTTAGCTTCATTCAAGGCAAATTCTGTCAGCCGCAGGATTTCCTCCGCACTTCTATCCTCAAACTCATTCTGCATAATACCTGCAGATATCGTATAGAAGCAACTGTACTCTTTTCGGCGCACGGTGTCCGTAACCCTGCTCTTAATCTCCTCGTAGACCGTCCTCGCATCCTTATCCGATGTGGGCGCAGCATCCACCAGCATAAATTCGTCTGCCATCAGTCGGTACACATCCACGCGCGGGTCCACCGATGCCACAATGCAGTCAGCCAACTCACGAAGCACATTGTCTCCCGCTTTCACGCCTTCCTTCTCATTGATTTCCTTAAAATTATCGATGCCAATCCGCATCATGTATTTGATTGTTTCCGGTCTGTCGCGAAGTATTTCTTCCGTATCATACTTAAACCTGACTTCTCTGCGCAATCCCGTAATATTATCAGCCTTAGCTTCTTTACCAAGCTCCGTCACTCTTCCTACTAACAATCTGTGTCCGCCGGCTCCCTTGATAACCGTGCCTCTACAGTCAATCCACACAATCCTTCGATCTGCATCCAGCCAGCGGTACTCAAGACTATGAGTTTCTTGCTCTCCCGCAGCACACTTCCTAATGTCTTCCTTCGCCTTGGGATAATCGGAGGGATAAATAATCTTCTGTAATGCCGGTGTAGCATTCATGGTCACTACATTGTCAAAGGGAAAGCGCGTAAGCATCTTGCTTGTCGTCATGTATGTGTCTGTGTCCAAATCCATGATATAAATATAAGAATCCGTAGCCTTCTGAAAGACTTCCAATACCGCTCGGATTTCCTCTAATGACAAGTGCTGCAACGTTTCCACATAATCCGCATAATTTGTGTGATCCATACCGCCATCTCCCTTCAACATTTATATTATACCTGTCTTACTATATAATGTCAATTTATTATTGTTAGTTTTGTCTATTTTCACTGTGCTGTTTCTAATATTTTTTATTAAAATATAACAAAATTGTTGCCACATAGTAACGAAAGCACATTATATACCAATAGGAAATATATCCTATACAAAATCTATGATTTTTGATATACTGATACATGAAGAAGATTTGTCTAAAATCTTCTTCGTTTTAATCTGTCAACCACATGTATTATCAATCATATAAATGGAGGAAATAAATCATATGAGCAAGAAACGTGCAGTCGTCTCTCTCGGACATGAGGCACTTGGTTATACAACATCGGAACAATGGGATGCAGTAAAATTGACCGCCAAAGCATTGGCTGATCTGATAGAAGCCGACTACCAGCTTACCATCACACACAGCAACGGTCCTCAGGTCAGCATGATACACAAAGCCATGACCGAGCTTCGTCGTGTATATATTGATTATACTCCGGCTCCTATGTGCGTCTGTTCCGCCATGAGTCAAGGCTATGTAGGCTACGATATTCAGAACGCACTGCGCGCCGAACTGCTGTGCCGCGGTATCTCCAAAACCGTCAGCACCATCCTGACTCAGGTAACGGTGGATCCGTATGACGAAGCTTTCTATGAACCTACCAAAGTCATCGGTCGTTATATGTCTAAAGAAGATGCCGAGGTGGAAATCAAGAAAGGAAATTTCGTTGTAGAAAAACCCGGTAAAGGATTCCGGCGTGTAGTCGCTGCACCCAAGCCGATCGATATTGTAGAAATTGACGCAATCCGGGCGCTTGCAGATGCCGGTCAGGCAGTGATTGCCTGCGGTGGCGGCGGTATTCCCGTAATCGAGCAAAATCATTTGCTAAAGGGCGCTTCCGCAGTCATCGAGAAAGATTCTATCGCCGGTAAACTGGCTGGCGACCTGAACGCCGACGAACTGATCATCTTAACCGGCGTACCTTGCGTTTATAAGAATTTCGGCACCGACAAGCAGGAGCCGTTAAGTAAACTGAATGTTGACGAATGCCGTAAACTGATTGAAGAAGGACATTTTGAAGCGGGAACCATGCTTCCTAAGATTGAGGCTTCCATCGCTTACCTTGTTAAAAATCCTGCCGGCAGCGTACTGATTGCCTCCATCGATACCATTGCCGACGCCATTAAAGGTAAAAGCGGCACAACCATCATTGCCTAATCAGCGCTTCCAAGCACAATGAGAAGCGCTCCTATCATGATACAGAAATCAGAAATATTGAACACAATATTTCTGATTTTTTTATTTTTCACCGGAAAGCTCACATAATCTACTACATACTTGCGGACAAGCCGGTCGTAAGTGTTGCTGTATGCGCCGCCGAGGAGCAGCGCTAAACCCGCCCTGAGCATACCACTTCCCCGAAATGTAAACGTCGCCAGAAAAAGCGCCGTCGCACCCAGAGTCAGAATTAACGACAATATGGCTACAAGAGTGCTTTTTCTCTCTCCGGTATTCAGAAATGCGCCCCTATTGTGATATTTATGCAGTATCAGCCTGCCGCCGCAGACAGATTCGCTCTCCCCCTCTGTCTTCGTCCGCTCAATATGATTCTTAATGAGAAAATCAGTCACAAATACCACCATCGCAAGAAGTGCGCAGCTTATAACCGCCATAATGTTCCTCCGTTATTATAATTTTCAATTACGAGCTTCACCGTTACATACCACATAACACAAATCATTGCACATTCCCATATTTCTCACCCGGGTTACTAAGGACTATACCATAACGCTTCACAAAGAGTCAATAATTGCCTATATTGCATGGCGCAAATACAAAGCAGGTTTCCAATCGCACTCGTAGCTTAGGAGAACCTGCTTTTCTGCATACACAAGAATTTCTTTATAAAGCGTTGAAACCTTATTCTATTCTATGATAGGAACTTTGCCGTTTACGACAGTCTCGCCAGCACCTCAAACGTCCCGCTGATATCCAATTTCCCGAATCCCCAGCGATTGTCGGGATAGACGACATTCTCCGACCTGTCGGCGCCGCGAATCAGAAAACTTTTGATCGCTCTGCTCTCCACTGTCGGCGTATTACCGTCCACCACAGCCCATTCCATGAACTGGGCAACACACCCTGCCGCGATTGCAGCTGCCATGCTGGACCCGGTATATGGTCCCAATACCGTTGATACCTGTACGCCGGGCACAGACAAATCGGGCTTGATATTTCCGCTCTTGGTAAAGCCTCTGCCCGACTGTGGAAACCAGCTTCCCGTCGTTCCGTTATATGTGGATATCGTAATAATACGCTCGGCATTGGAAGGCTCTGTCAATGTCACATCCGGACTTGGCGCCAGAAAAGTCACACTTGTCTCCAGAAAATTCGCAATCGGGAGCCACATATGGAATACACCCATTCCCCTCAGCTCACCTTCCGCCGGATAAACCTGCATGTTCCATATCCCCGGCGTAGGCTTTTCAAAGCGAAAGAAAACCAACTGTTCTCCCGCATCCCTCTCTACAATCAGATTACTCACAACAATACGGGTTTCCTCAAAGATAAACGTAATCTCTCTGTCTTCCCTGCTCCTAAAATCAATCTCCTGCGACGTCTCTCCGCCCGGCGAACGGACTCTGACAGAATGTGTGTCCGGCAGTGTTCCCCATAATTCGAGACAGAACCCTTTCGTTTCTTCCTCTACGCGGATTTCTACAACATCCGGCGCAGAATTCTCATAGTGGTGCTCCTTATCTCCTTCGTTGCCTCCGCACACCACTACCGCCCTGCTCCTTCTTCCGGCAACAGTATTCAAATAAGACGCAAGAGGCGATGTACCGTTATGGCTTCCCCAATTCGTCCCCAAACCGATTACAATCACTACCGGTCTGTGCAGGGCAATTGCCATGCGTTCCAAATATTTGGCTGCTTCCATGATGTCATTTTCCTGAAAAACAACCGCATCCTCTGAAATCAAATAATAGTCTCTTAAGTACTGTTTAGCCTCTTTCAGCTTTACAACGGCAATATCAGCCTGCGGCGCGGCGCCTCTAAATGTTAATCCCTGATTTAATATACTGCCAACTGCTACGGATGCCATACGCGTCCCGTGCCCATTCAAATCTACAGACGGTACAATTTGCTCTGGTTCATCCGTCTGCAAAGCCCTGTCTATGTCTGCTCTGGTATACTCAGTGCCGTACAAAAAACCTTCCGGCGGTTCACCATCCTGTATTGTCTGATCCCAAATCGACATAATACGGCTTGAACCGTCCTCACGCCTGAAAACATCCAGTTCATAGCGTATACCCGTATCAATAAATCCGACTATCACACCGGCACCCTGCAATGACAATGGAGGATTCTGTACACGTATACTTCCTACCTCTATCAGATTCTCCGGATCAAATATCTCGCCGTCAATCTGCATCAATCCATATAATACTGGAATCGCCGAATAACCATAATACCCTATTGACATAGGCGGTATCATGCTGCGGTTTACATTTGCCACCCCATAATTTTCGTCTATTCCGTGAAAGCAGAAATCAACAGGCTGTGTTGCTGACATTTCCTCCGCCACCACGTAATCCGTGATCAAGTCAGCATATTCATTCGATAATATTTTGTCCTTACAAGTCATCTTTTATAATAACAGTTGCTATTATATGCAGACTGCTCTTTCCACATATTCTCTCTACTATACTATGTCTACACAGCCCGTCCCGTTTTCTTTCTATGACGTTTTCTTCTTATTTATGCCCGGTTATCGATAGCGCTCATTCCTTATCATATTCAGCTCTCTGCCATGCTCAGCTTTCTATCACATTCAGCTTATCAGGGTGCTCTGCCAGATTGCTGCGAATATCTATAATCGGTCCGCCCGTCCCTTCGATATACTCTCTGGTAATTGTCACTCTGCCGATATTGTCGTCCTTAGGCACTTCATACATAATATCAAGCATAAATTCTTCGATGATGGCGCGCAGCGCTCTGGCACCGGTATCTTTCTCCATTGCCTTCTCTGCAATCGCCTCTAAAGCCTCCTGCTCAAATTCCAGCTTTACTTCATCCAGTTCGAGAAGTTTCTGATACTGCTTAAGAATCGCATTTCTCGGCTCTCCGAGAATCTTAACCATCATCTCTTTGCTTAAGCCTTCCAATGTGAAAATCACAGGCAGACGACCGATAAATTCCGGAATCATCCCGAACTTCTTAATATCTTCCACCGTAACTCTGCTTAAGATATTTTTTTCTTTATCATATTTATCCCGCAGTTCCGCATTATATCCTATTGAGGTACGTTTATTTAATCTCTGTTTAATTATTTCCTCTAAATCCGGAAATGCTCCGCCACAGATAAACAAAATATTCCTCGTATTTACCGTCGCCAGAGGCACCATGGCATTCTTGGAATTAGCGCCCACAGGTACTTCCACCTCAGCGCCCTCCAACAGCTTCAGCATCCCCTGCTGAACGGACTCACCGCTGACATCGCGTGAGTTCGTATTCTTCTTCTTGGCTATCTTATCAATCTCGTCGATAAAGATAATGCCTCGTTCCGCTCTCTCCACATCATTATCAGCCGCCGCTAACAGCTTCGACACCACGCTCTCGATATCGTCGCCGATATATCCTGCCTCTGTCAAGGATGTGGCATCCGTAATCGCCAGCGGCACGTCCAAAAGGCGCGCAAGCGTCTTGACCAAATATGTCTTACCGCATCCCGTAGGACCAATCATGAGCATATTTGATTTCTCGATCTCAATCTCGTCCATCGTTCCAGTCGCCACTCTCTTGTAATGATTATATACCGCCACAGACACTACTTTCTTAGCGTATTCCTGCCCTACCACATACTCATCCAATTTCTCTTTAATCTTGTGCGGCGGCATAATATTCCTGATATCAATCTCCGGTTTTTCATTCGTCCTCTTCTTTTTCTTCGGCTTCTGCTTATTCGGGATTCCGCCGTCTCCCTGCAAATCCGCCAGATTAACAAAACTTATGTTTGGAAATCCTTTACCGTTGTTTAAATCCGTCATATTTGGCGTATTCAGCATTCCCTGATAATCAAACTGACTGACCGTGTCCATTGTCTTATGCATACAGTCATCACAAACGCATATATGATTTGGAAGATGAAACATTTTGCCCGCTTTGCTTTCCGGTCTGCGGCAGATAAAGCACACATCTTCATAATCCTTGTCATGGTCATCCTCCTGATGACTGCTGTCTTTGCTTATCTCTTCTTGTCTGCGGCTGCGAAGTTCCTCTCTTTGCTCCTCGACGTCCTCCAGTTCCCGATAATCATGCGCCCTTATCTCTTCCTTACTTGCATCGATATCGTCGTTTATATCATCATATCTGTCATCATTCATATTCTTGTTCTTATCCTCCATCCGGTCAAACTTAGTGATTTCAAATCCATTTCTTGCAAACTTGCTGCTTTTCTTTACATTTTTATCATAGTATAAAAAGGAATATCCCACAAGTAAACATTTTCTAAAGAAGTACCTCCATAGGAGAAAGGCGGTCTTTCAACCGCCTTCCTATTCGATATATTTTCTCTTTATTCTACACTCTGTTTCCAAGCGTAATCTGTACCTTTCTGTCACTATATCCGTAGCCGTCAGCGAACATCACCGTGATTTCCACCGTGTCACCCTTCGCGTGAAATTCCAGTTCGTATTGTAATTCATCCATGGATTCGATTTCTTCTCCGTCAAATTCTGTAATGATATCGCCTTTGCGAAGCCCTGCCTCTGCCGCCGCCGTGTTCTCATACACTTGGGAGATATATACGCCCTTAGGCATTCCGTATGTCTCAGATACATAATCCGTAACGCTGATACCTGAGATACCCAGATATCCTCTCTCTTCTTCCGCCACTTTATCCTTCGTCTCTTTCAACATAAGTTCTGCTATAATCGGACTCGCGGAAGAAATCGGAATGGCGTATCCCATTCCCTCTATAGCACTGCCGCCAATCTTATTGGAGTTAATTCCAATCACTTCTCCTTTCATATTAAGGAGTGCACCGCCTGAATTACCCGGGTTGATCGCCGCGTCCGTCTGAATAAACGTACCGTCCGTACCGTCCGAAAGTTCAATACTTCTATTCAATGCGCTGATGACGCCTGTAGTAACTGATTGTCCGTACCCGAGTGAATTGCCTATTGCAATCGCCGGTTCTCCAACCACAAGTGAATCGGAATTCCCCAGCGTCGCCACTGCGATTTGCTGTAAAACGCTATTGTCAATACTGTCTATCGGAACGGCAATCACTGCCAAATCCATGTCGGCATCAGTTCCCTTAACGGAAGCTTCCGCTTCGCTGCCCTCTACAAACTGCACAGTCAGCTTATCTGCATCTGCAATCACATGATAATTCGTCACAATCAACAGTTCCGTGTCGTTCTCGCCTACGATAATACCGGAACCGCTGGCGTCGGCTTCGTTGCTGAAAGACTGTCCGAAATAGGACATTGTTTCGACATAATGGTTATTGATTGACACAATCGCCGGCATAACTTCTTCGACAACTTCCGAAACGTCCGCCACAATCGTACTGATGCTGTCCGTCACATGTATACCACTGGCAGTCTCATCCGTAATGTCTTCAATCTCTTTGCCCGCTTCCTCTACAATTTCATCCGCCATAGCTTCCACTTCCGAAGAGTTCTCTTCAACGCTGCTCTTCTCAGACATACCTGTGAAAGCCTGCACGGCATACAGCCCAAGCCCTGCAAAGATTCCGAAAAAGAGTCCCAATGATACGCTGATCATTGCTTTTTTAAAGTAGCCGCCTGTGCGTGCCTTCTTCTCTGGCTTCTGCTTCTTTTCCTTATTCTGCTGCATATGCGTATAATCATTCGGGTAGGTGTTCCCATACTGGTAGCTGCCCGTCCGATTTTCATAAGGACTTTGCGTTGTACTCTGTGTGTATCTCTGCTCATCGTACACGCCCTGATAATAGTTCCTGTCGTTTGACCCGCCGTAAACATTCCGGTTCAGACTTTGATTCTGATTTCGGCTTAGATTTTGATCCTGATTCCGGTTCAGACTCTGGTCCTGCGCCGCGTTATTATTATCTCCCAATGATAAACTTGTATTTGTAAATTCATTATCATACATAACATTTACTCCTTTCCGCATTATCCGGGCGGCTCATCGCCGTTTTTCTTTTATCTTGAGGTCAGTATATCCTCTAATTGTGTATAAAGTGTGACAAAAATTTATTTAAATTGTGTTTTTTAATTTTATTGATTTATTCGGCAAGCAAACTCGATGTATACCGAGAAATCTCCTACAATATAAATGTAAAGAGTATCCCGCAATTCCTTCCGAAAGACCGGGACACTCTTTTTATTCTTTTCTCTGATGATATTTTCTTCTTTCTATTCTACCGTAACGGATTTCGCCAGATTTCTGGGCTTATCCACATCGCACCCCTTGCCGACGGACACATAATATCCGAACAGCTGGAGCGGAATAATCGCCAGCGAATTGGCAAAATACGGATTTGTTTCCGGAATATAAATCACATAATCCGCCGCTTTCTCAATTTCCTTATTTTCCTCACATGTGACTGCCAGCACGAAAGCGCCCCTTGCTTTGACCTCTACCATATTACTGATCGTCTTGGCATATAACTCCGGCTGTGTAGACACTGCCGCTACAAGTGTTCCCTCTTCAATAAGTGAGATGGTTCCGTGTTTCAGTTCTCCTGCTGCATATGCCTCTGAGTGAATATAAGATATTTCTTTTAGTTTCAAAGAACCTTCCAGCGAAATCGCATAATCAATACCTCTGCCGATAAAGAACACATCTTTAGCGCCTATATAACGATTCGCAAATCTTTGTATCTTCAGTTTATTGTTCAGCAAAAGTTCAATCTGATCCGGCAGGCATCGCAAGTCTCCTAAAAGTGACTTAAAGGTCTTATCATCAATCTCTTCCTTCACTCTGCCAAGCTTCATTGCAAGCAGATACAGTGCAATAAGCTGCGCGCTGTATGCCTTGGTAGTGGCAACGGCAATTTCCGGTCCTGCCCAAGTATACATGACATTGTCTGCTTCTCTTGCAATAGAACTTCCCACTACGTTGACAATGCCCAACACTTTAAAACCACGCTCTTTAGACTCTCTAAGCGCCGCCAGTGTATCCGCAGTCTCTCCGGACTGGCTGATAACTATGACCATTGCCCCCTCCTCCAAAATCGGATTGCGGTATCTGAATTCGGAAGCAAGATCGACCTCTACAGGAACACGAGCCAGACCTTCTATAACATACTTACCCGTCACGCCTGCATGATATGCCGAACCGCATGCAACAATATGAATCTTCTTAATTGCCCGCAGCTCTTCGTCTGTCATATCCAGTTCATCAATGACAATATCGTTTTTCTTAATTCTCGGAAGTAATGTATCCGTTACCGTTTTAGGCTGCTCGTACATCTCCTTCAACATGAAATGCTCATAACCTGCCTTCTCTGCCGCATTCGCATCCCATTCAATGGTGACGGATTCTTTCGTCGTCTCCTCTTCATCTACAGTGTAGAAGTGCATATGATCTGCACGCAGACGCACCACTTCCTGATTATCCACATAATATACTTTCCGTGTGTACTTTAGAATCGCCGGCACATCAGAAGCAATGAAACAGCCATCCTCATTCTGCCCGACAATAAGCGGCGAATCCTTCCTTGCCGCAAATATCTGATCCGGACAGTCTGCAAAAAGAATACCCAGCGCATATGAGCCCTCCACACGGTGCAGTACTTTCGTCACTGCTTCCAAAGGATTGCCCTTATAATAATAGTCAAGCAAATGTGCTAATACCTCTGTATCTGTCTCAGAAATAAACTGATATCCCTTATCCGTCAACATCTGACGAAGATGCAGATAATTTTCGATAATACCGTTATGTACGACTGTAATCGTCTCGGCTGCATTAAAATGCGGATGTGCATTGAGGTTGCTCGGAACCCCGTGTGTCGCCCATCTGGTATGTCCGATTCCGCAGACGCCTGCCATCGTTTCCCCGCCGTGAGTTATATTCTCCAGTACCTTTAATCTTCCCACCGACTTCGTAATATTAATCTTTCCGCCGTCGTAGATTGCCATCCCCGCCGAATCATATCCGCGGTACTCCAATTTAGATAGTCCGTCTAAAATGATAGGCGCCGCCTGCTTGGTTCCGATATATCCTACGATTCCACACATATTTATATCCTCCTAAAGGTTTTATTTCCAGTACTCCTTAGCAGAAGACATTGCTATGACCATCCTTCTCGGCAGACGGTTATAATGCTTTCCGCACCAGTATCCTATATACTTAAACCCGCTCTGTATGATAACATGCGGTATTTTTCTTTTCAGTCCTACTTTACTCAAATGACCAATAAGCTGTTTAACGTAACGTATCCCCTCCGATTCCGACGGGTACGCCGCAAAAACTTCAGGATGTTGTGCCTGTGAAACTCCAAGATCAAAATTTCTATGAAGCTGTTCCATGCAGCCAAGGTCATGGGAATGAAATACTTTTGCCTGAGCAGTGTATGCAATCCCGTATCCTGCTTCCACTGCCTTGGCGGCATAAATCATGTCCTCATTGAAAATCGTATGCTTCACAAAACCGCCCAATTCGTCAAAAATCTTACGATTGTAAGCCGCGCACACGTTAGAGCAAAAAAAGGTTTTAATCCCGTATTTGTCCAAATCTGCTTTCGTTTTCATCTTTGATTCACCGGGATAATTAAACTCTCTCGTATATCTTTCAATCTCGCTGCTATCCTCACTTGCAAGCTGTCTGGCATATGCCACTGCTACGCCTTCCTGATGAAGCTGCTTTAATAATTCTTCCACCAAATATTCGTCTGCCGGAACGGCATCCTGTGTCATCATCACAAAATAATCCGCATCCGAGCAATGCACACCCTTGTTTCTGGTATTCCCGTGATCAAACTCCCTTTTCGACAGATGTTTCACTATAATATTATGATAATCCTTTTGAAAAGAAGTACCATAAATCAACCGGTCAAAATATTTCTGCTCCGTATTCATGACAATAATCTGATTAACCGGAACGCTCTGACTCTCCAGCCGCTTCATCAGCGTCAGAAATTTATGTCCGGGCTTATAGGCGGGGATGATAATATCCACTTTGTCCACACTGTTTTCCTCCGCTATTTGATATTCCCGCTGTTCGAGAAGAAAGGGGACCGCATAATCGGTCCCCTTTGCCCTGATTATTATTTTAAATATCCATTTGTGTCGGAATAAATCTTTTCACTGCATTGCTTTACAGTCTCTGACGGTTCATAATCATAATCATCAAAGAGGAATTGATGCAGCCATTTAACATTGTCTTCAAGATTGAGCGGAATAACACAGGAGCCTTTGGAACCAATCGTTCCAGTTGCACGGTTCGACTCTTGTGGGAATCCGGCAGTGTCCGAAATATAGTAGGTATTTACCTTGCCTAACATCTCAATAATCTCGTTAAGATCTAATGACGTATACGTCTTGTCAAATACGGCGCTTGCAGTCTCTGTCAGCTTCGGCAGTGAAGCTTTCTTCGCCTGATCCGCCACCGCCGAAAGTACTTCTCTTTGTCTCTCGGCACGCTTAAAGTCATCACCTGCCGTATAACGGATACGGCAGTATCCCGTCGCCTGAAGTCCGTCCAATAACTGGTATCCTGTAGATGATACAGGAGTGTAAGAACGTTTCAAGTCTTCCGCAATACACAACTGATAGTTATTCAAATGGCTGATTTCCGAATCATCCACATCGATATATACACCGCCCAGCGCATCAATCGTATCCGTCAAACCGGCAAAACCAACCGTGACGAAGTCCGTGATGTTCAGGTCCAGATTCATGTTCAACATACTGATTGCCATCTCCGGACCGCCTTTTGCATATGCCGCATTACATTTATTATATGAATCATTACTCAGATTCAGGTAAGTATCACGGTATACCGATACCAGTTTACATTCGCCCGTATCCTGATTGATTGACGCAATCATAATCGTGTCGCTTCGTGTATTCTTAGTCAATGCACCGGAAGTAGAATCCACACCGAACAAGGCAATATTACGATAGCCTCTCATCGTAGTCTCCTGTGCTTCCTTAACCGTATCATTGATAATGATGTCCCCTTCATCCAAATCAACTTTGCCGCTCTTTGTGGCGGTCAGGACACCATACAATACAAATACTGCTACGAGCAGAATGATAATCTCCACAATAAAAATAATAATCCTTCTGCGCTGTTTCTTTGCCTGCTGCTTCTTACTTGAGGATTTCTTACTGCTTCCTTTGCTCCCTGAAGACTTCTTACTGCCTCCCTTGCTGCCCGAAGACTTCTTACTACCTCCCTTACTTCCAGAAGATTTCTTGCCGCTTCCCTTACTTCCGGAAGAAGTTTTTTTTCTTGGTCGTTCATCTTCATATTCGTATTCATCTTCAACATACTTAGCCATACGTCCGTACTCCCTTGATTTCATTAATAATCGTAAATAATTCCAACTTTCATTTTCTCACACTCTACAAGAAAAATCAAGCTATAGCGTAAGTTTCCATTTGATTATACTATATCTTGACATAATTGCAATATAATAGATGCTGATTCATCATGTCTTTCTAAAATCTTAAGAATTTCAAACGACCTCAAACCTTCAAATTATTATCTCACTAATAGGCGTTTTTATTAATAAAACCTTTAAAAATTGTCAGAAACATAATCTTGATATCAAAGGACATCGTCCAGTTTTCAATATAAAAAATATCATATTCAATCCGGCGTTTAATAGACGTATCTCCACGGTAACCGTTAATCTGCGCCCATCCTGTAAGCCCCGGTCTGACTTGATGTTTCACCATATAACGCGGAATCTCTTCTTTAAATTTCTCGACAAACTGCGGGCGTTCCGGTCTTGGTCCCACCACGCTCATATCACCGATCAGAATATTGAACAACTGTGGTAATTCGTCAATGCTTGTCCGGCGCAGAAACTTACCGACCTTGGTCACTCTGGGATCATCCTTGGTCGTCCACCCTTTCTCTTCCGTGGAAGGCTTCTGCACTTCCATCGTCCGGAATTTATACATCTTGAAAGGTTTATTGTGCAGTCCGATGCGTTCCTGCTTGAAGATAACCGGTCCCCTCGATGTGCACCTGATTGCGACAGCCGCAATCAGCATGACCGGCGTGGATACTACAAGCCCCACAATAGACGCCGCTACATCCACCAGCCTTTTGGCAATCCAGTTTAACGTATTGGTCAGCGGAACATATCGAATATTGATTACAGGCAGTCCCATCAGGTCTTCCGTGTACGGACGGCTCGGAAACATGCTGTTGTAATCCGGAATAAATTTCGTGTGAACTCCTGATTTCTCACAGATATCTACAATATGCTCCAGATTGTCATAATCTTTCAGGGAAAGTGTAATGGCTATTTCGTCAAGTTTATTTTCCGGCAGAATATAGAGAAGATTCTCAATCGTACCGACGACCTTGACTCCTTTGTACAATGTGCCTCTTGGTACACTGTCATCAAGAATCCCCCTCACTACATACCCCCACTGAGGATTAGAATTGATACGATTGATATATTCCTCCGCCGCACGGGAATATCCCACCAACAGAATATATTTCAAATTATAGCCTTTTTCGCGGAAATATTGAAGAAGCATCCGGATAAAAGAACGCCCAAGAGTGGTAAACAGAATATTCAGAATAAAGAAATATCCCATCATGGCACGCGAAAAATGAATCTGTTCAACCAGATACCAACCTGCCATCAATAGGATAAGACCCACCACATTTGCCTGAAAAATATTCAGGATCTCATATTTATGCACGGTTGCACGCTTAGGTGTATACAAGTTAAAGATATAATACAATACAAGATAACCCGGCACAATCGCATAAAGCATCTGGAAATATGTGCGCGTGGAAAGAACACCGGTAGAAGGTCCGATGTCTGAAATAGGACTGGCAAACTTAATATACCACGCCAGCATATAGGAAGCCGCTATAACCATGGCATCCAGCACTACGTGCAGTCTGTTAAAATATTTCTGATTATCTTTAATCATATTCCAAGCCTCTGCATGTATCTTACAATACTTTAGCCGAAAACACAACCTACGGTTATCAGTTCATAAGTCGATACAACATATTGCGCCATAATTCTATCTGTATCACAATATAATCATAAAGGTATTCTTTTCGGAAGCGCACCTTGTGCGCCCTGCCTTCCTCGGAAAAGCATAGTTTTAACCCTTTGCACAATCCGGCTGCATAGTCCATGCCTAATCCCTTTTTGGCAAAGAAAAGCATCTTCACTGCCAAACCGATAAGCAAAAAGGGCATATTCAGCAAAAGCTGCAAAAGCGGCATGTTCTTATACGCCAGATAAATACTGTTCTGTGCAGAAAGCCTCACCTTAAAGCTGTTGTGTCTGGAACCCGAAACACCACTCCCGGCATGATATACTACCGCCTTCGGTATATAGATATTATAATAACCATGTATCCTCGCACGATACCCTAAGTCAATATCTTCCAGATATGCGAAATGGTTCTCATCCATCATTCCGATTTCATCAAATATTTTCCTTCGGTATATAACCGCCGCCCCACATCCGGCAAATATCCTGCGCGTCCTTTGGTACCCCTGATACGGCTTATCCTTCCCCCATGCAAAAGCCCAGCCTAACGCGCAGTAGTAGTCTCCCGCATCGTCCATCAACTCCGGATGATGCAGATTCCTTATCTGTGCAGCGCCGGAAAATATTTCTCCGCGCCACATAAGAGGCTGCTCCAGCGCTCTCACAAACCCCGCCTCTATTTCCGTATCGTTATTTAATAAAATAACATATGTTGTTTTGCTGTTTGCTATTCCTACGTTCACTGCCTTGCAAAAACCGTAGTTCCGATCAAGGCATATCAACTCTACTTCGGGAAAGTTCTTTTGCACCGCCTCTCTGCTTCCATCGTCGGAACCGTTGTCAACCACGATAATATGTGCCGGCTCCTTCACAAGTGCCGCCAGACATTTTTCTATATATTTAATTCCGTTATAATTCGGAATCACAACCGTCGATTGTATTTTCTGTTCCATACCGTACACCTCACTTTTCGTGCTGCCGGATTATCTCTCAAGTTGATAGCGCAAAGCCTGCATCCGACCCCGCACATACCGGTTTAGCGCTTCGCATAAACCGTCATTTCCGGATTCCACAACACTCGATATCCATGCTCTGACGCCGCACGCCCCAGTTCCATACTCAGCTTACGATATCCCGCCTCATCACATATAAGCCCTGACATATCCGCTATACGTATTTCTCCGGTTCGACGTCCCATCTTACAGCGAACCGTTCTCTCTTCATACCTTAGCCCGGTAATTTGCTCAAATTGTTCCCGTAACTCCGGTCTGACCTGTATACAACGGATATCTACTGCCGCCGCATCCTGTTTAAGCGCCGCTCTGTGTGTACTGCCGCCGCTGTATTCCTTATGCAGTCCCATATATCTGCTCACTCCGTTCGCGTCAAAGGCACCGCCGCATATCCGACCGCGGGCATCCAGTACCCTGCCGCCAACAATGCCGATATCTGTTCTGACCGTCAGGATATCCGGTACGTATGCAATCTCATAGAATCCCAGATGCAGGCTATGGTTCACTTCCACATTCCAACCTTGTCCGGCACAAAAATCTGTCAGTGCGTTCTTTCCCGCCTCGTACGCGTAGCTTTTGCTGGCAGTATTTTCAGCCGTGGAATCTGCATGACTGCGCCAATGGTAAAGAATCCTTGATATGTGGATAATCCGCCTTTGCATTTCGTGCATCGGAACTGTCTTTAACAATTGTCCCACCACCCGCAATACTAAATCATAATCCTGAGCTCCATCAAATTCACCACGCAACTGCAGTGTTTTCATGAGTTTTGCCTCCACAGCGGTAAAATGACAGATGTAATTATTCGATAATATTAAATCCAGATTGAATTTTAGCTTCTCGTGCGGAGATATATAATAACCTATGTTATTTTCATACTTATCTTCGTCTGTATAGAGCAGTGCCGGAATTATCCCCTGCTCTTTGGCACTGTGAACTGCCTGCGCCATATAATACAATGCATCAGGAGTCAAAAAATCATCATGGTCTAGCAATGCAATATAATCTCCGGATGCCATTTCAATTCCGGCGTTCGTATTACCGGAGATACCTTTATTCTCTGTCAGACGTCTGTATTTGATACGATTTTCACCGTTCTCTTCTGTCATTCTCTGCGCGGCTTCCAGCACAATCTTTTCCACCGTATCACTTTCGCTCGCATCGGCAATGATCAGTTCCCATTTCCCGTAGCTTTGTCCACACACAGAATCGAGCATATCCCGCAGAAACTCTTCCTTTGTCTCGAATGCAGGCACCACAATACTGAACAGTTCAGAGTAGTCTGCCGTCTCCCTTCTCTGCTCCTCCAGTTCCTCTGCTGACGGTTTTCTGTAATAATAGTTCGATTTCCGCTCTTCTTCCAGACGTTCTTTAGCTGCATAGTAAGTGTGACGGATACCGTTCTTTTTGAAGTAATTAACAGTCTTTATGAAGTTGGTCGTCCTGAATATTCTGTTTCCCACGGCGAAACCTCCTTCGCTTGCACTTCTTTCATGCATTTGTTATTCTGCTTGCAAACAACCGTCGCCCTGCTCAACGCAGGGCGACCCATAATTCAATTTAAACACACTCTCTTATCCGAGTTTGCCGAGATGCGCAACATCTCATGTTCTCGTAAACGAGCTTGCTCGCTTTATTATAAATATGCCTTTAAATCTTCCGTCAGCTTGTTCAGCCTTGCCTCGGCGTCTTCTAAGCTCGTTCCCTTTACGCCCATGTAGAACTTAATCTTCGGCTCCGTACCGGAAGGACGTGCACAGCACCATGAATCGTTCGTCAGGTCAAAATACAGCACGTTAGACTGCGGAAGACCTGTCTCTCCCGTCTCTCCTGTCTCAAGGTTCAGAGTCTTACCGGTTGTATAATCCCTGAATTCTTTCACCTTCAGTTCGCCGAACGCCTTGGGCGGATTGCTCCGAAGCTTGTTCATGAGCTCCTCGATTTCTTTCGCGCCGTCGATACCTTTCATGGTGATAGAATACTGGCTCTCTTTGAAGTATCCGTATTTCTCATAAAGCGTAATCATCTGATCCCATACGGTCTTACCGTTCTTCTTGCACCATGCCGCCATCTCGCACAGGCACATAACCGCAACGATTGCGTCTTTATCTCTTGCATGTGTTCCGGCAAGGCAGCCGTAGCTTTCTTCCAGACCGAATACATAGTTGTTGGAACCGCTCTGTTCAAACAGCTTAATCTGTTCACCGATGAACTTGAATCCTGTCAGGACTTCAATGAACTTCACTTTATAATCGTCCGCAATCGCACGAGCCATATTGGTCGTAACAATTGTTGTAACAAGCGCCGGATTCTCAGGCATCGTATCAGTTGCCGTTCTCTCTCTCAGGATATACTCTGCGATCAGCATACCGGACATGTTACCGGTAAACGGAACATATTCGCCGGATTTCGTATCCAGTGCATAGATACCGAGTCTGTCCGCATCGGGGTCTGTCGCAAGTACGATATCGGCATTTTTCTCTTTTGCCAGCTTGAGGGCAAGGGTAAATGCCTTGGGATCTTCCGGATTCGGGTACTCCAATGTAGTAAAGTCCGGATCGGGCATTTCCTGCTCGGGAACTACATATACATTCTTAAATCCGAGTTCTGAAAGGATTCTTCTAACAGGTACATTTCCCGTTCCGTTAAACGGAGAATATACAATCTTCATATCCTCTGCCATATCTTTGATTACATCCGGATGAATAATCTGCTTCTTAAGCTCAACCATGTACTTATCATCAATTTCTTTGCCGATCACCACATAGAGTCCGGCTTTCTTCGCCTCTTCCTTGTCCATAGTCTTTACGGTATGATAATCCGTCACGTTGTTAACTTCCGTGATAATCTCTTTATCCTTGGGAGCGGTAACCTGCGCGCCGTCCTCCCAATAGCATTTATATCCGTTATATTCCGGCGGATTGTGGCTTGCCGTGATAACAATACCTGAAATACATCCCAGTTCGCGCAGCGCAAATGATAATTCCGGTGTAGGACGAAGCGCATCAAACACATACGCCTTGATACCGTTTGCTGCCAGACAAAGCGCTGCCTCATCTGCAAATTCAGGGGATTTTCTTCTTGAATCATAGGCGATTGCCACACCCTTTTCTTCTCCACCTTGTTTCTTTATGTAATTAGCGAGACCTTGTGTAGCCTTACGCACCGTATAGATATTCATGCGGTTTGTACCTGCGCCGATGACTCCCCGCAGTCCTCCCGTGCCGAACGCAAGGTCTTTATAGAAGCGGTCTTCAATCTCTTTCTCGTCATCCTTGATTGCAAGAAGCTCCTGCTTAGTCGCATCGTCAAAGTAAGAATCTTCTACCCAAAAGTCAAATTGTTCTTTGTAGCCCATCCCTTTACCTCCATCTTGTTCCCAATTTCTTGCTGCCAAAACAGCTCCGTTCGCGAATGTCTTAGCTTTCATCCACTGCATATTATTTTATCACACTGTGAATCTACTCGTAAACATATTTTGGAAAATATCACGCTAAATATCACGCTAAACCTTCAATGCAAAATCACTGCGGTCAAGTGAAAAATTCGGATTGTAATAAGGGTCGCCAGCCTCCAGAAGTTCCTTCCATTTCGTCCTGAAAGCCGCAGATTCCCTCTCATACCGCTGTGCTTTCTCGCCGTGGTCATCCAGTCCTCGAGAGACGGATTCGTAGTGGTACAGTTCCGCAAAAGGCGTAAATACATTGACATAGCCCGCTTTCCAAGCACGGATACACAAATCCACGTCATTCAATGAAACTTCAAAGTTTTCATCTAAGCCTTTTAACTCATTATATACTGTTTTTCTCATCATCAGACATGCACCCGTCACTGCCATCACGTTCTGCGCATAGCACAGTCTTCCCATATATCCCAGATTATTACTGCTTACACGATAATGACTGTGCCCGGCAGTTCTGTGCTGTCCAAGCGCAAGCACGACTCCTGCATGCTGTATCGTCCTGTCCGCATAATAAAGTTTGGCGCCCACTGCGCCCACATCCGGACGCTGAGCGTACATAAGAAGCTCTTCCATCCAGTCAAGCGTAATCACTTCCGTGTCGTTGTTCAATAGCAGAATATATTCTCCCTGCGCCTTAGACACGCCCAAGTTGCAGATTTTAGAATAATTAAATCCGCCTTGATATTTGATGACTTTAATTTTCGGATTATCCTGTATTTTCTTGTAATATTCAAATATCTCATCCGTCGCGCTATTATTCTCCACCACGATAATCTCATAATTGTCGTAAGTGCTTTTCTCGGTAATCGAAGTGATACAGCGGCTCAAATCCTCTACATGGTCTTTGTTCGGAATCACAATGCTCACGAGCGGATTCCCCTGTATCTCGTACTTAATCTGGAAAATCGTCTCAAACGCTTTGGTTGAGCTGATTTCAAAGTTCTTATATCCCTGTTCCGTAAGATGTGAAGCCACGGCGCCTTTCGCCGCATCTATCGCGTAGCTCTTGGCGTTAATATCCGCCGCCACACTTCCTTCATGTGAGCGCCAGTAATAAAGCAGCTTCGGCACATGTACTACACATTTTGCCCTACTCGTCAGACGTAGAATCATATCATGGTCTTGGCTTCCGTCGAACTCTGAACGGAATAGCTGCATTCCCTCCAGCAATTTCCTGTCAAAGGCACTGAAGTGGCAGATATAATTGTTGGCGCGCAGATTATCCGGTGCATAATCCGGTTTAAAATGCAGCGTGATCATATCGTCAATCGTCTTTTTGCCCTTAAAGGTTGCCTCGTCACAGTAAATATAGTCTGCTCCCTTATCGCAAATTGCCTTCATATACTCAAACAGTACGCTCGGATGCAACACGTCGTCGTGGTCGAACAATGCAATATAATCCCCTGTAGCCATGCCAAAACATCTATTCGTATTTCCCGATATTCCTTCGTTCTTCGAAAGTTTCCTGTAAACGATACGCGAATCCTTCGCCGCGTATTCCCGGCAGATTTTCTTCACATCGGAATGTTCCGCATCGGAGCCGTCCGCCAGACAAAGCTGCCAGCCACCGTACGTCTGGATGCGCACGGAATCAATCGCCTGTCGCAAGAATTTCTCCGGCGTATTGTATAACGGCATCAGAATGCTGAATGTAATCTTTCGCGGAAATCTAAACTCGCTCTGCCGCTTCGCCTCTTCTGCGTCCGGAAAACTCGCTGTTCCGTGTTGTGCCCGCGCCTTTCTTTCAATGTTCTTCGCGTTCAGTTTCCGCGCAATGCCCTTCGGACCCCCATAATATCCCAAACGCTGTCTTGTCCGCTGTATCCAATGTACCAAAGAGCGTAAAGGTTTCGACATCCGCCAGAATATGCTTCCCTTGATACGGTTTAACCGTTCTTCAAGTTCCGCCTCCTTTAGCTGTGCATCGGAAAGTTTCCCTGTCAGGACGTGGTTCTTCTGTCTTTCACGCTCATAGGCATCCCGATAGCGCCTAAGCGCCTCCTCTTCTGCCATTTGCTTCTGCTTTCCCTGTTCCATATCAATCTCCATTCCGCCGCTTACACCTCACACGTCTTATCGCTCCATGTAAGCAGCTTATCAACCTGTCCGCTCGTGCACAGCATACCAATGCGGTATGTCCCGGACGGAAGATCGCTTCGCAGCACGCGAAGCACAAATCCGGCTAATCCGATATTTTGTTCCATCGGCAGGATTGCTTCCACATCCTTGCGATGCCAGTCGGACGGTATCGCAGTATAGCCGTTTGAAATATTCTCTCCGTTTTCTACATCTGTGCGAATTAGCAGCAAACGTCTATCATAACATGCGTTATCTACTCCGGGTACATAACTCCAGCCCATAATCCAAAGGATATCCGGCTCGTCTGCATGTATCTTGTGCTGTATCTCCGCCCTGTCCACGGTAAGACGCAGCCTGTTCGCATGAAGCCCCTTTGTCAATTCAGCCTCAAACGGCTCCACTTTCACTGTGAACAGCTGCTCCTCATGGGGAAACTTGTAATTGCAGCTATAATCGGAAGCATTATCAATCAACGACCTATGATAAAAAGCATCCTGCCCTCTCATCTGCTGGTGCTTCGTATAAAGATTCTCTTTCTCTGCAAGCAGCCTTTTCCATTTACTGTCATCTTCTTCATCCAAGCCCCTGCTCAACGATTCGTGGTGATACAATACCGCATCATTGCGCTGTACATTATAATAACCCGCTTCAAGCAGTTTAAAGCAGAAATCCACATCATTGTAGGCAACCGCCATCGTTTCATCCAGTCCGCCCACTTCTTCATACTTCCTCCGGCTCACCATAAGGCATGCCGCCGTCACACCAATCATATCATATGCCACCCTGTTACGCCCGTAATAGTAATCCTTATCATCCGGAAAAGTAATCAGTTTATGGGAAGGTCCGATTTCCATATTGGTGATACCCACATGCTGGATATTCTGTGTATCTGCATACCACAATTTCGCTCCCACCGCACCGACATGTGGCTGCAGAGCCTGTCCTGCCATTCTTCGAAGCCAGCTGCGCTCTATAATCTCAATGTCATCATTCAGCAGAAGAATCAGGTCTCCGTTCGCCTTCCGCACCCCCATATTGCACATCTTCGAGAAATTAAAATCCATCTTCTCATACAAATATACAAATCCGTATTCCCGCTGCATCTCTTCCAGCTTGGTACGATTTTCATCATTGCTGCCGTTATCAACGACAATCCATTCATAATAACGGTAATCCGTCTTGCTCCGGAATGACTCAAGACACCTTTTAAGCACGTCCGGATGGTCTTTGGAAGGAATGACCACGGAGACAACATAATGTGGTGAGGTATGCCTGTCCTCGCTCTGTGCGCGGGCGCATCTCTCCCTGCCGGATATGGATGTGTCATACACGATATGATACAGATCCGGTTCGCCTCCGCTCATCAAGTTTCCTTTCACACCGCGCCTTTCAAGCGCAATCTCCCGTATCTGTGTATACTCCGCTCCGGCGCCTGTCAGATAATGTCCTTTTTCCAATTCATCAATTAAGAAGCTCTCTACCAGTCGAAACCGTTCTTCAGACTCTGCACACTTCTCCAAGCGCCGCCGCTGCTCTTCTGAGGGCTGATAATGATGATGATAGAGAATGCTTTCAATATGGCAGATACTTTCCTGCATCGGAATACTCTCCAGTCTGCTGCGCCGTATTGCCGCTTCCTCCAAACAAAGACATAGATCATAAAACCGCACCGATTGACTGTTGCGTTTCATCCTGCTCTGCATGTCCTCCGCCGAAAGCACTTCAGATAGCACATCCATCTTGACAGCCAATAAATAACCCCAGTAATTAAATGACAGAATAGTATCCGGTGAATAACACGGTTTAAACCACGGCTGCATACGGTATGACAAATCTTCCCAATAGAAATCTTCGTCCGCATAAGCAATCATACATTTGCTATTTTTATTAAAACATGACTTAACTTCATCAAATACACTTCCATCGAGCATACCCTGTCCGTAAGTCAGAAGAACAATGTCCGACTCCGGCACACTGATTGCCTGCCAGCCGTTCACTGCTATTCCCTGTTTACAACCTTTTTTATAATCACGCTTGTTATTTTCTTCTTCAATCCATTCACCGTAAGGATTCTGCTGCCGGCGAACCTCCTGTATATAACGCAGAAGACAGGCGTCTTTGTCGGGACACCTGTCCATATCCTTATAATGCCGTCCGTCGCCTTTCACGCTATGATACAATTTGCGAAAAGGAGCCGTTACTTTCCAGAACGGATTGGCATAGATACGATTCAGATTATCGCTTAAATCCGCCTGTCGTCTCTGTGCATCCGCAATCTTGCCTGCCAGCACAATATTCTTTTGACGTTCTTTCTCATATGCGGCTGCATAATACGCCGCCCATCCATAGCGATCCGTACGTACACTCATCTGTCAAAACAGTCCCCTTTTCTGCATATGTTTTACCGTTTCCTCCGGCAGTTTCGTCACCTGCATTATCACTTGCAGCACATTTGTTTCCTCTCCGGCAATACCCGCCAGCGATATCGTGATATTCGGGTCACAGGTGGGACACACATATGTGTTCTCCCCTGCTTTAAATCCGTTTATCTGTATTTGCCTGCCCTTCCACGGTACTACGATTCCGTTCCACTTAATTTCCTCCAGATAAATCAGGCAGAAATCATTGCATGGATCAATCCGCAGTGCGCTTCTGCCTCCGGAAATCATAACCTCCAATTCCGTCATGCCGTCTTCTCTCACACGGACTTGTTCACCTGCATTCTCATCAATAAAAAACGACTGTTCTTCATTAAATCCTCTGCCGGTGTCTTCATAAATCTGTATACGGTCCTTAGCTGCCGCCAACGCTTGTCCTTGGCAGAAAGCATCCACCGTATAGACCGGACACCCGATTGCATCCCGTATCTGTGCCATAGACATATGTTTTCCGGTCACATATTTCTGAAAATCCATCTCCTGTCTACGGTACTGCTCGGCATCAGACTGGTCAATTTCAAGCTTTTGCATTATTAAATCAAGATTTAATCTATTGCGTTTTTCATTTTCCAGCAGATAGCAATAAACAGAACGGAACGCAATCTGCTTCGTCTCAATAACCTTCTCAAAACTCCACTCGCAGTCAATAACATTCCACTTGTTATCAATATCCTCCGGCACAATAATATTCGCAAATATCAAGTCATAATCGGCTATTTTCTCTTCTTCTGCGTATGATATTCTCTTATAGTATTCATCGAACAACTGTCCGAATCCTTCCAAGTCATTTTGTTCAAGACAGTCATCCAGAATCTCTTCCAGCGTTCTTCCCTCAACATATTCCAGACAAAGATAAGGTGCTTCCGTCTCGATGCCCACCTTAATATCCGTACCGCTGTTAGCTCTCTCCATCCTACACCGATTAATCTTAAGTCCGCTGTCCTTATAACGCTCCGATAACGCTTCATAAGCATGTGCCGTATGCTCTATATGTTCCCATGCCTCTTTCGATAACGGATGTTTTTCTATCATCTTACCGTTCTCATCCTCTTTCAGAACTGTTTTAATGCAAAATTCCGGTTTTCTGTCATTGGAATATTTCACATATTTTTCTTCCAGCCGAGGTCCAAGCAGCATCATATATGAATTGGAAAACAGATCAAACTGTCTCTCCTGTATAATGGTATCGAATACCCTCTTTTCATCAAACAACTGCAGTCTATCTCTGTCGAAATTACGAAGATTATTTGACAATTCCCCCGTTTTCGGCAGACGTTCGTCGGAGTAGAGGCATGTCATAAACTTATAGTCAGGATAGGGATAGTACATCTGTACCTGCGGATACCCACATTTACCCGCAATATTGCGCAGACCCTGCGCGGTAAATGTCCGCACTACGCCGCCGTCAGGATAATTCTCTATGCCGCTATAATAGGTGCCAAGATGATCCTCCCGGCATCCCGCCCAATATTTTAATCCGAATTTATTCTCAATGGCAATTGCGATATGCCCATCCGGCTTCAGATGCTTTTTGATGATATTCAAAAAATCCTCATAAGGCGTTTTGGAACGGATGTACGCCTGTGCATATTCGAATACTCCAATTAGGCAGATATAATCATAATCACATGGCAGATCCGGCTCCACATCCTGAAAATTGCCTACATGAATCGTAACATTGTCCGCGTCCATATGTCGGTACGCATTAATTCTGCTCCTCTTTCTCGACAAGTCGATACAGGTGACTTCTCCCGATTTCCTTGCCAATGCTCCTGTGATGGCACCGCAGCCGGAACCGACTTCCAGCACTTTCATTTCCTTTGTAATCGGAAGCCATTCTACAATGTTCTCCCTCTGTGCGGACAGATGGTACAGTATCTCCCAGCTCCCCCGCTCTTCAATGATGCGCTGATACTCCACCGCCGAATAATTACGTGTAATCTCTAAAAGCTCATCCTCTACATCACCGTCACAGTAGTAATCTTCACCCGGATAGTGCGTAAGATTCAGTTTGATTTTTCCTATTTCTTCTATATTGTTCTCCGGCATCCGCTTTCTACCTTCCGCTTCTAAGCTAATCTACTTTACAGACTTCTACAATTGAATCCATATCGTAGAAGCCTACCGTATCCTTGTCAGATATCACTGTCAGATTTAGTACGTCATACAGTCTGTGATATACCGTAAAATCATCATTCTCATATCCGGTAACACCCAGAGATAACAGATAATCTCCTCCTTGAAGATTCATCTTCTGTGTAAATGCCACTTCGCACTTCTCTCCTGCGCAAACCGGCTCCAGAAACGCCTTCTCAAACATGGTATTTGTGCCCGTAATCTCTGTTCCGCGTACATTTTTAATCGTAAATGCAAAAATCGGTGCGTGGATATCTTCCATCATTTTTACTTTCATATGAATTGTAAACGTATTTCCCTTAAGAATTGCCGAAGTTCTGACATCTTTATCATCCGTGATATAGTATTCCTCGATTACGGCTTTCTTAGACCCATACTCTAAAAGCTCCGGGTTCTCCGCCGTACCGCCGCCAGCATGTACATGATCTGCCGTGCCGGTACTTTTCATTCTCTTCGCGCCGTCTGCTGTACTGCCGCCCGCTGCCGCCCTACGCAATTCCTCATCATCTAACAGCCTTGCATTTTCCGATTCCGGTGCAGCATACTGCCCAACCAAAACCTGCTTATAGATGTCTATCATCTCTTTCGGTTTGCCTTCCCCCAGCTTGGTTCCCTGATTGAGCAGCACGACTCTGTCACAGTATTTGCTGATACTGCTTAAATCATGACTGACAAACAAAATGGTCTTACCCATCTCTTTAAATTCTTCAAATTTATGATAACATTTTGCCTGAAAAAAAACATCCCCTACGGACAATGCCTCATCTACAATCAAAATCTCCGGTTCTATATTGATCGCAACCGCAAATGCAAGACGCACGAACATACCGCTGGAATACGTCTTAACCGGCTGATACACATATTCGCCGATATCCGCAAACTCCAGAATCGCATCCATCTTCTCGTCAATCTCTTTCTCGGAGAATCCGATCATTGTCCCGTTCAGATAAATATTCTCAATACCGTTATACTCCATATTAAATCCGGCGCCCAGCTCAAGCAGCGCAGATATACGTCCGTTGACTGTCACGTCGCCACGTGTCGGGTTCAAGACACCTGTAATGATCTTCAATATTGTAGACTTACCGGAGCCATTGGTTCCGATAATTCCCACACACTCCCCTTGACGAATCGTCAAATCGACGCCTTTTAATGCATGATGCTCCGTATGGTGTTTTCCCCTTCCCAATCCGAGAGCCTCTTTAATCCTGTCGGAAGGCTTATCGTATAATTTATATACTTTTTCTACGTTCGTAACCTGAATCGCAATATTGTCCATATGCTTCTAAAAACCTCCGTCACGCAGTGCGCAGCTCGATTCCGCTTCACTCCATCTCGCTCGCGGGCTGTCGCTTCCAAAAACCTTCCCCTCGCAGTGCGCAGCTCGATTCCACTTCGCTCCATCTCGCTCGCGGGCTGTCGCTTCTAAAAACCTTCTCCTCGCAGTGCGCAGCTCGATTCCACTTCGCTCCATCTCGCTCGCGGGCTGTCGCTTCTAAAAACCTTCTCCTCGCAGTGCGCAGCTCGATTCCACTTCGCTCCATCTCGCTCGCGGGCTGTCGC
>CAMWQW010000015.1 GCA_947176505.1 uncultured Lachnospiraceae bacterium | reverse complement strand
CCCCTACCAGATATACGACATTGCCCTTGGCAAGTCCCGCTTCTGCAACTTTGGAAGAAAGAAAATCGTCAAGTGCAAGATATTTTCCGCTTTCTGTGGCGTATTGGTTGATGCGTTCCCATGAACCATCAGCATTATATTTCTTTCCTTCGAGAACTTGTGCGGTGGTGGAATCCTTTATATTTTCTTCACCAATTGTAAATGCGACTGCCTGCCGAAATTCACCATCCCACAAAACATCTGCTGCTGTCTGGCTAATCATGTAATATTCGCCATTAGAAACTTCACAAAAATCTTGTATAGTGTTATACCCCAATCCTGAATACAATACTAACTTTGCATTTTCTCCAATACTGTTCTTTCCAAAATCTCCAATCACATTTAAAATTTCATTCTGGAGATCCAGCACAAACTTATCAAGTGTTTCTCCTGTCAATTTTCCGTCATCATCCTGATTCTCTGGCTCTTCTGGAATACCGTTATTACTTCTCCATGCATTAACCCAATTTATAAGTATTTTCTTAATACTGCTATCTTCCATTGTAATCCACCTCCACACACTCAGGATCACAGCTTATTTCAACAGTAATTGAATTTATAAACTCTTCTCCCGTTCCGCCTCTGTAAACACTAAATGCCTCTTTTATTACCTGCAATATTTTATCTTTATCATTCCATATAGATTTCGGGATATATATCTTATTAATACTCCAAACTTTATGAAATCCATCTCGTCTGGAACCGCTTCCATGACTTATAACCTCCATGCGTACAATCTTACCTTGATATGCCAAATCATGATAATCTGGCATATCAATAAAGCCTCCTATTGGCTGCATATAAACTTTCTGCTCCTTGTTAACAACCCAATGTGTAATGGAACAAAACTCTATAGTTTTCTTACCCCAATTTTTCCACCCTATCGACTCCCACAACTCTCTGTTCTCTTCTCCTACCTTTTCATACACAAATCCCATTCTTTTGTTCTCCTTCCACGTTCATTTTTGTTTATTTATCTAATCGGTTTTCCCCGTTATTTTCATGTTTTGGCTTGTTTGATAATAACACTTTTTACAAAAAATTATGCAACTTAATCCATTTCCAGTTCAAAATCCGTTATCTCCGCTGGATTGCCCGAAATCATTTCCACAAAATCAACAAATATCACCCTGCCGCTCTGGTCCAAGTAAACAGATACATCCGAGCAGTCTACAATTTCGAAGCTGTAACTACCGTCAGCATTTTGGGTAAGATTCTTTCCAACGGTGACTACATCTGAAAGATTCATTCCTCCGTTATTCGCATCATTGAGTACTGTGGGAACTTCTGTAAGAAGTCCGACACTGTCCGGCTTAAGCCCCTCCCCTACAAGATATACGACATTACCCTTGGCAAGTCCCGCTTCTGCAACTTTGGATGATATAAAATCGTCAAGGGCAAGGTAGTTGCCGCTTTCTTTGGCATATTGGTTGATGCGTTCCCATGAACCATCAGCATTATACTTTTTTCCTTCAAGGACTCGTGCGGTGATAGGGTCATCCACATCATTTTCGCCAATTGCCTCTGCAATTGCTTGTCGAAAATCTCCATCCCATAAAACATCAGCTATCGTCTGACTAATCATATAATATTCACCATTGGATGCTTCACAAAAATCTTGAACAAATTTGTAGTGTATTCCTGAATACAACACTAATTTCGCATTTTCTCCGATGCTGTTCTTTCCAAAATCATTACATACATTTACTATTTTATTCTAAAGTTCTCCTACAAACTTATCCAGATATTCTGTGGATAACAAGTCTACATCATCTGAAACTCCATTATCACTTCGCCACTGCCTGACCCATTCTATAAGTTTTTGCTTAATACTTTTATCTTCCATTATAATCCTCCTCCATGCATTCTGGAGTGCAGTTTATTTCTACAGAAATAGATTTCACTTTATCCTCTGGAATTACACCCCTACAAACCTTAAAAGACTCAAAAACAGCCTTTAATATTTCACTTTTGTACTCCCAAATTGATTGAGGAATACAAATCCTATGAACATCCCATAATATATTAAATCCTTTACTTCTTGTTCCATCCCCATGTTCTAATATTTCCATTCTTACAATTCTTCCTTTATATGCCAAATCATAGTACTCTGGTGTATCAATAAAGGAGCCTATTGGCTGCATGTATACTTTGTTCTCCCTATCAATAGCCCAATGTACAATTGAACAAAAATCTATTGGATTTTTCACCCAATCTTTCCACCCTATCGATTCCCACAACTCTCTGTTCTCTTCTCCTACTTCTTCATACACAAATCCCATTCTTTTGTTCTCCTTCCACGTTTTTTGTTTATCTATGTAATCGGTTTTTCCCCGTTATTTTCATGGTCTGGTTTGTTTCGTAACGATACTTTTTTACAAAAGCCATACCAAATAATCCAGTTCAAAACCCGTTATCTTCGTCGGATTTTTCAAAATAGGCATATCCGCAATTTCCTTATTATCTCCCATTATAATCTGCCTCCACACACTCAGGTTCACAGCTTATCTCAACTGAAACGGACTTGATATCCTCTTCATCATGGCTTGCACGATAAACCCCAAATGCCCCTTTCACTGCCTGCAGAATCATATCCCTTTCCTCCCAAATTGACTGGGGGGATATATATACGTTTAATTTCCCATGCCATATAAATCCCATCGGCTATACTCCCGCTTGATTTATTTACAATCTCCATCCGGATAATCCTGCCTTTATATGACAGGTCATGATAATCCGGCATATCAATGAAACCTCCTATTGGCTGCATATAGATATGTCGTTCTTTATCAATGACTCAGTGCATTGTTTTATAATATCCTACTGCTTTTCTCTCCCCCCAGTCTTTCCACCCTATCGATTCCCACAACTCTCTGTTCTCTTCTCCTACTTCTTCATACACAAATCCCATTCTTTTGTTCTCCTTCCACGTTTTTTGTTTATCTATGTAATCGGTTTTTCCCCGTTATTTTCACGTTCCAGCTTTTTTCGTAACAATACTTTTTCTCCAGTAAAAATTATGCCGAATAATCCAGCTCCAGTTCAAAATCCATTATCTCCGCTGGATTGCCCGAAATCGTTTCCACAAAATCAACAAATATCACCCTGCCGCTCTGGTCCAAGTACACAGATACATCTGAGCAGTCCACAATTTCAAAGCTGTAAGTACCGTCAGCATTTTTGGTGAGGTTCTTTCCAACGGTGACTGCATCTGAGAGATTTATCCCTGCGTTGTTTGCATCATTGAGTACTGTGGGAACTTCTGTAAGAAGTCCGACACTGTCCGGCTTAAGCCCTTCCCCTACCAGATATACGACATTGCCCTTGGCAAGTCCCGCTTCTGCAACTTTGGATGATATAAAATCGTCAAGGACAAGGTAGTTTCCGCTTTCTGTGGCATATTGGTTGATGCGTTCCCAAGAACCATCTGCATTATATTTCTTTCCTTCGAGAACTTGTGCGGTGGTGGAATCCGTTACTTTTTGCTCACCAATCGCATCGACAACTGTTTGTCGAAATATTGGATTCCACAAGACATCAGCAGCAGTTTGGCTAATCATGTAATATTCGCCATTAGAAACTTCACAAAAATCTTGTACAGTATTATACTCCAGTCCTGAATACAATACTAATTTTGCATTTTCTCCGATACTGTTTTTCCCAAAATCCTCAATCACATTTACAATCTCATTCTGGAGGTCAGCTATAAATTTACTTAGTGTTTCTCCCGACAGCACCGTCTTGGGCGGAACATTATTATTTCCCCGCCATGATTGAAGCCATGCATTAAGCAAATCAATAATTGTACTATTATCTCCCATTATAATCCACCTCCACGCATTTAGGTTTACCGCTTATTGTAGTAGAGATTGAATTAATATCCTCTTCACCATGTCCCGCCCTATAAACCATAAACGCTTCTTTTATCGCCTGTATAATTTTATCTCTTTCTTCCCAAACAGATTTAGGAATATTTATATGACAAATATCCCACGATATATTAAATCCTGTTTCTATAGTTCCATTTCCTTTGTCTATAACCTCCATACGAATAATTCTTTCCTTGTATGAAAGATCGTGGTAATTCGGCATATCAATAAAGCCTCCAATTGGCTGCATATAAATATGTCGTTCTTTCTCTATGACCCAATAATTTGTTTTAAAATATCCTACTGTTTTTTTCTCCCCCCAATCTTTCCACCCTATCGATTCCCACAACTCTCTGTTCTCTTCTCCTACTTCTTCATACACAAATCCCATTCTTTTGTTCTCCTTCCACGTTTTTTGTTTATCTATGTAATCGGTTTTTCCCCGTTATTTTCATGGTCTGGTTTGTTTCGTAACGATAATTTTTCAATGAAAAATTTTCACAAACAAAATCCTGAATATTTTGAATAGTTGTCGCATCATTTAATCCGACTAATTGATCTATTATCACTATCCAATCTTCTTCCACGGTTTCACCGCCACTTAAGATGATTCTCTTAAGTGCCTGTACAGTTGCTTTAAACTCATCCATCAAACTTCTTCCCCCTTATAATAAAAATGATATTTGAAATGTTCCCCCGGCATTTCACTCCTATATTTCTTTATAAAAATCGCAATCACTTTTTTCAGAATATTCATCACTTTATTATCACAATTATCAATATAATCATCTTCAACAATATTTACATATACAATCCAATGTTTTTTATCAATGACTTTAATGTCTTTCACTATATGGCTTACCATATGATATTCTTTATCCATAACAAATAAGTATGATTCATTATTTCCTTCTCTGTCATCATGGCGAGGACTAAACATATGACAGAACAATATTGATTCATCTTCATTTGTAACAAATTTTTTCTCTCCGCTGCATAAGCTTTGCCACACCCATATGAGTCACGTATCTCCCAGCTGTCAATCTCTTTACATCTTTCTTCACTTATCTCTCTGTACTCGAATTCCATAAACTTCTTCCCTTCTTTCACTTAATTTTGTTTTATCTATTGTAATTAGCTATACTCACCTTTCATATACCCGCTTCATTGTACTACATCCATATAACTATCGCCTATAAATTTTTCTCTGTCTCTCGTTTCGCACAAACAAGTTTACAAATATAAATCCTTTCTCAAGTGACTACTTCATAATCATTCATCAAATTATTTCCCCCTTATATGTAAACTTAAAATTATACTTCCATGTTCTTGCAATCGCTAAACGGCAACAATTCTCTTCATACTTTGAAATCATTGCTTTTAAAATACCTAGTAACTCTTTTTTATTTTCGCTTTTTTCTATAAACTCATTTTCCAAAATCACGATATCTTCATTGCGTATCTGTATCAAACCAGATTTATCATCAGTAACAGATTCAAAATCATATACCATTAAATTGTACTCATCATTCCATATAAATAGGCAATACTCATATTTGTCACTATCATCATGCGTTGGCATAAATGCATGGCAAAATAATATCGATTCATCCTTGTTTGTTACAAAGTCTTCTCTCTCCGCTGTAAAAACAAGTCCATATCCATATGGGTCATGTATCTCCCAACTGTCAATCTCCTTACATCTTTCTTCACTTATCTCTCTGTACTCAAATTCCATAATCTTCTTCCCTTCTTTTGATTTTATTGAAACGAATACCATGTGCTATATTCGCCTTTCACGCACTATTCTCATTCTACTATAGCCGCATATCTACCGTCCATAAACTTCCCCTCCTTCCCCTCTCACCTCCACCTCCATCTCCGCCTCAACCTCTCCACATGCTCCTTCCCTACCCTGTCAAAATATCCCCGCACCCACGCATACTGTTCTTCCTTTTCCAGATGACAGCACGCCTTGCCGGAGAACAGGCATGTGAGCAGCCGTTCATATATCCCAATATCGAAATGTGCGATATCCGGATTCTCCTCCGCGAACAATTCCGGGCAGTACCGTCTCACCAGTGCAGCACTGTAGTATAAGACCATATACTTATCAAAACAATACTCCCCGAAACACCTTAAGAGCAGCTGGGCATACAGCGACACATCCGCCCGGTACAGGGAATCTAACAGCGCATATACCGTACCGA
This sequence comes from uncultured Lachnospiraceae bacterium, assembly GCA_947176505.1. Taxonomy (GTDB): domain Bacteria; phylum Bacillota; class Clostridia; order Lachnospirales; family Lachnospiraceae; genus UBA3282. The sequence goes on along the minus strand of CAMWQW010000015.1, from coordinate 96,434 downwards.
GTTTGTGTTCCGGTCTGTCCGACACGAACCAGTCCGCCACATCCCGCACATATCCGTAGGCATAGATATCTTCCCATAGATTCTTATCCCATGCGGTATTAAAGTCGTTGGTAAGCACGTATTTCAGCAGGGCAACCGTATCCTCTATCCCGCCTTTCACATTTTTCAGGCGGTAGGCATAGATACAGTGTTCCGGTATGCTGATTGGGATCACATCAACGATTTCCTCGATTGCGCTGTATGCGAATATCTTCTGGTTGTCCACAAGACGCTGTTCCTTCCTGCCGCAGCCGCCCTCGCAGTCCGTGAAGACAGGCTGATGTGGAAAAGTGAATATGCCGAACTTATGCACCAACGTCGGGTAACACGCCAGATACCGTTCATAGATAAGTCCCGTCTTACCGATAATCTGCTCTCCTGTCGTCATCTTAATCTGTTCCCGATTCGACAGGTGGTTTCTGTAGACGATGCCGCTCCCTTTATAGTAGATTCCCTTTTCCGAAAAGCCGCCTCTCCTTGCCGGAATCGGCATAATCCGCTCTGGCAGCCTGATTTCATCAAGTTTATTTCCCTTCACATCATAAATCGGAACTCTGTCCGTACTCTCTACCTGCTTCATGTTTTACCTCTTTTCTTGCTGCCTTATCGCTCGTAATACACATTTTAATTTTCAGTCACATTTCTACTTCTCTTTCAGACTGTCCCTTAGTCCGTCCTGAAAAGGTTCCATGAAATAATCGAGCACGGTTCTTGTGCCGACAATGATATCGCATGTTCCTTCCATTCCGACTCTCAAGTCTTCCGGGAGGTTCTCTATCCGAATCCCGACTGCGTAGACTGCCCCGATTCCGTCTATGTTAAGGGCTATATCTCCCACGGTCGCAATGGTCCCTTCCATATATTCATTCTCCGTATCACGGTAGGCTGCAATCCGAACGCTGACGGCATCGCCCGTATGAATCTGACTGATATCTTCGTCCGGCACATAGGCGGTAAACATATTTTCTTTTTCTGCCGGAATGAGATACCCTATACTCTCACCCGCTTCCACCAGCATCCCCTGCGTAATCATGGACATCTGGGTAATCTGACCGTCCGCCGGTGCTTTCAGCGTGTAGCGTTCCAGTTTTTCTTCCGCGTTCCGAAGGCTGATTTCGGCACTGTATATTTTCACATCCAGCGTATTAACATTCTGCAGGACGCTCAGCCTGTGCTGTTTTTCATAAGCTGACTTTTCCTCTTCGTTTTCTATCCTGTTCAGTTCTTCTTCATACACGGCATTCTCAAGGAGAATGGCATCCGCCAGCAAAGCGTACTCGCCATACGCCGAAGTGTCTGTGGTATAGAGGTCATCACTATCCTCTTTTTCTTCTACACACAAATCCTCGTATATCCTGCCGTACATTTCTCGCTGAATCTGCAGGATTTCCAGATTATGTCTGCATTCCTCTGTATCGAACCAAGCTTCGGCATTCTCCAATACGGCAACCACGTCGCCCGCTTTCACAAAGCTGCCGTCTTTCACGTCCATCCTCTCGATTCTGCCTCCGTATGCGCTGTCAATCGCAATTATGCCGCCCTCCGGTATGACGCTTCCCGTGGCAGTCACCGCGATATCGACTTCCCACAAGGCAGCCCAGACGATGGCGGTTGCAATCAATGCGATAGTCAGAAAAAGTATGACATCCGCCAGTCTGTTTGCCGGGCGTTCTATAATCTCTATCATCGAGGGGAGAAAATCGTATTTCAATTTTTTATCATGAAGTTTCAGTTTTTTTTGTAAATAGTTGTTCATCTTAGTCCTCTTTCCTGTGCGCTAATCTACTTCGCCTCTCAATTGCTGATGATACAGGTACGCATATAAGCCGTCCTGTCCCATCAGTTCTTCATGGCTGCCCGATTCTTTTAATTCGCCTCTGTCAATCACCATAATCTCATCGGCTGACGAAAGGGTTGACAAGCGGTGCGCTATGATCAGCACGGTCCTGTTCTTACAGATATCCTGCAGATTCCGCTGGATAATGCTTTCCGATTCATAGTCCAGCGCCGACGTAGCCTCATCAAATATCAGTATCCTTGGATTGTTGATGATTGCCCTCGCGATTGCAATCCGCTGTTTCTGACCGCCGGACAAGGATACGCCTTTCTCACCGATAATCGTGTCGTACCCTTCTTCCAGTTCCATGATAAAATCGTGCGCGCCTGCAATCTTAGCCGTCTCCATAATCTGTTCTATGGTCACGCACGGGCAATGAATTGATATATTTTCAGCTACGGTGCCGTTGAACATGAAGTTCTCTTGCAGCACTACGCCAATCTGGCGGCGCAGCATCTGCGGATCCATCAGGGAGATGTCCATACCGTCTATTAAGATACGCCCGCTCTGAGGAATATACAGCCGCTGTATCAGTTTCGAAATGGTGCTTTTTCCGGAACCGCTGCGCCCGACCAGACCGATGACTTTATTCTCTTTAATTTCAAAGGACATCCCGTGGAGCACGTCGGATGCGTCCATGCGGTAGCGGAATCTTACGTTCTCGAACCGGATTCTTCCCTGCAGAGTCGGAAGCGTCTGTATGGAATTGTCACTTTTACGCTCTGTCGGAGAATTGAAGATATCGCCAATCCTTTTGACCGACAAGGATGCCTGCTGATATTCCTGCCATAGCTGTACCAGACGCAGAATCGGTCCGCTTACTCTGCCCGCCAGCATCCGGAACGCCACGAGCTGCCCGATGGAGAGCGTGCCGTCTATCACCGTCTTTGCGCCGTACACAAGCACCAGAAGGTCTACCAGATGCTGGATAAAGTTTGCCACGGCATTGGAAGTCTGCGCAATCATGGATGTTTTATATCCGGCTTTGACGTAATCGGACTGCAAGTCTCCCCATTTTTCTTCGAAGGAGGATTCCAACGCAAAAGACTTGACCGTATGGATGCCGTTCACCGACTCCACGAGGAACGACTGTGCCCTCGCTCCTGTCTCGAACTTTTCATCCAGACTCTTTTTAAATAAAGGCGTGATGATAAGTGACAGAATTGCAAACAGCGGCAATGACGCAATTACGATAAGCGTCAACGGAACACTGTATAAGAACAACACCACTACATACACGATCACAAAAAAAACGTCAATCATAGATGAAAGCGGTGTTCCTGTCAGAAACGAACGAATCTGATCGAGTTCCCTGACTCTCGCCACGGTCTCTCCCACCCGCCTTGATTCAAAATATTTGAGGGGTAATCCGAACAGATGATGGAACAGTCTGGCGCTCAGTGTCACATCAATCCGGTTCGTCGTATGTACGAACAGATAGCTTTTGCACAGATTGATGCCCAGTTCATAGACATATACAATAAATATCCCCACGGCGATGGTATACAGGGTGTTCATCGCATGGTGGGAAAGTACCTTGTCCACTACTACCTGCGTCATAAGAGGCGTCAATATGCCTAAGATCTGAATAACAAATACGGCAAGCAGAACGCAGATAAACTGCTTCTTGAATTTCAATATTGTCGGTATGAACCAGCGGAATCCGAACTTACGGCAGTCGTCGCCGGCAGGGTCTGTCTTTTTTCTGGCAAGGACGATGACCTGACCCGACAGTATCCCCAGAAGGTCAGCTTCCTCCATTGTCTCCGGCGCGCCTTTTAACGGATTTAATATAGTCCACTTATGCTCGTCCTTCCGGTTAACAATGAGCAGATAATTTCCATCTTTTAATTTCGCGATAACCGGAACGGCTGCATTCTCCACTTTCTTAAGGTTCAGCTTTCCGGCAGATGCTTTCAGTCCCAGTTCTTTCGCCGCTTTCATCAATTCATAGTCGGTATTCTCTTCTTCCGTAAATCTGCCTGCCAGTTCCTGCGGAACTTTCATCCTTAAGAATTTGGCTGCAATCATGAAACAGAGATACCCTGTGTTCGGATTTTGTTCCATTTTGTTGTCTTGCTCCTTGTCTTATCTTTTTGTATATGACTGCTATCATTTGTGCACCTAATACATGCGGTTCATTTTACCATTCATGTAGTTGCATTACAATGGGATAATCGTACTGCTCTCCGCTTTGTTCTTCTCCCAGCGCAAAAAGGGATTTCTACCGTCTCACAGTAGAAATCCCTTGATTATGGCTATTGCAGTATGTCATCTATAGCCGTTCCGACATCCTATTCTGTTCACTATCTCTCCATCTTCCAGAAAAATGCACTGTACGGAGGTAATTCGCTTCCGCCGCCGAAATCATGCGTCCCGCCGCTTATTAAATCCTGCGCCATGCCGCAGCCCGCATCGAAATGCGCCGTGTAGCTCTCACTGTCCGCATTGATTGCAACAAGCACCCTCTCATCATCGCACTTCCGCTCGAAGATGCACTGCTTGTTCGTCAGCACTACGGAACGGAAATCACCGTAGTTTAACGCTTTTGACTCCTTCTTTGCCTCGGCAAGGTGCGCAATCCACTCACACAGTTCATTCCACTCCGGCTCTTCAAAACATGCCCGCAGTGCAGGATCACCCTCACTCTTATTGGCTTTCGCACCCCACTCGCTGCCGTAATATACACAGGGAATACCCGGCATACCAAAGCAGAGCGCATAGATAAGCGGCAGGTGCTTTTCATTAGTCAGGTTGCTGGCAATTCTTGTTACATCGTGATTATCCACAAAGGATAGGAGATGTTTGCCCTTGTATAAAGTCCAGTTCTCCGGTCCGAACTGTCGCAGCAGAGAATGATTGATTTCAAACATATTCATACTGTTAAAGCTGGAGAACAGCCCTTTATAGCATTCGTAGTTCGTAGATGAATGAAGCATCTGGTCATTGACCATCTGGTTATAATCCCCATGGAGCATCTCGCCCAGCAGATAGAACTCCGGTTTCAGGCTGTCCGTAAAGCCGCGCAGTCTTCTGACAAAGTCATGGTCCAGACAGTATGCTACGTCAAGACGAAGACCGTCGATGTCAAACTCTTCCACCCATCCCTTGACGCTGTCCAAAATATGATTAATGACGTCTTCATGCCGCAGATTAAGTTTCACTAAATCATAGTTACCCTCCCAGCCTTCATACCACAAGCCGTCATTATAATTGGAATTGCCGCCCAGATTAATATTGAACCAACTAAGGTAAGGAGAATTTTCACGATTCTTAAGTACGTCCTGAAATGCCCAGAACCCTCTGCCCACATGGTTGAAGACCCCGTCCAGCACTACTTTGATACCATTGTCATGCAGTTTCTGGCAAACTTCCTTGAAATCTTCATTTGTTCCGAGCCTGCAGTCAATCGTATGATAATCCCTCGTGTTATAACCGTGCGTATCCGACTCAAACACGGGAGAAAAATAAATCGCATTGATGCCTAGTTTCTTCATATGAGGAATCCAGTCATTCACTTTCAAGATACGATGCTCCAGCTGCCCGTCGTTTTCAAAAGGCGCGCCGCAAAATCCCAACGGATAAATTTGATAAAAAACACTTTCATAAGCCCACATAGTATGTACTCCTGTTCTTAACCCATGATTTCTCATGACTTTTTTGTTTCTTCATGTATTGTCTTTCTGTGATCAGCTTTCTCATGAATCCACGCTTCTATTTTATCACTGTTGTCATCAATTTGCAAAACTCGTTTCTATTGACCGGATGAGTATGCATTTTTGTAAACTAAAATCCGTTTCTCGACTTTTCCACATGTTTTCACCCATTATTTTATAAAAATCCATGAGAAATGTCAAAGAAATCCCCAATTTCCACATAGTTATCCACATCGACATTTATGTCATATTTCGATGACCCTGTTTCCTTTTTTGTCAAAAAGAAATGTCATTTGCGGAATTTTGTAACACTTTTTGTCAATATCATTCCTTTTCTTAATGAAATCTGTCAATAAATGTTGTATAATAATTTCATGTAAGTCAATAGATTTTGTAGCTTGACGCTATAAGTCAATCTATATTTTGTACCAGTAACCTGTTAACCATTATCAGAAAGGAGTTTACTATGAATCCCAAATTAGGTTCCCATGTCGGAATGAGCGGTAAAGAAATGATGCTCGGTTCCGTGAAAGAAGCCTTATCCTACGATGCTGACACATTCATGTTATACACAGGTGCACCACAAAATACAAGGCGTAAAGACATCTCTGAGCTTAATATTGCCCCTGCATGGGACTGCATGCGTGCCCACAATATAGAGAGTTTCGTCGTTCACGCCCCTTATATCATCAACTTGGCTAATACGGTTAATCCTGCCACCTACGAAATAGCCGTAGATTTTCTTGCTTTAGAAATTGAACGCACGGTCGCAATGGGTTCACAGATTCTAATTCTGCACCCCGGCGCACATGTAGGTGCCGGCGTTGATTCGGGTATTGACCGAATCGCTCAAGGACTGAATGAAGTGCTGACAAAAGAGCAGAATTGCTATATTGCATTGGAGACTATGGCTGGAAAAGGTTCTGAAATCGGTCGAAGCTTTGAAGAACTGGCTGCCATTTATGACAAAGTTACGCACAACGAGAAGCTGCGCGTCTGCATGGACACTTGCCATCTAAATGATGCCGGCTACGATATTGTACACGACTTCGACGGCGTGATTGACCAATTTGATCAATTAATTGGAAAAGACCAGATTGCGCTGTTTCATATCAACGACAGCAAAAATGAACGCGGTGCCGGCAAAGACCGCCATGCCAATATCGGAGAGGGAGCCATCGGCACAGACGCACTGCGCTACATTGTCCACCATCCCGACTTTATCAATCTGCCTAAAATATTAGAAACGCCTTACATCCCATCATTGACTAATCCGGACAAAAAGGTGGCTCCCTATAAAGAAGAGATTGCGCTGTTGCGGAAACTGTAATGCCGCATATGTGAATATACCGTTTTATAACCACTCATCCCAAAATCGTTCGATACGACGACCGATACGGTCAACCGTCGCAATCTCATAATTATTCCACTCTCGCGGAAAGAGCCGCTGATAAGCAGGCGTCAGGAATCTCTCGTCCAAAAGTGCCACGATTCCAAAATCGTCCACGGTACGGATAACTCTTCCTGCCGCCTGAAGTACTTTATTCATTCCGGGGTACCGGTAGGCATAATCAAAGCCGTTCTCACCCCAGCTATCGAAAAACTCTTTCAGCAGTTCTCTCTCATTGCACACCTGCGGAAGCCCCGTTCCGATAATGACAGCTCCGATCAGACTGTCATTCTTCAAGTCAATCCCCTCACTGAATATACCACCCATCACACAGAAGCCCAACAGACTCCGCTCTTCTTCAATTTCTATTTCCATTCGAATCATGGCGTTTAGGTCACAGTCTTCATTTCCGGTAAATCGATTCAGGAACTCTTCCCTCGCCTGCTCATTCATGTAATCTTCCTGAACGATGCACTCCACAGACTCATCTACATTGAAATAGTGCATATAAATATCATATATCGTCCTTAAGAAAGCATGCGAAGGAAAAAACAACATGTAATTACCGTGCCTTTGCCGCACTACCTCATGAATATAGGAAGCAATCCGGTAATATTCCTCATCGCTCCTGCGCGAATATTTGCTGGTCACATCGCTTCCGATGTATAATCCCATCTTCTCCGGTCGAAAAACAGACTTGGCATACACTTCGTAGTCTCCCTCGTCTGCACCGAGAAGCTTCTTATAATATTGTATCGGCAAAAGCGTTGCGGAAAAGAGAATCGTGCTTCTTCCCCTCATCATACATTCCCGCAGATTCTTCGCCGGATTCACACAGAAAAGCTTCAGGATAAAGCTGCCGTCCGACTCCATTTCCGAATACGTCACATAGTTCTCGTCCACAAGCTCGTACATTTCCAGAAAATGCGATACTTCAAAGTAAAATTCCAGAATCTCCTTACGAACCGGACTATCCTCATGGTCCTCCAGATAATCGTCAATCGCCGCGCTAAGCCTCGTAAGCGCGCGCACAAAAGGGTCAATATACTCCTCTATTCTGTAATTCTCACACTCTCTTTTCAGTACAAGCAGTTCCTTATTGCATTTGTCAAGATTCTTGGCAATCCTCTCGTCATACGCCTTAACCGAACGTTTTAGCTCCAGAAAATCTTCCTTGCAGAGCACTGCACTATACATATCTCTGCCGCGCTCCACAAGATTGTGCGCCTCATCAATCAGGAAAATGTATTCTCCGCGAATCCCTTCCGAGAAAAATCTCCGCAAATACACATGCGGGTCAAAGACATAGTTATAGTCACAGATGACGGCATCGGAAAACAAACTCATATCCAGACACATTTCAAAGGGACACACTCTGTGTTTCTTGGCATATTCCTCTATCTTTTCCCTGCTGTACGCATCCTCTTGCGTGAGTAAATCATACATCGCATCATTTATTCTGTCATAATGACCTTTGGCATAAGGACAATGTTCCGGGTTACACTCCGTTTCTTCCATAAAACATATCTTGTCCTTCGCCGTCAATATCACACTCTTTATCTTTAATCCCTTCTCACGCAGAAGTGTGAAAGTCTTGTCGGCTACCGTGCGCGTAATCGTCTTCGCCGTCAAATAGAAAATCTTCTCACACATGCCTTCTCCCATAGCCTTAACCGCCGGGAAAACCGTGGAAATTGTCTTTCCAACTCCCGTAGGCGCCTCTATAAAGAGCTTACGCTTATGGTAAATTGTCTGATAGACATATGTCACCAGCTCCTTCTGTCCCTCTCTGTAGTCAAAGGGAAATTGCAGCATTTTGATGGAATCCTGCCTTATCTTCTGCCATGTAAAGGAATAGTCCGCCCACTTGCGATACTGCTCCATAACATCCGCAAACCACTCTTCAAGCTCCTTAAAGATAAAATCGTGGTGGAAGTATCGTATTTCTTCTGTTTCCATATGACAATACGTCATGCGGACACGAATTTCGCTCAAAGAATTCTGTTGTGCGTAGATATAGGCATAGCATTTTGCCTGCGCCAGATGCACCGGTACGGCAGACTTCATCTTCTTAATATCACGGAAAACTCCCTTGATTTCATCTATCGTAACGGTATTTTCCTGCGTAATAATTCCATCAGCCCGTCCTTCCACGATAATATTGTACTCCCCTGCATCATAGGTGTACTTAAGTCCTACCTCCGCCTGATATTCCGGTCCCATACGCCGCTGTATCATACGGTGGATTCTGCTGCCTTCCTGCATTGCATTCTCGGGTGACGCTGTTCTTCGATTGTCAATATCGCCGGAGCGCAGAATAAATTCCACAAGACTCCTGACGGAAATACGAATTTCCATATATCCCTTTCCTTACATAATCCAAACACAAAAACTCCCCATCTAAGATATTACGCTATCTCAAACAGGGAGTCAATGTGTCGTGTTTGTTCCGGATTATATGATTAACATGCTACTGCAAATTTTCTGAGATATTTCTCGAAATCAGCATCGTATCCGTTATAGGAAACTGTCAGAACCTGATTGAAATTCAGTCCTAACACACCTATGATTGATTTCGCATCTACTATAAAACTATTGTAGGAGATGTCTACGTCAAAGATGCATTTTGTTGCAGCGGAAACAAAGTCCTTCACTTCATCCGGTCTTAATTTAATTCTGTGTTGCATAACATTCACCTTCCTTTTCCATTTATGTATGCAAAAGGCACACATAGAAAAATTTGTTAACTTTCTCCTCATTTGAGATGATTATACTCCTTTATTCATATTTGTAAAGAGTCAATTTTGTTCCTAATTAAAAACAATTTTGTCATATTTTAACAACCTCACCAAGATATTTTGACTATCAAAATATTTTTTGTGAATTCTGTCTATTATCCCGTTTCTTGTCAAAAAAGCAAGTCACAATTTATTCACTTTTGACCAAATTCAACCATATATTCTTGGAAGCGTAATGGCAGCATCTGTTGCTGTAAACGACTGTTTTTACGCTCTGCAATCGCAATCGTCTTATGAAAAAGAGTAAATAATTCCTGAACCTTAAGCTCATTATCCGACCAAACCAATGATTCTTCTTCAAAACCCTCAACACCGGAGACAAGATACCATTCCTTTTTCGCGGGATGTACACCGAATAAGTCTCTCTTTTCATCATGAATCATAAAGCTCTCTACTGACAATCTGTCCGCAAAATGCGGCATCAGAAAAGGCACTACATTGTTTTCCGGTCCAATCTTTGCATATAGAATATCTTGCTGAAGCTCTTTAAATCTGATAAATTCTACTTCGTGATGTACTTCATTCGCAGTTCGTCTTGCCAGTTCAAAGGTCTTAAGTACATACGGGTTGCGCAGATTCTCCATCGTCCGCCTGCCGTTCCCACCACTACCGTTTCTTCCTGTGATTCCGTCTACAATCGTGTGATATACCGCATCACCCTTCGCCTTATCGTAAGAGGCTGCCGCACGACAAATCGTGCCGTATACTTCATCTCCCACACGTCTTTTCAATGTGCGCACCACTTTGTCAGTCTTGTCTAAATCCGGCTGACTATACAGATATTCTGCAAATAATCTGTAATTATCATCTTCACCTACCTGCACATGAAGATGCTCATGCCCCTCCCTTAAGGCATACGCATCATAGACCGCAGTGAAGATGCCCTCCAGTGAATCCTCACAGATGATATATTTCTCTTCCATAATATACGTCTCCAATATTTGTATCATCGGCACATATGATTTATGTCAACCAATTATCATTCTCACGAAATGCTTCGATATCCCTGTGCTCCCAGAATCATCCCGTCGTCAAATAAAGATGTCTGTCTGTATGTTGTTCCGTCCGGCATAAAGGGTAACCGCTCCCCTTTTCCCATCTGGTTCTGGTAAGTCAGATTGCGAACAATATACTCTTCGTCTATCTTCGTCGGATACATCATTCTGCCGTTACATGTAATAAAATATAGCGCACGCTTCAGCACAATTCCCATCTTCTTTAGGTCTTCAAATGTCAATGGTCCGAATCGTCTTGCAGTGATAATGCGTTTTGCACTTTTAACGCCTATTCCGGGGATACGAAGGAGCAGCCTGTAATCTGCCCGATTAATTTCCACCGGAAAAATCTCCAAATGCCTCACTGCCCAGTCTGCTTTCGGGTCAATTGCCATATTGAAATTCGGTCTGTCCGCAGTCAACAGTTCATCCACCTTAAACTCATAGAAACGTAGAAGCCAGTCCGCCTGATAAAGCCGGTGTTCCCTCAGAAGCGGCGGTCCGCCTGCAAGGGCGGGGAGGTCTTTGTCTTCGTTCACGTTCACAAAGGCGGAATAGTAAACTCTCTTTAATGAGAATTTGTCATACAGATTCTCCGCCACCGACATAATCTGGTAGTCGCTCTCCGGCAGCGCCCCTACAACCATCTGCGTAGACTGTCCAGCCTCGCAGAAATGCGGCGCATGTTTATATAAGGTAAGTTCATTCTTATTCTCCGTGATACCGTTCTGTATCTGCCTCATTGGCTTCAATATATTCCGCCGATGCTTGTTCGGCGCCATCTCACGCAGCCCGTCGGCTGTAGCCATTTCTAAATTCACACTCATACGATCCGCTAAATAGCCTGCACGCTGTATGAGAAGCGGATCTGCACCCGGAATTGCCTTCACATGAATGTATCCTTGAAATCGATGTAGCGTACGCAGCTTATGCACCGTCTCACAAATCAATTCCATCGTATAATTCGGACTATACAGAATACCGGAACTTAAGAAAAGCCCTTCTATATAATTGCGTCTGTAAAATTCCATGGTCAATTCACAAACTTCGTCCGGTGTGAAAGACGCCCGCGGCACATCATTCGATTTTCTGTTGATACAGTATTTACAGTCATAAATACATTCATTCGTAAATAGTATCTTTAAAAGCGAAATACATCTTCCGTCCGCCGCAAAGCTGTGGCAAAGCCCCGCCGCCACCGTATTGCCGATACCCGTACCGTCATTTCTGCGATTGGAACCGCTGGAACTGCACGATACGTCGTATTTCGCAGCATCCGAAAGAATTTTCAATTTATCCATAACCGACATCTGCGGTGAAATCCTGACTTCCATAACGTTGCAAATCCCTCTGTGTACCTGTTTCGCGCAACTATCTGCCGCTCCTGCTTCCAATCCGTGTTATCTCTACCGTTTCTTCTATATATAATATATAACAGATCATCCCTACCTGTTAAGCGCATTCAGAACATATGTTCTGATATAGTTGTATGTTATCACACATATCCATAGATTGCAAGTCTTTTTCAAACATTTGTTCGTTTTTTAATGCTTTTATTACTTTCTGAAAGTGCTACTTGATTTCTTTACGCAAAAGCAGTTAAATAGAAGTAAATTTGCTTCTACTATAATTTTATATAAAGAGAGGTTTCCTATGGATAATTTAATGATTCCCAAAGATTACAAATCTGCGTTGAATCTGCACGACACGCAGATAGGTATCAAAACTGTCAAAGATTTTTTTCAGGTCCTTTTAGCGGAAGAACTTCGTCTTCTGAGAGTATCTGCACCGTTGTTTGTAGACCCCGCTTCCGGACTCAACGATAACTTAAACGGCGTGGAACGTCCGGTTTCCTTCGGCATCAAGGAGCAAGGTGACGCTCAGGCTGAAATCGTGCACTCCCTCGCCAAGTGGAAACGCATGGCTCTGCAGAAATACGGTTTCGTACACGGAGAAGGATTATACACGGACATGAGCGCCATCCGCCGGGACGAAACGACGGACAACATCCACTCTATCTATGTGGACCAGTGGGATTGGGAGAAAATCATCTCCCGCGAAGAGCGCTCCATAGACTATTTGAAAGAAACTGTCCGGTCTGTCTACAAGGTGCTGCGCAAAACCGAAAAGTACATGGCAATACGCTATGACTATATCAATGAAATTTTACCTCATGATATCTTTTTTATTACCACGCAGGAATTGGAAAATATGTTTCCGGACTATACGCCGAAAGAGCGTGAATATTACATAACAAAAGCAAAAGGCGCTGTCTGTGTTATGCAGATCGGAGATTTATTAGAATCCGGCGTCAAACATGACGGACGCGCTCCGGACTATGACGATTGGGCGTTAAATGCTGATATTCTGGTCTATTACCCTGTACTGGATATTGCACTTGAGCTGTCTTCCATGGGTATCCGGGTAGACAAAAAAGCTTTGATGGAGCAGTTGGATAAAGCCGGCTGCCCTGAGAGAGCCGAGCTGCCCTTCCAGAAAGCAGTGTTAAACGAAGAACTTCCTTTTACCATCGGCGGCGGTATCGGGCAGTCCCGTATCTGTATGTTCTTCCTGCGCAAAGCCCATATCGGTGAAGTACAGTCTTCCCTTTGGCCCGAAGCTGTGACAAAAGAAGCTCTGGCACACGGAATACAACTGCTGTAGCTTGTTTTTCCGTGCCCGATTTGCACCAATGCACCGACCATAGATGTATAAAATGGAGCGTCAGGACGAGAAAGCGAGTTGACCATTTAAGTCAATCCGCTTTCTCTTTTTTACCCGATCCATGATAATCCTTGATCATCAAATTATGACTTGACAACTATTCCGCAAGGTAGTATGATATATCCATCAAGAGTAATCGTTGAACCGTGTATTCACACATTCAGGCAATTTCTGCCGCTTTACTCTCAATCATAATCAAATAGCGGCGGAGGGCATCCATATAATCCTTCTGCCGGAAAAGGAGGTCACTATATGGAATACGCATTAAAAGAAAGAGAGGAACTGTTTATGTCGATTGAAGGAGGTAAGTCCTACACTATTGCAGATATTGAAGCACTGCCGGACGGTGAACGTGCCGAGCTGATTGACGGTGAAATGTTTATCATGGAATCGCCCTCCATGACGCATCAGAAGATTCTCGGCGAACTTCATGTACAGATTTACATGCACATTAAGAACAATAAGGGACCATGTGAGGTATTTCTGGCACCCTTTGCAGTTTATATAGCAAATGATACCCGTAACTATGTGGAACCGGATATTGTCGTCATCTGTCAGGATGATAAGCTGGATGAAAAAGGCTGCCACGGTGCTCCGGACTGGATTATTGAAATCACCTCTCCATCCAATAAATACATGGATTATGGGCGGAAGCTTATGCTGTATCAGGCTAAAGGTGTCCGTGAATACTGGATTGTAGACCCTAAACAGAAATATGTGACCGTATACGATTTCGAACATGGAGAAGGTCCAATCGTACATTCTTTTTCCGAACCCGTTAAAGTGCACATTTACGAAAATCTATCCATTGATCTTCGTCAATTTATGTAAAATATCAGAATTAAAAAACTGCGGATAGACGCTTTATTCTGTCCGCAGTTTTTCTGGTTTCCTGATTTCGCATATTTCTTCTCTGCTTTTTAGAAGTGATATGCTTCCCCTGTCTCTGCATCCCGAAACTCATGCTTCTCATAATATCCGATTAAAGTACCGTCCTCATCACGCAGAGCCACTATATAGGCATCCTTATTTTGCTTGTCATTATGATATGTATACATGATATTGTTCTGCGTGCTTTCCTCAAACCACGCAATCACTCTATGAATCATTTCGCAGGATTTCTCATTATGGCAGCCCAGCAGACTTTGTCCAACAAGCTTCGCTCCGCCGCTCTTTTCATACCTCTCCACTGCCGCCGGATTCATATAGATAATCTCATGTTCTAAGTTACATATGACCACCGCACACCGGTCCTGTTCGATAATACTCTGAAAATACTTTGTCAAATCCATTTTTTCCTCCATTTCTCGACGTTCTACGTCTACTTATCTCGTTAATTCAGCCCTCAAAATTACCCTTAGCCCTGATATAACATACCACCAATACAATCAAAATCCTTCCGTTCTACGCTGCTTGCGCATTTCGCGTCTTCTGATTCCGGCTTCCCATTCCGCCTTCTCGGATTCCGTCTGCACGATAAGTCCGGGCACCTCTACAGGTTTTCCCTCCGCATCAATCGCAACTAATGTCAAATAGGCTCTGTTGATCGGCTTCCTGATGCCGTCCATACTCTCTACATAGGTATCTACCCGCACCTCCATAGAAGTCTTCCCTACAAACGTTATTCTCCCGATCAGGACGATCAAATCACCCAGAAAGGCGCCTCTGATAAACTTTAAATTGTCAACAGAAGCCGTAATCACATTCCGCTGCGCGTGCCTGATAGCGACAAACCCAGCCAGCTCATCAATCCACTCCATCAGTCTCCCGCCGAACAATCTCCCCGCGCCGTTTAAATATTCCGGGCGTATTTGATAAATCTGCTCTATCATGGACTCAGATACTGTTTTTTCCATAGTTTACACACCCTCTTGATTCATCAATGTATACCACATTATATGTTTTTTTCCCCTTACATGCAAGATACAATCCTCTTTCTTATAGTATTTCCTGTTTCTGCCGCACTATATTCGGGCATTCCATACAAAAGACGCATGATACGGATCACCCACTTATCATGCGTCTTATTTCATTACGAAATTCAGTTCATATCTTCCTGAACGTGCATCTTCCTATCACTGCACATACATATTCGTATATCCCATCAGATTCTCATCCACTTCTTTGGCACACTCCCTGCCTTGTCGGATTGCTTTGACCACCAAAGACTGTCCCGTATGCATGTCACCTGCCACAAATACTCTGTCTACATTGGTGGCGAATTTTCCGCTGCTTGTCTGCACGTTGGTTCTGTTATCCACCGCCACCTTAAAAGCATCCGTCACATACTTCTGGCTTCCCAAGAATCCTGCGGCAATGAGGACAATCTGCGCATCAAGCGTCTTTTCGCTGCCTTCTGCCTCTTTCATGTTCATACGCCCGGTCTTAGCATCTTTTTCCCACGTCAGCGAGACAATCTTGACCGCTTTCAAATTACCACTTTTGTCTTTGATAAACTCTTTCACCGTTGACTCATAGATACGAGGATCGTGCCCGTATACGGCAATTGCCTCTTCCTGACCGTAATCGGTCTTACATACTTTGGGCCATTCGGGCCACGGATTGTTATCCGCACGCTTGTCAGGCGCTTTGGGCATCATCTCAATCTGGGTAACGGATTTGGCGCCATGGCGGATTGCCGTTCCAACACAGTCATTGCCGGTGTCGCCGCCGCCGATAATCACCACGTCCTTGCCCTTTGTATCCACATACTGCTTATCCTGAAAATCGGAATCCAACAGACTCTTTGTATTTCTGCCCAGAAAGTCTACCGCAAAATAAATACCTTGGGCATCCCTGCCGGGTGCATTAATGTCTCTTGGCTGCGAAGAACCGCAACAAAGTACCACGCGGTCATATTCTTTCATTAATTTCTCCGCTTTTATATCCTTACCGATATTCGCTCCGGTCACAAAGGTCACACCTTCTTCTTCCATCACCTTCACCTTGCGGTCAATGATGTGTTTTTCCAGCTTCATGTTCGGAATACCGTACATTAATAATCCGCCAATCCTGTCAGAACGTTCAAACACTGTCACCAAATGTCCTCTTTTGTTAAGCTGATCCGCTACGGCAAGTCCCGACGGACCGCTTCCCACTACGGCTACGGTCTTTCCCGTCCTCACCTTGGGAGGTTTTGCGGACGCATAGCCCTTTTCGTATGCATTTTCAATAATTGCGTATTCATTTTCCTTCGTGCTGACAGGTTCTCCGTCCAGCCCACATGTGCATGCTGCCTCGCACAATGCGGGACATACCCTCGAAGTAAATTCCGGAAAATTGTTCGTCTTATGCAGGCGCATATATGCCTGCTCCCAGTTTCCGGTATATACAAGATCATTCCACTCCGGCACCAGATTGTGCAGCGGACATCCTGATGTCATACCGCACAGCGTCATACCGGACTGGCAGAAAGGGACACCGCAGTCCATACATCTTGCCCCCTGCAGCTGTTGTTCTTCCATCGAAAGATGCTCGTGAAATTCATTAAAATTTTTGATGCGCTGTTTCGGACTTAAGTCTTTAGAAACTTTACGCTCATATTCCATAAATCCGGTCGGTTTTCCCATGATATTCTCCTCTCTTCTTAAGCTTACTTCTTGTTCTGGGCAGCATAGAATGCCTCAATCTGTGCCTGTTCCGCACTTAAGCCCTTCTCTTCCATCTGCACGATGAGCTTTAACATCTTCTCATAATCGTGCGGAATAATTTTTTTGAATTTCGGCAGGTACTCTCCGAAATTATCAAGAATCTCCTTACCTTTGACAGAATTTGTGTAAGCGACATGTTCCTTGATCATCTCTTTCAGCTCGAGAACGTCATATTTGGAAGTAATCTCATAAGAAGACACCATTTCTTTATTCGTTTTTGTATACAAATCATTATTCTCATCCAGCACATATGTGATGCCTCCGCTCATACCAGCCGCAAAGTTTTTGCCGACTGAACCGAGCACAACCACGCGTCCACCGGTCATGTATTCGCATCCGTGGTCTCCCACTCCTTCCACGACTGCAATCGCACCGGAATTGCGCACACAGAATCTCTCTCCAGCCACACCGTTAATAAAAGCCTTGCCGGAAGTTGCACCATAAAGCGCCACATTGCCGATAATAATATTTTCATCCTGCTTAAACTTTGAGCCTTTCGGAGGATACACGATCAGTTTACCGCCGGATAATCCCTTGCCGAAGTAGTCGTTGGAATCGCCTACCAGTTCCAGTGTCAGTCCTTTCGGGATAAAAGCGCCGAAGCTCTGCCCACCGGAGCCGTTACAGAGAATACGGTATGTATCTTCCTCCAACGTATCACCGAATCTTCTCGTAATCTCCGAGCCGAAAATCGTACCGAAAGTGCGGTCTGTGTTTGTCACGTCCACTTCCAGACTTCTCCTCTGCCCTGTCTCCAATGCCTTAGAGAGCTGCTTGAGCAGCACTTTCTCGTCCATCGTCTTATCCAGTTCGAAATCATATACCTGTTTCGGATCGAAAATGCATTTCTCTTTGCTTCCCTCATAGGGATTTTGAAGAATCAAGCTCAAATCCACCTGCTTCTGGCGGTCCGTCAACTGCTCTTTGACTTTCAAAAGGTCGGTTCTTCCCACCAGTTCATCCACCGTGCGGACGCCCAGCTTCGCCATATATTCCCTCAGTTCCTGTGCAATAAACCGCATAAAGTTCTCCACATATTCCGGCTTACCCGTAAAACGTCTGCGAAGCTCCGGATTCTGTGTTGCCACGCCCACAGGACAGGTGTCAAGATTACATACTCTCATCATGACACATCCCATCGTCACAAGGGGAGCCGTAGCGAAACCAAACTCCTCTGCTCCGAGAATCGCCGCAATCGCCACATCTCGCCCGCTCATCAGTTTACCGTCCGTCTCAATGCGCACTTTATTACGCAATCCGTTCCGGATTAATGTCTGATGTGTCTCGGCAAGTCCTAATTCCCACGGAAGCCCTGCATTGTGAATGGAGTTTCTGGGCGCCGCGCCCGTGCCGCCGTCATAACCGGATACAAGAATCACCTGTGCACCCGCCTTGGCAACGCCTGCTGCGACCGTACCCACACCTGCCTCGGACACGAGCTTCACTGAAATACGCGCTCTCGTGTTGGCATTCTTTAAATCATAAATTAACTGTGCCAAATCCTCGATGGAATAGATATCATGGTGCGGCGGCGGAGAAATCAGTCCTACGCCCGGCGTCGAATGTCTCGTCTTGGCTATCCACGGATATACCTTACCTCCGGGCAAATGTCCGCCCTCCCCGGGTTTCGCCCCCTGCGCCATCTTAATCTGGATTTCCTGCGCACTATTTAAATATTTGCTTGTCACGCCGAACCTGCCGGAAGCCACCTGCTTAATCGCAGAGCATCTGTTTAATCCGTCGGCACCCACTGTCAGCCTGTCATCATCCTCCCCGCCTTCGCCGGAGTTGGATTTGCCGTGCAGTCTATTCATGGCAATTGCCATCGTCTCATGCGCCTCTTTGGAAATTGAACCGTAGGACATCGCACCTGTCTTAAATCTTGTGACAATCGTGTCAACTGCCTCCACTTCCTCTATCGGCACGGGTTTCTTCGCATAGTTAAAGTCCATCAGACCTCTTAAATTCTTAATACTCTCCTCATCGTTGACTGCTGCGGTATATTGCTTGAACATTTCATAGTCACCACGCCTTGTTGACTGCTGCAGTAAATGTATCGTTTCCGGGTTATACAGATGTTCATCCGCACCGCTCCTCATCTGATGACGTCCGGGGTTATCCAGCGTCAAATCCGTTGATAGACCAAGCGGGTCAAAAGCCATGGAGTGCAGCGTATCGGCTTCCTTCTCGATATCTTTTAATGTAATACCTCCGACACGACATACTGTATTGGTAAAATACTTATTGATCACGTCCTTATCAATACCGATTGCCTCAAAAATCTTGGAACCCTGATAAGACTGAATCGTAGAAATTCCCATCTTAGAAGCAATCTTGACGATACCGTGCAGTACCGCATCATTGTAATCGTTGACTGCCGCATAGTAATCTTTGTCTAACATGTGATTTTCAATCAGCTCTTTGATGCTCTCCTGCGCCAGATAAGGATTGATTGCAGAGGCGCCGAAACCTAGCAGCGTCGCAAAGTGATGCACCTCACGGGGTTCCGCCGATTCCAAGATGATATCTACGCTCGTTCTCTTTTTAGTGCTTACCAAATGCTGCTGCAGGGCGGATACGGCTAACAGGGAAGGAATTGCCACCCTGTTTTCATCTACCCCTCTGTCAGACAGAATCAAAATATTAACGCCGTCACGATATGCCCTGTCCACTTCCACAAACAGCCTGTCTATCGCTTTTTCCAGACTCGTATTTTTATAATAGGTAATCGGTACCACCTCTACTTTAAACCCTTCCGACTTCATGTTCTTAATCTTGAGTAAGTCCGTGTTGGTCAAAATAGGATTATGAACCTTTAGCATATTGCAGTTCTCCGGTACTTCTTCCAACAGGTTGCCGTCTCTTCCCAGATATACCGTAGTAGAAGTCACCACCTCCTCGCGGATGGCATCAATGGGCGGATTGGTCACTTGTGCAAAAAGCTGCTTAAAGTAATGGAACAACGGATGATGCGCTTTGGATAATACCGGAATCGGCGTATCCACGCCCATCGCCGCGATTGCCTCCGCTCCGTTCTTCGCCATAGGCAGAATACTCGTCTTTAACTCTTCATAGGTATAACCGAAAGCCTTCTGCATACGCTGCCGCTCTTCATTGCCATACTCCGGCACTCGTTGATTCGGGATTTTCAAATCCTTCAGCGCCACCAATTTATTGTCAAGCCATTCACCATAGGGGCGGGCGGACGCATACTTCTCCTTCACTTCATCATCGTCAATCACTCTGCCCTGCTTCGTGTCCACAAGCAGCATTTTACCGGGATGCAGCCTTTCCTTGACCACAATTTTTACCGGATCAATATCAAGCACACCTACCTCTGAGGACAAAATCAGCGTATCATCGTCTGTAATCATATAACGTGACGGACGTAGACCATTCCGGTCAAGTACCGCTCCCATAATATCTCCATCGGAAAAAAGAATGGATGCGGGTCCGTCCCAAGGCTCCATCATAGTGGCATAGTACTGATAGAAATCCTTCTTTTTCTGACTCATGGTCTTATTGTTCTCCCACGGCTCCGGAATTGTAATCATCACCGCAAGAGGCAGCGGCATACCGCTCATCACAAGAAACTCTAACGTGTTGTCAAGCATAGCAGAATCGGAACCGGAAGCGTTGATGGCAGGCAGTATCTTATGCATCTGCCCTTCCAAATGCTCTGATTCCATATTTTCCTCACGCGCCTGCATCTTGTCCGCATTGCCGCGAATCGTATTAATTTCGCCGTTATGCACGATAAACCTGTTCGGATGCGCTCGCTCCCAGCTTGGATTTGTGTTGGTGGAAAATCGCGAATGCACCATAGCTATCGCCGACTCATAATCCTTATCCTGTAAATCGGAGAAAAAGGTGCGAAGCTGTCCTACCAAGAACATACCCTTGTATACAATCGTCCTGCTGGATAAACTGACCACATAAGTCACATCCGTGGACTGCTCAAAAGTTCTCCGCAGTATGTACAGTTTCCTATCAAAATCAAGTCCTTTCGCCACATTCACCGGCTTCTTGATAAATGCCTGCATGATGCACGGCATACATTCCACAGCCTTATGACCAAGTACAGAAGGAACTGTCGGCACGGCGCGCCACCCCAAGAATTTAAGTCCTTCCTTCTCCGCAATAATCTCGAACATTTTCTTTGCCTGATTGCGCTGCAATTCATCCTGCGGGAAAAAGAATGTACCGACACCGTACTCTCTCTCTTCTCCGATATCAAAGCCAAGCTCTCTTGTCACCTTGACCATAAACTTATGAGGCATCTGTGTCAGGATGCCGACGCCGTCACCGGTCTTGCCTTCCGCGTCCTTACCTGCTCTGTGCTCCAAGTTTTCCACAATCTTTAAAGCATTCTCGACAATGACGCGGCTTTTTAGTCCTTTGATATTCACGCATGCACCGATACCGCAGTTGTCATGCTCAAATTCCATGCGATGAAGCGGTGCTTCCGGAACTGTTGTCTTCACATCAAACATAGCTTTTCTCTCCTCTTTCAAATATATCCCTTGCAATGCTGATTTTACCCGCATAAGCAGACTCGTAAGCTTACTGCTTATTCACGCAAAAAAGGTCGCAAAGGAAACACATTGCGCTCCTTTGCGACCTGCATGTTTAATATACACCAGTTTTCTCCGCTTGTAAACAAAGACTTTTTATTAAATTGTCAGATAATTTGAAAATATATTGAATTTGTGTATTATTGTCAGACTTTTCATCTTCTCAGCTTATTTTTCTTTGGAGTCAAGCACAAAATACATCTCTACCGGATCGTGATCTGAATACCCGTATCCCAAATCAATGTGCTTATAATCTGTCACTTCCACGTTGTCCGACACGATAAATCCATCCAGCGTAATCGTAAATGTCTGCCCCTCTTGATAGGGTTCATCCGCACTTCTACAGGAATTGTGTGCGATATCCTCCGCATTCAGTGCATAATTGATTGCCATGTCAAATCCCTCTGGAATCGTTTCATAAGGAAACGTGTGCGCCCACTCGGGAGCGTCCGCCGGTGATTCATCCTTCATGTTATGGTTAAAATCTCCGCCGCATATCACATAGTTGCCTTTCTCATAGTCCGCCGTCATATCTTCATAGAGCATGGCAAGTTGTCCCTCTCTGACCTCGGCGCTGCTGCCGTAAGCCGCCAGATGAACATTGTACAGACATAGAAAATGACCGTCTTTAGTAGGAATCCGCGAAATCGAATAGCATCTGTCCAAATCCATAAATTTGGTAAGCGACTCTGAAATCGGCAGGCTTCTGCGTACCGCCTCCTGTATCTGTCCCTTAGAATAAGTCACGACTCCGGCTACATTCGTGCCGTGAGGCTCCCACGGTGGAAAAAACAGATATGGAGAATCATAATTCTGCGCAAAATGATATTCATAACTTCCGATGAATTTATTCATAATTTCCAGCTCGTCCACATGATAGCTTCTCGTGCCGTCTCTGTCAACTTCCTGCAAAAAGAGAAAATCCGGCTCCAACCGGTTCAACGCGCTGCCCATGGCTGCGACGTTGGCAATCACACTCTCCTCGCTCTTTGCCCACGATGACTTCCCGCCGTCCATGAAAAAACTAAAATCCGGCAGGTATGCGCCAAATCCGATATTATAAGTGATGATCCGGTACGTCGTATCAGGCTCTACTTCAAAATCTTCATCAAAGCTTTCAGCCTCTCCACTTCTATTGACTTCAAGAGTCAAATTATCAGGCAGACGATGAAATCCAAGAAGCAGATAACCGGCATACACTAAAAGTGCCACAATAATAACCCCTAAGAAAATGACAATTCCTTTTACAATCTTTTTCACAGTTTTCTCCTACTCCTACATTATATTTTGTTGTATCTGGCTTTACATCTATGACAGATTTATTCTCATACCGCATTGAATCTGTATCAGTTTATCACCCATAATCGGTTTCATCAGGTCAATCGCCTGCTGTCCCGTGCAGTGTCCGGTATAATAAATTGCACCGCTCCTTCTTAATTCCTCGGCTGTCTTTAAAATGATTTCTTTTTCTTCCTCAGAGTAGGCAGTCTTTTTCACCATGTGGAAACCACTGATGACTACATCCGGAACGCCACCGTAAAGTCCCTCGTATCTGTCCAGAATATTTAATATTCCGTTATGCGCACATCCGGAAACAAGCAATGTCTTATCCCCGCGTATGACAAGACACTGTTCATGTGCAAAATCATCCTGCACATCCTCTCCACCTACACGTCTGGTCAGTCCAAGATTACTTTTCGGACAGAATTTTTTGCCGGTAATACCTGTAAAAATCGAAATATTTCTGTCAATCTCCGTATTCCCCGCCAGAAGCTTTATATTCGGAAGCTGACTGATTTGTTTGTCGACACCAATATACCTCTCCCCGTGATAGTAATCGTCAAGAGCCGTCCTCTGCATATAGATTACGGCATCTGCGTTTATCCTGCGAAAAGCAAGTATGCCGCCGGAATGGTCATAATGCCCGTGACTAAGCACTGCAAAATCCACCTTAGACAAATCAACATCCAGCTTGCCGGCATTGAAAATCGTCTTTTCACTTGCCCCCGTATCCGCCAGAATCTTGTACCCCTCCGCTTCTATATAAAGACTCAGTCCATGCTCATATTCACATTCCGGATTTGTGCAAGTATCTTCCATCAGTACCGTAATCTGCATTTACCCGCTCTCCTTTTAAATTTTCCAAGATGCCTTTTGCCTGCGTCTATTGGGCTTGCGTCTATTGTATCATAAGCACCGGTAAATTTCCATTCCGTACTCATGCCTCAAAAATTTTAAAATTTGCTTTCTTGACTTTTGAGCTTCGCTTTTGATATAATCACCGAAGTAAAAATAAATACAGTCATTCAACGACACATGTGGGGCTTTGCCCGTAAATCTGATTACGGTACGGAAAGTTACTGCGTGTGGAGCGTGTTTGATTTATGCGGCACATGCAGAAGCATGTGCCGTTTTTGTCTGTACAAACAGGAGGTTATTATGGAACAAAACAATTACTTAGGCACAGAGAAAGTGGGCGTATTGCTAAGACGATTTGCAATCCCGTGTATTTTCTCTCTGATTATTTCCTGCCTCTACAATATCGTTGACCAGATTTTTGTAGGGAACGGCGTTGGGTATCTAGGAAATGCCGCAACAGGAGTTATCTTTCCGATTACCGTTATCGGTTGGGGCGTATCGTTGCTTTTTGGTGACGGTGCGGCTGCCGATTTAAGCGTTTCTTTCGGGAAAAATGAGACGCAGGACATTCATACCAGCGTCGGCAACAGCATGTTATGCTCTTTCCTCTGCGGCGTGATCATCATTGTTGTCAGCTATTCTTTAGGTGACAATCTGTTACGCTTAATCGGTGCAACGGACGCAAACTTATCACTGGCTCACGACTATGGCTTTATCATCTATTTCATGATGCCTTTAGCCTTAGTTCAAAACACTCTTGCATCTATCATACGAGCAGACGGAAGTCCACGCTATGCCATGTGCGCTATGTTAGTCGGGGCAGTTATCAATATCATTGGCGATCCGGTGGCAATTTTTGTTTTAAATATGGGCATTAAAGGCGCGGCATACGCGACAATATTAGGACAGTTCGTCAGCTTTATTATTTGTCTTCTGTATTTAACAAAAAGCAAGACATTCAAAATATCCCTTAAAAGTTTTCGCCTCAATTCAGCTATTTTAAAGCGTGTCGCGACCTTAGGCGCTTCCAGTTTCTTAACCCAGCTGTCTATCGTGGTCATTACCATCGTAAACAATGTATTGCTGGTAAAATACGGCGCTGCTTCTGTTTATGGAGCGGATATTCCTTTGGCAGCGTTTGTCGTAATTATGAAATTATTCCAGATTGTCTTAAATGTTGCCATCGGTATTGCTGCCGGGGCACAGCCGATTGTCGGGTATAACTACGGCGCAAGAAATTACGGCAGAGTACAACAGCTTCTAAAACTCATCATCAAATGGACAGTGATTGTCTGCGTAGTATGTACAATCATGTTTGAATTATTTCCGCTTCTCTTTATTCAAATGTTTGGAGCGGATGGGGAATTATACACACAATTTGCAGTTCTTTGCTTACGAATTTATCTTTCCCTGATCATTTTCACATGTGTACAAAAAGTTTGCGCTATTTTCCTGCAGTCCATAGGTCATGCGAAAACCGCTGCACCGTTATCTATTCTAAGAGATGTGCTGTTGATTTTCTTTTCACTTATTGTTCCGATTTTCAGCGGCGTTACGGGTATTTTCCTTGCGGCTCCTATCTCTGACGTTATTGCCATTGCAATCACAAGCGTCGTCATGGTGCGTCTATGGAAAACATTAGAACGTGATAAGAACGAAACACCACAGGAAGTAAACGTCCAAGCAATACAGCCTTCCTCACCCGGTGTAATTATCACGATTGCCCGTGAACATGGAACTGCCGGAAAATATATCGGACAGTTAGTCGCCAAGAAATTAAACATTCCCTGCTACTACAAAGAAATGACTGCGATTGCCGCAAAAGAAAGCGGTCTTGCAAGTGAATTTATTTCTAATATCAACTCGGACGAAAATGCGGTTATGCGTGAATTGTATTTAAGTACCGACGTCATACAGCAAGCTGTCATAGCACAGGACAAAGTGATAAAAAAGATTGCAGAAGCAGGTTCTTGTGTTATCGTAGGGCGTTCGGCAGATTATGTTCTGCGCCACCAGAAGAACTTAGTACGAATTTTTATCTATGCGCCGAAAGAATACCGGGTGAAAAAAGTCATGGAAATGTACGGAGATACGCCTGATGAGGGCAAAAGAAATATTGAGCGCTCCGATATGGCAAGAGCAGCCTATTACAAAAATATATCGGGGAAAAAATGGGGTGACCCACATCAATATGAGCTTTGTATTGACAGCTCTATCGGAACTCAAAAATGCGTCGATGTCATAACTGAATATATTTCAAAACAAGCTATCTAGCAAGAAACGGTCAACCCGTCTGTCGGGTTGACCGCTTAAATGCCATTGTTTCTGATTCATCATTCTATTGTAATATCTTATTAGTCTCTACAATCATCGCTTCCACATCTTTGGCAAGCTGTGCCAGCTCCTCCATCGAGTTCTTAATGCTGCTGCTATTATCAGACGTTGACTTAACCCCTTCTATCGCACCGCCTGTGGAAGTAATCAGGTTTTGCACGGTAGAGTCAAAGTTATGTATAATCTGGTTAACGTTCTCAATCGCATTCTTGACTTCCCCGTCGCTTTCCCTTGCATTACCGACAGATGCTTTGGAATTATCGGAAAGCTCGCGTATATTGGATGCTACAACCGCAAAACCACGTCCGGCTTCACCAGCTCTTGCCGCCTCAATCGCCGCGTTCAATGATAGCAGGTTAATCTTACCGGCAATCTTCTCGACATTCTGCGTCATTTCATTATATTTGGCAACGCTCTTATTAATCGCTTCCATCGCCTGTGTAATTTCCTGATTCATCTGATTCAGCTCTTCCATACGAGTTGACACGTCTGTCATTTCCTGCGAGCTCTTACCGCTCGCTGCCTGTATTTGCTCGGCTTCCTCCTTAACCGCCTCGATATTTTCAGAAAGTTCTCCAAAGACACGCATCAGTTCGTCATTCATCGCCATAACTTTCTCATTTACTTCTTTTACCTTCTGACGCTCCTCTTTGATTGACTGCATCATAAATTCATGACAGTTCCCCGGCGTATTTAATCCGCGCGCCACTGCGATTGCCATATCACGGCACGATTGATAACCGCAGGAATGACAGTCAAATGTTTTCTCATCCGCGGTATGCTTGCCAAGCAATGCAAACGCATTCTCGATATCCCTTTCTGTAACAACTGTTTTGTGAATATTGAAACGCTTGTATGTACGCAAATAGTCATTCAGGTTCAGAGTCTTATCAAACTCGGCAAACTGCTCATCCACGCCCTTCTTGGTCGTATTAGCCTTGCGAACCTTTCTCGCATGCTGTTCCACATCATGCATAATATTGTTCATTGCAAAACGTTGATAGTTGACACCTGTCGCAGGCCCGCCGTTACAGCCGTCACCGCAATTAAGTACGTCAAATAAATCCGGCTTATCCGCCTCTTTCAACTTGCCGTATGTTTCCATATCTTGATACAGCGACTCCGTCCCTTCCGATGTGATAACATTGAGACTCGGCGCATGCGTCAGAATATTGCTCATCAGTCCGCCCGGCTTCGGATAAATCGCACCCTCCAATCCCTGACTGCCGTCAAACTCAAATTCACTGAATATCTTAACTTCCGGCAGCCTCACATTGTTATCTGCAAAATATTGTCTCAGGTGCTCCATCGTCACATTATAATCCACAAGTCCTGTCTCACGAAACTCTTCGATTTTGGCAATACAGGGAGAAATCGCCGCTATTTTACCTTTGTAGCCCAATACCTTTTTCATATAAACTGCAAGGCAGAGCATAGGACTATGTACGGGAGAAAGATTCTCAAAAAGCTCCGGTTTGTGTCTCTGCACATAATTCACCACTGCCGCACAAGGCTGCGATATCAGTTTCTTCCCCGGATTTTTCTCCAAATAACGCAGATGCGCCCATGTACAGATGTCCGCCCCGAAGCTTACATCATAAATCTTCTTAATGCCATGATCGGACAGCCATTGAAGAGCATGCCGCCAGTTCCCGTCAAATGCTATTTTGATAGAAGGTGCGGCAATCAACGCGATTTCCTGTCCTCTGCGCAAATCTTCCAGAAACTTCTCTGTGTCGTCAACATATGACCTTGCATCATGCGAACATGCCTTAATGCACGCTCCGCACTTGATACATTTCTCATCGTCTATCAAAATCTTAAGATGCCCTTCATCATCCATACGGGCAATATTGGCGTCTCCTACCGGGCACGCACGCACACATGCATTACATCCGACACATTTGTCAACATCAACATTAATAATACTCATAGTTCCATCCCCCGCTGTAATATAATATCTCCGTCAAATAATACACAATTTTCTATCTAACAGAGTATATTTATGTACAAAATATATAACAAAATTATAAAATGTTCTGCCATATCTGTCAATAAGTGAATAAAAACGCCCTATCCTCTAATTTTTTCTATAATGAACACACAAGCCACGGAAATGATGAGTAAAACCACACAGCCGTGCACCGTAAAAATTATACTTTGAACAAATATACTCTGTGCCACCACATACACCACCATGTTCGCCGTGGCGTGGAACAGGCACGGAACAACAAAGCTGTGCGACCGTTCATACAGATATGCCATCAGGATGCCCATGCATCCGCCGTACAACCCTTGCACCACATTGCCGTGATAGATACCGAATAATACACCCGATGCAATGACTGCCGCCATATGCGGAAAATAGCGTCTCATGCGGTTAAAAATCAGTCCGCGGAAAACAATCTCCTCCGCAATCGGAGAAATCAATCCATACAGAATCATACCTGCCCCGAATGCGACACCGTATTGCCGGTCTGCCACTTCCCCATATTCCTCAGACATCCCGACCAGTCCGGTCAGCGTAAGCAGTATATTCAATCCTAAGGAAGCTGTGACTGCAAGTACAATCGTAAGTCCCATCGTCGCTGCTTTATGAAGTCCGTCTCCCCGCCTTCCTTCTTCGGTCATATTCTTCCCCTGCACACTGCTTCGTCGATTCACACAGTCCGCTTCCGCCTTATGTCCCGCAAGCTCACTCCGAAGCCACGGGCGAAGCGGAAGCACACAAAGAAGCATGGATAGTCCACTGACCAATCCGGTCACCGTCTCCGCGTGCTCGGTCAGATAAGTCAAATATTCCTCCCCAAGTCCTTCCGCCGTCACACGGCACAAGAACAGAATGAGAACGAATATCACGTTGTGAAGAATATAGTAGACAAGGAACGGTTTGAGAATTTCCCATATTTTATTCAAAAAAACTTTGTTATTCATTGTCTCTCCATACGCCTGCGCCCGGAGTCTTTTCTCCGAACGCACTTTATTTTTACCAATGAGAAAACAGAATCCCCGCAAGCGGCGACAGCACGATCATAATCACGGAAAATGTGAAAGATTCCATGGAAATTAACGTCGCCCTCTGCTCGGACGGGAAACTGTCCTGAAGAATCGTATTCGTCCTCACCTGCAGCGCATCGTCGCTAAACGCCGCAATAAAACCGCCAGCCGTCATAATCAGGTACATTCCCGAATGCTCCAGCATCACACCTGTAAACACAAGGAATGCCGACACCGCAAATATATTTCTGTATCGGAGTTTCTCACACTTAAGTATCAGTTTTGCGCCGAGTATGCCGCCCATTTCCATGAAAAACAAAGAAAAACCAAACGCCCAGTTTGGCATACCCGCTTCCGGCAGCTTTGCCTGCAGGAAAAATAAAAGCAAAATGTCAACTGCTCCGACAAATGAGTTACAAAACATCAGTAAAACTGCGCACTTTGCAGTTTTAAGGAAAGAAAGGCTCTCCATAAAGCACGTGGCGAACTCTTTTCCGATAGATGTCGCCATACTTTTCCCGTCTTTCTTCGTCTGACGGCATATCCCCACTTCCTCCAATAACATAAGTATGCATACTTGTATGATACACACGATAACATCCGTTCCATACGCCAGCCTATGTCCGATAAAAAGCGCAAATCCGGCACACATGGTTGAAATCCCGCTGCACAGTCTGTAGATTACTAACTGGTTCGATGCATACTTATCATAATATCCTTCGTGGCTGACCTCTTTGAGCGAATCGTAGGCAAGTGCGTCTCCGGATCCCGAAGCGAAATTATAGCTGATTGCATAAAACG
The DNA here is from genome assembly GCA_947176505.1 of uncultured Lachnospiraceae bacterium. Taxonomy (GTDB): domain Bacteria; phylum Bacillota; class Clostridia; order Lachnospirales; family Lachnospiraceae; genus UBA3282. The sequence continues at coordinate 66,500 of CAMWQW010000015.1, read as the reverse complement.
CAATCGACGCGCAAACCATAAAAAGATTCCCTGAGAAAATCATAATGATATTGCCGAACATCCGCGTAAGACTACTGACAATCAGCATATTTTTTCTCCCGAATACATCGGCAAGAACACCTGACGGAATCTCAAAGAGCAGGCTTGTAATGTGGAAAACGGTCTCTGCGACCCCTATTTCCACCAGACTGTAACCTCTTGCCGCAAGAATAGCAACCCATGCACCTGTCAGGGACAAGTTTCCCAACACAGACGACAGGTATAATCTCGATATTTGCTTCCTGATATTATTAATATTTAACATAATAAAATCTCCTTAACATATTGATTTTCACTCAGTCAGAGCTTCTTCCATATCGTTAAGGAGATAATGTACCTGTTTTGTAAGAATTACTGCTGCATCAACGATTGATCCCTTTGCTGCAAATCCTCCTGAAAAAAGGCGCACTATCCCCTTGAAGGAGAAAAATCGAACCTTTTTGCAGTTGAAGATTAATCATTTTCCAAATCATACTTTAGCCTCTTACAAATTATCTATGTTTAAATGCTAACACAGAATATTTCATTTTACAACGAAAACTTTATTATTTTGCGGTTTTACGCATTTTTCTTCGATGGAAATTACCGTTCCATCATGAGCGATCTCTCATCATAGCGCTCAAAGCCAATCCGGTCTTCTTCCGCAACTGTGATCGTAATATTCCTTGTGCTGTACTTTACCGCAAGTTCGTTTAATTTCTTTATGATATCGTTCTTATCCATCTTGAGAAGTTCTTCGATATCGGTTTCTTCCCAGAAATCCTCTATGCCGTCCAACATGCCGCCGACCGCACGGTCCCTTTCACCGACTGTCACCTTCTCCTTATCCTTGACATGATAGCTGAATACATAGTACATCTGACACCACGTATACTGCGGCGCTTCAGCTCCGGGATTTTTTGTCAATGTATCACCTATACTGACGTCTTCCGCCTCTTCTTCTGACTTTCCCTGATGGAGGCTTCTGACCACCATTGCATTTTCTATACCGGACAGCCTCACCGTGCAGGTGACAAACTCCTTATCTTCTTCCGACAAGTCCACCCGGAAATCATTCCAGCCCCTATCACATTCGATTCGGTCGTAACTGTCGTAATTCTCATTCGCCCAATCAAGCAGCGCACTGTCGAAATCCGCCAGTGACATCTTTTTATAATTCGATTTCTTTAAGGAAAGCAAAAGGTCATAGTCCTCGCTCGTGCCGGGCAGATATTCCCTGACTTCCTGAACTTCGTTATACAGCTCATCCGTTGTCTGCCTGCGTCTTACGTTCCACTCTTCCTGTTCTTCCTTAGTCGCCTCCCGCAGCCCGGTCAGATTTCCATCCTCGTCATAGACCGCATACACCTCTATGCTGTCCTGCGCGTATACATTCAAGCCGATTCCGGCGTGCTCTGAAATCCATGTGCCCGTATTTTCATCGATAAGTCCTCTTACTTCCTTACCCTTAAAATACATTTTATACTCATCAGCCTGTGCATCATATTCACAGGTAAGCCCGAAGGGCAGATACGGCTTCAATACCTCCTCCCACTGCTCCTTCCGCTCTTTCTGGTACTCATCGTGTATCCTTTCTTCTTCATCCCAGTATCCTCCATCCACGTAGAAAGGGTCAAGTGGCTGATAATACCAGTTCACATCTACACTGACTTCTTCTGTGCTAAGTTCCGCCGTCAGTTCACGCATAAGCCTCTCTATTTCTTCCTGCATCAGCTCCTCATCCGCCAATGCTTCCCCCGCATAATCAGAAAGCATATTCGAAATCCGATCCACCGTTTCGAGACGAATATCCACGTAATCGCGCACCTTCAATTCATCGGCATCCAATACGGTTACTATGATGCCATATTCCAGCGTTGCTCTATCCGACGTAACATTCTCCGACGCATACGGATGCCCCACCGACACGTATCCGCCAAACTCACGTGTCTGCCATTGTTCCGCACTTAGCGGGCTTAATACATAGAATAAGAAAAATGCCGTTTCATCAAGGTCCCGCACCCGGTACAACGCTTCATCATTGGTAAAACGTTCCAGCAACTCAAGATTTTCCCATGAATCATCGATTAGCGTGTTTGCTTTGTCCCGAAACTCCGCTACGGTCATATCCTCATATCCTTCAAATTGAGCGGCATTCAACAGATTCCACTCATCTTGTGTATAATCTCTGTCAAGACCTTCGTCAAGTGAATTGACTTGATTAGTCACATCACTAAAAGCATCGCCTATGTTTCCGTCTTCTTCCGACAACTGTGTCATTAATTCATCTGTTTTCTTCTCTACCTGCGCTATTTCATCTATTTCCTGCTCCAGCTGTACATATTCTTCCTTATTCCCTGCCGAAGTGGCAAATGCTGTAGTCACGCCCACCACCAGCCCGGCTGCAAAAATAACCGCACCAAACGATATCTTCTTAATCTTCATGATTGCACGAACCCTCTCTTCTATCGCATTCTGACTGAAATTGTTGTATAGCGGCACAAGTCCGCTTCTCTTTGCCTCCATGGCAATCAGCATATTTGCATAAGCCGATTTGTCCTTGACGCCGCACCTATGCACAACGCTCTCGTCGCAGGTAAGCTCAATATCCCGATTCAGCAGAAAATACATTCCCCACACAAGGGGATTGAACCAGTGTACACAAAGCGCCGCGGCAGCAAATAACTTTAATACACTGTCGCCGTAGCAGATATGCGTATACTCATGCCAAAGCACATATTTAAGCTGTTCCCTATCTTCCCATGCCGTCTTCTTCGGCAACAGGATTACCGGATGAATGACCCCATAAGTCAACGGCGTGTCAATCCGGTCTGAGACTCTCACATTAATTACAGAGTGAAGCCGGCGCAGCCGCCATCGTCCAAACCGGAATAAAATACCATTCGCACTTTCGGATATACGCCGCTCTTCTAGCCAATGCTTCACATAATCATCGTACGCCGGCAGCGACATACTAAATTCGATGCGGCACCGCACATAAGCTACAATAAAGTAAACTGCACATAGTATTGCTCCGACAGCATAAATAATTGACCAAACAGATTTTTTTACGTAACTGACTAAACCAGTCATCACAGGTAATACTTTACTTTCGGTTAATCCGGACGCCACCCCGCCTTGATTACTGTCTGACAGCGTCTCATCGGTTTCCGGCGTGACTGTCTGTCGTATATTCTCGTCAGCATATGGTATCTCCGGAGTCTGTATTCTTTCATCAACATCTTTCTTTTCTGACGTCTGTATTTCTATGATACTGCTATCACCTGTCAAAGAGCCGCTTTCCACAATATCTGTCGCGCCGCTTCCAAGCAGCGAATAGACGCTGAAACCGGAAGGAATTTCAAAAGGAATTAGCAGCCTGACCAAAACAGCGCTCCATAATATAATAAAAGTCCGCTTGGGAAGTCTGTTGACTGCTACGGTCCGTATTAACACCACTGCCAAAATCATGACTGCACCGTATAAACTCATTTGTAGTAATCCCATAGTCTTCTCCTTATCCCTGTGCTGTCTGTGCACAGATTCTGCCACGGAAATCGTAAAAATATTCCATTACTTCATTCCCCACATATGTCTCAAACCAGTTTGCATAGCCCGGATTATCACCTCATTCAAAATCCGCAACAATCTGCTTTAGCTTTTCAATCTGCTTTGCGGAAAGCTTTTTCCTGCCAAGCAGGGCAGCAAACAGCTTATCCGCGGAGCCGTCATAAACCTTGTTGATCAGCTCGGTCGTCTCCGCCTCCTGAACGGCTTCTTTTGCTATAAGTGCATGGCACATAAAATTCGGCTCCGAACGTTCAATTGCACCTTTCTTGATACAACGTTTAATTAACGTGTACGTCGTATTCTTATTCCAACCAAGCTCTTTTGTCAATAAATCCGCTATATGTTTTGCCGGGACATCTCCTTCATTCCAGAGAATCCCCATGACTTTTAATTCCGAATCAAATAATTTAGTTGTCTCTTGCTCCATCTTTTATTCCTGCCTTTCTCTGTTTAAAACCGCAATAAGACTGTAGTAGTCTGCTTGTTAATTACAGACTACTACAGTCTTATATGAATGTCAATCCTTTTTTCAAATTTACCGCATCAATACTCTCTCCAGTTCCTCCACCGTCCCCACAATCATATCGGCGCCTGCCTCTTCCAGTTCGCCGTCAGCAGCATATCCGTATGCTACGCCGACAGAATCAATGCGATATGCCTTGGCGCCTTCGATATCGTACTTCCTGTCACCTACCATAACGATGTCATGCCGAGATTCCATGCACATATCATCTATCTCTTTTCTATCTGTTAACATTTCTGTGCTGACGTCATTCACTTGATTCCCGCCATACAGAAGTTGCCGCAGTGCTTCCTCCACGACTTCCTCTTTCTTAACCCGCGTCCCATCAAGCTCGCTCCCCACCACCACATCAAAATACGCAAGTATCCCAAAATGCTCTAAAATCCGCTTCACAAACACGGTGGGCTTGCTGGACGCTACCGCCAGATGCCGTCCCGACTTTTGCAGACGCTCAAGCATCTGCACCATCCCCGGATAGATTGCGTTCTCAAACAGACCGATATCAGAAAACCTCTCTCTGTAATAGGCAACCGCCTGCTGCCCCTTCTCATCATCAAATCCATAAAATTCCCGAAAACTATCTAACAGCGGCGGTCCGATAAAGGGCTCCAGCTTATCCAAATCCGGCTCTTCAATCCCGAACTTGCGAAGTGCATACTGCACACAGCTTGTAATGCCTATTTTCGGATTCGTCAATGTTCCGTCTAAGTCAAACAATATGTACTGATACATAGAAATTTTCCTCTCATATTTTGCTTTGCTCTGCTAACAACAGTTATCGCTATCACCACTCGTTGATATTCGGTCTGTATTCTCTCCACCATTCTTGAAAATCCTTAGAATATGTAGTAAAAACTACCGACATGTCTGTCGGAGGCTTATACGTCGTAATTTTTAAGAAACATTCTACGAATTTATCTGCGTCTTCCTCTGCTTGTGTTTTTTCAAGTATGCGGGCATAACTCACCAGTCTTGCCATATCCGCACCTATTGCTTCCACCTGCTCCTCCAGCCGTCTGTTACAATCAAACAAGATTTCATGTTCCTGCAAAACCAGCCTGTACAAATCATAAATGATTTCCGCAATCGTCCTCATTCTCATATAACCGTCAACAGGGCAGCTTTTTAAGAAGTAATAATAGTTCAGCCAGAAATCCGAATAAAAAGACAGCATTTTTTCGTCTTTTTCTTTTGTCTGAAACACGGGAATATCTACTATCATCCTTTCAATGTCCGGATCGTGTGTAAAAAGAATCTTGGCGCCTGTAAAGCCGTTTCTCGCCGGCTCGCTGCCTTTTGCCGCAAGTTCCGCAAGATAACCTTTCGTCATGTATTTTACGTCAAAATACCCTCCTTCATAGGTACAGTGTCCTTCCACCACTTCCGTTGTCGCACCTTTCTTTTCCCTCTCGGCATAATCTTCATCCGTCAAAATCACCATGCCGTCCAAATCCGAATCCGGGCGCGCCTTTCCTTTTGCAACCGACCCTCCGAGAATCAACGCTATGGCTCCCATATCTTCAAAATACTTTTTCATGTTCTCTATCGATTCTTCATGATGTTGATACATAAGCTTTTCTCCTTCTCCACGTTCTCTTTCTCCTTGTGTACACTGCGCTTTATTGCTATCATTTCTCATCATTACATACTTTCTGTTACAGCTCTTTCAAAACCTTCACCATTTCACGCCAGTCATGAATATGCAGATACTCAAAATCCGCCGTCAAGCCGTCATTCTGATGTCTATAAGGATTGATTTCCTCCGGCGTATCCCCCTCATACAAAACAGAATACATGCCTGCGCTATGTGCGCCAATCACATCATTCTCCATGCTGTCACCACAGTACCAGACCTGCTCCGCAGGCAGCCCCGTCTTCTTTAGTGCAATTTCAAACAGCATCTTATTGGGCTTTCTGATGACATAATCACTGGACGCCATAACAAACTCGAACTTGTTGCGTGGCAGCAATCTGTTGACTCTATTAGTCAGCGCGTTGCCGGACCAGCCGATATTGCTGATGACCGCTGTCCTTATGCCATTTTCATTCAAATAATCCAGCATTTCTTCCGCATAGGGCATCACTGCGCCTTCTGAAGCGGCATTCCATTCAATTTCTTCCAGTTCTTCATAAGAAATGCTGAATTGTATCCCCAGATATTCATAAACCAGCCTCATAAACTGCCATTCGTGAATCTCTATACCACTGTCTCTCTGCGTTTTGAACTGCCCGAACATTCTCTGAACATGTTCATAAATCTGCTCTATCGAAAGCTTCCGCGGATTACTAATAATATACGGATAAGCCGCCTCCTCACACCGTTTCGCGTCAAAACCCGGCTCATAAAGCAGCGTATGCCCGTAATCGAAAATAATCATTTCCGGTTTTATCACGATTTCCGTTCTCCTCTTCCCTTGTATATCTTCCTACACATCTTTCCTCAAAGATTTCACTTTCCGCTCCGTAATTCTGTCTTCTTCCGTAATCTGTCCGCACAGAATCGGAGACGTGACATCGTACAGACTGCTTGTCCGTAGAATCCGCTCTCTGCTGTTGTTCGCATAGCAGTACAGGCAGTCGTTTCGGCATGTATCATATGTTCCGACTTCAATACTCTCAACGCAGCCACACTCTATCCGCTGATTCTTGTCCTTCCCCGCCTGTATACAGCTACCCGTAATCTTCTCAATCAGTTCCTTGTCAATACAGCAATTATGTTCAATTCCGCAATCTGCAAGGTCGATTTTCTCCGCACAGCTTCCGACCCTCATGCTATTTTCAGCCGCTATACGTGCAATTTCCCCTGCAAATGCTGTCAATTCACCGTCCGGCAGCATATATGGAGCGAGTGCCGCCATACTTTTTGCATTCTTGGTATATGCATCCACAAAACTAATCACACATTTCGAAGTATATCCCCGTATGGCATCGGCAATCTGCTCAAAAGCTTTCAAGTGATATTCCGGTGTATATTTCTGTGTAAAAAGAATCGGGTCATACCGCCAGATCACTCTTTCCTGCCCGATTCTACGTGACAATTCCTGAAAAATCGGAATCATTCGTCTCTTTTTGTGAGGAACATTACATTCGATATCACTGCCGTATCCTGTAAGCGTAAATTGGAAGTAAAACGGATATGGCGCCAGTTCCTCCAGTCTGTCAAGCATCGGCTCCGGATTCTTTGTCCAGAACACGATACAGTCCACCAATTCAGGCGACAGTATAATCTTACTGACTTGATGAGCATTCATCGGATTGCGCACATACAGATAACCTTCTTTTATTCTGTTTAAAAACCAGTCCGAATAGTAATTGGGAATATCCGTCCTGCGGCTTACGCTCAGTATCATAGTGCGCCTCCCGACAATGCTACAATCCGTATTTTTCCAATATCCTCCAATCCGGATCACACTCGCCATATAAGTTCATATCTATTCCATTATATGTCGTAATCATTTCCTCTGCAAGGCACCTTACTGAAATGTCTTTATGTTCATATTCCGAAATCGAAAAGCGCTTCTTACGCTCATGCAGCCATTCGTCCTTTTTCTTATTTATATAAAATTCCATGCATTGTACCATCGCAGAAATAAACGATTCACTTAACGTGCCCTTACCATAAATATTAAGGATATATGCAACCCACTCTGCCATAACGGTATGCAGAAAATATGCTTGGCTCTTATAGGAAAACACATACACATTTACATATCTCACCGCCTCAATATCCCGAAAGCAATAGATATGCTTTAACATTATTTTTTTATCAGCGGAATATGCCCATGGCTCATCTAGGTGAAAATGAACCCATTTGCTGTCCTGAAGATGCAATTTATTTGTCTTACATTTCGGCAGATTTCCATAGTGAAACACAATTCTTTTATTTCCCATATTTTCCCCTCTTACAAGCACCAATCTCTACTCATATAGATATTGGGAAACGCAACTGTCTGACAGATATTGTCCACAGATAATAAAGCCATGAGCAGCCGCTCCAAACCAATTGCAAAACCGCCACTCTGGTGTTCCTTACTTTCTGCCAGCATCTCCAGATATCCTGTATATAGCTTTTCATCAACATCAAATATGCCCATTAGTCTTCGCTGCATTTCTACATCCATAATGCGAAGGTCTCCGCCGCCGACTTCTATTCCATTTAGGATGATATCAAAAGATTCTGTCGCATAACTCGCCATTTCTTCGTTTTTCCATTCGACACTTTCCTGATGCGGTTTTGCAAAAATATGATGAAACGGCACACCACTCCTACTTACCAAAGGCAGCCGCTTGATAAAGACTACCGATAAATCTTCCGCACATTCTCGCAAATCAGGCTTCATCGCTTCCCCATACTTTTCAAGACATTCAAAACCTTCCAAATAGGTAACCTTGGGGAATCTATGCAATGATTTGCAAAGACGTATCATAAATTGTTCCGCCAAGCACACCAAACCATCAAAATCAATATCCCGCACTTCTATATCCAATTGTATGAACTCGCTCAATCTAGTATCAGGATTGTCCTCCCGAGCAATCGACCGAAAGCAATGAGCAAACTGATAGTATTTCTCATATCCAGCCATCATCAGCATCATCTTGCATATCTGCGGCGAATCCGCCAACATTGCCGGATTTCCGTCTAAATCAACATTAAAAGTGGTATTATATCTTTCCCCTGTCCGCGGAATTAAGATTGGTGTATCAAACTCCCGAAATCCTCTCTCCTGAAAAAAATCTCTTGCTGTTTGCTTGACATCGCAAGCCGCTGACAAACATCCTCTCACTTCCTGCTTCTGTAGATGTCTCTTAATCTCACTCATCAATTTTCTCCCTAAATATCATTCCGGTATGATCGACTCTTTTGATTTCATTTATTGTTGTAACATATTGATCGATCATTTCATGCGCCTCTTTTTCATTTGTCCTGCCGTTTAACAATGTGCCCAGTGAAAGTGTATTTGATGGACATACACTGAGCCAGCCGCTTGCAGAATGTTTTAAGGAATAAATACCCTCCTGACAATACTCCGTACATCGCTCGCAAATTTTTGCCCTATGCGTACATGAAATACTGTCCTTCATGTTCACTACAATCCCATTGCAGATAAAATTATAAGAGTCACAGCCAACCCGTAATCTTCGATTAATTTGTATCCCATTTCTCTCAATCTGCTCTCTGACAGTAGATAAATCTACAAACTGCTCCTTCCAGAATGCTCTGTTGCCACGGGAATAATACAAGTCCAGTATACTGATATAAATATCCGTACCGTATTTCTCGCGCAGTCTGCCCGCATAATCAATCAACTTTGGCAGCTCCTTTTCATTCTGTTTCATATATACAAAATTAAAACCGATTTTTTTGATTCCGTCCCTGCAACTCTCTTCAATTACACTCATCGTATTTCGTGCCATATCATTATGCGCAATCCGAACAGCAAGCTCCTTATCATAGGCATCTATGGAGATTTTCAAAACATCAATGTATTTTTTTACTGCCTGTATATTCTCCAAGAGTTTTGTTCCGTTTGTTGTTATTTCCATTGTTTCAAAAAAAGGTCTGCATCCCTCTGCAATCCGGGCAAAATCAGGATTCAGCAAAGGCTCGCCGCCAGTAAAGGATATAATTCGAAAACCATGCTGTGCCAACCATTTCATATTTCTGATATAATCCTCTGTATTCAATAGCGGAGCCTGCAGGCAAGTTGGCGTATGGTTCTCCATCCCCATGTCAGCAGCACAATATTGACAAGCAAAATTGCAATGATCGTAAATAGATGCTCTGATAAATGTTCCCTGTCTCTCAGATAATAAGTAGACCATATTTGATACTCCTTTCTTTCCATGTTATTATCTTTGTGATATTATCATATCAATATTATCTTGGTGTGTCAATTAAAACTTTTATATTAATATTCGATGCGTATCGGAAGAGGCAAAAGCGGTCTGTATGAAATTCAGTCTGAAATCTTGCAAATGAAAAGCGGTAACTATGCCGGCAATCACTATCAAACAATTTTTGAAGTTCAAAACGGTGAATTGACCGAGATTCATTGTGCGGAAGAACAAAAAGCTACTATTGAAAAGAAATCACTCAACCTGTTAACAAGCCATTCCTTCATCCATTTATATATCATGAATTTAGATGAGAGCGCCATGTCTGTATCGGACATATCTAGCAAAGAATTATTAATTCATTTAATATCATTTATGATTTTTTTATTACAAATAACCATATATATCGGAGAGGAAGACCAGCATGAACTATATTTTTTACAAAAAAGGCTAAAAGAGAATGGTTTAGGTCAGCAAACGCTAATAGATGAACTCTTAGAGCAAGGAAGTTATCAGGATTTGTTTGCAAGTATCAGTGAAAAGCATATTAAAAAAGAGTATTTTGAGAAATATAAAGAAAAAGTAAAGCGTCTGACTCAATTTATCCGAATCTTTAAAAGCGATTTAGTTTCCATCGACATTGATGCAAAAGAAAACGGGGAATACTATGTATGCGAGTTAAATTTGAATTACGGTGATTATGTCATCAATAAAGAATTTGAAAGTACCGGAATTAAAAAGCTGATACGATTATTTGATTGTTTTGTGTCTGCCAGCAACGGAGGCATTGTCTTTGTTGACGAAATGGATTCCAACTTAAACGATGTCTATTTATGCAAATTAATTGAATACTTCATGTATTACGGCAAAGGTCAGCTCTGCTTTACGACACACAATCTTGATCCTATGAGCATTTTGAAAGAAAACCGCAACTCCATAGATTTCTTATCAAGTGATAATCATTTAGTGTCGTGGACAGCACGCGGAAATGCAACGCCTGAAAATTGTTATAAAAACGGAATGATTGAAGCCTCTCCGTTTAATATCGAAGCATCCGACTTCGTAGGAATTTTAGGAGAGTGATACTATGGCGATTCAACTAATATTTTGTTTGGAAACAAATGAAATGAATCAAATCACTCGCTTTTGTGAACAGCACAGTTATGATTTGATATGGTTTTGCCACGATGTCGAAGATGTTTTTTTAGGAAAAAAAATCTCCGATTCCCAGAAAGTATCGGAATCCGGCACCCTCCGAAGAAATGAACGAATTAAAGATTTATCCCGTGACAAATTATCCTGCAATGTGAAAAAAGCACATACAAGCAATATATTAAATATTCTCGATCAATATTTACCAAGAATATGACCCTTACATAAAACATTACAACAAAAAAAAACGGTGCCAAGTACATCCCCACGGACATACCTGCACCGTTTTCATTTCTCATTCACTGATATCTTAATACACTTTACGCTGTCATAAACATTCCGTATGCATTTAACGCCTGCTGCATCTGATAGTTAATATTGTTGCTGCCGTTAGCATCTGCATTCGTGGAAACCTCATTCTGACTTGCTGCCTCCTCGCCTATTTGTGCTGCCTTTTGATCAAACTGCGCTATCACTGCCTCGGAAGCCTGTTCTGTCTCCGAAACCTGTGTATCGTTCTCTGTCTCCTGTGTCTTCTCCGTCGGTTTCATAATCCTTGCTGCATTATTCTGTCCCCGCTGCATCTGCATCTGAAGCATCGACTGGAAATTAAGCGTCTGTCCCTTCTTAAGCGGATTCACGTTCTTGCTCTCGTCAGTAAGTTCGCTGTAGTCAACCTTCTTATCCAGCACATCATCAGATATCTTGGACAGCTTATTCATACTTGCTGCGCTTACGGCATTTGTATTATATACATACGGCTGAAAACCATATGCTCCTAAAGCTCCGATTGTCATACAATATTCCTTCTTTCTAATACATGAAATCAACTATACCTTACTGCATTTATTTTAGTACTTCTCTCCAAAATATACAAGCCCAATTTTTACAATATGTGCGCAGTAACTTTCGGCATCACTCAACCTCTTCCGCCTCCACGTCAAGAGCCTCCGCCTCCTGCTTAAGCTCCTTAGCTGTCCGATAGATTCTCGACACTATCCAGAGATCGGACAAACCGTCATATATTAAGAAAATTCCAATCAACATGACTACCGTATCAAGCGCCGCAAAAGGACGGCAGATTAACAGAATACCGAATCCTACCGTGAGCAGTCCCAGAATCAGGGCAACCCACCATTTGTCATACTTTTCCTTGCACAAAGAAACTGCCTGCTGTAAATTGTTAAGACCGTGTATCACAATCACGATTCCTATGATAATCGGAATAATCGCCAGAACCTTATCCGGCTTTAACACAATCCATACACCGACTACGGTAAGCACAATTCCCATGATCAGATTCATCTGTGCATACATGCTCCCGTCTCTCACCACAAAATATTGTACCAGACGCACGATACCTCCGACAAGAAGAACCGCTCCGATTGCGGTACATGCAATCTGCATTGATATATCCGGCCATACTACCAGAACAATACCGAGCAGGATGCACAGCACTGCTGAAATCACTACGTTTGTCTTTAGTCTCTTCAATATATTTCCCATACAAATCCCTCCCGCCTACACTATTGTATCTCATTTACCGTCTTCATTCAATGCTTGTAATTCTAATCGTCTATCTCCTCCGCTACCGTTCCCACTATCCTATACTCAACGTTCTCATCTGCTGATTCCGCCTGTCTGTTTCGCAAAATACATAGCAGACGGTAACATCCATACCCTATTGCCGCACCCAGACAATTTAAAAGGATATCATCCACATCAAAAGCTCCGAATGCACTAAAAAGCTGGAATACTTCAATTCCGACCACAAAGGCAAACGAATTGAGCATCACAACAGAGAATCTCCGACATTCGTCAGACACCATCGGCAGCAAAAAGCCTAAAGGCACAAAAACCAGAATATTTCCCGCCAGATTCTCCACGCTATTTAATTTATATGCATAATCTATATACATTTTAATCGTCTTAAAGGGGGTGAAGTTAGCCGTTCCAAGCCCCTCTAAAATAACGCTCCTCTGCCATGTAGCCGCAATCGCACGCAGTTGCTCCATCGGATACTTGAAAATGATGACCTTAATCACAAACAAAATGTAGACAGCAAAAAAGATTTTGAATAAAACCTTCCACGGGTTTCTTTTTTGCATCACGCATTCTCCTTATTTCTCTAATACAGTCACTTGATCTCCCAAGGATTTTCTCTGCCCTCCATATAGCATTTACAACTCATAAGTGAGTCTTTGACAACCGTTTCCACATAATTTCTTGTATAGAAAGCCATATGATGAGACACCGTCACATTCGGAAAACTCCTGAGAAGTGCAAGTTCCCTATTCTTTAATATATCCGATTTGTGGTCATAATAGTATAAATCAAACTCATTTTCTACAACATCAAGACCTGCCGCACCGATTTTACCGTCCTCAATCGCTTCAATAAAAGCATCGGAATCAATCAGCGCTCCTCTTGCTGTATTAATAATTATCACGCCATCCTTCATCTGCGCTATGGTATCTGCATTAATCAAATGATGATTTTCCTCTGTTAACGGCGTGTGCAGCGTGATGACATCCGCCTCTTTCCATATCTGTGTAAGCGGAACATAGTCTGCATGTTTTTTTACTTCTTCTTTTTCATATAAATCGTATGTAAGGATACGACAACCGAAACCCGACAGGCTGCTCACCACCGTAGCGCCGATTCTTCCCGTTCCGATGACTCCTACAGTCAAATCTTTCAGTTCTCTGCCATTTAAGCCAGCCAGCGTGTAATCCTGCAAGGCGGTTCTTCCAAGAATTGCCCCCATCTTACGAATAGACATCAAAATCAGCATAACCGTATAATCCGCTACGCCATGCGGTCCGTAAGGCGCATTTCCTACTGTAATACCGCACTTCTTTGCCGCCTCCAGATCAATATGATCATAGCCGATTGTTCTGGTAGTGATATACTCCACACCGTTTTCCTTAAATGCCTGTATAAGTTCCTCATCTATTTTGGATGTGATGACGTCGACGCAGCGGCTTCCTTTACACAGCGATACATTGCTCCTATCCGGTGCATCCGCGCACAACACCAAATCAATTCCCAGTTCTTTTGCATATTCCGTAAATAAATCTTTCTCATCAAAAGCTCTGCAATTATAAACCGTAACCTGCATGTTTTCCTCTTTTCCGCGCTGTATTTTGCGCATATCTATCCATTATCCATTTCATATTGACCCTTTTGATCAATCACTTTTTCCCGACTTAACGTCATCTCTCTCCGACTTCTTGGATATGATTTTCTTGATAATCAGAGGCTCTTCTATTTTAATCTGAGACGCCTCTTCCTTTTCCCGCTCTCCCTCTTGAACAGACTCCAGCTCTTTCTGGTAGCTCTTTTCCACTTCTTTCTCATAAGCTTCCACAATTGCCGTATCCTCAGGGCGAATCCTTCTGAACTTGTTATAGCCTGCCACCAGAATCTGGACACTCTGTTTGGTCGTATCAAAAACACCTTCTTCATATAAGTTGACTACAATGATACCGATGGGAACCGCAAGAATCATTCCAAGAACTCCTGCTACTTTATATCCGATGAACAATAGGAAAAGAGTCGGAATCGCATCCATTCCAATGGAATCTCCCACAATCTTAGGCTGTATCATTTGACGTACAAGCTGCCCCACACACCAAACGATAAGCAAACCGATTGCCATCTTGTAATCTTTACTCAATATCTCGATAACTGCCCATGGAATCATAACCGTACCCGTCCCGAATACGGGAAGAAAATCCAAGAATGCGATTCCGAGCGCAACGAGAAGCGCATACCTCACATGTAACGCCAGCAGTCCGACCACTAACAATATATATATCCAGCATTCAATTTTAAACTGTGCTTTAAAATAACCGCCTACCGCATTGCGAAAGCTTCTGCGTATCAAATCAAAACGGTATCTGATGGAATCGGGTACATATTTCTTCATAATGTTCGACATATAACTCTTATCCGCCACAAAGAAATATGCCGACAAAATACACATCACTACTCCAAGGAAAATATCCGGAAGCTGCTTCGCAACATTTCCGACTGCCTCAAAAGTAGGCGTCCCGGCGCCTTCCATGATGGAACCGAAATATTCTCCCATCTGCGTACCGATATTGTCCAACGTGTTCTGCATATCCTCAGGTAATCGGTTGTATATACCTTCCAGATTCTCTCCCACCTGACTAAATTCGTCCATGATGCCTTCCCACAACATCGGAAGTTCATTGACAAAGCTGACCCCTTCCTGAACAAGCTTGGCTCCCACCGCATAGACAATCAGAATTACCGCTGACAGTACCGCCACAATCACAATCACAGATGCACCCTTACGCCTCACCTTCAGCTTTTCTTCGAAAAACCTTACCACCGGTGAAGCAATCAACGAAATAATCCAGCCTATAACAAAGGGCATAAAAAAGAAAATACACTTCGGCAACAGAAAAATGCATAACAGCAGCACAATCAATGCCGTTACCAGATTCAAAATAACTTTGAGATAAGTTTTAATAGATTGTCTCATGAAACTTCCTCCATCCGTTTTGCATCAATCCTCAGCCAATATATCATCCAGCAATTCATAGATTTCATCCCTACCCTGTTTTGACAGTGCGGAATATGGTATGACAGTAGTGTCATCTATAACGTCAAGCGTGTCACATATAAGTTTTATCTGTTTGGATAATTGACTTCGCTTTACTTTATCCATTTTGGTCGCTATGATAATCGGCTTGTAACCCCGATCAAGTATCCAGTCGTACATAATCCGGTCATTTTCAGACGGCGCGTGTCTGATATCTATCAACAGAAACACCGCCTTAATCTGTTTGGACTGATGAAGATAATCTTCAATCAATTTGCCCCACTGCGCCTTTACACTCTCGTTGGCAGTTGCATATCCATAGCCCGGCAAGTCAACGAAATACATCTGCTCATTAATATTATAGTAGTTAATCGTCTGCGTCTTACCCGGTTTGGAACTTGTTCGAGCCAACGATTTACGGTTCATAAGACCATTGATCAATGATGATTTTCCGACATTGCTCTTCCCTGCAAATGCAAACTCCGGCAGTTTGTTCTCCGGCAGCCTGCTTGTAATGCCGCACACTGTTTCCAGATTTACGCTTCTAATAACCATAATATACCTCTGTTTCAAACTTTACACCGCTACTCTTGCAGAATAATCTGGCGTCTGGTCTTTCGGATCAATAAACTGACTTACGGCTTTACCAGTGCATATGCTGCAACTTCATCCATATACTCTACCATATGAATCTCCAGCCCTTCCGTGATTTCCTCTTCCAGTTCTGCGATATCCTTCTCATTTTCCTTGGGCACCAACACCGTCTTGACCCCTGCAGTTTTTGCCGCCAGCATCTTCTCTTTCAGTCCGCCGATTGGAAGCACCCTGCCCCGCAGAGTGACTTCTCCGGTCATCGCCAAATCTGCACGCACCGGAATATCCGTCACTGCCGAAAGAATTGCAGTTGCCATCGTAATCCCCGCCGAAGGACCATCCTTTGGTACAGCCCCCTCCGGAATATGGATATGGAAATCTTTTTCTGCAAACATTTGGTCCGGAATATGATATTGTTCACTAACGGAGCGAACATAGCTCATGGCAATCCGGGCGGATTCTTTCATCACATCACCCATTTGACCTGTATAGTCAACTTCTCCCTCGCCGGGCATGACATTGACTTCTATCTGCAGCGTATCGCCGCCAACGCTTGTCCATGCAAGTCCTCGCACGATACCGACCTCATCTTTCTTCGCAATCTCATCCTGCCTGTACTTGGGTTTACCCAGATATCTGTTCAAATCTTCCGTATCTACTACTATTGTCTTGACTGATTCGGTCTTTTCTTCCAATATCCGGCGTGCCGCCTTTCGGCATACTGCGCCAATCTGACGTTCCAGTCCGCGCACTCCCGCCTCTCTGGTGTATAAACGTATCATATCACGCAGCGCCTCATCAGTAAACTTAAGATTTTCTGTATGTATCCCGTTTTTCTTAAGCTGTTTCTCCACCAAATATTCTCTGGCTATGTGAAATTTCTCGTTCGCCGTATAGCTGTTAACCTCAATCAGCTCCATACGATCCAGCAATGGTTTCGGAATCGAATCCGTACTGTTCGCCGTTGCAATAAATAACACTTCTGATAAATCAATGGGGATCTCCACATAGTGGTCTCTAAACGCCACATTCTGCTCTCCGTCCAACACTTCCAAAAGCGCCGCACTCGGATCTCCCTTATAATCATTGCTCACCTTATCAATCTCATCCAGCAACAGAAGCGGATTCTTAACTCCTGCCTGTCTGATGGCATTGGTAATCCTGCCCGGCATTGCACCCACATAAGTCTTGCGGTGCCCTCTGATTTCCGCCTCGTCACGAACACCACCCAGACAGATTCTCACATATTTCTTGTTCAACGCTTCAGCCACACTCCTAGCCACGGAAGTCTTACCCGTTCCGGGCGGACCCACCAGACAGATGATCGGACTTTGCCCTTTGCCTGTCAGAACTCTCACAGCCAAATATTCAAGAATGCGTTCTTTCACCTTATCCAGCCCATAGTGCTGTGCGTCGAGTATCTCCTGCGCCCGCTTTATATCCTTGCAATCTTTAGTCTCCTTGTCCCAAGGCAGCTCTAAAAGCGTCTCAATATATGCGCGCTCCACCGCGCTCTCCGACGAACTGGAAGCAACATTCTTATAGCGGTTGATTTCCTTACGAATCTTCTCTTTTACTTCCTTCTTCGCCTTAAGCTTCTCCACTGCAGCCTCAAACTGCTCTGCATCGGAATCAGTATTGTTCTCGCCCAGTTCCTCTTTAATATACTGCATCTGTTCCCGAAGAATATAATCTTTTTGATTCTTGTCTATCCGCCCTTTGATTTTTTTCGCCAATTCATTCTTAATGCGGACTACTTCCACTTCCTTCATTAAGATACCGGTCAATACCTCGAAACGCTCCTTTACCGACAATGCTTCCAAAATCTTCTGCTTATCCGCCACCGACAAAGGCATGTTAATTGTGATATTGTCCAGCAGTTCTCCTAACGGCATAGTCTCCCCAATCTGATCCGCCACTGCCTTACCCACCTTAGGAAAACAGGTATAATATGCGGAGAAAGCCTCTCTGACCGTTCTGGTCATCGCCTCTTCTTCCGCAGTGGAAATATCTGTCATGTCATCGTTTTTACATGACACTTCTGTCATAATATATTCGTATCCCTGCCTAAAACAATGTAACTCTGCTCTTGACTTTCCTTCCACCAGAACACGCAAGGTATGACCGGGCAGCTTGGTCACCTGTTTGATGACTGTAACGGTACCAACGTCAAATACATCATCAAATTCCGGCTCCTCCACTTCTGCATTCTTCTGGGTCACGACTAAAAGCCTCTGATCGTTAAGCATTGCCTGCTCCACTGCTTCAATTGATTTCTTTCTGTTTAAGTCAAAATGAATTACCATACCCGGCAGGATTGTTAAGCCGCGCAGTGCAACCGTTGGTAATTCTTCCGTTCCCGGTATCCCCATATACGCAATGGGATTTGTATTGTCATACTCTCTTGGATTTTCTGTCTCTCTTCTCATCATATCTACCTATATATGTCATGAGACGCCGCCGATATTCCGGCAGCGTCTCAAACTCAAGCTCGTTTCTCAGCCTGCAATAATTTGTTTCGATAAGTGATACGGGGTTTCTCATCACCGCTCACAGCATCTTTTGTCAGTACACATTCTGCAATATTGTCATCAGAAGGAATCTCATACATGATGTCCATCATCACATCTTCCATGATAGAGCGGAGACCTCTCGCACCTGTCTTGCGCTCATAGGCAAGGCGTGCAATCTCTTCCGCCGCGTCATCATCCACATCCAGTCTGACTTCATCAAACTCAAACAGCTTCTTGTACTGTTTAATCAAAGCATTCTTCGGCTCCTTTAGTATCCGAAGTAACGCTTCTTTGTCTAAGCCTTCCAAAGTAACCGTAATCGGCACACGTCCGATAAACTCCGGAATCAACCCAAATTTCATCAAGTCCTGCGGTGCCACTTCCTTCAGCACAGCACCGATATTTTTGCTGCTTTTCTCGGTAATCTGGGCATTAAAACCGATAGAATTGCGGTCCAGTCTTTCCTCCACAATTTTCTCGAGTCCGTCAAATGCGCCGCCACAGATGAAGAGGATATTCGAGGTATCAATCTGCAACAATTCCTGATGAGGATGCTTTCTGCCGCCCTGTGGAGGAACACTTGCTACCGTTCCCTCTATAATCTTCAAAAGCGCCTGCTGCACGCCCTCACCTGATACATCTCTGGTGATGGACACATTTTCACTCTTCTTCGTAATCTTATCAATCTCATCAATATAGATAATACCATACTGTGCCCTGTCAATGTCATAGTCCGCCGCCTGAATCAGTTTGAGAAGGATATTCTCTACATCTTCACCCACGTAACCAGCCTCCGTCAATGTGGTCGCATCCGCAATGGCAAAAGGTACATTGATAATCTTAGCTAATGTCTGTGCAAGATAAGTCTTGCCGGAACCCGTAGGTCCGATCATAATAATATTACTTTTCTGTAATTCGACACCGTCTTCATCCTGCGGTGCCATGACGCGCTTATAGTGATTATAAACCGAAACGGCAAGCACCTTCTTGGCTTCTTCCTGCCCGATCACGTAATCGTCAAGGAATTTCTTAATCTCCACCGGTTTTAAAAGGTTAATATCCATCTCCTCTATATCCGGTTCGTCCTCATATTCTTCCTCAATAATATCAGCGCAGATATCCACGCACTCGTCACAAATATAAACGCCTGCCGGACCGGCAATCAGTTTCCTGACCTGATCCTGCGTTTTGTTGCAAAAAGAACATCTCACCCTGTCGTCAGAACTCTTTCCAGCCATTTTATTCCTCATTTCTACATACGCTCCTGCGCATGAAAATCTTCTTATAAAATATTATTCTATCCTATTATTCTTCTAGACGGCACTGGCGTGATTCGTGATAATCCGGTCAATCAGACCGTACTGCAGCGCTTCCTCGGCAGATTTCCAGTTATCTCTCTCCGTATCAGCCATAATTACCTCGAAATCCTGTCCTGTATTCTCAGCCATAATCCTTGCCATTTTCTCTTTCGTTGCAAGAATATGTTTTGCTGTAATCTCAATTTCTGTCGCCTGCCCTTGTGCACCACCTGCCGGTTGGTGAATCATGATTTCCGCGTTAGGAAGCGCCATTCTTTTACCCTTTGCACCGCCTGCCAGAAGGAATGCGCCCATACTGGCTGCCATACCGATGCATACGGTAGACACATCGCACTTGATGAAATTCATTGTATCATAGATTGCCATACCTGCCGTGATGACGCCACCCGGACTGTTGATATACAAATGAATGTCTTTCTCCGGGTCCTCAGACTCCAAGAACAGCATCTGTGCCACAATGACACTGGCTGATGCGTCGTTGACTTCCTCACCCAAAAAGATGATTCTCTCTTTTAATAATCTTGAATAGATGTCGTAAGAGCGCTCTCCCTTAGAAGTCTGCTCAATGACATAAGGTATTAATGCCATACTAATTCCTCCATTTCTCTACTAACGTCATCTGCTGCCCCGCCTCAGTCAGTATATGAAGTTATCCTATTTCTTACTCTCTTTTGCATTCTCCGCTACAAACTCAGCAGCTTTTCTGACTGCCAGATCCTGCATGATATTCTTCTTCTCTCTCTCGCCCATAAGCTCTTTGACCTTATCAAGTTCCATCTGGTAAACTTCAGCCATAGTCTCGAGTTCTTTCTCGTAGTCTTCCTCAGTTGCCTCAATCTTCTCAGCCTTAGCGATTGCTTCCAACACCAGTCTGGATTTGATGCGTTCCTCAGCCTGCGGTTTTACCTGTTCTACCATCTGCTGATAGTTGGTGCCTGTAAACTGGAAGTACTGTTCCATAGAGAGACCCTGCATCGTAATCCTCTGCGCAAACTCGTCCACCATCTGTCTCTGCTGTGTCTCAAGCATAGCGTCCGGAATCTCCATCTCGGAAACTTCTACAGCCGCCTTGATTGCAGCATCTTCTCTGGCATTCTTAGCGTCTTTCTCTTTCTTCTCGGTTAAGTTCTTCTTCACATCTTCCTTATATTCTGCAAGTGTCTCAAATTCTGATACTTCACTTGCAAATTCGTCGTCTAACTCGGGAAGCTCTTTTTCCTTAATCTCTTTGATTGTACATTTAAATACGGCGTCCTTGCCTTTCAGGTTCTCTGCCTGATAATCCTCGGGGAAAGTTACTTTGACCTCCACCTCTTTGCCGATCTCAGCGCCTACAAGCTGCTCCTCAAATCCGGGAATAAATGCTCCGGAGCCGATTGTCAGCGGATAATTCTCGCCTTTGCCGCCCTCGAAAGCCACGTCGTCCACAAAGCCTTCAAAATCAAGCGTTGTCATATCGCCGTCTTTTACCGGTCTGTCTTCTACCGTGATGTTTCTTGCACTTTTCTCACGTTCTTTCTCGATTTCTGCCATCACGTCTTCTTCCGTGACTTGTGTATCAATCTTCTCAATCTTGACACCCTTATATTTACCCAGTTTAACTTCCGGCTTCAATGCTACTGTGGCGGTAAACACAAAAGGTTTGCCGGCTTCAATCTGCGTCACTTCAATCTTCGGAGACGATACGATATCCTCCGTACACTCCTCCAATGCCTTATCATAAGCATCCGGAATCAACTCATTGGCAGCGTCCTCATAGAACACTTCCTTACCGTACATCTTCTCTACCATCTGGCGCGGCACTTTACCTTTGCGAAAGCCCGGAATGCTAATCTGCTTTTTCTGCTTCTGATAAGCCTTCTCAATCGCCTTCTCCAAATCTTCTGCACCTACTTCAATCGTAAGTTTCGCCATGTTCTTTTCTAATTTTTCCACCTGTAAACTCATTGTATGGTTTCCTCCTTAAACTGCCTCTGCAACACACATTCTTCCTAAATTAGTATCCGGTCGAAGTCCTAGGTCGTAACCTTGATTTGCTTCTAGTCACAGTCATTTAAGCATTATAGCATAAACTATTGGAAAATACCAGCAAAACATTTATAAAAATCACCAGAAAAATACACTTTTTCGCCATTTCTGTTACAGTGTTATTTTGATTCCCCGCAGCAATTCCACATCGTCCTCCCGGTGAGTCGTGACCAGCAGAGTTCTTCCCCTAAGATTCTCCATCAGATATTGCGCACAGCGAAGACGGTTTTCTTCGTCCAGTCCTACAAACGGCTCGTCGAGAATCAGCATATCCGAGAAGGACATCACTGCCCTCAGGAGTGCTGCACGTCTCCGCATACCACCGCTCAATTCGTTGACTTGTTTGGTCAAACACTCCTCCGGAAGAATCCGAACCGCTTCTTGTCTGACATATTCTATGATCCCTGCCACTTCACGACACAGCACAGCTTCAGACTTACCCGACAGCCATCCGGTCATTCCCAGCATAATATTACAGATAACATCATATTCTTCGCAAAGCCTGTCTTCCTGAAAAACCATACCGATATGTTCCGGCATACCGGTAATCTCACCTTGATTGACATTCTCCAATCCGATCAAAATCTTAAGCAGTGTCGTCTTTCCGCCGCCCGACGGCGCCATCAGAAGATAACGCTGTCCTTTTACCAGAGACATGTTGAAATTCTGCAACACCGGAAGCGTGGTATAAAATTTATCTACCTTTTGTACCTGAATCATATCCTTTTTTGTCTCTTGCCCCGTCTTGCCATCGGCTTTACGATACATGTCCGTTCCGGTATCTGCCGGATGATACCGCATCTTACCGTACTTCACTTTTTCTCCCCGCACATTGCACCGCTCCGTGCGGATTCTTGAATAAGTTCTTGGATAAGGCTTCCAATCCGCAAAGATTTTTATCAGCTTAAGCACCGCCTTTTCGAATAGGAAACTGACCAGAATGATTGTAAACGTCCACGCAAGCAATCCGGCGGTATCCAGATAAATCTTCGACATATAGAGTCTCTCACCCATCGAGTAATCCGGAAGCCCAATCACCTCTGCCGCAACACCGGACTTCCAGCTCATACCCAGCGATATTTTCAGACAACTGTTCAAATACGGCATAACTGCCGGTCTGTAAATATAGAAGAAGCGTTTCGCCCTCCCGATACCAAACACCTGCGCCATCTCCAACAATTTAATATCCGCACTTTTCAGTCCCGCAATCATATTCACATAGACATTCGGAAACACAATCAGAAAACTGATGAAAAAGGACAGTCTTTGCGAACCGAACCATATTAGGAGAAGCACCACAAAAGATGCGACCGGAATAGATTTAACCGCCTGTATCGCAGGCGCCAATATTTCTTCCACAATCCGGAACCGATACCCCATCGTTCCCAACATCAGTCCGGCAAAAAGGGCTAGGAAAAATCCCAGCCCGATCCTTGCAAATGAGTGAATAACTATTTTAAAAAAGTCCGGCTGTATCACATTATGCGCAAAGGCATTCAGAACCTGCACCGGTCCCACCAAAAGAATATGATTGTCAATACAAACCGCCGCTATCTGCCAGACGATCAGCCAAAACAATATGATAACCGCTTTTTTCATCTGTTTACGCATAGTATGTTCCACGCCTTACTCCTTATCTCATCACTCATTAATATAGTAAAAATCTTCTCCCGGAAGACCACCACCCACGGAAGCCGCATCCTGCTCACACAACACTGACAAATATCCTTCTAAGGCGTTCATCATATCGCCTCCATCAATATATGTGATATTACACTTAGGCATCGCCTTCACTGCCACCGGCGCCTTCTCGATGATACCTGCCGCCGCCACCAGTTCGGCTGCCTCTTCCACATGTTCATTCGCATATGCCGCACTGGCTGCATGTTCTTCCAAAAATTTATCCACTGCTGTCTTATGCTCTTCCAAAAAAGTATTTCGCACCACTGTCACACCGGTCACAAGCTGGCTCTTTGTTCCGTCCTGTCCGCTCCCATTCTTCTCCTGCACAACATCCCACTGCTCGGTCAAGTCCATCACTACCGCAAGGTTTTCATTCTGTGCGCATGCCGCTGTCACGAAAGGCTGCGGTAATACACCGATTGCTTCCGGGTTTTCGGTGAGCACTGCCGCAACCTCCGTCGCCTCCGATTTATATTGGAGCGTCACGTCCGATTCCGTCAGTCCGTTTTCTTTTAGTAAGTAGTGCAATACATAATCCGGAGTCGTTCCTTTACCGGTCAGGTAAACAGTTTTTCCTTTTAAATCTTCCATGCCCTTTATCGTATTATCGCCGGACACCATATAAAGCACTCCCAGCGTATTGATATCTATCACCGACACGCCACCCTCTGTCTTATTATAAAGCACACTCGCCACATTAGCCGGAACCAAGACAATGTCCAAATCACCCGAAATCATGGACGGAAGCAGTTCATCCGCTGCCGCTGTCATCGTAAATTCATACTGCTGCGCCGCTTCACCTTTATCTGCCTGATCCATCAGATAGACAAGTCCCATAGAAGTAGGACCCTTCAAAGACCCGATTCTTATTGTGACATCATCCTCACTTTGAGTCTCCTCTGCCTCACTCGTGCCTGCCGCCTGCGTATTTGCATCTTCCGCAGTTTCATCCGTCGTGACCGTTTCCTGCGCATTCACATCTTCCACAGGCTCATCCGCAACTGCCGCCTGCGCGTTCCCAGTCTCCGCATTGTTATCTTGGGAGCCTCCCTGCGTTCCCGTACCGCATCCGGTCAGCAATGCCAAAGATATCACAACTCCCATTACCATTGCCGCTGCTTTTTTTCTCATACTGATCCTCCTTTTTATCTGACGGGCACCCAGATATCAATTTATATTTAACAAACAAAAATGCACCTGTTAAGGCGCACTCCATCCGTCATTCTTATACATCTTAGCGAGCCTTTCCTCTCAGCAGTGTTCATCCTCGGACAAATATCTTGCCAAAGCAGGCGAAACACTCTTTGAACGTCAGAATCTATCAATTTGCGGTATCCCGTCAGTCATGTCGCACAGATATTTCCGCGTCTATTGACCGCATAAGTCACTGTACAAGTTTCACTTTCAGGTAACCTACAATGTAGTATACATGATTTATACCCAAAAAACAACCCGCCTGAATATTCAGACGGGTCATTCTTTTTAGCTGTCCTTAAGCTTATTTCATCTGCTCTTCCTGACTCTTGATCATTCTACGAACCATCTCGCCACCGATAGAACCAGCCTCTTTGGATGTGAGGTCACCATTGTAACCCTCTTTCAAGTTTACACCTAACTCAGATGCAACCTCTGTCTTGAAACGATCCATAGCTGCCTTAGCTTCAGGAACTTCTACTCTATTAGTCTTGTTGCTTGCCATTTCTTTCACCTCCGAAATACTTTGAATGATTTCATTTGCATGAATATCATTCTGTTATCTATATTATTGAGATAAGCGCTGTCGTTTCACGCTTATCCCAGAGACTTCCGTACTGTCAATACTTTGTCTTGTCAGTGCGGAGATTCGTAACCGAATCCTGTTGTCTGTAAAAGCGTTCACTTTATCGCTTATCTTGATGTTAGTATGTTCGGATAAAATGAAAATATTATGGTAAGTTTTGGAAGCATTTTGATTTAATAAACTATCGTCTCTGCCATCTTCTGCGCCGCCTCTTTTCCCTGCAGTTTCTCTAAGATAGCCAGTCCGAACGGTATCGCCGCACCCATGCCGCGTCCCGTAATAATATTACCGTCTGTCACTGCTGGCTGCTCCTGCACCTGCGCACCTTCCAGATGACTCTCGAAAGTAGGATAAGAACATGCCTTCCTGCCGCGCAGAATTCCTCTGTGTCCCAAGATACTTGGTGCCGCACAGATTGCTGCCACAATTTTGTTCTGTGATGCAAAGGCATCGACCTGCGCCATTAAGCTCTCGCAAGCCTCAAGATTTTTCGTACCCGCCATACCGCCCGGCAGTACAATCACGTCAATTTCTTTAAAATCAATTTCATTAATATGCGCGTCCATCTCCACCTTAATATCATGGGACCCTGTCACGCTCTTTTCATCCGTAATAGAGACCATCGTTGTCTCCACTCCCGCTCTGCGTAGAATATCAACTACCGTTAATGCCTCGATTTCCTCATATCCCGTTCCGAAAAAAACTGCCGCTTTACTCATGTGTTCCTCCTCCATGTTCATAATTATGCTCTTTTCTCAGCCGGCAAGTTTGTAAGCCAAGATGCTGTCAGCATCGGCACAACACTCGCAGCTAAAAAATCAATTTTTCACCTTATATCGTCTTATTTTACCTATATGAATATTATAAAACGTGTTATTCGGGAAAGCAACCGCAAAAATACCGTGGTTTAAACTTCAACGCAACGTTTTATCGTACGTTTTGTAGCACTTTGACAAACGAATAAGCCTTTACACTGTCACGAAAACCTTCTATAATATATTTACATATTTACAAAGGAGGTTGAAAGACGCCAACTATGGAAATCGAACGTAAATTTACAATTAAAAAACTGCCTGACCAATTGGAACAATACTCCTGTCATATCATCGAACAGGCATACTTAAATACTGACCCGGTTGTCAGAGTACGCAGACAGGACGATGCGTACTATATGACTTATAAAGGGAAAGGACTCCTTGCAAGAGAAGAGTATAATCTCCCGCTAAATAAGACTTCCTACTATCATCTAAGAGAAAAAGCGGACGGAAATGTGATTTCCAAGAGACGCTATGTCATACCGATTGAACAGCCGACATTTGCGTCAGAATATAAGGAATCTGTTGACCAAATTAGTCTATGCGTAGAATTGGACATCTTCGAGGCTCCTTTTGCACCTCTTATTATCGCCGAAGTAGAGTTTCCTTCCAAGGACATTGCTAACGCGTTTGTACCGCTTGACTGGTTTGATCAAGATATTACCAATGACCCGTCCTATCACAATTCCAATCTAAGCCGCCGGGTCTTTTAGCTTTTACCATATAGGCGGTATATTAAGCCACCTTATAATCATCACGTTATTGTTTATTATTCCTTGATGGCTGCCGTAGACTCCCGCTCTACCAACTGTGCCGGAAAAATAATCTGCTGATGTTCCTCCCGTCCTGCAATCACATCAAGCAGGACGCGGATGGTCTTCTTCGCCATTTCTTCTACCGGCTGCTTAATTGTGGTAAGCTTCGGATTATAATACTCTCCCAATTCTATGCCATCGTATCCGGCTACCGAAATATCTTCGGGTATGCGCTTTCCTGCTTCAAGCACAGCCCTGCATACACCGATTGCAAGAGAATCCGATGCCGCATAAATGGCAGTCACACTCTCTTTTGATTCCAGCAGTTTCTTCGTTGTAATATAGCCGTTTTCCATAGAAAAATGATCCAGTTCTTCCTGTACATAACAAATCAGCTCTTCCGGCGCTGTCAGCCCGCGTTCTATGAACGCCTTCCGATAACCTTCGATACGCCTACGACCGATGGATTCCTCTGGGCTTTCTGTGATAAAGGCTATCCTCCTATGTCCCAGACTAAGCAGATATTCCGTCATCTTCTCACTCTCCAGCTTATCGTCCACCGTAATATTTGAAAACTCTATTCTGCCGACCCAGTCGGAAATATCGACTCCGATCGTACTGAATATAAAAGGAACGTTGAGCTTGCCCAGTTTTTCTTCCGAATGAGTAAAACGTCCGCCCAAAAAAACGATACCCCGGAGTCTTTTTTCTTTTTCCAATTCCAGTGCGACATCCACTTCGTCCTCTTTCGCTTCTACATGACGCAGGACAAGCGCATATCTGTTTCGCTGTGTTTCTTCCTCAATAATTTGAATCATATTGCTGAAAAAAGGATTCGTGATACCTTTCACGAGTACGGCAATACATTTAGCGTCCGTTCTCTTCAGATTCCTTGCGCTGTTGTTTGGAATAAAGCCGGTTTCTTCAATCACCTGCATGACCATCTTACGTGTCTTCGGATTAATATCCGGGTGGTTATTAATGGCCCTTGACACCGTACTGATTCCCACACCGCACTGCTTTGCAATATCTTTAATCGTAATCTCTGCCATATTTCAGCCCACTTGCTCTTAAATTACTTTGTTATTCTGCCGTACAATTTAGTCATCTCCAAAATACGCTCTGCAAGTTCATCCGTAAATTGCCCCGGCAGCATTCTCCACTTCCAGTTAATACCAAGCGTAGACGGAATATTGATTCTCGCCTCCGCCCCAAGCCCCAGATAATCCTGCATCGGAATCACGCAGGTCTCGGACACACTCGCCATCGCCGCTCTTATGAACTCCCACTGCACATCCTTATTTGTACGGATATTCAAATATTTTTTGGCAAAAGCCCTGTCCCTGCGACTAAGCTGATGATACCATCCGAGCGTCGTATCGTTATCATGCGTACCTGTATAGACAATACTGTTAGCTTCGTAATTATGCGGCAGATAATCGCTTTCCTCTCTCGGGTCAAATGCAAACTGCAAAATTTTCATACCCGGATATCCTGTCTTCTTAACCAATTTGATGACCGATTTGGTCAAAAATCCAAGATCTTCTGCAATTACAGGCTTATTGCCAATCTCTTCCTTCATTGTCTTGAAAATATCATATCCCGGTCCTTTCTCCCAATGCCCAAACTCTGCCGTCTCATCGGCGAACGGAATGGAATAATATTCATCAAATCCACGGAAGTGGTCAATCCGGACCACATCATAAAGTTCATAGCAGTATGCAATACGCTTCATCCACCATGCATATCCTGTCTGCTTATGATATTCCCAGCGATACAGCGGGTTGCCCCACAACTGTCCTGTCGCAGAGAACGCATCCGGCGGACACCCTGCCACTGCCACAGGTGTCAATGTATCATCCAACTGGAACAGCTCCGGATTCGCCCACGTATCAGCGCTGTCGAATGCAACATAAATCGGTATGTCTCCGATAATCTGTATCTTCTTCTGATTCGCATATGCCTTAAGCGCAAACCACTGCTTTGCAAACAGGTACTGCTGGAATTGATAGAAGGTCACTTCCTCCGCATATTTCTCACGATAACGCTTCATCGCCTCTGGTTTGCGCAGCTTGATATCTTCGTCCCACTCGCTCCAGCTTTTGCCGTCAAAAGAATTTTTTACTGCCATATAAAGCGCATAATCGTCCAGCCAATAACTGTTATTCTCCACATATGCCTGAAAATCCGCCTCTTTCTCAACATTGCTGTTGCGAAATGCAGTCTTTAACACCTTAAATCTGGACAGATATATTTTCTCATAATCAATGTACTCGTCATTGTCTCCGAAATCACATTTCTCACAGTCAGCTTCTGTCAGATATCCCGCCTCAATTAAAGCCTCCAAATCAATGTAATAAGGATTCCCAGCAAAAGTTGAAAAAGACTGATAGGGTGAATCTCCATACCCGGTCGGTCCAAGCGGCAGTATCTGCCAGTACGACTGTCCAGCCTTCTCCAATGAATCAATAAAACTATACGCCTGCTTAGAAAAAGTACCAATTCCATACTTGGACGGAATACTGGACACAGGCAGCAAAATCCCACTCTTTCTCATAATGTTACAAGTCCTTTCATACATTAATCAATTTTATACTGTCATAATCCGCAATAGTCTGTCATTATTATCCCTATTTTACTATCTTTGCCATGATCCAGCAAGAAAATGCTACTTCTTTTTCTTAACCCTATACTAGTCCCCGGTCAATCTTTTCGTGACTCTGAACACAATATTGGTACCGTTATCGGTAACGTTTCCAAGAACTTGGGTTAAGTATATAACCTACCCCAATATTTTGCAATAGGTCATTTATAATTTTGCCGTTTTAAATAGATAACACTTGTATATTTTATATAAAATACACAAAAAATCGTCGCTCGGCAGCGACGATTCAGAGAATGCTCCGCATTCTCCTTGAATGGTTTACACTGTCGCAATTTCCTATAGAACAAAAAACAGGACTTTATACCCAGTCCTGTTTCACAGTCAAATTCGTCAGCAAATTTGCTCCTTCAAACTACGATATCCGTCTTCAAGTACCTCTATCCGTACCTTCATCTGTTCGTATCCGTCAACATCTTTCGTAAATAGAAGCCTGTCTATCTTTTGATCAAGCACGCCAATGTCCTGTTTCAAGGATTTATTCACTACTTCCATCTCTGTCCTCACCGCTTGTATTTCCATGAAAACATTTGCTTCGAGATTATCGATTTTTCGATTTAGACCGGACTCTACAGAATCAATCTTAATCTCCAATTTGTCCATTCTGCTCTCCTGTCTATCCATTCTGCTC
Organism: uncultured Lachnospiraceae bacterium; assembly: GCA_947176505.1. Taxonomy (GTDB): domain Bacteria; phylum Bacillota; class Clostridia; order Lachnospirales; family Lachnospiraceae; genus UBA3282. Next base: position 36,049 of record CAMWQW010000015.1, on the reverse strand, counting down.
TCGAGATTATCCATCCTGCCACTCAGACCGTTCATGCTGTTCTCCAGATTGTCCATCCTGCCATTCAGACCGTTCTCCAGATTATCCATCCTCACCATAATAGCCGAAAGCATTTCTTCATTACTCATACTTAGTCTCTCCTTGTTCATTCATTCTACCTCTCTTTCTTCTTCCGGTCAACGCAAAACATTCGTTCATACGGCATTATTAGTGTACTTTGGTCGTTTTCCGCTGCCATATAATTGTATTATAATATGCGAAAAATCGGCGATATGCCAACGACTCCATCTGTTATGGATAGATTCTCACATAGATAATTGATACGAGGTAAGTATACATTTATCATTGTCGTTTGTCAACTGCTTATACCTTATCCTTCTGTTTTTCTATTTCTATAATAACGGAATGATATCTTTCACGGATTTAAAAATCATATGCGGGAGCACATCTGCCTTCTGTACGTCATCTATAGACGCCTCTCCACTCAGAACAAGAATACTCTTAAGACCATTTTTTCTTCCTGCCGCAATGTCTGTATAAAGTCTGTCTCCTACCATAGCGATTTTATCACGGTCTTCACTGACTCTACTGGTCAAATATCCAATAATATCCTCATTAGGTTTTCCTATGATTCTGTCCGGATAACGAAATGCAGAGGCATGAATGAATGCATGAATTGCACCGATATCCGGAATAAACCCTGTCTCCGTCGGACAATTGTAATCCGGATGTGTTGCAAGATAGGGCAGTCCATCCCTGACATAATCACATACTTTACACATTTTATTATAGTCCAGCGAAGTATCAAATGCTGTCACTACCATATCAGGATTCTCTTCTACCAAAGTAATTCCTGCCTGTGTAAACTCTTCCTGCAAAAGAGAATTGCCCAAAAGAAAAACTTTGACACCCGGATAATGCTGCTGTAAGTAATAAATTGTTGCCTGTCCCGACGTGACAATCTTCTCCGCTCCTACGTCAAGCCCCATCCTATGAAGCTTATCTACATAAACTTCAGCATTCTTAGAAGAATTGTTGGTCACAAACACATAGTTTCTTCCCGTCTCCTCAATTCTATGTAAGAACTCCACAGCTCCGTCAATCCACCTCTCACCCAGATAGATTGTACCGTCCATATCCAGTGCAAAACAGCGTATTTGTGGTATTATTCCTTCTTCATCATGATTTATTACAGGTATTTTTTCAGTCATGGGACGCCTCCTTGTACGCTTTCTTAATATATCGGTGCATATAATATAGCACACCATCGTTCACTGCACAAGGGCGCACTGCACAATATAATTTTAGTTATTTACCCAATTGTATGAATAGGGTAAAATAGTATTATAAGTCACATAAAAATATGATATTCCATCATAAGAAAGAAGGCTGCCATGAAAGAACAATTATACACAATCCCTTTAAATGATGCCATAAATGCTGACGACGAATGTCCTTTTTGCTTTATTGAGCGGAATGTAGAGCAAGACCTACTTGATTTTGTACTCGGTTCCGGTTCTTCCTATATGGAGAGCGATATCCGAGAACAGACCGACGTGGCAGGCTTTTGCAGAACACATTTCAAACAAATGTTTGACTACGGCAACACGCTGGGCAATGCATGGATTCTCAAGACACATTATATGCAGATAAATAAAGAAATGCAGCAACAATTCAAGAATTTCAGACCCGGTAAAACCTCTTTCAAGGACAAGTTTAAGAAACAGACCGAACTCCAGAACCCTATCGGCATATGGGTGTCAGAAAAGGAGCAGTCCTGTTATATCTGTAAACGGTACGCCGATACATATGAACGCTACCTCGATACTTTCTTTGTTATGTACAAGAAAGATTCCGAATTCCGCGCCAAAATAAAGAACAGCAAGGGCTTCTGCCTGCACCATTTCGGCGACTTGTGCGAAGGTGCAGACAGTCGGTTAAATGATAAAGAAAAAGCAGATTTTTATGACATGGTATTCCCTCTTATGGAGCAGAATATGGCACGTCTTTCTGAGGACGTAGCATGGTTGGTTGAGAAATTTGATTACCGCAACAAAGATGCCGATTGGAAAAATTCCAAAGACGCCATTCAACGCGGTATGCAAAAACTAAAAGGCGGATATCCGGCTGATGCGCCATACAAAATGAATAAATAAGAAATAAGCCTTGCAGAAATCATCCTGCAAGGCTTTCCTATGTTCCCGTAGAAGAATCATACTCTTTGCATTCTTCAAGACATAACAATCATACCTATAACTTGCCTTTATCTCTTCGTATCATTTTATGTCTCATTACACAGCGTCCATAGAGCCGTCGCTGTCGTCGTCATCAAAAAATTCCTCCACCTTTACTTCCGCTTTATCCGCGGCTTCCTTGACCGTATCAGTCACTTCTTTGGCAGCGCCAACAATCTTGTCGGTAGCCTCCGCCTTTGCCGCTTTAAGACCTTCTGTAAAATCTTCTGCTTTCTCTAAATCAAGATCGACATAATTGCGGTCGGCATCCTGTGCTGTCTCTTCGTCATCCAAATCATCGTCGAAATTATCGAAATCATCGTCATCATCGAAATCATCGTCTACAAAACTATCCTTATTCTGCAAACAATAATATACGCCTGCTGCAACGGCTCCGAGAGCAGCTGTCACCATTAAAAATTTACCGAATTTTTTTGCCATGAGGGTTCTCCTTTCACCGTCTTTTATATCACTATATTAATACTATTTTACCAAAATGAAAAGGGAATATGTATAAAAAAAATATGTTTTTTCGGCGATAATATTTTACATACAACATCTTGTGCCACAAAATTTTCTTAGAACTAGTTTTCCCCAAGACATTGAATCCTTTACCTTTTTATGTTATATTAAAATTCGACTCGCAAAGTCAATATATGCAACAGATATGCCGCGCAACAGAATGGAAAAAGTATGAACGAAAAATTTTTTGATTTAAAAAAAGAAAAACAAGACCGGATGATCAACGCTTCTCTCAAAATCTTTGCCGCAAACGGCTACAAACATGCAAGCACCGACGATATCGTGGCTGAGGCGGGAATCAGTAAAGGTCTTTTATTTCATTATTTCGGAAGTAAACTAGGTCTTTATAGCTTTTTGTACGATTACAGTGTTCGCTTTATGAAACTGGAATTGACTACTGGTGTATCGTCCTCTGCAGACGACTATTTTGAAATCAGAAAACAAATTGAATTTGCAAAAATGCAGGTTCTCAAAAATTATCCTTATATGCAGCAATTTCTCGACCGCTGTGCCACAGAAAATGTCAACGAAGCGCTTATGGCAATTGAGAAGCAGCGCAGTGTCATTCAAGACGTATACGCAGTTTTGAAAAACCAGACCAATCGCTCTCTTTTCATGGACAATGTATCTTTCGAAAAGCTAGACGCTATGCTGGATTATACGATTACCGGTCTGATGTGTACCCATTTTCGGGATGATTCCTTTCATCCGGAAATGCTCTATGAAGAAACCGTATCTTATCTCAGTATGTTGAAACAGATTTCATATAAAAATTAGAGGGCGACCTTGCCCTCTAGTTTTCTCTATACCAAGATTTTTTTAAGCAATGCAATTCCTTCTTTAATCTCTTCAAAAGACAAGGCTCCATAGCCTAGAAGCAGCATTGCCGGATCATCGCTGTTCTTTTCTATCCTGAAGTCCTGCATTCTATATACTTTCACTTTTGCCTCTTTTGCCATATTTGCCAGTTCTTCTTCTTTCCGTCCTTTTACATCTGTCAGAAGAACATGTTGTCCCGCATTACTTCCGGATATCCGAAATGCTTTTTCAAACGGCTTAAGCTCATTCAGAATCAAATCGTGCTTTTCCCGATACTGCTTACGCATCTTATTTAAATATCGCTCAAAATAGCCGTCCTGAATAAATTCATTTAAAATCGTCTGGTCCAGTCTCGACACCGTGGATGAATAGAAACCACACTCTTTGCGATACTTTTCCAGCAAAGGATATGGCAGCACCATATAACTGATACGGATTGCCGGCGCAATCGACTTGGAAAATGTGCCTATATAGACTACCTTGCCGTTATGGTCTGATGCCTGCAGTGAAGGCAGCGGCTTCCCCCTGTACCGAAACTCACTGTCATAATCATCCTCAATCAAATAGCGGTCCTTTTCTTCCGCAGCCCACTTTAACAACTCCAACCGCCTTCCAATCGGCATAGAAATCCCTGTCGGATATTGATGCGAAGGCATCACATACGCCACGCGGGCATCCGTACGGCGCAAACACTCCACCATGATACCGTTTTCATCCATAGGTATCAATGAGACCGGATATGCACATGACCGGAATATCCGATATGCTCTTATATAGGTGGGATTCTCCATAGCTACATGGACATGTCTTCCCAATATTTTTTCCAACAAAAGAAGCAGGTAATCATTCCCTGCTCCGATAATAATCTGTTCCGGTTCACAGTTTACGCCCCTAGATCCATGCAGATAACGACATATTGTTGTCCTTAAGTTCAAATCTCCCTGCGGCTCACCCAGCGAAAACATTTTACTATTGGCATCCACGAGAATATTCTTGGTAATTTTCTTCCATGTCGCATACGGAAAATACCGCATATCAATGGCATTGGGAGAAAAATCATACCGAATGGATTCTTCCTCTTTCTTATCCTGCGGCTTGCGCATTTCTCGGTACGGTATTTCGTCTATTACATTAAGTTCTTCGTACGCACTGACAAAATACCCTCTCCGGGGTCTTGCCTCCAAATATCCCTCGGAGACAAGCTGGTCGTATGCCATATCTACCGTTGTTCGCGACACTTGCAAATCTTCCGCCAGAAAACGCGCAGACGGAAGCTTCTCATTCTGCAACAGGTTTCCTGCCCTGATCTCATCCCTGATATACTCATAAATCTGAATGTATAATGTTTTATTGTCTTCCGGATGTAACTGAATATGAATCGGTAATTCTTTCATGCATTCTATAACTGCCGGTTATTTTCTGGCAGCATTCTTTTCTTTAATCTTCTTCATTAACATCTCTTTGATATCTCTTGCCTTATCCTTCATACGAGGGTTCGCTGTGGGCGACTGCAAAATACCCGTAATCAGACGGCTGGACACATCATACTGTTCAAATCTCATCGCAGTCACTGCAATCAGATAATCAACAGTAGGTTCATCCATTCCGCACATCGGGAAACTCTCCGTCTGTCTTGCTGCCAAAAAGCCTTCCAATGCATTGCGCAGAAATTCATTTTCTTCGTCCTCACACTGTTTCTTCTGCTCCTCATAATCCGGCAGGTTCTTATCAAGATGTTCCGCTTTACCACGCAAAAGCCATGCTGTCTTTAAGCAGATGTACGCTTTCTCACTGGACCGCGTCTGTTTCACAATAGCATTAGCAAGCGTCAGTTTATACCGCTCTAACGCCTCGTCATAAGTATAGATTTCCTTTACTTCTTTCTGTGGTTTAAATGTCGCGGAAATCGTCTTTCTGATATTCTTTGCCTGCGGTGAAGTTACAAACTTAAAGAATCTGCTGAGCGCCGCATATCCGCAGTACGGGCACAAAATAATATCGTATTTGAGCAAGTCAATCTGCTCATAACGCGGTCTTAAGTCCAAATCGCTGCCTGCCAGCTTCGCTTTACCGATTTTAACCGTTCTCGCCTTAAATTCCTTGTCACAGATAGGACAGGTAAATGACTTATCGAATAAAAAGTCCTGCTCCTGTACGGCTGCCGGTGCTTTACCGCCCGGTCCGCCTTCCTCCTTCTTAGGTGCCTCATATAAATCCATGTTTTCAAGGTTACTCAATCCAAACTGCTCTAACCCCGACAATAATCCTGCCATCGTATATCCTCCCAAATTATTATTGTCTCAATTGCTATTCAGCTTACACATTCACATGCAAATCTGATCGCTTTATTCATTCCGAGGGAACTTACCTCTTACGCCTTCAAGAACTTGCAAATTAAATTCCGAAGGAATTTAATTTTATTGTCTCACATTTTTACTTTTTCGGCAATACATAAGAACTCTTCAAAGAAACAATTCTGTTAAAAACAAGCGCATCCGGCTTGGAATCCTTACAGTCAACGCAGAAAAATCCTTGTCTGACGAACTGGAAGCTGTCATAAGCCTTGGCATCTTTCACCGAAGGTTCTATATAACAGTCCTTCATCACAGTCAATGAATCAGGGTTCAGATTGAGGCTCCCGTCCTCGTTATAAACGCCCTTTTCCTCATCTATGATATTCTCATAGAGTCTGACTTCCGCTTTCACTGCCTCCGTGGCTGATACCCAGTGAATGGTTCCTTTCACCTTGCGCCCGTCCGGACTGTTGCCGCCCTTTGAAGCCGGGTCATAAGTGCAATGCACCACACTCACTTTGCCGTCTTCATCCTTCTCATAGCTTACACACTTCACGAAGTAGGCTCCCATCAGGCGCACTTCGTTATCCGGAAACAACCTAAAATATTTTTTCGGAGGTTCTTCCATGAAGTCTTCCCTGTCTATATACAGTTCTCTCGAAAACGGGACTTTTCTTGTTCCTAAAGCCTCGTTCTCCGGATTATTGACAATCTCTAACCATTCCGTCTGTCCTTCCGGATAATTATCGATCACTAATCTGACCGGATCGAGCGCTGCCATGACGCGGGGACGTTTCATCTTAAGGTCCTCTCTGATACAGTACTCCAGCATGGAATACTCCGCTGAAGAATTCGCCTTAGATACTCCGCATAAGTCCACAAACAGTCTGATTGACTCCGGCGTAAATCCTCTTCTCCGAAGCGCCGCAATCGATACCAGACGCGGATCATCCCAACCGTCCACAATGCCTTCTTCCACCAGCTTCTTGATATATCGCTTACCAGTGACAACATTGGTCAAATACATTTTTGCAAATTCTATCTGCTTAGGCGGATGAGGGTACTCTAACTCCTCCACTACCCAGTTATATAAAGGTCTGTGATCCTCAAATTCTAATGTACAGATAGAATGTGTAATACCTTCAATAGCGTCTTCAATGGGATGCGCATAATCGTACATCGGATAGATGCACCATTTATCCCCGGTATTCTGATGGGATAAATGTGCCACACGATATAAAATAGGATCACGCATATTGATATTCGGCGACGCCATGTCTATTTTGGCACGCAGTGTCTTCTCACCGTCGGCGTATCTGCCTTCCTTCATCTCCTCAAACAGCTTCAGATTCTCTTCCACGCTTCTGTCCCTGTTTGGATCATCCTTACCCGGTTCAGTCAATGTACCCCTGTACTCCCTCATCTGCTCCGCAGTAAGATCCGATACATATGCCTTCCCCTTCTTGATCAGCTTCACCGCGCCTTCATACATCTGCTCAAAATAATCGGAAGCAAAGAAAAGTCTGTCTTCAAAATCTGCTCCAAGCCATTTTACGTCCGCCTTGATTGACTCCACAAATTCACTTTTCTCCTTCGTGGGATTCGTGTCGTCAAAACGCAGATTAAACTTCCCGCCGTACCGGTTCGCAAGACCTGAATTAAGCAGTATACTCTTAGCATGCCCGATATGCAGATAGCCGTTCGGTTCCGGAGGAAATCTGGTATTCACGGTATCGTAGACACCTTCCGCCAAATCTTTATCAATAATCTGCTCGATAAAATTTCTGGAGACTACCTCCTTCTCAGCCGGTTCTTCTGTTAAAATCTTTTCATTCTCACTCATAAATACTCCCTGTTTGCCGCTTATACAAGCACCGTCAATATAATATTTAAAACCCATAAAGCAACCGCAATCACTGAGCCGATTGCGGACAGTATCTTGCCGGCTTTCGCCATTCCGGCCTTACTGGATCCGGATCCCATCCTCGCTCTGGAAAAACCGACTGCTCCCAAGATAAGACCTATCAGCGGTATAATACATGCAGAGACAATACTCAAAAGTCCGCAGATAAACGCCCAGATCGCTGCCGAGGAATTGTCAACGGTCTGTACCGGAATCGGCTGTCCTACCTGTCCCTGCGGAATGTTCTGCTGCAAAACGTTAAATAACTGTTCCAGACTCTCTTTATATGGTTTCTTCTGGACGGTCGCCACAAATCCTTCAAGATCCATCTCCCTGCCGCCGGCACTTTTCAGCCAAGCCTCCAAATGCAAGGCACCATTCTGATAGGACCACTTTAAAAATTTATATCCTTCCAGCATGGCATCACCGGCACGGTAAGCCGGCTCTCCTTTCCAATCCGACATCACAAACTGATTCTTCTGCAGATAATCATTCATGATAAAGTTAACAAAATCGTCCGGTTTATTCAAAATCAAGTCTTTAACGTATCTTCCCATCATTTCCTCTCTTCATAATTGTATTATATCTTCCAAAAAAATGTTCCGTCATAGATTCTATCACATATACGCGGAAAAATCCAGATACGTATTGATTTTCATCAGAAATATGATAATATAATACAGAACATATGTTTTGATTCTTGCAGCATACCAAGTTCTTTACATGGAGGCTAGATTGAAAATTAGAATTTTCAACCACGAGATTTGTGCCTGCGCTCTGCTTGCCATAAACTCGTCTATGCGCAGAAAGCAGCGCAGAAATGGAGTAGACTATGGAACAACTATCACTTTTTACACCGGAAACTGATTTAAACGCGCCTCTTGCCAGCCGCTTAAGACCACAGACACTTGATGACTACATCGGTCAAGAACATCTGGTCGGTCATGGTAAAATGCTCCGTCAGATGCTTCAGACAGACAGGATTTCTTCTATGATCTTCTGGGGACCACCCGGTGTCGGAAAGACGACGCTGGCACGCATCATCGCTAATATGACTCATTCATCCTTCGTTGACTTCAGCGCCGTGACAAGCGGCATCAAAGAAATCAAGGATGTCATGAAGCAGGCTGAAAACGACCGGCTGTCAGGACTTAAGACGATGGTGTTCGTGGATGAAATTCACCGATTTAACAAAGCACAGCAGGATGCTTTCCTTCCCTATGTGGAAAAAGGAAGCATCATTCTGATTGGTGCAACCACCGAGAACCCTTCTTTTGAAATCAATTCTGCGCTGCTGTCCAGATGCAAAGTATTCGTGCTGCATCCTCTGACCGAAGCAAATCTTATCGGTCTTCTTCACCATGCACTGACTGATAAGAAGGGGTTAGGAAATACTACTATCCATATAGAAGAACGACTTCTATGCGCCATTGCATCTTTTGCAAACGGCGATGCCAGAACCGCACTGAATACTCTGGATATGGCAGTCTTAAACGGAGAGATACAGCCGGACGGTTCCATTGCAGTGAAAGAAGAGGTTCTGGAACAGTGCACCGGCAGCAAAATGCTTCTCTACGACCGTAACGGAGAAGAACACTATAATCTGATTTCCGCCCTGCACAAATCCATGCGAAACAGCGATCCCGATGCTGCCATATATTGGCTTGCCCGTATGTTGGAAGCAGGCGAAGATCCGCTCTATATCGCAAGGCGATTGGTGCGGTTTGCCAGCGAGGATGTCGGAATGGCTGATTCTCAGGCGCTTCAAGTGGCGATATCTGCATATCAGGCATGCCACTTCAACGGTATGCCCGAATGTGATGTGAATTTGACTCATGCAGTCGTCTATCTTTCCATGGCGCCAAAATCCAACGCCTTATATATCGGATACGGAAAGGCGAAGGAAGACGCCAAGACAATGTTAGCTGAACCTGTTCCTCTTCAAATCCGGAACGGTGTCACTGACCTGATGCGAAACCTGCACTACGGAGAAGGTTATCAGTATGCCCATGACACAGACGAAAAACTCACAACAATGACCTGTCTGCCCGATTCCTTGAAAAACAGAGTCTACTACCAACCGGGCGTTCAGGGGAATGAGGCTGCCGTCAAGGAAAAATTAGAGCAGGTGAAAGCATTTCGACAGCAAAATCGCTGACCGGATCACCACTGCCCTGTCTCTCGCACCCCTGCTGCAATCTCATTCATCTGTTCCAAAGTATAAAGAGGTATCCTGTAAATTGCACGGTTACTCGTAAGATAAATCATCCCTGTGCTGCTGTCATAACCGAGAAATCCGTGCAAATGCGCCAGAATACCGCCATCATTCTTCTTCAGAAGATATGCGTCCGTATTGCCGCTCATAATCGCATAGTCATCATTTTCTCTATAGGTATAGCTTCTCATGACATCATCCAGTCCGCTATACTGCTCCGGATTCTTGTCATAACTGTTCGAAGTGCAGAACTGTGTCAATTCCCGGTCTTCCTCCACATCTAATCTTTTGATCCTTCCGTCCATGTATACAATATATAAATGTCTTGTCAGTTCTCCCTCGTCAAAGAACATTGTCTCAATATATCCGGTGTTGATGTACTCAGTCTCTGAAACATCCATTCCTTCACCGTAGGTGAAAAATACCGCACCGCTTTCCATATCATGGAATCGCAGAACTCCGTTCTCTTTATCTGCCACCACGAAATAGGTCAGGTCACTTGCAATTGCAAACACATCGTTATATCCAATCGCTTCTTTAGGCTGTACTCTGTAAGCATACTCCATCGTGGTAAGGTCATAACCGTAAATGGTTTCGCCATCCCACCAGAAAAAACACTGCTGCTCCTTTTCTAAGTCTTCCCTGCGCCCTGCGTGGGAATCAATGAATTGAAATCTGCCTTCGGATTCCAACGGAATAGTCTCCAATACTGTCCCCTGTGCCGGCTCCAACACGATAATATGCTCATCCGTGAGTAATGCCAACGCTTCTTGACCATTATAGTCAAAGAAAGTCATCGCACTGTAAAAGGAATCGTCTTCGCAGCTCCAAAGAACCTCTCCTTTATCCGCGTCAAACATTTCAACCGCTGCCGTATAAGCATCACTAAGATAAGAAACAGCCATGTATCTGCCATCCGTATTGTATACAGCCTCCTTATAGCTGTGTCCTCCCTGATGAACCTCTTTCAGCCCTTCCCCTTTTGCAGCCCGGTATACTGTCACCCGGCGGCTGTTATACGGCAATGTTACACAGTAGCCGTCACCGATGGCAAAGTCCATTACATTGGTAGAAGTACACGCAGGGAACACAATACCCACCACGTCCTCCCTGCTCTGCATATTCAGATAATGCCACACACCGTCTCTTGTAAAAGCAATAAAATTATCGCTTCCGTTATAGTTCCCAAGCTTGACAACCTCCACACCGAAAGCAAAGATGTCCACATAACTGCCGTCCCGCTTATCCAGAGCAATCACATCACTGTAACCGGAACAGAGCAGATAGTTGCTGCCCTCCATATGCGCATAAGATGTCTCGTAAAGCCAGCCGTTATCCCGCTCATATGTCCAAACCGGCGTAGCAGCTCCGCTTACGTCATAAGCCTGCAGCCGGCTCTCCATACCAAGCGCTGCCTGTGTAATGCCGAATCCTTCACTGTGATTGCTGACAACATAAAGACTCTCCCCGTCAAAACGCAGCGACTCTACATACTCATATTCAATCTCATAGACATTAAGCCTTTCTCCAGCCGTACGATACACTGCCACGGCTCTCCGCTCTTCTTCCTCTGTATAGTCAGAGGCAAGACTTACAGCCCAATATTGATTGTCCTCGCTGACCGCATATGTAAGCGTAGCGCTCGCAGTCATCCCGTCCGCATCCCACTGCCCCTCATATATAGTACTTCCATCGTTACAGTCAACCGCCTGATACCCGTTTTTCGACAAGATAATTGCCTGCTTTTCTTCCTGCAAAACAATAATTCCGACATAGTCTTCACAGGCAATCCGGTAGTTCACATCTGCCATATCCTGCGACAAATTGTATAATACCACCTCGTCATCTACAGGCACAAACAGACCGTCTTCTCCCAGAAAAGCAATCATATTTGTCATATTGCTCAAATAGTGTGACGCATGAATCTCAATCCGTGCATTGTTATTATCCGGCTGCCACACCACAATCTGTCCTGACGCATCCGCAGTCAAAATCCTGCTGCCTTTAGGTGATAGCTTCATGACCCTGACCACGGTGTCTGCCTCCAGAATACGGTCCGGCAGAATCTGCTGCCCGTTTTCATACAGATACAGGCTATCTGACAGCGCATACATCACCTCTGCCGGATAATCCATGTCCTCCTCTATCCGACCGCTTTCTGACATATCCAATATGGCATCCTGTGCCGTTGCGACAGCTCTCAGCCTGTCGCCTTCCTCCAGATATCCTACCGCTTCTCTTGATCTGGAAATCGCCGTATTTCTCTTAGCCTCCTGATATTGCTTCTCGATTTCTTCAGACTGTTTTGCAATCTCCTCCGACTGCATCTTAATCTGCGTATTCTGATGCTTAATCTGTAATGCCATCACCGTACTGATCATACCAAACACTAAGCATACGGCGCTTATTGACATAGCTGTGATAAGTATTTTACGCGTCCTCCGCTCCTTGTGCCGTTGTTTAAGGTCATCATAATTACAGTCAAACATCGGAGCTGCAAGACGCAGCAATTCACTCTTAATTTTTCTGCGTATTTCTCCTCGTCTTACACCGCGAACATCCGCTGCGAGAGGTTCCACCGGAATTTTAGTCTTCTTGACACTGCCGTCCGGCTGCTTTTCTTCCACCTCTCGATAAAGCAGTTCCTCCGGAAAAGAAGTATCCGGCTCTCCCTCCACCAGTACCGCCAGCACATGTTCCCTGTCATGCATCTGTATAAAAGTCTCAATCTCTTTCCGGCACCACATTGACTCAGGAAGTCGTGGCGAACAAATGACTATCAAATACTCTGAATTTTGCAGCGCTTCCGTAATCGGATCGGCGAGATTTGTCACCAATGGAAGCTCTTCTTTATCCCGAAATACTCTCTGAATCCTTGTCTTGACCAACTCAGTTTGTTCCGTTTCAGGATGTCCCATTTCGCTGGTTTTATTTCGCACCACACCTTTTGGCAGCTTAAAACTCTCTAATTGCTTATGCAACGTCTCTGCCACAAAACTATCCGTTTCCGAATGTCTGTAGCTGATAAACGCATCGTATTTTACACAGTCTTTTGCCATCTTCATCTCCATTTCCGCATTAGCTTTTCGCTCTAATCCATATCGCCCGCCTTATCATAAGTTTTAAAGAAAATATCCCGCTCCACCACATAAATATCATGCTTATCGTCACAACGTACCGCAAGGAAATCCCCCTCCGTACCGAGCATATACTTTTCTGTATCCCATGCGGTAAATATCTTGACTCTCTCAGTCAATTCTTTCGCATGTATGTGTGTTCCTCCATTGGCAATACATACCTTAGCATAATCGGCAAGTTTCATGATTTCTCCGGTCTTACGGTTATGAATCGTCGGTTCATACATAGTCGCACACTGTGTATGTATTTCCTCTATACAATACGGCTTGTCGGTTACCGTATAGCTTTTCAAAAATTTCTCTCTTCGGTTCGGATATACTTCACCTTTAATCCCTATCATAATCAGCAAATCATCCTCCACCGTCATATCAATATCGCCCTCCAATGTTCGGATGGTAATGGGCGTACCTGTAGAAAGAATCGATGTAGCTTCCACATAGGCACACGGCACTTGCTTTTTCACATAGGACTGCATATCGGATATATCTATCTCATATTCCTTGGCATAAATAATCTGACAATGGTCGAAATAGTCATTCAGCCTCTGGCTGAAAAAAGCCTCGGAATGCAGCGTCGGATAGGCGTTCTCATACAACGTTTTACTGATAAATCCACCTGCCTTCTCCCGATGTCCACCGCCGGAACCGACGCCATCAGCCAGAAACGCCGCAAGCTCGTTGGCTTGTACCTCCTTGATACAGCTTCTGACCGAAAATTTATAACCGTCCTCCGACTCATTGTATACTACACAGCTGTCCACTTCCGCCACCTGAACGAGAAAATCACTGATCAAGCCTAAAATATTGGGATCGCAGGGTTTTGCCTTGATAATAGCATAGCGGTAATCGTCATTGTAGATATACCGGATCATCGCCACGCCTGCAATCTCCATCTCCTGCAGTGACAGATTGGAATTGCGGAAAAGTGTAATCAGTGTCTTTTCACACGGTACCAGCTCCCTCATATCCATATCAAGCGGATTAAATATCTCTGAAAACTGGTTGGTATCCGTATATAATCCGTAGTAAAGCGCCGTACCAATCCTGCTGTCTTCAATCCTATAGCCTGCTTCCCGCAGCATATTCCAGACAAGTGTTGAACAGCTTCCCAGATGAGGATTAATCTCTCTTTTCTGTATCTCTTCAATCTCCACTTGATGATGATCAATAATCGCTACATCCTCCGCCGGAAGATAAGTCACATTGCCGGCTTTGTACTGACAGTCTACGGTAATGAGCAGCCCCTGTATCATTCCCGTTGTTTTCTCTTCCATATACTTGCGTACATCACCAATATATGTAATCGGAATCTGCAATTTCTCCACCATCAACAGCAGATTCGGTTTCTGTATCCGGTTCCTGCCTGCATAGACAAGCTGCGCCCTTTTCCCAAGACTTGTAAAATAACTGTACAGCGCAAATCCGGAAGCAATAGCGTCTGCGTCCGGATTATCATGGCATTGAATTGTGATGGATTCATAATGCTGTAATTCGGCTAATTTCATTGTTACTTTCCTTTTCTCTCTTTGTACATTTTGCTTATTCTTAATGTTACCTTTTCCTTACATCCTCCGTGAGGGCACGCCGCCACGCTTAATACCGAACTTCTCCCTCATCGCAAGAAGCGCATCAATCTGCTCATTCTCAAGCAGATTCTGTCGCCCTAATATTTTCTCTGTAATCAGTAAAATATTCGCATAATATTCCATAGATTCCAATCTGTAATATGCCTCGTAAATATCTTCTGACCATGTCACCGCACCATGATTGGCAAGCAGGATTCCGTTATGCGTATGACAGTAAGGCGCAATCACTTCCGGCACCTGCCTGCTGCCCAATTCCGCATAGGGCGCAATCGGCACATCCCCCAAAGTAATGATTGCCTCCGCCAATACCGGCACATCGAGCGGAATCCCCGCTATCGCGAAACAGGTGCAGATTGGCGGATGCGCATGACATACCGCCTTAATATCCTTGTTTTCCCGATATGCCCGCAGGTGCATTTTCAATTCGGAAGATGCTTTGTAAGTTCCTTCCAACACATTGCCGTCCAAATCCACTTTGACGAGCATTTTCTTCTTCATGTAACCTTTAGAGACTCCCGTTGGTGTTGCCCAGACCTCGTTGTCGCCCGTCTTAACGGAAATATTCCCGTCATTTGCAGCCACAAAGCCTCGCAGATACATACGCTGCCCCACATCAATAATCGCTTTCTTTGCCTGTTTTTCTGTGATGTAATCCATAGTTTTCTCCATTTCTGCGCAGCTTTGTGCGCAGATTATGATCCTCCATGATTTTTCTTTGCAAAAATCTCCTTAAGCGACTCTGTATACGGTTCTCTTGCAATTCCGTACTCTGTCACGATACCTGCAATCAGGTCGTGGTCCGTCACGTCAAACGCCGGATTGAAAACTTTAACGCCGCCGGGAGCCATTGGTTTCTCATACCACATATCCGTCACCTCATGGGCTGGACGCTGTTCAATCGTGATATCCGCACCGGTGGGCGTATTCATGTCGATGGTCGATGTAGGCGCACAGATATATACCGGTACATGGTAGCGTTTTGCCACCGTCGCCACCACAGACGTACCAATCTTATTGGCGGTATCACCGTTCGCCGCTACCCGGTCACAGCCCACAAACACTGCATTGACCCATCCGTTTCTCATGACCGTAGCTGACATATTGTCGCATATTAATGTCACATCAACCCCTGAAGAATATAGCTCATAGGAAGTCAGTCTTGCCCCCTGCAGTAGCGGTCTCGTCTCATCCGCAAAAACACGGAAGTTGTATCCTCTCTCCTGTCCCAGATAAATCGGTGCCGTGGCGGTCCCGTATTTACATGTGGCAAGCTGCCCCGCATTACAGTGCGTCAAAATACCGTCTCCCGGCTTCACAAGCGTCAGCCCGTACTCACCGATTGCCTTGCATACCCGGATATCTTCCTCCTTCATGGCGATCGATTCTTCCTTAAGCTTCTGCTTAATCTCAGATACCGGCAGTTCCTGATTGGCTATGCATACCTGTTCCATTCTGTTTAGCGCCCACGATAAATTAACTGCCGTAGGTCTCGCAGAATTTAAGTAGTCTTTCTGCTTACAAAATTCTTGATAAAATACATCGTAATCCTCTGTCTGAATTCCCTTCGCCAACAGATAAATTCCGAATGCTGCCGCCACACCGATAGCAGGTGCGCCCCGCACCTTCAACAGATAAATCGCGTCCCATATCTCCTCTCCGGTATGCAGGTTTATCAGCTCTGCTTTCCCCGGAAGGAGCGTCTGGTCCAAAATCACCAGCGCGCTATGCTCATCATCAAGCGCCACCGTCTCGTATTCCATAATATTTTTCTCTTGTTCCATGCTGCTCATTTATCCTCCATTCCCGAATGTTTACACAAAGAGGCTTCGCAAATGCCGCTCTGTGCATAGCTGTATCCTTTCCTTCTCTGCGGCACTACAGTAACAAATAGTAGGTTACCGGAAAAAGCTTCTCCAACACTGCAAAAATCGGCAGGTACGCCGCAAGTCTGACAAACACCGGCGCACACACGAGACATCCCAGCGTCAGAATCGGAATCGCTGCCGCAACAGCTTCCTGCCTTCTCAACAGGATGCCAAGTATGCCGCAGTATGCCACAACAATACACTGATAAATCAGCAGGTGCGTCATCTGAACACCCCACATGCCCGCGCTCCATACCGTCATTATTCTGCCAAGAGAAACCTCTTCGCCGCAATGACGGATGCCATCGGATATCCACAGGCAGATCAGCACCGCAAAAGAGACAAAAACAGTCGGCAGCCATATATCGACTATATAAGTCAATACATTCGGCGTCACCCGCTGAAATCTCTTTTCTCTTCTGTCCGTGTCATATTCTAACATGCCACACATGCCACTGATAAAAATGACTACCGCAAATACCCCTTTTATGGGAAAGACATTTGTGTCAGATATAACATCCGTGTCGGAAGCATATTGACTAATTTGGTCTCCATTCACATATTGGAATCCGAATGTACTGCCATCCACCAGATGTCTCTCGTATGCCTTCGTTGCAAATTCCACGATTTCCCGTGATATTTCATCCGGCACTTCCTGTCCCGCCTCATAAGCGTCTCCAGCTCCCATATCTTCTGCACATGCCCTCATATAATCTTTATAGGACTGCTCCGAATACAGCTGAAAAATAATGCCGCTGATGCGTTCCTTCGCTATTCCGGTGATACTGCTTGCAGATGTCTCGTATACCGTAATACTCTTTGTCCAATCACGTCCCATCACCCGCTCCGCAATATCTTGTGTAATAACAAAACCGCAGTCTGCCTCAGATTTCATCACACTATGTTCCACTTTAAATTCATCATCGCAAAACATAAATCGAAGTACACTCTGTTTTTCCAGACCATACAACGCATCTGTTATCGCTTCACTCCATACGCCTTCTTCCACGCAGACTGCAACTGTCGCTCCACTCTGCTCTCCCCGCTCCATCATGCCAACTGCATAACCGAGTATCGGTATGAGCAACAACAGACCGATATAAACCGGCTGCTTCCATAACCTCTTTACAAGCAGTCCTATCCATAAGAAATATTGTCTGAATCTTCCGGTTGTCTTTTCCCGCATCACAATCCAAGTCCTTCTGCAAGTCTCTATATCTTCCCCTATGTCATCGCTTCCCCGTTTATCACTAATCCCGTCTCCTAAACAAGTACGCTGCCATCCCAAATACCACTGTATAGCAGCACATTCCGACCGTGCACTGTCTGAAAGTATCTGCATGATAACCGGTCAGTATGCTCCCTGCCGCACGAATTAAATACGCCGTGGGAAGTCTCTCCCCGATTGCCTGCACTAACTCCGGTAAAAATATAGACGGAACCAGTCCTCCCGACAGATAAAGCATTGTCACCGAAATTAAAAATATGAGTAACACTGCGCCGGTTCTTCCGTCCGACAGACTGTATATGAAATAGACCAACGTAGCAACTGTTATCACAATCAAAATGACTTCTCCCGCCTGTGCCGCCATATGGGATCCGCCTCTTCCTTTCGTCAACGCTGCAATAACCATTCCTGCGCTTTCCGGAAGAAAAACGCCGGCAACCTTAAGCGTTATCCATACTGCTCCTCCTAATAATCCCATGCAAAAGAAGCCGCATAACCATTTACAAAAACACTGCCACATTTCTCCCGTTCCCTGTCGTATCAACTGCTTACGAAAAGCCTGCGGTTCCCGCTGCATAACAGGGTACACTGCCATCCCTGTCAATAATAGGAACAAAATTGCCGCTGACGCCCCATAAAACTGTATCATATTCATCCTTCCGGTGGCAGACACTGTTTCTTCCTCATAAACTGCCAGCCTGTCAAGCGCAAAAGCAAGATTGTAGCTGTCAATCTCTCCCTGCATCACAGACAGCCTGTCCGTCATACCATACGTTACTGCCGTATCATATGCTCCATAAATCTGCGCCTGCGCCACACGCAAAAGCCCTGCTCCGGACTCCGTTAACTCCCGTAAAAGCATGGCTTCCAATCCGGCATTTTGCGGAAAACAGACCTGCACAGACGGATTCGTACCGTTCATAATCCCTTCTACAAGCTGCTCCGGCAGCACAATCAATGCTGCAATCTCTCCATTCTCCAGTAAGTGAATACCTTCCTCCTGCGACATTTGTACAAAATGGCATACTTGCGATGCACTTTCCAGATTCTCCACATACTTAAGCGCCATCTGCGTCATCACATTGTCTTCTTGCACGACAACGCCAATCTTTACTTGTATTGCCAGTGGATCTTTCTCCATGCTCATCGCACCACAAAAAGCAATCGTGCCTATGAGAACCATAAGCATGATTGCCTGTAATAACATACGTGGGAACATTCCGATCATTTTTTTGACTTCTATATACAGATACTGTACTTTCTGTCTCATAGAACTTACGCCTTCCGGTCCGGCTCTCCTGCATTCATATCTGTATACATATCAAGCAATCCCACTGTCTCCGATGCGGGTCTGCCATACATGTTACAGCATTTGTGAGAAACTGTTTTACTTTGTTTCTCTTCTTCATCAAATGTAATACTCATACGGTATACGCCCTGTTCCGATTCCGTATCCAGATGTTTCATGATTTCTTCAATCATAGCCTCTTGTCCTGTATCATTCATTTTAAATGTAAGACTCCTTTTACCACAAAGCATCCAATAGACTTCCATACTCATCATCAAGCTGATATATGATGTCTTCCCAATCAGAGAACGTCATTTTAAAGAAAGCTGTCTTTGCTTCCACCGATGGCTTAATCTTATCTTTGATCGGCTCCACCATGATATCACCGCTGATACGGAATAGCTCTTCATCGTCCATAGTGAATGCAAGCTTCTGAAGTTCAAACTTCGCGCTTTCTCCTTTCACAATATCATCCCAGCCGCCTTCTAAAGCAATCTCTAAATCATCTACGTCATCTTTCATAGAAAATGTCATATCAAACTCGTCGTCTACCGCATCGCAGTTCATCACCAATCTCATCATGCCGTCGCCGTAATCATCCGAGTATTTGACATCCATATTAACCTGATAGTTATCCTCTGTCGTATCTTGCACTACCTGACAGATAATTTCCCTCGTTTCGCCGTCAACACCATCCACGCTGATCTTACCTTGAATCTTATCGATGCTCCTATCCTCTCCCAAGAAGAAGAGCTCGCCGGAAACAGCCGCTTCAGAATCCAGCATCTTCACCGGCTCCTCAAGCATAATGCTGTCGATACGATTAGCGGATGTAATTTCAAACAGCAGGCTGACATCTGAGGTGATCCAATTATCATACTCATCAAAAATACTCGTCTCATCTGTCAACTCGTAAATGTCATTGTATTCTTTCAGATAATTCTTGAATAATCTGTTTACCTCTTCTTCCGGAAATGTCACGCGGTAGAGTCCGTTCTCCACTTTCTCGATTGTCATCGCATTTTTACAAGCTTCTATGTCTCTTGCCGTCTGCTCAAATGCTATGCTGAAATTTTTCCAGTCTCTCATAGAGCTTACATTTCTCCTACCGGAAAACAGATCAATCGAAAATTCTTCAGCATCGCTAGGTTCAGCATATTCCGCCAGAATAGAATCGTTAAACTGACTTACTACATTTTCGTTCTCAATATACATGTCTTCCATGAACAATTCCGGTATGGAAAAACAGAATACCTCATCGTCGGCATATATATTTAAATGTGCAAATTCATAATTTATCATGCTGATACTGGTTTCGGAATTTAACTCTTTTGCCTTCATGTCTTTATAGAAATCGGTATCTACTCCAAGCGTTACAGTTCCCATCATCGGCATATCCACAGAAAAATCCAATGTTGTGTCCACATGACAGCCGTCTTCCTGTATCATCCGTAAAATATCATCCCCTCCGATTTTCTCTGCCAAAGGATTTCGGGTCTGTGCAATTTCTCTGCCGATATTTTGAAAGCCTTTGCTGATTTTATAAGCCGGTGTGCTCCTGAAATAAACCATCGCACCTACTATCACAACTATGAGCGCCATACACACACATGCTATAGCAATGATTATCTTAGCCGCACTTTTCTTCTCCTTGGGTTGATACGGACGAATTGGCTGTCCATTCATATTGCCCTGCGTTTGATAAGCATCATATTGATAGGAACCGGTATACGGGTTATTTTGCGGTTGTTGCCCGTATGGATTATTCTGGGTCTGCTGCCCGTACGGATTGTTCTGCTGTTGTTCATACGGATTATTCTGGGACTGCTGCCCATATGGATTATATTGGGTTTGCTGCCCATACGGATTGTTCTGCTGTTGTTCGTACGGAGTATTTTGTGTCTGCTGCCCGTACGGATTGTTCTGGGTCTGCTGCCCATATCCATTATCTTGTGTCTGCTGTTCATACGGACTACTTTCATTTGGCTGCACAGATGCGTTGTCTGCATCTGTCACGCCGGGAATCGGTATCTCCTGCGGTATATAGCTTCCTGTATTGTTCTGATTGTTTCCGTCCATCTGACCCCTCATTCTTTCTTCTCACACTGTTTTCTACTTGTACTTTGTTACTTCTCTCGGACTTTTCAAGATAACTTCCACTCAAGCGGATATATGAAAATCCTCTCAAAAGCATCTGACCAACTCTTCTCCGCGAAGCCCTCTGTCTACCTGCACTAATCGTCCGTCCTTCATGACATACACCTTGCTGCACATCTCCAGTTCGCTTTCCTCATGAGTCGTAATGACCACTGTACCTTTTCGCTCCAAATATACCTGTAAATATTTGCGTATATCCTCCTTACAGACCAAATCCAACGCCGCGCTCGGTTCATCCAGCAAAAGTACAGGCGGCATTCCTGCCATAGCGATTCCGATGCTAACCCGTTTCTTCATGCCTCCTGACAGCTTACTCACCTGTCTGCCGCTAAATTCATGAACTCCCAATAAATTTAGAAATCCGTGTGATAATTCCTGCTGAAGCTTCTTCTTATCAGGATACCACAAACGCAGATTGTCGTAGACTGTAAGTTCCGGAATCAAAGGATTCTCCTGCGGAACATATCCGGTCATTCCCCGGATAGTCTCCATATTCCCATGCATTCTGCCACCGGAGCTGATCCACGCCTTTTTACCGTAATAGAGCACCTCTCCTGATTTCGGCTTTAACGTACCTGCCAAAACCGACAGCAGTGTCGATTTTCCGCATCCGTTTGCGCCCACAATAGCAATACATTCGCCTCGAAGCGCCGTAAATGAAACACCTTTCAAAATCTTCTTTCTGCCATATGAACTTGTAATGTCCGTCACTGTAATCATATGCTCCATGTTTTTATAGTAACATAGATTTGAACAAAAGAAAACGCCCAAACAAAAATGTTGGGCGTTTTCCTTAAATAATATCTTTATTATCTCATATTACTGAGCCGCTGCAATCTCAGCTTTCAAAGCTGCTGTCAGCTTCGGAACAATCTTATTAAGGTCACCTACTACACCGTAGTCAGCAACATCAAAGATCGGGGCATCTGCATCTTTATTGATGGCAACAATGATATCAGACTCTTCCATACCTGCCACGTGCTGAATTGCACCGGAGATACCGATTGCAAAATATACGTTAGGACGAACAGTTTTGCCTGTCTGACCAACCTGCAGATCCTTCGGTTTCCAGCCGGAGTCAACAACTGCACGGGAGCAGCTTACCGTACCGCCGAGAACTTCTGCCAGTTCTTCCAGAATCTTGAAGTTTTCCGGACTGCCTACACCACGACCACCGGACACAAGAATCTTAGCATCCATGATATCAACCGTCTCCGTTACAGCCTTAACAATATCAAGAATCTCCACATATTTGTTATCCGGAGTAAAGCCGGGATTAAACTCTTCTACAACAGCTTTTGCACCCTTAATCGGATCAATCTTCTGCATAACGCCTGCACGAACTGTAGCCATCTGCGGACGATTGTAAGGACATGCAATCGTTGCAATCGTGTTACCGCCGAATGCAGGACGTGTCATAAGGAGCTGATTATGTAACTGCTCCTGTCCCGGAACTGCCTGTAACGGGAAATCGCCGATTTCCAATACGGTACAGTCTGCTGTCAGACCTGTGGCAACTCTTGCAGATACTCTCGGTCCTAAATCTCTACCGATTGCGGTAGCGCCTACCAGCATAATCTCCGGTTTATATTTGTTGATAACAGAGGAAAGTGCATGTGCGTAAGGCTCTGTTCTGTAATCTTTCAATTCAGGATCATCCACTACAATTACTTTATCTGCACCATACTCAGCAAGCTGATCAGCCAATCCTTTGATACCGGAACCTACTAAAACAGCCGTTACTTCAGTATTTAAATCTTTAGCGAGATCTTTTGCTTTGCCAAGCAACTCGAATGCAATACTGCTGATTTCATTGTCTACCTGCTGCGCAAAGACATATACTCCCTTGTATTCTTCTAAATTCATTTTTTACCTCATTTCTGCGCACTCTTTTTGCGCATAACGAGTTTGCGTCGAGCGCGCGAGACACAAACCTCGCGATTGAAAAATTAGAAATTTTCCAATCTATCCTCTTCTCTAATACCCGAATATAGTCTTATTTTCGTTGAAAACATCTAAGCTCACAAGAAAAACAAATCTCTGCTTCGCAGCCGCTTGTTTTTCTTTTGCAGCTGTTAGATGACATGTTTTACTTTTAACTTGTCAACAATGTAGCTTACTGATTCATCAGGATCAAGAGTAACCTTCTCGCCTGCACCTTTTCTTACCTTATCGGATGCTTTGGCAATCTTTGTCGGTGAACCCTTCAGACCTAAGTTTGCATCATCTACATCTTTCAGATCTGCTCTGCCCCATACGGTAATCTCCTGCTTATATGCATCAAAAATTCCGCCCGGAGTCATATAACGAGGCTCGTTTAATTCAGAAAGTGCTGTAATCAGGCAAGGCATTTTTGCTTTTACCACGTGATATCTGTCTTCGTACTGACGCTCAACGATAACGCTGTCGCCTTCAATCTTGATATCCTGTGCATAAGAGATTACAGGGATATTCAAATGCTCGGAAATCTGAGGACCTACCTGAGCCGTATCACCGTCAATAGCCTGACGACCTGTAATAATAAGATCATAGTCAAGGTTCCTGATCGCACCTGCCAGTGTAGTAGAGGTTGCCCATGTATCTGCACCACCAAGGACTCTGTCTGTTACAAGAACGCCCTTGTCCGCGCCCATAGCCATCGCCTCACGCAGAACTTCCTCCGCCTTAGGCAGTCCCATCGTTACAACAGTTACCTCTGCGTCGTACTGGTCTTTTAATCTGAGCGCTGCTTCCAGACCTGCTTTATCATCCGGGTTCATGATTGTAAGCATAGCGCCTCTGTCAAGAGTTCCGTCGGGATTAAACTTAACGCCGCCTTTTGTATCAGGAACCTGTTTAATACAAACAACAATTTTCATTGTATTTCTCTCCTTATATTATTTATTCGTTTATAATATCTAACGTTATTTATATTTCGCTATTTAAGCCGGTACTCGAAAATACTGCATATTTTCTCGTTCGTGGTCTTACTTAAGCAAAGAACCGGAGATTACCATTCTCTGAACTTCACTTGTTCCTTCATAAATCTCTGTAATCTTAGCATCACGCATCATACGCTCTACATCGTATTCTCTGATATAGCCGTAACCACCGTGAAGCTGAACAGCCTTGGTTGTCACTTCCATAGCAACCTCTGCTGCATATAACTTAGCCATAGCAGCCTCTACGGAATAGACTTTCTGGGTAGCCTTAGCCATAGCAGCCTTGTAAACAAGAAGCTGTGCAGCCTGTACCTTAGTAGCCATGTCCGCAAGCTGGAACTGTGTATTCTGGAATGCACCGATGGTTCTGCCGAACTGTTTTCTCTCTTTTACATACTGGATTGTTGTCTCCAGAGCGCCTTCTGCAAGACCAAGCGCCTGAGATGCGATACCGATACGTCCGCCATCCAGTGTATGCATTGCGATACCGAAGCCTTTACCCTGCTGACCGAGTAAGTTATCCTTCGGAATACGGCAATCTGTAAAGATCAGCTCGTATGTGGAAGAACCACGAATACCCATCTTCTTCTCCTTCGTACCGAAAGTGAATCCGGGCGTTCCTTTTTCAACGATAAATGCAGAAATCTCTTTGGTCATTCTGCCGCGTTTCTCAACCGTACCTGTAATTGCGAAAATTACATATACATCAGCTTCCTTACCGTTTGTGATGAAGCACTTGGAACCGTTAAGTACCCACTCGTCTCCGTCAAGCACTGCCTTGGTCTGCTGACCTTGTGCGTCTGTACCTGCACCGGGCTCAGTCAAACCGAACGCGCCTAACTTCTCACCTTTTGCAAGGGGAATCAAATATTTCTGTTTCTGCTCCTCTGTACCGTATGTCATAATCGGATCACAGCACAGAGATGTATGTGCGGATACAATAACACCTGTTGTTCCGCATACTTTGGAGAGCTCCTCAACACACATAGCGTATGTAAGAGGATCGCAGCCCTGTCCGCCATACTCCTTCGGAACAGGAATTCCAAGGAAACCTAACTTAGCCATCTTCTCGACAGTTTCTCTCGGGAATACTTCTGTCTCGTCTACCTCTTGAGCGAGAGGTTTTACTTCTTTTTCAGCGAACTCTTTAAAGAGCGCTCTCGCCATTTCATGTTCTTTGCTTAAAGTAAAATCCATGATTCTTTATTCCTCCATGTTTATTTTAATTGGATAACGACTGTTTTTGTCAATATCCATACCTTTTAAACTTTGTGGGGAAATGCCTGATTACGACACTCCGCCACTTCGGGAAGAATGCATGTTTATGCATTCTTTCATGCGAAACTATAGAGTTTCTTAGCCCGCGTATTCTGCGGGCTTAGAAATTCTTTTCGCATTTTTATTTTGAATAATCGAAAAATCCCACGCCGGTCTTTCTGCCGAGTTTCTTCTCTTCTACCATCTTCTTTAAAAGCGGCTGAGGAGCATATTTCTCATCTTTCGTCTCATTGTAGAGAACTTCCATGATTGCAAGGCAGATATCCAAACCGATTAAATCGCCCAAGTGAAGCGGTCCCATAGGATGAGATGCGCCAAGCTGCATAGCCACGTCAATATCCTCAGCAGAAGCCGTACCTGCATCCAAAACGCCGATTGCCTCATTGATCATCGGAATTAAAATTCTGTTTACTACGAAACCGGGAGCCTCTTTAACCTGTACAGGAGTCTTGCCAATCTCTGTAGCGATAGCCGTAATCTTGTCTACCATCTCCTGAGGAGTATTCTCGCCTCTGATAACTTCTACCAGTTTCATTCTGTCAGCCGGATTGAAGAAATGCATACCAATCATCGGTCTGTCTAATCCCTCACCAATCTTTGTGATGGAAAGAGAGGATGTATTGGACGCAAACATGCAGTCTTTCTTAACGATTCCCATCAGCTCTTTGAAAATTGCCTGTTTGATTTCCATCTTCTCAAGCGCAACTTCCACAATCAAATCGCAGTCCGTACAAATACCGTTCAAACCGGTAGTAATCTTACCCATGATTTCATCTGCTTTTTCCTGAGTAATTTTCTCTTTGCCAACAAGGAAATTCATATTCTTCTGAATCTTCGCCTTGCCGCCTTCTGCGTACTCTTCTTTGATATCGCAAAGACAAACTTCATATCCGTCTGTCATAGCGAATGCCTGTGCAATACCGGAACCCATCGTTCCTGCACCGATAATACCTACCTTCATTGTAAGTCCTCCTTAATTTATATAATAAATTTTATATACCGCTTCGCGTCGTTTGCTTCTTAAGACGACTACATGTTTTTAAACGGTTCCTTCACTTTATCCTTGTTCTTGTCAAGGAAGAATGCCATACCATACTTCTGATCCTCTGTCTCGAAGCAGTCGCCGAAAAGCTTCTCTTCGATTACAATTGCTTCATCCATGCCAACTTCCAAACCGTCATTGATTGCCTTCTTACAGTTGCGGACCGCAATCGGCGCATTCTTAGCGATACCTGCTGCCATCTTCTCTGCTGCTGCCATCAACTCGTCTGCCGGATAAACAGCATTCACAAGACCGATTCTTAATGCCTCGTCTGCTTTGATATTTCTGGCTGTATAAATCATCTGCTTTGCCATGCCCGGTCCCACGATTCTTGCAAGTCTCTGTGTGCCGCCGAAGCCCGGAGTGATGCCAAGACCTACTTCCGGCTGACCGAATACGGCATTGTCGGAACAGATTCTGATGTCACAGCTCATGGAAATCTCACAGCCGCCGCCAAGTGCAAAGCCGTTCACTGCAGCGATTACCGGAATCGGAAATGTCTCTAACTTACGGAATACATCATTGCCTTTCTTACCGAAAGCCTCTCCTTCCGCTTTGGTAAGTGTACTCATCTCGCCGATGTCCGCACCTGCCACGAAGGATTTCTGACCTGCACCTGTTAAAATCAGGCATCTTACCGCATCAAGATCTACAGCATCTAATGTCTGATCGAGCTCGTCCAATACGGTGGAGTTAAGCGCGTTCAACGCTTTCTCACGGTTGATGGTAATAATACCGACCTGACCCTTTACCTCATATAATACAAATTCCATTGTATGTATCTCCTTTTATATTTTGATATCCGCCTATACCATGAAAATACTGCCAACCCTGCCGGCACTCAATCTCATGGAGAGAATGCCCGCTCATCCGGCATTCATTTTCATACGGAGAATGCCCACTCATCTGGCATTCATTGTCATACGGAGAATGCCCGCTCATCCGGCATTCATTTTCATATGGAGAATGCCCGCATTTCGGGCATTCTCTTATGTGAGAAAGATTTGCTATGCAAATCGTAGAACTTCTTAGCAAAGCGTCCTATGGCGCGAGCTGTAGAAGTTCTTCTCACATTAGTCCCTTTCAACAATTGTTGCGCAACCCATACCGCCGCCGATACACAAAGTTGCAAGACCCTTCTTAGCATCTTTTGCTTCCATTTCATGAAGCAGTGTTACAAGGATACGGCATCCAGAAGCTCCTACAGGATGTCCGAGTGCGATAGCGCCGCCGTTCGGGTTAAGCTGTTTGTCTACGTCGATACCAAGTTCTTTGCCGACTGCTACGGACTGAGCAGCAAATGCCTCGTTTGCCTCGATAACATCGAAGTCCTCAATCTTGTAGCCAGCCTTCTCCATAACTTTCTTTGTCGCCGGAACAGGACCGATACCCATAACTTCAGGTCTGCATCCTGCAAGTGCGCCTGCTACGAAAGTTGCCATCGGCTTAACGCCTAATTCTTTTGCTTTCTCTTCGCTCATCACAACGATTGCTGCAGCGCCGTCGTTGATACCGGAAGCATTACCTGCGGTAACGAATCCGTCAGGATTGATAGGGCGAAGCTTCTGAAGCCCTTCAATCGTGGAACCCGGTCTCGGTCCCTCATCAACCTTGAACTCAACCATCTCTTTTTTCTTCTTAACCATAACAGGTACAATCTCTTTATCGAAAGCGCCGCTCTTCTGAGCTGCCTCTGCTTTAATCTGGCTCTTCAATGCGAACTCGTCCAGTTCCTCACGGGTAAGTCCCCACTCTTCACAGATATTGTCTGCTGTCTTAATCATATGATAGTTATTGAAAGCATCCCACAATGCATCGTTTACCATGGTATCTACCAAAGTACCATTATTCATTCTGTAACCGTAACGTCCCTGCATCATAGCGTAAGGAGCCATAGACATGTTCTCCATACCACCTGCTACAACGATGTCAGCATCACCAGCCTGAATCATCTGTGCCGCCATATTGACACAGTTAAGACCGGAACCGCACACTACGTTGATAGTAACTGCCGGAACCTCATTGGGAAGCCCTGCCTTGATGGATGCCTGACGAGCCACGTTCTGACCCTGTCCTGCCTGAATAACGCATCCCATGTAAACATGGTCAACCTGATCAGGCGCTACTCCTGCTCTGTTCAATGCTTCTTTGATTACAATCGCTCCAAGCTCTGCTGCCGGAGTCGTGCTTAAGCCGCCACCCATTGTACCGATAGCTGTACGGCATGCGCCTGCCAAAACAACTTTTTTTGCCATCTTTTTTCCCTCCATCATGGTAATATTATTAGATAAATCTTTGAATTTCGAGAGTGACAACGATTGTTATTTTTTTATCATTGTCCGCTTTTCCTATTGTATCATAGAGGTATCCTTTTTGCAATGCTTTTCTACCTCTGGATCTGCCATTTCACGGGTTCGGCGCCACTCTTTGCTATCGCCAATTTTTGCCGCTTCACTGCGGTTGCGATAGAGAAATTTGGTCAGCTCATAGCAGTCCACCCATATTTCGTTATTCCCCTCCTTCTGAGACTCGTCAAATATAAGCTGCAATCCCCAATGAAGATGTACCACTTCGATATTGTTGACATTCTCCTTCGTACTGTAGCCGGTATGACCCATATATCCGATGACATCCCCGGCAGTGACCACATCCCCCTCTTTCAGTCCTTCCGCATAGGGATAATTCTGACGCAGATGCGCATAATAATAGTACCGTTTACCGTCAAAACTTCGAATACCTATACGCCATCCGCCATACTGGTTCCATCCGAGCGCCTCCACGATTCCGGACTCCACCGCGATAATCGGCGTGCCAATCTGCCCCATCATGTCATGTCCCAAGTGCGGTCTGGAATATCCGTAGCTTCTGGAAGAGCCGAAATCATCGTAATGGCTGTAATCGAAGCCTTTTGCAATCGGTGAAAATGCTTTCAGCCCATAGTACTCCTTCCACTGTCCGTCCTCTTTTAGTGAAAATTCACCCACCATGCCGCCGAGCACTGCCGTATACGCTTCTAGATAATAGTCATAATACTCCATATCTTTGGTCAGCTCTTCCATAGTGGACTCGCCACTTTCCAGTTTTTCTGCCGCCTCATTTATTTTCTTGACACTGTTCTTATCAAATTTACCGCCGTTCTTTGCTCCCACATACGCCAGAAGTTCAATCCAATTTAAATGCACATCCTTTTCATAAGACGCTACATCCAGCTCATAGGCAGCCGCCAACGCTTCGCAGGTCACATGAAATTCCACCCACTTAATATAGTTTCCCTCTGCCGATACCTCTATCGCCTCACCCGTATCCGACATCCATTGGCTTATTTCTCCCTGCCGCGCCGAATGCTCCCATTTATCCGTAAGCTCTCTGCTCATAGCCACGCATCCGAGTGCAAAAAGCAGGACCAGTTCAACCCTTATGGCATACCCGATTCTGCCTTTTCTCCTGCCGCCCTCTCTGCGCGGATGTCTTTCCGGCTCTCCTTTCCGCTTTCTGTTTCCATATAGTTCACCGGCTTTTTTCAAATATTTTATTCTTCTCATATACACTCCGCCTGCCGCCCGACTTGACATATCGATATGCCGCACGAATACCGACGCTGTCATGTGCGGGCAGATTTATGGTTATGTATATGAAAAAATCCCGCTGGTTATGTCAGCCCGCAGGATTTCCCTTTGATCTTATATAATTCAGGTGTTAAAAGGTGATTATGATAGGTTACGAGGACAACGACGATTTTTGTCGATATACAACTTCTCTCTGTATCACAAAGCTTGCAAAAAACAAGAAGACATCCACCGGTATTTTGACAAGCACCTCCGCCCCGCCAATCAGACCGTACAGGGTATTGACAAGAAACGCACTGCACATCATCTGACACACGGCGAGCAGCGCGTACTTTCCGGCAGTGGCTGCAAAATTCCCCTTACTCTTAAACACCACACGGTAATTAATCAGGAAATTGTACACAGCCGAAATCACTCGGGCGCACACAGTTGCCGCCACAATATACGGAATTCCCCGGATTTCCTCTCCAAACGGCAAAATCATTATACAAAATAAATGAAAAAGCAGCAAATCCAGCACGCTTGAGGAGAGTGAAGAAAAGAGGAACTTACCGAATATCAGATATATCCTCACGGAATCTTTAATCGGATTGAAATGGCTCGTCTTATTGTCCTCAATATAAACCGTCTCCACCGGCACTTCCAATATGGGGATATCCAGATTTTTTGTCTCGATGAGCATGTTTGTCTCATATTCGAACCGTTCGCCTTTGACCTGCATCAATTCTTTCATAAAATAAGTCGGAATGGCGCGCAGTCCGGTCTGCGTATCCGAAACAGACAATCCCAGAAGATATCTGAACACTTTCCGCGTACACTTATTGCCGAATGACGACCTCACCGGAACAGACGGCGCGTCAAAATCACGGCACCCCAATATTAACGCCTTCGGATTCTCCCATAATTTGCGCATACAGGCAAGAATATCCGAAGGCGTATGCTGCCCGTCGGAATCCGCGCTCACGCACCCGGGCGCCTCATCAAACGCTCTCAGACAATGATTAAATGCCGTCTTAAGCGCCCTGCCTTTGCCGAGATTAACCGCATGATGAAGTACCGTACAGTTCTCAATCTTCGCCGCCTGCATAAAAAGCGGTTCGTACTGAGCACCGCTCCCGTCGTCCACCACAACCACATGGCTGATTCCTGCCTGCTCCAATGCATAAAGAAGCGTTATTAATTTGTCATCCGGCTCATACGCCGGTATAATAACCGGTATCTCATAGTAGGAATCCATTCTATGTTCCTTTCCCCGTCCACTTTGTACAACAGCCAATACAATGTCAGCCACCATATTTCTCTCTACACCGTACTCTGTCGACGCATCAATGTGACACTTGTGTCAGTTTCATTTCTGTTCCGTCGTCTTGTATATGGTACAGCACACCGCAGGCAAAGGCTTCCCCCTCCGTGATCCGGTCAAAAACCTCTCCCGCGTCCGCATCCGTTTCTTCCGCATAAAGATATGCTGCATGAGAAGCTCTTATTTCCTGCACCATAAACTCCGTGGGCGCATCGTTCAAATTGATGCTTTTAAACACCACCGATACCGGAGAAGCCTCATACGCCGCATAACTGTTGTTCACCCAGCGCGGTGCATCCCCTCTTCTGATATAACACACTCTTGTACTACAGTCCGTCCCCAGCACTTTTACGGCATCAAGAAACATCCTCTCGTCACTGCCGATCATTTCGGCGCGTTCCGTCAGCTTCGCTTGTGTGTTGCTCCGATATCCGACCAGTCCATCATACCCAACCTGATATCCCGCTGTCAATGCCACAAAAAGAATCAGACACAGATATGCACCGTATTTACAGACAAATCTCCCAATACCCTGCTGATCCTTCCTATCAAAAAACCGGTCCGCACCCTCAATCCAGACACCTGCCAGAAAAATCAGCGTACCCACAGTAAAGGGCGCTCCGTAACGCTCAATAGACGATATCATCCCGGATGCCTCCAAATATTGTGTCTCCGTTGCAAAAATAGTAATATGCGCAACAAAGATCACCGCATAAAAAAGAGCGCCGCTGATTACTGTAAACCACAGTACAATCTTTCCTCTTGTCTCAGATATCATCCTTGTTTTATAAAAGATTATGACAATCAGACAGATGCACAGATAGAGTCCAAGCGGCGTCAAATCAACCGCAATCGTTTTGTCCTTATGCAGAGGCAGTCTCACAAAGGCTTTCAAAAATGCCCTCGCAAATTCTCCCGTATAACCTGAAATGCCATATTCGTCAGTCGTCATATATTTGACTGCCGTTGCCGTAGTCTTGGTCACCCGCCGCATGAACAGACAAAACATCAACCAGCTTCCGCCCGTGAGCACGGGTACAGCTGCTATACCGACTACCGGAAACCACCGTCGGATTTTTCTGCTCTTCCGGCTTTCTGAACCTTCTCCGCTTATCACAGCGGCTGCCGCTTCCGGCTCTGTCGTATTCCGACTGCTTCTCAAATACAGAATCATAAATACAATCCCGAACACTGCCCACACAAACCCTATGGACTTAACCAGCACAAGCACACCTAAATAAAGCGCGCATCTGCCGTACAAAAATAGACTTCCCCATCTGTCACAGCATTTATCAAAACATTCCCCTAACTCAGTCACTGCCAGCAAAAAGCCGCCATAAATACACGCCATCGTCAAGTCGGCGCAAAATCCGCTATATCCGTACACTTCCGCAATGCTTGGAAGCATCCACAATGCTGCTGCTGTAAGAAACATCACCGGCACATTCCAGCCTTTTAATTTCTTAAGCAAAGGGAATAGGAATACCATATTCATGATATAGTAGCCCACAAAAGCAAGTCCTTCCTTATAAGCATACGGATTCAAATGAAGAACCCACCATTTGATAAGCTGCGCTCCCGGCGGATAATCCCCAAACTCGGGAGACACGTTTCCGTATTTGCCCGCAAATCCGTCCAGAAAATAGAGTGATTTTACATCCGATGCCCAGAAGTTGATATCGTCCCACCACGACACCACCTTACCGGAAGTACAGACTGCTATCGCCGCCAGCGTGAAAACCGCTGTAATAAACGACGCCTGTGTCACATTATTCAAGCAGCTCCTGCCAAACGACTTTTTCTCTTCCTGCGGTCTGCTAATATACCATACGGCAAACAATATCAGTACCGCCACCGCAACAGCGTCAATCCACGACAAATGGCGCGCCGCCGCAAGCCCATAAAGAACAAGCACAAGCGCGCAGACAAACACCGGCAGTATCTGCACAATACTTACCTTGAAATAATGCGCCAGCCACAAAATGCATACCAAAACAGCGCAAACATGTAGAACAAACATAAAAATTCCCATCAATCAAATCCTCAAAAACTGTTGTCTATCAACAACATCACCCTGCCACTTCTGACAGGGTGATCCTCTATCTTCTATGATTCATATGCGTCAGGTTCAACCGACGCTTGTCCGGTCTCTTATACTTCCGGCTCAATCAAACCGTAAGTACTGCCTTTTCTCTTGTAAACCACATTGACCTGATCCGTCTCCGCATTACAGAATACAAAGAAATTATGTCCCAAAAGCTCCATCTGTACACAGGCATCTTCCGGATACATGGGTTTGATGTCAAACTTCTTCGTGCGGATAATCTGCACCTCTTCCTCATCCATATATTCCTTCTCCATAAACTCTTGTTTAAAGAAGGATGACGCCTGCTTTTTGTCAATCAATTTATTCTTGTATTTCTTAAGCTGCCTCTCGATAATCTCTTCCACCAAGTCGATAGACACATACATATCGCTGCTGACCTGTTCAGAACGAATGATATTACCTTTCATCGGAATCGTTACTTCTATCTTCTGTCTGTCTTTCTCAACACTCAAAGTAACATGTACTTCCGTATCCTCGGTAAAATACTTCTCTAATTTACCGATTTTGTCCTCTACTGCTGCCCTTAACCCCTCTGTTACTTCAATATTCTTTCCAATAATTATAAATTTCATGTTCATCATCCCTTCCATTGGATTATTGTATAGTCATTATAGCATATTTTTCCATCTTATTGCAACAATTCATATATCTTGTTTCGTCTTTTTTGACACATCAAAAGTCAAGTCCTTTTCTGCAAATTATGACGATTATTTACATTTTTATGATAACTTCACAAAACGTTCGTTCTTTCAGTTTCCATAAGTTTATACTATTTTTTCGCCAAAAACATGTGGATATGGTGGATAATTCGGTGCATAAGTCCATTTTACGCTATAACAACTCGTTTTGAAATGTGGATAACTCGCATATTTTTCAGCTGAAATAAATAATTCAAATCGCAAAATTTGTACAAGATACACAAACCGTCAAAAACAGAGCTGTCAGAAACAGAGCTGTCAGAAAAGGCGGCTGATTGCTCAGCCGCCCGATTAGTTAATCTTATTACATAAAATACATACTCAATTTAGAAAATTCTTCTGATCGAAAGAATCGAACGATATGTCGCACTGGAAACGATAATACCCGTCTTCGATGTCGATGCGTGTACAATCTGTCCATTACCGACATAAATTCCTACATGACCCGAATAACAGATAATATCACCCGGCTGCGCATTCTCGATTCCGTTTACGGTTGCTCCTACATTTCTGTCCGCTGCGGAAGAATGAGGCAGGCTTACACCGAAATTATTGTATACACTCATAACGAATCCGGAACAATCTGCACCGTTCGTCAAGCTGGTGCCTCCGTATACATACGGATTACCCACAAACTGTACTGCAAATCTGGCTACGTCTGCGCCTGTACTTCCGGTAGGACTCTCATATGTCTTACCGCCTGATGTCTGCGAACCGGAAGATGAAGAATTCTCCGCCGTTTTCTTAGTAGCAGCTTCTTTTGCCGCCTGTCTTGCAGCTTCTTCCTTCGCCAATCTTGCTCTTTCTTCTTCTATGGATTCTGCTTTGACAAACTCCGTAGACAAAGTCACATAGTCGGTAGACACATAACCGTCACCTTCCTCGATATTAACTTTGACCCAGCCGTCCAGCTCTTCCGTTACAATCAATTCGTCCTCAATGGGCACCATACCAAGTATAGTCTCCTCCATACCGGGCTGCTCACGCACAAATAATGTCGTTGTCGTAACCGTCGCAATACGGGTTCCTACTTCCTTTGCATAATCAACTGCATCATCGCCCGTTACACAGTATTCGCCTTTCACGTAACCTTCCACGGAACCGGAACTGATTCTGTACCATCCGTTCTCTTCTTCTATAAAATTACCCACGGACTTGTCATATAACTTACCGACAATATTGCCATCCTCGCTGGGCAAATCTCTTACATTCACATAATCATTGACTTTTGCGATAACAAGATCCTTAAAGCTTTCCTCTTCCTCCGAGAGCCCTGTATTCGCCGCCTTCTTCAAATCTTCCGTATATCCTTTGCTGACAACGATTGTATCCTCAATCTTCTTCGGCGGATTCGTGCTGATCTTATCTTCTGTACTTGCCATTTCGGCAAAGCTTCCTACCTGCACGCTTCCGATCGTTGTTCCGCCAGTCTCTTCACCTGATGTCGCTTCGCTCTTTATTGCTTCTTTCTCAGCTGCTTCCTGTAAAGCAGAGAGAGATGTTGATTTCTCTTCATTCTGTAATGAAAAGTCTATACCTGACGACGGCAAAACGGAACCGAGATTACCGGAAGCATTTACATCAAATCCCGTTCCGGTAAAAGTAACTATTGCTGCCATTGCACATGCTACGATTTTAACATTGTTTTTCATAATGTTACCTCATTTGTTACGAAATTGTTACATCTTGGTTATAATATAACATCGAAAAACCGATTTGTCAACCACAGCATATACCAATAAAACCGCTATTTTACGCAACTTCTTGTGCCTTTTTTATAAATTCACAAACAATTCATACAATGTAATAAATTGAGCACAGCTCAATTACGAGATTTGCTTCGCAAACTCGGGAACCTCTCTCGGCAATCTACATTTCAAGATTTG
>CAMWQW010000014.1 GCA_947176505.1 uncultured Lachnospiraceae bacterium | reverse complement strand
AAGTAAAGGAAGCGGTAAGGGATGAGGTAAAAGAAGAAGTAAAGGAAGCGGTAAGAGAGGAAGTAAAAGCAGAAGTAAGGGAGAAAATAGCGGAGGAAGTAAAAAAAGAAGTAAGGGAGAAAATAGCGGAGGAAGTAAAAAAAGAGGTAAGAGAAAAAATAACGGAGGAAGTAAGAGCAGAGGTAACGGAGTGGGTGACAGAGGAAGTAACAAGAGGGGTCACGAAAAAGGTGACAAGAGAGGCGCAGGAGCAGAATGTTAGAACTGTCATCGAGATGTTTCAGGAGTATCATGAAACGAAAGAAAGCGCTGCCTCCAAACTTCAAATCAAGTTTCCGGAATATGCCGACGAAGCTGGGAAATTGGTAGAGAAATACTGGAAAGAAAGTTAGAAGAAACTTTTCGGGGAGGAAAGGAAGAGTAGAAGTGAAAAAATTAGGATTGGTCGGAGGAACAGGACCGGAATCAACACTTGTATATTACAGAGAAATTAATCGATTGATGAATATGAGGACAAACGGGAAGGCATTTCCGGAGATTTCTATTGAAAGCGTGAATTTGTATAGAGCATTGGGATATGTCTCAGATGAAAGGTATGAAGAGCTAAGCCGATATCTGTTAGATGCAATTAATAATCTTGTAAACGGTGGAGCCGAGGTAGTTGCCTTAACAGCCGGAACCATGCATGTTGTATACGACGAATTAAAAGATAAGGTACACGTTCCGTTTATCAGTATTCCGGACGCGGTGAGTGAAGAGGCGGTTTTGCACAACTATAATAAAGTTGGTCTTTTGGGTACGATATTTACGATGCGCAACGACTTCTTTAAGAAAGCTTTTTCAGAAAAGGGAATAGATATAGTTACTCCGTCTGACGAAGACATGCTGCTTGTAAACGAGAGAATTTCCAAAGAATTGGAGTATGGGATTGTAAAAGACTCAACTAGAGAGGAACTGATTGGCATTATTGCGAGGATGAAAGAACAGCAGGGAATTGAGGCAGTTATTTTAGGATGCACGGAACTTCCACTCCTATTAAGTGCAAATAACTGCCCTGTAGATTGTCTGGACATCATGGACATTCACATCAACAAGCTGGTTCGGCTGATGACGGATTAGCCATATAGCTTTAAAACAGCAGAAATGGCTAGAGCTTAGAAGCTGAGAGGATTTAGAGCTCATCCGCTGACATTGTTTCGTTACTCAGACCATAATAATAATTCACTGTTTCAGCAGTAAATTTATATACGCAATAGTCTTCATCGTCCACGCCTTTCGGATAATATATCTCAAAGCCGTCCCGCCAAAGGAATGCTTTTGTGTCGTGGTCGGTGCAGACTTCCATTGTTCCGGTAAACAGTGCACCTTTATACTGATCTTTAGTATCATCCACGTAGTATACCGATGCTTTAGGATTTTTTAGGAACTGACCTACCCGCTTGGAGCTGGTGTTGGTAGAGAAATAATGAGTCTTCATACTCTCATGTTCTAATACGAGCATTCCTTTAATCTGAGGGAAACCTTCTTCATTCACGGAAGCAACATAGGCAACCTGAGCGTTTTCACGAAGTGCACGTATTCCCGATTTAATGTTCTTTTTCATGATAATTCTCCTTTTCCGTAAGATTTTTAAGCACTTTCCTAAGACCTGTTTCCAAGGTGAGTATTTCTTCATCGCTAAATCCTTTATAAAATATTTGATTCATTTCATCGGATACTTGCTCATACTGTTCTTTAAATGAAGAGGCAGTTTTTGTCAGCCGTATTCTTACGGTTCTGCGATCGGCAGGAGAATAGATTCGCTCAATCAACTCTTGTTTTTCCATGCGGTCTAACATACTTGTCAGTGTTGTCTTGGCAAGCCCGGTTTGTTTGGCGAGTTCACTGATAGGAATGTCATCCTTCTCCCACAGAACGAACAGGATTCGTCCCTGTGCGCCGTTGAATTCGCTGATGTTGTGAGCCGTCAGCAGTTTTTCAAATATTCGCCCCTGAAGTTGTTTAATTTTAGTGATTAGAATACCACCGTTTGTCTGATCAAGCATAAGTAGATACCTCTTATTTATACTATATAGGATAATACTATATAGTATAAATGTCAAGAGTTTTTCGGATAAGAAGAAATAATGTGATAATAATTTGCTTTTTTAGAGCAAATAGAAGATAATGAATGTGATAACAAACCAAGGAGGTATTCATTAGAAAATGGATGGTCAATTTCCCCCAAAAAAGAAAGTTAAAGCGACAATCGTGTCACAAAAACAGATTGCAGAACAGATATATGATTTGTGGCTGGAGACAGAGTTAGCGCAGGATGCCCATGCAGGGCAGTTTGTCGCAGTGTATCCTAAGAATGCGGCAACGCTGCTTCCAAGACCAATCAGTATCTGTGAAGTGGATAGAGAACAATGCAGATTGCGACTGGTCTATCGTATTGCTGGTAAAGGGACGGCAGAATTTTCTGCATACCGGGCGGGTGATACATTAGAGATTCTCGGTGTGCTTGGGAATGGATTCCCAACAGAGACTGCAAGAGGCAAGCGCGTATTTTTGATGGGCGGCGGTATCGGTATTCCGCCGATGCTGGAGCTGGCGAAGGAACTGGAGGCGGAGAAACATATTTTGCTCGGCTACCGGAACCAAGATCTCTTTTTGCAGGATGATTTAGGAGAAAACGGACAGGTCTATATTGCCACGGAGGATGGAAGTGTAGGGGTACAAGGTAATGTGATGGATATCATTAGGGTAAATGACCTTCATGCCGATGTTATTATGGCGTGCGGTCCGATGCCGATGCTGCGTGCCATAAAACAGTATGCCGCGGAGCAGGGAATAGATGCTTATATCTCTTTGGAAGAACGGATGGCGTGTGGTGTAGGCGCTTGTCTGGGGTGTGTGTGCAAAACGAAGGAAATTGATCACCACTCACATGTATACAATGCCCGTATCTGCACCGACGGACCTGTATTTGAAGCGAGAGAGGTAGAAATATGATTAATACAAAAGTAACAATTGCAGGGGTGACTCTGAATAATCCGGT
Organism: uncultured Lachnospiraceae bacterium; assembly: GCA_947176505.1. GTDB lineage: Bacteria > Bacillota > Clostridia > Lachnospirales > Lachnospiraceae > UBA3282. Next base: position 112,516 of record CAMWQW010000014.1, on the reverse strand, counting down.
GATGACGGCATCCGGGACTTTTGGTTCCGGCATGGAATATAGCGATTTTGTAGATTTGAACAAGTTGGGTGCAGTGGTGACCAAAGGGGTAGCAAACGTTCCTTGGCAGGGTAATCCGACGCCGCGCGTGGCGGAGACTTATGGCGGTATGCTGAATGCGATAGGCTTACAGAATCCGGGGATAGATGTCTTCGTGGAACGTGATATTCCTTTTTTGAAACAATATGATACGAAGATTGTTGTCAATGTCTGCGGTAAGACGGTGGAAGATTATCTTGAGGTGGTAGAGCGTCTTGCAGATGAACCGGTGGATATGCTGGAAATTAATGTATCCTGTCCGAATGTCAAGGAAGGGGCAATTGCATTTGGGCAAAAACCTGACAGTTTGTATGATATTACATCTCAGATTAAGAAGAAGGCGAAACAGCCTGTCATTATGAAGTTAAGTCCTAATGTGACGGACATTGCGGAGATGGCGAAAGCAGCGGAAGCGGCAGGAGCCGATGCACTGTCCATGATTAACACGATTACGGGTATGAAAATTGATATTCACAAGAGAAAATTTGCACTTGCTAATAAGACGGGCGGTCTTTCGGGACCTGCCATTAAGCCGGTGGCAGTGCGTATGGTCTATCAAGCGGCGCAGGCAGTAAAAATTCCGATTATTGGTATGGGCGGTATCGCCAATGCGGAAGATGCCATAGAATTTCTACTTGCCGGAGCCAGCGCGGTGGCAGTGGGCGCTATGAATTTTGTAAATCCGTATACGACAGTGGAAGTCATTGAGGGTATCGAAGCATATATGGAGTGTTACGGTATTGAGAATGTAACGGAATTAATCGGGGCAGTTGAGAACACATAATAGGTAAGCCACAAAATCTTAAGCAGGTTTTGTGGCTTTTTTATGCAATGGGAAGTCCTTTACGTTTTTCGAGTTTGCAAAGCAAATTTTTCTTTTTTTGTAACGAAAACTCTCAAATTGGGATATAAGAGGTAAGACGAGGAGGTGAGGGTGTGCAGGAATCTGATGAAAACAGCATAGAAATGGACTTAGTCTATCAGGAATATTCCAAGCTGGTGTACCGTTTTCTGTATGCCCATACCCATGATGCGCAGTGGTCTGAGGAGTTAATGCAGGAAACATTTTTGAGGGCAGTCACCTCTGTAAATCGTTATGATGGTTCCTGTAAGCTTTCAGTATGGCTCTGTCAAATCGCCAAGCATATTCTGTATCAGGAACTGCGCAAAAAGAAGCGGGTAGAGACAATAGAGCTATCAGAGTATATTCAAGACGATGCGGCGCGGGATGGTGAGAGTGATGTGCTACAGAGGGAGATCAGAACAGAGCTCTATCGTGCCATCCATCACTTATCCGAACCGGAACGAGAGGTCGTTATGTACCGCATGACGGGTGAACTCTCCTTTAGGGAGATTGGGGAGATTTTAGGGAAAAGTGAAAACTGGTGTAGGACAATCTTCTATCGGGCGAAGATGAAAATGAAAAAGGAGTTAAGTGCGTATGAATAGAGTATATCCCTGTGATATTATTAAGGATTTGCTGCCCGGATATATTGACGGAATCCTGAGTGAGACGGGAGAAGACGCAGTAAAAGAGCATTTGCAGGAATGCAGCGTATGCTGGCAATGTTATGAAGAAATGACGGAAGAAATAGAGCTTATGCCGGGTGTCGGAAGAGTTCCGGAGGAGCAGGCGGCGATTGACGGATTTAAGAAGTTACACAGGCTTACGAGGACGTTGAAACTAGCTACCGGAATCGTCACGGGACTTTTATTGCTATGCTTTTTATCGGTTCTTGCAAGAGTTTACGTCATCGGCAGACCGATGTCTACCGCACCGTTGCAGATTACGAGCTATATTTACAATGAAGAGACGGGGAGTCTGACACTTCATGGTACGGTAAATGTATCGGGGGAGAGGGTAAAACGCGTTGCCTATAAAGAGAGTGACAGCGAGCCGTATGCAATGAATGTTCTTGTTTATACGGCGGAGACAGTGCCCTTTCTTTCCTTTTTACCAGCAGGACAGGAACAGAGAGAATTTGAGATTATCATACCCGATGCGAAAGGGTATATTGTTTATCTTGCCTGCCCGGAATATGACCGTCGGGAAATATATGACTGGAAAACCGATCACTATGAGAAACTGGCAGAAATGGAAAAGGAAATCTATTCCAGAATTCCCGAACTTAACGAAGAGAAGGACGCGTTGAGCTATGTCAGAGGAATAGAATCCATAAATGGGGAGGAGGGAATTTGTTATAGCGTGACGACGATGATCGGAGACGATGCATATTATTGGTGGTTTAATGATCAGATGGTGATGCATGGAGATTTCGCAACTTTGAATTTGGATATCTGGATTTCTTTGGAAGAGCCTTATCATATACTGATTCATGACTACAGAACCGGAGAGTATACGGAAGATTTCTCTATAGTTGCAGACAGAAAGCAAAACGCCAAGCCGGAAGAATTATTGAAATGGATAGGGTAGGCATAAAATGTAAAAGTCGGTGTCAATGTGAATTGCGGCTATAAAATTGAAATCATATACAACCTCTATGCGGCATACACTTATATTAAGTATACGCATGGAGGTTTATTTTTGTGGAATTAGTAAAAAAGAAGATACATATGGATCGGATCAGCAGCAGAGCCGGCACGCAAGTCGTATTGGAAGAAGATGTCAATATATCAGATAACAAACCCGACGCCAGCTATCTGTTAAACAGCAAGGGCGAGATTATCATGGAGGAAATACGTGCCGGTGAAAATGTGGTGAATCTGCGAGGTAAGCTGGTGGTGTCTATTCTGTATCTGACGGACATGGAGGGAACCTGTGCCAGCATGGAGGCAGTGATTCCCTTTGAAGAAAGAGTCAATATGGAAGGCGTTTCAAACGGTGACATCATATTGACTGAATGGACGATAGAGGATCTGACGGTGGGACTCATTAATTCCAGAAAACTCAGTGTGCAGGCGGTAGTATCTTTCGGACTGGAACTGGAGGAACATATCGAGCAGGATACGGCGGTGGATATTTATCATGATGAGCCGGTGGAGTACAGGAAACGTGTTTATCCCGTAGTACAGCTTGTATTACAGAAAAAAGATATTTTCCGGCTAAAAGAGGAGATGGAGCTGTCCGGAAATCTGCCTAATGTATTTCAGACGATATGGCATCATATTACGTTTGACCATGTTGAATTTAAGGCGTTGGAAGAAAAGATTTCGATTCAGGGTGAGATGAAAGCCTTTTTCCTGTATGAAGGAGAAGGGGACAACGACAGGACGTTGTGGTATGAGAATACGGTGCCTTTCAGCGGAATCATCGAGTGCCACGGGTGCAGAGAAAATATGATTCCGGACATCCGATACAGCCTCGGACAGTGCAATGTGGAAGTACGTCAGGACTTTGATGGTGAGGAACGTGTTTTATGCGTGGAGCCGGTGTTGGATTTGGATATCCATCTTTATGAAGAGGAGAATATGGAGGTACTGTCGGATATCTACGGCGTTGACAAAGAAATTGAAGCGCTGACCACGGAAGTACAGCTTAAGAGTCTGTTGCTGTGCGGCAGCGGCAAATGTAAGATTGCGGAACATGCCAAGATACAGAATCCGGAAATGCCTATGTACCAGCTGCTTCATTCCGAAGGAGAGATTCAGATTGAGGAGCAGGCAATTGTGGAGAACGGCATTGCCATCACCGGAACGTTGAGCGTAGTTACTCTGTATCTGTGCGGAAACAGTACAAAGTCAATTTATTCCACCAAAAATGTGATTCCGTTCCAGTACGTGATTGAGGCGGAAAACATCACGCCGACAAGCATTTTCAAACTGCATTACAGCATTGAACAGCTGACAGTGACCATGCTCGATAACGATGAACTGGACGTGAAGGCGGCATTGCAGTTTAAGGTAATTGTGTTTGCGGTAAGGAAAAGCAATCTGATTACGGACATGAAGGTGGAAGAATTAGATTTGAACAAGTTGAGTGAACTGCCGGGCATGGTAATCTATATTGCAGGACAGGGAGATACGTTGTGGGATATCGGTAAGCGCTACTATGTGCCGATTGCACAGCTTAAGGAAGTAAATGAACTTGTTTCGGAGGAAATCAATGCCGGTGATAAGATACTGGTGGTGAAGGGGAGTATATAGTTTATAAAGTTTTTCGTGGTAAAGGTGGGAAAAATTGTATATACTATGAGATAGACATTTACATGTCTATCTCGGCAGCAATCGCTTTGCGATTCTGTGTATGAGAAAAAACAGGCATTAAAATGCCTAACTCGTAAGATAAAGGAGTAGCAGATGAACACAGCACCTATTTTAAAAAATAAACTGTTTTTATACCTGACGGAGTTTTTTTCGGGTATGTCGGTGATGGCAGTGGAACTGGGCGCCAGCAGGCTTCTGGCGCCTTATTTCAGTTCTTCCCAGATTGTATGGACGATTATTATAGGAACGATTATGATCGCTATGGCGTTGGGAAATATCTACGGCGGTCGGAGTGCTGATAAGAACCCGAATCCGGACAAGCTATATGGCAGGATTTTAATTTCAGCAATTTGGATTGCGGCGATTCCGGTGGTAGGCAAATATATTATTCTGGGGATTTCCGCGCTGCTGATTTTTACTGTCAATACGAATTTCTTAATCTGGGCGGCGTTTGCGGCGTGCATGGTTATATTTGTATTTCCGTTATTTCTGCTGGGGACGGTGACGCCTTCTCTGGCGAAATATTCGGTGGACAGTCTTGAGGACAGCGGTAAGGTTGTTGGAACACTGGGTGCTTTCAATACTATCGGCAGTATTATCGGTACTTTTGTGCCGACCTTTATTTCCATTCCGGCGGTGGGAACCTCCATTACGTTTCTGATTTTTGCGGGGATATTGCTGGCACTGGCGTTGACCTATTTTATCAGTGGCAGGAAAGGTGCGGTGAAAGGTACAGTATCTGCGGTGCTTTTTCTTCTGTGCTGTATGTTGGGGCATTCGGGCAGCTTTGCTTTCTGGGAGAGCGATTTAACTTATGAAGGAGAATCCATCTATAATTATTTGCAGGTAAAGGAAAGTGACAGAAGTGTCATATTATCGACAAATGTTTTGTTCGGGGTACAATCTATTCTGATGAAAAATGAAGGGCTCACGGGAATGTATTACGATTATGCCATGGCGGCGCCGCTGATGACAGGACAGGACAAGCCCGGTGATTGCAACGTGCTGATTCTCGGAATGGGAACGGGTACATACGCTCATCAATGCCGTAACTATTATGGCGATATGGAAATAGAAGGTGTGGAGATTGATGAGAAGATTACGAAGCTGGCACGGGAGTATTTCGAACTACCGGAAGACGTGAAAGTGACTACTTACGACGGCAGGGCATATCTGAATGCCATAGATGGTAAATATGATGTCATTATGGTGGATGCGTATCAGGATATCACGATTCCCTTTCAAATGTCTTCCGTGGAATTTTTTACATTAGTAAAGGACCACTTGACTGAGGATGGGGTGATGGTGGTCAACATGAATATGCGCGGCAGCAGTGAGGGAAGTATTAATCAACATCTCGCAGATACCATCAGCAGTGTATTTGGTGAAGTGTATACCGTGGACGTGAGAAATACCACGAACAGGGAATTATTTGCATCTGATAATCCGCAGATGCTCGATAATTTAGCAGTTCACCGTGAAGAGATTGAGGATGAGAATCTTTCGGCGATGATGGCGGCAGTTTCGGATAATTTAACTGCCTATGAAGCGGGCGGTTATATCATGACTGACGATAAGGCGCCGGTGGAACTTCTCGGTATGCAGGTGATAGACGAGCTGATTCGGGATGAGGTTGCATATTATAAGAAGATTTATGAGGAGCAGGGCGTTCAGGGTGTGATTGATGCGCTGTAGTGGGCGGAGTATCGGTTCTGCCCACAAAGCGAATAGCGACATTTTCAAGAGGCGCAATCAATGCAATCATATGTGTACTCTTTCTCAGAGATTTTTCTTATAATCCATGCCCCATTGCATCATGGCATCTAAAATCGGGCGCATGGTCTCGCCCAGTTCGCTCAGTGCATATTCCACGCGGGGTGGCACTTCCGGATAAACCGTTCTTGTAATAATGCCGTCCTCCTCCATAGTCCGCAGAGAGTCCGTCAAGACCTTCTGGCTGATTCCGTCTAAATCTTTTTTAAGTTCGTTAAACCGCCAAGGGCGGGCGAGAAGAATCTGCTGTTTACAATGTTAATTTATAGGTCTGCTTTTTGGTGATGCAAGTGGTTACTTTTTTGTAACTATGTAATAAAAAAGTGCGTACTTTTTCAGATTTTTGCTTCCTGCTAGAATAAACTTGTCGAAAGAAAACAGGAAACAATGGACAGGAGGAACGAAATCATGGCATTATCAAATGTTGCAGAATTTGTAGGAAACATGAGCGCATGCGGGGCAAGTGACAAACCAAGAGCTTGTGGCACAGCAAAGAAAGAGTGATAATTATGCTACATTTTCAAGCAAAAAAACAGAATATAAAAAGTAACACAGACAAACTAACGGAATTAAGGAATAGACTGGAGCAGGCGGATGCTGTCATTATCGGTGCAGGTGCCGGACTTTCCACTGCCGCCGGATTTACTTACAGTGGAGAACGCTTCCGGATATATTTCCATGATTTCGCGGAAAAGTATCAGTTTGAAGACATGTATTCAGGCGGTTTTTTCCCATATAAGACCTTAAATGAACATTGGGCGTATTGGAGCAGGTACATTTATATCAACCGATATATGAATCCGTCGACACCGCTGTATCAGGAGCTTTATAAGTTAGTAGCGGATAGAAACTATTTTGTCATAACAACGAATGTGGATCACTGTTTTCAGAAAGCCGGATTTGATAAGAAGAGGTTATACTATACGCAGGGTGATTACGGCTTATTTCAATGTAGCAAGCCCTGTCATGAAGAGACTTACGACAATGAGGATATGATTTGTGAAATGGTGAGAGCGCAGGGGTGGCAAATCGGGGCAGACAGTCGTTTATATTTACCGGATAGTGTGACAGCCAAAATGTCTGTACCGGACGAATTAATACCCTATTGTCCAAAGTGTGGTGAGCCTATGAGCATGAATCTCCGGGCGGATGATACTTTTGTGCAGGACGGGGGTTGGTATCAAGCTGCCGAGCGATACGAAACATTTCTGGAAAAATATAGGAATACGAATGTGTTGTTCTTGGAATTGGGCGTGGGCTACAACACCCCGGGTATTATCAAGTATCCGTTCTGGCAGATGACAGCACATAATCCGAAGGCGGTTTATGCATGCATCAATTATGGGGAAGCTGTCTGCCCGCTGGAAATTGAAAAGCAGAGTATCTGTATTGACGGAGATATCAGGGAAACTTTGAAGCGGATTTAACGTAGATATTGCAATCTTGGAAGCGCTTGGGAAGGATGGGCTGATTGCTGTGACACCGGTTGTTAGGAATAACTACCGGTGATTATATTTTATACAGAAATGGATATAATCATCAATAAACAGAAATGGTCTGTTATAATAAAATAAATATACTTATGGGGTGGATGCTGCCGATGAAATATGCAAATGCAAATGATGTTTTGCCGGAAGAATTACTTTCAGTTATTCAAAAATATTATCAAGGCGGCTATCTGTATATACCGAAGGAAAATCAGTATGAAGTAACACAACAGACTGACTATAAGATTGAGTTGGAGAAACGCAATCAATATATATATTTAAAGCATCTTGAAGGAAGAACTAACGGACAACTTGGAAATATATATCACTTGTCGGAATCTAGTATCAGAAGGATTATTTTGAATGAAAAGGTGAGATATCAGAAGATGAAAGAGATTATAGAGCAGATTTTGTCTTTATGGGGAATTGAGAGCAGGCAATTATTACAAATATATCCCTCAGCATGGGAAATTAATCATGATTACGTAATAAAAGTGTATGATAACAAAAAACAGTTAGAAAGAAATATAAAAATATCAGAAATATTATTGGACTGCAATATTCCGGTTGCGAAGACAATTCTTACAAGAACAGGCGAAAAATATGTTGAACATAAAAATATTTATTTCCTCATGTCAAAGAAGTTGCAGGGGAGTAATATTTCCGATATTAAAAATAAAACGATGGCTTGGGAAATGGGTTGCGCAATTGCACAGTTACATATGGCGTTTGTTCAATGTGAAAGAGAAGTTGAATTTTGGGATAACAGTCTGTTAGAAGAGATGAAAGGATGGGTACGAGAAAATTTAACAAATAATGAATGGAGCATACTAGACGAAGAAGAATATTCAAAGGCAGTAAAATTGTTAGAAGACGTATATGATTACCTGCCGAAACAACTGATTCACAGAGACGTACATTTTGGGAATTTTCTATTCTTTGAAGGTCATTTGTCAGGATATATTGATTTCGATTTGAGCCAAAGAAATATAAGAATATTTGATGTTTGCTATTTTTTGGCAGGATTGTTAGCGGAAGAAACAGATGATGCCTTTACTAGAAAAGAATGGCTTGAAAATGCTAAATCAGTTATTGGAGGTTATGAAAGTATCATTCGACTTTCTGAAAAAGAGAAAAAATCAATCCCATGCGTGATGGAATGTATAGAAATTTTATTCGTAGCGTATTTCATTGGTATGAAAGACACAAAACATGCTAATGATGCATATAGGGTGTTCCGTTTTATACAGAATTGTGAAAGTGATATCAAAAACACGATATGATAGAATGTACCATAAATGGAATATATCTTAAACTGCACACGGAAAGTTCTTTATTTTCACCAAAGAGTATTGATAAAGGGACGCTGACTATGATGTCAAAAATTGAATTTCAGACAGGACAGAAAATATTGGATTTAGGATGCGGATATGGTGTAATAGGAATATACGCAGCACATTTTTCAGGTGCAGAGAATGTTACAATGGTTGATATAAATTCCATTGCAATTGAATTGGCAAGGAAGAATGCCATATATAACGGATTGGAAGATATCAATATATTCCAAAGTGACGGGTTTCATAATATTACTGAACATGACTTTGATTTGATCTTATCAAACCCTCCTTATCATGCGGACTTCAATGTACCCAAAAAGTTCATCGAAAACGGGTTCCGCCATTTGAAATATGGCGGCTGTATGATTATGGTTACCAAAAGGTATAAATGGTATAAGAATAAGTTAGAATCTGTATTTGGTGGAGTTAAAGTAATAGAAGAAAATGGTTATTATGTTTTTATCTCACAGAAAAGAGCAATCCGCAAAACAAGAATAAAAAATAAACAAAAACTTTCCAAAAAATTACAACGCAAATACAGATGAACATACTTGAGCAGTACATCTATTGCCAAAGCATTTCAGTCGGTTTCTTATTTTAAAATGTTTTTGAGTTCCGCCAACAAAAGTTCGGCAACCGGAGTAAACACCTGATATTTTTTCCAAATCACATACATTCTTGTATGAAGAGCAGGAGTAATCTGTCGAAAACACAAATCGCCTGCTTCCGATACTTCAATCAATTTATCAAAAGTAAGCACTACGCCTAATCCTTCCCTTGCAAATACGGCAGCGTTGCCGGACAGATTAAAAGTAGCCATAACATTAAGTCGGTCAACCTGTTCTCCACACCATCTCGGCAGGTCGACTTTCGCAGACTGTTCCGAACAAAAGACCGGATAGGGGAGAATATCGTTGATTTCAATAACAGATTTTTCTGCTAAAGGGCAGTCTTTGCGCATAAGAACGCCCCAAGTATCATGTTCGGGAACTTCAAGATAATTGTATTTGGATAAGTCGGGTGGTTCCACAATGAATGCGAAATCTAAAAGTCCACGGTCAAGATGTTCCGTGACCAGTTCGGTACCACCACTGGTAATGTGATAGTGGATGTTTGCATATTTCTCGTTGAGGCGGCTGACTGCAAGGGCAAGATATTTGATCAGATGGGATTCGGCACAGCCGATATAAATATCTCCGCCTGTGATGTCGTCTAATGCTTTAAATTCGCTTTCGATTTTATCTGCCATGGCGAGGAGGTCTTCAGCTCTCTTTCTGAGCAGCATTCCTTCATCTGTCAGATTTACGCTTGAACTGCCGCGCCGGAACAATTTTTTCCCAAGTTCTTGTTCCAGTTCTTTCATTTGTTTAGAAAGAGTAGGTTGTGTAACATGGAGCCGCTCGGCGGCTCTTGTCATATTCCCCTCTCGTGCAATTGCCAAAAAATATCTCAAAACCCGTATTTCCATATGATGTTTCCTCAATTTTAAAAAGTAAGCTAATTATATATATCAAGTGATATTCCTGTCAAGAATATCATGATATTGATTATAAGTATTAGACATGAAAATGGGAGTAAGTATAATAAAAACAGAGAGCAAAGAAGGGTAAATGAAAAAGCTTATTATTTAGGAGGATAAACTTATGGAAGAAAAGTTAGTTTTGACAACAGAATGGGATAAGACATTTCCCAAAAGCGAGAAGGTAAATCACAGAAAAGTAACGTTTCATAACAAGTATGGGATTACATTGGCAGCTGATATGTATATTCCAAGAAATGCAGATAGCAAACTTTCTGCGATAGCGGTATGTGGTCCATTCGGCGCTGTGAAGGAGCAGGCAGCCGGATTGTACGCGCAGACAATGGCAGAGAGAGGTTTCCTGACGATTGCTTTCGATCCGTCCTTTACGGGAGAGAGTGGCGGACAGCCACGATATATGGCATCTCCGGACATCAATACAGAGGATTTTATGGCGGCGGTAGATTTTCTGTCTTTGCAGGATAATGTTGATCCGGAAAAAATCGGCATCATTGGTATCTGCGGCTGGGGTGGTATGGCAATCAATGCGGCGGCATTGGATACTCGCATTAAAGCAACGGTTTCTTCTACCATGTATGATATGACAAGAGTAAATGCAAAGGGTTACTTTGATGCCGAGGACAGCGAAGAAGCACGTTATGAGAAACGTAAGTCTTTGAACGCACAGAGAATTGCAGATTATAAAAACGGCTCTTATACACTTGGCGGCGGTGTAGTCGATCCGCTTCCGGAAGATGCACCGTTCTTTGTAAAAGACTATCACAAATATTATAAGACGGAGCGCGGATATCATCCCCGCTCTCTCAATTCTAATGGCGGATGGAATGTAATTGGCTGTCAATCCTTTATGAATATGCCAATTCTTCAGTACGCAGGAGAAATCCGTAACGCTGTGTTGGTGATACATGGTGAAAAGGCGCACTCCTGTTATTTCAGCAAGGATGCGTATCGCCTTCTGAAAGGGGATAATAAAGAATTGATGATTATCCCCAATGCCGTTCATACGGATCTATATGACCGGACCGATGTGATTCCTTTTGATAAGATGACAGAGTTCTTTACGGAGAATTTGAAATAATTATATCTGCAACACATAATAATGGTTATATTCTTTTCCGGTATTTCCGCCAATCAAGGTTTCCTCCGACAGTACAAACCCAAGTTTTTCTACCGCTGATATGCGTTCGGTGGCAAAAGGAGGAACTTTGGTGGCGATCATCCGGCAGTCAAATAATTCATAGGTTGCGGGTATGATCAGAGACAATATTTCATGGATGATTTCGATTTGTTCATAATCGCTTCGCAGGTCGAGCCGCAGAAGTCCACAGTCATTAAAATAGTCGTCAGCCTGACGATTAAATAATTCGATTGTGCCAATGGCATGGTTCGACTTTTTGTCGATGATTGCCCAGCGTACAAACCATTTCTCCGCATATGCCTGCTGCCAAAATTCAACGGCGCTTTGCATACGTTCTAAAGTGGTGTAGTGAAAATCATCACCGTCGCAGTTGTCGCTGTTAAAGAAGGGCACAGCCTTTTCGTCAGAATACACGAGAAGCAGGTCCTCTGTGTCTGTGGGTTCAATCAGTCTTAGAAGATAGTTTTCGTTTTCAAATACAGGGCATTTTTCATATGGATTTGCCATTGTAATACCTCCAATTTTCTTTTTTTATAGCGTAGCATATTATATACGACATCAGAGTGTCATAATTAAATTTATAGCGGAAAATTTTCTCATAAGCCCTGTAAATATTTATATCATTTTGTTATTTCTTTTCCTATTTTGACATGGAAAATATGAGTAGAACATTAGTTGTCTATTTGCTATAATAAGCAATGAAAAAGAATTCAAATTTTCGATGATAATTATATATGAAGGAAGTTGTTTCAAATGAATAATGAAATATATCATATGTTTAAAAGAAATTTTCCATTCGTTAATCGAGAAGAAAAAACTGCGATAGATATAATAAACAATGAAAATAATACTATATTTGAAAAAAGAAATCCCGATAACAAATTAATTGGATGTGCGATAGTTAATAAAAATGCAATACTTCTTCTGGTAGTCGATGAAAAATACAGAAATATTGGAATGGGCTCTGAATTATTAAAAAAGTGCGAAGATGCTATTATTAATAACGGTTATGACAATATAGTCTTAGGCGCGGGATTTGATTATTTAATGCCGGGTGTTCCGACCAGTAAAAAATATACTGAAAGCGTTCATGAAAATTTATGTCCGGAAGTAAATGATAAAGCATCAAATTTTTTCGAAAAGCGAGGATATGCTCATTCTTGGAAAAAATGTAATTGTTTTGATATGAAAATGCCTTTAAATAATATTGAAGATAATAATGAAACTATAGGTAATACAATAAATGGAGTTACATTTAGATGGGCGGATATTGATGACTTAGATGAAATCATAGAATGTGCTGATGATGCTTGTCAATATCAAGAAGAAAAATTTTCAGTATATTATAGAAATCCCAAATTGTATGAAACAGATTATAATCAAAAAGTCTTAGTTGCTGTTAAAAATAGTATAATTGTCGGTACATTAATAGTATCTGTTGAAACGGAAGGAAAAGCTTTGGGATGTGTTGGATGTACTTGCGTATCTTTTAAAGAGTCTCATCAAGGAATTGGAACAAATTTAGTTAGATTAGGAACAAAATATTTAAAGGATATTGGTCTTTCAAATGCAAGTCTAGGTTATACATATACCGGACTTGATAAAATGTATGGAGCTGTAGGATATAAAATCAGTACATATTATTTGATGGGAGAAAAACAAATATAAGTAAATAAAGGATATGCATTAAATGAAAGAGATTAGAAAATCCAATGAAGCAGAAATGATTTTAGAGTTTTTAAAGGGCGAAATAAGTTCTAAAAGATTTCATAAAGATATATGCGATGCTTTATCAAGCATGAATTTGGATGAAGTAATAATAAATAATGGTGATATAACAAATGAACAAGAAAATTTCCAAAGACTAAAAGTAATGAAATTATTTAGAGGCTATCCGGATGATGAATTATTTGAGAATTTTCCTCAAATTAATGAGTGGAAATTGATGGAGTTGAATGAAAGTGATATAGATAGTATATATTATATTGATTATGATTATTGGAATGAATTATCAAATGGAACATCTAAACCGGTTGAAGCTGCAAAAAATATTCAAAGCGGAAAAGAAATATATGAAGTTTCAAATCAGCCTTTTTTAGATGGTGTCGAATATTCTGAGAACAATACATTTCCACCTGTTATATTGATAACTTGCAATGAGGAAAAGTACTTAATTATTGAAGGACATTCCAGAATGACAGTGTATGGATTTGACCCAAGTAAATTAAATGGAACATTTGCTTATGTTGGATATACATCAGAAGAAGAAATGAAAAAGTATGATCCAAGAATGTTATCGATATGATAGTTAGTCGTGCTTTTTGATTAATACGTTTATGAATTGGTCAATTCAGTTATTCTATGTTTTATAAATAAGTAGCTGCAATTGACTAAGTCTCTCCATACAAGGCGACAATTTCTTCCGCTGCCGTAAGCAGTTGTCTCCGTATTTTCTCCGGAGAAATAACTTCAACATTGCTGCCGAGTGATAACAGTGTTCCGAGCCAGAAGTGTTCATTCTCCACAACCGTTGCCTTGATCAGTGTATCTTTGCCGGAAAGTTCTTCCGTTACAGTTCCCTTTAAATATTCCATTACGCGGGATTTTGCTGATGCCTTGCATTTAAGGAGTATTTCCGTATATTGGCGGGAATCTGTTTCGTCGATCATTTCAAAGATTTTGTCTGTGGAGTCATGTTCTTTTGTAAAAGGAATGTCTGTCAATTGCAAATCGCTCATTCGCATGAGCTTGTAGGTACGGTAATCACTTTTTACTTTAGAATAGGCAAGGAGATACCAAGCATACCACCTATAGATAACAGCGACCGGTTCCACATTATGAGTTCTCGTTTCGCAGTTATTGTTTGTATATGTGAATTTAACCGTACGCTTTTCTTTTATGGCAGACTGTAATAATTGCAAGGTGTTCTGTCCACCTTCCTGTAAAACAGAAAAATGCAGAATCACGCCAGTGTCATTCGGATTCGATGCGTGGACTATTTTTTCTAAAGTCTGCTTAGCTTGTGAGCTACCGGTCGCCGAAACCAAACCTTGGAGCGCAGTTCGGATATTGGAATAGTCATCGGCTGACACAAAGCCTTGATTTAACCTGTACTGCTCGGCTATTTCATAGCCGCCTGTGGCTCTGGAAGTCGAAATGACAGGGATTCCCGCCAGACACAGGGAGTCCACATCACGTTGTATTGTTCGAAGTGATACCTCAAAGTGACTAGCCAGCTTGCTTGCAGATGTTTTACCGTGGTTCAAAAGATATACTGTGATTGCATACAGGCGTTCTGTTTTCATAGGCGCTCCTTTTCTTTTGCTTCAGTATAAAAGATGGTGTGCAAAGAATCAATGGGTACTTGGAAGCACACAGAATAAATACATTGCAGGTAAAAGGGAAATGTGGGATAATCATAAAAACTGAAAGGGCATGAACCGCATGAAAGCTTACAGATTACTTTTGTTTGACTTGGACGGAACGCTGCTTCGCAGCGACAAAACAATATCACAAAGAACGTTAAAGGCGATACAAAAATGTAGGGACGAAGGTATATTAATCGGTGTTTCTACGTCCAGAAGCGAGCAGAACGCCTTATCTTTTGTTGAAAAGTTACAACCGGATGTGCTGATTGTGAGTGGCGGCGCTTTAGTGAAATATCATAATGAGTACATATACCGGGCTGAACTTTCAAGTGAAGAGACAAGACAGATGATTACAGCAGCCAGAGAAATATGCGGCAATGACTGTGAGATTACGATTGACACGACAGATGCCCATTACTGGAATTATAAGGTTGATCCTAAGAAACAAGACCAGAGTTGGGGAGACAGCGTATATACAGATTTCGCGGATTTTGGTGAGAGTTCCCTTAAGATGTGTGTGGAAATCTTTGATGAACGACAGGCTATGCAGTTGTGCGAAAAATTGCAGAGCTGTGACAGCATTCGCTTTTCGGATGGATACTGGTATAAGTTTACGAAGAAAACGGCAACCAAAGAAAATGCGATTCTGGAGATTAGTGCAGTATGCGGCGTCAGTACAGAGGAAATGATTGCTTTTGGTGACGACTATGCCGATATCGGTATGCTTGAACTGTGCGGCAAGGGTATTGCTATGGGGAACGCGATTGATGAAGTGAAGGCGAAGGCTGACCTTGTAATCGGCAGTAACGATGACGAGGGAATTGCCGAGTATCTGGAAAATAGATATGGTAATTTTGCTATAATCAATGAATCATAATTTTCACAAAATATGTTTACAATTTCGTCAAGCATATGCTATAGTAGTGTGAACTGTCAGGAGATTTGCTAAGGTAATACCTTTTCCGGAAGCGGTGGAGAAGGCAGTGGACGATTGTATTAGGAATGGAATTCTTTCAGACTTTTTATCAAGGAATATCGCGAACGATTGTGGAAGGAATATGAACAGTAGGCTATACCGGCTCTTTAAAAATTGTATGATGATATTTTCTGCTGATAGATTTCCAAATCGTCGTCTTTAAAGACATTAAAAATAATTCGCTCCAAGGAATTATTATGCGTTTTCAGGAAATCAATCACGGTTTCTATAGCTATTTTAGCAGCCTCATCATTAGGAAAATGAAATTCGCCCGTTGAGATACAACAGAAAGCAACGGTGCGGATTTTATTTTCTACACAGCACGTAAGAACATTTTTATAGCAGTTGCGTAGATCTTGGCGTAGAGAATCGTTCAGCCCGCCATATACAATCGGACCGACGGTGTGAATTACATAGTCGCAGGGCAGATTGTATGCTTTCGTGAGAGTGGCGGTTCCGGTGGGTTCTTCATATTTTCTTCCGTAGCGTATCCGTTTCTGGGTCATAATGCGGCTGCACTCATCGCGAAGCTGCATACCCGCAGCGCTGTGGATGGCATTGTCAATGCATCTGTGGCATGGTACAAAGCATCCTAACATTTGTGAGTTAGCAGCGTTTACAATCGCACCGACTTCCAGTCTTGTAATATCTCCCTGCCAAATTGATAAACGATTCAGATACTGACCTTCAAGTGTCGGAATTTCCGATAAGCGCACAACCCCTTTTTGGGCAAGCTCTTCCTGCAAATATGCATCTTGAACTTCTAGCAGTTCCGTAGAGACTTCCCTTGGCATACGTATATTCATGAGAGAACGGATTACATTTTTCTTTTCGGTCGGATTATACTGTGCCGTTTCAAGATTACGGTATTCGCCGGAATCTTCTTTTAATTTATCTAAGAAAAGATCTGTATTGATGTTTGTTCTCATATGACTCTCCTAGGCTTGTAATCTGCTTGCTTTCATTTTACTTACATAATATCGTATCATATTACGGGCACATGTGAAAGTCAAAGAAAGATAACTTCAATGGGTGAAGGAAAGGCGGGAAGAATATGTTAAATTAATATTGCCCCAATTTATAAAAAATTTGACTTTTTAAATTCATCATTCGTTATACAAGATAAGGAAGGTGATCATATGCTTGAGAAAATCATACGGAAATATTATGACGAAATTTTTCGATACTGTTATCACCATGTGGAAAGCCGCTCCCTAGCGGAAGATTTGTGTCAGGATACTTTCTTAAGCTTTATTGAGCACTATGACGAATACCATCCCATAGGAAAGACCAAGAACTACCTTTATACCATTGCCAAGAATAAATGTCGCGACTATTACAAGAAGAAAGCACCAATTTTTATGGAGAATGTTCCGGAACAGGAATCGGACAAGTGTATAGAGGAATCGGTAATTATAAAGCAGATGGTCATGAGTCTGCCGGAAGAGTTAGGGGAAGCGGTTATGCTGCGGTATTTCCAAAACATGCAGTATAAAGATATTGCGGCTATTCTAAACATTAAGCTCTCACTTGCCAAGTATAGGGTAAAAAGAGGCGTGGAACTGTTATCTGCTATGGAAGGAGGCGCTCATGGGACAACGAAAAACTGAGAAAAGATTGAAACAATATGCGGCGGCATGCAGGAAAATTGTACCAGAGAATAGGGAGTCCCAAATACAGGAACTTTTGCGAGTAGAAAAGTCTTTGCAGACGAAAGCCATAGCGATGGATTCCGTATCTTACACCAGAGGAACTCTATGGGATTTTATACTGGAGCAGATAGGTTATCTGGGGAAATATTGTTTCATCTGGCAAATAGCATGGATTGTATTTTTCTGTTATATGATGCGGCATGGCGTGACCGATTTGTTTGGAGAAAATAATGGAAATGCAGTTTTGACAGCAGTTTCACTTATGCCACCGCTTCTTATTTTGCTGACAGTAGAGGAAGTCACGAAGGTATATCAGAGAAGTATGTTGGAAATTGAGTATGCAACGAAGTATTCACTGCGGAGTGCGGTGATGATACGCATGTTAGTGCTGTGCGTCATGCACTCACTGATTTTGGTAATATGTATTCTCTGTCAGCATTCCGGCATCGAGGCGAATATGGGGCGGATTCTGGTGTATGGTTTTACGCCCATGACAGTTATAACAGCATTGTTATTTAAGCTGATGCAGCACTGGCAGGGGCAACTTTTGCGGAGTGCGTCGGCAGGATTGTATGTACTGACGGCAGGGCTGATCATGGTCGGAAGTACGGAGCGTTTTAATTGGTATCAGCCGGCATATTTGAAGGTGTGGTGTATTGTATGTGTGATTGGTATTGCGTCAGGCGTCAGACAATTTGTCCGGCTGAACGGGAAATTAGCAAGTTATGAAATGATTGTACAGTGCGGGTCGGATTAAGAAGTAAGTTTTGACGGCATTCGACTGTTCTGACATGGACGATTTGAGACAACGGAATTTGAGAAAGGATTAAGACGATGGAACTAATTATAGACCGGGTGACAAAACAGTATAAGAATAAAATTGCCGTAGACAGGCTAAGTGCAACCTTGAAAGAAGGCGTGTATGGTCTGCTGGGAGCAAACGGCGCTGGCAAAACAACGATGATGCGAATGATTTGCGGTATTGCTGAAATGAACAGTGGAGAGATTCGTTTCGGAGGAGAAGATATTA
Organism: uncultured Lachnospiraceae bacterium; assembly: GCA_947176505.1. GTDB lineage: Bacteria > Bacillota > Clostridia > Lachnospirales > Lachnospiraceae > UBA3282. The sequence goes on along the minus strand of CAMWQW010000014.1, from coordinate 93,973 downwards.
AAGCGATGGGAGGAAAATATCGGGAGCTGCTGGGCTATCTTCCTCAGGATTTCGGCTATTATCCTAATTTTACAGCCATGGAGTTTATGCTGTATATCGCTTCTTTAAAAGGCTTGGATCGTAGCTATGCCAAGAACAGAAGTAAACTTCTTTTGCAGAAAGTAGGACTGGCAGGAGAGATGCGGCATAAGATTAAGACTTTTTCGGGCGGTATGAGACAGCGGCTTGGTATTGCGCAGGCATTGTTGAACGATCCTAAGGTACTCGTTTTAGATGAACCGACAGCGGGACTCGACCCGAAAGAGCGTGTGCGTTTCCGAAATATGATTGCAGAATTGGGGAAAGACCGGATTGTTATTCTCTCTACCCATATCGTGTCGGATGTGGAAGAAATTGCAGACTGGATATTTTTGATGAAGCAGGGACAGTTTATTACGCAGGGAACACTGGAAGACTTAAAAGAACACTATCTGGAAGTGACCGGTACTGAAGGGATGGAAAGATTTAACTTGGAAAAACTTTATCTGTTCTACTTTGAAGAGGGGGAAGAGAAATATGATGCGGTATGAGTGGAAGAAAATATTTGAGAGAAGACTGAATGTGCTTGCCATGCTGTCTGGCTATCTTCTGATCGGAGTAGTGGTATTTTCCTATATCTCGCAGGAACGCTTCTACGATGCTGCAACGGACAGTTATGTAGAGGGGATTGAGGCATACAGGATGGAACAGGAATTGGCACGGTTGCAGACGGATGTAATCACGGAAGAATATGTGACGGAATTAATCGGAGATATACAAAGCCGTGGCATGGATCTTGAAAGTGATGAAGCATATGCGGAAATTATCAGACCGCTTGATGATATGTTTTATTTCGTGTCGAAAAATTATACGGATATGAGGAAGTCAGTTACGGATTTAAGCGCCTTAAGCAGAGTCGATTTGAGAGACGGGGCGAAGTTCTATGAACACCGCATGGAGAAGATTACAGATTACCTGAATATGGATTTCTCTTACGGTAATTATACGGAAGCGGAGAAAGCATATTGGCTGGAAAGGGCAGAGCATACGAATATACCGTTTCGCTGGGGCAGCAAGACTGTGATGAGTCGGTTATGGGAGCTCATATTCGCGGAAACGTATCTGTGGTTTGTCGTTGTCATATGTACAAGCTCCGTCTTTTCTTCGGAATATGAGTCCGGCGCGGCGTATTTGTTACTTACGACGAAATATGGTAAAGACAAGTTAGTTTGGTCCAAAATCGGGGTTTCCGTGCTCTTCACGGTGGGATATCTGATGGTGGGAGCACTGCTTGCACTCGTTCCGAATATGCTGTTTCTGGGGCTGCCGGGTGCGGACTTACCGGTACAGTTGTGGAATTCGGTGATACCATACAATATTACTATAGGACAGACTTGTCTGGGAGGATTTGGGCTTGGGCTGTTAATTGCGGTTACAATTGCACTTACGCTCTTATGCTGTTCCGCAGGTTTTCGTTCTTCGATGGCAACGCTGGTCATCGGCGCGGCAGTTATCATTGCGCCAATGTTTTTTCCTATGAGTAAGGAGAGCGGTTTGTGGAATCATATTAACTATCTTTTTCCGGGCAGGGCGTTTAACTTAAAGGAAATGATAGGACTTTATGTGAGCTATGCGGCGGGAAATGTTGTGATTTCTTATGCGGCAATGGTAGTAATCGTGTATGTGGTAATAAGCATTACAGCGCTTTTGCTTATCAGGAGGATGTTTGTGAGGGTAAAGTGAAGAGGGAGATTTCATAGATGGTATATGAATCGGGAAGGATGCTCTTAACGCAGAGCATCCTTCATCGATTTTACATATGCCCCGACATACTCCGGCGCGGCTTTCCCGTATTTTTCCAACAATTTAATAATTGCGGAGCCAACGATTGCTCCGTCGGAGATATCAGCCATTTTCTTAGCCTGTTCGGGCGTGGATATACCGAAGCCGATAGCGCATGGAATATCGGTATTTTGACGGACGATATCGACAATTGATGCAAGGTCAGTGCTAATCTCGCTTCTCGTTCCTGTGACGCCCAGAGAAGATACTATGTACAGAAATCCTTCCGCTTCTTTGGCAATCATGGCAATGCGATTCTCGGAAGTGGGAGCAATCAGTGATATCAGGTCTACGCCATATTTCCGGCAGGCGGGCTGAAATTCTTCTTTTTCCTCGAAGGGCAGGTCGGGCAGAATCAGTCCATCGATGCCGATATCATGGCATGTCGAGAGAAAGCGTTCCGTTCCATAGGAAAAGACGACATTGGAATAGGTCATGAATACCATAGGAACTTTGACATCGCTCCGCAGTTCTTTTACCAGTGCAAAAATCTGGTCTGTGGTGACACCGCCCTGTAAGGCACGGACATTGGCGCCTTGAATCACAGGACCTTCTGCAGTGGGGTCGGAGAAAGGAATGCCGAGCTCGATCAAGTCAGCGCCGTTTTCTGCGGCGGCACGGACGGCGGCAGCGGTGGTTTCCAAATCAGGGTCGCCACAGGTTATGAAAGCGATAAATGCCTTCTTGTTTTCAAAAGCTGATTGAATATTACTCATGTATATCCTCCCCTCTGTAGCGGGCGATGGCGGCACAGTCCTTATCGCCTCTTCCGGAAATAGTAATTACGATAATCTGGTCTTTGTTCATTTTGGGTGCAATTTTCATGGCGTGCGCGACGGCATGGGCTGACTCTATGGCGGGGATGATGCCTTCAGTCTTTGACAGATATTCAAAAGCACATACCGCTTCATCGTCGGTTACGGGTACATACTCCGCCCTGCCAATGTCGTGCAGATAGGCATGTTCCGGTCCGACACCGGGGTAATCTAATCCGGCTGATATGGAATAGACCGGAGCAATCTGACCGTACTCATCCTGACAGAAATAAGATTTCATTCCATGAAAGATACCGACTCTGCCTGTATTCATGGTTGCGGCAGTCTCAAACGTATCGATGCCTCTGCCCGCCGCTTCACAGCCAATCAGTTTCACATCTTTGTCATCAATAAAGTGATAGAAGCTGCCGATGGAATTGGAGCCGCCGCCGACACAGGCGATTACCGCATCGGGAAGTTTCCCCTCTTTGGCGTAAAGCTGTTCTTTGATTTCCTTGGAAATGACTGCTTGGAAATCACGTACAATGGTCGGAAAAGGATGAGGTCCCATAACAGAGCCGAGGCAATAGTGCGTATCGGAGATACGGGAAGTCCATTCCCGCATGGCTTCCGAGACGGCGTCTTTTAAAGTGGCGGTTCCTGATTTTACGGGAATCACTTCGGCTCCGAGCAGGCGCATTCGATATACGTTGAGCGCTTGGCGGACAGTATCTTCTTCTCCCATAAATACAACGCATTCCATTCCCATCAGAGCGGCGGCGGTCGCTGTGGCTACACCGTGCTGACCGGCTCCGGTTTCGGCAATCAGACGCGTCTTACCCATTTTTTTAGCAAGCAGCGCCTGACCGAGTACGTTGTTGATTTTATGGGAACCGGTGTGATTTAGGTCCTCACGTTTCAGATAGATTTTGGCGCCACCTAAATCTTTAGTCATTTTCTCGGCATAATAGAGCCTTGAGGGTCTGCCAGCATATTCGTTGAATAATTCGGTTAGTTCTTGGTTAAATTGACGGTCGTTTTTGTAATGGTTATACGCTTCTTCCAACTCGATCACGGCGTTCATTAATGTTTCAGGAATGTACTGACCGCCGTGGCTGCCGAAGCGTCCGTTTGGATTTGTCATGTTTGTGATACTCCTTTCGTGTGGGTGTGTCTATTCTTTCCGGCAGCGCGCATAAATGCTGCCATTTTATCAACATCTTTATGTCCGTCAGTCTCGATACCGGAACTGACATCGACGGCGTAGGGATGAAGCAGATCTATGGCGTTTCGGACATTGTCCGCATTCAGTCCGCCGGCAAGAAAGTAGGGTCGGTTTATTTCCGCAAGCAGTTCCCAGTCAAATACCTTGCCGGTTCCGCCTTGACCGGAGTCGAGCAGAACATAATCCGCACTGCATATGTTTGCGGCTTTTACATCTTCTTTTGTATCAACACGAAAAGCCTTGATTAACGGTTTGCCAGAAAGTCCGCGAAGCTGTCTGATGTAATCTTCGGATTCGCCGCCGTGAAGCTGGGCAATGTCAATTGTACCGTTTTCCAAAAGTCTGGCGACGTTTTCAGGTTTTTCCCGGACAAATACGCCGACGGTCTTGACGGACGGGGAAAGCAGACCTTTAAGCGTTGCGACTTTTTCGGGGCTGACATACCGTGTACTTTTTGGGGCGAAGACGAAGCCGATATAGTCCGGCTGTAATTCATTCACGGCTCCGATGTCACATGATTCGGACAAGCCGCAGAGTTTGATTTTGGTCATATGAATCCCTCATTCTTGTGCCTAGTGTTTTGTCATACGCTGCTTCGCAGTTCTTTGAGTTTTGCAGCCTTGTCAGGAGCACGCATCAGCGTCTCTCCAATCAGTACCGCATCTGCGCCGATTTCACAAAGCTTTTTAACATCTTCTGCGTTGCTGATACCGCTTTCTGAGACGAACAGCACATCTTGCGGTATCAATTCCCGCAGTCTGCGGCTGTTGTCGGCATCTACCGAGAAATCCTTAAGGTTGCGGTTATTGACGCCGATGATGCGTGCTCCTGCGTTCAAAGCCGCTTGCACTTCATTTTCGTCATGCGCTTCAACCAGTGCCGACAGATTAAGTGTGTCGCAGATGCGGATATATTCTCCTATTTGCTCTTCGCTCAGGATAGAACAGATTAGGAGGACAGCAGAGGCGCCAAGCAGTTTTGCCTCGTAAAGCATATATTCGTCTACGGTAAAATCCTTGCGCAGACAAGGGATGGAAACGGTGTCTGCGATTTCTTTTAGGTAGTTGTCATTTCCGAGAAACCATTTCGGTTCTGTCAGTACGGAGATACAGTCTGCGCCTGCCGTCTCATAATCTTTGGCAATCCGCAGATAAGGAAAGTCCGGTGCAATCAGTCCCTTGGAGGGAGATGCTTTTTTACATTCGCAGATGAAAGAGATTCCCGGTTTTTGCAATGCCTTTTCAAAGGGGAACTGCGCGTGAGGGGCTGCATTGCTAAACAAGGCGCGTTCTCTGAGTGCCTCGAGCGGTATGATTTTCTTAGCCCGTGCAACACGCTCTCTCGCATGGTCGGCAAGCTGGTCTAATATTGTCATGGTGTGTTTTCCTTTCATGTCTATGACATTGTTGATTTAAGGTCATTCCCCTTCGGGGCGGTTGCTTACTTCAATAAATTTGTTCAGCGTTTCCAGTACCTTTCCGGAATCAATTAATTCTGCGGCGAGGCGGATACCGTCATTCATGGTTTCGGCTTTGCCGCCGATATAGAGCGCCGCGCCTGCATTCATCAGAACCGCATTACGCTTGTGACCTTTTTCACCCTTTAAGATTGAAAGGACGATATTGGCGTTTTCCTCCGGCGTACCTCCCGCGAGGTCGGCTTTCGTGCAGCGTTCAAGTCCAAACTGTTCGGGCGTGATGACATAGGATTTAAACCAGCCGTCTTTCATTTCGCAGACAGTCGTCGGAGCACTCATAGAGATTTCATCTAATTTATCCTGACCGTAGACTACCATACCGCGTTTGACACCGAGGCTGATTAAGACTTGTGCCAGCGGCTCAACAAGATATTCATCGTATACGCCGAGAAGCTGCATGGCTGGACTTGCGGGATTGGTGAGTGGTCCGAGGATGTTGAATACGGTACGGAATCCGAGTTCTTTGCGGATGGCGCCCACATATTTCATGGAAGTGTGATATTTCTGTGCAAAAAAGAAGCACATACCGACTTCCTGTAGCAATTCGACACATCTGTCAGGACTTTGCTGTATATTAACGCCCAGAGCTTCCAGACAATCTGCCGTTCCGCATTGGGATGACGCCGCACGGTTTCCGTGTTTTGCAATTTTCATACCGCCGGCGGCACATACGAGGGCGGAAGCAGTAGAAATATTGAAGCTGTGCGCATTGTCTCCGCCGGTGCCTACAATTTCAAAAATATCCATCCCGGTTTCGACTTTGGTGGCATGGTCCCGCATGGCGGCGGCGCACCCTGCAATCTCATCAGTGGTTTCAGCCTTTGCACTTTTGGCGGAAAGCGCTGCGAGGAACGCGGCATTTTGGGTCGGTGTTGTCTCACCGCTCATAATTTCGTTCATGACGGTATAGGCTTCGTCGTATGTGAGATCACCTTTGTTTACGATTTTAACAATTGCTTCTTTAATCATGGTAAAGTCTCCTCCTTGTGAAAAGTCATTTATATTTGTTATAGCATCTGTTCATTTACGGCTTGTTTAGCCGGGTTAATGAGCTATCTGAAGCTATGTCTGCAGGTTGATAAAATTTCTCAACATAGTTTTCCCGTCCGGAGTCATGATGGATTCAGGATGGAACTGCACTCCGAAAATGGGGTATTCTTTGTGCTGGACCGCCATTATTTCTCCGGTCGTGGTAACTGCGGTAACCTCCAGCACTTCCGGAATCGTATCCGCATCAGCAGCCAGAGAATGATAACGCGCTACCGGTGCAATGTTCGGGCAATCTGTAAATAACGGACAGTCCGAGCTAAACGAAACATCGGATTGTTTTCCGTGCATTAACTCTTTGGCATAGGTGACAGTTGCACCAAAGGCAGTGCATATCGCCTGATGACCGAGGCACACGCCAAGGAGCGGAATATCCTTACCGAGCGTCCTTGCAGCTTCCACGATAATTCCGGCATCTTCCGGTCTGCCCGGACCGGGAGAGAGGATGATACGTGCCGGGTTAAGTCCTCGGATTTCGGATATCGTCATTTCATCGTTGCGAATGACTTTGATATCCGGTTCTATTTCACCGACCAGTTGATAGAGATTGTAAGAAAAACTGTCATAATTATCTATGAGCAAAATCATTCGTCCACCTCCTCTGCAAGCGACAAAGCGTTAACGACCGCTTGTGCTTTATTGATGCATTCCTCATATTCTTTTTCTGCCACAGAGTCGGCGACGATGCCGGCGCCGCTTCTGATAAACACTTTGCCGTTTTTCTTATAGGCGATGCGGATGGCGATGCAGGTGTCCATATTTCCCGTAAAGTCTATATAACCGATTGCGCCGCCGTAAATGCCGCGTTTGTTATTTTCCAGTTCACCGATAAGCTGACAGGCACGGATTTTTGGCGCGCCTGAGAGTGTTCCTGCGGGAAGAACCGCTTCGATTGCATTTAGCGCGTCACATTCTTCGCGGATTTCGCCCCGGACGGTGGAACCGATATGCATAACATGGGAGTAACGCTCGATGGAGTGCAGTTTTTCGACCTGCACCGTGCCGAACTTACTGATTTTACCAAGATCATTCCGTCCTAAATCCACCAGCATATTGTGTTCCGCAAGTTCTTTCCGGTCGGCAAGAAGCTCGGCTTCAAGTGCACTGTCCTCTGCTTCCGTTTTTCCCCGGGGACGGGTTCCGGCAAGCGGAAATGTATGCAGGACACCATTTTCCAGTTTGACGAGGGTTTCCGGCGAAGCTCCGGCTACTTCTACGTCCGTTCCGGAAAAGTAGAACATATAGGGCGACGGATTGATGGTGCGCAGCACGCGGTATGTGTTAAGCAGGCTGCCGTCAAATGGGGCGCTTAATCGGTTAGAAAGCACAATCTGAAAAATATCGCCCTCTCTGATATGGCGTTTTGCTTCTTCTACCATATTGCAGTAACGTTTCTTGTCAAAAAGCGGCGTAACCGCTCCCAACAGCCGTCCGGCAGGTTCGCTTTTTTTCTCTCCGTTTCTGAGCAAGCTGCACAGTTGTTTAAGTTCCATGACTGCTTTATTGTAGCCGCTTTCGATATCTTCCAAAGGCATGTTGACAATCAGAATAATCTTCTGGCGGAAATTATCGAAGGCAATCACCTTATCAAAAAGCATCAGGTCAACGTCTTTAAAAGATTCCGTATCTTCTACGTCGGTCCGTACTGACGGCTCACTGTAACAGAGATAGTCGTATGAAAAGTAACCGACTAATCCGCCCGTAAAAGAAGGGAGGTAGTCAAAGCGGGGACTCTTGTAGTCGGCAAGAATCTGACGTAAGAATTTCGATGGGTGGTCGGTCTTTAATTGAATGTTTCCGGCTTTCATCTCACCGTTTATACAGGTGATTTCAAGTTTGGGGTCATATCCTAAGAAAGTGTAGCGTCCCCATTTTTCTTTATCTGCAACCGATTCCAGCATATAACAGTGGGCAGATACATTTTTCAGAATCTTCATGGCTTCAATCGGAGTACAGATATCGGACAGGATTTCGCAACTGACCGGCAATACTTTATAGATTCCTTTGGAAGCGATTTGTTTGACTTCGTTTAAATCGGGTGAGAATTTCATTGGGTACCTCCGTTTCTCATGCATGATGATTGATCATATAAGCTATGCCATGCTACGAATCAGCTGATTCGCGCAAAAAAAATCCTTGACAGAAAATTTCTGTCAAGGACGAATAAACATTGTTCTATCCGCGGTGCCACCTTGATTCACGGGACTTCCCGTGCGCTTAGCAGAATACTGACATATTCCCGGCAACTGACGTATGCCCACACGTTGCAGAATACTTTGCGTAACATATAAATATCTACGCATTTGACTGCACCCTCAGCGGTCCATTTGACAACTTGTTTCTTACCCGATTCTCAGCGCCACGGGTTCTCTGTATAGGCATCATTGCCGTTATCTCCGCTTCAACGGTTTAGCTTATTAAACTGTTGCTATATTACCACGAGTCAAGAATAAATGTCAATATACCAAGCGGTTTTTAAAAAATTTTTTGAAGAAAAACTTTGATAGCATTTAGTGATTAGTTGATATACAATATTTGTAGTGCGGGAAAACTGTTGCAACGGGAAGAGATTCCTTTCAAAGATAACGGCTGCGTTGACTTAAAACATTGTCAATGGGAGTGACTGTAAATGACATACGGAAAAGGGGAGATACGAATGAAACTTCATGACTTAGCGAAGCGGACAGGCAGAAGATGGGTATGCACGCTGTTACTGTCGGCGATTGTGGTTTGTACGCTTACGGCGTGCGGGAAGGGGCAGCAGGCGGAGAGCGGCCAAGGCGGGACAATACAGGAGGACAACAACGGAGCGGGAGCGTCACAGACGATTTCGGAAGATTACGGAGAAGGACAGTCTATTGACGATATGGGAATGACTGACGACAGCAATGAAGAAGCTGCAGGAGTGGAAGGCGGAGAAACGGGCACGGCGGAAAATAAGCAGGCGGACGAGATAAAGAATCGATTTGGTGAGAATTGTATCAGCGAGCAGACTTTTGAGGTGGAACTTAGCGAGTACAGCGGCAAAGTTTGGTTTGTCCCCTATGCGCCCGGTGCAGAAGGGCAGGCGCTTGATATGCAGATTGTTCAGGATGGGGAAATTCTCACCCGGCTTTATCCTTATGTCCCGGACAGGCTGGAAGGACAGACGTTTACCAGTCTCGATGCGGTCTCTTTTTTTGATGTGAACTATGACGGCTATACAGATATTGTATTGATTGAGACATATGGAGATACCAGTTTTGCAGCGATTTATTATGGGTTTGCCGCCGATGCGGATGAGTATGACAGGATGTTTTTCTCCCAGTCAACTCTGTCCGAGACGATATCGGATAAGATGAATCCGTTGACGATTGGAGAATTGCGCAGTTTGCTGAGTGATAAGAAAAATGGAGAATTTACAAGTTATCAAGAAGCATATATGGCGCTTCTTGAACTGTGTGAACTGTCATACGCAACGGAGCTGACCGGTGATTTGATTTATGTGGATGACGACGACACTCCGGAATTGGCGATCGGACATACCGGCTATTGGGTCAGCCTTTATACCTATCGTGACGGAAAAGTGTACACGCTTATGGACCACTGGGCATATGGTGCAATGGGAAATGTGGGATACGAATACATTCCTAAGAGTAACAGGCTAAGAAATTATAACAATGACTATGCGGGACTGATTTGTTATACGACCTATATGACAATCAGCAATCAACATGTTTTAGATGTCGTTACAAGTATTAAGACCTATAATTTTGACGACGTCAACGGAAACGGAATGCCGGATGAAGACGAGATGGATTCTGCCGGATATTACGGTGCAAGCTATATAGATGGTGAGGAAATTACAGATGAGCAATATGCTGCTTATGATGCGGGAGAGTATGAATATATTGACGGTGCTATGAGCTTTGAAGAACTTATGAATGCATTATCTGAATCGAACGGGTAACTTGATTTAAGTGTGCATTAGCGGTATAATAAATACATTAATAACGTGTTTTGACATAGATGTTATAAACGAATCACTGTGTCATGAGAAGGAGGTATGCACATGCAGGAAATGATTAAGATTAGTTCTAAGGCCCACCCTAACATTGAATTGAAAGCAATCCCCGGACATTTTGTAACACCAAGTTCTCATATCAATTATTTTTTGGATATGACTACGTTGAAGACGCGGCTAAGTGAAGCTTCTCTGACAGCGAGAGAATTGGGCAGACAGATTCTGGCATCTATGATAGTAGATACAATCGTGTGCATAGACGGCTGTGAAATTATAGGCGCATTCTTGGCGGAAGAACTGACAAGAGCAGGAATTTATTCCAGAAATGCGCACCAGACGATTTACATTATCACACCGGAGTATTCCCCGACAGGACAGATGCTGTTTCGAGACAACTATCTGTCTATGATTAAAGATAAGAACGTGTTAGTTCTCTTGGCAAGTGCGACAACAGGTAAAACTGTCACTAAGACAATCCAGACGCTTACCTATTACGGGGCGACCATCAGCGGTATCAGTGCGGTTTTCAGTGCGGCGAACAGCGTTATGGGTATTCCGGTTAATGCATTGTTTACTACGGCGGATATTCCTGATTACAAGACTTATAAGCCGGACGGATGTGCTCTGTGCAAAGAGCAGAAGCCGATTGACGCTTTTGCCAATGCGTTTGGATATTCCAAGATTAGCGGATGACCTTCCGGTTGAACAAGGTAAATGAACATAGAAGAGCAGCCCATGAATGTGAATTGCAGCCATGTGCTGCTCTTATCATTATAAGTGAGCGCTGCCGGGATAGTGCGTGGAGTGACAGATCGGGAGCAGAAGAGGTGGAAAAGTGGAAAAGGGGCGTATTATTTTCTTAAACGGAGTAACCAGTGCAGGGAAAACATCAATAGTCGAAGCCATTCAGGAGCGTGATGACATATTCTTTTATGTTGTTGCTAATGATTTGTTTCAAGAGATGGTCGGAGATAAGTATTTGCGTGAAAATTACTGGAAATACCTTAGTGAAGTGATTATTATGATGTACCACACTGCCAAACTCTATTCAGATATGGGTAAAAATGTTCTTATTGATGGAATACTAGTTGAAAGAGATGAAATATCTCCTCATTATCAGCAGTTGATAGAAATATTGAAAAATAATCCACTTGATTTGGTTGAAGTATATTGCCCGTTAGATATATGTAGAAAAAGAAATATTATCAGAGGAGATAGATACGAAAGTCAATCGTATGAACAACATGAGCTAATGGCAAAAAATATAGATTACAGGTTGAGAGTAGATACAAGTTTATGCAGTGCAGCTGAATGTGCAGATATTATTGTTAATGAATTGTTTTAGTTAATAAAATTCCGATTGTGATTTGACATCGGAAGAGTTAAATTCTGCACACAAAAAAAGCAGACTCAGCACCGATTCTCTCCTAACATTTTTCTGAGCGTTGGTAATTTTCATCTTACGACAAGATGTTTACACATTCCCGTTTTCCCGCACTTAGGACAGGTTAATCTGCGTTTTGTAAAAGTATGATAACTTTTCGTATAGTCCTTCATATTCGGGACAAAAAGCTCCTTACAGTGTGGACATTCAAAATAACCGGCTTTAATATCAAGCATTGCAGCCACCGCTATTCCCGCCACCGCTACTACAACCGAAAATGCAATCAATCCGATCCGTACAATCGTGGGCAATTCGATATATGCAGCTATCACGATGAGGGCACAAACTGCAATAATTGTAATCATGCTGGTAATGATAGATGACATCATTCTTTTCCTGTTTTCCTCATTTTCTTTCACTAGGCTCATCATATTTTCCTCCGCTTTCTTCTGGTAATCAGTTGGGAAAATCTTTTCACCCGAAAGCAGGTCGTTGACAGTAATATTTAACGCCTCGCACAATGGTATCAGGAGAGATGCTTCGGGAAGTCCCTTTCCACACTCCCATTTGGAAATTGTTTTATCGCTAATGGAAAGTGCATCGGCAAGCTGCCGTTGGGTAAGATTCCTTGATTTTCTTGATTCGGCTATGAATCTACCGATTTTGATTTGATCCATTAGTTTCGTTCCTCCTTTCTATCTGCATTATAAATAGCGGGCAACGTAATAAACACCCACGGAACGTAGAGTTTTGAATATCTACGGAGCGTAGAGACGTTAAAAACCTGCTTTTTGTAATTCACTTTAAGTCGTTTCATCCTTTTTCTCTATCAGATTAATTATATGCGGCGCAATGAATAATAACAAGCATCTCTGCCTCCGTATTTCCTGTGTCTTTCCCTTTGCCTCATCTGCAAGGTACTGCCTTTCCATTCTCCGGCTCAGTCTGCTATAATAGTATGATATAAAAACATATTTTTTAGAGAGGACAACCATAAAAAAGAATTTATATTGTATTGTTTATTTATGCAGCCTTGTTTCAATTATGTTGTGCGCATGTGGAAAAAACAAAAATGTCACTGATATTCCCGAAGGTCTCGAATCAGGATATGAGTGGAACATCAAAAAAGAAGATATGATTCCTATGGTTATGGTTAATGATGTCCTTTATTTAGCTACTGGGTATGAAAAAGAGACGGAGGATAGACCTGATACATTTGATGGAGAAATCACTTCTGAAGTTGATAGAAGGGAAAAACCGACAGTCAATGATCAATCAAATGCCTCTCCTGTCTACTCCACAGGAGAGGCGCTGTCCGTAAGGACATTTCATCTCGCAAACGAGCTTGCTCATTTTTCTAGAGTGCGATCACAACCGTTCCGCTATTCGGTGTCAGCATCGTATCATTTCCGATTACATCCATGGAAGCGCCGTCGGCAGATTTCGCTTGTACACCCACAAGTTTTACAGTGTATGGTTTCTTGCCGGTATTATCAGCTTGAAGCGTAATCTTAGCGCCGTCTTTAATGACAGACACATTTAATTCTGCGTTTTGAGCCATGCCGTAGACTGTCGTTTCGGTCTTAACACCGTCTGTCAAAGCGTATACGCGCAGTTCAACGCCGTCAGCGTAATCGTAGTCCGGTTTATCGTCACATGATCCGACTGCCACGATAGAATTTGCACGCACCATCAGCGGCAGGTGCAGATAATCATACTCTTTCTCAATCCATACGCCTCCGTCAAATGTTTCTCCGGTAAAGAAGTCTGTCCATGTGCCTTTCGGAAGATAGAAAGAACCGATACTTTCTTCGTTAAAGATGGGAGCAACCAGCAGGTTGTCGCCCAGCATATACTGCTTATCCAGATAGCAGCAGTTTTTATCTTCTGTAAATTCCAGAACCATACTCCGCATGGTCGGTATACCGGAGCGGGAAGTGTCAATGGAAGTTTTATACAGGTAGGGCATGAGAGCAGCTTTCAGGCGGGTAAATGTTCTTACAACATCGACTGCTTCCTCGTCATACAACCACGGTACGCGGTAGGATTGGCTGCCGTGCAGACGACTGTGGGAGGACAAGAGACCGAATGCAACCCAACGTTTATATACGTCCGCGGTGGAAGTGTGTTCAAATCCACCGATATCATGTGCCCAGAAACCGAATCCGGACATGAGCAGTGACAGACCGCCGCGCAGACTTTCTTCCATAGATTCATAGTCGGACCAGCAGTCTCCGCCCCAGTGTACGGGGAATTTCTGACCGCCTACAGTTGCGGAGCGGGCAAACAAGACTGCTTCTCCTTTGCCTCGTTTTTCTTCCAGTAATTCAAATACCACTTTATTGTACAGATAGGTATAGAAGTTGTGCATCTTCTTCGGGTCGGAACCGTCGTGGTAAACACAGTTGACAGGGATTCTCTCGCCAAAATCAGTCTTGAAGCAGTCAACACCCATATCAAGCAGTGCTGCCAATTTATCCTGATACCATTTGCATGCCTCCGGGTTAGTGAAATCCACTAAAGCCATGCCCGGCTGCCACATATCCCATTGCCATACGTCGCCATTCGGACGTTTGAGGAAGTAGCCTTTTTCCATACCTTCTGCAAAAAGTACGGATTCCTGACCGATATAAGGGTTAATCCAAACACAAATATTTAATCCTTTAGCCTTGATTCTGGAAAGCATTCCGGCAGGATCGGGGAATACCTTTTCATCCCACACAAAGTCGGTCCAGTGGAAGCCCTTCATCCAAAAACAGTCAAAATGGAAGGTGCGAAGCGGAATGCCGCGGTCTAACATACCGTCGATAAAGCTCATAACCGTCTCTTCGTCGTAATTGGTCGTAAAAGAGGTGGACAACCATAAGCCGAAGGTCCAAGGTGCAGGCAGTGTAGGCTTACCGGACAAATCGGTGTAGCGTGTCAGAACATCTTTCATGGTAGGACCGTTGAAGAAGAAGTAATCCAGACTTCCGCCTTCCACGCTGAAAGCAGCCTTTGTTACGTTTTCCGTGCCAAACTCAAAAGAGACGCGTTCCGGATGGTTGACCAAAACGCCGTAACCCTTGTTGGAAAGGTAGAAAGGGATGTTCTTATATGCCTGTTCGGTGCTTGTACCGCCGTCTTCGTTGTAAATTTCAACAGTCTGTCCGTTTTTGACAAAAGGAGTGAAGTGCTCTCCGGTACCGTAGAGCAGTTCCCCAACACCGATGTTAAGCTGCTCGCGCATGTAGGTGTTCTCAAGGTCACCGTTTAATTCGTAGCAGTCGCCTTTATAATCTGTCTTCATCAGGGCGAGATCGCGTCTGCCGCTCTTAGTGAGCACTTTACCGCCGCTCATATATGTCATGGACCACGGATTCTTTGTGATGACTAATGACAGGGCACCGCTTGTAATCGTGAGGGTGTCATCGGTATCCATTACCTGTAAAGTCTGCGGGTGATCCAGATTCAATTCAAAAGAAGGTGTTTTTGTCACCGTTCCCATGTGATGATAGGTCTGCACACGAAGTACATCCGGCATGGGGGAAGTAATGCGGATTGTGAGATTGACTCCGCCAAGAGTATCGCCGCGTTCCTTAATCGGGTGAGTCGGTGCACACAGAGTCACTTCGGTGTCCTTGATTGTGGTGTAGTAGACTTCACTCGGGGAAAAACATGCTGTTCCTTCCTTAAATAACCAGCAGCCGTTGTTGAATTTCATAATAAAAACCCTCCTTAAATAATTTATAATAGTTTCTTCCCGCATCTGGCGGAGAGGCAGGCGAGCCTGCAGCGGGACTTTTGACTTTATGATATTATAGTTCACTTGTATTGCTCTGACGATTCGATGTGAACAGTACCGATTATAAATCATTCGTTTCAAAGATGCATTGCATAAAATCACAAATTAATGGTATTAAATCACATAAAATCGTAAAGCTCATTTTTCCCAATATATAAGATGAGGACGGAAAATAAAAGTGTAATTTTTTGATGTAAAATACATCAAATTTTTGCTATATTGTGTTGGTGCGCGAGATGTTAAGATGATACAATAGACGCAAGCCCGGCGGCTTGCACTATAGGAGAGGGGACAAACTATGCAGACACAGCAGTATACTTACCGTAACCTTCCGATTCCCGGTGGCGGTTATGTGACAGGATTCCTATATCATCCGGGGAGAAAGGACGTATTGTATATAAGGACGGACATTGGCGGTGTATACCGTTTTGATGCGGATGCACAGCGATGGGTCAGTTTGATCGATCATGTGACGATGGAAGATTTGAGTGAGACATTTCCGACGGCAGTGGCACTGGACGACAATCATCCGGAGCGGCTGTATATTGCCTGCGGCATCGATGCATCTCCATGCGGCAAGGTGGCAGTGTCTGATGATTACGGAGAGACATTCAGATACTATGAGATGCCTTTGCATGTCCATGGCAATATGAACGGGAGAGGTACGGGATGTCGTCTGATCGTAGATAAGAGAGATGAGGACAGACTTTGGTTCGCCTCACAGGATTCCGGGTTGTGGTGCAGTCCTGACCGCGGTGTTTCATGGGAAAATAATAAGGGGATTTTGGAAAAATATATGACTCTGGTCGGGCAGAGTGAAGACGGTACGGCATTGTTTGTCGGCTGTGCGGGTGCAGTGACGAAGCGAAGTGAGCGTTTGCGAGGACACAGCATGTATGTCTCATATGACAATGGTGTCACGTTTGAGAAACTGTGGCAACCGAGAGACGGTGAGATAGAAGGAGTCAGGCTGGCAGGGCTGGTGGCGCAAAGATATACCATGGATGAGAAATATCTTTATGTAACGTACGCCGTGATGGGTAAGAATGCCTATGTTTATGAACTGGGTTACAGTTGTGACGGCGGCAGTGTTATCGGAGGCAGGGTAGTCAGATATCCTATTATTAAAAAAGAGACCGGCACGCGGTTCGGGCAGGGCGAGGAGATTACACCGGGCAGTGTGTGCGGACAAAGCGAAGGAAATACGGCGGGCGGGTCGAAAGGCAGTCCGGCATCGTATGAGAACTACGGGCACGAATACGGATTTGGCGGAATCAGCGCGGCGGTGACGAAACCGGGGCTTGTCGTCTGTTCCACGATCAGCAAGGAAAACGGCGACAGTGTCTATCGGTCTTATGATTACGGACAGACATGGGAAGAAATTTTATATGATTTGGACAAGGGGAAGATGGAATTCCGTACTTCCTATATGGAACCGTGTTATAATGGCGGACATTCAATTATCCATTGGCTGTCGGATTTGAAAGTGAATCCCTTTGATGAGGAGGAAGCGTGGTTCAACACAGGGACAGGTGTCTTTCGTACAAGAAATCTGACAGGAAAACAAGTAGTCTTTAGTGACTGGTGTGACGGTCTGGAGGAGACGGTGCATTTGAATCTTTACAGTCCACCCGCCGGAGAGGTGAAAGTGATTGACATTCTGGGTGACTTGGGCGGGTTTGCTTTCAGGGAACTGGACAAACCGTGTGACAATTCCTTTGACGATGCGGACGGCAATCGCTATATTACCTGTATTAATGCGGATTATTCGGATGAGAATCCGGATTTTGTTGTGGTGACACCACGGGGCAACTGGAAAGGAAAGACGAAAGGCGGACTTATTATATCCGAGAATCAGTGTCGGACCTTCCGCAGACTGCCCATGCCCTATGGTATTACGGAAGAGCTGGACGAGGCGTTTCGACGAATAGAAACACCAAATGTAAACAGCGGCTGGGTGGCAGTATCGCCGGATTGCAGTAAGATTGTGTGGTCGGTGGCACGAGGAGATTATCTTCCGATCAGCATGGTGGTAGCAAGCACGGATGGCGGGGAGCATTTTGTGCAGGTGAAAATATTTGATTTGGCGGGAGAGAGAGTCACGACGGGCGGCATGAAGGTATTCTCAGACCGCATTGACAGCAATATTTTCTATGGCTTTGGAGAGGCGTCGCAGTGTTATGTCAGTCTGGATGGCGGATTGACTTTCAGGCAGCACGAGATGCCGAAGAATTTTCCGAAGGTGGATTTTGCGTTGATTGACTGCGCAAGCAAGATTGAGGTGCGGGGTGAGAACGGAAAACAAGGTGTGCTCTACATGGCGCTTGACGCGTGCGGGCTCTGGAAATTCCGGTACGACATTAATGCTGCGAATGCTGCCGGGGTGACGGAAACAGATACGAGGGTGAAGGATAACAGGTATGTAGAGGATAGAGAATCGGCAAGCTGCATTACAACAGTCAGACTGAGCAGGGACGGCGATATTTTCTATCGGATGGGGCTGGGGGTTCTTCGTCCGGGTGGAGACTATTGTAAGGAGGATAAAGCAATCTATACGGCGGCAGTCATTGACGGTGTGTACGGATTTTACAGGTCGGAGGATGATGGGAAATCTTTCGTGCGGTTAAATACCGACAGGCAGATGTATGGTGAGATTAACAGTGTGGAGGGTGACAGCAGGGTATATGGCAGATTTTATCTTGCTACAGGCAGCAGAGGAGTGCTGTACGGAGAGCCGGTACAGAGTAAAGTGGAGAAGAGTGAAACAATCCTTTGAGGAGTAATTTATCCGAACACCAATTGATAACAATTTATAATGGAGGGAAACGCAATTATGCATTTAGAACAGGACGGAAACAAGCTGCTTATTTTAGACGGAGTCTCCCGTGTTATTATCGAACCGTGGGGCGTCAATTCTCTGCGGGTACGCATGACAAAAGAGGCGCACATGGATGCCAACGATTGGGCGTTGACAGAGCCGGTTGAGAAGACGGATGTTCAAATAAGTTTTGAAGAAATCGATGTGACAGATCCTTGGTATCAGTCGGAGGAATATACTCAGTATCACCAGAAGGGTATACAGGCATCTCTCACCAACGGCAAAATTACGGCAAAGGTTTCTCATGAGGGGTGGATTAGCTTCTATAATCAAAAAGGAGAATTGCTGACGGAGGAATACTGGCGCAACAGAAACCGCATCAACAGATATTGTGTGCCGCTGCGTGTTGACGCCAGAGAGTTGAAACCGATACAGGGCAGCACGGATTATTTCCTGACTGCACGGTTTGAAGCGTTTGACGACGAGAAGATTTTCGGTATGGGGCAGTATCAGGAGAAGCATCTTAATAAAAAGGGTGCAATCTTGGAATTGGCACACCGCAATTCGCAGGCGAGCGTGCCCTTCATGATTTCCAACAGAGGATACGGTTTTCTTTGGAATAATCCGGCAATCGGCACGGCGGTATTTGGCGTCAACAAGACGGAATGGTCGGCAATGAGCACGAAGAAGCTGGACTATTTTATTACTGCGGGAGACACGCCGGCACAAATCGAGGAACAATATTCGGCGGCTACAGGAAGGACGCCGATGATGCCGGAGTACGGTATGGGGTATTGGCAGTGCAAGCTGCGTTATCGCAATCAGGAAGAGATTCTTGCCGTAGCAAGAGAGCATAAGAAGCGCGGGCTGCCTATGGACGCCATTGTAGTGGACTTTTTCCATTGGACAAGACAGGGCGACTTTAAATTCGAGCCGAGGGACTGGCCTGACCCTGAGGCAATGGTACGTGAACTCAAAGAGATGGGCATAGAGACGGTGGTGTCTGTGTGGCCTACGATTGACGAACGCAGTGAGAACTTCGGACCGATGGCGGAGAACGGTTATCTTGTGACTGCTGATAGGGGTAACTCCAACCATATGACATGGATGGGAAATACGATTTTCTATGATGCGACACATCCCGGTGCACAGAAATATGTGTGGGAGCGCTGCAAGGAGAATTATTATAAGAAAGGGATTCGTTGTTTCTGGCTGGACGAGGCGGAGCCGGAATACGGACCCTATGATTTTGATAATTACCGTTACTACGAAGGCACGGCATTGCAGTGTTCTAACCGCTATCCGGTAGGGTATGCTAAGGGATTTTACGAGGGACTCCGCGCCGAGGGCGAGACGGATATCATGAGCCTTGTGCGTTGTGCATGGGCTGGAAGCCAGAAGTACGGAGTGCTTACATGGTCGGGAGATATCCATTCGTCTTTCCGTTCCATGCGTGAGCAACTACAGGCGGGACTGAGCATGAGCATAGCAGGCATTCCGTGGTGGACATCAGACATCGGTGGTTTCTTGGGTGGGGATATCAGAGATGATAGGTTTAAGGAACTGCTGGTGCGATGGTTTGCATGGGGTGCATTCTGTCCGGTATTTCGTATGCACGGCGAGCGGTCTCCGTGGTATGAGAGAGAGCAGGAGTATATAGGCGGCGTGAGGCAGCTGACGAGCGGACAGGACAATGAGGTATGGAGTTTTGGCGAGGACAATTACCGGATTTTGACTAAATATCTTTTTATCAGGGAAAAACTTCGGTTCTATATCAGAACGTGCATGGAGGAAGCGGCTGGGTCAGGCGCGCCCGTGATGCGCCCGATGTTCTATGACTTTCCAGAGGATAAGATGTGCTGGGAGACGGAGGATGCGTATATGTTTGGTCCAGATCTGCTGGTAGCGCCGGTGATGGAAGAAGGAATGCGTGAAAGAAAGGTATATTTGCCTGCAGGCTGTAGGTGGACGGACGCATATACCAAGAAAGAATATGAAGGAGGACAGGTGATAACCGTCCCTGCGCCGCTTGATATTATTCCGGTGATGATTAGAGAAGGAAAACAGTACGATATTTATGAATAAGAAATTACGGTTTACATCTATCTTTCATAGGGCACCTATCAAACGGCAGCTGTATATGATTTACACGGCTGTGATTGTAGTGCCCATGCTTTTACTCGGTACATTTCTGTTATTGTATACGGGGCGCATTATGATAGACTACTATGCGGATCTTTTACGATCAGAGAATCACCGTGTGAGAAATCTGCTGTTTGAATTGACGACAGATACTTACAATGTCTCTAAGGATATTGCTTTTGACCTCGGAATCCGTAGGATATTGGCAGAAGATTTTGAATCGACGAGAGATTATATGAAAGCCGTCGACCAGAATGTGCTACTGGACCAATGTGCAAAGAACTATTCCGAATTTAGCGCGATTGAGATTTACACGGACAATCCGACCATATCAAATTATAAGCAGTTTGTCCGACTGGATGAAGAGATTATGAATACCATATGGTATCAGGATGCCATATCGAATCCGGGCGTTCATTGGCGGGCGATTCCGTGGGAATACGGATATCACGATGAATATTGGAGTTTATGTCTGGTGAGGGAGATTCAGCTTATCAATTCGCCCTATCAGGCAGTGCTGGTCATTCATTTGGATGAGAATGATTTACGGCTTCGCGTGGATAATGACGAATATATATGCACGCTCTCGGTAGACAGAGGACCTGTTTTCTATAGCTCTGACAGGAGCCGGTACGGGAAGGCACAGCCGTTGCCGGTGGACTTTGAGGAACCGGCATATCAGTATACGGGGCAGACTGAAATGGATGGGAGAAAATATTTGATTAATATTTCTACTTTTTATATGTTTCAGTCCGATTCGCGGATTTATGTGTGTGCGCTTGATGGTCAGGGCTATGCAAACATTCGAAGAATTTTGTGTTTATGCGGGATTATTATTGTCCTCAACCTCATTATTCCGGGAATTATGATACACTTCTTCACAAAATATTTTGCGGGAAGGGTGAATGTGTTGAGAGAAGAAATGCACAAAGCGAGTAATCAGGATTATGAGTTGATTACTACCTTCCAAGGAAACGACGAACTGTCGGAGGCATTCGGAGACTTACAAGTCATGGTGAAGAATATCAAGGAGCAGGAAGCGAGGGCTTACGAGGCGCAGCTTAAAGAGCAGGAACTGCTGATCAGGCAGCAAGAGATGGAGTTTAAAATGCTTGCCAGCCAGATTAATCCCCATTTTCTCTACAATACACTGGAAACCATCCGCATGAAAGCATTAAAGGCGGGGGATAAAGAGGCAGCCACGGCAATCAAGATTTTGGGGAAATCCATGCGGTATGTGCTTGAGAATATGGGAACTGCCATGACCACACTTGAAGAGGAGCTGAATCATGTTGATGAGTATATAACAATACAGCATCTGCGTTTCGATGACCGCATCCAATATAGAAAAGAGGTGGAGCCGGGACTGGATTTGTCGCAGTATTATCTGCCGCCACTTTTGCTGCAGCCAGTGGTAGAGAATGCTATTATGCATGGATTGGAGGATAAGGATGAGGACGGCAGAATTATCGTCACCGTCCGTAGGAAAACGGAAGATGAGATGAACCTTATTATCATTGATATTGAAGATAACGGATGCGGTATGACCGAAGAAATATTAGAGAAGCTGCGCAAAGATATTGAGATGCGGGATATGAGCAGGAACAAGAGCATTGGACTATACAATATCAACCAGCGAATGAAGCTGCATTACGGAGACGGATACCGTATCCACGTATATTCCGAACCTCAGATGGGAACAAGAGTCAGATTAATGTTTCCGATAGACCAAATGCAGTTGAATTAAAAGTTGAGGTAAAAAAAAGACCGTATTTTTTCTGTAATTTTTTCAGTATTTTTATTTTGTTTATAAAATTATAATAAATGCATCATAGGATAGATATTTCCTGTGATGCATTTTTTCTGTTTTAGGAAAGGCTGGAACAGAAATATATGAAAAAAATGTATGAAAGGATGAGCAAATATGAGTGTTAGAAAAGCTCCGAAAGAGAAAGTTATAAAGCAGAAATTCAGTATGCAGCTAATGTGGAAACAGCGATATCTGCTATTGATGTCACTTCCGTTTGTTGTTTGGCTGATTGTATTCAAGTACATTCCGTTGTGGGGATGGACGATGGCATTTCAGGATGTGCGGCCGAAGACTATGACGCTTCCGATATGGCAGAGACCATTTGCCGGATTTGATAATTTTATCAAGGCATTTGAAGATCGTATGTTTGCACAGACAATGCTCAATACAATCGGACTGAGTATCATCGGAATCGCATTCGGAACGCTTATGGCAATTGTATTTGCATTGATGTTAAACGAAATACGGTTTGTTAAATTCAAGAAAATAACACAGACGATTTCCTATCTGCCACACTTCGTATCATGGGTGGTTATCGCCAGTATCGCGAAGATGGTATTAAATGACGGCGGAATGCTTGACACCGCGCTGCATACAAAACTGGGACTTATGAGTACGAATTCACCGTTGTTCTGGTTTACGGTTGTTCTGATTAATACATGGAAAGAGGTTGGCTGGGACGCAATCGTATATCTTTCGGCTATGGCTGGAATAGATCAGGGATTGTATGAGGCGGCAAAAGTGGACGGCGCCAATCGACTCCAGAGAATCTGGCATATCACATTACCGGGTATCAAACCGACCATAGTTGTATTGCTGATTATGAGCATCGGTGGTGCGTTGAATGTAGGTATGGAGCGTCAGATGCTTCTTAGTAACGGTATTGTACAGGATCATGCAATGGTACTTTCATGGTTTGCTTATATCAGAGGTATCGGAAACAGCAACTATGGTCTTGGTACTGCAATCGGTATGTTCCAGTCGCTAGTCGGCATTGCACTTCTATTTATTGCAAATAAGGTTGCAGGTTTACTCGGCGAGAGCAGGCTGATATAAGGAGGGAACGACCATGGCGAATGTAAAGAGTAACAGAATTAAGAGTCGTGATAATATTTTAGATTACATACTACTGGTTGTGTTCATATTTTTGATTATCATCACGGTTTATCCGTTTTTGAATGTGTTGGCAATCTCATTGAACGATCCGATCGATACGATGCGCAATATCAATTTTATTATTCCGAGAAAGTTTACATGGAGCAATTATATCTATGTATTTGAGGAAAATAACTTAGGCAAGGCATTTGTACTTTCGGTTTTGAGAACGGTAATCGGTGCGGGAGCAGGCGTAATCTGTACGGCGATGCTTGCATATGTACTTAGCAGAAAAGATTTCTACTTTAACAAATTATTTACCACACTGTTTGTTATTACCATGTATGTCAGCGGCGGACTGATTCCGGAATACCTGCTTCTTATGAGAACATTGAAGATGGGTAACAATTTCCTTGTTTATATCATTCCGGGTTTGATCTGGGTTTACAATATGATACTGGTGCGTTCGTTTATCGAGGGTCTTCCGATGGCGTTACAGGAAGCGGCGAGAGTGGACGGCGCTAATGATTTTATCATCTGGGCAAAGATTATTTTGCCGTTGTGTAAACCGGTTCTGGCAACAGTAGCATTGTTCTACGCGGTAGGACAGTGGAACTCCTTCATGGACACATATCTGTATGCGAAGGAGCTGCCGACCTTGCAGTATGTATTGTATGAGATTATGGAGAAGGCGACAGTTAAAATCGATCCGCATGCGGCGGAGCAGTTGAAGAATGCCGTATCACCGCTTTCCGTGCGAATGGCGGTAACAATTGTGGCGACTGTGCCTATCATCATTGTTTATCCGTTCTTACAGAAGTATTTCGTAGGCGGTATGACAGTCGGAGCGGTCAAAGACTGATTCTTTAAGTGAAATGATATTTCTATGCCGGCGTGTATATGCGCGCCGACATACAAATATAAAGATGCATTGTAATCAATGTGAGCAACAGAAGGGAGAAAAAGTATGAAAAACAAAAAAATTTGTGCATTGTTACTGGCAGTGACAATGGTAGCCGGTACTCTTGCCGGCTGTGGAGGCGGCGGAAGTGATGCTCCGGCTGCTGATACAGGTAGTACAACAACTGATGGTGGCAGCAATGCAGATGCGGCAGCAGATACAGGCAGCACAGCGTCAGGTGAAGTGATTGAGCTGACATTTTTTAACGCAGATGCAAATCAGGATGATCCTTGGACAGATCCCGTTGCAGAGGCAATCACGGCGGCAACCGGTGTTAAGTTAAAGACAACACGTCCTGTTGGTGGTAATGATGAAAGTGAAGCAGTTGCACTGATGATTGCAGAACAGAATTATCCGGATATCATTTTCGCAAAAGGTTCTGCAGGTAATATGATTGACGCAGGCGCAATGATTGATATGACAGACTTGATTGAGCAGTATGGTCCTAACATCAAGAAGCTTTACGGCGAAGAATTTGAGAAATTAAAACAGTCCGCAGACGATCCGTCTATCTATCAGTTATCTGCTTATGTAGTAGGCGGTACAAAATTTAAGGATTGCGGTAATATCCAGATTCAGTGGGATGCTCTGAAGGCTAAAGACTACAAGATTCCTGAGTCTCTGGAAGAATTGGAAACTATGATTAAAGATTACATTGCCGAGAACCCGACGACAGATGATGGTCTTGATAAAATTGGTATCACATTGTCCACTTCTGACTGGCATTGGCTTATCACATTAGGTAACCCTGCCGGATTTATCGCGGACGGTGCACCTGATAACGGACAGTGGATTGTAACAGACGACAACAAGGGCGTTTACAAATTCCGTTCCGATAATGAGAGACAGTATTTCAAGTGGTTATGCCGTATGTACAATGAAGGTATCCTTGATCCTGAATTTGCAACGCAGACTCATGAAGATTACATTGCTAAGATTGCATCCGGTCGTGTAGTATGTCTGTTCGACAAGGATTGGGATTATCAGGATGGTGAGAAGGTATTGAAGGCAGATGGTAAGTACAACCTTACTTATGCAGGTCTTCCGACCGGTATGTCACCGGATATCAAGTGTCCTTCTCTTATGTATCAGGGTCTGACAACAGGAACAGGTGTTGGTATCACAACTTCTTGTAAAGATCCCGTTGCAGCAATTAAATTTATTGATTTCCTTTGCTCTGACGAAGGTCAGGTACTCAACAAATGGGGTATTGAAGGTGTAAACTACTTCGTTGATGATGAAGGACATCGTTACAGAACAGAAGAAGAAATTAAGTATTCTCAGGAAGATGCAGATTACTCTAAGAAGACAGGTGTTGGTTTCCACAACTATCCGTTCCCGTCTTATGGTGATGGTATCTTAGACCCTACAGGAAGCACTTATACAACAACAAGTAAGGATGCTGTTATCAACGAGTACAACGTAGAAGAGAAGGCAGCATGTGAAGCATGGGGAGTTGAACTTTTGGTAGATGTATTCCCGCAGCCGGATGAGTTCGAGACACCTGATTATTCTCCTCTTTGGGCATATGCAATGCCGCTTGAGTTTAGTGAAATCGTGGATAAGCTCGATGAGGTAGCATGGTCAGCATTGATTAAGTGCGTAACAGGCACAGAGGCTGAATTCGATGCAAACTATGACGCAATGATTGCTGAACTGGAAGCAACGGGCATGAGTGATGCAGAAGAGATGATGACCAACATTATTGCAGAGAAGGTTGCAATTGTACAGTAAGTATCTTATCATTTAAGCGTTATTCCTATATAATAAACAAACTGCCATATCGGTTATCCGGTATGGCAGTTTTTGTATCGTATGTACGGTAGTGCAGACCCTGCATGAGACTTTATGCTCTAGGGGCTTTTTTTTGTGGGGGGGGGTATTTTTCAAATGCCGATTCGGGATCCTGTCCCTTGCGGAATTCTGCAGGACTAATTCCCACATATTTTTTGAATTTCTTGTGGAAATAATCCACGTTTTTATAGCCGACCTGCTCGGCAATCTCATATACTTTCAGATTGTTTTCCAATAAAAGCTGCTTTGACTGGTCAATGCGTTTGTGATCGATATAGGAGTTAAAACTTTCGCCCACTGATTTTGTGAATATTTTACCGAGGTAGGCGCTGTTATAGCCAAAAAGCGGAGCGATGGTTTCGAGCTTGATATTGTCCCGGAAATTATGGTCAATATAATAAAGAATATCGTCCAATATCGTGTCTCTGGAAGGATTGCCCATCGCATTCATGATAATTTCAAATTGCTCCGAGAGAAATCGGATAATTTCATACAAATAATTCTGATTACCGATGAACTCAATGATTGCGGAGTTACTGGCAAAGGGAATCTCTGCTGAAGCATAATTTCTCTTGATTTCACCTTTGATTTGTAAGCATAAGTCTGTAAGAAAGAGCTTGATGTCACCAATCTGATCAGGTACGTGCGACAGAGATTCTTCCAACATGGATAACTCATCGACTGTCATCGAGCGGTTATATGTTTGAATATAGCCTACGAAGCGCTCGCTGTAATCGCGAAGTGTTTTTTCGTCAAGATGTATCGTCGCATGACGGGCGGAAGGCGTCATAGCATCAGGAGTAGAAAAGGGTAACATGTCAAAGCCCATCGCATGTTGGTCTTGTGCACAGAAAAAACGACGGTCTAAGAGTGCAGATGCATCTTCATATGACAAATGGATGTCTTCCGGTACAAAAACGGGTCTGCCGTACGCCAAGAACATAGATTCTAACGGGCTTCCGGGCTGAGGTGTAATTTCGTCAAAACGTTTCAGAAAATCCGTGAGACGGTTCAGACCAAGACTGCCTTTTAACAGGACAACATCCCGTCCGTCTATTTCAGAATGTTCAAAAATATTATTATCTTTATTGGTCACTCTCAGCAGCTCTGCAAAAGTATAAGGCGCAGCGGCAGATTGAGTGTGAAAATCTTCGCAAATCACCACTTGGTAGGAATCAGCGTCCAAACGGAAATGGGCGTAATCCGCTTCCGACAGAGGCGTAGTCAGCGTATTTGTCATCAGCTCGCATAGTACAATACGCTTTGCCTTATTCCGATATGCCGTAAAATGTGAAGAATGCAGTCTTTCTTCGGATAACATGGCCTTAATCTGTATGACTGCCCGAGTAAGTTCTTCTTCGTCAATTGGCTTGGTGACGTAGAAGCTGACGCCGTTCTTGATGGCTTCCTGCGCATATTGGAAATCAGAGTAACCGCTTAAGATAATACATTTACCTTGATAACCTGATTCTCTGGCAAGACGTATGACATCCGTGCCTTTCATCTTGGGCATTTTGACATCCAGCATAACAAGACTGGGATTAAGAGCAAGAATCTGTGCGAGCGCATCTTCTCCGTTGGAAGATGTGCCACACAGACGAAAGCCCAGTGATTCCCAGTCAATAATATATTTAAGACCTTCTCTGATGGAAGCTTCATCATCAGCGATAAATAAGGTATCCATATCCTGAATCATTTTCCCCTGACCTTCATCTCGATACTTCTTTTGACATGGTGCATCAAAATATGTTATATACTACACTTGTTCATTTAAATATCGTAACATGAAATATAGGTTTGTGCAAGAAGGGCGATATTTAGCAAGAATGATACACCAGTGCGAGGCTGTTTTATTCTACAAGCACCTTGAATACAACGGGGAAATTACTTTGTACATTCTGTGTCGTGATATGCATTCCTTCTTCATCAATAGAATAAGCCGGCTGTTCCGCAAAACCAAGAACCTCTACATTTCGGATAATGCCGTGGAAGTTAGGCTTGTTGGCATCCTTGGATTTGGAGAGAGCATGGATGGTTACTCTGCCGTCATTTGGATAGTACAGACAGGCAGCGTAGATGCATCCGTTTCCGGCGGTAAAGCGGAAGTCTTCGCACGTATAAACGGTGGAGGAAGCATCGCTGAATTGTCCTTCTGTTTCGAGTGTAGGTCCTTCGGCGGCATAGCGCCACGGTTTCGTATTGTAAATGGCTTCGCCGTTTACAGAAAGCCAGTTTCCGATATCACGCAAAATGGCGGCATCCTCTTTGGCAAAGGTGCCATCCGCTTTGGGACCGACATTGAGCAGAAGATTGCCGTTTTTGCTGACGACGTCAATCAGATAGCAGATTAATTCATAACTGCTCTTATAATCCAAAGAAGTAGTGTGGCACCATGAATTGCGGGCGATGGCGGTGTCTGTCTGCCAATGGTAAGGTTTCGTGTCCGCAAATTTACCTCGTTCTACATCTACGATTCCGCTTCCGAAAGCCATTGCATCGTGCTTGTAACAAATAGCGGTGGGATATCCCCACTCTAAACCGCGGTTATAGTAGTATGCTGCGATTTTGCGTAAATAGGGTTTATATGCTTCGTGTTGGATCCACCAGTCGAAATAGAGAATTTTAGGCTGATAGCGGTCAATGATTTCACAGGTGCGGCACAGCCAGTCTTCCAGAAATTCACTGTCCGGATATGGCGTGGCAAATAAGTCCTGATGGTCGGGCTGCTGCTGTTCCGAAGGCCAGTAGAAATCACCGCAGTGCAAAGGTTCTTTGATATCGCTGTCGAAATCTTTGCCGTTTCCCATAAACCAGTGGTGTTCCGCACGGTGCGTGGAGGTACAGAAAACCAGTCCTTTTTTCTCAAAAGAAGATTTCAGTTCTCCTATAATGTCTCGACATGGTCCCATCTGCGCGGCATTGTATACGGATAAATCGCTTTTGTACATCTGGAAGCCATCGTGATGTTCTGCTACAGGGACCACATATTTTGCCCCTGCTGCAGCAAAAGTCTCCGCCCAGAAATCAGGGTCAAAATTTTCCGCCTTAAAAAGAGGAATAAAATCTTTGTATCCGAAATCTTTGTGAGGACCGTATGTTTTGATGTGGTGTTCGTATTCAGGCGAACCTTGAATATACATGTTTCTGGAATACCATTCGTTGGCGTATGCCGGAACACTGTAAAGTCCCCAGTGGACAAAGATACCGAACTTTGCTTTCGCATACCACAGCGGCATCTCGAAATTCGTGAGAGATGCCCAATTATCGTGGTAAGGTCCTTTGGAGATAACTTTGTCGATTTGTGTAAGGTATTCTGATTTATTTGTTATTTTCTTCATAAAATATTTACCTCGATTCATGTATGATTGCCACATCTTTGGCAGGCAGCGAGAGAATATCTCCGCTGCGGTAGGTGACATCATTGAGAATGTTTGTGCCAGCAAGGTTTAATTTGATATCATGTATCTTCTCGTCATGGTTTAAGAAGAACAGGAAAGTGCCGTTTGCATTGGTACGTTTTGTCACCTCGATGCAGTCAGGGGTGTCTATAATCGGAGAAATACCGGCATCTGCACAGATTTCACTTACAAGAGTGCGGTAGAAATCTGCGTTGGACCGGGTTGCAACGTAATATGCGGCGCCCTCGCCGAAGCTATTGCAGGTAAGCGCCGGCATACCCGCATAGAAATCCTGTTCATATTCGCACAGCGTCCTTGCGCCTTCGGTATGCAAAAGATCACAGATGAGGGTAGCAGGGTAGGTAATGTCTTTGTAGGTGAAGCTGTTGCATGCCTCGGCGGGAAGCGCGTCCTCCTCTTCCACCCAGATACCTAGGATATCCCGAAGTTTACCCGGATAGCCGCCAACGGTAACCAGATCGTGGTCATCCACATAGCCGCTGAAGAAGGTGGTTAAGAATCTGCCGCCGTCTTTGACAAATTGTCTGATTTTCTCGTCATAACCGGGTTTCACCATATAAAGAACCGGAGCTATAACGAAAGCGTAGTGGGACAAATCGTCATCCACCCCAATGAAATCCACGGGAATGTTCAGGTTATTAAAAGCTTTATAGTAATTCAATATCTCATCGCAATACTGTAAGTTGACGCTTGGACCTGCCGAGTAATAGGTCGCCCACCAGTTATCCCAGTCAAAGACGATGGCTGCTTTGGACTGCGTTCTGGCACCGAGTGTCAGAGAGCCGATTTTCTCAAGTTCCGCACCAAGATGTGTGATTTCGCGGAAGACTCGCGTATTTTCATGACCGGCATGGTCAATGACGGCGCCGTGGTATTTTTCGCAGGCACCGATACTTCGCTTTAGCTGGAAGAACATGACGGTATCGGCTCCGTGCGCCACTGCCTGATAGCTCCACAGACGCATTACGCCCGGACGTTTCAAGGCATTGTAAGGATGCCAGTTGGTCACACTGGGCGTCTGTTCCATTAAGGCAAAAGGTTTGCCTTGTTTGATGCCGCGCATCAAATCATGTTTGAAAGCGGTGTCCTCCAAAGTAGCGTTGTAAGCCGGATAGTTGTCCCATGAAATAAAGTCCATATATTTTGCCCACATCTGATAGTCGAGAGGCTGATAATTACCCATCAGATTGGTGGTAATCGGAATGTCCGGTGTGATGGCATGAATGGCGTCATATTCCAGCCGAAAACAGTCAAGGATACTCTCGGAGTTAAATCTTCTGTAATCTAAAGAAATACCTTGAAAAGTTGTTCTGTTGACTTCAAAATGCTCTGAAAGCATGTTAGGCAGTACAATATCTTCAAAGTCATAGAAAGTGTGACCCCAGAAGGCGGTATCCCATGCCTCGTTGACGGCATCAATGGTCTTGTATTTGTTTTGCAGCCATATGCGGAATGCTTTCTCGCAGTTGTCGCAGTAGCATTCTCCGCCGTATTCGTTGGCAATGTGCCATGACACAATATTGTCGCAGGATTTGTAGCGTTCGGCTAATTTGGCGGCAAGAGCGACCGAATATTTACGATAAGTAGGGCTGTTAGGGCATGAATTATGGCGACTGCCGAATTTGCGCTTCATGCCGTTAAATTCGGTTCTGAGGATATCGGGATATTTCCGTGCCATCCACGCGGGATGAGCTCCCGTGGAAGTGGCGAGACAGATTTTCATGCCGTGCCGCGTAACCGTATCTATGATTTTATCTAATTTATCAAAGCAGTAGGTATCTTCAGACGGCTGCAGTGCCGCCCAGCTGAATACATTTAGAGTTACAATATCAATATGCGCCAGTTTAAGCAGCCGCATATCCTCCTCCCATGTATCCTCAGCCCATTGTTCCGGATTGTAATCTCCGCCGTATAAGATTTTCTGTACTTTGCTGCTTTCTATCATCGTTACCTCCGTTCTGAAGCTTGGCTTGTTGTGCTGCTTCAACATTATTTCTATCAGATAATATTTTCCATGAGCACAGTATACCTTATTTGTGATGTGATGGCTACTTGCCAAATTGCTGATTTCGTGCATGCATTTTTAGTAAATAAAGCAATGTATCGTTAGTATGCGGCAGTCATGCATATTTCATAATTACAGGAGAGCAATAATGTGTTATATTATTTAGTGTAGATTACGATTGTAATGTATATCAATTAGAGGCGTGGCAGGATGAGGCGGTAAAGTGTGAGCAAGTACAGAAAATAAGAAAGCATGGGAAAAATAGGAAAGAACAGGAAAAATGAGGGAGCATTAAGGAAATATAAAAGGAGATAGAAGTGTGAGGGATATGAATCGAAGAAAACTGGAAAGACTGGGTGAAATTGCACGGGAGATGACTGACAAAGGATTCGTGTCAGGAGTAAGCTGCATGGTGATACAGCACGGTGAAGAGCAGTATTACCATGAATCGGGGTATCGTGATATTTCGACCGGGCGTAAAATGACGAGGGACACGATACATCGTCTGTATTCCATGACAAAGCCGATTACGGCGGCGGCGGTCATGATATTGCTCGAAGAAGGCAGAATTGACTTATTGGACCATGTGTCCGATTATCTTCCAAGTTTTCGGAATCAGTATGTGGTGGATTGCGGAGTGGCGGTGCCGGTCACAAGACCGATGACGATACAGAATCTGCTCAATATGACTTCCGGGCTGGTTTATCTTGGTGAAAGCAATCCCGCAGAAGTCAGGAGTGAAAGGCTGGTCGAAGAGATTAAACAGAAGCTTTTGACGGATAAGGCGCTTACCACATTAGAGATTGCCGACAGAATCGGACAGATTCCTCTTGCTTTTATGCCCGGGGAGTCTTGGCAGTACGGCTTGTCCGCGGACGTGCTGGGCGCTGTTGTGGAAGTTGTATCGGGAATGCGCTTTGGAGAATTTCTGTCGAAAAAAATATTCGATCCGCTTGGAATGACAGATACAGGGTTTTATGTGGCGCCGGATAAACAGGAGCGTCTTGCCAAGGTGTATCGAGAGACAGAGGACGGACTGATAGAAGAGAGGGAATGTCATCTTGGCATTCAGAATAAAATGGAACTACCGCCGGCATTTGAATCGGGCGGGGCGGGGTTGTGCTCCACAATAGATGATTATGCTAAGTTCACACAGATGCTGCTGGGACATGGAACCTATCAGGGAGTAAGCATTCTGTCGCCGCAAACGGTAGAATATATGACTACGGCACATATAACTTCTGACCAGCAGCGTGGAATGAAGACATGGGAATCGCTGGCGGGACACAGTTACGGTAATCTGATGAGGATTATGACGGTGCCGGAAGAGGCGGCGTATATAGGAAGTAAAGGTGAGTATGGCTGGGACGGCTGGCTGGGCACATATATGACGAACGATCCGGTAAATGACATGACGCTGTTAATCATGTTGCAAAGATGTGATTCCGGAATCACGGGGTATACGCGCAGAATGCGCAACGTTGTGTTCTCTGCGCTGGAGAGCCGGAAGTAAAAGAGACATGCATACGCGACCGGTGGTTATTACTGATAGAAATAAAGGAAGTCAGGTTCGAGAACCTGACTTCTTTTATTTAAGTAAAATAGTATGATAATACAGACTAGTTTGACGTTGTAAGACCGGCTTCTTCTGCCATCTTGTCAAACTTTTCCATTACAGCATCGTAAGTTCTCTGAGAGATATCAGGAAGCTGACCGCCCCATGTTTTCTCTGCCTGCTTGTAACCCTTCTTAAATGCTTCGCGCATTTCTTCAATCTTATCAGGGTCACCGCCTGTCAATGCGGTTGCAAAATCAATGATTCTGTCAGATGTCTGTTCAACACCCCAGTAACCGTCGTCTGCAATATCTTTCTTTGCCTGTGCCTGTGTAGCAGCATCTACTTTTAAGTTGCCGCCTGCAAGAATAGACCAGATACCATTGGCACTGTTGAATGTCTGACCTTGTTTGGTCATTAACTGCTCAACAATACTCTGAAGCTGCTGTGCATGAGCTTCAGCGTCTGCTTTCATCTTGTTAACTAAGTTCGTATTCTGTGTGTAAGTTTTCTTGGTGCTAGTATCCTTAGATGGTTCATAGACAACACCGTTATCATCTTTCTTTTCAGAAGCATTAGCCTCGGAAGTATTCTCCGCAGCAGCTTTCGTATTAGCGGTCTGATTTGCCAGATAGGCAGCATCATAAGTATTTGTTGCACCTGTAACTCCGTTTACGCTCATTGGTATCCCTCCTTGGAATATAATATTTTATGTTTCTGGTTGCCTGCAGGGATAAGTCCCCGCTTCTACTTACTATATCGTACCATCCGTATGGAAAAATTAGGAGTAAAATCAAAAAAAATATTTTTTTATAACAATTTTATGGCGTTTCATGACATAAAGAAAATATTTAGCAGAAAGCCGGATGGAACAATGCCAAAGAGCAGAAAACGGGTGTTGCAGTTGACGAAAAGATACGGATTGTATATAATTAAGAACAATAATTGTATACAAAGTGCAATTTTTTAATAAAATGAAAAAAACTTAAATATAATACCGTAGAATTTCTGTAAATCTGAAAATGAAAAAGGAAAGGCAGACCGGATATGACAACGGAACAAACCAGTCAAAAGGCATATGCAAAGATTAATATTGGTTTAGATGTTCTTCGCCGCAGGAGCGATGGCTATCATGAGGTCAGGATGATTATGCAGACGGTAGATATTTGTGATGACCTGCTTTTTGAGAAGACGCAGCAGCCGGGAATCGTGTTGAAGACAGATAATGAAGAACTTCCCGTTAATGGCGATAATTTAATTTGTAAAGCAGCAGAGCTTCTTTTCAGAGAGAGGGGAATTACGGAAGGTGTGAGGATAACTCTGACGAAGAGAATCCCCATTGCTGCGGGTATGGCGGGCGGAAGCTCTGATGCGGCAGCCACTATGAGGGGGGTGAATGAGCTTTTCGGTATGGGATATTCTATAGAGGAATTACAAGCATTTGGTGTAACATTAGGTGCAGACATTCCCTACTGTCTTGTGGGAGGAACGATGCTTTCAGAGGGCATTGGGGAGATATTGACGCCGCTGCCCGCTCCACCGGATTGTTTTCTTGTGGTGGCAAAACCGGACATTAATGTGTCCACCGGTTTTGTGTACGGGAACCTGCACGCTGACAGGCTGTCGTACCATCCTGATATAGACGGTATGATGGCTGCGCTGGAGGAAGGGAATCTTCAAGGGATTACTGACAGACTCGGTAACGTACTGGAGACTGTGACTGCGAAAGAGTATCCCGTGATAGAAGAATTGAAACAATTGTTACAAAACAAAGGGGCGGAAAATGCACTGATGAGCGGCAGCGGTCCGACAGTATTCGGCATTTTTACCAATCGTGAAGAAGCCGAAGCAGCAGCGGAAGCCGTAAGAGAACGAGAGCTTGCGGAACAGGTTTTTGTGACCGTATTTTGCAGATAATGCGGACAGAGAGAAAGGTGTGGCTTGTATGGGAGACAACTTTGATATGACAATGGATGAATTTCTTCCGCTTCGGGATGTCGTGTTTAACACGCTGCGCAAAGCAATTCTGACGGGAGAACTGAAACCGGGAGAGAGGCTGATGGAGATTCATCTGGCGAACCGACTCGGAGTCAGCAGGACACCGATACGGGAGGCAATTCGCAAGCTGGAACTGGAAGGACTGGTGATTATGATTCCGCGTCGTGGCGCAGAAGTGGCACAGATTACGGAAAAGAGCCTGAAAGATGTGCTGGAGGTACGACGTGCGTTAGATGCGCTCTGCGTGGAACTTGCCTGTGACAGAATTGACGAGGAGGCAACAGAACAGCTCAAGAAAGCCTGCGAGGAGTTTGAGAGCGCGACAGAGACCAAAGATGCGACGATCATTGCGAAGGCGGATGTGGAGCTTCATGATATTATTGTGAAAGCTACTGGAAATCAGAGGCTGATTCAATTGATCAATAATCTGTCGGAGCAGATGTACAGATATCGTTTTGAGTATATTAAAGATGAAAACCGTCATGATAATCTGGTTGACGAGCATAGAATGATATATGAAAGCATTGTGAAGCATGATAAGGAAGGCGCAGCGCGCGCTGCAAAGCTCCATATTGACAATCAGGAGAAATCTATTATCAGGCAGATCAGGTTGGAGCAGGACAAAACACGGTCTGATGTATAAAGAGACAGATAGCGGTTACACTTCTAACGTAAATAACGGCGCGGCATAGAAGATGAGCGGCAGCCGGGCAGGGAGTGTGACGGTATGCAGAACAGAAAGAATATCTGTATCTTTGTAAAAAAAGTTTACAATAATTTGTGCTTTCGGACAGCAGCCGCCGGTATTATGGCGCTTGCATGGTGGGGAGTTTTATATCCGGAGTTGTGTTTTACAGAGAATACATGTGTGCAAGTCATCATATCGCAGGGACAGGAAATTGTACTCGAACAGACTGATTATCAGGGAATCTTAAGTGCATCGGGAGATGAAGTCATCGTCAGGAGCAGACTGTTAGAATGGTTGGAACAACAGAAGAATAAGAAGCAGAATAAGGAATAGAAGAAATAGAATTAGAAAAGAGATTGCTATGAGCGAACAGGAAGAATTGCGTAACAGACCGATAGGAGTTTTCGATTCGGGGGTCGGCGGGCTGACGGTGGCAAGAGAAATCATGCGCCAGCTCCCTAATGAACGGATTGTATATTTTGGCGATACGGCGAGGGTGCCATACGGAAGTAAGTCGAAGGAGACGATTACGAAGTTCTCCAAGCAGATTGTAAGATTTCTACAAACGCAGGAAGTTAAGGCAATTGTAGTTGCATGTAACAGCGTCAGCGCCTGCGCCTTGGACGCACTGGAACAAGAGGTAGACCTTCCGATTGTCGATGTGGTAAGACCCGGTGCGAAAACGGCAATCGGCACGACAAAGAACGATAAAATCGGTGTGATTGCCACGG
Organism: uncultured Lachnospiraceae bacterium; assembly: GCA_947176505.1. Lineage (GTDB taxonomy): Bacteria > Bacillota > Clostridia > Lachnospirales > Lachnospiraceae > UBA3282. The sequence goes on along the minus strand of CAMWQW010000014.1, from coordinate 57,422 downwards.
AGGCAACAATCGGCAGCGGCATATACAGCCGGTACATAAAAGAAAATGATTCCGATGCGTTGGTGCTCAGCAAAGCATGTCCGCTTTTTGTCCCTTTGGTGGAAGAGGGGCTGTGGGAAGACCCGGTGACGGACGAGATAGCAAGAAGATACCTGACGGGGCTTATCGACGTGGGCATCGATACGTTAATACTAGGATGTACGCATTATCCGATCATTCGTTCTACAATAGGAAAGATTATGGGAGAAAGCGTAACGTTGGTAAATCCCGCATATGAGACGGCGATGGCATTGAAGAGACTTTTGCAGGAAAAAGGGTTGGAGAGCGAGCACAGACCGGGGCTTGGAACAGAGTTGTACCGATTTTTCGTCAGTGATGCGGCGGATAAATTTCAGAAGTTTGCCAATTCTATCCTGACCTATGGTATTTTGTCCGCTAAAGTTATTAATATAGATGAATATTAGAAGGATTTAAGCAAAGTTACGCAGAATTGTCAGGCGGACAGAAGAAAGAGAATAGGGATATGGCAGAAGATGAATAGAAATATATCGTAACAAAAAGAATATAAATATAACAGGAAGATAACAAGGTGTATATATGACACAGGAAGTATTATTGACGCTCCGAGGGCTGCAGTTTGACCAGCGTGAAGAGGATGCCGACAAGATAGAAATGGTGACGGTCGGTGATTACTATAAGAGGAACGATAAGCACTACGTGGTATATGAAGAAGTCACGGAAGGCTTCAGCCAGCCCACCAAGAACAGATTAAAGTTTAGCGAACATATGTTAGAACTATCCAGAAACGGGCTGGTGAACGTACATATGGTTTTTCAGGAAAGCAAGAAAAATCTGACGAACTATAACACTCCTTTCGGACAGATTCTTATCGGGATAGATACAAAAAAAATACGGATTGATGAGCAGGAGGACAATATTACAGTGGATGTAGATTATTCGCTGGATGTCAACTATGAGTTTCTGTCCGACTGCCATATCAGAATCAATATATGTTCCAAAGAAAACAGCAGCTTCTCACTCAACTGAGAAACTGCTGTATTGTCATTTGATCGGTTTTGCGCCGGCTTTCTCCTGCGCACGTTCCACTAACTGTTTGAACTTGCTCTTTTTCTTCTGCTCCGTGACAACCGGCTTGCCGTGCAGTCCTTTGACATCCGTTATGTAGATGCCGCTGACGACCGCCTTGACCTCTTTTTTTACAGGGACGGAATCAAAAATCTTCTCTTCACAGATCAAAGTCATAATCTGAGGTCCGACTTTCGCTTTGACGACCGGAAGTTTGGAACCACGAAGCCACTTCGGAGTCTGCTCCATAACTGCCTGAGGAAGCCCGGCATCCTTAAGCTTCATACGTTTCTTATCTATGATCAGCATAGAGACCGTCTGCTTCATCGCATCGATTTGCGCCTGCTGTTCATTCTGCTTTTTCTGAGCTTTCTTACCCAGAAAATATAGTACGACAACGGCAACAATCATAATTGCCAGAATAACCAATAAAACAATCGTTAATGTGTTCATCCGAATACCTCCGAAATTACTTACTGCATGTAATGGATATTTTATCATTGATTACGACTTTAAGCAAGGAGAATTCTTAATGTTCGGAAGAAACTCTTTTAAGAAAGGGCAGATTATGATATATTAATAAAGTATGGTTTTAGGCATTGCTAATCGTAGAATGATAGCGGATGATAATCCGGCAGTTCGACGCTCTTAAGCGGAGCAGGATAAACGGAGGTATATTATGAAAAAACAGGTAAAAAATATGGGCAGGCGGAGAATCGCACTGCTGTTGGCTGTGGCAGCGTCTTTGATGATAACTGCCTGCGGCAGTAAAGAGTATCTGAAAGATATCAAGGTGTCAAAATATGTGACGCTGGGTAATTATGTCGGAATCCCGGCATCGGCAGCCGAACCGGTTGTCGAGGATGGTCTGGTGGACATGTACCTCCAGCTTTATGTATTGCCGCAATATGCGACATCCGAGAATGTGACGGACGGTGCAGTTGAGACCGGTGATATAGCCAACATTGATTTTACGGGATATATTGACGGGGAAGCATTCGAAGGAGGCACCGGTGCCGGATTTGACTTGACGATAGGTTCCCATCGGTTTATTGACGGTTTTGAGGACGGTCTGATTGGTGCAAAGGTCGGAGAGACGGTTTCACTTGATCTCGCCTTCCCGGATCCATATGATAACAATCCCGACCTTTCAGGTGTACCTGTTGTATTCGAGGTTACTGTCAACAGTATAACGAGGCAGAAGATGCCGGAATACACGGATGAATTTGTGAAAACATTGGGCATAGAAGGATGTGAAACGACGAAACAGTTTGAGGATTACCTATATAATTCTTTCTATGAGAGTGAAGTGCAGACTTATGAGAACACAATTGAGAATACGTTGACGGATACCATTATGGCTGGCTGTACGTTTAAAGAGCCGCCAGCTCAGATGGTGGACCGTTTCTATCAGAATCTGAAAGATTCCATGACTGCACAGGCGACAGTGCAGAGTATGACGCTGGTGCAGTATATGCTGATGTATTACGGCATGAGTGAAGAAGAGTATGAAGCGAGATTTAAAGAAGATGCACTGACAGCCGCACAGCAGTATATTATGTATCAGGCAATTGCTGATGCTGAGGGACTCAACCCGACGGATGAGCAGATTCAAGAGGAAGTCAGCAGTAGGGTGGAAGCCTACAATTACGAATCCGAGGAAGAATACCGGAAGAATACTGATTTGGAAATGCTCAGGGAACAGCTCATGAAAAAGAATGTCATGGAATTCTTAAAAGAAAACGGCAATATCGAGACAACGACTGTGGAGGATAGTGCAGAGTAACGATCGGAATATATACAGAACAGGGATAAAGAAGGAGAGAAAGTAGTATGGGAAGCATGAATTTGACGGATATTAAGGAGTTATACCGGAGTACTGCAGATTATATCGACAAGGAAGTGATTGTGGGCGGATGGGTAAGAAGCATCAGAGATTCCAAGACATTTGGCTTTATCGTCCTCAATGACGGTACGTTTTTTGAACCGCTTCAGGTGGTATATAATGATACGCTGGGAAATTTTGATACAATTTCCAAATTGAATGTAGGCTCTGCGATTGTCGCGAGGGGTAAGATGATAGCAACACCTCAGGCGAAGCAGGCATTCGAGATGCAGGCGGAAGAGATTATAATAGAAGGCGAGTCTACAGCAGACTACCCGTTGCAGAAGAAGCGGCACAGCTTTGAGTATTTGAGAACGATTTCACATCTGCGTCCGAGAACAAATACTTTTCAAGCAACATTTCGTGTGCGTTCGCTGATTGCCTACGCGATTCATACCTTTTTCCAAGAGAGAGGATTTGTGTATGTGCATACGCCTATTATCACGGGAAGCGACTGCGAGGGTGCAGGTGAGATGTTCCAAGTAACGACGCTTGATATGAATAATCTTCCGATGACAGAGGACGGACAGGTGGATTACAGTCAGGATTTCTTCGGAAAAGCCACGAATCTGACCGTCAGCGGACAGCTCAATGTGGAGACATATGCTTTTGCATTCAAAAATGTATATACTTTTGGTCCTACGTTCCGGGCGGAGAATTCCAATACGACGAGGCACGCGGCAGAATTCTGGATGATTGAGCCGGAGATTGCTTTTGCTGATTTGACGGATGATATGATGCTTGCGGAAGCAATGCTTAAACATGTAATCCGATATGTACTGGAGAATGCTCCGGAGGAGATGAATTTCTTTAATCAATTTGTAGATAAAGGTTTGATTGAGAGACTGAACCATGTACTCAATTCCGATTTTGCGCATGTGACCTATACGGACGCGATTAAGATTCTTGAGAAGCACAATGATGAATTTGAGTACAAGGTATCTTGGGGATGCGACTTACAGACCGAACATGAAAGATACCTGACAGAGCAGGAATTTAAGCGTCCTGTGTTCGTGACGGATTATCCGAAGGAAATCAAAGCATTCTATATGAAGCTGAATGAGGATGGCAGGACAGTTGCCGCTATGGATTGTCTCGTGCCGGGGATTGGGGAGATTATCGGCGGCAGCCAAAGAGAAGATAATCTGGAAGTACTGGAGAAGAGAATGGAGGAGATGGGGCTGAATAAAGACGATTATCAGTTCTACCTCGACCTTAGAAAATATGGCTCTGCAAGACATGCAGGGTTCGGGCTCGGATTTGAGAGATGTGTTATGTACCTGACCGGTATGGGAAATATCAGAGATGTTGTTCCATTCCCAAGAACCGTCAATAACTGCGAACTGTAAAAACACCGCAATATGGCAAAGGGACTGTATGCACTGCTGTAAAACGCGGATGTGTGTGACAAAAAATGATAATAACAGATGAGGCACGGAAGAATGAAGAAAAGATATGTACAGACGATATGTGTTGTAATATCATTCATATTGTTTCTGTTAGTAGCAGATCCGGTATCGGCTACTACTATTTCTGATCTTCAAAAGGATATTAAGAATAACCAGTCGCAGTTGGACAATGTCAACCAGCAGATTTCTGATGCCAAAGGCGCGCAGGCGGATATCAGCGAAGAAATCGAGGAGTTGGACGCGGAGATGGTTGCGCTGCTGACAGATATTAATCTGATCGAGGAAGCAATCAAGAACAAGGAAGCGGATATCGAGCAGACGCAGATAGAGTACGATGCTGCGGTTGAAGAGAAAGATAAGCAGTATGAGTCCATGAAAATCCGTATACAGTTCATGTATGAGCAGGGAGAGGCATCTTATCTGCAAATACTCTTCAGTTCAAAAAACATGAGCGATATGCTTAACAAGGCGAGTTATGTTGAGGAGCTGTATGAGTATGACAGAAGACTGTTGGACGAATATGAGGCTACCGTACAGCAGGTAGCGGATTTGCAGGACCGGCTTGAGGAGGAAAAATCCGAGCTTGAGACTTCCAAGACAGAATTGGAGGAAGAGCAGGCTTACGTGGAAGAGGTTTTGGCACAAAAGCAGGAAGAGTACGAGAATTATAGTCTTATGCTTGCCAAAGCAAAACAGGAGGCAGCAGCCTATACTGCAAGGATTAAGCAGGAAACGGCGCAGATTAAAAAGCTGGAGGAAGAGGAGCGTAGACGAAGAGAAGAGGAAGAACGTAAACGCAGGGAAGAAGAGGAACGAAGAAGGGCAGAGCAGGAAGCACTGCTTGCCGCGCAGGGAGATTCGGGGGATTCCGTCGACGCATCCGATACTAATTCGGAAAGTAAGACAACAGGCAGCAACAGTGAACAGAGTAGCAGCAGTACACCGGCACCCAGTTCTTCCGGCGGTGGCGGCAAAGGGCAGCAGATTGCCGACTTTGCATGTCAGTATATCGGGTATCCGTATGTGGCGGGCGGTACCAGCCTGACCAACGGAGCGGATTGCTCCGGTTTCACGATGGCGGTTTATCAGGCCTTCGGTATTTCGCTTCCGAGAAGTTCTTATGCACAGTCAGGGGTGGGCAGAGCAGTATCTTATTCAGAAGCCCAGCCCGGGGATATTATTTATTATGGAGGACATGTCGGAATATACATCGGAAACGGGCAGATTGTTCATGCCAGTACGGAGAGGACGGGAATTAAAATTACGTCGGCTACGTACAGGAGCATTGTGACTGTAAGAAGAATTGTGTGACTTGATCGCCATGTCAAAACTTGTAGTACCATAAAAAGTCATGGCAGAAGGGAGCGGAAAATTAAAAAGGGATTCATTCTGTGGAGTATAGCAGCTCTTTCCCTGTGCAGTCGAAGGGTGGAGAATGCAAAAGTGAGTGAGTATAGTGCGTGCGTATCGGAAACATTGAAGAATGTGAGCTATGTATTGTTTGTGGATTATGACGATTATGATCATGACGATATATATGAAGCATTTGTGTTATTGGGGAGGAGCCATGAAGATACGTATGGAGATGTAACATATGAAGGACAACTTTGGTTTGTCGGGGGTGGAGGATGCGAGAGACTTCCAAGCTACGGATGGTACCGACATACACCTGAACAGATGAAGTTTGGAGAGAGCAGGAAATATCTTTATTTACATACTGACTATTGTGTGACGGCTACAATCAGTGAACTGTGGACGGTTGAAGGTGGCAAACCGATGGAAAGTGCATTTTCCAGAATTAACTGTGTGACGTATCGCGGAGGGAATGAATTCGAATTAACGGCAGACGGATATGACCATTTCTATGATGTAGTTGACGATTTGCATGTGGGGCATACATGGAAACCATATTTTTTTCATTATGTAGAATCAGAAGATAAAATTGAACCGTATGAAGGAGTAATAATATCAAAAGAGGAACTAAAGGATTTATGCGGGCAGGATTTAGCAGCGGAAATTGAAGCGGAGGGATATGTTCTTGGAGATATTATTTGCTGGGGGTCTCGTATTGTGACAGTTAACTATTCGATTCCGGAGGAGAAGAATGGCGAGATTGTTTTTATCACTTATGAAAATATTATCTGGGACTGCGACGCAAAGGATTATTGGAGAAAAGAAGAGCGGCATGTCACATCGTGGAAAGATGCCGGGGAGGAAGGAAGCTATTACTTAGGATATTATGATATCAATGATGGCAAACCGTGCCTGTAATTTGGTAATGAATGGAAAACTAATGAATTGGGGATTGTGATTTACGAAATTTCAAGTTATAATAGCTTCGTTGCTATTATTACTTTATGACTTAGGAGGAATAAAGACGTGAAGAAATTTTCTTATGTATTAGTGGGAATTGCGCTGTATGTTTGGTTGGATGTGGAGAAGAAAGAGGCAGTGTAAGAGAAGAGAGACAGCAGGAAGAGGAAAGCAGAGAACGCGAAAAGGAGCCGGAAGTCGAAGAAGAACCGGAAGTCGAAGAAGAACCGGAAGAGATTGAAAGCTCAGGCGGATACGCAGAGGGACGTTTCGGCGATACGATGAAGACATATTTCTTTGATTATACAGTCAACAGCGCGTATCTGTGTGAAGAGTACAACGGATATCAGCCGGCAGACGGCAATTGTATACTCGTGGCAGAGGTGACCGTGAAGAATACTTTTAATGAGTCTATTGAAATGTATGATACTGATTTCCAGATTCAGTGGAACAGTGACGGAGCCGATGATTATGATTATCCGATTACCGCATATGCTGATCCTGTAAGCGACGAACAGCTTGAGGGAACATATGGTTTGGGTATCAATGAGGAGAAGACAGGTCTTCTGGTATATGAAGTTCCTACGGGAGAGAACGATTTCTCCATCTCATATCTTGAGTTGTTTGATGATGATTCCGAGGGAGACGTGTACTTCGTATACTTTACAGCGAAGATGCAGTAAAGAACATACGGTGTATTGCTAATAATATGAATGATAAAGGTGCAGGACTATGGAGAGATTCGTCGGACTGCGCCTTTTACATTCCATCAGACATGATAAAAAGAAGAGGACGGTGTAAGCAGATGAAACGTATCTTTTTTGTTGAGGATGATTTGAGCTTGGTAAACGGACTTACCTTCGCGGTGAAAAAGCAGGGATATGAAGTCGATGTTGCAAGGACAAGCCATGAGGCGGAGAGAATGTGGGATGAGACAAAGTATGACTTAGTGATTCTGGACGTGGCACTTCCGGATGGTTCCGGTTTCGATCTGTGCAAAGTGATACGACAGACTTCCAAAGTGCCTATCATGTTTCTGACTGCTGCCGATGAAGAGACGGATATTATCATGGGGCTGGATATCGGTGCGGATGATTATATCACAAAGCCTTTTAAGCTTGCAGTGTTCTTGTCGAGAATCAATGCTTTGCTGAGGCGGAGCGATAATTTTAGTCAGTCGGAGGCGGAACTGTCTTCTAAGGGCATTACGGTACAGCGGCTGAAAGGGAGAGCTTATAAAAACGGTGAAGCGCTTGATTTAACGTCAAGCGAATATAAGCTGCTATGTCTGTTTATAGAAAATCCCGATGTGGTGCTTTCTCCGGAACAGATTCTGGGCAGGCTGTGGGATTGTAATGAGAATTATATTGATAATAAGACGCTTACGGTTTATATTCGCAGGCTGCGCATGAAGATTGAAGATAATCCCGGAAAACCGGACAAAATTGTGACTGTACGCGGGATGGGCTACAAGTGGGATGGAATATAGAGATGAAAATATTAACGAATATAAGGATAAAATCACTTTTTCTGCAAATTTCATTGACTGTGCTGGGATTTATGATTCTTTCATGGGTGCTGGCGTCGAAGCTGACAAGCAGTTCAAATATCGAACTGAATAAGGTAGTATGGTATATGCCCGTCTGCCTGCTTATTGTAGGAATCGCCGTACTTGTGTTCTGCTACAGATATTTCAGAGAACAGAACAGGATGATAGAGGATGCCGTGGTGCAGATCAGACAATTCATTTCCGGAGATCTGGAGGCACGCATTGAGTGCGACGAGGAAGGCGAATTGTTCAGATTATTCCATGAGGTAAATTCTATGGCGGCTGTTTTAAATGCAAAAGCATACAATGAAGGGAAAACAAGGAAGTTTCTCCAGAACACGATATCGGACGTATCCCACCAGCTAAAGACACCTCTCGCTGCCTTGAATATTTATAACGGTATCATACAGGCGGAAGCCGAGGCGGCGGATTTGGCGACAGTGAAGGAATTTACCGGTCTTTCAGATCAGGAGCTTGACCGGATAGAAACACTGGTACAAAATTTCCTGAAAATTGCTAAATTTGATGCGGGAACGATGGTGTTGGAGAAGCATCCGGAAAACGTTTCTGAAATGATGATGGCTGTGAAAAAGCAGTTTCTGTTTCGCGCAAGACAAGAGGGGAAAGAAATTATTATATCGGGCGACGAAGCTATCTCCTTTTATTGTGATCGGAACTGGATTGTGGAAGCAGTCGGTAACATTGTTAAAAATGCTCTTGATCATACGAAAGAAGGCGACTGTATACAAGTGACTTGGAGTCAGTCGGCATCTGCGATCCGGATAGCGGTTAAGGATAATGGGAGCGGTATCCATCCGGAGGATTTATATCATATTTTCAAACGATTTTACCGTAGCAGATATTCCAAAGACACACAGGGTATCGGGTTAGGACTGCCGCTTGCCAAATTTGTGGCAGAGGCACATAACGGTACGATTGAGGTGGGTAGCCGGCTGGGAGACGGAACAACGTTCGTGATGAATTTTTTGATTACTACAGAATTGTAGTCTGACGGAAGTCTTATTGTAGGACTCATATGCTAATCTTTCAAAATAGATGAGGTTTTCTCTATTAATATCAATCAGAAAGAGGTGCTTACACAATGAATTTATTAGAGGTCAACAATATTTGTAAGACATACGGCAGTGGGGAGGCAGCCGTGAATGCGCTCAAGAACGTTAGCTTTTCCGTACCGAAAGGTGAGTATGTGGCGATTGTCGGAGAGTCCGGTTCCGGCAAGAGTACGATGCTTAATATGATTGGTGCGTTAGATACACCTACATCGGGCAAGGTGCTGATTGACGGCAAAGATACATTTGCCATGAAAGAGAGCGCACTTACCGTTTTCCGACGGAGAAATATTGGGTTTATCTTTCAGGCATTTAACTTGGTTCCCGAGTTGACGGTGGAACAGAACATTATTTTTCCGGTACTGTTGGACTATCAGAAGCCGGATACAAAATATTTGGAAGAATTATTAGCGGTGTTGAATCTGAAAGAGCGCCGTAACCATCTGCCCAGCCAGTTATCCGGCGGACAGCAGCAGAGAGTAGCAATCGGACGCGCGCTGATTACAAGACCGTCACTGATTCTGGCGGATGAGCCGACAGGAAATCTGGATACACAAAACAGCAGCGAGGTGATCGCCCTGTTAAAAGAAGCATCGAAGAAGTACGAGCAGACAATTATCATGATTACCCATAACCGTACGATTGCCCAGACCGCAGATAGGGTACTGTCGGTATCAGATGGCGTGCTGACTGATCTGGGGAGGTGTTCGGAATGAAAAATTACGAAATGAAGAGTTACTTAAGCCTCATTCCGATTTCGGCGAAAACCCATAGAAAACAGAATCGATTGATTCTGCTCTGTATTATATTCGCAGTGTTTCTCGTGACAACAGTCTTTTCTTATGCAGAAATCGTGACGGAAGGTCAAGTGGCAGCTATGATAAGGAAACATGGGAGCCATCATATTGCGATAGGCGGCATATCAAGAGAGCAGGCTGACCGGATTGCAGGATTAGGCAGTGTGTCTGCGTCTGCGTGGTATCGCAGCTTTGGAGAAGATATCTATGAGGGATATGAAGTGGGTGGTAAAAGAGTCATTCTATACGGTACACAGCAAGCGTATATCGATGAACTCAGAGCCTATGAATGGGTGGGGGTGTACCCGCAGAATGATAAAGAGGTTATGTTAAATGAGACATCAAAAGAACGGCTGGGGGTCGATTTGGGAGATAACATTACCCTTCATACGCCGGCGGGAGATTTCAATTATACGATAACCGGATTCTGTGTAGATGAATACCAGCAATATGACAAGAAATATGACGGTGTCTGTGCCTATGTGAGCTTAAGTGCGCTGGACGATATCTGCAGCATGAACGGATATGGCGATAATGCGGCATTTTATGTCCGTTTTACGAAAGGAACGGACATCAAAGAAATGATTGCAAATCTGAAAGCGCAGTTCGGGCTTGACGATGGAAAAATCGAAGAAAATTTTATTACGATGGGAGTGACAGGCGCAAGCAGCAATCAGACCATGAATAGCCTTTATCTGCTTGCGGTGGTGGTTTTTATCATGATTTTGACTGCCGGTGTGTTGATGATTTCAAGCTGTATGAATAGTATGGTTTCACAGCGGACGAAATTCTTCGGGATGATGCGCTGCATCGGTGCAAGTAAAAAACAGATCATGCATTTTGTCAGACTGGAGGCATTAAACTGGTGTAAGACGGCGATTCCTGTCGGTCTGGGTGTCAGCATTGTATTTACGTGGGTTCTGTGTATGATTCTGCAATATAAGGTTGGCGGTGAATTTAGCGATTATCCGTATCGGTTTAGTGTGATTGGCATTGTGTCCGGCATTCTGGTCGGTGTGATATCGGTGCTGTTTGCCGCACATTCCCCGGCGAGACGTGCGGCAGAGGTCTCACCGGTGGCGGCAGTGTCGGGCAATGCGGAGACAGGAAAGAAGATTACTCATGCAGCCAATACCCGGATTTTTAAGGTGGAGAGTGCGCTGGGTGTCTATCATGCAACGGCGGCGAAGAAGAACCTGATATTGATGAGTTTATCCTTTGCCTTTACCGTGGCGCTATTTCTGGCTTTTTTTGCAGGACTTGATTTGCTTGGGCGGTTTATACCGTCAGAAAATGACTTAAATCCGGACATCAGCATTTCGGCGGCTGACAATACTAATTCTCTCGACAGGAACATGAAAGAGGAAATTGCGAAAGTATCCGGCGTGGAAGATACTTTCGGGTGCGCTATTTCTTATGATGTGCCGGCAGAGATTAACGGCGTGTCCGGTAGTGTTGATTTGATTTCCTATGATGATTTTATGTTTGACTGGACCAAGGATGCCATTGCCAGCGGTGATATGGCAAAAGTAGCCGGGGATACCAATAATGTATTGACGATTTTTAATATGGACAGTCGCTTAGATACCGGCGACAAGATTAAGATCAAAGACACGGAACTGGAGATTGCATGTGTTGCCTCGCAGGGAATCGGAACGGAGAATCGTCCGGCGATTGTCTGTACGGAGGAAACTTTCACGCGCCTTACGGGTGAGGGAAATTATATTATATTAGGAGTACAGCTTACTAAGGATGCCACGGAAGAGACAGTCGAAGCCGTTCAAACGATAATAGGCGAAAATGATTTCTTGGACAGACGGGAGGACAATCATGAGACTAATTCTTCCTTCTGGGTGTTTCGAATGGCATCCTATGGATTCTTAGGGATTATCGCATTGATTACGGTCTTTAATATTATGAATAATATTTCCATGAGCGTTTCGGCGAGAATGAAACAGTATGGTGCCATGCGGGCAGTGGGAATGAGTGTGGACCAGATGACAAAGATGATTGCCGCGGAAGCCATGACTTATGCGGTGAGTGGTCTGTTGCTCGGGTACATTGTGGGGCTTTATCTCCATCGGCTGATTATGGTGAAACTAGTTTTCACGCATTTCGGCGGTTCATGGACGGTGCCCTTTGAACCTCTTGTGATTATTACAGCAATCGTTGCAGTCTCCTGTGTTGTGGCGGTGCGCACACCGGCGAGACGGATTCGGGAGATGGCGATTACGGAGACCATTAATGAACTGTAATACAATTTATAGAAATCCCTGTGTCATTATGGCATAGGGATTTTTTAGAGCACTGGTATTTGGTTAGCCTAAATGATTTATGATTCATTACAAAAGAAGCCATGTATTTATTTCGGCTGACCGTATATAATTACAGCTGATAGAGTTTAGCTAGGTGTGGAAGCCCTTGTGAAGTATTCCGAATATAAGAAGAATAAGGAAGGATACTGAAGGAAAGAAAGATGCTGGATATTTTGATTGCCAAGATCAAAGGCATTTTTAAAAGAAAATTATTGGTAAATTTAGATTACCTCTTTAGAAATTCTTATATGTCGGAATAGCCTGTATTTTCCGGGCTTTTCCGGCATTTTAGATATGGGGAGATGCTCGCATATATCCTCATAATCCTTTAGGTTTTCCCTCTGGGCGGTAAGACATGACAGTATCTCTCCAATACCGCCATATCCTTGAAAAGTTTTTATCCTTTGAAAACATTTGTAATGATATTTGCACATACTTCTTCACCCAATGCGCCGCTATTAAGGCATGAATCGTAATTCTGCGGTATACCCCACGGACGGTCTGTATAGTGTGAATAGATAAAAATATGCAGGCAGTCGCTATTGTCCCGCAGGATATAGTCACCGCACCGCCCAATAATTACGCAGCTTTCTTTTCATGCTGCTGTTCCTCCAATCTTTTCGTATGTTTAGTCATTTTTGTCCACCTGCTCCATCTTCTTAATTTCCTTAAAGCAAAAAGCACCTGAAAGGACAAAGGCTAAAGCGTCTGCGGTAGGTCCTGCCATCAGAATACCTGTAAGCCCGAAGAAACGGGATAAAATAAGCATGGCAGGGATATAGAAAATCACCTGCTTTGACAGGGAAGTAATCGCGGCTTTCATGGGCTGCCCGATTGCTTGGAACAATATTCCGGCACACATCTGTAAGCCGTTCAAAAAGGTAAGCAGTAAATAAATGTGGAAGCATTTAACGGCAAATTCCTCATATAGACTGGATTCTGTACCGAATATCCGAATAAGCTGTAACGGGAAGCACTGGAAAATAATCCATGAAACAAATGTGATGATTGTAGCAACCCCGGCACTCAGCAAAAATGTTTTTTTCACGCGGTCATATTTTTTGGCGCCGTAATTGAACCCGATAATCGGCTGGCTGCCACTTGCAACACCAATGCCGATGGAAAACGCAAGCATACTCACTTTCATGCACAATCCAAAGGTGGTGAGAGGAATATCCGCACCATAGGGAGAGAGTGCGCCGTACTTTGTCATCAGATTGTTTGATACAAATGCTACCACTGTCGAAGTCAGGTTATTTGCTCCGCTTGCAAATCCAAGGCTTGCAATTCTTCCCGCAGTCCGAATATCCAAAGTAAAAGACTGTCTGGAAAGTTTGATTGTTTTCATTCGGAACAGATAAGCGATATTAAACAAAAGCCCAAATAACTGGCTTATAATGGTGGCAATCGCGGCACCCTCAACACCCCAATGAAATACAAATATGAAAATCGGGTCAAGGATGATATTGAGGACTGCCCCAATCATCATGGAAAGCATGGCATAACGTGGGCTTCCGTCTGTTCGGATTGCGCTGTTAATGGTGTTTCCAACAATTTGAAAGGTAAACCCAATGACAATAATGTGTCCATAATCAAGCGCATAGGGCAGTATATTTTCCGTTGCCCCGAATATCAGACATAACGGCTTCAAAAAAGCAAAAGCAAGAACCGTCCAGATAATGCCGAAAATACTCCCGAACATAATCGAAGTTCCTAAACCTTTTGCGGCTTTTTCGCCCTCGCCTTTCCCAAGGCTAAGGCTGAAAAAGGCAGCAAGACCGTCGCCGAAAAGTGTAGCAATGGCAATCGTAATCGTTGCGATTGGGGCGATAATGTTTGTGGCTCCGTTCCCCAAAAATCCTACGCCTTGACCGATAAAAATCTGGTCTACCATGTTGTAAAGGGAATTGATAATCAGTGCTATGATACTGGGAATGGCATAGCTTGTAAGCAATTTTCCAATTTTTTCACAGCCAAGTGGATTGGCTGCTGTCTGTATATCATTCATCATCGTGTCCTCCTTTAATTAGAATTCTAAGTATATGGGTAAAAATATACCTATTTTGTATTTTCCGTCATTTGCATAATAACCCTTTCAAAGACTTCCAAATCATCTTCGGCGATACCGGCAAACATACTGTGCATATACTCATTGACACGGCTTGTAATGTCGTCCTTTATCGCAAGTGTCTGTTCCGTCAATACAAGTTTCTTATAACGCCTGTCGCTGTCCAAACTTTCACGACGCAAATAGCCATTACGTTCCAGATTGCTGATAAGGCTTGTGACAGAAGAACCCTTAATCTCTAAAAATTCTTCTATATCTTTCGGGAATATGTCCCTTGCCTCAGATTCAACGATAATATAGTGCAGGATAAGACCTTGAATACTGGTTATCTGTGTATCCGTGAAAAAACTTGAAAAGTATCTCAACATTCTCCGATTCAACTTGTCATATTTTTCCATTAGTTTTTTTTCGTCCCTCATGGTATCGCCCCGCATCTAATTAGAATTCTAACTATATGCATTCATTTTACTGTTGCACATTTCAGTTGTCAAGTAGGTGAGAAAAGTTTATATCATTTTCATAAATGACGGAAAAGAATTTTGCATAACTTTGGTAAAGCTGTCCTGTGTTGTATATGTTACGCAATAGAGCGCCATTTTGCCGGGGTAGGTACAAATTCTTATTCCCGGCAAAAACACGCCCACAAAGCCGCTTGTAACAAGGCTTTTTTGAGATAATCAACCATTTTTATTACAAAACTGTAATGTAGACGTAAGGTTTCTGTAAGGTTTGAGTGTTATGCTGAATAACAATGGTTCTAATAACAGAAGCTATTACGGAATAATCAAAGAAGCATTAAGAAGGAGAAAAACGGGTGGTATCGGTTATCATAAGCTGGATTTACATTTCCGCTGTCTGTATTATAATCGGAATAGGCATATTAAGTCTGTTCAAAGATACAAATTTTTCCTTGATTTACTATCTCATTGCGGGTATTGTTGTCATCACCGTATACGCGGAATTTTTTAGTATTTTTGGTAAAATAGGCGCTTGTGCACATATAGTTTTGCTTACGGCAGCGCTTTTTATCGGATGTATGCAGCGTAACAAAGTGAAAATGCTCTGGAAGACATACCGACCTATTGTTTGTTCGTGGGAGGGGTTTTTCTATTGCTGCTTTATTCTGCTGATTGCCTTCTTTACGTCCAGAGGGGAATTTCATACCGACACAAATATCTATCACGCGGCAGCAATCCGGATTTATGAGGAATACGGGTTGCTGAAGGGAATCGGTAACTTGCAGCTTCATTATGCTTACAACAGTTCTTATCTTGCATTTGCATCCGTCTTTAGTCTTAACTGGCTGCTTGGACGTTCGTTGCATACGACGACAGGTTTTTTGGAAATAGTAATGTGCTTGTATGCTTTTCACGGGTTAAAGGGATTTAAGCGGCATGAAAATCATGTGACGGATATGATGAAAATCGGTATCTTATTCTATACATTGGTAAACGTGACGCGCAGCATGTCTCCGGCGACGGACTACGCGACAATGTATTTTGTACTGTTTATTATTACCGCATGGTGTGAGAATCTGTTTGAAGATGGTTCGGATTTTACACGGTATTGTCTGTTGTCCGTGGCGGCAGTGTTTACGGCGACTTTCAAATTTTCCGCATGCCTGCTTGGGATGGTTGTATTCTATCCGGCATTTTGTCTTGTAAAGGATAAGAAATGGAAGGAAATTGGCGCATATATTTTCAGCGGGTGTGTTATTTTGTGTCCTTTTTTAGTTAGGAACTATTTGATTTCAGGGTGGCTTTTATATCCCTTTGACGGGATTGATATTTTCCAGACAGTATGGAAAATTCCCAAGGAATATCTTTTGCATGACGCCCAGCAGATTAAAGTGTGGGGACGATGTCTGTACGATGTGACGAAAATAGACATGCCTGTGTCTGAATGGTTCCCAATCTGGTGGGAACATCAGTTTCGCTATGAGAAGATGTTTCTCGCAGCGGTGGCGCTTGGTGCGGTTTTGCAGATTATGATGGCTGTCAGAAGGATTTGGCAGCGACAGAAAATCCGGTTGCCGTTTGTCGTGTTGCACCTTGCTATATGGGCAAATATTGCAGTGTGGTTTTTCGAGGCTCCTTTTATCAGGTATGGTCTTGCATTCTTATTTGCAGTTATCATGATTGCGATGGGAGAATATCTGAGCGAGGGAAGCAGCGGATTTCTGAGTATTGCGACGGGGGGACTTGTGTTTTGTATTATTGTTTCTGTCAGCCCCTATTGGGACCAGTATGTTACCGACGCAGGAGTTTTTATCAAACAAAGTCTAAAGGATCCGTATTATATCGTACAACAGGATTATGATGAGGGGAGCATGAGAAGCTGCGAGATTAATGGTAATACCGTATACTTCTCGACGGGGGAGGAAATTAACAGCTACCATGTTTTTCCGGGGACATGTTATAAGCATATGCTGGAGCGGAGCACGCTGATAGGTGACACGATTGAGGAGGGATTCCGAGCGCGATAATATTGAATTGGTTGTCTTGTGCTCACTCATCTTTTAAAGTATAATCTTTTTAATAGTATTGTTATAGTATTGTTAAAAGATAAGAAATTTTTTAACGAATCAATGATATATTAAAGGTGGTGTGGGAATATGGCAAGAACGGTGAATATTGGCGGACAGGATTTTGAAAAGATACAGATAGAAAATTATTTTTATATTGATAAGACGAATTTGATACGGGAATGGTGGGAGAGCGGTTTCGGACGGTATGATATCATGCTGGAGCCAAGAATGATACCGTGTGCGCATAAAGATATAGGAGGTGCGGACGCTAACCACGAGGATGGATATGATGCTGTCATTATAGAATTTAAGGTGCAGGAGAAAACGGAACAAAAGTTGTCTGATACTGTGCAGGCAGCGCTTAAGCAGATAGAAGAGAAAAATTATCAGGCACAGCTCGTGGCGAAAGGGATTCCGGAGGAGAGAATCAGAAAGTATGGATTTGCTTTTTGTGGGAAGAAGGTACTGATTGGTGATGGGAGAAATTTTGATCATTGACGATGACAGAGAGTTATGTGCGTTGATTAAGCGCAGCGTTATAGCGGAGGGGATAGAAGCTGATTATTGCCATAACGGAAAAGACGGCATATCCAAGCTAAAAGAAAAGGAATACCAGCTTGTGATACTCGATGTAATGATGCCCGGCATGGACGGATTTGAGACGCTGGAACAAATCAGGACAACAAGCAGTCTGCCCATACTGATGTTCACCTCTAAAGACGACAATGCTTCTAAAGTACATGGACTGCGTGCGGGAGCAGATGATTATCTGACCAAGCCATTTGTGATGGATGAACTGGTGGCGCGGATCCTTTCGCTTATCCGGCGTTATACCCGTTTCAATCAGCCGGAAGGACTGACGCAGCAGCTTGTGTTTGACGGTTTAAAGATAGATTTTGATAACCGCTCAGTCGATGCGGTAAACGGGATTTTTGAGCTTCCCCCGAAGGAATTTGATACTTTGGTATTCTTAGCCGGGCATCAGGGGAAAATTGTGACAAAACAGCAGATTTATGAATCTGTCTGGAAAGAGGAGTACGTCTATGACGACAGCAATATCATGGCGATTATCAGCCGCTTGCGAAAGAAAATAGAAGAAAATCCGGCGAGTCCGAAATATATACAGACGGTGAAGGGAATCGGCTACCGTTTCAACAAGGAGGTATGACCGATGCATGTTGAAATATTTGTTATCATTGCGGTGGTCGCTGCCCTTCTGTCTGTCAGCTATGCGTATATGAGAGTGCGGCGTGTAAGGAAACAGATATCAGACATGACTGATGCGCTGGAAGATATCAGAAGTGGAAACGGGAATCGACGTATTTTATCTGAATCCCATGAATTGATTGCACCGCTCGTCTATGAGATGAACGAAATTGTTCTGTCATATGAAACCAGACTTTCTGCATACCGTCAGACAGAAGAAACAAACAGGCAGCTCATGACGAGCCTCTCCCATGATGTGAGGACGCCACTTACCACCTTGATCGGATATTTGGATGCGGCGTACAAAGGGACGGTTGAAGGGAAAGAACGTGAGGAATATATAGGGACTGCCCGACGGAAAGCCTACGATTTGAAAGAATATATAGATGTACTTTTCGATTGGTTTAAGCTTGGAAGCGATGAATTTTTGATGGATATCGAAACTGTTGAATTGACGGAACTGACACGGAATATATTGAGCGACTGGATACCGGTATTGGAAGATAATCAGGTAGGGTTCACGATTGAGATTCCGGAGAAGCCCTTCTTTACTGCGCTTGACCCGAACGGCTACCTGCGGATAGTGAATAACCTGATTCAAAATGTGCTGTCCCATTCTCATGCGGATCGGATTAAGATATCATTGTCCGGACAGGACCGGAATGTCAAACTTGTTATAGCGGATAACGGTGTAGGAATCGACAAAGAGGATTTGAAATATATTTTTGAACGGCTCTATAAATGTGATAAGAGCCGGTCTGAAAAGGGCAGCGGTCTCGGATTGTCTATCGTGCAGCAGCTTGTCACAAAAATGAACGGAACGATTACAGCACAAAGTGTGCCCGATAAGGGGACGGTTTTCACACTGACGTTCCCGATAGCAAATTAAATCAAGCAAAAAACAAAAGGAGCTGCGCATGCGGCTCCTTTTCCCATATGTATTTCCAAGTTTGCGAAGCAAATCTCGTAAACGCGCTTTGCTCGTTTTTTGCATGGTTAATGCAAGGTTCCCGCAAGGATGGTGCAAGGTTGAGGTGGTATTGTAATACATGAAGAAAGAAAAGTGAGCTTTCGAGTAACAATGAAAATGAGGAGGTTTCGGAATGAACACATATGTCATTGAAACAAAAAATCTTACAAAGCAGTACGGTGCACAAAAAAGTGTTGCCGACCTGAATATTCATGTGCAGAAAGGGCGCATCTACGGACTGCTTGGCAGAAACGGAGCCGGAAAGACGACGACTATGAAAATGCTGCTTGGTCTGACAAAACCTACTTCCGGGGAAGTGATGATATGGGGACAGTCTTTAGGCGGCAATGAGAAGAAGGTGCTGCCACGTATCGGCAGCCTGATTGAGTCTCCGGGATTTTATCCTAATCTGACGGGAACGGAAAATCTGCGCATTTTTGCTACACTGAGGGGAGTGCCAAACAGAAATGCCATTCAAAATGCGCTGGAGCTTGTGGGGCTTCCCTACAAAGACAAGAAGCTTTTTTCCCAGTATTCTCTTGGTATGAAGCAGAGACTTGCGATTGCCCTTGCGGTAATGCACGACCCGGAACTTTTAATTCTGGATGAACCGATTAACGGGCTTGACCCAATCGGAATCGCGGAAGTACGCTCTTTTATCCGTGGTCTATGCAAAGAACGGGGCAAAACGATTCTGATTTCCAGCCATATCCTTTCTGAAATAGCACTGTTAGCTGACGATATCGGAATTATTGACCATGGTGTATTGCTGGAGGAAGAAAGTCTTGCGCAGTTGGAGGCGAAGAGCAGTAAGCATATTCGTTTTACGGTTTCTGATACGGCGCAGGCGGCCATTATATTGGAACATACCTTCCATGAGGATCTGTTTACGATACAGGATGATCATCATCTTCGGCTGAACCGAATTGACGTCCCGGTTGCAAAGATTGTTACCGCTTTTGTGGAGAATGGCTTGGAGGTATCGGAAGCTGCGATTTCGGAGGAGAGCCTTGAAGATTACTTCAAGCGCGTGACAGGGGGTGAAGGGATTGCGTAAACTGATTCAGTGTGAATTATGGAAGTTAAAAAGGAAAAAGTTTCTGATACTGGTTATCTTTTCCGCAGTTCTGTTTCCCATTCCGCTTACGGTTCTGATGACGGCGCCGCAGTTTGCAGAACAGTGTGATACGAAAACGCAGTTGTTTAATGAATATTTTGGCTATGTTATGGGGTACGGGGTGGAACTGCTTTTGCCCGGCGTTATCGGTGTACTTGCCGCGATGCTGTTTTTTATGGAGCGTGACAATGATACATTCAAGAATCTGCGCACGATTCCGGTGACAAGCACACAGATGGTTTGGGCAAAGATTATTGTGTTGTTTATGATGGGAATTGCGTTCAGCGTATCATCGGCTTTGGCAGCGGCTCTGTGCGGCAGTCTGGTGGCTGAGGTAAATGGGATGGGTTATAAGCTCTTTGTAGCTTGCGAACTGGGGGTTTTTATTACTGCAGGAACGCTGCCCTTGGTGGTTCTCGTTGTATTCTTTAGTAAAACTTATATTTTTTCCGTTCTGCTGTGTGTTTTTTATAGTGTTTTTAGTCTGACGGCAGAATCTTTATTCGGGGTACTTCCAAAAGCCGCCGCGTGGGCGATGCCGATTCCGCTCACAACGCTTTGGTGTGCGAGCGATATGATAAAGCATGGTGTTCGTGAAAATGTAAAACAGTTGGAGTATCTGTTTCCGTCTACTTTGCAGACAGCCGCAATTGTAGGAATTATGGCACTTGCATCTGTGGCAGTCATTGATTATTTGTATAAAAGGAGGGGAGAATAAATGGTTCGCATGATAAAAACAGAGATGCTGAAGTTAAGACGGTATCATATTATATGGGCGGGAGTCCTTCTCATGCTTCTTTCCGACTTGTTGACACTTTTTTCCAGTACGGCGTTGGACGGTACGGTTTGGAATTTTGCATATTTTACCGAGCAGGTGATTAAGAACAATGTAACGACAATTTTTCCTGTGTGTATTACTCTGATTGCCGGATACATCATAGCCAGAGAGGAAAAAGACGACACGCTGAAAAGTATCATGACGGTTCCGGTATCTTACAACGAGCTGTTGTTTGGAAAGGCGGCGGTCTGTGCACTTCTTTCCTTATTCTTTGGCGTGATGAGCACGGTCTTTACCGTATTGACAGTCTATCTTGCAGGATTCCCGGGGATTGATGTCGTGTCGGTCCTGCAGGCGTGTGTCCAGATTACGTTAAATTGTCTGTTTCTGTATATTGCGATGACGCCGGTAATCTTGATTGCTGTCCGCATACCGAACGGGCATATGGTTGGAACGATTATTGCTTTTGTGTATGGTTATGGAGGTATGTTTGTATCCGGGAATATGACACTGGCAAACCTGTATCCTGTCACGGCGAGTATGGGGTTGATTAATTACCGCAGCTATGATGCAGCCGTACACTGGAATGTTCTGGCTAATCTATGTAGCCTGTTTGTCGCGTTTGTGGTTTCCGCGCTCCTTATAATGACAGCGAAAGGAAACGCACCGACGAAATCTGCCAAGGCAGCGAAAAAGAAAGTTACGAAAAAGGGATGGTAGCAGCAAACCTGAAGATTAGCAGGAAGGAGATTGTTAAAATGAAGAACAAGATATGGATTGGAATCGGAGTGGTTATCGTATTAGTAATAGGTCTGTCCTGTTTCTCAGCATGGTTTTTCTCGGAAAAGGACAGCGGATATTATTATGTGCAAATTGATAACAATAAAATAGAGGAGGTTAATTCGCGCGGAGGAGTTATCAACCTGCATGGCAGTATGGATTATTCTTACACGCTGACCGGTTATGATGAGAATGGGCAGGGAACATATATTACTTTCGGCGCGTCGAGGGAATTAAGAGAAGGAGCGTACCTTAGATTGACGGTGAAGCCGATTCGAGGCGTTACCGAGTGGAGCGAGGTGGAATACGAGGAGATGCCGGCGGCGGTGCAGGAGAAATTTGAAGGATAATGTCAAGATTGGAAACATGAAATATAGGCACATCGTCAGGTGTGGAGGTTTATCTCCACACCTGTACGGTCAGTATGCTGAGTAGACGGACAGCACATTAGTTTACCGATTTCGCCTGACCTTTACGGAAACTGCAAATAGTGAGAATCAAATAAAAGAACAGAAAGCTTATTGACACACTGGTAAATACTTTTGCGACCTGTTCGCTGAAAGCGACTGACAGTATCATGCGTACTGCAATAATTCCTACCATGGAAGCTAATGTTATTAATACTTTTTTCATATTTTTATATCTCCTTTTTATTTTATTCCCGCAAGTAATGGGGTGTTTTTGTTTCTGAAATTAGGATACCAAATATAAAGATCCGCTTCCATTGATTTAACTTACAGTTTGTGCATTGTAACTTACAATTGTGTAAGGTTGCAGGGATGGTTTTATTTAGCGAGTATTTTTAAATGATGTTATTTACTTTTTACATATTCATGCATCGGTTTTACCAGATAATGATTTACCGGCATCTTCTCGGTGGTGACATATCCGGGCGGTGCGTCAATCAACATTGGTATGCGGTTAGTCAGTGTCGCACAAGTCAGTTCTACCGTTGCAGGACGGTTGACCACTAATGTTGTATCCGGTTCGCCTTCCAGTGTCCATTCATTCCGGTCTATATCTTCCGGACCGTATACATAGCCAAGACACCGGGTCTCCAATGTGATTCCCTCTTTGGTTTGAGTTGTCACGACAGCGGACATTCCGGTGGCATTTCCCGCTTTGATTGTTATGCCGAGGGTACTTGATTCAAGATCGTCTTTATGGGTGATTGGAATGCACTCCTGTGTCTGGGAAATAATGTGCAGACCAAGCTGACTACAAAGCCAGCCGTTCTGATTCCACATATAAGACGGTTCAATTACGCCGTCAGCAATCAATTTTTCGGTCTCCTCATAGGACAGACCATTATAATTGCCAATCTGCTTCTCAAACTCTTCAATCGAAAGCCCTGCACCATGCCCTTCTGCCAGTGCGATGCCGTAATCTTCTACATTATAGCTGCTGCTTCCTTTGATTTTCTTTAAGGTATGGATAGAACCTGCCAATGTTGTAATGAGAGAGCCCCAGTACATATCCGGATAGCCACTGCCGCAAAGTGTACAGTTATTTGCTTTTGCCAGTTCATCCAGTTCTTTGGTAATCGTATAGGATGAGTTCCACGGATATAGGGATTCTTCGCAGGTGGAGATTGCATTTATGCCGTTTTTTGCACAGACAGTAAAAGCGTCCTTAACATCAATCATGGTGGAGCGTGTGGCGATGATACAGACATCCGGTTTCAGTTCTTTTAAGATTCTGTCGGCATCTTTGGCATCGGATACTTTGATGCCAATGTTGTTTGCGCCCATGATCTCGCCGATATCCTTGCCGATTACCGTCGGATTTACGTCAAATGCCGCGACCAGTTCCGCGCCCTTTTCCAATACATACCGCATCAGGTATACACTCATTTTTCCGCACCCGTATTGTGCGATTCGTATTTTTCTTTCCACTGAAAATACCTCCTTGTTTTTTGAAAACAAATCACATGTATGCTATTATATGATGTGTTTTCGGTATAAACTTTATACAATGTAAAAAAGTGTTCTGAGGAGTTCCTTTTGAAAAATTATGTTTTTCTGTCACACAGACATGGGTGCATTGTCTAATAAAATAGGAGGTAAAAGTCTATGAAAAAAAAAACGAATGAAGAATTAAAGGCTTTGGTTAGCCAAGCCACGGCAGGGGACAAAAAAGCCCTTGAAACGCTTGTCGCAGGTGTGCAAGATATCGTGTTCAATTTATCCTTACGGATGCTTGGTACGTTTGCAGATGCGGAAGATGCCACACAGGACATTCTGCTGAAAATGATTACACATCTGTCCTCTTTTAGAGGTGACAGCACATTCACAACATGGGTATTCAGCATTGCGGTTAATCATCTGAAGAATTATAAAAAACATATGTTTGCCAACTATCCGCTTAGTTTTGAGTATTATAGCAGCGATATAGAAAACGCAAAGATACAGGATGTGCCGGATTTAACGCAGAATGTGGAAAAGGATATTCTGGCAGAGGAGCTGAAAATGTCCTGCACCAACGTGATGTTGCAATGCCTTGACACGGAAAGCAGATGTATCTTCATATTGGGAACGATGTTTAAAGTTGACAGCCGTATTGCAGGGGATATTTTGGATATGACCCCGGAAGCATATCGCCAGCGGCTATCCAGAATACGCAAAAAAATGGCGGACTTTCTTGGACAGTATTGTGGAGAATATGGCAGCGGCAGATGCAAATGTAAGAATAGGGTGAATTATGCAATACAAAGCCATAGGATAAACCCTCTTAAGCTGGATTATATGACAGCCACAGAAATTCCTATTAAGACCATGCTTGATGTGAAAAGTGCGATGGAAGATATTGACGATTTATCACAGGATTTTTCGTTTTGTAAGCCCTACCAATCTCCCGAACGCACGAAGCAGTTGATACAGGAATTATTGGATTCTACCCAGTTTTCCATTATTCAGAATTCGTAAAGGAGATGACAGATTTGAATACACAGTTCATTATAGATTACCTATCGGCACTCGGTATGAATAACAACCGTGAATGGTATCATGCAAACAAGGAAGACTACAAAAAAGCAAATGCTGAGTTTGAAGGATTATTGCATGCATTGATGCTGGAAATCGGAAACTTTGACACCAGCATTTTACATAATAATCCAAAAGATCTTACATTTAAGATTGTAAGAGACACTCGTTTCAGTCATGACAAGTCACCTTATAATCCTGCATTCCGTGCTCATATTTCTTCTAAGGGTAAGCTGCCTGTTCCAGTCGGATATTATCTTATGATAAAGCCGGACGATCAATCGTTTTTAGGAGGCGGTTTGTTTGCAGATATGTTCAAGGACGCAACGACGATGATACGTGACTATATTGCGTGGAATGGTGACGAATGGGAAAAGATTATCCATGAGCCGGAGTTTGAAAAATATTTTACGGTGAAAGGGACGGCATTAAAGAATGTTCCAGCGGGATATGAGAAGGAACATCCTCAGGCGGAATTTCTAAAATATAAGAGCTGGTATCTGGAATATCCCATAAGGGATGAAGAACTGAGCGATGCAGAAGCATTTCTTACAAAGGCAGCAGAGCTTTTCCGAATCATGAAACCTTTTAACGACTATTTGAACAAAGCGCTTGTGGAGTTTAGGATGCCGACGAGGTAATGATATTTACCTGCATCCAAGTTGTCTTGTACTAGGGCTTTCCGAAGTCATATGTCAGCTACCGCAAGCTTAAGAAAAATCTAATGGAATGGTGTGTGCGGTTGTGGTAAAATATCAGCATTGAACAATTCAACAAATCGGGATTTAAGGAGAAACCGCTATGCTACTATACCATGGAAGCAGTACCGGGAATATAAAAGTATTAAAACCAAATCAAGCAGATCATGACCGTCCGTATGTATATATGACCACAATGGATGTGGTTGCCGCATTCTATATATGCAATGCTGTGGAAAGACCCTATTATTGGTTTCCGTATGGTTTTGAAAACGGCAGTAATATACCAGTCTATCACGAACTCTACCCGAACGCACTGAAAGAAGTATCGGAAAGCGTCAGTGGATATATCTACGAAGTCCTCGCGGAAGAAAATCAAGTTATTCCATTCAAAAATATTCCATGCGCGAGACTGGCGACAGAACCTATTAAGGTGACGAACTGTGTCAGGGTAGAAAATGCCTATGATTTATTTATGGCTTATGTAAAGCAGGGCAAAATGAAAGTAGGCTATTTTGAAGACAAATCGAAACAGCAGCTGGAATGGTGGTATTCGTGCTGTGTCGAATACTTAAAGGAAAAGCGCATGATTGAAACCCCTGATTGCTCTTATGCCTCTTTTATAAAATCAAAATTGCCGCAAGTGTGGGAAAAATATATTGCGGAATAAGGATTTTCTAGCCTCATACAGTGAAGTGCTATGTATTTTCCCTTGTTTTTGCCCTTATGGGCAGTTTACAAGGGAAAGTTTTTTCTGAATGTACCCTAATCAATTATCAGAGCAAAGCGGACAAGCGGGAAGAGCAATATGGGGAAAAGGCACAAAAGCAGGAAGTTACAGATATAGCAGGAATAAATGAACCTGAAACAGCGTCTTCAAAACGAATAAGAAATTGCATAAATTGTTTTGCATTGGGAAAAGGTGTTGATTGAGTGTACATTAACAGAAGACACAGCAAAACATAATCTCATCTAAACAGTCATAACCCCTCAGAACGCTTCATACAATGTAAAAAAGTGTTCTGAGGGGTTTCCTTTTGAAAGATTATATTGAGGAACGTGCAATCCAGATTGCCAATTATATTATTGAGAATAATGCTACGGTGAGACAGACTGCGAAGGAGTTTGGGATTAGTAAGAGTACCGTACATAAAGACGTAACAGACCGTCTTGCGCAGTTGAACCCGTCGCTTGCGGCAGAGGCGAGAAAGGTATTGGACGTTAATAAGTCAGAAAGACATATCCGTGGGGGATTGGCTACAAGAGAAAAATACCTGCATCAGCACGGTTGTTAGAAATGGTTTGAGCGGAATGAGGCATCGTATGAAACATATCGGATGAATGGCACTTTACATTGAAGCCTGATAGGCATAGAATAGGGTTCAGAATGATATGAGGATGAAAATGCATATTCAGAAACTTTGTGAGGACAGTGATGTACGGTGCGTGCAAAAGAAGAAGTACATGGAACAATCTATAGTAATGCTGATCTTAAGAAACTGATTCTGCCCTTGATTATGGAACAGCTTCTGGCTATCTTAGTCGGTATGCTGGATACTGTCATGATTTCTGGTGTGGGAGAGGCGGCGGTGTCGGGTGTCTCGCTGGTGGATAATATCAATATTCTGGTTATTCAGGTTTTTGCGGCACTCGCCACCGGCGGCGCCGTTGTGGCAGGACATGCGTTAGGACAGCGGGATGAAGAAGCAGCGGGACGGTCTGCATGGCAGATGGTTCTTTTTCTGCTATACGCTTCGGCAGTTACCACAATCATACTGATTGGCTGGAATAAAGTAATACTGCGGGCAATTTTCGGACAGGTGGAAGCGGAGGTCATGAAGAGTGCCACGACGTATCTGATTATCACTGGGTTTTCTATCTGTCCGTTGGCTTTATATAACGGTTGTGCCGCACTTTTCCGTGCCATGGGAGATTCCAAGACTACCATGTACATATCGCTTTTGATGAATCTACTCAATCTGATTGGAAATGCGTTGTTGATTTTTGGATTTAAGATGGGCGTGGCAGGCGCGGCAATCTCGACTACCGTGTCGAGAACCGTTGCGGCGGTTATCATTTTCGGACTTTTGTTTCAGGAAAAGAAGGTGATTCATTTCAGACACCGCATTACCGCGAGGATGAATTTCGGACAGATCAAGAAGATTCTATATATCGGTATCCCGAACGGTCTGGAAAACAGTCTTTTTCAGTTAGGGAAAATCCTGCTTCTTAGTCTGGTGTCTACATTCGGCACGTCGGCGATTGCAGCCAATGCAGTCTGCGGAACGGTGGCGAACTTCAATATTCTGCCGGGAATGGCGATCAATATGGCAATCCTGTCAGTGGTTTCTTACTGCGTGGGCGCGGGAGACTACGGACAGGCAAGATATTATACGAAGAAACTGATGCGACTGACGAGCGTCAGCATGATTGCAGTGTCCGTAGTGATGATTCTCTTATGCAGAAAAATGCTTTTGCTCTATCACCTGACCCCGGAGACGGAGACGCTGGCGGTGCAGGTGATCCGGTTTCATGCCTGTATGTGTATGTTTGCATGGGTGCCGTCTTTTTCACTGCCCAACACGCTGCGAGCGGCAGGCGATGTCATGTGGACGATGATAATTGCCATCGTTTCCATGTGGGTATTCCGAATCGGTACGGCATACTTTTTCAGCAATGTGTTTCATCTTGGACTGATTGGTATCTGGATTGCCATGACGATTGACTGGATGTTCCGAGGAATATGTTATGAGCTTCGATATCATAGTGGGAAGTGGGAAAGGGCTATGAATGGGAAATAATGGTTTGATGCGTTGAGAGAATTTTTTGTGGAGAGGAGGAGCGGAATGTTGGAATATAGCGTTGTGTCCATAGAGGATGTGAAAGAGCTGGCAACAGCTATGAAAATGGCATATTCGGAAGAGCCTTGGAATGAGAAATGGAGCGATGGAAAAGCCGAGCGCAGAATTCGTGCCATCATGGATGGTTACGAAGCTATGGGAATCAAGGCGGTTTCTGACGGTAAACTTGTAGGCGGGGCACTTGGATTTGTGGACCCGTATGCGGAGGAGGATTTCTTTTTTGTGTCAGAAGTGTTTGTCGTACCTGCATGGAAGAAGAAAGGCGTCGGGAAAGCGCTGTTGTCAGAACTAGAGAGTCATTTAAAAAAGAAAGGCATCAGGACATTGCAGCTTATTTCGATTGACTATAATCAAGAGTTCTACAAAAAGGCAGAACTGAAGAATGATTGTGTTTCAGTACTGTATAAAGAGATTTAAATACTTTTTGACAAGGAATAAGACATGAAGGTATACTAAGACATGAAGTTATGCTAAGATACCGAAATACGGTATCTAAGTATAACTAAATTATGTCTGAGAGAATGCAAAAACGTGCATCCTCCGTGTGCAAGGGCAGGATGATTGAGGGAAGTTACACTACAACATGCATTCTCCGTACAGTGAGAAAAGTAACATAGGCAGAAATACAGGATCGGAGAGATAAGATGAAGAGAGAAACGGTTATCGTATTGGATTTCGGCGGGCAGTATAATCAGTTGATTGCGCGAAGAGTCAGGGAATGTAATGTTTATTGTGAGGTGCATCCGTACAGTTTGAGCCTTGATAAAATCAAAGAGATGAATCCGAAGGGAATCATTTTCACCGGAGGACCGAACAGCGTGTATGGCGAGGATGCTGCGGGGTGCGGGAAAGAAATCTTTGAAATGGGTATTCCGATTCTCGGTATCTGTTACGGTTCTCAGCTTATGGCACATTTGTTAGGTGGTAAGGTGACCACCGCGCCCGTCAGCGAGTATGGCAAAACCGAAGTTGAAGTGGATGGGAATACGGCTCTTTTGGCAGGGGTGTCGGAGAAAACGATCTGCTGGATGAGTCATACGGACTATATTGAGAAAGCGCCTGCGGATTTCAATGTGACGGCGCATACACCGGTTTGTCCCGTTGCTGCTATGGAATGCCCTGAAAGACATTTATATGCAGTCCAGTTTCATCCGGAAGTCATGCATACGGTAGAAGGAATGACGATGTTACGGAATTTTGTAATGAATATATGCGGATGCAGCGGAGACTGGAAGATGGATTCTTTTGTGGAGACGACTATTCAGGCGGTCCGTGATAAAGTCGGTAACGGTAAAGTGCTGTGCGCGCTTTCCGGCGGCGTGGACTCTTCCGTGGCAGCAGTCCTTTTAGCAAAAGCGGTGGGGAAACAGCTAACTTGTGTGTTTGTAGATCACGGTCTTCTTCGTAAAAACGAAGGCGATGAGGTAGAGGCGGTGTTTGGACCGGAGGGACCCTATGACCTTAACTTTATCCGCGTTAATGCGCAGGAGCGTTTCTATGAGAAGCTGGCTGGCGTGACGGAGCCGGAACAGAAGAGAAAAATCATCGGCGAGGAATTTATTCGGGTGTTTGAAGAAGAAGCGAAGAAAATCGGTGCCGTGGATTTCTTGGTGCAGGGCACGATTTATCCTGATGTGATTGAATCCGGTCTTGGTAAGTCGGCGGTAATCAAGTCTCATCATAACGTGGGCGGTCTGCCGGACTATGTTGATTTTAAAGAGATTATCGAACCGCTTCGTATGCTTTTCAAAGACGAGGTGAGAAAAGCCGGACTGGAGTTAGGCATACCGGAGCAGCTTGTTTTTCGCCAGCCTTTCCCCGGACCGGGATTAGGCATCCGTATCATCGGCGAAGTGACTGCGGAAAAGGTGAGAATAGTGCAGGATGCAGATTATATTTATCGGGAAGAGATTGCCAAGGCAGGTGTCGATAAAGGGCTTGGGCAATATTTTGCAGCGCTTACAAATATGCGGTCTGTTGGCGTTATGGGAGATGAAAGAACCTATGACTATGCAGTGGCGCTCAGGGCGGTGGAGACAAGCGACTTTATGACAGCTGAAGCAGCGCAGCTTCCGTGGGAAGTGATCGGGAAAGTGACGAACCGGATTGTGAATGAGGTGAAGGGGGTCAACAGAGTCCTGTATGACTGCACCGGGAAGCCTCCGGCGACGGTGGAATTGGAATAGGGTGATTATTATTTAAGTGGCTGTCGGAAAATAGGCAATTCTAATACAGGGAGGGAGTGATTCGTTTTGAATCGCTCCCTCCTTCAACTTTAATTTCTTCGAATTATCCCATGCAAACTTCATTGTATTTATGTTATGCATCTTTTAACGACCAGAACATTATTTGCGGTAAATTTGAAAAAATGATGTGAAACTGAGCGCTATATATTAAAAAAAGTTTAATTACATATTGACTAAAAGGGGTGGAAAGCGCATAATAAAAACACGAGAGAAATAACATATACATATATAATGGTATTTTTATAGTTAATTTAATATTTATCTTATTTCTTGTTTTGAAAGGAGTGGATTGAAAGATGCAGGTAGTGACAGGTATTGATATAGGGGGGACGAAATGCGCCATTTCCTTTGCCTGCTTTGAGGAGGAGAAGATTAAATTTCTGGATAAAATCAGAATGGATACGGAAAGGGAGGATTTTGCCCGGGCGGTGAAGGGATTTATCAGAGAGATTCGTTTGAAATTGAAGGAAAATCCCAAATGGAGACTATGTTCTATCGGCATTTCCTGCGGAGGTCCGCTTGATGCGGAAAAAGGTCTGATCCTTTCGCCGCCCAATCTGCCAAAATGGGAACGGGCAGATATTTTTACACCGTTGAAGCGAGCTTTCGGTGTGCCTGTGATGATTCAAAATGATGCGGATGCCTGCGCCTTGGCGGAGTGGAGGATGGGAGCGGGAAATGGCTGCCAGAATATGATCTTTCTGACTTTTGGTACGGGCATGGGAGCAGGGCTTATTCTGAATGGCAGGTTGTATTCCGGAACTAACAATCTGGCGGGGGAAGTAGGGCATATACGGCTGGAAAAGGATGGACCTGTAGGCTATGGCAAAAGAGGATCCTTTGAAGGGTTCTGCAGCGGAGGAGGAATTGCGGACCTTGGCAGGAAGAGAGCGGGAGAAGCCTTGGATGCAGGAAATCCGCCTTTGTTCTGCCAAAGAAAAGAGGAGCTTTCTTATATTTCTGCTAAGTCTATTGCGGAGGCCATGGAACAGGGGGATCCTTTGGCGGTGGAGATTTTTGATACGGTTGGGGAATATCTGGGCAGAGGAATTTCACTTCTTATTGATATTTTGAATCCGGAGAGGATTATTATCGGAAGCATTTATGTCAGGCAGAGGGGAGTGCTGGAGAAAAGAATGTTGAGAGTCATCGAGACAGAGGCGCTGAAAACATCGGCAAAGTCATGCCAAATCCTTCCGGCTTCCCTTGGAGAACAGATTGGGGATTATGCTGCTGTGTCCGTAGGTATTAAGGCCTATGAGGATTTTTATAGTGATGGTATGAAAGAAATGAGGGTAATATAAATAGGAAGAATGGGAAATGAAAAAAATGTGGTGAATTTTTGCTGTGATTAAATACTGATGCAGAGAGGTTAAGGTTGATGGAAAAGAAAAAATTGTATATGATCGGAAATTCACATATTGACCCCGTCTGGTTCTGGAACTGGGAAGAGGGCATGCAGGAGGTAAAAGCCACCTATGCTTCCGTTCTGGAGCGCATGAAGGAGTTTGAGGACTTTAGATTCACTTCTACCTCCACTGCCTTTTTTGAGTGGATTGAAGGAATTTTGCCGGAAATGTTCGAGGAAATTAAACAGAGGGTGGAGGAAGGACGCTGGGAGATTACGGGAGGCTGGTTTATTGAGCCGGATTGTATTCTGCCTTGCGGAGAAGCTTTTGTACGGCACGGGTTGTATGGGCAGCGCTACTTAAAGAGCCGTTTCGGAAAGATGACAAAAATCGGTTCCAATGTGGATAGCTTCGGGCATAACCCTGTCCTGCCCCAGATACTGAAAAAGAGCGGCATGGATTCTTATGTATTCATGCGGCCGAGGCTGGACACCCCGGTATTTAAATGGGAAAGCGGTGATGGCAGTCAGGTAAATGCCATCTGTCTTCCGGCTGAATACACTACATGGTTTCATGAGCCTACGGTGAAAAACATAGAGCTCACTTTGGAGCGGACCAAGGATTATGACAAAATGGTCTGTTGCTACGGCGTGGGCAATCACGGCGGAGGTCCTACCATTGAGAATATTAATACCATTCATGAACTGCAAAAGTCCATGGAAAAAGCAGAACTTACGTTTTCAAGTTACACGGAGTTTTTGCGGGATATCGGAGAGGAAAATCTCCCGGTGCTGACAGGGGCTTTTGAGCGGATTAATCAGGGATGTTATTCTGTGGATTCCCTGTTTAAGCAGAAGATGCGTCAAGCAGAAAGACGGCTTGTAAAGGCGGACATCCTGATGAGCATGGCGGCTGACATCTGCGAGGGATTTATGAAGGAAACGGGAGAAATGGAACGTCTCTGGAAGGTGGTTCATTTCAACGAGTTTCATGATACTATGGGCGGCACCACTATTAAATCTGCAAGGGACGAGGCTGTTATGCAAATTTCCGGCGTTTGTGCCCGGGCGGGAGAAATCAGCGCTCTGGCTATCCAGCATATGGTGAATACGCAGGATACCATAGGCGAAGGGTTTCCGCTGTTTCTGTTCCATACGGGCGGTATGTCCTATGAGGATTATGTGGAGGTTGAACTGGAGTGGTTTTGCCAGAGCCCTTTGAAACTGCTAAATCCCGAGGGTGAAGAGATTCCCTATCAGAGAATCCATACGGATGCAAAAATACGCCATACTACCTTGGGAGGCAGGAGGAGATTTGTGTTCTATGCTTCTGTTCCGGCAAATGGTTTTGTTCAGTACAGGGTGGTAAAGGAAGAACCTTCTTTGGAATCCACGCCTCGTATGGAGATTTTGAATTCTGATGCTTTGCGGCTGGAGAACGCGTATCTGCTGGCGGAGTTTGACGGGAAAACGGGTATGCTATCTTCCTTGATTGATAAGGAGACGGGATATAATGCTTTGACGAAGGCAGCCTCCTTGCGTATGTATGCAGATGAGCGAGATGCATGGGGACACCTTCAGGATAGAAGATATGAGGACTTGAACGTGAATTTCCGTCTGGATTCCATAGAAAAGGTGGAAAGCGGAAAACTTCGGGAAGTGATTCGTGTCCGCCTTTCCTATGAGGACACCCGACTGGAGCAGCTTTATTATCTGGGAGAAAAGGAAAGGGAGCTGCGGGTGGAGAACAGACTTAGATTTAACCATACGTGGCATCTTTTAAAATTGGCTTATCCGGTGGGGGAAGAGGCGGTGGAAACGCGGGCGGAAGCTGCTTATGGCGTGATTCATCGTACCATCTGTGACAACGTGGAGTACAACATGCAGAGTTTTCTGGATGTGAGCAATGACAAGGGAAACGGTCTGGCTATAGCGAATGACAGTAAATATGCCTTTAACATGGAAGGAGGCCGGGTGCAGATTACGGCGGTAAGGAGTGCCATATACGCTCAGGGAAACAGCCCGGACTGGTGGAATGGGCAGGAGACCTACGAATATACGGATATTGGAACTCAGACCTTCTGGCTGGTATTGAAGCCTCATGGAAGCGCTTTGCCGGAAAGAGAGTTGTACCGCATTGCTGATAAGATTAACGGCGCATACGGGTATCTTGCGGACAACGCTCATGCCCCTTCAGGCATGGGGAAGCAAGTGGAGAACCGGTTTTCTTTAGGAAGGGTTGAGGCGGAAAATGTATCCCTTATTTTAGTAAAGAAGGCGGAGGATGACGGAGATTTTGTGCTTCGTCTTCTGGAAATGGAAGGAAAGGATACGGAAACAAGGCTGATATTCCGGGAAAAGATCTATCCTATTTCCGTGGGACATTATGAGATTGCGACTTATAAGATCAGCCGGGACGGCAGTAAGATACGAAAGACGGATCTTTTGGAACTATAAGCGGCTTTGGCAGAAACGGTAAGAAGAAAGGAAAAGCAGAATGGATCATTTGATGCGTTTGACGAAACGTTATCCGGTGCTTGCCGGGATGAAGGATGAGATAAAGCAGGTATATGAAATTATAAAAGACAGCTACGAAAAGGGCGGAAAACTGTTGGTTTGCGGGAATGGCGGAAGTGCGGCGGATTCTGACCATATCGTAGGAGAACTGATGAAGGGATTTTACAAGCAGAGGAAGCTTTCGACGGAAGAAAAAAACCGTTTTGGCGAGCAGGGTGAAAAGCTTCAGGGTGCCCTTCCTGCTATTGCTTTAACTCAACATGGCGCTCTTTCCACTGCGTTTTTAAATGATGTAGATCCTGAAATGGTGTTTGCCCAGCAGGTCTACGGATATGGCAGAGAGGGTGATGCGCTTTTGGGGCTGAGCACATCGGGAAATTCCGTGAACGTGGTTTCGGCGGCAAAGGTGGCGGCGGCAAAGGGAATGAAGGTCATCACTATGACGGGAAAAGACGGTGGAATGCTAAGGGAATTAAGCGATGTGTGCCTGATCGTTCCGGCGCAGGTGACGGCGGATATACAGGAGTTTCATCTCCCTATTTATCATGCTTTGTGTGCTATGTTGGAAGAATACTTTTTCCCGGGTGAGTAAAGAAGATTTTCTTTGGTGACTGATGGTTAGTCTCATGAAAATATTTAATTAAACTTAATATAATATAATGTTTTTTAGCGAGATATAATGAAATGGAATAAAAATACAAAAAACAAGGAAAAATATACTAAATAACTAAATATATTTATTGTTAACAAAAAATATTAGTTACTATTATGCATAATAATGAAAAGTATATTTATTAAACTTAATTTCATAAATATGATTGACAAGAAGTATATCAGAGTATATACTAAAAAAGCAAATACAGTTTAGAAGTATTTTTGCAAGAAAAATTAAATAAAATTTAATTTAGGAGGAAAAGGGTATGAAAAGAAAGAAATTAATCGGATTACTGCTGGCGACAGTTCTTGGCATTACAAGCCTTGCAGGCTGCGGAAATACAAATTCCACAGATACGGCAGGCAGTGAAACGTCTGGCGCAGAAGAGAGTGCAGAGAGTACAGACGCGGCTGGAACTGAGGGCGCGGATACGGAGGCAGCTGCTTCCGGTGAAAGAATTAAACTTGAGGTCTGGGACTGGTGGGGAGACGGTCAGTATAAATATGTAATTGAACAGCTTTGCCAGAACTTTAACGAATCTCAGGACAAATATGAAGTGGTGCATGTAAATTATCCTTGGGGTGACGTATGGACCAAGGCTCTTGCGGCAACGGCGGCAGGCAACCCGCCTGATATTATTATTCAGGATATCCGTACCGTGACACATAGAGGGCAGGCAAATCAGGCGACCGATCTTACCGATTTGATCGCGCAGGAAGGCGAAGGCTTTACCGATCAGTTTTATCCTCAGTTGATGGACGCTATGGTCTATGACGGCAAGGTATATGGACTTCCTTATGTAACAGATACAAGAATCCTTTACTATGATAAGGACGCTTTTGCAGAGGCAGGACTGGATCCGGAGGCTCCACCTCAAACTTGGGACGAGCTGGTGGAATATGCAAGAAAGTTAGATGTTCAGAATGAAGATGGTACGTATGAGCGTCTCGGCTTCTATCCCGGCACTCTTGAGTGGAATGCATGGGCATTCAGCGCAGACGGCAAGGATTATACCGACGCGGAAGGAAATGTAACCGTGAACACACCTGAAAAGGTGGAATTGTTTGAAAACATTTATACGGATTTCTATGAATATTACGGAAAAAAGGAATTGGACAGCTTCTCCGCAGAATTCGGCAGCGGTATGACGAATCCCTTCGTGGCTGGCAAGGTTGCTATGTGGGTGAATACACCTACTGAGTTTACTAAGGTACGTGACTTCGCACCTGAAAAGAATTATGGTGTCGCTCTGATGCCTGCGTTAAAAGAAGGCGGCGAGCATTATTCATGGGGCGGCGGTTTCTCAGTGGAGATTCCTTACGGTGCAAAGGATGTAGAGGGCTCTTGGGAGTTCGCAAAGTTCATCACCAGTAAAGAATCACAGGTATACTGGGCGTCGCAGGTATATGATACGGTTGCAAATATCGAAGCCTCACAGGATCCTTCCCTGACGGAGATACCTGTATTCAAGGCGGCGTTGGAGGCAATGCCTACTACAGTGGTTACCCTTGACAGACTGACAGCGCCCGGCGCATCAGACATTGTGCTTCCTTATCTTGATGAGATCATCCTTGGAAACAAGAC
The DNA here is from genome assembly GCA_947176505.1 of uncultured Lachnospiraceae bacterium. GTDB lineage: Bacteria > Bacillota > Clostridia > Lachnospirales > Lachnospiraceae > UBA3282. The sequence goes on along the minus strand of CAMWQW010000014.1, from coordinate 20,662 downwards.
TCCTCAGGAAGCTTTGGACGAGGCACAGGCTCAGGTAGAACAGCTTGTTAGTGACAATAAATAATTAAGATTTTAAATCAGACTGCAGACAATCATTCTTCCATGGATGATTGTCTACAGTCTGGAACAATCGGAAGGTTGTTTCTTTACTCTATAGGCAATTGCGATAGCGTAAAACATTGAGTCGTCGCTGTCGGGCGACGATTTTATAAAAAGGGATGGGAAATATGAAGCGTGGTATGACAAAAAGAGAAAAGAAAGAAGCGCGTGCAGGATGGTTATTTATTAGTCCGTGGATTATCGGCTTTACCTGTCTTACGGGAGGACCATTGCTGTTTTCACTGTACGCATCGTTTACCAATTACAACATGACCTCCAGAATGGACTTCATCGGGCTGGAAAATTATATCAGGATGTTTGTGAAAGATCCTGTATTCTGGAAGTCCTTGGGAAATACTCTTTACTATGTGCTGCTGGCGGTTCCCAGTTCTTGTGTGTGCGCCATTTTTCTGGCGACACTGCTGAACCGAAAGGTGAAGGGAACGCCTGTTTTCAGGATGTTGTTTTACCTGCCAACGGTTCTTTCCGGCGTGGCGGTATATCAACTTTGGATACAGCTTCTTGCGCCCCAAAGCGGTCTGATTAACTCAGCTCTTCGGTTGATTGGAATTGAGGGTCCTTCTTGGCTGGCAGATCCTTCGTGGACAAAGCCCTCGCTTGTGATGATGAGGGTGTGGGCGTTAGGAACCAGTATGCTTCTATATTTATCATCCATGAATTCGGTTTCAAAGGATCTGTATGAAGCAGCGGATATTGATGGTGCAAGCTTTTTACAGAAGTTCAGAAAGATTACATTACCACAGATATCTCCTATTATTTTCTTTGATATTATCACCAATATGACAGGAGCCTTTCAGGTATTTCAGGAAGCGCTGGTCATGAGCAAGAACGGAAAGGGTGATCCGGCTGGATCCTTACTCTTTTACAATCTGCATATTTATGATGAAGCATTTACCAGATACAATATGGGCTATGCCTCGGCTATGGCTTGGTTCCTTCTGGTTATTGTTATGGCAATTACGCTGATTAATCTGGTTGCATCAAAATATTGGGTTCATACGGAAGAAGGTGAGACTTAATGAGTGGAAAGGAACATGCAATTATAAAAGGCGGTTTGACAAGTAGAAAGAAGAAAAAACAGATAGTGAATATCATTTGTTTTATTCTATTGGCGGCGGCATCTTTGACGGTTCTTATGCCCTTGTGGTTTATGATTTCCACCGCTCTTAAGAGCATGGATGAGATTTTCACTTATCCCATCACGTGGTATCCTCATAATCCCATATGGAGCAATTTTAAGGATGCATGGATCAGCGCCGACTTTACGAGGTGGTTTTTTAATTCCGTATTTGTGGCTGGATTTGCCATTCTGGGTGGTGTACTTGCCAATTCATTGGTGGCTTACGGCTTTGCAAAGATCAAATTCCCGGGAAGGAATATTTTGTTTACTATTATTCTGGCTACTATGATGATTCCCGAGTTTGTGACCATGATTCCCCAGTATGTGCTGTACGCCAAATTGGGATGGGTAGGTACTTATCTGCCGCTGATCGTCCCGCAATTCATGGGGTCGGCATACTTTATATTTATGTTGCGCCAGTTTTATGCAGGAATTCCCAATTCGCTGATAGAATCAGCACAGATGGACGGGGCGTCACACTTTTGCATCTGGAGGAAGATTATGCTTCCTATGGCGAAGCCGGCTATCGTGACGGTTGTGGTTCTTTCCTTCAACTGGAGCTGGAATGATTTCTTAAAGCCGCTGCTGTATTTGACGGATACTAAGAGCTTTACCCTGCAGATTGGTCTTAAGATTTTTGTGAGTCAGTCAAATACTCAGTGGAATTACCTGATGGCAGCATCCTGTATCGTGCTCTTACCCATTATCGTGGTGTTTATGTGCCTGCAAAAGTATTTTACTGAGGGGATGAATCTGGGAGGAGCAGTAAAAGGTTAAAATTTCAATTTTTTTTTCCTTTTTTAACAAAATATAAAGTATAATATTATAAAAATACTTTTATAGTATAAATTTTTTATAAAATAAGATTTTTTATAAAAATAAAAAAAGGAAAAGTGAAAATTATGGCGGAGCAAAATAATCAGGTACAGCTTAAGAATTACAACAGAAGAACGGTTTTGAACTATATCAGAAAAAACGGGACGGCTACAAAGGCAGGACTTGCTTCCGTAACGGGATTGACGTTCATGGCTATTAAAAAGATTCTGGCTGAGCTGGAAGAATTAAATCTGATCAGGAGCGATCAAATGGAATCAACCGGCATCGGAAGAAAAGCGGTGTCTTATGCTATCAATGAAAATTATCGTTACAGCATCGGTATTCATATCAACAAATTTGTTACCGGAGTGGTTCTTATGAACCTGCAGGGGCAGGTGATTGCCATGGAAAAGTATACCATGGACAAAGGCTTTTCGGGTCAGAACGAATTTGTGGATATGCTGATTCAAGCTGTGAATCGAGTGATAGAAAGTTCCGGTATCGGGAAAGACAAAATTCTGGGAATCGGTGTAGGTGCGCCCGGTCCAATAGATTATGAGAACGGAATTATATTGACGCCGCCAAATATGCCTATTTTAAATTATCTTCCTTTGCAGGAAATTTTAGAAGAGAATACGGGCTTCCCGGTTTTTATCAATAAAGATACCAATGCGATTGCTTTCGGGGAATACTGGTGTGGAGAAGCGAAGGAATGTAATACTCTGGTTTATGTGGATGTAGATATGGGCATCGGAAGCGGGCTCATTATAGACGGCAAATTGAATATCGGCGCAAATGGTGTTGCAGGAGAATTTGGTCATATTACGGTAGATATCAACGGTCCCTTATGTAATTGCGGAAACAAGGGATGTCTTGAAGCAGTAAGTTCCGGAATTGCAGTGCTTAAAACTCTGAATCGACAATTGGAAAAGGAAGAGAAACATCCGCTTTATCACAAGAGGAATGAGCTGGTTATTGAGGACGTGTTTGAAATGGCGAAGAAAAAGGATATGCTCACAATGTCTATTCTGAACCAGTCGGCATTTTATCTGGGGGTTGCCGTCAGCAGCCTGATCAATATTCTGGATCCGGAGATTGTGGTCATGGGAGGAATACTGATCCAGAGATATCCAATGTATTTTGACATCGTAAAGGATGTGGCAGACCAAAGAAAGGTGAAGGGAGCAAAGGAGAACAGAATGCTGGTCTCTTCATTGAAAGAAAGCGCAGGTGTGATAGGAGCCGGAGAAATTGTTGCAGATAACTTTTTCAATAAACGGGTAAATGACGTATTCATGAAAAACTAAATGATAGGAGACAACTATGTTTCAAAGCAGAACAACGACTCAGTGCAAGGATAAAGAAATTGTTTGGGATGACGGAGTGGTTTTTCTGCTTTCTTCATGTTCGGAAGAGGGGGAAGCAGAGGAACTGAAAGTGCATTGTAAAGAAGATACAGTACTAATCTGCCCGGAGGGAAAGATTACCGTGCAGGAGCCTTGTTTCGGACCCCAAAAGTATTACGATGCAAAGGAGGGACTGATATATGAACTCAGGCTCCCGGATTGGGAAGGGGCAACAGCTATCTACCAGCATAAGGACTGGTGGATCAGACCAGCCTTTATTAAGAAGGTTTCTGAAACACCGGACAGAACCCAGCTTCTTCTTTTTAGGAAAGATGATGTTTTTTTTGCGTTGCTTTCGGTTTGCGGAGAGGTGTGCAGGACGGATATGTGCGGGAAAGATGATGATAGTCTGCTTATACGGATGGCGCCGGGAGCGGGGAACAGGAACCGCCTTTCAGATATCAGTCTCGTGATCGCCGCAGGAGAGAATCCCTATCGCTGCTGTGAAAGGGCAGTGGAGGAGGCTCTGATCTATCAGGACAGAGGTTTCATGCTACGAAGACACAGGAGTTATCCTGAGATGTTTGAGTATTTTGGCTGGTGCAGCTGGGACGCCTTTTATCATCAAGTATCTCATCAGGGTATCATGGATAAAATGCAAGAATTCCGTGAGAAGAAAGTTCCGGTAAAATGGGCGCTGATTGACGATGGCTGGCTTTCAGCGGACTATGAAGAGCAAGTACTGACGGGTCTGGATGCAAGGAAAACCCAGTTTCCAGAAGGTCTTTATGGATGTGTCCGTGAAGTGAAGAAAGAATACGGTATTGAAAAAGTCGGGGTCTGGCACGCGGTCATGGGTTACTGGAACGGAGTCAAGGAGGGCACGCCCGCTCATACCGCACTGCAGACGGGGCTCTCACAGCTTCCGGACGGAAGGCTTTTGCCGGCACCCTCAGCGGACAAGGCATTTCTATTTTATGATAGGTGGCATGATTATTTGAGGAATCATTGCGGTATCGATTTTGTGAAAGTGGACGGTCAGAGCGCCATCTCCTTAGCTTACGGGGGCATGGAGACTTATGGGGATGCCAGCAGGGAGATACAAAAAGGGTTGAACGCTTCTGCATCCCTTCATTTCGAGAACAGAATCATTAACTGCATGGGCATGGCGAGTGAGGATATGTGGAACCGTCCTTCCAGTGCTGTCGCCAGAAGCAGCGACGATTTCGTGCCTAATGAAAAGAACGGTTTTCGGGAGCATGTAATCCAGAATGGTTATAACAATCTGCTGCAGGGGCAGTTCTACTGGGGAGATTGGGATATGTTTTATACAGATCATGCGGAAAACCGTTGCAATTCCATGCTGCGGGCAGTCAGCGGCGGTCCCGTGTATATCAGTGATAAAGTGGGAGAAACGGCTCCTGCCTATATATGGCCTCTGATCAGGAAAGACGGCAGAGTGATCCGCTGTGACGGCGTGGGTATGCCTACGGTAGACTGTCTGTTGACTGATCCGCTGACAAACAGGAAACCGTTAAAGATATGGAACCGTTTCGGAGAGTATTACGTGGTGGCAGCTTTTTCTATCCACCGGGAGAAAGAGCGGTGTGAGGGAGCCTTAAGTGTACAAGATATCCCCGGGCTTTCAGGCAATAAATGGCTGGTCTATCATTGGCTGGCACAGAAGATTTCCCCTTTGGAGGAAGGCTGTGAAGTGATGGTAAGTCTTGATTCCGGAGAATCAGAACTGTATCTGATTCTGCCGGACGAAGAAGTGCAGCTTATCGGTATTCAGGAGAAATACATCGGTCCCGGATGCATCAGCAGATTGTGGGAGAGGAAAGATTCCGTCGGAGTCCTCATAACAGAGCCGGGAACTTTTGGTTTTGCGGCAAAAAGAAAACCTGAACATGTGCTGATAGATGGCAGAGAACGGGAGTGCGAGCCGATGGACGGTGGATTATACGGGGTGAAGATTATGGAAGAAAACAGCATAGTCGAACTGTGTTTTTAGGAAAGGGGCTGGCGGCATGTTTTTCATTGGAATAGATATCGGCACTACCTCTATTTGTGGTGTATTATATGATTCTTTGCATGATAAAGTCGTGAAAGAACTCCACGGGGAAAATCATTTTCTGCAGGGAGAAGGTTTCAGACAGAACCCGGAGGAAATCGTAACAACTTCCCGGAAACTGCTGGAAGAACTCCTTGAGGACATCTGTCCGGAAGGAGAGAAAAACCGGGGGCATGGAGAAAGTGGCAGACTGAAGATTGAAGGAATCGGTATTTCTTCCCAGATGCACGGCATCTTATATACAGACCGGGAAGGAAAGGCAGTGAGCCCCTTTTATACATGGAAAAATGAGTGGGGCAACGAGTGTTACCGGGATGGAAAAACCTATGCGGAATATCTGTCGGAACAGACAGGGATGGACTGGTATTCCGGTTATGGCAGCGTGACGCATTTTTATTTGCAAAAGCGAGGGTTGATTCCTGAGGAGGCGGTGGCTTTCGTGAATATCGGTGACTATTTTGCCATGAAACTAACAGGCACCAAAAAAACGCTGGCGGATGTGACCATAGCTGCCAGCTTCGGCGGCTTAGACTTAAAGAAACGGCAGTTTGCCCTTTCGACCATGGAAAAGGCAGGAATCGATATCTCTTATTATCCAGAAGTGACGGAGGGAAAAGAGGCAGGGCGCTGTCGGGGGATTCCGGTGCTTTGCGCTGTGGGAGACAATCAGACCAGCTTTTTGGGTGCCATCAAGGACAAAAAGAGAAGCGTCAGCGTGAACGTGGGAACGGGCTCTCAGGTTTCGGTATTTTCTGAGAAATTGTATGAGACAGGTAGAGGGGAAGTCCGTCCCTTTCCGGGAGGAGGCTGGCTGTATGTAGGGGCTTCGGTGAACGGAGGAAAGGTATACGAAAGACTGGCTGTATTTTTTAAGGAGATTCTGGACTCTTTCGGTGCCGCTGTGGAGCAGGGAACAGTGTATGAGGTCATGGAACGCATTGGCGGAAAAAAGAAAGAAACAGATTTACGAGTTTGCCCCGCTCTTTATGGAGGAAGAGAGAACGTGCGGGAAGAAGCGGTAAGAGAGCGTGGACGGGAAGAAACGGCAGCCGTGACATCGGGTATTTTCGGACTGAAAGAAGAGAACTTTCACGGGTCTGATCTGGTAAGGGGCTTTGTGTCCGGGATGGCGGAGGAATTATATGAACTGTATCAAAGCTTTCCCGAGGAGCTGCGAAGAGGAAAGACCGGTATCACGGCATCGGGAAACGGCATCAGGAAGAATCTGCTTTTGAAGGAAGAAATAGAAAAGATATATAAGCTGCCGGTGGTGTTTACCGACAGGGAGGAGGCTGCCACGGGGGCGGCAATCATGGCAGAAATTTTAGTCAGAAAGGAAAACGCTAATTATGAAAAATAAAATTATGCTGATCACTTATGCGGACAGCTTTGGGAAGAATCTGAAAGAACTAAAGGAAATGGTGGACACCTATTTTAAGAGAGAAATCGGCTCTATTCACATACTGCCTTTCTTTCCCTCTTCAGGAGACCGGGGCTTTGCGCCTATGGACTATACAAAGGTGGATCAGAAATTTGGTGACTGGGATGATATTGAGGCTCTTGCGAAGGATTATGAGCTGATGTTTGACTTTATGATTAACCATCTGTCCAGAAGAAGCCCGGAATTTCTCGATTTTATTCAAAAGCACGACGATTCCGCATATGCGGACATGTTTCTCCGGTTTAAGAACTTCTGGCCGGGCGGAGAACCCACTAAGGAGCAGGTGGATCTTCTGAACAAGAGAAAGCCTTGTGCTCCCTGCGAGGAGATTATATTTGCGGACGGGACCGCAGAAAAAATCTGGTGTACATTCGATGATGAGCAGATGGATCTTGATCTGAACAGTCAGGTGACATGGGATTATGTGGAAAAGACACTGCGGTTTTTGATGGATCACGGGCTTTCCCAGCTTCGGCTGGATGCTTTCGCTTTTGCCACCAAGAAGATTGATACTGCCTGCTTCTTTCTGGAACCTGAGATTTGGGAGATGATGGACAGGATCCAGAAAATATTGGATGAGAAAAATATTCCCATGCTGCCGGAGATTCACGACCATTACTCCGTGCAGATGAAGATTTCTGATCACGGATACGCCATTTATGATTTTGTTTTGCCGGTGATGGTGCTCCATACCCTTTATACGGGAAGCGGCGCAAGGATGAAACACTGGCTTTCTATCTGCCCCAAGAATCAACAGACTACGCTTGATACGCACGATGGGTTGGGAACTGTGGACGTGGTGGACTTGTTAAGTCCGGAAGAATTGCAGGGCGTAATCGACCAGACGGAAAAGTACGGTGCTAACTTCAAGTGGGATTACAGTGCAGGTTCCACCGGAAAAAAGATTGTCTATCAGATTAACTGCTCTTACTATTCTGCCGTAGGGGAGGATGATGATGCGTACCTTTTATCAAGAGCATTACAGTTTTTTACACCGGGCATTCCCCAAGTGTATTATATGGGGCTTCTGGCGGGAGAAAATGATTATGAGCTGATGGAGCGTACCAATTATGACAGAAATATCAGCCGCCATGACTATACGGTGGAAGAAATCCGTGAACTGGTGAAAAAGCCTGTGGTACAGAAGCTGCGCAGGTTGATGCAGTTTCGAAATGACTACCCTGTGTTTGACGGAGTAATGACGGTGCATGATACAGAGGACGATATCATGCAGATTTCATGGCAGGAGGGAACCCTTAAGGCTACGCTGACAGCACGGCTTAAAGAGCGAAGCTTTGATATCACTTATCTGGACAGGGAAAGCGGGGAAAGGGAGCTGACCCTTGAGGAGGATTTTGTGTGGAATGAATAAAGAGCGGCAGACGGAATATCTTCTGATGGACAACACCTTTCAAGGGGTGCGCAGGGCAATGGAACTGGCAGGTCAGGGGAAAGATGTCATACTGGCTGTGGAGGAAACCTATCTGGCAGCGGATATTTGTGGACGATGCTTATATCGTAGACAGGAGACCGTGGAGGGATTTTTTCCGCAGGAATGCTTTGGCGGTGACGTGATGATTCCGGATAGGTGTAAGCAGTATCTGGAGGAACGCTGCATGGAGGCGGGCGTAAAGTTTTATTATGGTCTGTACTTTGTGGAAGAAGCGAGTGGACAATGCGACGAGGATTCGGATTTAGACCTTCGGGTAGTGAGTCTGGCAGGCAAGGGCGGTCTTATTTCCGTTGTCTGCAGGCATGTGGAGCGGCATCAGGAAGAGGAGGATTTAAACGGCAGGCTTTCTTTGCGGACATGGGTGAGAGATGCAAGGGATGGAAGCTGCGGACTGGTTGAGGCTGCCGTCAACTGTAACAGAGAAAAATCCCCTGCGGAAAACCTGCTGATGCTGAGACGGGAATTACTTGCGGAATTTCAAAGAAAGCGGAAGAATCATCCGCCTCTTGTCCTTGGTAGATTTGCAGATTGCTGGAGTGGCAGACTGGGAGCCGGAAGCATGACTGAAACCGTAGATGTGATTGTGGCGGGAGGCGGTACGGCAGGAGCGATGGCAGCACTGTATGCGGCAAGAGGCGGTGCAAGGACGCTGCTGCTTGAACCCATGTACGATCTGGGCGGCACGTCTACTTTGGGCGGTGTGAACGCTTACTGGTTCGGCACATCCTTTGCCGATACGAAAGAAGTTGATGAAATGGTGGACAGGCTGTGCGAAAGCTGCGGTATAGAACGCCCTGCCGGCATGTTCGGAAAGTACGACGCTTTTCATGGGGGAATCAAGGGACTGGTACTTTTAGAACTTTGTCTGCGGGCAGGAGTAGAGGTGTGTTTCGGCAGACTGGCTTACGATGTGATCAGGGAAAAGGGGCGCATCGCAGGAGTAAAATGTGCGGGCAAGAGAGGAAAAGAAGTCTGTTATGGCAGACTTGTCATTGACGCTACCGGGGATGGGGATCTGGCTGCGGCGGCAGGAGCGGACATCATATATGGGGCGGATCGCGACGGCTTTACCTATTGGGGGTCTTTAGCCCAGTATAGCGGTCCTGACAGTTATCGGAACAATTTTTCTTCCATGGTTAGGCTGGATGATGTAGAGGATTTTACGGATTTTATTATTACCGGGAGAAGAAGAGGCGGATGGAATCTGTTTGACCATGGTTCATATGTGAGCGTCAGGGAAAGCAGGCATATCCGGGGTGAAAGAGTTATCGGTCTGAAGGACGTGTGTCTGCTCCGGACCTATGAGGATGGTATCTATACTTGTTTTTCCAATTATGATCCTAAAGGAAAGCTGGATGCTGATTCTGTTTACTGCGGGTATCTGGTGCCCCAGATGAAGATGCAGGTTCCGCTGAGAGCCTGTTTACCGGTGGACGGTGAGGGAAAGCGGATAGAAGGGCTTATGATGGCAGGCAAAGCCATTTCCGCCAATCATAATGCATTTCCCGGTCTCCGTATGCAGCGGGATCTGATGCATCAGGGAGCGGTACTGGGACTTCTGGCGGCAAAGGCTGTGCTGGCAGGGACGGATGTGGAAAAGCTGCCTATGGAGCAGTGTCGCCGCTGGATAGAGAAAGAAACTGGAGATTCCCTTACCCTTCCTCACGAAAAGAACTTTGTCAGTCTGCGGGAGGCTGCAGCCTTAATTGCGAAAGGGGAAAGGATACACTGGATTGACGTGTCCTTTGCCTATGAGGAAAAGAAAGTCAGTCCGTTGCTTGCACTGGTATATGGAGAACGGGAAGAGGCTCTTTGTGCAATTAGGGAAAGAATCGGGAAGACTGAAGAAACGGAAGTGCTTCTGACCCTGAAAAAGCTGGCGCTGTTCCACGGCGCGGATGAGTATACAGAAGAAATAGAGGATCATATTTTGCGACAGCTTTCGGAAAGCGAACCTTTCTTGCCGGAAAGAAAAGGCTCCTGTATGTGCGCCCAGCTTCTGCCTGACCATGGGGTGATGCCGGAGGTGGTTTACGAACTGAACCTGTTATCCCATGGAAAGAGCTTTTCCATGAAGCCCTATGAACTGGTGACAGCCAGACTGGCGGAAGGGGAGAGAGATTATGAAGCAATTCGGAAAGGGATCTTTACTTATATAGAATCTGTTGCCTATGCCGGGGAACACAGCAAAAGAAAGGAATTTATTCCGCTTCTTTGCAGGCTTATCAAATTGCCGGAATTTAAAGAGGCCTTTGCAGATGAGAACAAGATAGCCCTAATGAGTCAAAGATGGCAGATTTTGTGGGTGATTCTTAACAGAACCCTTCTTCTGCTGGGAAGCAGGGAAGGACAAAAGGGGCTTGAGAGTGCCCGTAAAAGCAGTAGCGCGGCAATCAGAATCGGGGCAGAGAAAGCACTTGCAGAAGGAATGAAAAGACAGGGTGAAGAGAAAGGAAGGATTATAAGACAATGAAAAAGGATAAGAGATTATATATGATAGGAAATTCGCACATTGATCCTGTGTGGATGTGGCGGTGGCAGGAGGGTTTTCAGGAAATCAAAGCCACGTTCCGTTCCGTACTGGACCGGATGAAGGAATACGAGGATTTCATTTTTACAGGCAGCTCTGCGTCCTTCTATGAATGGGTGGAGGAAAACGACCCTGCTATGTTTGAGGAAATAAAAGAGCGAATAGCGGAAGGACGCTGGGTCATTGTAGGAGGCTGGTGGATCCAGCCTGATTGCAATGCGCCCTCAGGAGAATCCTATGTGCGGCAGGGACTTTACGGACAGAAATATTTTGAAGAGAAATTCGGCGTAAAAGCGGTATGCGGCTATAACGTGGACAGCTTCGGACACAACGGAAATCTGCCTCAGATTCTAAAGAAATCAGGCATGGATTATTATGTGTTCATGCGTCCCGGCAGGCACGAAAAGGGTGTAGATGGGGAGACATTCCTATGGAAATCCGCAGATGGTTCACAGGTGAAGGCGTTCCGCATTCCCTTTGAATACTGCACATGGCCGGAGGAAATCGAGGAGCATGTAAAGCGGTGCGCAGGCGAGATTAAGAATCCAGGCAACGGTATCATGTGCTTTTACGGCGTGGGCAATCATGGCGGCGGTCCTACCAAAAAGAATATTGAAAGCATTCTTGCCATGAATAAAAGAGAGGATATGCCGGAGCTGATTTTTGCTTCACCGGTAGATTATTTTAGAGATGTGGAGCGGTCAGGCAGAGCTCTTCCGGTGGTGACGGGAGAACTGCTTCATCATGCCAGCGGCTGTTACAGCGCCCATTGCGAGGTAAAGAATCTGAACAGAAAAGCAGAAAACAGACTCCGCATGGCGGAAAAGCTCTCTGTTATGGCAAAGACCCTGTCTGTTGGGAAATATGACGGAAAAGAGCTTGCCAAGGCATGGAAAATAGCGTTATTCAACCAGTTTCACGATATTCTGGCAGGCACCAGTTTAGAAGAAGCCTATGTGGATGCCAGAGAGGATTATGATTATGCCCTGCATATAGCAGGCAGACAGTTAAACAGCGCCATGCAGTCCATCAGCTGGAACATCGATATTCCTATGGAGGAGGGCATGAAGCCCTTGGTGGTGATGAATCCCAATGCCTTTGAAACCATGGCGGAGGTGGCGGTGGAATCCCTTGCCCTGAAAGAACATACGGTGCTTTTGGATGAGGAGGATAACCAGATTCCCTATCAGCTTGTCCAGTCCAAAGCTTCCAGTAACGGAAGATGCAGGATCGTCTTTGTGGCAAAGCTGCCGTCTCTGGGCTATCGTACCTATCGCTTTGCAGTGAGGGAAAAGGGAAAGCAGTTTGAAAATGTAAGCTCTACTCAGACCAGCGCGGAAAATAAATGGTTCTCCGTGAAATTTGATGAAAAGGGTTATATTTCTTCCCTGATCAAAAAGAATGACGGAACGGAATATTTTTCCGCCCCCGCGGCAGTGCCGGTGGTAATTAAAGATGAAAGTGATACATGGTCTCATGGTGTGTATATTTTTAATGAAGAAATAGGACGGTTTGAGGCGGTAAAGGTGCAGCGCATTGAAAACGGTCCCGTGAAAGCTGTGATCCGGGTTACCAGCGAGTATGGCAATTCCAGAATGTTTCAGGATTTTTCCATATACAAGGAATTGGATTTTATTTCAGTGGAAACCACAGTGGATTGGCATGAGAAAATGTCCATGCTGAAACTGCGTTTTCCTATGAATATGAATTACTTAAGAGCCAGCTATGAAATTCCCTATGGCGTTGCCCAGAGGGAGCCAAACGGGGAGGAGTTCCCGGTGCAGACATGGTTTGATCTGGAAGGAGCCGCACCCGGATTGGACACCATGATTCATGGTCTTTCCATACTGAATGACGGCAAGTTTGCGGCGGACACAGCAGGGAAAAACGGGGAATTGACTGTACTCAGAAGCCCCATTTATGCTCAGCACGAACCCTATGTACCTGATTCCGAGCTGGAATATGTTTATCTGGATCAGGGTGTACAGACCTTTACTTACGGTCTTTATCCTCATGACGGAAGCTGGGAAGGGGCAGACACCGTAAAGAGGGCAAAGATTATGAATGAAAAGCCGATTGCCTTGTTTGAAACTTACCACAAAGGACAGCTTCCCCAGAAGAGCTCTTTCCTGAATGTGAGCGAGGACAATATATTCGTGGAAGTGGTAAAGGAAGCGGAGGATGGAAGCGGAGATATTATTTTGAGGGCTTATGAGGCAGCAGGCAGGAATACATCGGCGGAATGTAAGATTCCTTCTTTGGGAAGAGAATTTAATATTTCTTTCACGCCTTTTGAGATTAAGACAGTGCGCCTTTCGGAAGGAAAAGAAGCAGCTTGCAATAATATGTTAGAAGAAAATTATGGTGAATAGGATATTTGAAGCGAGATATCCTAACGTGAGGGTTTGCCGAAAAATGCAATGAAAAGACCTTGAGAGTAAAACATTTTGCTCCAAGGTCTTTATCGTGCTAATTGCCTTCGTGGATACCCTTTTCAATGATTCCGAAGCCCAGCGGATACGGTCCCGTGTGTACGCTGATGGTGGCGCCAATCTGATAAACGGGAATCTGGTCTATCACATATCCTTTGTCACGCAGCACGGACAATGCATGGTCACGGAAAGCAATACCTTCTTCTATATCATATCCGTATCCGACTGCAATGCTGTAGCAGTCGATACCGAGGCTGCTTTCCTTCAAATAATCTAAAAGAAGATTCATGGTTTTCTTTAAGGTACGTTTCCGTCCCCTGTCGATACCGGAAGGGAAGATTTCCCCCTGCTTTAAAGTGATGATAGGGCGGATATCCAGCGCGCCGCCTGCAAGGGCTGCCACTTTTCCGATTCGTCCGCCATGCTTTAGATATTCCATATTTCCGACCGTGAAAAAGATTCTTCCGGTGCTCTTTATCTCTTCCAAACGCTTTACTGTGTCCTGATAGCTGACACCATTGTCACGAAGGATAGCGGCTTCCAGTACATACTGACCTTGCAGTACCGTATTGATGGTGGCGTCGATGACGGTGATCTCCGCCTGAGGATATTTTTCTAATATAAGAGAGCGCGCGTTAAGTGCGGACTGCATGGAACCGCTGAATTTCGTGGTGATGCAGATACAGATTACGGGGGTCCCTGCTTCAGCAAGAGGGAGAAAGACGTCCTCGTAATCCCGAATGGATGGCATGGAAGATTTAGGGTATACGCCCTTCCTATCTACCATCTGCTGATAGAAGTCGCGTACGCCAATTTCAGTAATTTCCTTGAAATAGTGCTCGTCATCAAAAGATACATAAAAAGGAACAACCGTAATGTTTTTTTCCTGAACTAATTCTGTTGGCAAATCACAAGAGCCGTCGCTAATAATATGAAATGTTTCCTTCATGATAGATAACCTTCTTTGTTTTAATATATTCCCGCGGCAGCGAGTTCGGCAGATATGCTTTGCTTCTTTAGGTGACTACTGCCGGAACATGGAATGTCCGGAGTATGTATAGTATTTAGAAAGAGCAAAACAGTTTTACTGATATATAGAATACTACGTTTGGTCTGTGAATGCAATTGTTTTGCGCGTAAATATAACGACGTGGAGTTATATAAACTCTTTTTAGTGGTTTTAAATACTATATAGTATGTTTTGCGGCAAATACATTGATTTATATGGGAGGACTACTATATAATTAATGTACGACATCATTTTGCATGTACATGCACGGTGAAATGAGAAATAGCGGAAATGATAAAACGAAAAACAAGGAGGCTTTCCCGATGAAACAAGATTTGATTGTGATTTTGGATTTAGGAAGTACACGCAACACTGTGATTGCTCGTGCAATCCGTGACCTAGGAGTGTATAGCGAGATACACCCTCATGACATTACTGTGGAAGAATTGAAAGCGTTAAAGAATGTGAAAGGTATTGTGTTAAACGGCGGAGAAAACCGCGTTGTTGACGGACAGGCAGTGGAGGTGAGAGCGGAACTTTACGATATGGGAATCCCGATGTTGTCCGTAGATTATCCGCAGTCAAAATGTGAGACAAAGTTAAGCGACCTTCCGGATCAGGAGGCACTTAAGAAATTTATCTTCGACGAATGTAAGGCGGAAGCTAACTGGAATATGAAGAACTTTATCGAAGATCAAGTGGAATTGATCCGCCAGCAGGTAGGCGACAGAAAAGTTCTCTTGGCGTTGTCCGGCGGTGTGGATTCTTCCGTAGTGGCAGCGATGCTGATTAAAGCGATTGGACAGCAGCTGGTGTGCGTACATGTTAATCATGGCTTGATGCGCAAAAACGAATCCGAAAGCGTTGTAAAAGTATTCCGTGACGAACTACATGCAAATTTAATCTATGTGGATGCTTCCGAACGTTTTCTCGGCAAGCTTGAAAATGTGGCGGATCCGGAACAGAAAAGGAAAATCATCGGAGGAGAATTTATCCGCGTTTTTGAAGAGGAAGCAAGAAAACTCGAAGGAATTGATTTCTTGGGACAGGGAACCATTTATCCGGATATCATCGAGAGCGGTACCAAGACTGCGAAAATGGTAAAATCCCATCACAATGTAGGCGGGCTTCCGGAGGATTTAAAATTTGAGTTGGTTGAACCGTTGAAGCAGCTTTTTAAAGACGAGGTACGAGCTTGCGGCGTGGAGTTAGGGCTTCCTCATGATATGGTGTATCGTCAGCCGTTCCCGGGTCCCGGCTTAGGAGTGAGATGTCTGGGAGCAATCACCAGAGACAGATTGGAAGCAGTTCGTGAGTCGGATGCAATTTTGCGGGAAGAGTTTGCAAAAGCGGGACTGGATAAAAAGGTGTGGCAGTACTTTACGGTAGTTCCTGATTTCAAGTCGGTAGGAATGAAAAATAATGCCAGAGTGTTTGAGTATATGGTAATCGTTCGCGCAATCAATACCATTGATGCGATGACGGCATCTGTCGAGAAGGTGGATTGGGATGTGTTGGAGAAGATTACGGAGCGGATTTTGGCGGAGGTGGAGAATGTCAATCGAGTTTGTTACGATATGAGCCCGAAGCCGCCGGCTACGATTGAGTTCGAATAGTCGGAGCTAAGCCGCAAAGCCCGTAAACACTAGGGTTTGGCGGCTTTTTCTCTTTCTCATTGCATTACGATTGCATTTTTCTATTCAACCTCTCTGTGATAGATTGCGGTGTGCTGATTGCTTGTGTAATCTGCAATGCTGTGTGAAGCGGGTGTGTATGTCAGCACGCCCGTTAATTTATTGGCAACTTCAAGATTGCTGTTCGGGTACAAATGCCCGTATGTTCCTAAAGTGGTCTGTATCTTCTCATGCCCTAGACGCTCTTTAATCAAAAGCGGGTTTTCTCCCATGCTGATTAAGAGGGAAGCGTGGGAATGTCGTAACGCATGGATTTTGATACGGTGTACGCCTGCAAGCCCGGCAAGTTTCTCTAAGGCTCTTGGAAGCGTGTGCTTACTGGTCGGAATACTGTTGTAGCTCAACACCAGATCGCAGCCTTTCAGTACCTTTTGCTGAACCTCACGCCACGCCTGCAATTCCTTTATGGTGTCCGTGTCGATATAGATTTTGCGGACGCTTGCCTGCGTCTTTGGCTCGACAAACTTGTAATCGTCCATTGATTTATAGTACAGGGTTTTTGTAATGCTTAAAAGCCCCGTTTCAAAATCAATATCAGACCATTGCAGGGCGGCGGCTTCGCCTATCCTCATGCCTGTCATAAACAGTACCCAAAAGGAAATGAAAAGGTAGTGTTCGTAATAATCGCCCTTGTAGAGCAGGGAAATCACTTTCTGAAATTCCTCCAACGTCCAGAAGTCAACCTTTGTCTTTTTGCTTTTAATATTACCTATCATGCGTGACGGGTTCTTTTTCGCAATCCCCAGAACGATAGCCCGGTCAAATGCGATAGAGAGCATACCCTGTACGATGCGGATATAGTTTGGGCTGAACTCTTTTGCCAGTTCCAGTTGCCAGTTCTGCACATTGATAGGCTCTATCTCGTCCGTTGCCATTTTGTAGAAGTATGCGAAATGCTTCTGAATGGTGGAACGGCGGTTCAAGTAGGTGCTTTCCTTTACCTGTGTTTTGTACCACGGCAGGTAAGTTTCTTCAATGAACGTCTGAAAAGAAATCGTTTCTTTTTTTGCAGTCAGTTCTTCGGTGGAAGTGAGGACAAGTTTTGAGTATTCCTCCCTTGCTTCCTTTTTTGTCTTAAAGCCGCTTCGGTATTTCTGTATCTGTTTACCTGTTATCGGATTGTAGCCTAAGTTTGCTCTAAAATAATAAGTTCCGTTATCTGCTTTCTTAATTGGGTCTTTCGCCATAATCTCACTCCTTACATAGATGTGCAAGAAGTACATTCAGCCTGCCCGTCTTGAAATCTGATACCCAATAATTCCTCCACGGCTTCCCTCGGTACACGGTCTAATTTCCGGGACTGGTAGTATGTATGCCCTTTGGAAATCATAAGTTTTTTCGCTTCCCTTATAATGTCAGCCGCAAAAGAAGTCCCATAACCCAGAGCAATTAAATCTTTTTTGGTTACGGTTATCATAGCCCTCCTTTCCTAGACCAGATAATGAAACCTCAATATCTTGTCTACGATCATAACAGATTTTCAGCAAAAATGCGCTATAAATTTTACTATTTTTCAAAAAAGTTGAGTAAGACAGGCGAAACGGACGGCTTGGCAGCTCCACGGGACTTGCACCCCTCTCATTCTTATGAGTAGCCGTGTCATACGGGTGTATCATTATGCCAATTTGCGGGTCATGGCGGCGGCAGTTTCCACTCTGCCGCCTGCGGTTCACTGATAATAAATCGCTCGCCCCTTGCCGGGGGTCTTGGCGTATCAGCCCGCAGGCTCGCCGCACATTGAACGTGTCCGTTTGCCCTATGCTGCGCCGTGCGCTTTCTTTGTCAAAGTTCCGGGGCTTGTCAGCCCGCAAAGGCACACCATGAAGATATGCTTTTGCGGAATGGCAGGAAACAGCGGGCGGTCAGCCCGCCCGTGCTTTTAGCTCTCTTTTGTCCTTTCCTTTAAGCAACCTTAAAGGTCATTACCGTAATAATCAGCTTGGTTTCCAGTCTGCGCCGCAGCTCCATGTCAAGCCACGGGTGGGGGCAGCCCGCTTCGTCATACATGGTTCGTGTTGACAAAGTTGTGATGTAGCCTTCGTAATACTTCAACACGGTATTCATAGCGTCCACGTCCCCGGAAACAGCCGACACAATGACGGGATAAGGGAGTAAGCCCTTGCCGCCCTGTATGTGCGGCGTGTTGGCAGTCGTTTCATTCATCAGCATTTACCTCCATGAATTTTTTTAATTCCTGTAAAGAGCTTGTCCGGCGGTAGGCTACCGTCCGGCGTACAAGGTTCAAGTGCGCTGCGATCTCCGTGTCGCTCATTCCCAAAAAGTAATACAGCAGGACGATTTCAAGCCTGTCCTGCGGCAGGGTCTTTAGTGCTTCGGCTAAAAGCTCGTCCGCAACGGAAATTTCAAATCCCCTCGCTTCAAAGTGGTATGTATCTTTGAAATACTCGTCCCACATGACGAACTGTGCAAGCGTTTCTTTCGGCAGCATGGAAAAAGGTATCTCATGCTCCCTAAGTACGCTCATGCGCCTTTGGTAGTCGCTGCTTTCGTTCTTCAAAATGCGTTTGCAGTATGCGTCAAAGGTATGCTGCTTGTGTTTTTCTTTCGGGTCTGGCTTCATGCTGCCACCTCCCCATGCCTGCGGAAAAAGTTTTCCCTTTTTTGCCCTCCTGTTATTACTACGCACTGGAAAGAAAATTTGGCAAACTTTTTCAGAAAAAAATTCAAAAAGTTTTCGACAAGGCATAAAAAAGCCCGGCTGCTTTTCTTTATCAGTCGGGTGTGTTGAAGGGGATTTTGTCGTTGGTAAATCGGCGTTCCCCGTGCAAAATGCGGGGCGGTTTTTCGGGTGTACCTGCCATTAAAAAATTTTTTATGGATAGGCTGCACCTCCTTGATTTTTTGGGAAAGGGCTTGTGCCGCTTTCCAGTAAAAATGTTACAGCGGCAATATCACGTTCCTATCATGTTTGTATCGGGATTGTATCAAGTCTTTCTGCAAAGCATGACATATTTCTCCATTTGGAAAATATAAAAAAGCCGCTAGATTGTCCCGGCTGCCTGTTTCACTTTTTGGTCGTAAGCCAAATTTTCATCTTGAGTTTCCGCAAAATGTAATTCCAAAATGAATACAGTTTTACAAAGCACCAATCTGCCGATTTTTTAAGATTTTGAGAATGGCAGTTCTGTGAATAGAGACACTTTAATAAGCCCCGCCGGAACCGGACCTTGGGAGAACTATTCTTTTATCTATTCAAACAACCAGCTTAAGGCAGAGTTGACGGTACTTCGGACGTTTCGTCCGAAACCAGAGCCTGACGCCCTCTTTTGCATAGGAGAGTATGCCTGAGATGCCTTTTGCCAGCCGGTAATAGCAGAAGAAAACTTTTTCCTTTACAGGATCTGCTGTCTTTATGATGGAGACCTTAAGGGCATTGGTTTCTGATTCCATGGAGATCATTGCAAGAAACGCCATGCATAAGGTGATATAAAAGTTAAGTGCGTTGATCGCTTTAAGCCTGCGCACACGAAATTTTTCAAACTGGAACATCTGCTTTTTGCAGCGGAAATATTCTTCGATCTTCCAGCGTGAGAAGTAGGTTCTTGCCACCCGGATCACATCATCTTTGGATCTGATCTCTTTGTTGGTGGCAAGCATCATCGGATGCTCGGTAATGCCATAAACAAGCACCAGATAAATATCTTTTTTGGATGCAGTGATCTGCACTTTTACATGGGAGAGATAGGCTTCCTGTTCTTTCCCTTTGTAAAACACACTGGTTTTGACTTTGCCTTTTCTGCGATCGCGGAGCTCTGTAGCCATTGTCCATTTGTTATGATACAGCAGCTTACGCCTGGCGGTCAGGCGAATGACATAATCCTGGCCAAGTTCCTCCAGTTTCAGAAACATCTTATTGTCATCGTATCCTCTGTCCATGGCAAAAGTTGCTTTACCAAAAAGAGCAGCGCCCTGTTCTATGGCATGGAAGGTGATTGTATTTGCAGACTTATAGTCTTTTTCCTGTGAAGAATGGATGCGGGAGAAAATGCTGACAGGATGATTGCTGGCTGTAAGGACACAGGCTTCTGTAACATGGTAGCCCTTTTTATAAACATTTTTTGTGGCAGTACTTTCAGAACCATCCCTGACAATGCCCAGGGCTTCGAACTTATAACTGTCAGGTTTTACAACATCGCTGTCATCAATGTGGATCACAGGTCCAGCAGGCGCCATCTTTTTTACCTGCTGGAGATAGGAAGCTGCGGCAAGTTCCGGGGTCCCTTTATCAAGGTGCCTGGATAAGCGGTCAACAATGTTTATTTTTTTAGAGGATTCGTGAAGCTGGTCTACAACATCGGTCAGAAGACAGCTTCCGGAAGCTAACATGCCATAAGTGATGTCAGCGGCAAATTTCTTTTCGGGTCTTGAAAGGTGTTTTGAAATCTTGTTTGTAAAAGTTAAAATTTTTCGTTTTAAAGTGTAAGTATTTGATGTAAAATAAGCCATAAGGAATCCTTTCTTTTTTGTTTAGTAAGATTTTTGTCTGGTAGCTTGATTTTACATCAAAAGGGAATGAGATTCCTTATATTTGGGGTATTTTTTGAAAGTTGTTCACCACGATACTCATAAAATCAGGGGCTTGTGGATAAAACTGCGGAAACTCAAG
>CAMWQW010000013.1 GCA_947176505.1 uncultured Lachnospiraceae bacterium | reverse complement strand
GGCTGGGCACAGGCAGGTGCAGCTATGACTCCTGAAATTATTGAAGCGCTAGTACCCGGTTCTGTAGTAGTAATCACATATGCCAGTGAGACCGGCGATTTGTGGGTTGTAATGAACGAGGCAGAAGCAGGCTGGATGAGAGTCGGACAGGGCAATGCGGACGGAAGCGGCTCTGACAGCGCGGCATTCAACGGTACGACATGTCAGGTAACTTACGAGCAGATTGCAGCTCTTTGCGGTGATGATGTGTCCAAGTGGGGAAGCACAATGCAATGTGAGGCTTCCGGCGCATGGGAAGTATTCAGTGTTGCAGTCGGTACGGCAGCAGAGTAAGCGCAGACATCCGGTGAAATCGGATAAGCAGCGCGACAGCGCGGGTTTGTAAGTTAGATGATACAATAATATAAGGAGGATAATATAGCATGAGAAATTATAAAAAGTTACTTGCACTTGGCTTAAGTGTAGCAATGGTTGCAGGGCTTACGGCATGTGGCGGAGATTCCGCCGCTCCGGCAGCTTCAACACAAGAGGGTACGGATAACGCAGATGCGGCAAATACCGATGATGGGGCAGCAGATTCTGCTGATGCGGGCGCGCTCTACAATGACGGCGACACAAGAACAATCAGGATTGGTACATGGTATGACCATTATTATGACAGCACAAATACGGACATTCATGATGATCCGAGCGTGTCGGATGAGGAATTGGCACAGGCGCACTTCGATATCGTGAAAGAAGTAGAGGATAAATATAATGTTAAGATTGAATTTGTCAATCTGACATGGGACGGAACACAGGAATCCATTAATACTTCTATTCTGGCAGGAACGCCTGACGTTGATATTTATGAGGTTGACTTAAGTTTCGGTATTCCGGCTGCTTTAAACGGATTTGCAACTAATTTGGAGGATATTCTTCCGGCGGATTCAGATATTTTCAACGATCAAGTGGTATTTACACAGGTAGATGTAGGTACGGACAGTGGGGTTTATTTGTTCCAGACGAATCATGCGGAGATGCAGCTTGCCAATACTTATATGCTTGCTTACAATAAGCAGATGTTAGAAGATGCAGGATTGGAAGATCCTAATGCTCTCTATGAAAAAGGTGAATGGACATGGGATAAGTGGAGAGAGTATATGCTTGCCCTGACACAGGATACGGATGGCGATGGCGTGACGGATGTGTACGGTTACGGTTCCAGATGGGATTTCTTGGTATATAACCTTACAATGAGTAACGGAACAGGTATTGCGATGTCTGACAAAGAGACATTGTCAAGCCCTGAAGTAGCAGAGGTTCTTGATTTCATCTACAATATGTACAATGTTGACCATGTAGCTCGTCCTTGGGACAGTGAAGACTTTGACGGAAATCAGAATGCATATATAGACGGTAAGGTTGCATTCTGGATCAGTGCAGCATGGATTTCAGATTCCAACAAGGATTCTGAACTCGGCTTTGATGTAGTATGGTGCCCGTGGCCCATCGGACCTTCCGGTGATGAAGCTACTAACAAGTTTAAGAACGTATCTTCCGGTAATGCATGGATGATTCCTACAGGCGCTGACAATCCGGAACTGATATATAATGTGTTCTATGACTGGCAGAACTGGTATCATGATGACGTAGATCTTCGTGACGGTGATTTGACATGGTGGGAAGACTGTGCAATCACAGAAGAGAACTATGCAGTTATGGAATATATGGGAACAAGAGGTGCGTTTGACTTATGGAATGCGCTTGGACTGGAATGGGATTGGTCTGCACTGTTAAACGGTGAAATGACAGCGGCTCAGTTCTCAGAGACCTACAAGCAGAGCGTGCAGGATGCACTAGACGGTTTCTATCACTAATATGTGTGATAGGACTGCCGGTTGCGGAAACCGGACAAAATGATTTGACAGAACAGTAATAACAAAGAGATTGGAATGAGGCAATTTCATTCCAATCTTTTTTGTATAAGAAAGTTTTACGGCGATTTGATACCTATTGACAAAAGCAATGTAGATAAGGTAAACTTAAAACCAAGTTAGCGGCTACTAACGTAAAGTAGCCGTTATTATTGGATTTGAGTTAGCTCTTACTAACTATTGTAAGGAGCGCAATGGAGAAAGCGTGGTAAGGTATCATGATGATAAATAAAAGGCTGATCGGGACGGTCAGCGAAAGTAGAAAATATGTGACGGGAAATGTGGCATTGCAGTGGTGTTCCCTTGTTGCCAATATTGCCATGATGACTGCCATTACAGGACTGCTTGCTTCGCTGTATGAGAAAACAGCAGATATGGATAACATTACGGTAACTGTGGTGGTGGCGGCTTTTGCAGTTATCATCCGTCTGGTATGTGCGGTTGGCTCAAGCCGTATGGGGTATCTATCCTCAAGGGCGGTAAAGAAAACTTTGCGTGAGAAAATCTATGGGAAGCTCCTGAGGCTTGGGGCATCTTACAATGAGCAAGTGAAGACATCGGAAGTGGTGCAGGTGGCGGTGGAAGGTGTAGACCAGCTTGAAACCTATTTTGGAGCGTATCTTCCGCAGTTCTTTTATGCGATGATTGCGCCGCTTACACTTTTTATATACCTCTGTTTTGTGAGCGTACCTTCGGCGGTTGTCCTGCTTGTTTGTGTCCCGCTGATTCCTGTTTCCATAGCGGCGGTGCAGACATGGGCAAAAAAGCTGTTGTCGAAATACTGGGGGCAGTACATGGCGCTTGGCGATACTTTCTTGGAAAACCTGCAGGGGCTTACAACGCTTAAAATTTATCAGACGGATGATTTTAAGAATGAGCAGATGAACCGGGAGTCAGAGGAGTTTCGAAGGATTACCATGAAGGTTCTGACGATGCAGCTTAATTCTATTACGATTATGGATTTGATTGCCTATGGCGGCGCAGCGCTGGGCATTATTATGGCGGTGACCCAGTTTAGGGAGGGGAAAGTGTCCCTTGCGGGAAGTCTTCTGATCATCCTGCTGGCGGCGGACTTTTTTATTCCCATGCGGCAGCTGGGCAGCTTCTTCCATATTGCCATGAACGGGATGGCGGCAAGCGATAAAATTTTCCGCCTGCTGGATTTGCCGGAGCCGGAGCGGAGGAGGGAAGAGATCTTGACGGAGCATTCCATCGTCTGTGACGGTCTGCGTTATTCTTATGGAGAAAATGAAATTCTGCACGGCATCAGTATGAACCTTATAGAAGGCAGTTTTATCTCTATAGTCGGGGAAAGCGGATGCGGGAAATCTACTGTGGCGGCAGTACTGACGGGAAGGAATAAAGGATATTCAGGTTCGGTGAAGATTGGCGGCGTGGAGCTTCATGACATTGATGAAACAAGCCTGATGAAGAATATTACATACATCAGTCATCAGAGTTACCTGTTCAAAGGAACGGTTCGGGATAATCTTCTGATGGGAAAGCCGGAAGCCAAGGACAATGAGTTATGGAAGGTGTTGGAGCGGACGAATCTGGCAGATTTTATCAAAAACGAAAACGGGCTCGACACGCTCCTAACGGAGAAAGCCTCGAACCTGTCCGGCGGGCAGCGTCAGAGGCTTGCCCTTGCAAGGGCGCTGCTCCATGACAGTCCTGTCTATATTTTTGATGAAGCCACTTCCAATATTGATGTGGAGAGCGAGAATGACATTATGCGGGAAATCCACACATTAGCTAAAGCAAAATCAGGGAAAAAGACAGTGATTCTTATTTCCCATCGTCTTGCGAACGTGGCAGAATCCGACCGCATCTATGTGATGGATAAGGGGCACATTGTGGAAGAAGGCAGGCATGAAGAACTACTTGCAAAGCGAGGTGTTTATGCCGGACTGTGGGATGCCCAGCAGAGTCTTGAAAACTACGGAAATGCCTGTAAGGTGTATCAGAATAGAGATTCTGCACAGATAGAAGGCTCAAAAAGTGAAAAGAGAGGAGATACAGAATGAAAAAACGAAGCGGATTTACAGTTATGGCAAGACTGATTGGACTTGTGAGACCGCTTACGGGATTTATGGTTCTGGCGGTTGTCATGGGACTGACCGGTCATCTCCTTGCGGCTTTTATCACGATTCTTGGCGGGTATGCGGTGCTTTTGGTGCTTGGATATGACGTGGCTTTTTCTTTGATGGCGATATTTGTCTGTGTTGCCGTTTTTGCTGTGGTCCGGTCAGTGCTGCGTTACGCAGAGCAGGCATGTAATCACTTTATTGCTTTTAAGCTGCTGGCGTTGATCCGTGATAAGGTTTTCCGCACTTTGCGAATACTCTGCCCTGCCAAACTGGAAGGCAGGGACAAGGGAGATTTGATTTCAGTTATTACTTCGGATATCGAATTACTGGAAGTATTTTACGCACACACGATTTCTCCTGCTGCGATTGCTGCTTTGTTTACGGTCATCATGTGCCTGTTTATAGGTTCCTTCCATCCGGCGCTGGGAATACTGGCGTTTCTTGCATACTTCATAGTGGGGATTGTGATTCCTTTTTTCACTTCAAAGCAAAGTGGAGAGGACGGCATGATGTTCCGCACAAGATCCGGAGAATTGAGCGGTTTTCTCCTTGACAGCCTCCGGGGACTTTCTGAAACGATTCAGTACGGACAGGGAAAGGAACGCCTTGCAAGGATGAATGCAAAGACGGATGCACTGTCAGGGGATGAGGAACGGATGAAACGTACGGCGGGAAGAAATACTGCAGCCACAAACACGGTCATCCTTCTCTTCGATCTGGGTATGCTGTTTTTGTCCGCCATGCTGTACCAGAGAGGCAGTGTGGATTTTCCGGGTGTGCTGATTCCGACGATTGCCCTGTTTGCCTCATTCGGTCCGGTTATTGCTTTGGCGAACCTTGGGAGTACATTGCAGAACACCTTTGCGGCGGGAAACAGGGTACTGGATCTTTTGGATGAAACACCCGTGGTAGAGGAAGCGTTCGGCAAAAAGGAGATAAGATTTACCGAGGCATCCGCAGAGAATGTGACTTTTTCCTACGGTGGGGAAGCTGTTTTAGACGGCGTGTCACTGAAGATTCCCAAAGGCAGTGTAACAGGAATTGTCGGAAAGAGCGGCAGCGGGAAGTCTACACTGTTAAAGCTATTTATGCGTTTCTGGGATGTACAGGGTGGCAGTGTGAAAATTTCCGGCACAGATGTGTCCAAGATTAATACCTCCAATTTAAGGGATATGGAAGGCTTTATGACGCAGGAAACTCATCTGTTTCACGACAGCATAAGGAATAATCTGCGGATTGCAAAGCTGGACGCTACGGATGAGGAAATGATTGCTGCCTGCAGGAAGGCGTCTATCCATGATTTTATCATGGGTCTGCCACAGGGATACGATACCCTCGTGGGGGAGCTTGGCGATACTCTTTCGGGCGGGGAGCGACAGCGTCTTGGGCTTGCGAGAGCTTTTTTGCATGACGCGCCGTTCCTGCTTTTGGATGAGCCGACCAGCAACCTTGACAGCCTGAACGAGGCAGTCATTTTGAAATCTCTATGTGAAGGGCGGGAAGGCAGAACGGTTGTGTTGGTGTCCCACCGTCGGTCTACCATGCGGATTGCAGATACTGTTTATTGCGTCGAAAACGGGAGGATGAGCTAAAGCATAAGATATACAGACAAAACGAGAAAAGGCGGTATGCCATATGTTGGAATCAAAAAAGAAGATTGGAGAATTGCAATGAAATTGAAAAAAATATTATTTGTTGTTGTGGGATGTATGAGCGTGGCGCTGGGCGCTTTGGGTGCAGTCCTGCCTCTGCTTCCTTCCGTTCCGTTCCTTCTGCTTGCGGCATTTTGCTTTGCCAGAAGTTCTGAGCGCCTGCATAACTGGTTTACAGGGACGAAGCTGTATAAGAACAATCTGGAAAGCTATGTAAAAGGGGAAGGGATGACCCGCAGAACTAAAATTAAGATTATGGTTACGGTGACAGCCTTGATGTCAGTCGGCTTTATTATGATGGATCAGGTTCCGGTAGGAAGGATTATCCTTGCTTGTGTATGGGTATTTCATGTCCTTTACTTTTTATTTGGGGTTAAGACAATCAGAACAGAGAATCTTGCGTAAGAGTGAGAATGGAAAACAAGAGGTTACGATATGAAATACGGAATGATGGAAAGATTATTTTGGACGGTATTCAAGGGCGGATATAAGCGCGAACTGGAGAATACTCTGCACATTGAAAACAGCGGTGAAATCATGAAGAAAGCTCACAAAAAATATAAGGAGATGATTGAAAACGTTCAAGAATTTCGTCCCCGAAACAGGTTTGTTTCTAATATAATTCTTGCATCAATTTTGGGTTCTGTTTATATTTCTATGGACGAAAAGCCATCTGTGGAAAAAATGATAATTTTCAATCGTGAAGCTGTTATGAACAACAAAATGATGTTGAAAAGTGTTGTCAGCGAAAAAAATTACACAAAAGAAGGTCAGAAAGCTCTTGCTGACGGTGCAAAGCAGAGCAAAAATGACCACAATCCATATTCATGGCAGTATGATTTTCAAGTGGGAAAATCGCTTATGGAATTCACGACCTATTTTAAGAGCTGCGGAATCTGCTATTTATACAAGCAATGGGGAATCCCCGAAATTACTCCTGCCATGTGCAGGTTGGATTACGACATTGCTCATGCAAACAATACGGAATTTTTGAGAGAGCAGACGTTGTTTGAGGGCGGGGAATATTGTGATTGTCATTATATCCATACACCACAGAGCAAAGCGGAAATCATTAAGGATTAGTTGAAACTAACTATAAACGCGGATATCGGGGGTGAGCTGATACATAGTTTCCTGTTTACGGAATATTACGAAGGCGGTATGATATAAATATAGTAATTGGCTTCGAATGTTATGACGACGAAAAACGGGGAAAGGGAACGGAAACGGTATGAAAATATTTGGCAGTGACAGTGCGTTTAGCAGATTCATGAATCTGTTGTCGGAGATACTGTATGTGGGGATTTTGTGGGTTGTATGCTGTATCCCGCTGATTACGGCAGGTGCATCTACTACGGCGGCGTATTATGCCATGGCGAAGTGTGTCAGGCATAAAACGGGGTATATCGGCAGAGAATTTATGCGTTCATTTAAATCCAATTTCCGCCAGATATTGCCGTTGACATTGATATTCTGGGTGGTGTCGGGAGTGTTGGCTGTGGATTTGATTTACATATGGAACCATGAGAACACATTGAATAACGCATTGTTTGTAGTACTGATATTCATGTGTTTTCTGGTGTCCGGGCTGGTGGTTTATATCTGTCCGCTTTTGTCCAGATTCCGCAAAAGGAATACGGAATTGATTAAGACAGCGGCTTATCTGCTATTTAAATTTCTGCCTCTTACGCTTGCGATGCTGTTTGTGTTTGCACTCGTATGTGCAGCGGTCTACCTGATGCCATGGGCAGTCTTTGTGCTGCCGGGTGTATACTTATTCGGGCTGTCCTTCCCGATGGAATATGTGCTAAAAAAGTTGATGCCGTCTGTGGAGGAGGACAGTGAGGAAGCGCAGAAGTGGTATTATCAATGAGCAGCCAGCACGCCGAGCAGTGTGAATGTATTGCCGGAAGAGTTGGGCGATTTCTTGATGAGTATCGTGTGTTCGGACGCGTCGTCAGACACAAAAACTTCCGCCGCATCGGCGTAGTTTCCCCAGCCGCCGGTAAAGTCGGCATCCAAGGTGTAAACGTATTCCCCGTCCACATATACTTCAAATTGTCCGCCGCTGCCATCTGTGGTACGGTAATACAGGATTCCAAGTCTCTTGCAATTGACTGAGAAGGTCAACCCTCCATCTCCTTCAGTACTTGTGTAATCGTTGGGAAAGGCTTCAAAAACGCTGCTTTCTTCAAAGGTGCCAAGTTCTGTAGGAGCAAGGGCTGTGCTGTCTATGATTTCTGAGTCCAGATACACGTCGGTTGTGACGGCTTTTTGTGTAAAAGGCTTCGGCGTCCCGTAAGACTCCCTTTGTGAGTACACATCATTCAAATATTTCCAAAGAATTTCTCCGGCGATGGCGTGACCTAATGCCGAAGGGTGGGTAGTATCGCCGGAAAGTTGTTTCGCAGTATAAGTATTCTCCTGCATCATTTCATTGATTACATTGATATAGCTTACCATAGGAAGCTGATAGTTAAAGCCGATCAGGGCATGAATATCCTGCGCGCTATAGCCGTCTGTCTGTCCCATAAAAAGAAGCATGGCAGCCGGACTGCTTTCCGATAGAAGAATCCGCCTGACCAGATTGTCATAGTTTCGTTTGTCCGTGGAAGAAGTTCCGTCGTTGACAGAAAACTCTACCAGAACAAAGTCGGGGGATTCATCAAGAACATCCTGCTGTACACGGTGTACGCCGAGATAGGAGTCTGTTGCACCGA
The DNA here is from genome assembly GCA_947176505.1 of uncultured Lachnospiraceae bacterium. GTDB lineage: Bacteria > Bacillota > Clostridia > Lachnospirales > Lachnospiraceae > UBA3282. Next base: position 111,186 of record CAMWQW010000013.1, on the reverse strand, counting down.
TTCCGGCGTTGATAAAGGTAAAATCCGTGTCGGGGTATGTGTCCTTCCACCACTGAAAGAAGATATCGGCATAGCATTTTTTTGATTCAAGTTCGCTGTCAGTCGTTCCGGAAGAGATAGTACCCTGTGTGATGGAACCGCCGATACAGGCAATAGTTACAGGCTCACCGTTGGCTGCTTTATTCATGACTGCGGCGAGAGCCGTATCGTCGCAGCTTGCCCACATATCCGCGAGAGACATACAGTCTTCACTGACATAGTCTGTGAGCGGTGCGCAGGCAGAGAGCGTATCGGTGCTGTTTTCCTGCGGGGCGCGGTCCGATTGGGAAGAGTTGTCTGTATGCAAAGCGCTGTCGTTTTGTACAGTACTGTCTGCCGTGGCAGAGGCGCTTTGATCGGTGGTGCAGCCGCTAAGCAGAAACAGGGCGGTCAGCGTTGAGAGCACAAAGACGATGAATTTGTTATGATTGTCATATAATTTGCATAATATAGTTTTCATAGATTATATTTTAGTTGATATAGGATGAGATGTCTATGATTTTTGGTATGGAGTCACATTTAACCAAATTCAAATATAAACAAATTTGCAGAAAAATTCTGTTGACAACAAAGCGTTACTGGTATAAGCTAACAATAACGTTGCTTAGGTTGTTAAAATTATGAAAGTAAACAGATTAAATTTAATGAAACGACTGAGCTAAAATGGAAGTACAAAGAAGTTTATAAACTAAAAATTAGAGAAAAGGAGGCAGGCATGATGTTAAAGAATAATAGAATCAAAAATAATGCGCATATGGCATACAGAATCAATAACATTTTATGCAAAATTACCTCCGCAGATAGGTACCTGATCGGAATGAAATAGATGACTGATTAGGTCAATATATTGCAAGGCTTATTTAAGGGCTGTGGTAATTTTACCGCAGCCCTTTTTGCGCGGGTATATGCATTCGAACGGATGGCATAAGGCATGCAAAGGTATCTGTGGAGATGGCAGAACGGGGGACAATTGTTATGAAAAAAATATCGAGTTACATATGGGAATACAAAATTCCCTATCTGATTGCAGTCATATCACTTTTGATTGCAGTCACACTGGACATGATGGCGCCGAGGCTGACGGCGCGTGTGGTGGATGATGTCATTGTAGGCGGCAATATCGGTGAGTTGAAATATTTACTGCTCGGTTTTTTGGGAATCGGGCTTGGGAGATGTGTATTCCAATATGTGAAGGAATATACTTTTGACAAGAACGGTGCGAAGATTTCGGGAGATATGAGACGGGACTTATTTCGTCATATTCAGGGGCTTAGCGCCGATTTCTTTGATAAGACAAATACCGGAGAACTGATGGCGCGGGTCAAGGAGGATATAGACCGTGTTTGGGACGCCATGGGATATGTCAGCATGCTGCTGCTTGAGGTGATCTATCACACGAGTATTATTCTGGTGTGCATGTACATGCTTAACTGGAAGCTTGCGCTGATTCCGACGGCTGCGATGCTTTTATGCGGTTCTTTTGCAGTGATTATGGAACGCAGACTTGGCAAGGTCTATGAAGAAATCAGTGAGGAAAACGCTTCTTTAAATACGGTGGCGGAAGAGAATCTGGCAGGAGTACGTACGGTAAAAGCGTTTGCCAGAGAGAAATTTGAAATCAGCAAGTTTCTGTCTCATAACAAGAGATACTATGATTTAAACATGGAACAGTCGAAGGTTTTCGTGCGGTATTATCCTTGCTTTACCGTGGTAACCAAAGTATTGCCGTTGTTGACTATATTGGTCGGCGGAAAATTTGTCATAGACGGTGAGATGACACTCGGACAGATGACGGCATTCGTGGAGTACTCAGCCAATATTGTGTGGCCCATGGAGATGCTCGGCTGGCTGACGAACAGTTTCTCGGCGGCGGTTGCTTCCAATAAGAAGATTAAGAAAATCTACGAAGTAAAGCCGACCATCACGGAAGTGACTAATCCGGTCAAACTTGAAAAAGTAGCCGGAAAGATATGCTTTGACCATGTATCTTTCCATAAAGAAGATATGTATGAGATACTGCATGATATTTCTTTTGCGGTAGAACCCGGCAAGACGCTGGGAATCATGGGCGCTACCGGTGCCGGTAAGACATCTATCGTACAGCTTTTGCAGCGTATGTATGACGCTACGGACGGCGCGATTTACTTAGATGACGTGAATATTAAGGAACTTTCTTTGGAGCAGCTTCGCACGAGCGTAAGCTATGTGATGCAGGATGTTTTTTTGTTCTCGGATACGATCAATGAAAATATTAAGCTCGGCAAGAAAGACTACATAGATTTTAAGACGGTCAGACGTGCTTCGACGCAGGCGCAGGCCAGCAGCTTTATTGAGCGCATGGAGGACACTTACGACACGGTTATCGGTGAACGCGGCGTGGGATTATCCGGCGGACAGAAACAGCGTATCAGTATTGCGAGGGCGCTTGCAAAGAAAGATCCTATTCTTGTGATGGATGATTCCACATCGGCATTGGATATGGAGACAGAGCACATGATTCAGCAGACGTTAAAGACACTTGAAGGTACAACGAAGATTATTATTGCGCACAGAATCAGTGCGGTGCGGAATGCGGATGAGATTATTGTGCTGGAGAACGGAGCTATCGCGGAGCGCGGGACGCATGAGGAACTGCTTGCGAAACGTGGACTTTACCATGAGACGTACGAGTCTCAATACGGGGAAGTGACTGAACCGGACAACATATATTCAGAAAATATGACACAGGATTTGACAATGACGTCAGAGTATGCTGACATGCACGCAACAGGAACAGAGGCAATGAAGAAACAGGGCGGTGAGCACGCAGAATACATAGGCGTAATAGGAGGTGAGAGCACATGGCGGTAAATTCATATAAAGATGACGAACTGAGTGTGGAGCGCAGCAAGGCGCAGACTCTGATAAGGCTCTTTCGATATTTGTTCGTCTATAAATGGCAGATTGTATTAGTACTTCTGATCATGGGCTACGGTGTATTGATTAGTTTGGTCAATCCACTCATTATGGAGTCTGCGATTGACGATCACATTGCGGTGAAAGATTTAAGCGGTTTGTATAAATTACTCGGGTTTGCTTTGGTGATCAATCTTGTGTTGGTGGTTACGGTTAAACTGCGTATGTATATTATGGCAAAAGTATGCAACGAGATTCTGCTGACGATCAGACAGGAACTGTACACGCATATTCAGAAGCTGGATTTCCAGTTCTTTGACAGCAGACCGACGGGCAAGATTCTGTCCCGCATTATAGGAGATATCAATTCGTTAAAGGATGTATTGTCGAACTGTGTGACAACGCTGATACCGGATGGTCTGACAGTTATAGCCGTTGTGGTTATCATGGTCTGGAAGAACCCGAAGCTGGCGCTTGCTTCTATGATGACGATTCCGTTTATGGCGGTGGGGACGGTGTTTATCCAGATTAAGGCGCATCCGCGCTGGCAGATATTTCGTAAGAAGTCAGCCAACCTGAATGCCTTTATTCATGAGGATATGGCTGGAATCCGGATTATCCAGAGTTTTCACGCGCAAAGGGAGGCGGAAGAGACATTCGATACCCTGCTTGCAGAACATAGGTCTTCCTTTTTTGACGCGGTGCGTATGAGTGATGCCTTCGGATCGGTGATTGACCTTTCATGGGGATTGGGTTGTATTCTGCTGTACTATACGGGTATCGTTGTTTTGGGTGTGGATCAGGTTTCCGTGGGTACTTTTATTGCTTTCGGGACATATCTGAATATGTTCTGGCAGCCGATTCACAATATCAGTAATTTTTACAACCAGCTTGTGACAAATATTGCAGGTGCGGAGCGCATTTTTGAGATACTGGATACCCCGCCTGCGATTGCGGACAAAGAAGGCGTAATGCAGATGCCGGAGGTAAAAGGAGAAGTAACTTTTGAGCATGTGAATTTCTCTTATGATGATAAGGTTAAAGTGTTAGATGATGTTAGTTTTCGGATTAAACCGGGAGAGACTATTGCGCTGGTCGGACCGACCGGAGCCGGTAAATCCACGATAGTCAATCTGATCAGCCGTTTCTATGATGTGCAGGAAGGTATTGTGAAGGTAGACGGACATGATGTGAAAAAAGTATCTATTGAGAGTCTGCGCAGACAGATGGGGATTATGACGCAGGATAATTTCCTGTTCTCCGGAACGATTAGGGACAATATACGATACGGCAGACTTGACGCTTCCGATGAAGAAGTCGAAGCGGCAGCCAAGGCGGTCAATGCCCACGACTTTATTATGAGACTGGAGAAAGGCTATGATACGGAGCTCACAGAGCGTGGCGGAGGACTGTCCATCGGGCAGAAACAGCTTGTAGCATTTGCGAGGACGATGGTCTCCGATCCGAAAATACTGATTCTGGATGAGGCGACTTCGAGCATTGACACGAAGACGGAGCTGCTGGTGCAGGAGGGAATAGAGCATCTTCTGGCGGGAAGGACATCTTTTGTTATCGCCCACCGGTTGTCTACGATTCAGAAAGCAGACCGTATTTTCGTAGTGGACGACGGTAAGATCATAGAGGAAGGCAATGCGCGGGAGCTGATGGATAAGAAAGGAGTGTATTATCAATTGTACATGGCACAATTTTCAATTTAACAGATAACAGAGCGATGCTCTATAGAGAATGCTTTAATTGAAAATAGTTTGATTTTGGTTGATTTATCAATATATTTAATGATTTTTTATTGACATTGTCCTTTTTTACTTTATAATTTTATGTAAGGCTAATAAACCTTAAATATTGAGTAAGAAATCGAGGAAAACATGGCTAAATCAGTTAGAATGGCAGATATTGCTGAAGTGATGGGGGTCAGTACTGTCACAGTATCGAAAGCCCTGTCCGGTCAAAAGGGAGTCAGTGAGGAGCTTCGTGCCAAAATCAGAGATAAAGCAGAGGCAATGGGATATCGAACAGCATCCGCACTGAATCAGGAACGCGCAAGGCGGAGTGTCAGTTATACAATCGGTGCGATTGTGGCGGATCGCTTTTTGGATAAATACGAGTCATTTTACTGGAAGCTTTATCAGGAAGTTGCCACAGTGGCGGTGCAGAAAGGCTGCTTTACGATGCTGGAGGTTCTTCAGAGCGAAGACGAGAAATACATGATTATGCCGAAGCTCTTGCAGGAAAAGAAAACAGAAGGACTGGTAATTATAGGGCGCCTGAGAAAGGAATATCTGGACAAGCTGATGGAATATGCGGACGTTCCGGTATTTTTTCTTGATTTCTATGGGCGGAACGGGCAGTGTGATTCGATTGTATCAAACGGATATTTTGGTATGTATACCATGACTAATTTTTTGTTTGATATGGGGCACAGAGACATTGCCTTTATGGGAAATGTACTCGCGACGGACAGTATCACGGACCGTTATTTCGGCTATGTGAAATCTTTGTATGAGCATGGCATTGATGTGGATAAGGCATGGGTCATCAACGACAGAGACCCTCAGACAGGCAGGTCGGATGACGGGTTTACGATTAAACTGCCGGAGAAGATGCCTACGGCATTTGTGTGCAATAATGATGCTGCGGCTGCCATGCTGGTACAGACATTGGAGAGAAACGGGTACAAAGTGCCGGAAGACATATCGGTTGTGGGATATGATAATTATCAGCCGCCGGGGTTGTGTGATATCGGGATTACCAGCTATGAAGTAGATATGCATGAGATGGCGGAGCGTACCGTGAAGAATATGATCAGTAAGATATCGGGTGTGTACTACAAGCAGGGCGTGTATATTGTAAACGGTCGCATTATATATAAGGACAGTGTTTTGAGAAGACAGCCGGAAGATTGATGAGACTGTCGGAGAATCAGTAAGCTTGAATGTACGGTATGCAGCGTAAAGCTTTTACAATTCTATAGAGATTTTCAGCAAAATAAGATAAGGGTTAAAGTACGGACATGACAGTCGTGCTTTAACCCTTATTTGTGTCTCTGAAAACCTGAGGCGTAACGCCTTTTTCGCGTTTAAAAAGATTAATGAAATGGTTTGTATTATCATAGCCAACATCCATGGCAATCTCATGAATATGCTTGTCGGTAGTTAAAAGAAGATGTACAGCGGCCTCCAGTCGCCGTGTATTTAAATATTTTAGTGGCGGCGTGTGGAAAGTCTTGGAAAATTCATGGCAAATCCGGTACTTACTTATGTGATAGCGCTCTTCTAAGTCGTCCAGACGAAAAGGCTTGTCAAAATACATGTCAAGATATTGTTTGATTTCCAGCAAGTAGGGCGCACATTTGGGCGCCGGCGGTTCAAGATGGTAGGAATCAATCATCAGAGCGGCTGCGATGTTCCATAGAAGAGAGGCATCGATCAATTTGTTGTATAGATTAGCACCGGAATCATTGCAAAGAAGCTGTTCCAGTCCGCTTAAGACTGGTGAATAGTCAGACAATGACTGCAGTAGGAGATAATCAAAAGGAACAAGGGAGAATAACTGGGAGAAGAAATTTCCCTGAATCATAAAGATACTGAAACGCCATGATAAGTCTGCCGCTTCCATTATATGGGGGAAAACGTTACAGTCCATGCAGAGAAGTTTTCCCGGTTCCAGCGGATATGCTTTGGAATGTATGCGTAGAGTACCTCGCCCGCTGCGTGTATAAAGCAGCATATAACAGTCCAAAGGATTGAGTGAAAGGGAATGTTCGGAAGGAAGTTCTACGGTGCCGCCGCTGAGAACTGTCGGAAAAAGACCGATCGTGTCCGGCAGAAGCTCATAGAAAGTACCAGCAAAGGAGTGAACCGGGAATGCCGGCGGCGGCGTCGGTTTGACGGATAAGGACTGTAAATATTGTTCTTTGAATGTCATGGCGCCTCCTTTCTGCTGGAATGGCATATTGGATTTCGTATTTGCTATAGTTAGTTAATTATAAATTAACTCAACTTTATAATTTAACCTTTAAGTTGTCAACAAAAAGATTGAATATTGCCGTATTGTACAAAAAATGCATGTAATAATTGTATAAAATATAAGAAAAACACAAATTAAGCAAAAATATAATACAATTTACAAGAATGAGTGATGATTAAAAAATAAAGTGATATATACTTAAATTAAAGTTATCAATTAACTAACCAAACTCGTAAAGTAAATTACGAAATTGGTGGAACAATAAGGAGGATATAATTATGAAACTGAAGAAAGTAACAGCGCTTACTTTAGCAGCAGCCATGACATTCTCATTGGTAGGATGCGGTGGCAATGATGCACCGGCAGAGACACCTGCTGATACATCTACGGACGCACCCGCTGCAGATGACAGCGCCGATGATGCGGCAGACGAAGCAGATGCAGCAGACGACAGCGCGGCGGCAGACGATAGTGCGGCAGCAGGAGGACTTACCTATGCATCCATCCAGCTCGGTGAAGACAACATGGATATTACGACGACAATTAAGTTTATCCATCATAAGACCGACCGTGAAGAGGACGGAACAATAGCTGATTTAGTCAGCAAGTTCAATGAAATGTATCCGAACATCACGGTTGAGACAGAAGGAATTACGGATTATGCAGAGGATGCATTGCTTCGTCTCTCCACAGGTGACTGGGGTGACGTAATGTTTATCCCGGCTGTAGATGCGGCAGATCTTTCTACATATTATCTGCCTTACGGAACAGTAGAGGAAATGAGCGAGCTTGTAAACTTCGCAGACCAGTGGAAGGATGCGGCAGGCAATTGCTATGGTGTCGGCTACATGGGTAATGCACAGGGTATTCTCTATAATACAAAAGTATTTGCAGATGCAGGCATTACAGAACTTCCGAAGACTCCCGATGAGTTTATCGATGCGCTTCAGGCAATCAAGGATAACACAGATGCGATTCCGCTGTATACCAACTATGCGGCAGGATGGACCATGGGCGGTCAGTGGGATGCCTTCTTAGGAGCAATCACAACAGGCGATGAGACATGGTTGAACCAGAAATTTGCTCACACGGCAGAACCTTTTAAGGATAATGGCGACGGTACAGGAGCGTATGCGCTTTACAAGATTCTCTACGATGCAGTTGAACAGGGTCTGATTGAGGATGACTATACGACAACAGACTGGGAAGGCTGTAAAGCTATGATTAACAACGGCGAAATCGGTACAATGGTACTTGGTTCATGGGCAATCGCACAGATGAAAGAAGCAGGCGACCATCCGGATGATATCGGTTATATGCCTTTCCCGATTACCGTAAACGGACAGCAGTATACAACAGCAGGTCCTGATTACTGCTACGGTATCAATGTAAATGCATCTGATGATAACAAAGCGGCTGCAATGACATTTGTTAAGTTTATGGTTGAGGAGTCCGGCTGGTGTGATCTTGAGGGCGGTTACCCGATTTCTAAGACAGCTCCGACATCTTTCGTGTTCGATGGCGTTAATGTCGTGACAAACGTGACAGCTCTGACTGGTGAAGAGGACGTCATGAATGAGATGAACGCTGAGTCTGAGCTTTCTTTCAACGCAGGTGGTGACGCGAAAGTACAGTCAATCGTAGAGGCAGCTGCAACAGGTTCTGAGAGCTTCGATGATATTATGGCTGATTGGACAGAAAGATGGAATGCTGCACAGGAAGAACTTGGAATAGAAGTTCAGTATTAAGCAAATGCGATGAGGGAGAGTAGTTGCATTATATTTAAGTAATAATTGATGTAGGTATTAATTGATGACATTTGAGTCGGGGATGTTTTCCCCGACTCGAATTATCAGAAGGATAGGTTGAAAAATCAGAAATTTTTCAATTGCGGGATTTAGAGCTAAGACGCTTTAAGCGTTGCTCAAACTCGCGGGCTAAGCAAGAATGGAGGATAGTATATGGTGGCACAAGCAAATACAGTAGGAACACAGAAAAAAGGCTTCCTGCAGTGGGCTAGGAGCAGGAAAGGACAGCAGGCGATAATAATTGTAGCTTTTATGATTATTCCGCTTGCCTTATTATTTACTTTTACATACCTTCCTTTCGGTAAGATGGTAGGATACAGTTTTATGAAAATGAAATATGCTGGTGCGAGAACATTTGTCGGCTGGAAGAATTATGCCAGCGTATTCAGCAGAAAAGACTGTTTCAGTGCGTTGAAGCTTAGTCTGTACTATATGGGCGGATCCATTGTACAGCTTGTACTGGCGCTCTATCTGGCGACGGTTCTGAGCTTTAAAGTAAAAGGCGGCAATGTTTTTAAAGGCTTCATGTTTTTCCCGTACTTGATTAACGGTATCGCAATCGGTTTCATCTTCAAATTTTTCTATACAAGAGGTTTCGTGTTTGATACCGTGCTTCAATGGTGCGGATTCCAATTAGACAATCTTCCGTACTGGTTAAAAGACCAGAGCATTAATAATATATCATTGGTAGGAACTTCCGTATGGCGCTATTTCGGACAGAACATGGTTCTTTTCATCGGTGCTATCATGTCTGTAGATTCTGAATTGTATGAGGCAGCCATGCTTGACGGTGCGAATAGGTTCCAGCAGTTTATCTATATTATTCTGCCGAGTATCAAGACAATCGTAACGTTAAACGTTATCTTGTCGATTACCGGTTCCCTGAGTGCTTTCGAGCCGCCTTATGTTATCACGGACGGTGCAAACGGTACGGCGACTTACTTTATCGTTATGCACGATATCGCACATACCCAGCAAAAGGTAGGATTGGCGTCGGCGATGGCGGTGGTGTTGCTATTGATTATTTTTGTTGCGACGATTCTGCAGAAACTTTTCTTCAAGTATGTGTTTAGAAACTCTGAGGATGAGGATTTCAATGCAACAAAGCGTCGTGATAAAAAACTCGCAAAATATGCAGATAGAAAGGCAGGGAGATAAATGACAGCGTTACAGAAAATCGGAAAAATCGTGCTTACTGTTTTAAAATATTTTTCACTCGTGTTCTTTGCCTTTGTGGCGGTACTGCCCATCGTATCCTGCGTGATTACGGCGTTTAAGACAGAGACAGAGTATGCGCAGACCAATGTTATGGAGATGCCGGAAAGCTGGCTGAATTTCCAGAATTTCATAGATGCATTTACAAAAGCCAATATGGGCAGGGCTTTCATGAATTCATTGATTATTCTTGTGAGCGTACTGACGGTATCGGTTTTGATTGGTACCTCTCTTGCCTATGTATTAAATAGGTTTAAGTTCCCGGGCAACGGTATCATCAGAAGTCTGTTTTTGTTTGCAACCCTGCTTCCCGGTGTGGCAATGCAGATTGCGGTGTATGAGATTATGTTCAAGTTGTCGCTGATTAATTCGCTGGTGGGTTATATTATTCTAATGTGCGGTACGGACGTTATTGCGATTTATATTTATATCCAGTTTTTTGAGAATATCAGTGTTTCCTTAGATGAGTCGGCGATTATCGACGGCGCTTCCTATTTCAAAATCTACTATAAAATATTGTTGCCGCTTCTTCGTCCGGCTATTGTTACGGCGTGCATTCTTAAGGGAGTAGGAACATATAACGAGTATTATTGTGCAAACCTTTATTTGCAGAATAAGAAGATTTATCCGACAGTGGCAACATCGCTTTACACTTTCGTCGGTCCACTGGGAAGCAAGTACAACTTAATTTGTGCCGGTGTTATTATTTCGCTCCTGCCGGCGCTCATTGTATTCATTCTTTTCCAGAAACAGATTTACAGCGGTATGACAGCAGGGTCAGTCAAAGGGTAATGATGTAGTGAAGTTGAACAAAAAAAATTTTTAATTTGGGTAAAGGTGACAGTTTTGCCGATAGTCTGTTGACAATATAAGGATTTACTTTATAATTTAGATTAAGTTACTTGTTTTGAACCTAACTTTTTAACCAAAAATTAAGTTGAAAACAAGATAAAAAATAAAGAAATTAGCATTACAAGTATTACTAAATAAGGAAATATTGCCGTAGCTGCGGCAGGGTAAATCAAAAAGGAGGAGGGCAGCAGACAATGATGGTAGAAGAAATCAGAAGTCACCTGACTGACTGCATTATCCCGTTTTGGAAGAAGCTTAGGGATAATGAATTCGGCGGTTATTACGGATACATGGATTATAACCTTCAAGTGGATCGAAAGGCAGTCAAGGGATGTATATTAAACAGTCGCATCACATGGTTTTTTGCAAACGCATATCTGGCATTACATGACGAATCGTTGCTTGAGGAAGCACGGCACGGATATGAATTTATGCAGAAGTACTGTGTCGATCAGGAAAAGGGAGGCGTTTACTGGTCCGTTGCGCATGACGGTACGCCGGAAGATACGACGAAACACACTTATAATCAGGCATTTTCCATCTATGCACTGTCTTCCTATTATGACGCTTCGGGCGACAAAGAAGCGCTTGATACGGCGATGGAGCTGTTTAGCATCATAGAGGAACGGTGCATGGATGACATCGGTTACAAGGAGGCGTTCGACAGAGAGTTTCATGAAATCGAGAATGATAAATTGTCGGAGAACGGTGTGATTGCAGAGAAGACCATGAATACTCTGTTACATGTATTCGAGGCATATACGGAATTATACCGTGTGAGCGGTAATGTCGATGTGAAGAAGCGTTTGGAGTGGATTCTTGATACTATCGCGGAGAAAATTTATAATCCTAAACTGCACAGACAGGAAGTATTCTTTGACCGTGAGATGAATTCCATCTTAGACTTGCACTCCTACGGACATGATATCGAAACGGCTTGGCTGATTCGCAGAGGAACGGATGTATTAGGGGAGAAAATATACGAAGACAAAATGCTTCCGATTATACTTGACTTAACTAGTCAAGTATATAAGGTGGCGTTTGACGGCAATTCTTTTGCAAATGAGTGTGAGAAAGGCGTTGTTGACCAGAACAGAATCTGGTGGGTTCAGGCGGAGGCTGTGGTAGGATTTCTTAACGCTTACAAGCTGGCGCCGGAACATACGGAATACTTGGAAGCTGCGAAAGCGGAATGGAATTTTATCAAGGAACATGTCATTGACAAGAGAGAAGGTTCCGAGTGGTTCTGGGATGTGAACGCGCAGGGAGAGGCAGTGAGCGGTAAGCCGATTGTGGAACCGTGGAAATGCCCGTATCATAACGGCAGAATGTGTCTGGAGGTTATAAGGAGGAGCGATGATGTTGCACGGTAATTATTATGTAGAGTTGGAGAAATACAATAAACTGATTAACAGAAAAAATGTGAAGTCAGACATTTATAACGGTATTTATGACAGATATGAGTATCCGGTGTTGACCAGAGAGCATATTCCGCTTTCATGGAAATATGATTTGAACCCGGAGACAAATCCTTATTTTATGGAGCGTCTCGGTGTGAATGCGGTTATGAACTCAGGCGCCATCGAACTTGACGGCAAGTTTTATCTTGTGGCTCGTATTGAGGGAAATGACAGAAAATCATTCTTCGGTGTTGCGGAGAGTGACAATGGTATTGACGGATTTAAGTTCTGGGATTATCCGATTTTACTTCCGGACACATGTCCGGAGGAGACGAATGTATACGATATGCGTCTGACCAAGCATGAAGACGGCTATATTTACGGAGTGTTCTGCTCCGAGAGTAAGGATAAGACGGTGAATGATTTGTCGGCGGCAGTTGCGGCAGCGGGTATCGTGAGAACAAAAGATTTAAAGAATTGGGAGAGACTTGATAATTTGACCACATTGCGCTCCCCACAGCAGAGAAACGTAGTGCTTCATCCCGAGTTTGTAGACGGTAAGTATGCTTTCTACACAAGACCGATGGATGATTTTATTGAGACAGGTTCAGGCGGCGGTATCGGTTTCGGATTGTGCGATGATATCACTCATGCAGTGGTAGACGAGGAGAAGATGACTTCCCTTCGTAAGTACCATACCATTACCGAAGCAAAGAACGGCGCGGGTGCGACACCGATTAAGACAGACAGGGGCTGGATCCATATTGCTCATGGCGTTAGAAATACGGCAGCCGGACTCCGGTATGTCATCTATGCGTTTGCAACCGACTTAAACGACCCGTCCAAGGTAATCGCGGAGCCTTCGGGCATGTTGATCGGACCGAGAGAAGGCGAACGCGTTGGCGATGTGTCTAACGTAGTATTCACAAATGGTGCTATCGCAAGAGACAACGGTGACGTATATATTTATTATGCTTCCAGCGACACGAGAATGCATGTGGCAACAACAACGATTGATAAGCTGATTGATTACGTGTTTAATACACCGTCAGATCCGTTGCGTTCCGTAGAATGTGTAGCACAAAGATGCGATTTGATCAAGAAAAATTTAGAATTTTTATCTAAACAATAATAAAAGGACGTGAAGCTGAAAGGAGCAGAGAAACCAAAATGAGCGAAGTAAAGATGATCAGCCCGGCAGTTAAGAATGTACCGTGGCAGGAAAAACCTGAAGGTTTAAAGGGCGCACCGATTTGGAGATACAGCGAGAATCCGATTATCGGTAGAAATCCGGTAGAGGGTGTTGCAAGAATCTTCAATAGTGCAGTTATGCCGTATGGTGATGAGTTTATCGGCGTATTCAGAGGAGAACAGACGAACGGTATTCCGTATATTTATCTCGGACACAGTAAAGATGCGATCCACTGGGAGTTCGAGCAGAATAAGATTCCTTTTAAAGATGAGGACGGAAACGATTTCATGCCGGTATACGCGTATGATCCGCGCCTCGTTAAAGTTGAGGATACTTACTATATTATCTGGTGTCAGGATTTCTACGGCGCGTCAATCGGTATGGCGAAGACGACAGATTTCAAGACATTTACAAGAATCGAGAATCCTTTTATTCCTTTTAACAGGAATGCGGTATTGTTCCCTCGTAAGATTAACGGCAAGTTTATGCTTTTGAGCCGTCCGTCAGATTCCGGTCACACTCCTTTTGGCGATGTATTCTTAAGTGAGAGCCCGGATATGGTATACTGGGGCAGGCACAGACATGTGATGGGAAGAAGCTCCGAGTGGTGGGAGTCAGTTAAGATTGGCGGTGGCGCTGCTCCGATCGAGACGAGCGAAGGCTGGCTTTTATTCTATCACGGCGTAAGCGGAACCTGTAACGGATTTGTGTATTCTATTGGCGGAGCAATTCTTGATATCGATAACCCGTCCAAAGTATTGTACAGATGTGAGAACTTCCTGCTGACACCGGAAGAGTGGTATGAGGAGAGAGGATTTGTACCGAACGTATGCTTCCCTTGCGCGACCATTCATGATTCCGAGAGCGGCAAGATTGCGTTATACTACGGATGTGCAGACAGCTATGTAGGGCTTGCGTTTACGAAATTAGATGAGATCGTGGACTATATCAAGACACACAGCCATGTGACAGAGTCCGATACAGAGATCGGAATCAGATAATCACTGGACAAGGTGATTAGGACTACGATATCCGATAACCATAAATACAAGAGTAAATGAAATGCGTCGGCATGCATATGGAACTAACTGTATGCAGTGCCGGCGTTTTTGTATGCAGTCTTTGCAAATATGTATAGATGTGAAGTCGGTTTTGATACTTGCATCTGTATTGCAGATTATGGAGTGGGAAGTTTGTGAACTTAAGGAGGAAAATGCTATATGTTGATTAAACCGGACAATTCGTTATTACAATATTCGGGAAGGATTGACTGGTCGGATAAAGAGGCGCCGGTTTTGGTCTTTCCGTGCAGCTACATCAAAATAAGATTTAGTGGAACAAGAGTGGCGGCTGTGGTGGAGAATCACCAATCATATTTCAGTAATTTCTTGGGATATTTTATTGATGGGGAGCAGAAGTGTGTTAAAATGGCGAACCGTGGCAGGGAGACAATTATGCTGGCGGAAGGCTTGGAGCAAGGAGAACATGAGCTGATGCTTTTTAAAAGGATGGATGCCTGCCATACATTTACATTCTATGGGTTTGAAGTGGATGACGATGCAAGTCTTCTACAAGTGGATGAGAAGCCGAGGCGCAGAATCGAAGTTTATGGGGACAGTGTGTCGGCGGGCGAGGTGTCGGAGGCTGTTGACTATATAGGTCAGTCAGATCCAGAACACGATGGAGAATTTTCAAACAGTTATTATTCTTATACATGGATGACGGCGCGGAAGCTGGGAGCGGAAATCCATGATATTGCGCAAGGCGGCGCGGCGCTTCTTGATGGGACCGGCTGGTTTGCAGGACCCGATTTTATCGGAATGGAGAGCTTCTATGATAGGATTCAGTATTATCCGGAGCCGAACGATGCGGTCAAATGGGATTTCCAGCTGTACCGCCCACATGTTGTAATCGTTGCGATTGGGCAGAATGATGCAAATCCGGATGATTATATGGCGACAGATTATGAGGGAGCAAAGGCAGAGCATTGGCGTAAGTCTTATCGTGCTTTTGTGAGTAAGCTGCGGGGCATTTATCCGCAGGCAGAGATTATCCTTGCCACGACGATATTAGAACATGATGGGAATTGGGATAAGGCAATCGGGCAGGTATGCGCGGACATGGCAGATGAGCACGTCCATCATTTCCTGTACCGCAGGAATGGAGTGGGTACGCCGGGACATATCCGTATTCCCGAGGCAGAAGAGATGGCAGCGGAACTGTCAGGGTTTATTGAATCGCTGGGCGAAGGGATTTGGGAAACTTGTTAAATCTATCCCTTGTGAGATAGCGTAAACAGTGTTACAATAAACGCAAGCTTAGCAGCATGCGTCGCTGATACAAGATTACAGTATTTGTGCCTATATTATAATAGTATAGTTGAATATATGAGGTGCATGCATATGCGGCTGCGGATAATAATAGGATAAGCTGTCGGACTGACAGAAGAGGGAGAATTCAATGGAAAAGAAGGAATTAGCAGGAAGCACAGTGATAACGGAAATGCAGGGTAAAGCAGGAGAAACAGTAGTGCCCGTGAGCCTGAAGGAAGAGAGCGCAGTGGCACAGCCAGTATCCGACAAGAAAAATGATGACGGGAAACAGGAGAAGCAGACGGCTTTAAAGCATGAGACCACACCGGAAGTATTTCTGCAATACCGTGAATATGAGGTGACTATGGAGGCAGTGACCGAGCGGGTCAAGGCACACTATTATGCCAAAGGATATAAAGAAGGCTCCATCGAAGATATACAGATTTATGTGAAACCGGAAGACTTTACGGCTTATTATGTAATTAACGACGGTATTGTCGGAAAGGTGAATTTGTTCTAGCAGTTGGCGTATGATATCTGTCAGGAAGACAATTTGCGGTGCAGAGTGGAAATAAGGAATAGAAATATAACTGGAATAGTCAATAGATATGGAAGAAAAATGCGGCTTGCTTTGGTGAGTCGCTTTTCTGTTGTATAGGATTTTTATATAGGGAGTTTCCACCGTCCAACAGGAAAATTTTTTAATACATGGATGGGATTTTTCAAACACGTCGACTATCTAATGTATGTAGGGCAGGACGAAGAACATTTCGAAACGTCCTGAACCGACTGCGCGCACAGGAGGAAGACTTCATGAAGGACAAAGAAATTGAAAATCTGGTTAAAAGGGCGAAAAGGCGTGAGACTGCTGCATTCACAGAGCTTATGCAGTTTTATCTGAATGATATGTACAGAGTTGCGTTGGCGATTCTGGCAAATGATGAAGATGCTGCGGATGCCATTCAGGATACGATACTTGTCTGCTGGGAGAAATTCGATACATTAAGATATAATCAGTATTTTAAGACATGGATGACAAGAATCCTGATCAATAAATGTTATAGGATCAGAAAGGCGTCGGAGAACATAGGAGGATTGGAGGAATACGAGGAACCGGCGGTTTATGATAAGTATAATCTTGAACTGAAGGAAGCATTGTCTATTCTGGATGAAAAATACCGCATCGTCATGACACTGTTTTACAGTGAAGGGTATCATATTGACGAGATTGCAAGAATATTGAAGATCCCTAAAAGTACTGTACAGACAAGACTCAAAAGAGGTCGGGATAAGCTGGCAAGAGACTATTATGGGATTGAGAGGACGGTGTAAAGCATATGGCGAAAAAAAATATTTTTCTCTGTGATATCGAACTGCCGGAAATTGTGCAGGAGAAAGCGGACGAAGCCTTTTCGATGATTACTGCGGAAGGGAAGAAAACGATGAAAGCAAATAAGAATTTGAAGAATGAGAGAAATAAAAGTAAAGAGGAAAGAGGCGGAAATATTTGTGTAAGCAGAAAAGTTCAAGCAGCAATGGCAGGGGCGGTCGCGGTCGCGGCTTGCGCAATGCTTGTTGTAGGAACAAGTGTTTTAACAGGGAGAGAAGACGGATTCGATAAAGAAACGGGAGCGGTTTCGGATGCGGAGACGACAGAGAGCAGTGACGGGACGATCCTTTCGGCACTCGATAAAATGTTTACACTTCGAGTGAGAGCAGAGGAAAGTACTCCGTATGGGCAGCAGGGACAGTCCGGAACGGAGCAGCAGGGAGCACAGTCAGGCGAGAAGTATGTTGCGCTGGAAGCGGGGCATCAGATTCCGCTTGTTACCGGAAATAAGGCGCAGAATTATGTACTTGGCGGTGATGAGGAAACGGGTATGGTAAATTATTGTATTAATATGCCTTTTTCCTGTGAAGGAGAGAGTATTGAGAAAGTAACATACAGCATTAATAACGGTGCATTTCAGATTGTACAGGAAGGAGAGGAGAGTATTATTGTTGATGGGGAAATTTATGTAGAAGACGACACGGTCAATGGTATGAACTGTGGAATGATCGGAGGAAGCTACAGTGAGGAAACCGGTCTTTCGGACCAAGTTGTTGTGGCAAAATTCTACAAATCTTTTACACTGGACTATCAAAAGCAGTCGGACGAGCACACATGGATCAATATTGCCAATAATGTGCCAAACAGTGAAGAAATCATTGATCTGATATGGGGGCAGGATGATCTTCAGGCATTTAACAGCGGATTGCAGAAAATGCTGGATAATACGGTAATCACTTGTACGGTTCAGTATTCGGACAACACGTCGCAGTCGGTTGATATTAAAGTGAGCAGCCAGATTATGACATATAGCGAGGCAGGGGAGGCAGCTGTGAAAGGCGACCCGAATGAAGAGACGATTTATATTACTTTCGAGCTGCAGGAGTAAAATAAGTTTTCCGCAGTAGGGGTGTAGAAGCCGCTGTTTCAAGAGTTACATCTCTAAGAAGACACATCAGTCTTTGTTCTGTGAATTATGATAATTTAACAGTATAATGGTACCGACAATGCACAGAATTCCGATTAATGACATTAATGTCATATATTCGTGAAAAACAACAACACCGATTAACGTGGCTACCATTGGTTCAATAGTGGCGAGAATCGCCGCGCGGCTGGCTTCTACTTGCTCTAATCCCAGAGTGTAGAGGAGAAACGGGATAACAGCAGTAACTAATCCGGTCAATATTATATAGAAACACAAATACGGTTTGCGTGGGCAAACCGTTATTTTATGCCATAAATCGGGCAGTGAGCAGAGGAACAGAGAACCAACTGATGCAGTCACAAAGGTGTAGGTGGTGACTGTATAGGTCGAATACTTGCGGAGCGCTATTGTTCCTAGGATACTATAGAGTCCGTAGCCCAGTCCGGCGCCAAGCCCGATGAGTATGGCGATGGGAGTGACGCTGCTTTTGTCTGAGCCTAGTCCGGAGACGAGAACGCATCCCAGAAAAGAGAGACCAAGAGCAAGTAGCTTTTTCCCCGTCATTTTTTCACGAAAGAACAGGAGCGACATCAACATTACCCAGATTGGAGAGGTGTAGAGGAGGATTGCGGCAAGGGATAATGTCATCAGGCGGATTGCCGTAAAGTAACAGGCAGTAAAAAACAGAACGCTGCCAAATCCCAGACCTAAAAACAGAGGGATGTCTTTTAGGCTGATTTTGAATCCTTTGGGGTCTTTGATCAGCAAAATAATAGTAAAGATTATTCCGGCAACGGTCAGGCGCAGGCTGACAATCTGGAAAGAAGTAAATCCGGCAAGGGTGGTCAGTCCGCGGACGAAAATGCCCATGCTGCCCCAGAAAATGCCTGCAAGTATAATGAGAATGGTTCCGTTTGGTCGGTGAGTAGTGTTCATAGTGTACTCCTTTTACAGTTCGTGAGCTATTTTTGATATTTATTCTTAATTAATATGATGAAGAAATTTCGTTCATTTCAACGTTATATTAATAAAACAGCGCCGTACGCTGTTCGTGGGTATCGCGTATATTTTAGCACTTACGGCGTTTGATGGAAAGAGATAATGACATAATGATAATAAGATTTTCTTAAAGTTTTTTCTAAAATATAGGTTGACAAATAATATTATATGACGTATAGTATCTACAGAAACAATATTATACGATGTATAATATTATAATTCAAAACAATATTATAATGTCCAATATATACAGCCATATTATGATACAACAGACTGTTTTAAGGTTTAAGGTTGGGCAGGAACGGATGATTTGCTATGAAATATGTAAAAAGCAGGAAAGGAGTCTATCGCATGGTTTTTAACACGGGCGCGGCGCTGCTTGACGCAATCGTGCTGGCGGTGGTGTCCAGTGAAACGGAAGGGACATACGGCTACAAGATTACGCAGGAAGTGCGGCAGGTTATTGAGATTTCAGAGTCAACGCTATATCCGGTTCTCAGAAGGCTGCAGAAGGATGAATGTCTGGAAGTCTACGATATGGAGTGTGCGGGCAGGAACAGGCGCTACTACAAGGTAACGGAGAAGGGAAGAGCACAGCTTAACCTGTATATCAGTGAGTGGTATCGGTATTCTGCCAAGTTAAACAGTATCTTTGAGGGAGGATTGAAGCATGAATAGAGCGGAATTTATGAGGCGTTTGACAGAGCTTCTTGGCGATGTATCACCGACGGAGCGGGATGAAGCTATCCAATATTATAATGACTATTTTGATGATGCAGGAGCAGAGAATGAAAGCGGTGTCATTGCATCGCTTGGAACGCCGGAAGAACTTGCAAGAACAATCAAAGCCGGGTTGAATGACGGTGGAAACGGCGGTGAGTTTACGGAAGCCGGTTTCAGTGGATATACGCAGGCCCATAGAGACGAATTGATCAAGACCGGTGAGGAAACCGGAAATGGGACACAACAGGCGGAGTCTGACTGGAGCGGTAACACAGGGACGGGCGCTCAGAATACCAGCGCTTACTATCAGGGCGGCTATTACCAGAGAAGCGGCAGTGACAGTGTTTACGGCGGCAGAGAAGATACGAGAAGACATGAGAACCCGTATGAAAAGGCAGCTGCCGGTGATTCTTCCGGTAATCACAATGGTAATTTTGCTGGTAATTCATCGGGCGGTCAATATGCCCAGCCGCAAAAAGGTATGTCGGGCGGAATGATTGTACTGCTTGTGATTCTTGCAATACTTACCTCTCCGGTTTGGATCGGTCTTCTGGGAGGAGTCTTCGGAATAGCGGTGGGACTTCTCGCAGCGCTGTTTGGGATTTTCATATGTTTTTTGGCTGTGGGCATTGTATCAATCATAGTGGCGATAGCACTTTTGATTGCCGGATTTGTAGTATTGTTCACAATGCCGCTCGGAGGCGTTTGCATGATAGGTACGGCACTGATTGTTTTTGCCATCGGACTTGTGTTTGTATGGCTGACAGTTTTGATGGCTGGAATGGCAATACCGGCGTTTGTAAGAGGAAGTGTTTCTCTGTGCCGGAGACTTTTTGGTAGAGGAGGTGCGCGGGCATGAATAACGGAATGAGTAAATTTACAAAAGGTTGTCTGATCACGGCGCTTGTTACATTTATCATAGGACTTTTTCTATGCGGCGTCGGAGCGTTATTCGGTGGTTTCAGAATGTTGGACGGTATGGATATTGAAGGTATAACGGGAATTCCGTTTGTGTTTCACCGCTCTGCGAGCGGCGATATTCAATACGGCTTTGGATGGAACGATGATTGGGATGATGATTGGGATGATATTGATTGGTCACAATATAAGAACTGGAGCAGTATAAATGACAGCGACAAAGGAGTAGAACTTGACTTGACTGCAGATACGCTGCGCAGTCTTAATATGGAAATGGGAGCATGTGAGCTGTATATTATGGAATCCGAGAATGAGCATGTACGGATTGAGATAAGCGGTGAGACAAAGTATTTCCGCTATCTGGAGGAAAACAATGGAAGCTTGTCGTTAACGCACAGGACAGGGCATGGTTTTTGGAATTGGTCGCAGAATAAGATTGCTCCTGCAACGAAAGTATATCTCTATCTGCCGGAAGGCACTATGTTAAGCGAGCTTTCTATCGAAATAGGAGCCGGCAACATGGAATCTATCGGTCTGCAGGCACGAGAAATAAGCATGGAAGTTGGAGCGGGCGCATGTGACGTTGACGGTCTTACTGCAACAGGTGAAATTGATCTTACGGTCGGCGCCGGACGGATTACATTAGACTCTCTGCGTGCAGGCGAACTTGATATGGAAGTTGGAGCCGGAGGACTGTACATCGCCGACGCACAGGTCGAGAGAGAAACGGATTTAAATCTCGGTGTAGGTAACGCCGAACTGGGCGGACTTTTTATCGGCAATATGAATCTGGAGTGCAATATGGGCAGTGTGTCGCTTAAGTTAGATGACGCGGAGACAGACCACAACTATGAAATTGAATGTTCTATAGGAAACGTGCATATAGGCAGCCGCAGCTATACAAGTCTGGCGAACGATGTATCTATCTCAAACGGCAGCAGCAGTACTTATGATATTGAGTGCTCTATGGGAGATGTGAGTATCGAATTTGCACAGTAAATATTATGATAGAACGAAAAGGAGGAAAGAATATGGGTAATGATTATAAGAAACTGGTACGTTCTTCCACAAACAGGACAATCTGCGGTGTATGCGGCGGCATCGGGGAGTATTTAAATGTGGACCCCACGCTGATTCGTCTTGTATGGCTAATCTGCTCGCTGGCAAGCTGTGGAACCGGTCTGATTGTTTATCTGGTTGCGGCGCTGATTATACCGGAAGATAATACGGTAGTAAGATAGCAGGAACAACGTCAATAGAAGGTGTTTTCATACGAAGCAGAACAGCAGGCTCACTGGAGAGTCTGCTGTTTTGCTTTGCCGATGGTAAAGAACAGTCCCGATTTCTTCAATGCGGGTCTAAGTGCCATGTACACAGCAACGGATACGATGGTGGAGGTTATCGCATTGATGGAGGTAGACGCCACATTCCATGCCAGCGTTAAGTCTGCCGCCGGCTTACCGAGAATTAACAGTTTATAGAAGTAACCGATAAGCGGGTCGAAGACGACATTAAAGAGAAGACCGCTTACTGTGGCAGCTATCGTCCATTTCAGTACCTTGCCGTTATCCTTCTCGACAGAAATATGCCCCAGCTTATGGGCGATGACACCGGTGATTAATCCGATGCAGAATTTCAGAATGAAGGTCTTGGGTGCATAGACAACATAGACAGGATCGAACAAGTCGCCGATGGTCATGCCGATGGCACCACCGAGACCGCCGTAGACACCGCCGATTAACAGTGCACCCAGCACGCATACCGCATTGCCGAGATGGATGGACGTAGCGTCGCCGCCGGGCAGCGTGATTTTAATCTGTAAAAATGTAAATACAACATAGGACAGTGCCGTAAAGACACCGGTCATCACAAGTTTCAGCAGCTTTTCGTTTTTCATAATAATCCTCCGTTAATTATCCGTCAAATAGATATGAAATAACTATAGCTCATAATGGCATGTTGAAAAGTGCCAATTCAAAATTTTGCAAGCATACCAGACGAAACCCTACAGAAAAACAGCTATGTGAGGAATAGAAATTCCTAAAAGCATCATACTAACGGAGTGAACTTTACAAAATGTGGAAAGTAAGACCGTAAATTATGAAATGACTATTATAGTCAATCATGCAAACCGGAGGAATCCATTATGAAATTTATAAAAGCGAATTTTATGGAAGCGAATTTTATGTATTATACATGGTTGTTCTTTCTTCTGGCACTATTCGGATGGTTGTGGGAAGGATTCCTGTATCTTTTTAAAGATGACATATATGTCAATCGAGGCTTCCTCACCGGACCATGGCTGCCAATCTATGGAATGGGGGGAGTCATGCTGGAAATTCTATTTCATAAATGGCGTGACAGACCAATAATGATATTTGTGTCATCTATGGTAATCTGTACAATCCTAGAGTATCTGGCTGGATGGTACTTGGAATTGACTTGGGGAGTCAAATGGTGGGATTACAGTGAAATGCCGCTGAATCTGCACGGAAGAATTTGCTTTTGGGGCAGTATGATGTTCGGGGTAGGAGGGATGCTGTTGGTTTGGGTGATTAGTCCTCTGTTTTATTCGCTGTACCGTAGGATTCCTCTCAGACTCAGAACCGGGATCGGTCTTGCCCTTATCCTGCTCTTTGTAGCGGATGCGGCTTACAGTGCAATCGCTCCTCACTACGGCAAGGGAATCACTTACTAGGGAGAGTGAGCAGATACTTTATGATGTATGGAGATAGGCAATGTATACAATGTATACAATTTATACAGCTTAGATTTGTACGATATTACAATGAGGGAAAACTGTTGAATAAAGTCAAATTGTGATATGATAATATCAATATATTATTAAAGATATATATCATGGGGATGATATAAGGGTCTGAATAAAAGAAGTGCGAGGGGAACAATGTGATTTGGTATTACATATGGTATGGTTTTGCTGCCTTATGTGCAGTAATCTATGCCGTGAAAACTTACAGGCAGAAAAATCGTCTGGCTGTGTTTGCGGGAAACATGTTTGTGACGGCGGCTCTGGTGAATATCACTTACGCTGTAAGAATCGGGGCAGGCTCTTATTTTATGGCATCGTTGAGCACAAGCATGTATTTTGTATGTTTGGATTTGATGGTGCTGTCGGCACTGCAATTTTCGGTAGAATTTACGGAATCGAAGATTTCGGCGTTCAAATATAAGAAATATGCATATTTATTTTTGAATTTGCTTGTATTGGCGGATATTGTCTTTTTGATAATCAATGTTTTCTCTGAAATAGAACTGCGTTTTCAATACAATCTGTACAGTATTTATACGATTAAATATATGTATGTCGCGAAACCGGTGTTTTATTTTCACATGGGGTTTGTGTATCTGCTTGCTGCGGTGATAGTGTACCTTCTTATTAAGAAGATGTGCAGCGTACCGAAAATCTATAGTGCAAGATACCGCAACAGTCTGATAGCAGTTGTTTTGATCATAGTATTTACCTATTTATATATAGCGGAGAAAATACGGGTCAGCATTGACCTTGCAGTTTTGGCATATGGTTTTCTTTGTCCGATTATATATTGGAATATACTGGACTATACGTCAAAGGGAATGCTCAATACCACCCGCAAGATGATATTGGAATATATGGGTACGCCGATGATTCTGTTTGACTTCGAAGGATATGTGGCGGATACCAATCAGGATATGCGTAATCTTTTTCCGATATTGAATAATCGGGAACGGAAAATCAGCATGATGGATTTCATGCAGATAGCTTCAATCAAAGGACTTCAGAGTACCGCGACGGATCAGGTGTTTGAGTGGTGTAACCCCAACGATACCGGAGCAAAAGTGTATCAGTGCAATTTTACATGTCTGAAAGATGAGAAGGGCAGAAATATCGGACAGCTGCTCATCATGAAAAATCTGGAAGTGGAGCGGGATATGCTGACCCAGCTGTATTCCAAGGAGAGTTTTTTATCCAGAATGGAAGGGATTGTGAATCAGGGCGGATACCCTATTACCATTGTGGTATGCAATACGAATGGAATCGGATTTGTCAATGATGTGTTCGGATGGACAAAAGGGAATGAAATGCTCCGTATGGCGGCGGATATGCTGCGGGACAATCTTCCGCAGACTGCCGTACTTGCGAGATTGAAAGACGGAGATATGGCGGCGGGTTTTACCGAGGTAGAGCAGGAATATGCCGTGAGACTTTTTGAAAATATCAGGGAACAGTATCAGCAGCACAACGATACGGGTATCAATACGGATCTGGAATATGGTATCGCGGTTATCAGAGATGACAGCAAGAGCATCGAAGAGGCTTTGAAAGAAGCGGAAGGCAGTATGCGTACGAAGAAACTGATGAATGAAACGTCGCAGAAAAGTTCGCTGCTTGATTCTTTGACACAGACATTGACAGAAAGCGATTATGAGACCGAGGAGCATGTGGAACGTACAAAGGAGATGGCAGTCAGACTGGGCAGAGCGTTGAAGCTTTCTGATGCCGAGCTTGGCAAGCTGGCGCTTCTAGCCGTGCTGCATGATATTGGCAAGATAGCGATTCCACATACGATTCTGCTAAAACCGGGTAAGCTGACAGAGGATGAGTGGGAGATTATGAAGACCCATACGGAGAAGGGGTATCGTATAGCCAGCGCCTCCAAAGAACTGCAGTCTATTGCGGAATACATACTGCATCATCATGAGAGATGGGATGGTAAAGGGTATCCGAGCGGATTAAAAGGAGAGGAAATTCCTTTGCTCTCGCGTATTATTACGGTAGTGGATTCCCATGATGTTATGGTGCATGACAGACCGTACCACAAAGCGATGAGTAAGGAGCAGGCTATGGAGGAACTGCTTAAATGCTCCGGAACACAGTTTGATCCGCATCTTGTGACGGTTTTCCTCAAGGTCATTAATGATGAAGCATGATTATTTTTGAAGTAGGAACAATGTTTTTACGAAAGCAGGGAACTTTTTCCCTGCTTCTTTTATCTTATAGGAAAGCGCTTTATATGAGGAAGTACTTCGGATACGGATAAGGAGGTGGCTGTGTGTCTGGTATGGGACAAGATGCATTTGAACAGTATATACGGGATTATGCGCCGAATATGTATCGTTTGGCGTTGGCGATGCTGCACAACAAAGAGGATGCGGAGGATGCGGTCAGCGAAGCGGTGCTTAAAGCCTATGAGAAACGGCGAACTCTTCGCAGTCAGAGTAGTTTTAAGCCATGGATTATGCAGATTACCGCGAATGAAGCAAGAAAAATCTACGGGAAAAATAAGCGGATGACACCGGTGGAAGATGTGGAGACTTATATGCCGGCATTCAGGGATGAGAAGCATGAGCTGTGGGATGTGGTGATGCAGTTAGAGTCGATGCACAGGGAAGTGATTATTTTGTATTTCTATGAACGATTTTCTATCAAAGAAATCGGAAGAATCATCCATGTGCCCGAGGGAACCGTAAAGTCCAGATTGTCCAGAGGTAAGAAAGCCTTGCGGGACATGCTGGAGGAATGAACCGGGGAGAAACAGAATTGCTTGTAACAGTTGAGTGTATAGAAACGAGTACATGATTTCGGAAAGGAGACATATATGAAAGACAGATGGGAAGAGACATTGTTTCATATGGCAGGGCAGGAGCAGATTGTTATGCCGGAATCGCTGTCTGATAAGATAGAAGGAATATTATGCAAACCAAAAAATGGAAAATTCCATATGTCAGTTCGGAAAAGTCTGATTCTTGCGGCGGCGCTTATTTTGCTTTGCTCCGTTACCGCCGTAGCTTCCGTGGGAGCAGTAAGAGAACGGATGGAAGCTATGAACAGGGAAAAGATTGAAGCGTATTTTGCACAAATTTATACGACAAAGCTGGGAGCTGACAATTATAATAGACCTTACTTTGACACGGAAAAGAAAAGGATGGAAGAACTTCGGGAAGCCTATGAAAATGAGGCGCGTTTTCCGAAGGGTGAGCTGACTATGATTGAACAGGCGCAGGAGTATAAAGGAAGAGGAGTCGCTTTCCTTGGCGCCACCTCCAGCTTTTTCTTTCCTGACGAGGAGATGAGCGATGAGGAACTTCTCTGCATTATTGATTTTATGTATAAGAGGGATTACAGTCTGCAGAAGATGAACGAGATGATTGCAGCCGGGGAAGCGCAGATGCCTGTAATCCGGGAGGAAGAGGTCGAGGCGACCGATGAAGAAATCCTTGCCACGGATGCAGTTTATGAACCGGAACAGGAATTAACGATTCCGTATACGGGCGATCTGGAGCTGGATTTGACGATAGCGGCAGGACAGAACGAATTGTTCCTAGCGGGATATCACACGGTACACAGAATGGCAATCGGCAGCAGCGATTCGGAGCTTTTCTTTGATGATTTTGGGGCGGAGACGAGGATTCTAGCCATGTGTCAGGATAAGAACGGCGATGTCTACATGGCGCTGTGGCAGTGGCTTGACGAGAATGATATTGAGAATAGGACGATGGCGGTATGGGTTGTAAGTAAGGAAGGAAAACTGCTTCACAAGATTGATCTGTCATCTTACCTTGCTCCGGGGCGTCAAGGTTATGTAAGAAGAATGACAATAGACCATAACGGATGGCTGTATCTGAATGTGGCGGGACTTAAATCATCTAATGAAGCACAGGAGTGTGAGATCCTTGTGCTGGATAGGGAGGGCAATTATGTCTCGAGTATTACTTCGAATGAGTATGCATTCAGATTAAACGGTGGATTGGGCGTGGGAAAAGACGGCAAAGTCTATACTTATATAGAGAATTTCTATGACCCGGACAATCCGCAGAATAAAATGGGAATTGCTTCTTTGGACGTAGAGAGGGGGATGCTTGGGGAGATCTATTACGACATTATGCCGGAGAACGCGGCGATTATGATTGATATCATAGCACAGGGCGCGGAGTCAGATTTTGTATTTTGGGGATATGACGGTATTTTTACCTATAATCTGGGCGATGAGAGAGCGGAAAATGTGCTGCCGCCATATGAAGCGCCCTGTGACTGGGAAGGTGTAAGAAGCTGTGCGCTGCCCGATGGAAGAATCGTCTTTGCGGATATCGGTGATTATCGTATAGAGGAGCATCCTTTAGGGACAAGATTTATTGCAGTCCCGGAGAAAACCTGTTTTTATTATGTGCCGGGTATGTAAAGAGAATAGCATTTTTAACAGATTTTGCAGATTTTTCTTAAAATAAATAGTGTTTACAAATTCCTTATGCTATTATAATATAATTGACAAGCCGACATTTTTGTAGGAATGTTTAAGGCGAGGGATAATGAAATGGTGGAAGCATGAGGGAGGCACAATTGCCGTGAATGAGAGACAAAAGAAACAGACAATTACAACTGCCGTAGTGGGAGGAGTGATCATTGCATTGATTCTTCTCCTTACTACGATATGGGTATCGAATAGTGCGAGAAAGAGTACGAGTCAGGCGGTAAGCAAGGTTAGTGATTTTTATCTGGAGGAGCTGGCAGGGAGAAGAGCGCAGGTCGTTGCCGAGGAACTGAGGAGAGGCTTCGGATACATAGAGAATGCGCTGGATATTATCGATGAAACCGATTTAGAGTCGTTGGATACGTTACATAACTTTGTAGGAAGAGTTAAAAAACTTTGCGGTATAGACAAATTTGCGCTGGTAGACGAGAACGGAATCGTATATACGGAGTTCTATACGGAATCGGGAGTTGGCAGATATAATTTCCTTTCTGAGAAATTGACGGGACCTGTGATTAGTACGGAGAAGCCCGACGGTGTAAGGAAACAGGTAGTCCTTGCAATGCCTGTTGACAATATCACTTTTCAGGGTGCACGGATTGAGTCGTGCTTCATTCAGCTTGACATCGAAGAGATGCTCAGTTCCCTGACATCACAGACTGATTACAATGAAACTTCTTGGAGCCTGTTCCACCGCAACGGGGAGGATCTGGCAAACAATGCTTTCGGTAATCTGGAGGCTGGAACCAATCTTTTGTCCGAATTGAAAGATGCAGATATATATAACGGCTTCAGCTACGAACAGCTGGCGGATGATTTTGCTAACGGAAGAGAAGGGCAGATCTCTTTCAGCTACATGGGGACACAGGAGAATCTGTGTTATATTCCGGTGGAAGGAACGAACTGGATGCTGACGGTGTTGATTCGTGACAATGTTATTACCGATCAGATCAGTTCCGTCAGTTCCGAGATGATGCAGCGAAGCATTATCCAGATTGTTATTACGGTTCTTGTGATGCTGTTTGTGTTTATTGCACTTATCAGACGAATCAGGAAGAATGCCGAGCAGCTTTTGGCGCAGGAGAAAGCGGACGGAGATAAGATTCGGGCGGCTTATGCTCAGATTGAGAAAGAACAGATGGCAATGGATAATATCCACGCTGCAATGGGTTCCGGTCTCTGGAGCATGGGATTTAACGAAAAGGCGGAAATGACATCCTGTATATGGACGGATGTTTTCCGCAAAATGGTCGGATACGAGAACGAAGAGGATTTTCCCAATAGGCTTGAATCATGGAGTGATTTGCTGTATGAGGAAGATAAAGAGCAGGTGATTAAGGAATACTGGGATACCGTCATGGATTATACCGGAGAGAAGACCTATGATGTGGAGTACCGTCTGTACACCAGAAAAGCCGGGCTGCGCTGGTTCCATGCTGCCGGAAGGCTGTCCAGAAGAAAAGACGGTTCGCCGATTGATTTTGTGGGACTTTTTGTGGATATTGATGACGAAAAGAAATTGGAAGAACAGCTGGAACGACAGAAGATTGATCTGGAGGATGCTCTGGCGGCGGCACAGCATGCCAATCGGGCGAAGACTACCTTCCTTAACAATATGTCTCACGATATCCGGACGCCGATGAATGCGATCATCGGATTTACATCCCTTGCGGCGGCGCATATTGACAACACCGAGAAGGTTCAGGATTATCTGGCAAAAATTACGACATCCAGCAACCACTTGCTCAGTCTGATTAATGATGTTCTGGATATGAGCCGTATCGAGAGCGGTAAGGTGAAGATTGAGGAGAAGGAGACTTCTCTTCCGGAAATTATGCATGACTTGAAGACGATTGTGCAGGCGGATGTCACATCGAAACGGCTGGAATTCTACATAGATACGGCGGACGTGGTCAACGAGCATGTTATGTGCGATAAGCTCAGGCTAAATCAGGTTCTTTTGAATCTGCTCAGCAATGCTATGAAATTTACAAAACCCGGAGGACTGGTGGGCGTCCGTATCGTGCAAAAGGGTAATGCGTCGGAAGGCATTGCGTCTTACGAATTTGAGGTCAAAGACTCCGGAATCGGAATGAGCAAGGAATTCTTAGAGCATGTTTTTGAGCCTTTCGAGCGCGAAAGGACGAGTACGGTCAGCGGCATACAGGGAACGGGACTTGGAATGGCGATTACCAAGAATATCGTGGACATGATGAACGGTACGATTTCCGTCGAGAGTGAAGAAGGAAAAGGAACAACTTTTACGGTTGCGCTGCAATTTAAGACTTGTACCGGTTCGGTACGGCAGGAAGTGATTCCTGAGCTGAACGAACTTCGCGCGCTTGTGGCGGATGATGACTTTAACACATGCTCCAGTGTTACCAAGATGCTTTCCATAATCGGTATGCGTCCGGATTGGACGACTTCAGGTAAGGAAGCAGTGCTGCGCGTCCAGCTTGCAGCGGAGCAGGGTGACGAGTACGCGGTGTATATCATTGACTGGCTTATGCCGGATATGAACGGAGTTGAAGTAGTAAGACGGATTCGAGGCATCATCGGAGATGGTAAGCCGATTATTATTCTGACGGCTTATGACTGGTCGGATATCGAGAAGGAAGCGATAGAGGCGGGTGTCACGGCATTTTGCTCGAAACCGATATTCCTTTCGGAGCTTAGAGAGATTCTGGAATCTCCTTTTGTGGTTAGGAACACAGACGATACGACGGAAGAAGAGCCTATATCATTTGAGGGAAAGAAAATTCTGCTTGTGGAGGACAATGAGCTGAATCAGGAGATCGCAGTGGAGATTCTCGGTGAGACCGGCTTTGTCATTGAGGTAGCTGACGACGGCGTTGTTGCGGTAGAGAAGATGAAGGAAGCAAAACCCGGACAGTACGATTTGATTCTGATGGATATACAGATGCCGAAGATGGACGGCTATGAGGCTACAAGGCAGATTCGGGCGATGGATGATCCGGAATTGGCGAATATTCCGATTATTGCCATGACAGCCAATGCCTTTGACGAAGATAAGAAAGAGGCGTTAAATGCTGGAATGAATGGGCATATTGCGAAACCTATTGATATTCCGGTACTCTTGGAAGTATTACATGAAATATTAAATTAACGATGATAAGTCGGCGCTGCTATAAGGTTATGGCAGCGCCGATTCAGCATAGTGGTAAGTATAATTACATATATTCTACCCGCACGTTAGGATAATCCGTATATCCGTCGTGCAGCTTTGTGATGCTAAGCTCATGGCTGCCTTTATTCTCAATCAGATACTCGTTGTAGGCACCGTCGCGGTAGGCGAAATCTTCGCCGTTGTCCCGGTAATGCACATAGGAGCCTTCGCCCTGCCAGACTTCCAGAATCAGTTCGGGGTCGGGAATCTCACCCACATACATTTGGGCGGGAGCCTTCGGTATGACGGAGCCTGCTTTGACGAAAATCGGACAGACGTCTAAAGGTGCGTCTACGGGATAGTATTCTCTGCCCTGATATTCTTGGTGTGTCCAATAGTCATACCAGACGCCCTCAGGCAGATAGACAAGCCGCTTGGTGACACCTTGGTCAACGACCGGAGCGACAAGCAGGGATTCCCCGACCAGAAATTCATCGTTCATATTTCTGACATTTATGTCATTCTCGTAGTGGAGCACAAGCGGGCGGATAATGGGAAGCCCGGTCTGCTCGCATACCCTGCACAGGTCGTAGAAGTAGGGCAGCAGGCTGTAGCGCAGTTCAACGTATTTCCGGTAGATGGAGAGTACGCTGTCTCCGAAGAGCCAAGGCTCCTGATTCATGCTGCCTTTGGCGCAATGATTGCGGAAAAGCGGAGAAAAACACCCGACTTGTACCCAGCGTGCCATCAGCTCCGGAGTAGTGTCCGCACCGAAGCCGCCGATATCCGTACCGACAAAAGCCATGCCGCTAAGCCCCAGATTGCACTGCTGGGGAATCGCCATGCGCAGATGTGTCCAGAGACTCTGATTATCCCCGGTCCATGCGGTGGCATATTTCTGTGAGCCGCTGTAGCAGGCGCGGGTGATGACGAAGGGACGCTTTCCGGTCAGCTTCTTCCATCCTTCATAAGTGGCTTTAGCCATGTTGTGTCCGTAGACATTGTGCATTTCGGCGTGTGTGGACGGTCTGTCTTCATCTGTAAAGACAATGTCGCCGGGGAGCGGACCGTTAAAGCTTGCAGGTTCGTTCATGTCGTTCCAGATGCCTGCCACACCCAGATCTGTATAAAAACTAAGATGTTCTCCCCACCATTTCCTTACGGCTGGGTTGCCGAAGTCAGGGTATACTGCGTCACCGGGCCATACCGCATTGACGTAGACTTCCCCATCGGGCGTCTTGGCATAGTAATCACCTGCAATGCCCTCATCGTACATGGTATAGTCCCTTTCTGCCTTGACGCCGGGGTCAATGATTGTGACGGCTTTTATTCCCTGTTTCTTTAAGTCGGAGAGTAGGGCTTTGGGATCTGCAAAGCGTGAAGTATTCCAAGTGAAGACTTTGTACCGGTCCATATAGTCGATGTCAAAATGGATGGCGTCGCAGGGAATCCGGCATTCTCCAAGTTTGGCGGCGATTGAACGGAAGGTCTCCTCACTGTCGTAACCCCAGCGCGACTGGTGGTACCCGAGCGTCCATTTCTGAGGCAGCGGCATCCGTCCGGTCAGGTAAGTGTAACCGTTTATGATGTCGGGCATGGAGCTTCCGCCGATGAAATAGTAGTCCAGATTACCGTTATCGCTGCCGAAACTGTAATAACCGTCATTTTCTTTGCCGAAGTTAAAATAACTCTTGTATGTATTATCATAAAAGATTCCGTAAATGCCTTTTTCTTTCAGCGTGATAAAGAAGGGAATGCTTTTGTAAAGGGATTTAAAACTGTCTTCGTGGGGATCCGGAATGTCACTGTTCCAGTTCTCATATTCATAATAGCGCTTATTCAAACTGCCGGTCTTATCGCCCAGACCATAGATGCAGTCATGTGCATCCAGCGCTTTGACACACTGCACGGGATAATCCGTATCTCCGGTCAGAGCTACGTCATGCCCTTCCTGCTTGATCAATTCGATTAAAGATTCCTGTATGGTAAAGCGAGGCACTCTGCTGCCCCGGTAGTCTGCGCATAATAGAGTTCCATTCTTGTCATAGAAATCCAGTTTGAAATCATCGTAGATGTGGCAGGAGAGAAAAGAAGTAGTTAACATAATGCATTTTTCGGAAGATAAACCTACCGAAGTCTCTTCCAGTGTAAAGGCAGTATTCTGCTCTTTATCGCCTTCGATGGCTTTGGAGCGATGGTCTTTCGTGGCATAGGGGACAAATACGTTGATGATCTGATCTGTCAGAACATGCAGATATGCCGTCTCCTTTTCATAATGCAGGGTGATTGTTTGTCCCTGACGGGAGTAATCCAGTAATTTTCCAAACATAGCCGGGTTCCTTTCTTATATTTCAATACGTTAATCTGCAATGCATATTCCGTATATTTTCTGCGGACAAAAAATAGGAAAAAGTGTATGCAGAGAAACCTGAGTATGCTGTCAGTTTATCACATTTAACATGTATACCGCAATGTCGTTTGCGTGGGAACAAGGCAAAAAATTTCCCCGTGAAAATATTTCCGCATGAAAATATTTCCGCGTGAAAATATTTCCGCGTGAAATAAGAAGATTCGTTGAGGTTGGCAACCAGATATGTTAAGATATAAAAAGAAAAGAGAACTGTTAAGGAGACATCAATGGAACGAATTTTAGTTGTGGAAGATGACCTTGCCCTAAGTACCGGTCTGTGCTTTGAACTGGACCAGACCGGCTATGCGACGCAGGCAGCCTACAACTGCAAGAAGGCGAGATATCTGGCATCACAGGAAGACTTTGCGCTGGCTATTCTCGATGTGAATCTGCCGGATGGAAGCGGATTTGAACTGTGTCGGGAGCTAAAGAGTGCACATCCGCGGATGCCGGTAATTTTTCTTACCGCTAACGATTTGGACGAAGATGTATTGCGCGGTTTTGATTTGGGGGCGGAGGACTATATTACGAAACCTTTTCATATGCAGATACTGTTAAGGCGGGTAGAGGTGGCGATTCGCCGGGGAAGTGTTTTGCATGAGAGACCGGATGATAAAGAGCTTTATCAGGATGATTTCTTACAGATAGATTTTGGAGCGCTTACCGCGGTCTGCAAAGGGGAGAAGCTGTCGATTACACCGAACGAATATAAGCTTTTAAAAGTTTTGACGGCAAATGCAGGCAAAGTAGTGACGCGACAGGTCCTGCTTGAAAAGTTGTGGGACTGTGACGGCAATTATATAGATGACCATACTTTGACGGTGACTATGAACAGACTTCGTGCGAAAATTGAAGATGATGAGCATATCTGTGTCAAGACAGTGCGGGGGATGGGATATGTCTGGCAGAGGCAGCAGAAATAAGAAGAACGGGTGAATACAATTATGGAACAGGCGCAGAGAAGACAGACCGGAAGCTATGCAGGCAGCCATATGGGAAGCCGCATGGTCGAGACGGTGATGATTGTTACAGGAACAGCGTTGTTTGCATTGTTTTTGTATGTGTTGTGGATATGGGTTCCGCGCAGTGAAGTGCGATATACGCTGCTTGCTTTGTGCGGGGGCATCTGTCTTCTGGCGGTTATATGGTGTCTGTGGCAGCGGAAACAGGTTTGCGGTTTTGCGGAGGAGCTATGCCGGACACTGGATGAATTGATGGCAGGACGTGAACCGGAGAACTACGACCCCTACGAGGATACTCTGACGGCAAGGGTGCAGGGGAAATTCCTGCAATATTATGATCTGATGAGTGAGCAGTGGAGACGCAGCCTGAAAGACAAGCAGACCATACAGGAATTGGTGAGCGATATTTCCCATCAAGTTAAAACACCGATAGCTAAT
Source organism: uncultured Lachnospiraceae bacterium (assembly GCA_947176505.1). Taxonomy (GTDB): domain Bacteria; phylum Bacillota; class Clostridia; order Lachnospirales; family Lachnospiraceae; genus UBA3282. The sequence continues at coordinate 76,185 of CAMWQW010000013.1, read as the reverse complement.
CTTTCGATGTTTATAGGCATATTACAGAAGCATCAGCTCAGTGAGGAAAAGCAGTCGGAATTTTTGGCTACTATGGCGGGACAGATTGATAAACTGGACTTCCTTATGCAGTCGTTGATTAAGATGTCGCGGCTGGAAACAGGGACTTTTATGATGCATACAAAAGAGACGAGCCTGTACGATACGATTGCACAGGCGTTAAACGGTGTTCTGGCAAGGGCAGAAGCTAAGCATATCGGGCTTTCGGTGGCGTGTGACGAATCAGTCATGGTGCGGCATGATTCCAAGTGGACGGCAGAGGCTCTCGGTAATATTCTGGACAATGCGGTCAAGTACACCCCGGAGGGCGGAAGCGTACATGTCAATGTCCGTCCATGGCAGTTTTATACGCGCGTGGATATTACAGATACCGGAATCGGCATACCGGATGAGCACTGCCATGACGTGTTCAAACGTTTCTATCGCGGAGAGGATGCCTCAGGTTTGGAGGGAGTCGGTCTTGGACTCTATCTGGCGCAAGGGATTATGAACAGACAAAGAGGCTATATCAGTGTCAAATCAAAGGTTGGAAGAGGAAGCACCTTTTCCGTATATTTGTTGAATTAGCCTATATAGATTCGGGTGTCAAAAGATGCTTATGATAGGTTGAGAGGGCAGATTGCCAAGGAAGGGAGAACTCAATGAAAAATACAATTTTGGTGGTGGACGATGACAAGACGAATCTGGCGCTTGCGCAGAAGATTCTTATGCCGCGGTACCGCATCGCAGCTTCCAACTCCGGTATGGGAGCTTTGAAATATTTGGAGAGTCATCATCCGGAATTGATTCTTCTGGATATCAATATGCCGGACATGGACGGATATGAAGTGATGGAACAGCTTCGAATGAAGGAAGATACGAAGACGATTCCTGTGATTTTTCTGACGGCGGATAATCTGGCGGAGACGGAAATCAAATGTTTTCAGATGGGCGCAATGGATTTCGTTACGAAGCCTTTTGTTCCGGATATCCTGCTCAGTCGTGTGGATAAGACGATAGAGCTTGACCAGTACCGGCATAACTTAGAGAATATGGTCAAAGAGCAGGCGGACAAAATTATTGAAGCTTCCAGCCGTATCAGTAAGATTCAGGACTCTGTTATTATCGGTATGGCGAATCTGATTGAGAGCAGGGACGGCAGCACCGGCAAGCATGTCAAAAATACGCAGATGTATGTGCGTATGATTGCGGATGAGCTGCGCAGGCGTAATCTTTTTATGGAGGAATTGACGGAAGAATACATAGAGGATCTCTGTAAAGCGGCGCCGCTCCATGATGTGGGGAAGATTAAAATTCCGGATTCTATTTTGCAAAAGCCCGGCAGGCTCACGCCGGAAGAATTCGACACCATGAAGCAGCACACTACACACAGCAGCAAGATCATTCAGATGATTATCGGAGATGTGGAAGACGAGCATTACGTGCGGATTGTGGAAGATATTGCCCTGTATCATCATGAGAGGTGGGACGGCACGGGATATCCGACGGGACTAAAGCAGGAGGAGATACCGTTAGCGGCACGGATTATGGCAGTGGCAGATGTCTTTGATGCGCTCTACGAGGAACGATGCTATAAGCCGCCGGTGCGTCCAATCGAGAAGATTATGCAGATTATGCTGGACGGGAGGGGCACGCAATTCGATCCGGTGATTATTGATGTGTTTATGGAGATGCTTCCGATGTTAAAGGAAGTGCTGGATATCAGTTAAGTAAAGATGAAATGAAGACAAAGCGGGGAAGGTAGATTACTTTGGACGAGAGACAGTTTAGGAATGATAAGATGGGAAGGAAACTGGAGCAGATTGTATTGGGCTTTTTTACAGCCTTCTCATTCTCCATGTTTGTCTCATCAATATTGTTAGAATGGAATCTGATCTTTAAGGAAATCATTGTTGTCACGATTGCTGCGGGATGGATTGTTCATATGAAGCAGTATCGGGATTACGTGTACCGCGCAAAATTTCTGGCAGTTATTTCTTGGGTGAACTTTATTGTTTATGCGATACAGTCAGTCAGCTTTACTTCCATGCTTTCAACGATGCTTGCTTTGATTGTCCTCTTAGGCATCTTTGGCATTAACGATATTGTGTATATGGGAGTCTTTTTTACGACGGTGATTTTTGCTTATCACGGTTTTGTCTTGCGGACGATCAATGTGGAATCCGCCAACGACATACTGCGTACGGTTCTGCATATTGTATCAGCCTATGCCATTTTGCTTGTTACGTGGATTACGATCCGTACCAGACAGGAGACCAATGAGGAGCTGATTGATAATATACGGGAGCTGGAGATTGTCGAGAAGAGCAAAGATGATTTTATGGTCAATATTTCGCATGAAATCCGTACGCCCATCAATGCGGTGTGCGGTATGAGTGAGGCAATACTGCAGGAAGACATCCCGATGAGTGTAAGACGCGATATCATAGATATTCAGACGGCAGGACGCAACCTTCTCTCCACGGTCAGCAATATACTGGATTTTTCCGAATTAGAGAGCGGCAAAATGGAACTGGCGGAAGAGAGTTATAATATTACTTCCACGATTACGGATATCATTAATATGGCTATGACATTGGAAAACGGCAAGCAGCTGGAATTGATTGTAGATTGTGATGCGAACCTTCCGAGTAACCTGTTAGGTGATGAACAGAAATTTCGGCGCATTGTCATGAACCTGTTGGAAAATGCCATTAAATTTACGAAGGAGGGCGGTATTATCCTCCGCATTAAGAGCCGGAAAGAAGAGTACGGAATCAATCTGATGGTCAGTATTAAGGATTCCGGCATCGGAATGGAAGAGGACGATCTGGAGAAAATTTTCGCAAGCTTCAGCCAAGTCAATTCCGGACGGAACAGAGAAGAGGGCGGCGTCGGACTGGGGCTTGCCATCACACAGGCATTGGTGCGCAATATGGGCGGTTTTATCAGCGTTGAGAGCGAACCCGGAAACGGGACGGAATTTCGGTTCACGATTCCGCAGAAAGTGCTGGATGAAACACCTATCGTCTCTATTAGAAACAAGAGCCGCATTTTCGTGGCATGTTATATCAATATGGATAAATATGACTATTCCGTGGTGCGGGAAGGGTACGAGAGATGTATGCGCCATATGGCGGAACAGTTTGGCATTATGTTTCGTGTGTGCAGGAACCTTTCCGAGTTGAAGCGGCGTATGGATAATGAGAATTACACGCATGTTTTTATCGGTTGGGAAGAGTACGGTGAGGACAGAGAGTTTTTTGAGAAGGTGTCTTTGGAACTCAAAGTGGTGCTCATACTTGACTATGATCAGGAGCAGCAGGAGAAAGGCAATATGCTGCGTATCTACAAACCATTTACCGTGCTGTCCATAGCAGCAGTATTGAATGGCGAGAAAGTGCTTCAAAACGAAGAAAATCACAACCGTTACCGGTTCGTTGCGCCTGAGGCAAAGGTTCTTGTGGTGGATGACAATGCCATGAATCTGAAAGTCATGGCAAGACTTTTGCTGCCGTATCAGATTAAGGTTGTCATGGCGCTGGGCGGACAGGAAGCGCTGGATAAACTAAACAGCATGGAATACGACTGTGTATTCTTAGACCATATGATGCCGGATATGGACGGCGTAGAGACATTACATAGAATACGCCAGAAACCGGGCGCGTATTTCCAATCTCTTCCGGTGATTGCTTTTACGGCAAATGCCATCGGCGGCGCGAGAGAAATGTTTATGGAGGAAGGGTTTGACGATTTCATTGCCAAGCCGATAGAGCTGAGTGTGCTTGAGAGAATGCTGCAGCGTTATATTCCGACACAGAAGCAGGTTAAAGTGGAAACGCAGACGCAGGAAGAGAGAGCAGATTTTGCCGATAGGGACAGTGAGGTTAAGGCGCCTGCAGGAACAGACAAAGAGGCAGGAACGGAAGAGGTTTCGCCTGAATCTGAGGGGCTGGAGGCATTACGCCGTGCGGGAATCAATATTTCGCAGGGAATATCCTATTGCGGAGACAGAGAAGGGCTGCGGGAAATCATTGCCATGTATCATGCACAGGGAGCAGGGCGGAGCCGTCAGCTTAAACAGTTGTTTGAGGAACAGAATTGGAAAAATTATGCCATTACCGCCCATGCCTTAAAGAGCAATTCCAGAGGAATCGGAGCCAACGATCTGGCAGAGCTTGCTTTTGGCATGGAGATGGCAGGCAAGGAAAACCGCATAGAGTACATTTTGGAACATCATGCAGAATTCATGAAGAAGCATGAAGAACTTTTGACAGCACTTGGGAATAATTCGTTTATTTATCCTGACGGATATCACGATCCGGAATCAGAAAACGGGTCGGAGGCAGGATTACACGAGGAAAAGAGCGAGAGGACGACGGATGAGAGCGAAACGGAGATAGAAGAGAGGATACTGACAAAGCAGCTTAGTCTGTTGCGGGAGCAGCTTGATAATTTTGAGAGCGAAGGTGTGGAGGAAATTCTGAAACAGCTGATGCCTTATACATATCACGGAATACATTTAAGCGAAATGACAGCCAGAATCAGACAGAATGTGGAGGAGTTTGATTTCCTCGAAGCCATCAATGTGCTGGATAATTGGAAAGAGAAGAATATGGACAGTCAGAATGGAGGAAACTATGATTAGGAGAATGCGTAGATTTGTGCGGTCTCTGTTAAATGACAAGGTGGACTTTCAGACAAGGCTTATCAGAATCGTTCTGTTATTGGCATTTGCAGCGTCTGTGATCGGAATGGGGCGGGTGATTCTGGGTGCGGCGTCTAAGGTAATGTATGCTCTGATACCGATGTGCATCGTTTCAGGCATTTCGCTTTATATAGCAGAAGACAGACGAAAAATCAAACAGGCAGCAAGACTGCTTGTCATCACATCGAATGTCATCCTGTTTCCGATTATTTTCATTATGAGCGGCGGGGTGGAAAGCGGCACGCCCGTCTGGTTTGTATTGGGACTTGTCTATATATTCCTGCTTTTTGACGGCAAAGAATTAGTCATTACATTCTTTATTTCTGCGGCATCTTTTCTTGTGACATATTTTATTGCGTATAAGTATCCGGACATGATTCCGGCAGGAAGCCGTACATACAGCTTTTCCGATTCGTATATCACGATGGTGGTTGTGAGCTGTTTTATCGGTCTTTTAATGAAAATTCAGGCGAAAACCTATGACAAGGAGCAGAAGCTGGCGGAGAAGCAGAAGGAAGAGATTGAGCAGATTGCCCGGTCCAAGGATGTTTTTTTTGCAAATATGAGTCATGAGATTCGCACACCCATCAATACCATCATCGGATTGAATGAAATGACGCTCAGAGAAGATATTTCCGATGAGATTGCCGAGAATGCCATTAATATTCAAAATGCCAGTAAAATGTTACTTACTACCATCAATGACATTCTGGATTTGTCTAAGTTAGAGTCAGGTAAAATGGAGATTGTACCGGCACAGTACGAAATCAGTTCCATGTTCAGCGATTTGGTAAACTTGATTTGGATCCGCGCCCATGAGAAAGAGCTGGAATTTAAGGTAGATATCGATCCGGAGATTCCGTCCATGCTCTATGGTGATGAAGTGCGGATCAAACAGGTGGTCACCAATATGTTGACCAATGCAGTCAAATATACTGCGGAGGGTTCGGTTACTTTAACGGCGAAGGGAGAGAGGATCGCGGCGGATCAGATTATGCTGCGTATTTCCGTGACGGATACCGGTATGGGAATCCGTAAAGAGAGCTTGGATGATTTGTTCAGCTCCTTCAAGCGCGTGGATGAGGGAGAAAACCGTAATATCGAGGGAACCGGATTGGGACTTAATATATCCAAGCAGCTGATAGAGATGATGGGCGGCAGAATATACGTGGACAGCGTTTACCACAAGGGATCCACCTTTACGATAGAAATCAGGCAGCGTATTGTCAATGTACGCCCTATCGGCGTGATTAATTTTGCAGCGCAGAAACAGCTTAACAACCGTGAGAAATATAAGCAGAGTTTTACGGCGCCGGATGCCAGAGTGCTTGTCGTGGATGATAATGATATGAACCGTATGGTAGCAATCAAGCTGTTAAGAGGCACGGGAATCAAGGTTGATACGGCTGACAGCGGCAAACAGTGTCTGAGACTGACGGCGGAGAATCTGTATCATGCAATTTTGATGGATCACATGATGCCGGATATGGATGGAGAGGAAACCATGAAGGCAGTGCGTGCCCAGACGAAAGGATTCTGTCAGAAATCGCCCATCGTAGCTCTGACTGCCAATGTCATGACAAACGCAGAACAGGTCTATCAGAATATGGGATTCGACGGATATCTTGCGAAGCCTATTAACGCCGCGCTGCTGGAGGCAAGTCTGTTAAAATATCTGCCGCCGGAACTGATCGAGTACACCGCCCGGGAGGAGGATGACGAGACGGAGGAAGAGACGGCGGTTAACCGTGTGACCAGTGTGAGAAAACGTAAAGTAGCCATCACTGCGGACTGTATCTGTGATCTGCCGAAAAATTTACTGGAAAAATATCAGATCAGGCTGATGTATTGTTATGTCCATACGAAAGAAGGACGGTTCTGCGACCTCTTTGAGGTTTCTTCCGACAGCGTGCTTCATTATCTGCAGACGGAGGGGAATTATGCGCATTCTTCCACGGCACCGCCCGCAGAATATGAATATTTCTTTGCGGATACACTGGAAACAGCAGAGCATGTGATCCATATCACGGCAACCGTGGATTTAAGCGGCGCTTATCCGAACGCGTTGCAGGCGAGTAAGAGTTTTGACAATGTCACCATAGTGGATTCAGCACACATCAGCAGCGGGCACGGTCTTATGGTGCTGTATGCAGCCGTTATGGCGGAAGAGGGAAAATCTGTTCAGGAAATATGCGAGGCATTGGACGGGATGCGCGAGAGAATATGTTCTAACTTTCTTGTACCGAGCACGGAAGCCCTTTACCGTAACGGTAAAATCAGCGCACTGGTGCATAAGGTATGCAGCAGGTTAAATCTGCATCCGGTTCTGCACATGTCCCAAAATGAATTGAAACTTTGGAAGATAGAAGCGGGAAATATGAATCATGTAAGGCGCAGATATGTAAAGCGTCTGCTCCAACACGGTAAGCAGATAGATACGAGCATTTTGTTCCTTACTTATGCGGGATGTACGGTGCATCAAGTCGGGGAAATATTGGAAGAAGCAGAGAAGTATATACATTTTGACAGAGTCATTACCCAGAAAGCTTCAGCTACTGTATCAAGTAATTGCGGTGTGGGAGTGTTTGGTCTGATGTTTGTGAAGAAGGAGAAAGTGGAGCAGGGGTAGATTGGAGAAGCTTTTTTGCTATGATTAAAGTACATAACCTTAAGAAATATTACGGGAGAGGCGAGAATCTGGTCAAGGCGCTGGACGGTATTGAGCTTACAATCGCAAGGGGAGAATTTGCAGCCATCGTGGGAGCATCGGGCAGCGGAAAGACAACGTTGCTTAATATGATTGGCGGTCTCGATGTACCTACGGAGGGTAAAGTGTGTGTGGACGGTGTAAATCTCGAGAATTTGCGGGAAAAACAGTTAGCAGTTTTCCGGCGTAAGAAGATTGGATTTATTTTTCAGAATTATAACCTCGTCCCCACTTTGACGGTTGAAGAAAATATTATGTTTCCGCTGGATTTGGACGGTTCCGCACCCGATGGAAATTTCTTGAAAGAAATCGTGAGTCTGTTGGGATTGGAAGACAGGATGCAGACATATCCCAATGTGCTTTCCGGCGGACAGCAGCAAAGGGTTGCGATTGCCAGAGCGTTGATTTCAAAACCGCCTATTATATTGGCTGATGAACCCACCGGAAATCTGGATTCCCGTAACGGACAGAATGTAGCCGGGCTTTTAAAGATGACAGCACAGCTTTATCACCGGACGCTTGTAATGATCACTCACAATCAGGAGCTGGCGCAGCTTGCAGATCGGGTGCTGCATATGGAGGATGGGAGGATTGTTAGAGAATAATAATCTTAAAATATGCCGCAGACTGGTGTGGCGAGAGTTTCAATTTCATAAAGGACGCAGCATACTTCTCATAACGGCAATTGTGCTGATGAGTATGCTGTGTACTTTTTCTTTTGCGCTCGGATTTATGATTCGGGACGGATTGTTGTACAGTTATCAGGTTCGATACGGTTCAGCGAGTCATATTCTGTATTACGGATTAAACAGTACGCAGGCATTATCTGTTGCGGGTCATGCCGACGTGAAGAAAACGGTTCGCTTAAAGGCGATAGGACTGCTGTCTGATGATATGATGGAATATCGCAGTGTGAAGCTTGCGGCGGTGGATGACGCTTGGGCTGCGGCAACGCAGGCAGTTCCGATTTGCGGCAGGATGCCGGAAGCTGACGATGAGATTGCATTGGATGAGCTTACGCTGCAGTCCTTGGCGATTCCGCGCAAGGAAGGAGCCGAGGTAACGCTTGTGTGGACGCCTGCGGATGGGGGTGAAAAGCGTGTGGACACGTTCCGGCTTTGCGGATGGTGGAATAATGTTATGGGATATACGGAAACTTGTGCATGGATTACTCCGGATGCCGCGAGTGCGCTCTGTCCGGAAGCACCGGATCTGATAACTCTCGGGGTAACCTTGTATCGTCCGCATGATTTGGAAAGGCAGGCGGAAAGTCTGTTAGGTGAACTGGGAATCAGTAATGTTTCTTATACGACAAATCTGGCATATAACAGTGCCAGAATGAAGCGGGCGGACGAAAAAGCGGCGCCTTACCATATCATCAATATTGCAGTAGTGGTGGGCGGTATTTTGATGGTTTATAATATCATGCGCATTTCCACAGCACAGAATGTGAAGTTTTATGGAAGATTGAAGAGTTTGGGAATGAGTCCCAGACAGATTGGCAGGCTCTTATTTGAGCAGGCGGCATATTTATGCCTGCCGGCGATTCCTATTGGATGGCTGTTTGGATTTGTACTTTATGCTGTAGTTGCACCGTACATAATCCTTGAGACGGACGGGATAAATCCGGCTTTTTTGTTCTTTCGTCTGAGTCCGTTTGTGTGCAGCGGACTGCTCACATGGTTTTCAACGCTGACTGCATGTATTTTTCCGGCGTGGTTTGTATCACGAATCAGTCCGGCTGAAGCGATGAAAGTCGTTGATTTCAGCAAAGCAAGCCCGCTGCATGACGGCGGAGCCGGTGCAGAGAACCATAAGCACGAGAATGGATACCGCCGTCGTATCGGGAGAAGGCGGCGTGACAGAGTATCTCTTATGGCATTGTCCGGAATGAAACGGAATAAGAGGAAAACCGTGTTAGCTGCGGCATCCATGCTCTTGTCATTGACACTGCTGTGCGGCTTTTGGACGCAGTATGTCAGTACCGATGAAGAGAAGTATCTGGAAGATATCGCTTACAGTGATTATCTGATCGCGGATGCTTCCGCCGCCAGCAGTTATCAACGATATAATCCTGCGAGCCATAGTATCACGCCGGAATTCATGAAGGCGCTTGCGGAGCATGAGGCAGTGACCGGGATGGGGGCGATTTGCACGATGGAGGTGCCTATGCATGCGGACTGGGAAGAACGTGCCCTTATCGTGGAGAACTTTGAAGGTGAGAATGAGGATGGCATAGTCAGAAAAGAGGTTATGGCTGACTCACCGGACTGGATAGCCGGCTACGAGAAATTCCGGGAAACAGGGGATTATATCGGGATTGCTTCCGGAATAGACGGACTGGCATTGACCGTGGCGTTGGCTGAAGGAGAATATGTGGAAGGCATCTATGATGCAGAGCGCTTTGCAACGGGAGACTATGTGGTTGCATCGGGCGCCAGCACAACGTCTTTTGTTTCGACGCCTCCGGTTGGAAGCCGGGTAGAAATCGGAGGACGCTCCTTTGAGATTATGGCGTCCGTTTCTTATAAGGGAGGTTTGATTGCCGGTGCCGATAGCAGAGAGGCGGCATTCAATGTTTCTTACTATATGCCGGTGCAGGTATTTGAGGAATTATTTCCCGACAGCGGTATCAGAAATATGTTGGTGAATATTGACTATAATGGTCAAATAGAGTTTGAGGACTTTTTGACTGAAGTGACCCGGGATAGCGGTATTGCAGTGACTATGCGGAGCGACCACCAATGGAACTTTCGTAACGCACTGTTTCATAATTATTTGATTCCGATGTTTGTGGGGGCAGTCCTTCTTTTGATTGGCATATTGAATCTCGGTAATGCACTGGTGACAGGGGTTCTTATCCGCAAGAGGGAGATAGCGGTGTATGAGAGCCTTGGCATGACGCGTATGCAGATTCGCAGGTTGTTTGCCGGAGAAGGATTGATGTACGGAGGGATATTGACTGCTCTTCTTGTACCGTTGGTATCTGTTCTGACATGGCTGTGGGGGAGATGGTGGGCAGCTTATTCCCCCAGTGCATGGTGCGTCACATGGAGATACTCTCTGTTGCCGATGTGGGTTACGCTGCCGTTGCTATTGATCATCGCGATGGCGATTCCTCCATGTTGTCTGCGGGTGATTATGAAGGAGAGTGTTACGCAGAGATTGCAGATGGTGGAGTAAGAATGTTGAATAAGACGGATTGTAACGGAAGTTGCAGTCCGTTTTGTAATTTAGCGAAGCTCACAAAAATGTACCTTTTCTGTACCTTGCCTGTAACTTAGCGCTGATAGAATATTACTGTAAGGATTCGGATGTCGGACAATGTGCGCTCGAATCCATAGGGTAAGAAAAGAAAGGTGGAAAAGTGATGGAGGCGATTGTAAAAGCTACGGGATTGAAGAAATATTATGGTGCGGGTGAGACGCTTGTCAAGGCTTTGGACGGCGTTGATTTGGAGATTGAGAGAGGAAAATTTACCGCGATTATCGGTACAAGCGGCAGCGGCAAATCTACACTGTTAAATATACTCGGCGGATTGGATGTGCCGAGCGAAGGCAGCGTCAGAATCGGAAATCAGGAGCTTGCGGGACTTAATGCAGAGCAGGCGACGATTTTCAGAAGGAAACAGATCGGATTTATTTTCCAGAATTATAATCTGGTGCCGGTGTTGACTGTTTGGGAAAATATTATTTTTCCGATTTCACTCGATTCCCGTAAGCCGGACCGGAAATTTATCATGGAAATAGTGGGTTTACTCGGATTGGAGAGCAAGCTGGACAGCCTGCCGAACCAGCTTTCGGGCGGGCAGCAGCAAAGGGTGGCGATTGCCCGTGCGTTGGCGACGAAACCGTCTATTATTCTGGCTGACGAACCGACGGGTAATCTGGATTCGGGAACGAGTGACGATGTTATCAGTCTGCTTAAGATGACCAGCGAACAGTTTCACCAGACGATTGTGATGATTACCCACAATCCGGAGATTGCGGCACGTGCGGACAGGGTGGTACGCATTGAAGACGGACACATTGTGATAGGGGGAGACGGAAATGATTTCAGTGATAAGTAAACGAACTTTCAAACAGAATAAAGGGCGTAATATGGTGGCAGTACTTGCTATTATACTTACCACTTTAATGTTTACCACACTCTTTGTTTTAAGTCAGAGCATGAACAAGAATATCATCGAGATGACTTTCAAACAGACCGGTTATGATGCACAGGCATCCTTTAAAACGATTACCGAAGAGCAGGCTGATAAGCTTGCAGCCCATCCCGAAGTGGAAGAAGTAGGAAACAGCATCGTGGTCGGGCTGGCACAGGACAGACGTGTTGCAGGACGGCAGGTGGAAGTGCGGTGGGCGGACGAAAGTTATGCGAAGCATTCTTTTGCAATGCCGGTTACAGGAAGAATGCCGGAAGCGGAGAATGAGATCGCGCTGGATACCATGGTGCTTGACAGGCTTGGCGTGGAGCATGAGTTAGGCGCGCAGGTGACGATAGAGTGGATGGCGGATTTTGTATCAAAAGAGATGCGCACTTCCACATTTATCCTGTGCGGCTTCTGGGAGGCGAATGAAAGCAGTTATGCCAGTATGGCGTGGGTAAGCAGAGAGTTTGCAGATGGAATCGTGAATGCCATCGGCGGACCGAATCCGGAGACAAGAATGGGAATCCGTATGGCGCAGGTTACTCTTTATCATGACAGGGATATTGAGGGCAGTATGGAGCGTATTTTGTCGGACTTAGGGATGAACGGCTTGGAGTATAATGTGAATTTGGCATATTCTTCCGAGATGAACCGAATGGCAGCGCAGGAGAATATACCTATGTATCTGGGAATGATTCTTGTATTTGTGGCAGGATATTTGATTATCTATAATATTTTCCAGATATCTGTCACGGCGGATATACAGTTCTACGGCAGACTGAAAACGTTGGGAACTACGAAGAAGCAGATTAAGAAGCTGATTTATATGCAGGCGGGACGATTGTGTATCATCGGTATTCCGATTGGTCTGCTTCTGGGGTACCTGCTTGGAGCAGCTCTGGTTCCGGCGCTTATTAGTTTTCAGGTGGGAAGTGCGTCTGCGAGTCCGGTTATTTTCATAGGTTCTGCTTTGTTTGCAGGATTGACTGTAGTGGTCTCTTGTATGCGTCCGGCAAAAATGGCAGGAAAAGTATCGCCCATGGAAGCGCTGCGCTACAGCGATGTAGATCGAATTGGACGAAGCAGGAAGAAGAGACAGGGCAGTGCGTCGCTATTTGCACTGGCATGGTCAAATCTCGGACGTAACCGGAAACGCACGATTACGGTAATCTGTTCTCTTACCTTGGGACTCACGCTGATGAGCTGCTTCTATGCCAAGAATATGTCTTTTGATATGGATAAATATCTGGAAAGCCTGACGATAGCGGATTATCAGATAGATGAGATTACAAACGAGGCTTATATGACAGGGTATGACCCACAGAGCATCACTTTAGAAGGTGAATTGCCTAGACTGGTTGAGTCAATAGAGGGGCTGGAGCAAACAGGACATCTGTACAGTCATGAGACTCGGATTGGGTTGGACGAACAGACTATAGAGAATATAGAGGGATTTTATACGGATGAGATACTCTCTTTTTGGGCATCGTACGACCCGACAGGGGTTGAGACGCTGCGCGAAGCCATCGAGAATAAAGAAGCCCATTCCGTAATTTACGGTATAGACGGCATTCCATTGGATGTATACAGTGGGGAAGAATATTGGGAGAACGGAAGCTTTGACGGCGAACTTTTTGCCACGGGCGAATATGTGCTGGCGATTGGTCCGGGGATGGAACCCGGCATCAAAGAGCAGGCTATGCCGACTGTCAGTGTGGGTGACAAAGTGGATATAGAAGGCAGAGAGTATACGGTTATGGCGGTGCTTAACAGCTTACAGCCGGTGACGGATGGCGCTTATGAGGGAGGACCACAGAATGCTTTCTATCTGGATTTTATTATGCCGACAGAGACGTTCAAGGAGAATTGGCGGGATAATACCCTGCGTAAACTGTACTTCAATGTCAGTGATGATAAGCTTGATGAGGCGCAGGATAAATTAGATGAGTATTTTAGCAGGATTGGATTGACCCTTCCGGTCACTTCCAGAAATTCTATGGCGGAGCAATATGGGAGAGAGACACGCTCCAGTGCTGTGATGGGCAATGCCATCAGTAGTGTGATTGCGCTTGTAGGCGTACTGAACTTTGTCAATTCCATGATCACGGCGATTGTTTCCCGCAAAAAAGAATTTGCCATGATACAGAGTGTGGGGATGACAAAATCTCAGTTATGTAAACTGCTTGTATTCGAGGGATTGGACTACGCTGGATTGACTTTAATAGTCACCTATGTTTTGAGCGCGTTGGGAGTGGGCATCGGTGTTCGAGCGATGGTTGCGGGAGGCTATACGACTTTTCACTTTACATTGCTGCCGCTTGTACTGTGTACGCCGCTTCTTGTGGTGTTTGCCGTACTGATTCCGTATCTGTGCTTTAAGAATCTGGAGAAGGACAGTCTGGTGGAGCGGCTGCGTGCAACAGACTGATATTACTAAATTATCATACACCGGGGACGAACAAACGTCCCCGGTGTTTCTGGGATGGAGAGATTTTATCATAAACCGTTTGGATTGTCATTGTAATATCTTATGCCGGCGGCTATAATGAAACAGGGAGGAATAGATTATGGATAAATTCAAGAACAGATTTAAAAAGGATGTACAGCGGTTATGTGAGACGCTGGAGATGGCAGTTGCGTTAATTGTGCTGGCGGGGATAATTTTGACGATTTTCAGCCTTCTGAGCGATTTTGATATTTTTCGTTCCATGCTGTGGGACACGGCGCAGTTCAAGCCTTTTCTGGAAGATATATTTGTGATCGTCATCGGTATCGAGTTCTTGCAGATGCTTTGCAGACCCAATTCGGACAATGTCATGGAAGTGCTGATTTTCTTGGTAGCACGACATATGATTATCGGTGATACGACGCCTTTTGAAGACTTCGTATCGGTCATCAGTATCGGACTTTTGTGCGTAGTGCGCAGATTTTTACATATAGCGAAGGAAAAGGAGAAAGAGCGGGAGCGCGAACGGGAGCAAGAGAGAATGTCAACAGGGGTGACAGAGGGGCAGGAGTAAACAGGGAGACTTATGTCTCTGTTATAAAGAGAAGCTTTAGTTTCTCCCACGTCTTATCATGAAGCGCACCCATATACCGTTCCATAAACGTCCAATCCGGGACGTAGCCGCACTCCGAATATTTATGCGTCTTGTCAATGACCGGTGCGTTGTCAGAACCACGAAGAACCGGAAGATTTATGATATCATTGCCGTATTTTTCTTCCGTTACTTTGCGTCCGTATGCGTATTTAAATCTGTTGGCTGTCAGTATGGTCTGCAGGAACAAATATTGGTATTTGCCCGGCTGTCTGTTTTTTAACAATAAAATTTTGGCGGAGTCGCCGACAACACATCCGGTGGGCTGATAGGAGACATAGCCGGCGCTGCCGCTTCTTGCTACGGTCAGACATGGTTTTTCTGACAGTGTGTAGTTCATAGATTTACAGTAATCCAAGTCTATGTATCCCAAGACGCCGTTATTCTCCTCACCGCTTTGAACCGCGGGGAATGTTCCGGGATTATCGTCTATTTCTTCTTTGGTGATACCTTTGCCGTTATGAATCGAACAGATAGAAGATATCTTAAATTCTTTCCAATCATCTATGTTAAGCTTCATGAATCCGTCCCTCTTTCATCAAATATGCAAGGTAATTATTTATAGTCTGTTGAAAGTCCGTTTCCGACAGAGTGCTGTAATCTGTTTTCATGTATGCCTCGCAGAGCCATTCCGAATTGCCGTCAATGACTGCTTTGGCAGATAACCCGTCCAAAGTGATTTTGTTACGGAATAAGTGAAGCCATTTTTCCTCAATTGCTTTCCACTTACTTTTGCCATCAGAATCAAACTGCTCAATGCGCCCCAGATTCTTTTTCTTCTTGAAACCATCTTCCTTACAGTATCCGAAAAAGGTTTCATTGACACTGCCGTCTGCACCGACATGCGGTCTGCCCAGTGTAAAGAGCATACAACAGGCGGAGGCGGATGCACCCGGATAGAAGATTTCGTTCGGAAGTGTAAAGACCGCTTCTAACGTATTGTCTTGCAGCATTTGAATTTTAGCATCTGTCAGCAGCTTGCCGGTTCCGATTGCAACGGCTACCGGTAGGAGAACGGCAAGCTTCACTTCCTTGCGTGCAGCTCCACTTTTCTCACGTTTTTCATTCATGCCTTTTACGACATCCGAGAGGAATTGGATGAACACCAATCCCTTCGTAGGGTCTTCTTTGCCGTTTTTTGCTTTACCCCACGCGGATTTGTACGAGTCGGGGATTCCGATTGGTTTGGCGTTGTAGGGCGGATTCATCAAGATGATATCAGGATCTGCATTCTCGATATATTCCTTACAGTCAAAAAGGCTTGCCAGTTTCAGATTGCTGTTGCCGTCGCCGTGAATCAGCATGTTGGTGGCGGCGAGTCCGTAGGCATATTCGTCCGCTTCGATGCCGTAAATGTGTTTGGAAGCAACCATATTCTTTAGCAGTTTTGCTTCGCCTTCCGACGTGCCTTTGTGACAGTGTGCAAACTCCTTGACCATAGCCTGTACCAGAAAGGAACCGCTTCCGCAGGTGCCGTCTAAGACAACCTTTGTTCTGTCAACGTCCGTCAGGCGGCACATAAATTCCGTGATGTGGTCGGGTGTAAAGGCTTGATTTTTATCCGCTTTTCCGGTGTATTTATTAAAAGCGATAAAAAACATGTTGAGAATATCCTGTCCCTCTGAACTGTCGGCATCAATGTACTGATAAATATCCGTTAAGACGGTATCTAAAATTTCAATCCAGTTATCGAGAGAGAGCTTCTTGATTTTCTGATTGTTCAGGATATTATTTTGTAGTAATTCGAGCTTTTTGATTTTGTTGTCGGAATCATCAAGAAGCCCGCTCAGAGTATTTTTGACGGCGGCTGTGATTTCTTCGCTTGAGGTCATCCGCCAATGGGCATTTAACTTGTCGCGAAGAGCAGAGTTAATCGCCGGTGAACCTTCATTTTTTACCATTTTCTTAATGTAGAGAAGAATGGTGCCGATAAACTGGCTCCGGAGCTTTTCATCAATATCCAGTTTGTGGAGAAGCTCGTTTAATGCATAGGTTTTCTTTAAGACCTTCTCACGGTCATTTATCTTATTCATATAGAATAGAGCTTGGTAGTGCGCCATGTTGTTAAGAACCGTTTCCTCGGAAAGAAAATGTTCGCGGTCTATCTCGGATTTCCATATCTTTATTTTGTCATTGATTGTACTGGCTAAGACGCATATTATTTTCTTACCGTAGTGCAGGGCGCGTTCTTCCATAAGATATTCCTTAAGCTGGTCTTCGTCGGCGTCCGTATACGCCTTTTTCGTTTCGACCAGTATGACCGTATCATCGGATTGGAAACGAAGATCTATCCGGTAATGTTTCGGGACATATCCATTCAAGGCTTTGATTAATTGCTTCTTAGAGCCTGCCGCCTGTATGTAGCTGTATTCACCGTTTTCGACATTGGAGGTGTGATATATAGTTCCGATTCGATTGATGATAGAGGTTCTGTCCATTTGTATGAATCCTTTGTGTTAATATGGAAATTGCAGGCTGCTTACGAATACTGCATTACTGCAGTATATTTTCCGCTATATAATTTGCGAAAAACAACAAAATAATGTAATATATAGAATATTACAACAAATAAAATATAACACTTGATACATGTAATTTCAACAGAAGAATTTGAGACGACAATACGGAAGCCTTAGAGCAGACATGTTGTAGGAAACAAAAGGGACGGACGAAAAACAGTTAGTTTTCGCCCGGCCTATAATATAAATGGTTTTTTTATTGAACATTCAGTGTTTCTATAATCGACATTCCGCGAATCTTTCTAATCGGACCGCGTACTGCCAGAATCACGGAAAAGATGACGATGCCCACGATAATGCCGAGTTCGGCAAACGGCAGACTCCACGTTTCACTCCATCGGGCGGTGACCAGAAGCTCAAACAGTTTTTTGTTGAGCAACAGACCAAGGACCACTCCACAGATTCCGCCTGTTGCGGCATATGTCGATGTCTCGGCGATAATCATTTTGGTAAGCTGCCTGCCGCTCAAGCCGATAGCGCGCAGACCGCCGTATTGCTTCATTCGTGATTCCACACTCATGGCGACGCAGTTGATAATGTTACAGACAGTCACCATAGCAATCAGGAACAGAAAGCCGTAGATAAACAGCTTACACGCATAGGTGGCTCCAAGTACACTCTGGTTGTTCATGCGCAGGTCGGAAAAGGTATAGTCTGTTCCGGTCAGAGCGCGGATGGCGTCCACATCGTCCTCAGTTGCTTTTCTCGTTAATTGGATGTCCAGAATGGTATAATGTTCGGCGCCTGTTAACTGTCTGAACGTGTCTTCCGAACAGATGATGATGTCACCGTCCGCCGTGTTGAAAGGACATTCCGATACCGCGCCGGCAATCATGATATCTGTGGATTGTCCGCCTATGGTAAGCGTTACGGTATCACCGGTCCAGATGGCGCTTTGGTTGTCATATTGCGGAGAAGCTACAATCAGTCCTGTTCCGGTTTGATTCTGCACGTCTTTCAAAGAGCCGTCTAACAAATACTTCTTCGCCCATTCAAATTGATTATCTTCATAGGAAATAAGCATGGTTTTGCCGGTTTGCCCGTTTACTTCGGTGGGCAGGTCATAGGCAAACATCCTTCCGTAAACTCTTTTGACAGCGGGATTATCCTGTAATGCTGCAAGCAGTGAGCGGTCTACCGTACAACTATTATCCTTGCTTACGATAGAGACATCCGGCGACCATGGGCTAAGCGCTTTGATGGCGTGTTTCATAAAGTCCACGGTAGTGGAGAAAGACAGGAACAGGATAATACTTAAGGCATAAGAACCTACCACCAGCAGAAAGTTTTTGCGGCTCGCTTTGGCGTGGTGAACGCCCAGTGCCGTATCCACTTTGCAAAGAACGGTATTAGCAGCCTTTCGTGCGGGTGCGAGACGATTGGCGTTTCCGGTTACCGCGGCAAGGGGGGACGCCTTGGAAGCTCTCTTTGCAGGAGCGCGGGATGCTAACACTACCGTCAGGATGCCGATGGTGATTCCGGCGGCTATACCCGGTATGCTGATGGCGAAAGCAGGCATGTCAGCAAAGTACCTAGGGCTTAACAGGCGTAAAACAGCGCACAGCATCCAGATGACAATTATGGCGGAAAGTATGCTTAAAGGAATGGCGAAAGTACAAAGGGAAAGAGCTTCTCTGTGAACCAATCGCATAATCTGTTTCGGTGTAGCGCCTATGCAGCGCAGCATTCCGAAAAACTCCGTCCGTCCGGCGATGTTACTGTTTAGGCTGCTGGCGATCATGAGAATGCCGGCTGACAGGACAAGTACGGATAAAACGGCGGCAACAGAATAGATTGTCATCATAAACGAATTGCCCTCATCGCTCTGCCCGAGAAGTCCCAGAAGCATTGCCTGCTCTCCGACTTGCTCGTCCGCCAGCTGAAACTGTGTCTTAATATCGTTTATTGTCCCGCGTATATTCCGATGATTGCGAAACTGAACGAGAAAACAACTGTCATAATCATCCGGCTCACCGTCTGTTATACCGGGATAGAAATTACGAAATCCTGCAGTGTTCATGATTACGCCGTAAATATCTTTGCTTAAGATCATAGGAAGGTCATCGGCAAATCCCGATATCGTATAGGGAAACTCTGCTCCCGATGCATCACGGATCGATATCTGATCGCCAAGGAAAAGCCCTAATTCCTTTTTGGCATTGCCGGTTACTATTATTTCGTTTTCAGTCTGCGGAAAAGATCCTTCGGTGACAGTGCCGGCATAGATTTCCGTTAAATGTGTTTCGTCTGCGCCGCAAATCACGACGTCTTTATCCGCGACCGTGTACCCCATGTCCAGACGGTAGTTCAATGTGCCGTAGCAGGAGAGCGCTTTGACTTCCGGTCGTGCGGCAATCAGAGCAGCGTCCTCATCGCTGATTCTTGACAGGGCTATGTGCCAGTTGCCGTCTTCGCGTTTCGTTTTGAGAATCATGCTTCGAATATACATGTCCGCCATGCCGAATATCGCGGCGACGAGAAATACTGACAGGAAAATGCAAAAGACTGACATGAAGTTTTGTTTTTTATGTGTTTTTGTATAGAGAGGAACGAGGTCAAGATAATTTTTCATCTCTGTATCCCTCCTTACTTTGGCTGGTTTGTCCCATATCTGTCAGGCATCCGTCCGACACGCGGAAAACTCTGTCCGCAGACACTGCCAAGTTGTTGTTATGCGTGATCATGAGAATGGTCTGTTGGTAATGCCTTGAGGCTTTCATGAGAAGATCCAGCACTTCCTGACTGTTTCTGCTGTCCAGATTGCCGGTAGGTTCATCGGCTAAGATCAGCTTCGGATGGGTAATCAGGGCGCGCCCGATTGCCACACGCTGTTGCTGACCGCCGGATAATTGGTTCGGCAGATGGTGACGCCTGTCTGTGAGTCCGAGAGTTTCAAGCATTTCATCAATGGCGGAAGAATCCGGTTTGCGATAGTCTAGGAGAAGGGGAAAGCTGATGTTCTGTTCCACGTTCAACTCCGGCACCAACTGAAAAGACTGGAAGATGAAGCCGATGTTCCGACGTCTGAATATGGTGCGCGCCTCTTCGCTCATTGTAAGGAGATCATTTCCGTCGATGAGGATTTTGCCCGAAGTCGGGGTGTCAAGGGCGCCGATACAGTTAAGGAGCGTACTTTTGCCGGAGCCGGATTCGCCTACTATTGCGCAGAACTCTCCCTTGTCCAGATTGAAAGATACGTTTCTTAGTGCATCCACTGAAATTTCACCCTTACCGTAAGTTTTGCATAGGTTTTGTACTTGTAAGATATTCATGATATATAGTCCCTTCTTGTATAGAAAATTGTCTCGTTATTCCGAGTCTGTGAAACAAATTGTATCAAGCTTATCTTACAGACAGGTGAATTCCAGCTTACGATTTTGTAAGGTGAGAAATACGACGGTCAGATAATGTGGCTGTCAGGGAAACAGTAATGTAAAAGTAGTTCCCATATGAGGCGAGCTCTGAACGGAAATAGTTCCGCTTTGTCCTTCCACGATGGATTTTGCAAGTGGAAGACCAAGACCGATTCCCGGCATGTCTGAGGATTTGCTGCTTCGGTAGAACCGTTTAAAAATATGATGGATATCTTCCGGAGCAATTCCTTCGCCGTCATCGGAAATCTGTATTCTCGTGGTAAGGGGCGAGGAATCCCATAAGATGCGGATTGTGCCGCCTAGATTCGTGTGGTCCAATGCGTTTTTCACGATGTTGCCGATGGCTTCGCCTGTCCATGCCGGGTCACATAGGAGCATATCGTCGGCAGAACCGTCTAGGACGATTGTCTTATGTTCACTTGCCGCCCGTGTTGTCAGCTCACTGATTGCCTGAGAGATTAATTCGCAAAGCCGGCAGGACTGCTTATCGAATACGATATTTCCGGCATCTAAGCGGGTGATTTTGAGCATGGAGCCGATTAATTGTTCCATTCGTCTTAAGGCAAGTCCGGTTTTAGCTGCAAATTTTTGTATCACGGCAGTCTGGTCCGGCTCATTTTCCATGATCTCTTGATACATGGAGAGTGCGGCAAGCGGTGTCTTTAGCTGATGAGAGATATCGGAGATGGTATTTCTTAAAAAAATCTTGGATTGTTGTTGGACTTCATTATGTGCCTGCAGCATGGTAGCGAGCCGGTCCACGGAGGAAAACATCTGATAGACGGCGCCTTCGTCTGTCTGCGGCAGGCGATAGGTGTAATCATTGGAAATGTAGTTCTCTATGACTGTGCAGGCGCGAAGATACAATTGTTCTCTTCTATGCATAAACAGAAGACTCGCAACGATAAGAAGGAGACATACCGGGAGTATGACAGCGCAAGAGGAAGCTAGGATGCGCCTATGAAAATGATGAAGATGAGGGAGAAATTTCGTCTCAAGAGTCGGGTGCAGACCGATTTTCATCAGAAAATCGGCGCCTTCCTGTGTATGCGCATCATTGTTTCCGGTGAGCGCTTGGGCAATCACATTTTCGGAAACTCCTTGCTTGATCAGTGAAGAAGCGATAGCTTCGTCGTGGGAGAGGAGCATGGATTTGGCGGAATTTGTCAGTGTATGTGCGAACAGTATTGTGATGATAAAGAGCAGGAGACAGAAAGAGAGAAGAAAGGTGAAATATCTTCTGAATTGACGGTCCTGCATTAGACTGGAAGTTATTTTGTTCATGTTATTCTCCGTTCTATAATGATTCTATGTGTCTGCTGTCTGCGGCGGGGAATCGTCTGCGGCTATGCTTCCCAACGGTAGCCGAATCCGCGGACGGTAATCAGATGCTCCGGCTCCGAAGGATTTACTTCAACTTTTTCGCGAAGACGGCGTACATACACGGACAATGTATTATCGTCTACGAAATCGCCCGCACTGTCCCACAATTCATTTAAGATAATATCTCTTGTAACGGTTTTGCCCGCATTCCGGACAAGCAGGGTGAGAAGACGGTACTCTGACTTGGTCAGCTCTATCACGTTACCGTCCAATATTACACGGCTTGCCAAATGCTGTATTTGCATGGAAGACTGCGTTCTCCGCAGCAATGCACGGATTCTGGAGCAGAGTTCTCCTATTTTAAAAGGCTTCGTGATATAATCGTCTGCGCCGCTGTCAAGTCCGCGTATGACGTTTACCTCTTCGTCGGAGGCGGTGAGGAAAATAATGGGAATCTGCCTGTCATGCTCCCGTACCTTCTCACAGACCTCGAATCCGGTCCCGTCAGGCAGGGTGACATCGAGAATGAGTAGATTGTAATGACTACAGTGGTCAAAATCAAGCCGTTTCATGGCTTCTTGTACGGTGCGTACAGTTTCCACTTCGAAGCCGTTTTTTTGCAGAGAATATTCCAGTCCGTCTATGAGGCTCATATCGTCTTCGAGAAGAAGTATTTTCGTTATGATATGTCTGTTTAATTGTGTTTCCAACCCTAAATCACTCCTTTACGAAAACAGAATACCACACTAAGCGGCGGATTCCTACTGCGAGTTTTATGCGCCGCCGCCTGTTTAGTCCACACCTTTTTGATGAAATACATTCTACAACGACACAGACGCATTTTAAAGCATTTTTATTGTGTCCGCAAAACGGGAATGATAGAATATTAGTTTTAAGGAGGTGCGTTTGTGGTTTATATTGCAATCTGTGATGATGAAAAATATATGTCGGACCAAATCAGGAGAATGGCGTCTGACTTTTTCCGGGGAAAGAATGTCGAGGCAGCAGTTACACAATTTACATGTGGGGAAGAATTGCTGCAATACGATAAAACGATAGATATCTTGTTTCTGGACATTCAGATGAAGGGGCTAAACGGTATGGATACTGCAAGGAAACTGCGTGAACGCAAGTTTAAGGGTTTTCTGATTTTTATTACCGTCCTCAAAGAAATGGTATTTCAATCCTTTGAAGTGCAGGCGTTTGACTATTTGGTAAAGCCGGTTGAACAAAGACCGTTTGACAAAATGATGGAGCGTCTGTTTATTTCCATGCAAAATGCCGGCGAAGCAAATTTACTTGTTCAGAAAGGGTACGAAAGCCGCATTATTTCATTGGAGGATATTGTTTATTGCGAAATTATTGACAGAAAGGTATACCTGCATTTGTCTTCAGGGGAGATTGTTGATTTTTATGACCGGATTGAAAATCTGGAAAATAAGCTGGATAACAGATTTTTCAGATGTCATAGAAGTTTTCTGATTAATATGCAGTACTTGAAAAGCTATAAGAATCAGACGGCGTATATGGAGGATAACAGTACGATACCGGTGTCGAGATTGCGCAGTAAAGAGTTTTCCGGTGTGATTTTACAGTACATGAAAGAATGGAGGCGGTAAATTGGCTGACTATATGGACTTTTTTAACCGGGATATCATGGGAAGTGTTCAGGTGCTTACCGGATGCTACTACTTTACAAAACTGTTGCAAAAGAAAAGCAAACCGTACGTTTATGTTCTGTTTGTAATCGCGTGGCTCGCCGTGACGAAAATGATTCCGTCCGGCAGGATAACGGAATTTCTTGTGTTTACCGCGCTGCTTGTGACAAGCGGGATTCTCATATGCCGTGCAGACTTAAAGTCGGCAGTTTTATATGCCGCGTTGACGGTTGAGGTTATGCAGCTTAGCTACGGAATTGTGAATGATCTAATTGGTATCTTATACCCGCACATGTTTTCTTTTGACCAGAAGATTGTCGGTATTGTGTTTGCGGTTTTCGGAAATATTGCGTTATTGCTGGCGGTGTTTTGCTATCGTGCGATATGCAGGTGCTTTTCCTACTACGAAATGATAGAGAAAAAATATGTGTTGACGGTTCTCATACCGATATTAATGATATTTTTGATGGGGGAATATATTAATTATTCGATGATGTATGAACTTCATTTTGCGGATAATACAGGAATGTTTGACTATCGGAATCACTACCTGATGTTTGTGATACAGCTTTTTGGAATGGCAAGTCTGTTCTGCATCATGTCCGCATACAAAAAGCTCCTGCAGAATTTCCGTCTGCGCACGGAATTGTCACTGTTAGAGCAGGAAGAGCATTCTCTGAACCGGTATGTGGAAGAAGCAAAGGCTCATTATGAGGAAACAAAGTCGTTTCGCCATGATATAAAGAATCACCTTACTGTAGTAAAGGAACTTCTGCAGAGCGGGAAAACGGGTCAGGCGCTTTGTTATATCACGGATATGGAGGGTATGACGGGCGGAATGTCATTTCCGTGTGCCACGAACAATCCGGTAGTGGATATTCTGATAGGAAATAAATTGGGAATGGCAAAGGGAATGGGAATGGAAGTAAGCTGTCCTTTGATTCTGCCTTATCCTTGTCCGGTACGTGACATTGATTTGTGCATTATCCTGTCAAACGCGTTGGACAATGCGATACATGCATGTAGAAACACGGATGACGGTGTGGAAAAATATATCCGCGTGTCGGGGCATATGCAGGGCGATTTCATGTTGTTGGAAATTGAGAACAGTTTTGAAGGGAAGGGCTTAATCCGGCAGGGCACCGGTCTGTCGAATATAAAAGCCGTAGCGGAAAAATATCAGGGGACAATGAGAGTAAAGACGCAGGGGACGGTATTTACTCTAAACGTTCTGCTGATTACTACGGCGCATTCGTAAATGGCAAAACGGATTCCTGCATAAGGGGGTAGTGCCGGCGGATGTTGGATAGTGCGGAGGGGTAACAAACAAATACAAATAAGAAAGGGACTTCCTCAATCCTTAAAAGGCTATGACAGTGACGGTTATAGTCTTTTTTCATGCGGTAATTACCGTAAGAAAATCATATATCAGCACCGAAACCAATCAATCATATCAATCCATATCACAGGATGGCAAAGACCATGAATAAAAAGCAGGAACAGCAGATTTTGGACTATTACAGCACCACAGACAAATATATCCATAGCAAGACACACTCTAATGCGCATCAGACCGTATTCACCAAAGAAAGCGACAAATACCAGTGGCTTGTGTTGGAGCAGAAAAGCCAGTATGAAGTCGAGGTAAGGCAGACCGACAATCATGGAACAATCACAGCGAGGGATAATTACGAACTGACAAGAAATCTCCCTAAGTGTGTGGGCGTGGAGCGTTTATGTGAGGGCACAAACATACAGATACCTTTTAACGCTGATGAAATCAACTTAATCTATCAGTTTGGGGAGCAGAGCAAAGCGGAAACGTGTGCCGGTCTGTCTGCTATTCTTCCGCAGATAAAAGATGATAACACAAAGCAGATAGTAAGCGATACTTTGAAGAAATTAAATGCCCTGTCAGAAAAAACGTGTGCGGAACTGACCGCCACCACCAAAAAACGAAAACTGACCGAGCGTGACCATTCCATAAAGACAAGGTTAGCCAAAGCAAAGGAGCAGGCAAAACAGCCGACAGTTGCCGAGGGAAAACAGCACAGAACCCACAGCAAGGGAAAGGGGGATATGGCACTATGAAACTTTCACGATATGAACAGGAAAGTATTCTCAATTATAACGCAGGAGAACAGACCGCCAAGCTCTACACAAGGGATAAGACAGTTATGCGAAAACTTGACGCACTTGTTGTTGACTATCCCGACACATACAAGCTGACAGGGCAGGACAATATCAAAAAAGGCAGATTTGATTTATGAAACAAAATATAAAAATTATATTTATTATGAACTGAATTTATCTGTACTTGATGAAACTATCATGTGGATTAACGAGTTAAGAGGAGGTCGGAAATGAAAAAAAGGAAACAGTATATTACATTTTGATGTATCTTCCATTAGTGGTTGCCTTGATTGCATTGCCACATCTTCCTGAAAAAATTCCTGCACATTATGGATTTGATAATCAGGTTGACCGTTGGGGAAGTAAATATGAGGCTTTGTTATTTCCAGTAATAAGTATTTTAATGGGATATTTTCTATTTGGCATGGCAAAGCTGGCGGCGAAAAAGGAAGAACATGGGGAAAATAATAAAAATGTTACAATTATTGTGGGTATTTTAGTGCTGATATTGTTTAATGCTTTGAATGTCTATTCTCTTTACACAAGCTTTAACAAAGTAGAAAATTTATCATTTGTTTCATTGGATATTGGTCAGCTTGTTTTTGGCATCATTGGTATGTTAATGATTGTTACAGGAAATCTCATGCCTAAGTTGCGAATGAACTCTATGATAGGATTGAGGACGCATTGGAGCATGAAAAATGAAGTGACATGGAAAAAAAGCCAGCATATAGGAGGAATTTCCTTTATCATTGGTGGAATTATTATAATAGGCATTTGTATCGCTATGAAAGGTACTCTTTGCTTACTAGCCGTTTTAGGAGTATGGGTAATTTTGATAGTTATAGATGTTTTCTTAACATATCGGATTGCTAAAGGAAACTGATTAAATTGTAGATTTTAATTTTTCAGTATTATCAGTAAAGGATATATAAAAACTGAATATTGTTTATCTTTGGGTAGCGATTATCTTAACAGACAATCCGCTACCTTTTTTATTTTCAGAAACTATCAACACAGCACAGAAAGAATGAGGTATCAGAAATGATTGAGAGCAAGAATGACACAAGCAAAAACTTAGAAAAGGCATTGCAGGTATTGAAACAGGCGCAACAGCGTGTAGCCAACGAAAAGAAAAAACAGAACGAGAAAAAACGCAAAGCAGAGAACCACCAC
This sequence comes from uncultured Lachnospiraceae bacterium, assembly GCA_947176505.1. GTDB lineage: Bacteria > Bacillota > Clostridia > Lachnospirales > Lachnospiraceae > UBA3282. Next base: position 49,321 of record CAMWQW010000013.1, on the reverse strand, counting down.
AAGTACATCATGGGCGGTATTATCGAGAAGTATTTCCCCGACTGCTACCGCTATGACGAGGGCGAGTTATGATAAGGAGCATAAGGACAGCTTATCGAAGTACCCCGAATTAAAGGAACGTATGCAGAGCTTTTTACAGAACGGCGAGAAGATAACGCCGAAACAGTGGAAAGCCGAGATACAGTCTTTGCAATCCGAGTATAACAGTATCGGCAAGGAGCAGACCAAGACCGCCACAGAATTAGCTTATGCCGAGGTAATCAGCTACAACAAGAAGAACCTTGAGAGGGAGCTTCAGAACGAGAGCCGACAGCACAACAGGCAACAGGCAACAGAGCAGGACTAAGCGGAGGGAGGAAGAAATTTAATGGAAATTTGATAGAAATATGCGTGTGATTGTGGTATTCTATTAGTGCTACAAATCGAAAGTCGTGGAGAAAGGTGCTATGAATTTCTTATGCTTTGGAGATAAAAGAAACAAATCAATACTATTTATACATGGAATGGCTTCCACAGCAATGCTTTGCTATGAACCAATTTTAAAACAGTTGTCAGACTATTATGTAATATTGGCAGAAGTGGACGGTCACAGCGAGAAAACGGATGAACTTGTTAGTCTTGAGAGCAACTGTGATGAGATAGAAAATTATATTATAAATAATTTATCTGGTAATTTGTACTGCCTGTCAGGTTTTTCTATGGGAGCAACAATGGTTGTTGAGATTATTGGCAGGGGCAATGTCAATGTTACTAAAGCACATTTGGATGCAGCATTTCTGACAAAGATGGGCTTGTTGACGAAGCCATATGAATATATATTCTGCAAAGCAATAAAGCGGATTCAAAACGGAAAAGCAATTCCTAAATTTATGATGGATACTGTTATGGGAAAAGACAACAACAGTATTATTGAAATGCTTTATCGGAACATTACCTCAAATACTATAAAAAACGCATGCGAATTTGTATATAGGTATAACATTCCTGAAAATATAAGAAGTTACAAGGGAACTGTTCTGTTTTGGCGAGGATCAAATGAGCAATATCCAAGGAAAAGCGCTGCCTTGTTAAAGAAATATTTGCCTGTTTTAATAGATGTAGAGATTGAATATATGGGGCATGGGCAATATTTACACGAACATAGTGATGAGTATGCAAGTAAACTGATTGAATATCTGCAAAGCTGATACAACTTCCTGTTTGTCTAAACAATCATTACCATAATTACAACTAAATAAGTAAAACAGCGTCAGAGCGTATAGAAATTAGTCTATGCGTTTTTTTCATGTAAAGGAGCAGATTTATGAGCAAAAACAGCAAGACAGGGCAAAGAACCCACCGACAGCACCCACCCACAAAAATAATTGTGGAAAGACACTATGTAGGCACTGAAAAAATGGAAACAGTATTCAAGCGGATAGCCGAGGAACAGATAACAAAAAAGGTTAAGGAAATAGCGGAAAACAGCGTAAATTAGCACTGGAAACGGAAAAGGGAATATAGTATAATAGGAATTGAGGAAGTCCCTTTTCATTAAGGAGGACGACATGAAAGGGGCAAAACTGAATAACGACAAAATCACTGCTTTATATTGCAGACTTTCCAAAGACGACGGCACGAACAACGAGAGCATGAGCATCAGCACACAGAAAACCATGCTGAAAGATTACGCAAAGCGCAACGGTTTTCTGAACTGCCAGTTCTATGTTGATGACGGTTACAGCGGTACAAACTACGACCGCCCCGCTTTCAGACAGCTTATCGAGGACATACAGGACGGGGAAGTGTCAACGCTCATCACAAAAGACCTGTCACGTTTGGGGAGGAATTATCTTGAAACGGGTACATATATCGAGGTATTTTTCCCTAATCATAATGTGAGGTACGTTGCAATCAATGACGGCGTGGACTCCATAGACAACGCACAAATGGACATTACACCGTTCCGTAACATCATCAATGAAATGTACGCAAAGGACACGTCAAGAAAAATCAAGAGCGCACTCCATGCGAGGAAAATGCAGGGCAAGTATATGGCTACTACCGCCCCATTCGGTTATCAGAAAGACGAGAAAGACCATGCGTTCCAAGAAAAGACAGTATATCCCGTATGCGGAGCGTCTTAATCTCCAACTGTCAGCGGATAAGGAACAGCAGAAAAAGGAACTAAGGCAATGTAAACAGCGAGTGTCGGAAATAGAAAACCTGTATGCCAAGCTGTACGAGGACTTGACAAGGGAACTGATAACGGAAAAGCGTTTCCAAATGCTGTCGGCACGATATGACAGCGAGCAGGTATAACGGAACTCAATTTTAAGATAATCAACCAACTTATAGAAAAAATTCTTGTTTCTGAACCCGTAGAGGTAGACGGGCAGAAAATTCAACGACTTACTATCCATTACAAGTTCATAGGGGCACTGGAAACCCTTGAATAATGGATATTTTCTAAGTCACCTATTCCAACTATCCAACAGATGTATGTCATTTCGCGGCATCCGGAAAGCATCCCACGGCAAATCACTTTATACGGTGACGCGGGCAGTCGAAAAGGATAACGGAGGGCAGGATTTTGGGTCTGTATTGCCCGACAGTAAAATAATAAGGAGGTGGGTCTATGTCAATGGAGATTAATGGAGGCTACAGCCGTTTAGCAGCGAACTATACGGAGCGGTTAAAGGAAGAGCAGCCTCTTGACAGGACTGACAAGGAAAAGGAGGCGCAAAAGGCGCAAAACGGCGCAAAGGCATCTGATAAGGCGTCCGTTCCTCAGGATGAATATGTAAGCAGTGAAAAATCAGGTGCAAAGCCAAGTGGTCTGTATCGGGTAGGACAGGATGAAAACGGAAACAAGAAGATCTTTTATGATGACCCGAACAAAGGTGGCGAGGAGAAGTGCGTTGCAAACACGGATCAGGTGGAGAAAGAAATCAGAGAACTGAAAGCAAAGAAGAAACAGTTGGAGCAGCAGATTCAGTCGTCCTCCGGTGATGAGCAGAAGGTAGAGGAACTGGAGCGGAAGCTGGCGCAGGTAGAGAGCGAGCTTAGCCGGAAGGATAATGATACCTACAGACGGCAGCATACCCAGTTTACTGAGTTATAGTAAGATGCGGACAACATAAAAAGCGTTTGCCGGGAATAAGCCGGCGAACGCTTTTTGCATCCGAAAAGAGATGGTATCGGTTATTCATATGACATTCCGGTATCATATCAAATGTTTTAGGAATAGGTACATCCGTTCAGGAATGTAATCAGCATTTCCTTCAAATCTTCATCGTACTGCTCGCGGCATGTCAACTCTACGCATACCGCATTTGAGCCGATAACCCCGAAAGCCGATACACCGCGCGCAAAGGGATTTGATTCATTGACGAAATCGTATGTGATTACGGTGTAAACCTGTTCGCCGCAGGTGATAGTCTCTTCGTCGGTCACGCGGTAGCTGTTTTGCCCGGCTTCAAGCCATTCATCTATGTTTGCCTGCGCGGTTTCCGTACTGCCGTATTCTCCGAGAAGCAGATAGAGCTGGGCGTCATACAGGTCGATTGTATCTTTGTCAGAATTTTCATAAGGTTCTGCATTGCCGGCAGTCCATGATGCGTAGTAAAGTCCGTCGGAAGAGAGGGTATCCATGTTGTCGTGCAGTGTCAGCCGCTCGTCCGTGTTATGTACGGTAAGACAGGTTCCGATCGATGTGTACGGCGAATCGGGGTCTATGCTTGAACGGCTGTCTGTGACGGCAGGAAACAGGGAACATCCGGTCAAGGTAAGCGCCATTGCAATGCCTGAAATTATTATCATCTTGCTTCGTTTTATTATCTTATTTTTCATTTTCGAAACCTTCCCCCTTTGATATTTTTACAGCTGCCATATAATAAATCCCACAAAGCGCCGCATTCTTCAAGATTGTCAGATGTTTTGTCAGTATAGAAACAGCGTCTTCCGAGATATAGATTGGAGAGCATTGACTGATTGCTGCCAGTAATGACTGAATCTGCCACTGCCTCGGAGTATTGTCCCAAGTCCGGTCCGTACAACAAAGGGCAGTCGGACCATAAGATAATCTTGTCTTCTACGGAATAATCGGCTTCATTCGGACAACTTCCGTCAGGTGAAGCGAGAAGCTGGTATTCCTTCTGGAAATCCTGAGGGTCATCCATCAGAAAAAAGTAACTTTCGTTCTTGGAGATATCTCCGATCAAAGTAACCTCAGAGGCATACTGATAATAAGAAAGTTCAGGATTGACATTCTCACTGTCACTGATATATTGATTGATCTGCACGATGATTTCACCGTCATTGTTGTAGTCTCCGGCAAGTGTGATAAAGGTATGCTGCAAAGCCTCGATGGTATCTTGCGGGAGAGCGGCTTTGCCCACATAGGCAATCTGCAGGTCGGGAGCCTTGGTAAAGAGCCCAAGAGCATTTCCGATAAGACTGCAGCATATTCCAAACAGAAGTACGCCGGCAATCACATACCATTTCCGGTAATACCACCAGTTTTTTAATTGTTGTGCCCGGGTTAAAGTCTCTTGATTTTCAGGTTGTAATAATTTAATCAGGTTATCTGATTTAGCAGATTTGTTAATATCATCCGTGTTTCCGATACGCATGATGCATTCCTCCCTTTATTCATGCTAACCCAAAGTGGTTCCGCCGTATGCATAACTGACAGGAAGGCAGACGAGCGGCGGCTTCGTGCGCATATTTTCCTGTAAAAGAAGCTCTACACACATTTCTGCAATTTCCGGGACGGGCTGGACGATAGTAGAACAGCGGTAATCAATGTCGCCAAAAGAACGTATCCCGTCAAAGCCTATGAGCTGTACATCTTCCGGAACCCGTTGGTTGAGTCTGCGCAGTGTTTCCGAAATCAGATAGGTGAGACGGTCCGTCACGCAGAAGAGACCGTCGAAGGATAGCTTTCCGTTATGGATATGCTCAGACAGAAACTGCTCAAATTCTTCATAAGGAGCGCTGTCGTCCAATATCTTCATCTCATAGGAGATCCCCCGGGACAGACAGCCGTTCTCAAACCCGGCTTTGCGTTTATTCGGCTCATTATCGAGGGATGAGCCGTTTCGCAGAAAAGCCACGTTCCTGCATCCCAGATCAGCCAGTTTCTCGGCAGCAAGCTGTCCTCCGGCAAAATTATCACAAGCCACACATGGAATATGTGGTCCCATGGAGCGGTCTATGGAAACAAAAGGTGTGTTTTCCTCTACTATGAGCGTGGGATTGTATGTCAGACCGATGATACCGTCTACTTTGTTCTGTTGTGCCATCGTGACATATTCCTGCTCCAGCAGCGGGTCAAAGTCGGTGGAGCACAGAATCATCCGATAATGCCTTTTCATCAGTGCAATATTAATATAGTACGCAAGAGAGGCAAAGAACGGGTTGATGGTATTCGGGATTAACAGAGCGGCAGTGTATGTCTTATTTGCCTTAAGTCCCTGCGCATAGCTGTTAACCTGATAGTTCAGTTTATGGATGGCGTCCTCTACGCGGATTCTGTAGGATTCTCCCACGGGCAGTCCGTTGACAACCTTAGATACCGTACCGAGGGCGACGCCGGCTTCTCTTGCCACATCTTTCATTGTCGGGGCGGAAGTTTCTCTTCTCATATAGAATGTCCTTTCTTCATACTGATTACACAATGTGAAATGGCGTGAAATAATGTGAAATATTATGAAACGATACGCCAAAATACTTTATTATGCAGCAAAAAATAACAAATTTTGAATCGTATTATATATGACAACCTCAGTTTATACATATATTATAATGTTTCAAAACTTTTTTGTAAAGCATAAAATGAACGTAAAATGTGAAACGTTACATGAAATAAATATGTAAATAAGTGCTAAAAATGCATAAAATTATTCGTGCAAAATAACAGAAAATATAAAAAGTGACAGAAAATAGAAGAAAAAACATTGACTAGCAAAATGTAAAAATGATAGACTACAGACAAATAAAAATAACGTTTCATGAAAGTGGCGTGAAAGGAGAGATAGGAAATGAGTAAAACGAAAGCAGCTATTGCAGCCTCTGCGATACAGCCGGGAGGCAAATCGCTAAAAAAACGAATGCTGGACAACTGGCAGTTGTATCTGATGCTTTTGATTCCGGTGGTATTGACTATTATATATAAGTACATACCCATGTACGGCATCCAGATTGCATTCAGGGATTATAAAGCCAGCAGGGGATTTATGGGGAGTGAATGGATTGGACTGGAGTGGTTTAGAAGGTTCTTTAGCGCACCGACTTTCGGGCGCATGATCAAGAATACGGTCCTGCTCAGCTTTTATAGTTTATTGTGGGGATTCCCGATTCCCATCATCCTTGCCCTTATGATGAATCAGATGAGATTTCACCGTTTTAAGAGGGTGACGCAGACAGTGCTTTATGCACCGCATTTCATTTCCACGATGGTTATCTGCGGTATGATTCGTATCTTTTTAAGCCCATCGGGCGGACTGATCAATTTGATTGCGGGAACGTCCATAGATTTCCTGACGGAATCTTCCGCATTCCGAACGATATATATTGCATCGGGAATCTGGCAGGATGCAGGCTGGGGTATCATCGTTTACATGGCGACGCTTGCTAATGTAGACACTTCACTCTACGAGGCGGCAAAGGTGGACGGCGCATCCTTATTCCAACGGATTTTACATATTGATATACCGGAACTTACTTCTATCATGGTACTGAACCTGATTATGAGCGCCGGAGGACTTATGAATGTAGGTTTCGAGAAAGTATGGCTCTTGCAGACGGATTTAAATAAAGCCACAAGTGATGTCATCGCGGTTTATGTTTACCAGCAAGGTATCGAGCGAGCCAAGTACAGTTATTCCACTGCGGTCGGGCTGTTTAATACGGTGATAAATATTATTCTGCTGATTGTGGTAAACAAGATAGCCGGTAAGATATCGGAAGACACAAGCTTTATATAGGAGGTGCGGCATGAGAGAAAATACAAAATCCGGAAAGCTGACAGGACTTTCCGAAAAGAGCAGTGACATCATTCTGGTGGTTCTGTGTACGATTATTCTGTTTATCGTTGCTTATCCGTTGTACTATGTGCTGATTGCTTCTGTGTCGAATCCGTATGACGTGTACGCGGGCAAGACGTTTTTGCTTCCGAGCCAGTTTACATTGGACGGATATAAATCGGTATTTGCCGATCCTAATATTCTGCTCGGTCTTTTCAATAGTTTTAAATATACGATTATCGGTACGGTTTTCTCGGTTGTCGTACTCTATCTGGCGGCATACCCGCTTAGTGTGAAAGATTTGCCGGGCAGGAAGCTGATCAGCATCTTTTTCATCATTACAATGTATTTCGGCGGCGGTATGGTTCCTACCTATCTGGTAGTGAAAGAGACGGGACTGATCAACAGCATGTGGGCGTTGTTTCTGCCGGGCGGTGTTGCGGTAGGCAACTTGATTATCGTAAGGAATTTCTTTGAGAACAGTATTCCGAAGGAAATGATTGAGGCGGCGGACATAGACGGAGCATCTAAATGGACCACGTTTATCAAGATCGTAGTGCCGCTGAGCCGTTCCATCATGGCAGTTATGGTAGTGTTTAGTATGGTGGCTTACTGGAACGATTGGTTTACGGCGATGATTTATCTGCCGTCGCCGAACAAAGCGCCGCTTCCGCTTGTACTGAGAAATATCCTTATCAAGAGCTCCGCCAGCGCAAGTCAGGCGAGCACCATATCCGGCGGATTTGCCGAACTGAATAAGATGACGGAGATGATTAAGTTTTCATCCATCATTATTGCGGCGGTGCCGATGTTGATTATTTATCCGTTCGTACAGAAATATTTTGAAAAGGGCTTTATGGCGGGAGCAGTGAAAGGCTGATCGCAGAAAGGAAATCATATTATGAGAGAGCGAAAAGAGTGCAATTACAGTAAAAAGTTAATATCCTGTACGCTGTTTGCCGGTCTTATGCTGTGTATGACGGCTTGTGGAAATAAAGATTACGGGCACCATGAAAAAGGGGTTGCCAATACAGATACTTCTCAGACACAGTTTGCCATTATGGGGGCTCAGAGTGCGCTTAGTCCGGGGTATGATGATAATGTGGTCTTAAATCAGATGCAAGAAGATGCCGGAATCAGTATTGAATGGACGACAATGAGCGAATCCTTGGCGGAACAGGTGAATATCCGTATTGCAGGTAACGAGCTTCCGGATGCATTTATGGGCGTCGGATTCAGCAACTATGATATTTCGCGTTATGGAGACGACGGTACATTTATAGACCTGACTCCCTATCTGACGGAAGAATATATGCCGAACTTAAGTAAAATTTTGGAGGAAAACCCTGATATCAAAAGTGCGATTACCATGGATGACGGTTATATCTACGGACTTCCGGCAGGTGAACGCATGGGAACGGCAGGTATCGGTGCGGCGGAAGACTACAGTATTTATTCCATCCCACAGTTTGCCATGATCAATAAGGCATGGCTGGACGATTTGGGACTGGAAGTGCCTACGACGTTAGATGAACTCCACACTGCCCTGAAGGCTTTTAAGGACAATGACATGAGCGCCAAATACTACGGCAATGCGCCGGGAAGTACGATTCCCATGAGCACGGGATTTGACCAGTGGTGCTGGGGACAGAATATCTTCTATGCAGGTTTCGGATTCACGAATTGGCCCAATGACGTATGTAACGATCTCGTGCTGCGCAGCGACGGCACGGTGGAATTCATGTGCGTGACAGACCAGTACCGTCAGGCGCTCACCTATTTCCATGACTGGTATGCGGAAGGGCTGATGGATGTGGAGATGTTCAGCCAGTCCGACACACAGTTGATTTCCAAATGTTCGCAAGGATATGTGGGCGTTTCCACATGGTGGTATATTGAGGAGCTGATGGGTGATTATGCAGAAGATTATGTGTTCCTGCCGATTCTTGACGGACCTGACGGCACCCATAATGTGACGATTCGTACCGGTGGCGGTATTAACAGCGGACAGCTCAATATCACAAAAGCGTGCAAAAGTCCGGCAAATCTGTTAAAATTCTATGATATGTGGTATGCTCCGGAAATTGTGATGCAGCTTCAATATGGACCGATTGGTACATATTTCACGGAGAAGGACGAGGACGGCGTATGGCTGAGCATTCCTAACGAGGAAAGCCTTGAGAAATACGGGAAGGGAGCCGGAGAATTGAAAGGCGAGTGTGAGGTGGCAGGTCCCAAGTTAATTCTCAGCGATTACTATAGGACGACTTTCAAGATGGAAGACCGCGCCATTGAGCGTCTGACTGATTTGTATGACTTCTGGATGCCTTATGTGGACGATACGACAACCTATCCGGTAGACTGTGTGTTTACGGGAAGGGAGTTGGATGACATCGACTGGTATAAGGGGAACTTTGAGAGTGCGGTATCCGAGCAGGAAGGACTCTGGATCAAGAACGGCGGACCGACCGATGAAGAGTGGGAGGCATATATTGAACATTTGCGGGATAAATGCGGAATGGATAAGCTTCTTGCCGTGTATCAGAACGCATATAACCGCTATTCGGGCAAAGAGTAATGAAATGATTATGTGATATGGAGGTGGCGCGCCGTTTGGCGCGTAGACACTCCGGAAAGGAATACTATGATAAGCCAGACTTTGCGTGATGCAAGAAAATATGAGGAGACTATGGAGAAGAAAATCGGGAAGGAGGCAAGACCTGATTTCCATCTTTCCACCCGTGTGGGATGGATGAATGACCCCAATGGCTTTAGTTATTATAAAGGGGAATATCATCTATTCTATCAATATCATCCCTATGATTCCCATTGGGGTCCGATGCATTGGGGGCATGCGGTCAGCGCAGACTTGCTGCATTGGACATATCTTCCGGCAGCGCTTGCGCCCGATATGGACTATGACAGGGATGGGTGCTTTTCCGGCAGTGCGGTGATACTTCCGGACGGAAGGCAGCTTCTGCTCTATACGGGAGTGTCCAAGGAGACACAGCCGGATGGCAGTATGCGCGATATACAGACACAATGCGTTGCGGTGGGAGACGGGACGGATTATGAAAAGTATATGGCGAATCCGGTACTTACGCAGAAAGACTTGCCCGAGGGAGGAAGCAAGTTTGATTTCAGGGATCCGAAGATATGGCAGAAGTCAGACGGTACTTACCGTTGTGTCGTAGGAAACTGCACCGAAGAAGGAGACGGACGGATTCTTCTTTATAGCAGTCCGGATGGTCTGCAATGGAAATATGAGAAGATTTTGGCGGCAAACAATAATCGTTTCGGAAAGATGTGGGAATGTCCTGATTTCTTTATGCTGGACGGCAAAGCCGTGCTGCTCACAAGCCCGCAGGATATGCTTCCGCAGGGGTTTGAATATCACAACGGTAACGGTACGCTTTGCCTGATTGGCTCCTATGATGAAAAGACGGATACCTTTACGGAAGAACAAAATCAGGCGATTGATTACGGCATTGATTTCTATGCGCCGCAGACGATTCTTGCGCCGGACGGCAGAAGAATCATGATAGGCTGGATGCAGAACTGGGATACTTGTAACCTGCATACGCCGGATCAGCCGTGGCTTGGTCAGATGAGCCTTCCCAGAGAACTTTCCGTAAAAAACGGACGGCTGTATCAGAAGCCGGTGCGGGAGTTGGAGGCATTGCGCGGGGAAGAAGTACGGCATGAGAATGTTGCCTTTACGGATGTGGTTAAGCTTGCAGGCGTGGAGGGGCGTAAGGTAGATATGGAATTGAATGTACGTCCGGCGGATGGAGCTGAGATTTACCGGAAATTCGCGGTCAGATTTGCGCAGAACGATACTTATCAGACTTCAATCAGTTTCAGACCCTATGAATCGATTGTTAAGGTGGACAGGAAGTTTTCCGGTTCCAGAAGAGCGATTATTCATCAGCGGCGCAGCCTTGTGAACAGCGAGGGCGGCAGCATTAAGATGAGGATTATTCTGGATAAGTTCAGCGTGGAAGTCTTTGTGAATGACGGCGAGCAGGTGCTTACTGCAACTATGTACACAGATCTTGCGGCAGACGGGATTTCGTTCTATGCGGATGGCGATGTGGTGATGGATGTGGTAAAATATGAGTTAGCATAGGGTAAACACTTGAAAGGAGCCGGTGATTATGAAGAAGTATGACGTAGTGGCACTAGGAGAGTTATTGATTGACTTTACGGAGAACGGAACAAGTGCACAGGGTAATCCGATTTACGAAGCCAATCCGGGCGGTGCGCCCTGTAATGTGCTTTCCATGCTGACGAAGCTGGGAAGGAAAACAGCTTTTATCGGTAAGGTGGGGCAGGATATTTTCGGGAACCGTTTAAGGACTGTCTTGGAAGAAGTGGGAATTGACACATCCAATCTGGTGACAGATGGCGAGGCGAGGACGACGCTGGCGTTCGTAGAAACTTTTCCGGACGGTGACAGAGATTTCTCTTTCTATCGGAATCCCGGTGCGGATATGATGCTGGCGGAGGAGGAAGTGGATACGGAATTGTTGAAGGATACGGCGGTATTTCATTTCGGTACACTGTCTATGACCCATGAGGGGGTACGCAGCGCCACGAAGAAAGCAATTGCTGCGGCGAAAGAAGCAGGGGCGGTCATTTCTTTTGATCCGAATTTGAGAGAGCCTTTGTGGAAATCCTTAGATGATGCAAGAGAACAGGTCGCATACGGGTTGTCACAGTGTGATGTCTTAAAGATTTCGGACAACGAGATTCAGTGGTTCACCGGCGAAGAGGATTATGATGCCGGAATATGTAGGCTAAGAGCGCAGTATGATATTCCCCTGATTGTGTTGTCCATGGGAAAAGAGGGGAGCCGCGCTTATTACAAGGACCTGCGTGTGGAGGCGGCGCCCTTTTTGCAGGAAAAGACGATTGAGACAACAGGAGCAGGAGATACGTTCGGAGGATGCTGTCTGAACTATGTTCTGGAATATGGTTTACATAACTTTGACAAAGCAAGGCTAAAGGAAATGCTGACCTTTGCCAATGCTGCGGCGTCCATCATTACCACCAGAAAAGGTGCGCTGCGGGTGATGCCTGACAAAGAGGAGATACAGGTACAAATCGAGGAGAACATGAAATGCGGAAAGAATGGATAGCTGCACTGATGGGGCTATGCGTCCTGTTATCTGCTTGTGGGCAGAATGACAGTGAGATACCTGATTCTTCGCTTTACGTGATCTACAGCGGGGACTATGATGAAGATGCGGCGGGAAATTCTATAGTGACAGTTCTATAGCGACAATGTTGCATAGACTTGACAAATGCTCCGTAAGCGACTATATTATTTCTAATATGTTAAAATGTCGGCAGTGATTACGACAGTTATTCCATGCCGGCGTATGATATATCAGGATTAGAGTTATAAAGGTGATGACAAAGAGGAGTACGTGACGACCGCCGTCAGAGAGAGCCGCCATAAGCTGAAAGGCAGCTTCGGAAGAGGAATCATGGAAGGTAGCTTTGGAACCGGGATGCTGAACGGGAAGGGCATTTTCCGCAGAGACGGAAATTGTTGAAGAAACACAGTAAGCGTCCACGCTTAATCCCCGTTAACGGATTATGATTTCTGAGAACCGTTTTAAGCGGCGCATCAGGAATCGTAGAGTGAGAAACTAAGGTGGTACCGCGTATATGCGCCCTTTGTCAATCGGAAAGATTGGCAGAGGGTGTTTTTGCATGTGTACGGATTTTCGAGTTCGCAAAGCGGAGCTCGCAAAGTAAATTCCGGAGGAATTTATTTTTTAGGAGGGACAAACCATGAGCCAAGAATTAGCCAAAACTTATGACCCTAAGGGCATAGAGGACAGACTGTATCAGAAATGGATGGACAAGAAATACTTTCATGCGGAGGTTGACGAGACAAAGAAACCTTTCACGATTGTGATTCCGCCGCCGAACATCACGGGACAGCTCCATATGGGACATGCCCTCGATAATACGATGCAGGATATTTTAATACGCTATAAGAGAATGCAGGGTTACAATGCTCTCTGGCAGCCCGGAACAGACCATGCTTCCATCGCGACGGAAGTGAGGATTATCGAGAAACTCAAGGAAGAAGGAATCACCAAGGAAGATTTGGGACGCGAGGGATTCTTGAAACGGGCTTGGGAGTGGAAGGATGAGTACGGCGGACGTATCATCAGTCAGCTTAAGAAATTAGGCTCTTCCTGCGATTGGGACAGAGAACGCTTCACTATGGATGAGGGCTGTAATAAGGCGGTCACGGAAGTATTCTGCAAGATGCATGAGAAAGGCTGGATCTATAAGGGCAGCAGGATTATCAACTGGTGTCCGGTATGTAATACTTCCATCTCCGATGCGGAAGTAGAATATGAGGAGCAGGCAGGTCATTTCTGGCATATCAAATATCCGCTCGTGGACGAGAACGGTCAGCCGAGCAAGACGGAGTTTCTGGAGTTTGCAACAACCCGTCCGGAGACGATGCTTGGGGATACGGCGGTAGCGGTTAATCCGAATGATGAGAGATATACTTATCTTAAAGGAAGGCAGGTATGGCTTCCGATTGTGAATAAGCCGATACCGGTAGTGGAAGACGAGTATGTTGATATGGAGTTTGGTACAGGCGTCGTTAAGATTACGCCGGCGCACGACCCCAATGACTTTGAGGTTGGCAAGCGTCATAATCTGCCGGAAGTCAACATTATGAACGATGATGCCACCATCAATGCAAACGGCGGCAAATACGAAGGGCTTGACCGCTATGAGGCGAGAAAGCAGATTGTAAAGGAGCTGGAGGCAGAAGGGCTTTTAGTTAAGATTGAGGATTATTCTCATAATGTAGGAACGCATGACCGATGCAAGACTACGATCGAGCCGATGATCAAGAAACAGTGGTTTGTGAAGATGGATGAGCTGATTAAGCCGGCGGTGGAAGCTGTTAAGAAGGGCGAAATCAAACTGATTCCGGAACGCATGGATAAGACATACTTTAACTGGACGGATAATATCCGCGACTGGTGTATCAGCCGTCAGTTATGGTGGGGTCACAGGATTCCGGCATACTACTGTGACGAGTGCGGTGAAGTAGTCGTTGCAAAACAGATGCCGGAGGTATGCCCGAAATGTGGCTGCACACATTTTGCGCAGGATCCGGATACGCTTGACACATGGTTTTCCTCTGCACTCTGGCCGTTCTCTACACTGGGCTGGCCTGAAATGACGGAAGATTTGAAATATTTCTATCCGACTGATGTGCTTGTGACGGGTTACGATATCATCTTTTTCTGGGTTATCCGTATGATTTTCTCCGGTTATGAGCAGATGGGTGAGAAGCCGTTCCATACCGTATTGTTCCACGGTCTGGTAAGGGATTCACAAGGGCGCAAGATGAGCAAGTCTCTCGGCAACGGTATCGATCCTTTGGAGATTATCGACAAGTACGGCGCCGATGCACTGCGCCTTACGCTGATTACAGGCAATGCACCGGGCAATGATATGCGTTTCTACTATGAAAGAGTGGAGGCGAGCAGGAATTTTGCGAACAAGGTATGGAATGCTTCAAGATTTATTATGATGAATATGGAGCAGGCGCAGGAAAAGACAGGCAACCGTGGCTGGGAAGTATCATATGATGAAATCAGCAAGTATCTGGAACCGGCTGACAAGTGGATTTTGTCCAAATTGAATACGCTGATTCGAGATGTGACAGATAATATAGACCATTATGAGCTCGGTATCGCTGTGCAGAAGGTGTATGACTTTATATGGGACGAATTCTGTGACTGGTATATCGAGATGGTAAAACCCCGTCTGTATCAAAAAGATGCGGACGGACAGGAGAGCAACAACGCGGCATTGTGGACACTGAAAAACGTCCTGCTCGATGCGCTGAAGCTTCTTCATCCTTATATGCCTTTTATCACGGAAGAAATCTTCTGCACGGTACAGAGTGAAGAAGAATCCATTATGGTTTCTGAGTGGCCTGTATTTGCGCAGGAGCGGGATTATCAGGCGGAAGAAAAAGCAATCGAACTGATGAAAGAAGCTGTACGCGGCATCCGCAATATCCGTACGCAGATGAATGTTGCGCCCAGTAGGAAAGCGGCAGTATTTGTTGTCAGCGACACGCAGGAAGTAAGAGCTGTTTTTGAAGAGGGCAGCCTGTTCTTCGCATCGCTTGCAGGAGCTTCCGAAGTGACGGTGCAGGATAACAAGAGTGGTATCGCCGATGATGCTGTATCTGTTGTAATTCCGAGAGCTACAGTCTACATTCCCTTTGCGGAGCTGGTAGATATAGCGCAGGAGATTGAGCGTCTGCAGAAAGAAGAAAAGCGTTTGAATGGTGAACTTGCCCGGGTTAACGGTATGCTAAACAATGAGAAATTTATGTCTAAGGCACCGGAAGCCAAGGTGGCGGAAGAACGTGCCAAATTGGAAAAATATACCCAGATGCTTATACAAGTGCAAGAACGCTTGACACAGCTTACAAAGTAGGATAATTTTATTTATTAGGGCTGGTAAAGTCCGTTAAGATGGTGTAAAGTAATACTAGGATATTATGATTTATAACCGCGGAAAGAGAGGTGAGCCATGTGAGCGGAATCAAGTTTTCGTCAGAGCAGATGGATAAATTAAAAAATGCCATGAACAGAGCGTCTATGCCCGGTACAGGATCGGTGGAAACAGCGATGGTGAATATGCATACTGTGTCGGAATCCGAAGAGGGGGACGGCTGGGATGCCCAAGGAACGAACTTGGCGAAAGGCACATATCTGCGCGTTGAGGAGGATGAAATGACGGCGTGGCTTTATTTGGCACCTCCCGACGAAGGACAGATATATACGAAGAATGAGCTTATCACTTATCTGGAACGCAATGGAGTAGTCAAAGGACATCACAGTTCTAATCTGTCTGCGATGATCAAGAAGAAGGTCTATGACAGAGAGATTCTGGTGGCGCAGGGAGCGGAGTGTATAGAGGGCAAAGACGGCTATTTTGAGTATCTTTTCTCTCCGGAGGAGTATGGTGTTCCCAAAATCCGGGAAGATGGTTCGGTAGATTATACCAATATGAGTGCGCTTCAGAATGTGCGTAAGGGAGATAAGGTAGCCGTTTATCATTATGCGGTGCAGGGAACGGACGGTTATACGGTCCGTGGCGCCGAGATGAAAGTGAAACCGAGCAGGGATTTGCCGCCTATGCGTGGTAAAGGTATTCTGCGTGAGAACAATATTTATTATGCGCAGTCTGACGGTAAGATTGAGGTGAAGGACGGCAAGGTAGATATCCAGAATGTTCATGAAATTGTAGGCGATGTGGATATGATTATCGGTAAAGTCGAGTTTTTCGGCGATGTGATCATCAATGGTAACGTGGAGAGTGGTGTTATGATCCGGGCAGGTCGAAACATAGAGATTCACGGGACTACGGGAGGCGCGACGCTTTTCGCCGGAGGAGATGTCGTTCTAAGCCGTGGTATTCAGGGCGGCGGTAAGATATCAGCCAGAGGCAGTGTCTTTGCTGATTTCATAGAGAATACTACGATAGATGCCGGAGGTTCGGTACAGTCGAATACGATTCTGAATGCACACATTAATGCCAAGGATAAAGTTATTACGACAGGCAAGAAAGGCGTTATTATCGGCGGCTATACGCATGGACTGAAGGGCGTTGAAGTTATGGCGGCTGGCAATGATGTGGAAGTCAAGACGATTCTCCATTGCGGATACGAACCGGAGGCTTTCGAGCGGCTCGTGGATGTAAGGCAGAGAGAGCGTGATACGAAAGATAAGATATCGGAGTTAGTTGAGACGATGACGGATGCACTGCGTGAGAAGCGTATGCGTGGAGCCAGTACATCGGCGATGACAGAAGCGAAGCTGTCCCAGTGGAATAAGTTGAAAGACCAGTATTTCGAGGAGCTGGATAAGATTGGCAGGGAACGGGAAACGCTGGAAGAGATTATGGAAGAGAGTAAGGGCGCTTCCATTAAGGTGGACGGTAATCTGTACCGCAACGTGATCATTAGTGTCAATGCCGAACAGATGGTGGTTGACAGGAATACTTGTTTTATGAAATATGCTGCGCCTAAAAATATTATAGAGGGAACGGTAATTGTTCATAATTAACGGATATGGAATAAATTATGATAGGACGTATCAATACTTACGGTGAAGCGGAGGAATATATTAACAGCATTCCGAAGTTTACCGGTAAGAGCAGTATGGAGGATACCCGGGAGTTTTTGGTTCATCTGGGTAATCCGGCACACAATTGTAAGATAATTCACGTAGCAGGCACAAACGGAAAGGGTTCCGTTTGTGCTTATTTGTGTTCGGTATTAAAAGAGGCTGGAATTTCAGCAGGGATGTTTACATCTCCTCATCTGATCACGATGCGGGAGAGGATTTTAATAAACGATATAATGGTGACAGAACAGGAGTTTCTGCAGGCTTTTAAAATTGTGACGGACAAACTGTCTGATTTGCCGTCCGGTCTTGCGCACAAAGGTTACCATCCCAGTTTTTTTGAATTTCTTTTTTTTATGGCTATGGTTCTTTTTGAGCGTGCGGGTATAGAGTATGTGGTGCTGGAGACGGGACTTGGCGGCAGACTGGATGCTACCAATTCGCCAGAGAATAAGAAGGTGTGTATCATTACTTCTATCGGCTATGACCATATGGAATATTTGGGAGATACTCCGGCGCAGATTGCGGGGGAGAAGGCGGGGATTATGCGCACAGGCGTACCCGTTGTCTACTTGAACAGGCATGATGAAGCCTCTGAGAAGATAGAAGAATATGCGCGGCGTATAGGAGCCGAGATGATACCGGTGTCCGAACAGGCGATAAAAGAAATAAAGATTCGGAATAAAACAATTGATTTTTCTCTCCATTTAAACTATTATGATTATATTGGTTTTACTGTGTCCACTTCAGCAGTCTATCAGATTGAAAATGCAGTTTTGGCGATTAAGGCGTTGGAGCGGCTCTCAGACGCAAGGATTACGGTGCATACTATGCAGGAAGGAATCCGCAGGATGGTCTGGGAGGGCAGGATGGAAGAGGTTCTTCCATCAGTATATGTTGACGGAGCCCATAATATAGACGGGATTCGTGCTTTTCTGGAGACAGTAAGAATACAGCCTTGCAGTGGGAAACGAAAGCTATTGTTTTCCGTTGTGAAAGATAAGCAGTATCGGTTAGTGATAGAAGCGTTGGCTTCTTCAGGGCTGTTTGATGAGGTCGGTGTCGTGGCGCTTACAAGCGAACGCGCACTGCCGATTGATGTTTTGGAAGATACTTACAGGCAGTATACAGGATTAGAATATAAGGCTTATGACAGTTTGAGTACGGCATTTAAAGAGCTGGTACTTAGTAAGGATGACGGGGATAATGTGTATATTGTCGGTTCATTATATTTGGTGGGCGAAATAAAAGCCCTTTTAAGGAGTCTTAAGCATGATTAATTTTGAAGAAGAATTAAAGAAGTTTCATCCCAGTCTGGAAGTAGAAGATGCGGAAGAAGCTATTTATAATCAGGACTTAACAGATATGGCAGATTTGATGGTTAAGATCGTCAAAGAATCGGAATCAAAGAAAATGGGCGTAGAGTAGAATAGAGGATTGGCATAGATGATTTGTTATCAGTGTGGATGTAATCTGTCTGAGCATGATTTTTGCACGAGCTGTGGTGCCGATGTAGCCCTGTATAAGAAAATTATATATATATCCAACCGTTTTTATAATGAAGGTTTGGAACGGGCAAATGTCAGGGATCTGACAGGCGCGATTATCAGTTTGAGGCAGAGTTTAAAATTTAATAAAAACAACGTGGAAGCCCGCAATCTGCTCGGACTCGTATATTTTGAGACCGGAGAAGTGGTAGCGGCGCTCAGTGAATGGGTTATCAGTAAGAATTTAAGACCGAAGAAAAACATAGCGGATGACTATATAGATATGATACAGACGAATCAGAATCGTCTGGACATTATCAATCAGACGATTAAGAAATATAATCAGGCGCTTACGTATTGCAATCAGGACAGCCTTGATCTGGCTGTTATACAACTTAAAAAAGTGCTCTCGTTAAATCCCAGATTTATCAGGGCGCATCAGTTGCTGGCTCTTTTGTACATTCATAACGAAGAATGGGAAAAAGCCAAGAGAGAGCTGATGAAGTGTATCGATATCGATACGAACAATATTGCAACGCTGCGGTATTTGAAAGAAGTGGACGAAATGCTCATACCGGAGGATGGAGTCAAGAATCCTTCGAAGAAAAAGCATAAATCGGAGGAGATTATCAAGTACCAGAGCGGCAATGAGACGATTATACAACCTGTCAACGTGAAAGAAGGCAGGGGAGTTACGTCTTTGCTCAATCTTGGAATCGGTATTATCATCGGTGTTGCGATCGCCGTATTCCTGATTCTGCCGGCTAGGGTACAGACAGCCAAGGCGAGTATTGACGAAGATCTGCGCAGGGTGAGCGAGCAGTCGGACAGCAAATCGGCTACGATAGATGAATTGCAGCTTCAAATCAGTGAACTGACGGAGAACAACAATAATTTGCAGCAGGATTTGGAAGCGTATCTGGGGACGGACGGCACGTTACAGTCGGTGGACAGTCTGATGAAAGCGGCGTGCGCATATCTGACGAATCCGGACGAGGTTACGGTAGTCGCAGATTATCTGGAAGAAATCGAACAGGAGGATGCGGAGGAAGAGACAAGCAACTCGGAAGCATTTGAGAATCTTTATAATACACTGTTGGCGCTTGTAGGACCGAGAATTGCAGAGTCGTATTACGACGACGGCTATGAGGCATACAGACAGGAGAACTATGAGGATGCGATTCCGAATTTGGAGAAAGCATTCAAGTATGACGCTACGAACGGAGAGGCGCTCTATAATCTTGCCAATGCGTATTACCGCATAGGAGAGGAAGATAAAGCGAGAACTACTTACCTACAGATTATCGAGCTGTTCCCGGGAACTGAGAAGGCAAGTAAATCGGAGGCATTCTTGGAAGAGATGGGTAACGCAGAGTAGACGTTGAGAAAAGAAGATAAAGACACGAAAGAGAAAGGACATGGCATAAGCTATGTCCTTTTTGTGCGTTTGTTGATAAAGACAGCTTTTGATACGGTTGACGACAATCATACAGAATAATGGAAAGGAGTTTACATAACATGGAAGATTTTAAATTAATTGACAATTACCTAATGATAAGGCTGCCTGATGAGATAGATCATCATAAATCAGTTAACATAAGTGCAAAAGCGGACCGATATATTTTGTCTAAAAAAGTAGGAAACGTAGTATTCGACTTTGAGAGGACAACCTTTATGGACAGTTCAGGTATCGGAATTATTCTGGGCAGGTATAAGAAAATATCCTGCTTCGGGGGCAAAGTATATGCGATCAATGCGGATAACCGGATTCGTAGGATATTGTTGATGTCCGGTCTGCAGAATATCGTAGAAATCGTTAATCCGTAAAGAAATATGAAAGCTGCATTATAAAGGAGGACGAGATGATAGAAATCATTGAAAACAAAGAAACGGGACGGGTTACAAATGAAATGAGGATTGAGTTTGCAGCAATATCGGACAATGAGTCTTTTGCAAGAATGGCAATCGCTGCATTTATCACGCCGCTTAATCCTACAGTGGAGGAGTTGTCGGACGTGAAGACGGCAGTCTCTGAAGCTGTGACAAACGCGGTCATACACGGATATGAAAACAAGGGAAGTCTGGAAGATAAGGTGCGAATGAACTGCCGATTGTTTGGCGATGTGCTGGAGGTAGAAATTACGGATCAGGGTGTTGGTATAAGCGACATTAAGCAGGCGATGGAGCCTCTTTATACTTCTAAACCGGAATTGGAGCGTTCCGGTATGGGATTTGCCTTTATGGAGGCGTTTATGGACAATCTGGAAGTGCAATCGGAGCCGGATATCGGAACATCTGTGAAGATGTATAAGAAAATCGGCAGCAGTTCGTGGATAGACAGCGAGGAATAGCCGATGGAAGAGACTGCCGTATTAATTGAACGATCACAGGCAGGAGATAAAGAGGCAAGAGAGAGACTGATAGAGGAAAATCTGGGACTGGTGCGGCATATTGTAAAGCGCTTCGTAGGGCGGGGATATGACATGGAAGATTTGTTCCAGATAGGCTGCATCGGATTGATGAAAGCAATTGATAAATTTGATCTTAAATATGAAGTACGGTTTTCTACCTACGCGGTGCCTATGATTCAGGGGGAAATCAAACGATTTCTGCGGGATGACGGTATGGTCAAGGTCAGCAGGACGCTTAAAGAAAACGGGTGGAAGGTAAAACAGGCGGCGGAGCATCTTACGCAAGAGTACGGTAGAGAAGCAACCTTACAGGAACTATCGGAGGCGACAGGATTATCCGTTGAAGATATCGTGATGGCATTAGATGCCAACATAGAGGTTGAATCAATTTATAAGTCGGTTTACCAATCTGACGGAAATGAGATTTATCTGGTGGATCAGGTAGTCAGAGGAAACGGGACGGGCAGCTTCGGTGTCGGACAAACAGTGACAAGCGGCGGAGACTGCGAAGACGCGGAGAAAGAGAAAGTACTGAATCATATGCTGCTCGAGCAGCTGTTAGGACAGCTTGGTGAAAAGGAGCGGGAACTGATTCATATGAGATACTTTCAAGATAAGACACAGGTTGAAGTGGCAAAATATATGGGAATCAGTCAGGTACAGGTCAGCCGTATGGAGAAACGCATTCTGTTGCAACTAAGAGAGGAAGTATGCTAAAATAATATGAAAATACTAGTTCTTAATTCCGGTTTTGAAGTGAAGGCAGATAGGGATACGTTTCGATATGAAGCTGTCAGTATAGACGGAGATTATGCGGATTTTAAGAGGACGGAAGAGATTCGATGAAAGAAAGTACACTTAAGAATCACAGAATACTCATTAAAAATATAGAGGATGGCAAGATTATTGCCGATACAAAGATTATAAGATTTGACAGTTTGACGAACTCTGTGACAATCAGTGCAGACAGCTTGGCGGAGAGGAAATTTTACAGGATTTCGGCATTTGTCTTTGCAGAAGAATGCTTGTATGAGTTTTTTGGCACGATTAAAGGCGCCATGGTAGATAATGAGATAGAAGTATTCTTGGGTAAGAGTAAGACGAAAGAAGACAGAGCCAAGACACGATATTCTGTGGCATTGGAAGGAAATATCGACGGTGTACTGATTGATGGCAGACTGATTCGTCTCCGCAAGGTCATGAATATCAGGACGATTAATATGAGCGCTAACGGTATCTTGATGAAAGCGGATGCAGGATGTTTTCATATCGGAGACTGTTTTTCCATGTCTTTTCAGACGGAAGAAAGATTGATAGAAGTAACATGCGAAGTTGTCAGGATACAGAACAGTTGTATGCTGACCGAAGAATATGGCTGCCGGATTACCGAAATTCGGCTGGACCAAGAGATAGGGCAGGAGAACGAAAGATGAGTTCCGGACAATTACGTACACTGCCGGTTGAATATTTGTGGGACGGGCTTGTATTGAAGGATGACATTTTCAACTATACGGGCGCAGTGCTGCTGCTTCCCAAGGGAGAGACGATTACCAGAGCGAAGCTGGAGAAGCTGATGGGGTTCTACGGCGATAATAAGAATATTATGGTATATGAGGATACCTATCTGGAAATTATGTCGGATGAACACGTTCCTCTTGAAATACGGCAGAAGGTGACGGAGAATCAAGTAGGTTACACGCGGCTTCATAAGGATATCGGCACTCTTTTTAGCAGTCCCGATTATGAGTACTGGCTTAATGGTGAGAAGATGGAGCCGCTGATTCAGCAAGTGGCGGGTAAGCTGGAAGATTTTGATCCGATCACAATCCTTTCCTGCATCAATTTTCCACGACCTATGGACGAAGAACTGCAGCGTCATTCCTTAAATGTGGCATTTCTAAACGGTATGCAGGCGGAATGGCTGAATCTGCCTAAGGAAGAGGTAAATACACTTGTTCTGGCAGGGCTTTTGCATGACATCGGGAAGACAATGATACCGGAAGAGATTCTGAATGCGCCAAGGCGGCTGACCGAAGATGAGATGAAGATCATACGGATGCATCCGGTTTATTCCGATGAATTACTGCAAGGCAAGTTTGATGACAATGTAAGACTGGCAGCCAGACACCATCATGAGAAGCTGGACGGTATGGGATATCCGGACGGGATAGCGGAGGACGATATCGGAATGTACGCCAGAATCACGGCGATATCCGATATTTATGATGCCATGGTGTCGGCGAGAAGCTATAAAGGCGCCAGACTGCCGCTTGATGTATTTGATATGTTGTATGAAGAAGAGTTTGGCAGGCTGGACAGAAGTCTTGTCATGTCATTTCTCAAGAATATGCGTGAGAAGTATACAAATAAACAAGTTGTGATGTCCAACGGAAGAAGGGGCAGGATATTATTTATTCCGCTGAATGATGCGGACCATCCGATTATCAGGCAGGATGATGAGATCCGCCAGACGGACGACGAGTGGTATTGCCGGGAAATCATATCGATATTTTAAACTATTGAATCATTCACAAGGAGCCGATAATAGAAGTTCGGTTCCTTATGAATGATTTTTTTTGAATAAAAAACGATGCAGAAACACAATACTAACATGGAAAATATAAGTAGAAGATGAGCGATAGGTAAAATAGTAGAAAACAGTTCAAAATATAAAAAGAAAAGGGAAAAGTTATGTCAACCAACAGCGTGACAATTTATATCAACGCGCAGCAAAATGTAGAATTACAGTCCGAAGATGTCTACGTGAAAGATATCGGGAAAATGACGTGTAGCGACGAGCATGTGCTGGCAAAAATCAAGTCAGTTAAGCTGCACCGATTTAAGAAAGGTGAACCCAAAAGACAAGTTATCAGTCTGTTAAAAGTCATTGAAGAGATTGATAAAGTCTGTCCGGGGGTAAGCGTCGAGAGCATTGGGGAATCTGCTGTTATGGTGGAATATATCAATGTCAATAAGCATAAAGGACCATTACAGATGATCAAGCTTATATTTGTGGCAATGGTCAGTTTTTTCGGGACAGCCTTTACCATTATGGCATTCCACAATGACATTGGGATTAATGATGTGTTTACTAAGGTCTATGAGATGGTTATGGGGCAGCCGGGCGATGGGTACGGCATTCTGGAACTTGCTTATTCATTAGGGCTTGCCATAGGTATCATCGTCTTCTTCAATCACATTGGCGGCAGACGAATCACCAAAGACCCTACACCCATTGAGGTGGAGATGCGTGTTTATGAAACAGATGTCAATACGGCTTTGATTGAAACGGCGGACAGAGAAGGAAAAACAATGGATGTGCAGTGAGGGTACCCCGAACAAGGACAAGCAGTATTGAGCATAGAATCCGGGAATGGACTGCGCATAACAAAGATAGAGCGGGAAAGGTGAATAACGCATGATATTAAAACAGATACTTCTGGGAATTATCGGAGTCAGCAGCGGACTGATCGTATCGGCAGGAGTGTTTACGGTACTGATTTCGGTCGGATTGATTCCGCGTTTTGCGGGTAAAATGCATGTGGCGCGGAAAATATTTGTGTTGGAGGAAATGGTAGTATTTGGGACACTTTTTGGCGGATTCTTTAGTATATTCAGTGACTGGGGCATGATTGGTGAGTTTGTGAGGGAACACAATCTGTTCGGGGAAAGTGCGACGGACGGTGCTTGGAATCTTATAGGAACGCTGTTTCTGATTCTTTTTGGGGTCTTCGCGGGTATTTTTGTGGGCTGTCTGGCGCTTGCCATAGCAGAAATGCTCAATACGATACCGATTTTTGCAAGGAGAATCGGGTTCCGTCACGGATTGGGAATTGCGATTTTGGCAGTGGCGCTGGGAAAACTGGTCGGCAGCCTGATTTATTTTACCCAGCGGGTGTTTTTGTACGGCGGATAAACGCAATATGTATGAAATGGTAGCAGATTTGATGGGCTGTAAATTATTATCGGAAAGGAAAAAGATATGACGCAGAATAATCAGAAACCACAGACAACACAGGAGAAAAGGGAGCAGGATTACAAAAAACACGTGGAGCAAGTGACTCCGAAATACAGTTTACCAATTCAGATGGTCAAAGCATTCGTAACAGGTGGTATTATTTGTCTTTTAGGACAGTGCATCATGAATTATGCGACGAATCAGATGGGACTGGATAAGGAGACGGCTGCATCTTGGTGTTCCATGCTGCTGGTGCTTGCCAGTGTGCTCCTTACAGGATTCAACCTTTATCCTAAACTGGTAGAATGGGGCGGCGGCGGTGCGCTCGTGCCGATTACCGGTTTTGCTAATTCCGTAGCTTCTGCGGCGATTGAATACCAGAAGGAAGGACAGGTATTCGGTATCGGTTGTAAAATTTTTACGATTGCAGGTCCTGTCATTTTATTTGGAATCGTTACGAGCTGGGGGTTAGGAGTAATTTACTGGATTGGAAAGCTGCTTGGAATGGTGTAACGGCAATAAATTAAATATCATATGTTACAGAAATGGAAAACAGTAGGAAAAAGAAATGATATGGTATACAATATAAGAACACGGGATTACGATAGGGGCGGATGCCCCGGAACGGGGGTAAGCATGGAACGAGATATGACAAATCCGGCAGCGGTAGATCATGAGAAGGTAAATTCGGAAAAGACCGGGAGACTGACTTTACCGACGGACGTAGATATGGTCGATGAGACAATCCGCTTAAAGGAACTGTTGGGAGCAGATGCACTCAGAGACTGCGACGGTACGAATATGCCGGCGGAGCTTCTGAGTCAGAATGCGAAAATTTACGCTACATATTATACGACGAGGAAAGACAACGACTGGGCGATGCAGAATCCGGAAGAGATACAGCAGGAGTATCTGATCAGTGACCGGCTGACGGCGAAAGGAGACAGCCTGCGCATAGAACTCATGAAGGGATTTCACACAGAACAGCTTAAGGTTAACACGATTGACGATCCGAAAAAGTGGTGGGAAGTTATCGACCGGACAACGGGAGAAGTGGTTCCCGTAGAGCAATGGGAATACGATGAGGCGGCAGGAGAGGTTGTCATCGAAACAATTCCGTATCATCAGTATACCGTAAGCTTCCTTGCGTTTCTTATATGGGATCCGGTACATATGTACAATTTTATCACGAACGACTGGAAAGACGCGCCGCACCAGCTCACTTATGATGTCAGACAGCCTAAGACACAGGTTTATGTGAAGGAGAAGCTGAAACGGTGGTGCGAGGAGAATCCGGATGTGGACGTCGTGCGTTTTACGACGTTCTTCCACCAGTTTACGCTTACTTTTGACGATAAAAAGCGGGAGAAGTTTGTGGAGTGGTTTGGTTACAGCGCCAGCGTCAGCCCTTATATTCTGGAACAGTTTGAGAAATGGGCGGGCTACAAGTTCCGACCGGAATATATTGTGGATCAGGGGTATCACAATTCCATTTTCAGGGTGCCATCCAAGGAATTTAGGGATTTCATAGAATTTCAGCAGATAGAAGTCTCAAAGCTTGCAAAGGAGCTGGTGGACATTGTGCACAGTTACGGCAAGGAAGCAATGATGTTTCTCGGAGATCACTGGATTGGCACGGAGCCGTTCGGTAAGTATTTCGGGAATATCGGATTGGACGCGGTGGTAGGTTCTGTTGGAGACGGCGTTACACTTCGTATGATTTCCGATATTCAGGGTGTAAAATATACGGAGGGCAGACTGCTTCCCTATTTCTTCCCGGATGTGTTTACTGAGGGCGGTGATCCGATCGGTGAAGCGCAGGATAATTGGATGAAAGCCAGAAGAGCGATTCTGCGTTCGCCCCTTGACCGAATCGGGTACGGCGGTTACTTAAAGTTGGCAAGCGAATGGCCGGGATTTATCGACCAGATTCAAAAGGTGGTCAACGAATTTAGGCAGATTCATGAGAATATGCAGGGAACGAAAGCATATACGGCGCCCTTTAAGGTTGCGATTTTAAATTGCTGGGGGAATCTGAGAAGATGGATGGCAAATCAGGTTCATCACGCACTCTGGTACCGAGAGATCTATTCTTATGTGGGCGTGATTGAGTGCTTGAGCGGAATGCCCATTGACGTAGAGTTTATCACATTTGATGAAGTGATAAACGGAATCGATCCGGCGGTCAAAGTTATTATCAATGCGGGCGATGCCTGCACTTCATGGAGTGGCGCGGAGAACTGGAAAGACGAAAGAGTCGTATGTGCAATCCGTAAGTTTGTGGATGAGGGCGGCGGTTTTATCGGTGTAGGTGAGCCAAGCGCATGTCAGTATCAGGGACGATATTTCCAGTTGAGCGATGTGCTGGGTGTAGACAGGGAACTTGGCTTTTCCATGAGCACGGATAAATACAATGAGTTGTACGATGAGTCGGAGGGTAGGCACTTTATTCTGGAAGACATCGAGGGCGAGATTGATTTCGGCGAGGGAAAGAGCCGCATCTATGCGCAGGGAGAGAACTATCAGATATTGAATATGGACGGGAAGTACAGTCGGCTGGTGGTCAATGAGTACGGCAGGGGCAGAAGCGTTTACTTTACGGGGCTTCCGTATTCCCCGCAGAACTGCCGCATTCTTCTTCGTGCAATTTACTATGCGGCACATCAGGAAGAGGAGATGAAGAAGTTCTATGTCACCAATGTGGAGACGGAGCTGGCAGTGTTTGAGAAGAGCGGTCGGATTGCCGTGATCAATAATTCTAAGGAGCCGAGACAGACAAAGCTTTATGTCTATGGCAGGCTGAAAGAGGAGCTTGACTTGGCGCCGATGGAGATGCGCTGGGTGGAGTACGAGAAGTAAGACGCGATAAAGTCGGATGGCGGCGGTATGGAATAACGGAAGTTATATGGAATTCCGCGATAAATTTGCAACTTTGACACATCTTCATGGTAAAATAGAAACAAAAACTTTTCAACGAGGTTTATTTTACATATGGGGGCAGACAGATGAACGTTCTGATCGTGGAAGATGACGAGGCAATCGCTAATTTATTGTATATGGATTTATCCGATGAGGGGTATCGGTGCACATGTGCCTGCAACGGCACAGAGGCGGCGGATTTATTGGAGCAAAATCCTGATTATGACTTTATTTTGCTGGATATTATGCTGCCGGAGATTAATGGGTATGAGCTGTTAGAGTATATCAAACCCATGGAGATTCCGGTTATTTTTCTGACGGCAAAGGGCGCAGTAGGAGACCGTATCTATGGACTTAAACTGGGTGCGGACGATTACATTGTCAAACCTTTTCAGAGCGGAGAAGTTATTGCCCGCATGGAGGCGGTGCTCCGCAGATACGGCAAAAACAGAAAAAGACTTTCTTTTGCGGATGTGGAAATAAATTTGGAGTCGCGTAGAGCTTATCAGAATGGTGAGGAGATTGAGCTGACGGTCAAGGAGTTTGACCTGCTGGTAGAGCTGATACAGAATAAAAATGTGGCGCAGTACAGAGACAGATTATATGAAAAAGTGTGGAACGAACCTTTTCTGGGCGATACCAGAACGCTAGATACCCATATTCAGAGGCTGCGTAAGAAATTGGGCTGGGAAGATTGTATTAAGACCGTGTTCCGTATCGGATACCGACTGGAAGAGTCTGAGAAGCACATATAGAGCCCACACCGTAGTGCAATGTCATGGAGGATGGAGAAATGAAGCTTGGAACGAAGATGTTCTTTTGCATCACGATATTTTTCAGTATTGCGTTTCTGTTCGGCGGTTATCTGCTGATTTCATATTTCTATGATATTACCATGGAACGGGAGATTGAGGCGGCTGTGGAACAGCATCAATATAATAAATTCGTGGTGCAGGCGAATCTGATCACGAGAGGAGAAGAGTCGCTTAATAAAGCTGCGGCGGGAGATTATGATATAAACAGTATAGCTTCGGATATGAGTGGCATGACGGCGCTTTTTGCAATGGATGGAAGAAAGCTGTTTTCCGGATTTTCATCTGGACCGGAGATTGAAGAGCTGCTTCATAATGTTGTAGAAAATCAGGTGAGTTATCGGTTTCTTACAATCGGAGACAGGAATTACCTGCTGACGGCAGGAAACGTGTCCCATGGCAGTGAGGGGGTATACTTAGTGACCGGAACGGATGTCACCAGAGTCTCCGGACAACAGGAACAGATGATAGAGAAATTCGGTGCGGTATACGTAGTGACGATGGGAATCGGAAGCGTATTAATATTTGCGTTATCAACATTTCTGACTAAACCGGTCAAGATTTTGACAGAAGCTGTAAAAAAAATTGCCGACGGAAATTATAGTGAACGGGTTGCGCAGCATGGTGCGGACGAGGTTGGACAGCTTGCGCGGGATTTTAACCGGATGGCTGCCGCAGTGGAGGAAAAGGTACAGGAACTTTCGGACAGCGCAAGGCAGAAGGAAGATTTTGTTGCGAATTTCGCGCATGAACTAAAGACACCGCTCACTTCAATCATCGGCTATGCGGACCGCATCTATCACAAGGAGATGTTGCAGGAGGAACGGAAACGTGCGGCATGGTATATTTGGAATGAGGGAATGCGGCTTGAGTCATTGTCTCACAAGCTGATGGACATGACGGTGTTAAATCATAAAGATTTTGTCCTGCAGGAGACGGATACTGAGGTGCTATTTCAAGAATTGGCGGCGGATGTGGAATACATGTTGAAGGCAAAAGGAATTTCACTTGACTGTAATGTCCAAAGGGCGTATATTGCCGTGGAATATGACTTGTTTAAGACGCTTTTCTTAAATCTGGCGGACAATGCTGTCAAGGCAGGCGCAACGCAGATTCAGGTTACGGGAACACAGTGCGGATCGGAATATGTGATACAGTTAAGCGACAACGGAAGCGGCATTCCGGCACAGGAAATAAAGAGGATTACGGAAGCGTTTTATATGGTAGATAAGTCGCGTTCACGAAAACAGCACGGCGCAGGTATCGGGCTTGCATTGGCGGAAAAAATCGCGCAGATTCATGGAAGTACGCTGGAATTCGAGAGTGACGGAGCAAGCTGGACGAAGGTAAGCCTGCGTATGAAATGTAAAGGAGCGGAGAATGATGAGCAAGAGTAGAATCTGCACATTCGCTATGTTTCTTCTAGCAATCTGCATCATTTTCGGCGGGTGGTTTTTGACGGAGAGGCTTCTTGTAAAGCATGAGGTAAATTTCTTGGACAGCACAGGGAGAATTGAGGTACGTTCTGAGGAAATCAAGCTTTTTGCAGAAAATGAGCAGGAGAATACGGGAGAGCAGTTGACACAACAGGAAGAATTCTATGGTCATGAGATGAATGCGTATACGAGAGCCAAAGTGCTGTCCGTCTGGGATTATGGCGGCAAAGAACTGCCTCATGAACCAATGACAGGTCAGATGAATATGGAGCAGGCTATCGATGCAGGTAAAAAATGGGTTGAAACGATGGCGGCGAGCGGCTTTTTTACTGATAAACTGCAAGGATGCGAATTTGATGCAACGAAAGCGACTTTGTGTACAATAGATACTCCGCGGCGATACACAGATATGGAAGAGATGTTGTACAGCTACTGGAAGCTATGGTTTGTTAAGGACGGCGTCTCAGTAGAGTTAATGCTCCATGCTGCCAGCGGGGAGGTGTGGAAGGCAAAGTTTACAGTGGAAATAGGAGACGAGCCGGTGGCGACATATGATCTGGCGTATTTACTGAGCTTTGCTTTTCCGTTTATGGAGATTGAACAGGAATCAGATTATGATGTGATATGGTCAACTGTGGGCGAAGACGGCGTGGATGCAGTAAGCATAGAAGGGCAGATGCTTTCTGCTTTGGCAAAACAGTATCTGTTACAGATAAATGAGGAACCGACCTGTGTAGGATTGGATTTTGGACTGAAAGCAAAATAGAAAGTAGGACTATATTTGACAAGTATGACACATTTTATATGAAAGTAGGAGACAACTCCCGGCTATGATGAAAGTATCAAAGCCGGGAGCTTGTGCGATTAAGCAGAGTCAGAAGCTGTTTTGGACGGTACAAAACGGATGTGTGAAGAGCTCCTCAGTTCCGGCAGAAAGAAGGGGTATCATGAAAAAAATAAAAGATGTTACGGAAGTCATTGTGTATGTAGCAGTCATGGGATTTGTCGGATGTGTCGTCGGGATGGGATTGATGAATTGCATAATTTGAGTGCATGGAGGAACACCGGATGAAAAATGACGTAAGAAACATCAGAATGAGTAAGAGACAGGCACAGATGCGCATGAAAAGAAAAATGAAGCAGAGAATGCTGCTGGTTTTGCTTATCGTATCATATATTATTGCGGCTCTTTATATGAGAAACATTAACGCACAGATAAAACAACTTAAGGTGATACTGCAAAAAATAGAAAACATGAGTTATGAAACAAGAGAAGAAGAACAGGATGAAATCAGCGATGCGGAGAAGGGAGATTACGTCAGCAGCATAAGTGTAGTGGAAGTAGGCAAGCCGCGTAACCGTACATGGACGGAGATCCTTCAGAAGCTTAACAAGTTGGGGGAGAATCATCCTCTCATTGAGGAAATCAGCCAAAACAGTTCGCTTTATCCGGAAAATATGCTCGCTGCACTTGCGAATAATCCGGAGATGGCAGATTATGTGGCGGGCTATCCGGAGTATATGCAAAGACAGGATAACGGAAGGATAGATGAGACGGCAGGACAGAACGATATTGGCGGATGGAGCGAGGCGGAGAAAGAACAGGAATATCCGCTTCTATTGCAATGGGATCCGAGATGGGGGTATCAGTCATATGGGAGCAGCAATTACATAGGAGTGGCTGGATGCGGACCCACTTGTCTTGCAATGGTCTTATATTATTTGACAGAAGACGAGATGTTCACGCCGGACAAGATTGCAGCATATGCCATGGAAAACGGCTATTATGTGGAAGGAACGGGCACCGCATGGGCGCTAATGAAAGATTTGCCCAACATGTACGGTATAGAAGTGACAGAGCATAGAATATCGGAACGCGCGCTAAGAAACGCACTGGAACAGGGAGAGGTGCTGATATGCGCTATGAGAGAAGGAGATTTTACTGCGGCGGGACATTTTATTGTGATTTACGGATACGATGAGTACGGGTTTAAGGTGAATGACCCGAATTGCGTGGCGAGAAGTCGGAAAAGATGGACGTATGATGAGATTGGAGAGCAGATTAAATGCGTGTGGGGATATGGGAAGGATATAGAAAGTTTTACCCATACGACGTTTTTTATGTTATAGTGATTCTGTTGAGCCGGAGAGTATCATGATAGGATTCGGGATGAAAGAAATGTGTCATACATGGAGAGTATAGAATCATGGAAACAGAGAAAATATTGATTATAGAAGATGATGAGGGATTAAACCGCGGTATTTCTTTTGCATTGGGACAGGAAGGGTATGAGGTTACGAGCGCACGGACGCTGCAGGAGGGAAACGTGCTTTATAGGAAAGAAAATCCCGATGCGGTGATATTGGATTTAAACCTGCCCGACGGAGATGGCATAGAATTTTGTAAAAAGATACGACAGCGCTCCAATGAAAATATTTTGGGCGGCAAAGACGGCACAGCCATTTTGATGCTGACGGCGCGGGATATGGAAACCGATGAGATTATGGGGCTTACGAGTGGTGCTGACGACTATATGGTGAAGCCTTTTTCGGTTTCTGTCCTGAAAATCCGCCTTCGGAATATTCTTAGCCGGAAAAAGGTAAATGCTGACCCAAAGTCCGCCGGTGGTGCCGACAGTATGATTATATCGGGAGACGTGATTTTAGACTGCAAGACATTTCGAGCTTCGCAAGGCGGACGGGAACTGGATTTAAGCATAACGGAGTTTCGCCTGCTGCAATATCTTATGGAGAATAAGAATCAGGCGTTATTAAAAGAACAGATTTTACAAAGAGTGTGGGATGCGGACAGAAATTATGTGGAGGAAAATACGCTTTCCGTCAATATCAGTCGTCTCCGTAAAAAGCTTGGCGGTAATTATATCTGCACAATACAGGGAATCGGTTATCTGTGGAAAGACGATGACACATGTCACACAGAGAAACGCCTTGGAACGGAGGAAAGAGCATGACGGCGCAAATCGTAATCTTGATATTGTCGGTCTGTCTTGTATTGTGTCTTGCTGCGCTTATCGTGAGTACGGTCTATTTTCTGTGGCAATGGAGGAAGATGGACCGTATTTTAGATGATTTTTGGAAGGAGCAAACGGATACAGAAGAGCAGAATATGTTGTATCATTCGGATATATCGGAGACGAGGGAATCTCGTGTGATAAGCCAGCTTAGGAGCATCTTAAAGGACGCGCGTTATAAAGAACATCGGGCTGTAGAGGACAAGGAGCAGGTGATGGAATTGATTTCGGATCTTGCCCATCAGTTCAAGACACCCCTTGCAAATATCGTGATGGATGTGGAAATTCTGCAAGATTCTGTACTCAAGGAGGCGGAAAGAAAGGACTTCTTAAGTCATGCAAAAAAGCAAGTCGATAAGATGCAGTGGCTGATGGCGGACCTTCTGAAAGCGTCCAGATTGGAAAACGGTATCATCCGTTTTGAAGCGAAAAATACCGGAATCAAGGAGACAATTGCGATGGCGCTCGGCACTGTCTATGCACAGGCAGCGGCTAAGAATATTGAACTGGTCGTTGAGGAATTTCAGGATTTTAGTCTCTATCACAATCCGAAGTGGACCGCGGAAGCGATGGCGAATATTCTGGAAAATGCGGTTAAATATTCGCCTGAGCATGGCAGCATACGGATTACTTTGACTAAACTGGATATCTATACGAAGATTATGATTACCGATGAGGGAATCGGCATTCCCGAGAGTGAGTACAATTCCATTTTCAAGCGATTCTACCGCAGCAAGGAGGTGGAACAGCAGGAAGGCAGCGGTCTCGGACTGCATCTGGCACAGCTTATTTTGCAGTGTGAGAAAGGCTATATCACTGTGTCATCTAAGGTAGGACAGGGAAGCAGCTTCTCTCTGTTCTTGCTGAATAGGGACGGATTATAACTATTCCCTGTTGTTAAGCGGTCTTATGTGATTTATCTTAAGGGCGCGGATATTTCCGAAAAGCTTTAACTTCTGACAAAATTGTCATATCTTTTCTCCTACTTGTCACAATACTGTAAGAAGAGTCTGCTAAACTGGTTTTAAGTTCCGCACAAGAGAATGCTGGAGAATAGGTATTCTCCGCGCGGAAACCTGATTGTGTGATTTATGATACAGGTGTCTGGTAAGGAGGAGTTATATGAAAATCTTAGAAACCCATGATTTAAAAAAATATTACGGGAACGGTGATACGCAGGTCAAAGCACTCGACGGTGTGGACCTGTCCGTAGAAGAAGGAGAATTTGCCGCGGTGGTGGGAACTTCCGGTTCCGGGAAGTCCACGCTTCTTCATATGCTGGGAGGACTCGATTATGCGACGTCCGGCACGGTGACGGTGGCAGGTAAGAAGATTTTTGAATTAAATGAAAGGGATTTGACGATTTTCCGCAGGCGTCAAATCGGATTTATTTTTCAGAGCTATAATTTAGTACCAATCTTAAGC
This sequence comes from uncultured Lachnospiraceae bacterium, assembly GCA_947176505.1. GTDB lineage: Bacteria > Bacillota > Clostridia > Lachnospirales > Lachnospiraceae > UBA3282. Next base: position 14,638 of record CAMWQW010000013.1, on the reverse strand, counting down.
GTCTATGAGAATATCGTTTTGCCGATGGAACTGGACGGGAGAAGCGTGGACAAGACGTTTGTGGAAAATATTGTGCGGACGCTGGGATTGGAGAGCAAACTGGATAATCTGCCGGGACAGCTTTCGGGCGGGCAGCAGCAGAGAGTCGCGATTGCGCGTGCGCTCGTGACGAAGCCGGCGATTATTCTTGCCGATGAGCCGACGGGCAATCTGGACAGTAAGACGACGCAGGAAGTATTGGGTCTCCTCAAATTGACCGGGGAGCAGTTCCATCAGACGATTGTCATGATTACGCATAACGAGGCGCTTGCTCAGCTTTGCGACAGGGTGATTCATATAGAAGACGGCAGGATTATGGACGACTATGCACAGGGAGGTGGCGCTCATGAAAAATAATAACGGTGCCTCAATCCGCAAATTATCCAAACGAAGTCTGAAAAATAACCGTGTGCGGAACATTTTTGCAGTGGCGGCGATTACGCTGACAGGGATTCTTTTTACGGCAGTTTTTTCACTGGTGGGCGGCGCCATGCAGGCGGCGCAGGAAAGCACCATGCGGGAAGTGGGAGGCAGATTCCATGCGGGTTTAAAAGGTGCGACAAAGGAGCAGTATGAGAAAGTGGCTGCCGACCCGATGGTGGTTAAGAGCAGCTATAATATTTTCATAGGAACGGCGGATAATATCGTGAAATGGAGTGCGGAAATCAGGTATCTGCCGGAGGAGGAAACACTGCATGATATGTTCATCGAGCTCGAAGAAGGGCAGCTTCCCACGGCGGAGAATGAGATTGTTGTAAATACGTTTGTGTTCGATGAATTGAATCTGCCCTATGCGTTGGGGGAAAAGATACCGCTGACCTTCCGCTTTATGGACGAGACGATAGAAGACGAGTTTGTCGTGAGCGGATGGTATCGGGGCGACTATGTGGCGCATGCCAGTGAGCTTTTTGTGTCAAAGAGTTATTGGGAGAAATTAAAGGGGTCCCTGACGGATGAGGATTTCCTGCGGTGGAGGGAAGCGCATCCGGAGGACAGAGATGTGGGGCTGTATGCCGGTAATGTTTACTTTGATAATGCGTCCAATCTGGATGAAAAAATGAGGACTGTTATTATAAATGCCGGATATGAGCCGGAAACGGAACTGGATTACGGCGTCAACTGGGCGTATATGAGCAGCCGTGTGGAGGCGGCGGACCCGTTTGCAGTTATGATTGTGCTGAGTGCGGTTTTGGTCATTTTGATTACAGGATATCTGATTATCTATAACATTTTTCAGATTTCCGTAATCAGCGATATCCGGTTTTACGGACTGCTTAAGACCATCGGTACGACGAAGAGGCAGCTTCGCAGGCTGGTGAGACGTCAGGCTCTGCTGTTATCTGTAATCGGTATTCCGATTGGATTGGCGCTCGGATACGGTATCGGTAAGTATGCGCTGCCTTTGGTACTTAGTCTTGCGGATTATAACGGTGCGGATGATTCCCTGCGGTTCAATCCGTGGATTTTATTGTTCAGTGTGGCATTCTCGCTATTGACAGTCTTCTTAAGCAGCCTTAAACCGGCTAAGATTGCGGGCAGTATCTCTCCGATTGAAGCGGTCAAATATACGGAAGCAGGTCTGCAGGGCAAACCGGCGGGTAGAAAGAAGAAACGACACGCCTCACGGAAGAGATTCAGTGCGGTCTCCATGGCACTGTCTAATCTCGGAAGAAATAAGCGTACGACAGTTGTTGTCATAATGGCAATCTCATTCAGTATGATTCTGATGTCGATTATTATGACTGCGGTAAGAAGCTTCAGAATCGAACAGTTTATGGAGCAGCGGATTACGGGAGATTTCATGCTGGGCAATATTAATCTTACATCCTCTTCTGTGAGCAATCTTGATGTTGAGATTGCGCCGGAATATCTGGAACTGGCGGATGCACAGTCAGGTATTGAGAAGCGTCAGGAAATGTGGGTTCGCTTCAGAACGACTCTGCAGGTGGATGAAAAGGCACGGGAAGAGCTTCATAAATTAGATGCGGAGGGAAAACTGAAGAGGGATCGGTACAGTGAAGAGTTGCTCGATAAGCTGCTGCGGGGAGAAAGGCCAATGAATGGTTACTGCTATGGCTATAGTGAGGACCTGTTGTCAAAACTGCAGGTGCTTGAAGGAACGTTGGACATAGAGAAATTCCGGTCTGGAGATTATGTTCTGCTGGGGCAGATGCACGGAGTTGACTGGCTGCCGCCGGAGGATCATGTCTATCATCCGGGAGATACGGTGACGCTGGAAATGTACACTGAGAATTCGACGTTTCGTGAGATTACAAATGAAGCCGGAGAGACAATTGAAGTGGTATACGAGAATCTGGAGGAAAAAGAGTACGAGGTTATGGCGATTGTCGATATTCCGACCTGTATGGATCTGCATATATATCCGTGGAATGCCTGTGAGGTGGTACTGCCGTTTACGGAGATGAAGGCAGAGACGACCGGATATGGGAATGATGAGGAAACCGTGCGGTGCTGGCAGAAATTTATGGTGTCTTATGAGATATCTGACGAAGAACAGACGGCTTTTGAGGCGGCAGTCAAATCATACGCAGACAGTCATTCGACGGTGGGATATCTGACGAAAGAAAATTTGCGTAAGGAATTTGATGATATGGTGACAGTCATCGCCACCGTCGGTGTATTCCTTGCCGCCGTGATCGCACTGATCGGCATCCTGAATTTCGTCAATGCCATCGTAACAGGGATTATTTCCAGAAGGCGGGAGTTTGCCATGCTGCAAAGTATCGGCATGACCGATGAGCAGCTTCAAAAAACATTGGTTTGTGAAGGAACCGCATACATTGCAATTTCAGGAATGATCAGTCTGGTTGTGGGGAGTGTATTGTCTTATCTGATTGTAAATGCATTGAATCATATGATTCTGTTTTTTGAATACCGCTTTCAGAGCTGGTCGTTTATAATCATGATTCCGATTCTTCTGTTGGTGGCAGTATTTACGCCGATGGCGGCGTATAAGAATCTGCGAAAGAAGAGTATCGTGGAGCGGCTTAGGGATTAATGTAGAGTTTTTTACAGGTACTTTATTATTCGATTTCGTCAGCCAAGTCATATATTTTAGAAACAGAGGTTTTTCCGAGTGCATTCACTACGGAAGACCTCTTGTTTTTGGTCTTTCTTGCGATATAGTCAATCAAGCTGCATGTAAAAAACAAATCGTTTGATTTTTGATTTTCACGTCCTGTCATATGATAGACATGCCGCTCTTTCTTAGATTGCGAGGGTTACACCACTATTTTGCTTCTATCAATTTACTTGTGGGAGTGCAGAATGAAGCTATGGACATTGCCGGTATATTAGTGTAATAATATATCCGTGTTAAAGTTACAATGTGATGGAGGATGATTATGAAAAAACATGCGTTATGTATAATGGTACTTGCCGGCATTCTGTTGATGTCCGGATGCGGCGGGCAGCAGGATGTGCATAATGAGCTTGTACAAAAACCGGATTCGGTGAGTGCTGCAGATGATGATTTGAACACAGATGATATCATAAAACTTTATCAGGAGATTTACGATGAAGTAACAGCTTCTTACACGGTTGATGGAATACAAAGTCTTGAAACGATAGAAAATATTATAAAAAGACTTGGCGAGCATGGATACTCTGCCATAGACAGCGGAAATCAGGTTGATATGGTACAGAAAGAACAGGTGTTACGGTTCTGTGAATCCATAGAGCAGTCGAAAGAGGCACAGTTGACAATTTGGGTGGTCGATACGCCGGAGAAACTATACGGGTATCACTTGAGTACAGAAGAAGGAAAGGTGGATGTAGTCAAAGAACATTATCAGTATAATAACGTGTGTTTTGTAAAGGCGGGTTCGGTAAGATATACCGCCGATTCATGGCAGTATACGAATGAAGGATATCTTATTTTTACAGGCAGCTCGTATTCTGAGCAGTCCTACGTGCTTACGATGAGCGATGTGCCGGAAGTGACAGCCCTAAGAGTAGAGCCGTTAGACATAAAGTGCAGGGAATTGAACAGACTTTATATGCTTCCGATAGGTTACGGAAGGAACAACATGTTTTTATGTGATTGGAGCGGGGACGATTATGACGAACTTGATTTCTATGACGCTTTTGACCGTTTCTATTCCATGATTTACGGACAGCCGGTTCCCTATCTGCCGGATGAGAATATAAATATTGGTGCGGTATACCAGATTCCGGAGGAGGAGTTTGAAAATATGCTCATGAAATACCTGCCTGCAGATAAGGATAGGATACGCTCTCACACCAAGTATGTATCCGAAAAGAAAGTATATGAGTACAGACCGAGGGGATTTTACGAGGCAGAGTATACAAATATTCCGTATCCGGAAGTGGTTGATTATGTCACGAATGATGACGGAACAGTTACCCTCACCGTCAATGCGGTGTATCCCAGCGAATCAACATCCAAGGCGTATACTCATGAAGTGGTGGTTCGTCCCTTGGAAGACGGCGGATTTCAGTATGTTTCCAACAAAATGCTTCCTTCCAAAGATGATTACAGCACGAGCTGGCATACGGATCGCTTGACAGAGGAAGAGTGGGAAAAAATTTATGAAGAAAATTCTGGAGGATGATTATAAAATCTCCCATAAAAAAGATGATTTCACGTTAGAGAAATGTTATACTGGTCTGAGAAGAATTTCAGGAATAGCTGACAGTAAGCATTTTCATGGAAATTCTATGTTTCATACAGAAAGGCACAGGTAACTTATATGGCACCGGTAAATCCACAGGCTACATATCATGCTAAGAAATTGCTCCAATATCTGACCGGAATCGGCGGACGCAAAATTGTCACCGGACAGCATACCCAGACGGTGGCGATGGAGGAAATCGATAAAATTCGTGAAATTACCGGCAAGGAACCGGCGCTTCGCGGATTTGAACTGCTTGCCTATTCTCCGAATATCCGATATGAGACGGGTGATGAGCACTGCAGGATTGAGATAGACGAGAACCGCAATACATTAGAACATGCAAGAGACTTTGGGAGAAAAGGCGGTATTGTCGCATTTACGTGGCATTGGTTTTCTCCCTTAGGCGGCAGGGACAAGAGCTTCTATTCCGAGAAGACGGAGTTTGATCCGGAGAAGGTGCTGCGTGTCGGAACTGCAGAGAGGGAAGCTTTCTATCATGACATGGATGTGATGGCAGGATGCCTTAAGCCTTTTCTGGATGAGGATATTCCGGTGTTGTGGAGACCTTTTCATGAATCCGAGGGAGGCTGGTTCTGGTGGGGCAGGAAAGGACCGGTTGTGGCGGCAGGCTTATACCGGCTGATGTATGAGTACTTTGTGAATGTGCATCATTTGAACAATTTGTTGTGGGTATGGAACTGTCCGCTTAAGGAAGGATATCCGGGAGACGATGTGGTGGATATTATTTCACGCGATTTGTATGCTGAGAAAGGAACGAAGACCGATTACCGTAAGGAATATGAGGAACTGATTTCGATTACACAGGAAAGAAAGCCCGTAGCGCTGGCGGAAATCGGCATTCTGCCGGATATCGGGCTGCTTGAGAAGAGTCATGTGCCGTGGTGTTATTATATGACATGGAGCAAGGGGTTTGTAATGAACGAGGAATTTAACAGTCATGAGGCGCTTTGTAACATATATGACAGTAACTATGCGGTGACGTATCCGGCAGGTATATAGGGAGAAACATCTATGCAGTCAATCGTTAACAGTTTTATTACGGCAATTGCCATGTATTCTAAGATTCCTATGCCGAAGACCGCGCACGATAAGGAAAACATGAAGTACACGCTCTGCTTTTTTCCGCTGATAGGGCTTGTCATAGGCGTGCTGCTTTACTTTTGGAGCAGAATCTGCGAGGAATACGGATTCGGACAGGTCTTTTTCGCGCTGGTGGGAACGGTGATTCCGGTGATTATCACGGGAGGCATACATTTAGAGGGGTTTTTGCATACGGCAGATGCTTTGCATTCATATAGTGAGACGGATTCGCATGCTAGGAAGGAAAAGAAATTTGAAAGATTGAAGGATGTGCATGCGGGTGCGTTTTCTGTTGTTGCCGTAATTTGTCTTTTCATGCTCTATATGGCGGGACTGACACTGATCTGGAAGGAGAATCAGCTTTTTCTTCTGGGGCTTAGTTTTGTGATATCCAGAATCTTATGTGGTATGAGTCTGGTGTGGTTTCCGACGGCAGAGGAGGATGGGCTGTCGCACATATTGTCTGCTGCGGCGCATAAAAGGACAGTACGCGTCGTGCTGGTTACGCTTCTGGCGCTTATTTTTATCAGTGCGGTGCTAATTCAGCCGGTAATCGGCGCTGTTATGGCGTTAGCGGCGATGTGGGTGTGGACATACTATTATTATATGTCTAAAAAGCAGTTTGGCGGCGTTGCTGATAATATAACGGGATATTTCTTATGCCTGTGCGAGTTGTCAAGCGTGCTTACAATCGGCATGATTGGAAGAGTTATGTAAACTGAGAAAGAGGCGTGACTATAAGAATGAGCAACAAGAAACTGGTAGTCGGTATTCTGGCGCATGTGGATGCGGGCAAGACTACTCTGGCAGAGAGCATATTGTATACAAGCGGTAGTATCCGCAGATTGGGGCGGGTAGACCACAAGGACGCTTTTCTTGATACGGACAAGCTGGAGCGTGACAGAGGTATTACCATTTTTTCCAAACAGGCGGTATTTCGCTGGAAAGATATGGATATCACTTTGCTTGATACGCCGGGGCATGTGGACTTTTCGGCAGAAATGGAAAGGACATTACAGATACTTGACTATGCGGTGCTGGTAATCAGCGGTGCAGACGGCATACAAGGTCATGTATCTACGCTTTGGCGACTGCTTGCGCGGTATCATGTGCCAGTATTTCTTTTTGTCAATAAGATGGATCAGCCGGACACCGATGCGGCACGGCTTTTGGCGGAGATTAAGGAGAGGCTGGATGAGCGCTGCGTGATGTTCGGCAGCCGGGATGCGGCATTCTATGAGGATATCGCGGTTTGCGACGAAGAGGTTCTTACGCAGTATCTGTCGGAAGATGGCGGAGGTTCTATAGACGACGAATTAATTACGAAGTTAGTTGATAAACGCAAGGTATTTCCGTGCTTTTTCGGATCGGCGCTCAAGGTGGAAGGCGTTACGGAGTTACTGGGTGGGTTAGCTGCATATACGAAGATGCCTTCATATGGGGAGACATTTGGCGCGAGGGTATATAAGATTTCCAGAGACGCGCAGGGGAACCGTCTGACACATGTGAAAATAACGGGTGGTACGATTAAAGTGAAACAGCTGATGCGCACGCATGGAGGCAGCAGGAACCATGCTGAAGATATACGTTTGGCGGATAGTGTGACGGAAGAGAAAATTGACCAGATTCGAATTTATTCGGGAGATAAGTATACCGTAGAGCAGGAAGCGGCGGCAGGATGTGTTTGTGCTCTGACGGGTCCGAAGTCCACCTTTAGCGGTGAAGGTCTGGGGATGGAGGAAGGAAATACGGTTCCGATGCTTGAGCCGGTCATGACATATCGCATTGTATTGCCGGAAGGGTGCGATGTGCATCGGATGTATAATATGTTATGTCAACTAGAAGAGGAAGAACCCCAGCTACACATTGCATGGAGAGAGCAGGTTAGCGAAATTCAGATTCAGTTGATGGGTGAGGTGCAGATAGAAATACTGCGTAACATGATTGCCGATCGGTTCGGGGTGGAAGTAACATTTGATGAAGGAAGTATTGTTTACAAAGAGACCATAGCTTCTGCGGTGGAAGGAGTCGGACATTATGAACCGCTTAGGCACTATGCGGAAGTACATTTACTCTTAGAGCCGGGCGAGCCGGGCAGCGGACTGCAGTTTCGGACGATATGCAGTGAAGATGTACTTGACCGTAACTGGCAGCGTCTTGTTATGACTCATTTAGAGGAAAAAGAGCATGTGGGCGTGCTAACAGGATCCCCGATTACGGATATGCAGATTACGCTCGTGACGGGGCGGGCACACTTAAAACACACTGAGGGAGGAGATTTCAGACAGGCGACTTACCGTGCGGTCAGACAGGGATTGTGCAAGGCGAAGAATATACTGCTTGAGCCTGTATATGCTTTCAGACTGGAACTACCGGCAGCCATGATTGGGCGGGGTATGACCGATATGCAGGCTAAATCCGGACAGTTTGGCGCACCCGAGACGGTGGGTGAGTATGCCGTGCTCACGGGCACAGTTCCGGTATCCGAGATGACTGGATATCAGGCGCAGATGATGGCTTATTCGAGCGGAAGGGGCAGATTATATACGCAGTTAAAAGGATATGCACCATGTCACAATGCAGATTCGGTAATTGCGGCGATGGGATACGAGGCGGAGCGCGATACGGATAATCCGTGCGGTTCTGTGTTCTGTGCTCATGGAGCGGGATTCGTAGTGGAGTGGAATCAGGTGGAAGAATATATGCATCTGGACAATGTGGCGCTCAACGGTCGTGCCGTGGAGTCGGATGATACGAGAGAAGGCACAGAATTCTTGGCGGAAAGCATCGTCGTGCAGAGGCAAGATGACGGCGAAGTAATGCGCAACGGGCACGCAAGATTAAGCGGCAGGCAGCAGTCGGGCGGAATGTCGGATGCCATCGGACAGGATGAGATTGACGAAATTATGGACCGTACATACGGGACCAAGGAGAGAAAGAAGCAGGGTTGGGCAAGGACGGTAAGAGCGGAAAGGATAAATGAGGAAAAGATAAAAGAGGGGCGGACAGGTAAAACGACGGACAAACAGACGGCATATAAAGAAAATGCAGGCGGACGCTCCGGCAACAGTGGATCGGACGAAGAATACTTATTAGTGGACGGTTACAATATCATATTTGCATGGGATTCATTAAATGAGCTGGCGCAGACAAATCTTGACAGCGCACGGGGCAGGTTAATGGATATTCTGAGTAACTATCAGGGATACTGTAAAACGCATCTTATCCTAGTGTTTGATGCCTATAAGGTAAAAGGTAATCCCGGAAGTACGGTTCGCTATCATAATATTGATGTTGTGTACACCAAGGAGGCAGAGACGGCAGATCAGTATATCGAGAAAGTGACGCATGAGATTGGCAGAAAGCATCGCGTACGGGTAGCGACGTCTGACGGATTGGAGCAGCTCATTATTATGGGTGCAGGGGCAATTCGCGTATCAGCCAGAGAATTGCAGGAGGAAATTATAGCGGCAGGAGAAGAGCTCAGGCAGATATTTATAGACTGCCCGAAGAAATCTTCAGAGCATAGAATCTATCTGCTTGAAGGTGCAGATGACGATGTGTCGGCATACGTGGAGCGGCTGAGAAATGGAATGGGTGAGTAGTCATTGCATATTTAGATAAAGGGACAAACTGTGATATGATAAAGCGGCGGATCGGAATGATGCCGGCTGACAAGAAGAGAGAATACAATATGACGGATGAAACAAAAGATATTAATAGGGAAGATATCAATACAGAAGAGATAGGTGTAAAAAGCAGCGTAACAAAAGAATATGATACAAAGGAAGACGATAATATAAGGGACGCTATACCTGAGTCGGTATGGAGTACTTATCTCAATGCATTTCTTAAGTTCCAGCCGAATGAACAACGCAGAACAATCAAAGGTGTCGAAAGACAGATTGGACAGCTGGAGAGGCGCATTGCACGCAAAAAAGGACAGGAAAGTCATCAGATACTGGCGGATATGAAAGAATTGCACAAGCGGGCAGCCGCCGTCGGATATACGGTGGCGAATCATAAGGAGAAGAGACTTCTAAAAAAATATAAGCACACATTACGTATGTTGATACGGCTGGATATCACCTTTTTAAATAGAATGACCGGAGGAGTCAATCCTGAAGATGTTGTGCAGATGAAGAAAACATCAGAGCTTCTCCGCATGAAATCGCTCTATGAGATTTATAAAGAAGAGTACATGCAGTATCTTGTGGGGCAGCGCATTGAAGAGTTGATGGAGGCGGAACCGGAGAAGCAGTATCCGGAAGCAAGAGGTATGAAGCGCCATTTTATCCTTCACATCGGACCGACCAACAGCGGTAAGACCTATCAGGCACTACAGAGGCTGAGACTGGCTTACCACGGAATCTACTTGGGACCGCTCCGACTTCTGGCGCTGGAAGTCTATGACAGAATGATGACGGCGGGTATCCCCTGCAGTATGATTACGGGAGAAGAGACGATACGCACGCCGGGAAGCTTCGTGCAGGCATCTACGGTGGAGATACTGGATATTAGAGAAGTGTATGATATTGCCGTAATAGATGAGGCACAGATGATGGCGGACGAGAACAGGGGAAGCTTCTGGACGAGGGCGATTCTCGGTATTCGTGCCGAGGAGATTCACGTGTGCTGTTCCGGTACAGCGGAGAATCTTTTGGTCAGAATGATCAGAAGATGCGGTGACACTTATGAAATTGTGCATCATGAGCGCAATACGAAGCTGGAGTTTATTCCGAAGCGTTTTGATATGAGCAAAGATGTGGAACAGGGAGATGCGCTGATTGCTTTTTCTAAGAAAAATGTACTGGCGATTGCGGCTTCGCTGGAGGGAAGAGGAATTAAGGCGAGCGTTATTTATGGCAACCTTCCGCCTCAAACAAGGCAGGAGCAGGTACGGCTTTTTACGGAAGGCATCAATCAGGTTGTGGTGGCGACGGATGCCATTGGCATGGGAATCAATCTGCCTATCCGCCGGATTGTGTTCATGAACAGCATGAAGTTTGACGGTACGGACAAGCGCAGGCTGGAGGCGGAGGAAATCAGACAGATTGCGGGACGTGCAGGCAGATACGGTTATTACGATGTGGGATATGTGCAGTCGGCGATGGATACGGAATATATAGGTAAGAAGCTGGAAGAACCGCTTTATCCGATTAAGAGGGCAAGAGTCGGGTTTCCGGAAATTCTTCTGGATATTGATATGGAGCTGGATGAAATCATTGAAGCGTGGGAGCAGACCAAAAATCTTCCGATGTATGATAAGATTTCCATGGCGGAGAGCGTTAAGAAATACCGGTATCTTAAGAATTACCGCAGGAAACTGTCTTATATGGAGGACAGGAAGTTTGTACTTTCTTTAATTACATGCCCGTTCGATGTGAAAGACAGAGAGGTTCTTCGTTTGTGGCTTAAGTACTGTGAAAAACCGACGCAGTTTCATAACTGTCCGATGCTGCCGCAGGACTTTTCATTGGAAGGGCTGGAGTCATATTATAAGCAGTTGGACTTGTATACGCAGTTTTCAGGCAGGATGAATTGGGAAGTGGACCGAGAAGAAGTGGCAGTTAACAGAGAGTGGGCGCAGCATGAGATTGGGGAACTGCTTAAGGAAGACAAAGGGCAGTTTGAAAAGAAGTGCCGTAGCTGCGGGACCGTTCTTCCATGGGATTATGCCTATCCGATTTGTCAAGAATGTTATCATGCCGGCAGCGAGGAGGATGACAGAGTGCTGCGCTCCATGCGAAGGTATCCGCATGACCATAATTGGAGATAGAACAATGATATATACTTATTATATTGATGTGACACAATTTGAGGATGAGTCGCTTTTTCAAGAAAAATTGAATCTTTTGTCGCCCTACAGACAACAGAAGATTGCGCTTCTTAAACATGAAAAAGATAAAAACAGGAGTCTTGGTGCAGGGATTGCCTTGGATCATGCGCTGGAAACGTACGGGCTTAGGGAGCGAGGCATCGAGTATGAGTTCGGTGAGTGGGGAAAACCGTCTTTAAAATATCAGCAGAGCATACATTTTTCATTGTCCCATTCGGGCGATTATGCAATATGCAGTATCGGTGATAAACCTATGGGAAACGATATAGAGCTTATCAAGCCGGGGAGACTTAAGGTTGCCGACCGTTTTTTTGCAAAAGAAGAACTGGATTGGATGTATGAAGTGCAGAATGAGGAAGAAATCACACAGAGAATGTTTCGTATCTGGACAATGAAAGAGAGTTTCCTGAAAGCTACGGGGAAAGGCATTTCTCTACCGTTGGGAGATTTTGCGGTAGTGATGAATGAAGATAAGGAGAAGATACGCGTAAAACATACGTTTAACGCCAAATATTATCACTTAAAAGAATACCCGGAAATTGAGGGCTACAGAGTTGCGGTCTGCTGTGAAGAGAGCAGGGATGCCGCTTACAGCATGATACCGATTGTGCTTTAGTTATAAAAGGAACTAAGAAGTATAGTTTTTCGTAAAATATCCATACTATTCTTTAAGAAATATTGTCAAGAAAATCCGGACGGATTTGTGAAAATAGGAAAAGGAGATAGCAGGATGTTAGGAAAACAGAGTCTTCAGTTTGTCAATAAACCTTATCTGATCAGCAGTGGCTCTATCGTTGGCAGCAAAGAAGCCGAGGGACCCATGGGACAGTTGTTTGACAAGGTGTGTTATGACGATAAATTCGGCGCCGATACATGGGAAGAAGCGGAGAGCAGTTTACAAAAAGAAGCATTGGAGATAGCTCTTCAGAAAGGTGGACTGCAGAAGCAGGATATACAGATTGTTTATGCGGGCGATTTGCTGGGACAGTCTATTGCCAGCAGTTTCGGCTTGGCTGGTTATCAGGCGCCTCATGTAGGACTTTACGGAGCATGTTCTACATGCGGATTATCTCTTGCGATGGGGAGTATGGCGGTAGCTGGAGCATTTGTTGAAAAGGCGGCATGTATTACATCGAGCCATTTTGCCAGCGCGGAGAAAGAATTTCGTTTTCCGTTAGCCTATGGAAATCAGCGCCCGAAATCGGCTACATGGACAGTAACCGGAAGCGGAGCTTTCATTCTTTCGGCACAGCCGGGGAGACAGATACGTGCAGTTATTTCCGGAGTCACCATCGGCAAGATTATGGATTACGGTCTGAAAGATTCCATGAATATGGGTGCATGTATGGCACCGGCAGCGGCGGATACCATCAGGCAGAATCTGGAGGATTTCGGTCGGACACCCGGCGACTATGATAAAATTATTACAGGAGATCTCGGTACAGTGGGGCAGAAACTGCTTTTTGACCTGCTATCCGAGAAACAGATTGATATCACAAAACAGCATATGGACTGCGGCATTGAAATTTATGACAGTGAAAAGCAGGATACCAACGCCGGGGGATCGGGGTGCGGGTGCAGCGCGGTAGTGTTATCAGCCTATATTCTTAAGAAAATTGAGGAAGGCGTCTGGAAAAGAGTACTGTTTATGCCGACAGGGGCGCTTCTTAGCAAGACGAGCTTTAATGAAGGACAGTCAATTCCGGGTATTGCGCACGCAGTAGTGCTGGAGCATTATAAGGGATAGAGATGATAAGAGTGGATAGAACCGATATGGCAGGTGCCATGTCGGTTTTGTGCAAGTGAAAGGTGTGAAATATCCCTAATCTGATTGCGTTATGTACGTATGTACATAAAAAGTGCATAATACAATATCTTGTGTTTGATTCTTGTGATTTTTCTATGTAGTGCTACATTTTGTCATGGCTGTGGCAATTAACAATATTACGTTTATAAAGGTTCTACACTTTTTCTTTTCAAATAGACTCATCAGACATTGCAATCCAAGTTAGCTTGTGATATACATAGTTCATATTCTATTGCCGTAACATCGCAGATTGCTGAGGTCACGGTATCTTTGGAGCAATGCTCCGTCATTATTGTATACGAAAGGAAGCACATCTATGAATCTAAATCAAAAATTTCAAAGTGCTCATGGCACTATTCCCTATGGCATGACAAATGATTATATGTTTCGGGCAGTTTTACAGTCAAATAACAAAGTTCTTCGTGGGCTAATATGTTCCTTATTGCATCTTCCCGATGAGGAGGTTATTTCCGTGGAGATTATAAACCCTATTATGCTGGGAGAAGCCGTTGAAAATAAGGAAATGCGTTTGGACATCAATGTGATTCTAAATGACCGCACATTGATTAATCTCGAAATGCAGATAACTAACAAGCTAAATTGGAAAGAACGCTCAGTTATGTATTTGTGCCGTTCCTTTGATAATCTGAAACATGGACAGGATTATGCTGAGGCAAGACCGGTGATACATATCGGATTTTTGAATTACACACTATTTGATGAGTGTCCTGAATTTTATGCTTCTTATAAACTGATAAACGTAAAAAATTATCAAAAGTATAGTGACAGCATTACGCTTAATGTGATAGACTTATCTCGTATAGATTTGGCAACTGAAGAAGACAGACAGTATCATATAGATAAGTGGGCGCTGCTTTTTAAGTCAACAACTTGGGAGGAAATTAAAATGCTGGCATCGAAAAATGAATGTATGAATGAGGCGGCTAAAACAATTTATAAGTTTAATACCGATGAGCAAATTCGCAAAATGTGCCGTGACCGCGAGGAGCATTATCAGGATTTGAAGAACTATGAGAGAGCGGTTTCGGAACGGGATAGTGCCATTATAAGTTACCAAAAAGCTATAGCGGAAAAAGAAGGTAAAATAGCTGAGCAACGAGACACATTAGAACAGAGAGACAACGAGATAGCGCAGAACGCAAAACTCATCCGGGAGAGAGACAACGAGATAGC
>CAMWQW010000012.1 GCA_947176505.1 uncultured Lachnospiraceae bacterium | reverse complement strand
CAGAATTATCAGGGAAACCAGAATTACCAGAATTATCAGGGCGGTCAGAATTACCAGAATTATCAGCCGAATCAGAACTATCAGAATTACCAACAGAATCAGAATTATCAAAATGGTCAGTTCAGCCAAAGCTATCAACCGAATCAGAATTATCAGCAGGGGCAGAACTATCAAAATAGTCAGTCTGATCAGAATTATCAGCAAGGTCAAAGCAATCCGGAATATCAAGACGGAAATTGGATTAATAATAATCATCAGGATGATAATTTCCAATTATAAGAATTGTCGCCCGGAAGCGATGCTTCAGAGAATATTTTTACATTCTCCTTCAATGTTTCACGTTGTTGTAAATAATACAAAGACTCTGGCTTGTGTCAGGGTCTTTTCTTATGTAAAAAGCACCTTGATGGTTATGAACGTAGGATTTTATGTCATGAATTGTATTGCGGAGAAGATGTTTATTTATTAAGAAAATAATGCAATGAACCGATAAATTTTATAGGAATATGAATTTAAATAGTATATGTGAAACATTACAGATGTTATTGTACGGGCAAAACGGATTTTGCCCGTGATAGACAAGGAGGTTTCTATGCAGATCAGAGCAAATGCGAACGATAATCAGGTAATCAGTGTGAGCAGCGCCGCAAGGGAACGCGCAGCACTCAGAGAAGGGAAGGGAACGCAGAAGAACCAGCATAAATCCAGCATTTTTGCGGGAGATTTGGGAATGCAGAATGACATAGTCAGCCAGCGTATGCAGCGTGCCCGTAAGAAAGCGCTTAAGATGATAGGCGATGCATGGCAAGGAGATAAGAAAATTGATCAGGGTATCGCTAATATGAAGGATAAGGTGGCAATGCTGCGTGATGAGATGAAAGAAAATCTCGATATTATTGCTGAGGGCGACGTGCAGAAAGAGCTGGCAAGGCAGCAGTATGGCGTGTCTATGGATTCGCAGGAGCAGAAAGATTTGGAGCTTCTGGAGAAGCGGGCGGATGCTCAGAGAAATCCGAGTGAAATACATTTAACGCAGGAAGAGGAAGAACGCCTTGCGCAGATAGATGAACAACCGCTTACGGAGTATCAGGAGCGTTGCCTTAGGATTGACAGTTATCAAGGCACTTATGAGAACAGAAACAATCAGATTCAGCAAGAAATTAAAGGGTATAATGCATCAATCCGTAATATTAAGATAGAGCGGCTGAAATACAATGAAATGGTAAAGGCGCAGAAAAAGGCTGACGCAGTGATGGATGCGGCAGCAGACGAAGTCTTAGGTCTGCTTGTGTCAGAAGGCAAAGATCATGTGGACGAGGAACTCGAGGAGACGATTGAGGAAGCCAAGGACAAAGCGGAGGAGAAAGCCGAAGAAGAAGAGAAAATCGAGGAGAGGAAAGAAGAACAGGAGGCGCTGGAAGAAAGAATCGACGAAGCGCGTGAGAACAGTGAAGCGAGAGAAGAGCAGCGCAAGGAGGCAGAAGAACGTGCCAGAGAGGACGGCGATTTGCTGAGTGCTATGATTGATGCCGGAATGGGTGGTGTGAGCGCTACATCCGATGTGCAGTCTGACATTAAAAATATGCTCCATAAGATGAAGCTTTTGGAGGAAGACATAAAAGGAAGCATGGTAGATGACATGCTTTAAATAACTGACTGAGGATATGAGGGGAATATGAATATTGCAATCTGCGATGATGAAGTAAGAGGGAGAGAAAGGATTCTAACCTTACTTGAGAAAGAATTTTCTCAGGCACAGACATGTGAGTTTGATTCAGGGATGAAGCTAATAGAAAGTGTAAAAGAAGGTTATTCGCCGGACATTGTTCTTCTTGATATAGCAATGGACGGAATGGATGGAATGGAGACAGCAAGACAGCTCAAGAAGATGTCGGATGCGATTCTGATTTTCGTGACAGGAGTCAAAGAGCAGGTTTTTGAGGCGTTTGACGTAGGGGCGTTTCACTATTTGATGAAACCTGTTGATCAGGATAAAATGACAGATGTTCTTAAACGCGCGATACAGGAGGCAGAGAAAAAGAAGGCGCCACCGAGATACCTGCTTGTTAAGACGGAAGGGAGTCATCGCAGAATTCCGGTAGAGGATATACTGTATGTGGAGAATAATGGACGCAAGGTCATTCTGCATACGAAATCGGAATGTTTGGAATACTATGAGCGGATGAATCATTTGCAGGAAGTACTCGGGGATGGATTTTACCGCTGCCACAGAGGATATCTGGTAGCTCTGTCTGCAATCAGCGGATATGACCATGACAGCATTACGGTTGGACAGGGAGATAAAATATATCTCGCGAAACAGAAGTATGGTGAATTTGTGAAGCTGTACTGTAATTTTTTGAAGGAGTAGAGATATGGCGGAATACGTGCTCGATCTGATGGAGTGCTTGGTGAAAGCAGGTCTCTTATTATTTTTGTGTAAAGATAATATCATATTAAAAGAAAAGTATCGTTCCACCGGAAAGATACTTTTTTTCTTGCAGGCGGTGGTAATCAGTTATTGGATATCGCATTCTGCGTGGGTGGACAGAGTGATTTACCGCGATGCGGAGGGAGCGGTCAATAACAGTGCTTATAGTGTTGTTAAATTGGCAGTTGTTGTGTGTTGTAGCTTTATAGCAATGGATATCCTATATGTTGGCAGAAGATTGGCGAAGCTGTATCTGCTTCTTGTGTTTTATATGGTATTGGAAATGGCGCGTTTGGCTTTTTACAGCGGATGGTCTTTGGTGATTATGGGTTACATGGAACATTTGACGAGACAAATCATGTCGAAGAAGATTGAGCCGGAACATTTTATGGAACTAACAGCGAATTTGCAAATTTACAGCTTTGTGTTTTTTGCAGTAGGTTGTTCAACCTTGATTTATATCGTTTTGCGATGTTACAGAAGGTATATGAATGGAACAGTGGAGGAGATAAGCAGGCAAGGAATTTGGTTTTTAATGCTGACACCGATTGTAGGCATGTCATTTGATGTGGCATGGAGAATCATTTTTTATAGACAGCAGGGGACAGAGATTGATTTCCTGTATGAAAGACACGGCAGCATGTATCTTGTTGTGCCGGTAACGGCAGTTCTCTGTCTTATGTGTACGATATTCAGCCGGAAGATATACAGTGAATTGATGGAGGCTGAGGAACAAAAGAGTAATCTCTTATTCTATAAACAACAACTATCGGATATGACGGCACATGTCAAGGATATGGAACAGCTTTATGACGGAGTCCGTGGTATGCGGCACGATATTAATAACTATGTGGCGGATATGGAACAGCTTTTGCAGATGAGCACAGAAAGCGGACAGCTTTCGGAAGATGTCCGAAAAGAAGCGGGACAGTATCTTCGGAGTATGCAGCAGGCGGCATCGGAGTTGTTCCTGCAATTTAGTACGGGCAATCCGGTAACAGATGTTATTTTAAACCGAAAAGGGTTGGTTTGTGCACAAGAACAAATTACTTTAGAAGGTGATTTGATATATCCTGTGCAGCTTGCCATTGAAGCGTTTGACATTGGAATTTTATTGAATAATGCGTTGGATAATGCGATAGAGGCATGCAGGAGAGTTGCGGAGGGGCAAAAGAGGTTCATTCGTTTTCGGGGATATGTGAAAGGACGCATGTTCTTTCTGGTGGTGGAAAACAGCTGCGACGAGAAGTCGGTGCGCTCAGAACATGGCAGACTGCGGACGACCAAGCCGGATGCCGATGCGCACGGGCTCGGAATGAACAATATGAGAAGCTGCGTAGAGAAATATTACGGGACGATGCAGTATGAGGTGAAGGAAAACTGTTTTGTGTTGACGTTGATGATGCAGGGGAATGAGAGGTTGTGATAAGGACATTCACAATTCATAACCAAAACCAAACAGTTGGTTACAAACCACTTTATTCTCCTTATTAAGCAACGATATACTTAGTGTAAGGCAAAGCGTTTACACCATGTTTGAACAGAAGGGAGAATAAGAATGAGAGTTACAAGAAATTATATGAGCGCCCTGTTAAGCGGTAACAACAGCGTGAACGGGAGCAATTCTCTGTTACAGCGCGCTTTGAGCAGAAGCAGTAAGAGCAGGAGGTCAAGCAGAAGCTCACTTTTAAATCAGGTGAACAGCAGCGGGAATAATGTTTTTGGTACAGGCACTATAAAAAATACTGCGAATACCCAGAAACTGTATTATAATATGAAGTATCATGCAGGACAGGTGGCAGATTATGCTGATAAATTGACAAGCAATGACAAGAATTCGCTTTTTGCCAAGGCAAAAGAGAGCGGAGACACTTCGGAAATCGTTTCAACGATTAAGGGATTTGTCAGCCAGTACAACAGCATGATGCAGAATCTTCAGGAATCCGGAGGACGGGCGGATAATTCGTATATAACGCAGCTTAACAGTGCATCCGGAATGAAAAGCTCTGAATTAGCGTCTTGCGGTGTGCGCAGAAATTATGACGGAACCCTCACGATTGATGAAAAGAAGCTGGCGGCAGCGGATATTGACACACTTGAGAAAGCATGGGGAGACAGCACCGGTTTTCCTGCACGTGCAGCGACGTGGGCTGACGCTGTGGAGTCTTCTGCAGAGCGCAACATGAAGGCGCAAGTAAGCAATACCTACAGCAATCTGTTTAACAATTACGGCAGCAGCGGAAATTATTTCAATTACTTCCGTTAGGCGATGTATGCGCACCGCTTTCGGCTACTCATCAAACAGTAAAGGACGAGATAATAATCTATGAATCGACTCAACTGGATACAGCAGGAACAGAAAGTGGCGGATTATCATGTGCTGACATGGCGTACTTCTCATTTCCACCATCCCAGAAACAGGACTGATATCGCAGGTTCCTTCAGCAGTAAACTGGAAGGTGGCGCGGCGGCAGCATCTTCGGCACAGAAACAACCGGAAGGGATTGGTTTAGGACTTAGTGATGTCGATAGTACGAGGTGGCGTCAGGGTGGACTCGGAACGGACGGTATGGCACAGTACGGAACGAAAGATGCCGCGGATAACGAAGTATTATCGTCTGCCCATAGGACACAGGGAAGACAGACGAGTGCACCAGAGTCGGTGAAGGCGGTGATACAGCCAGTCGTGCCGGAAGAAGTGTACAGTGTGGTAAACAGTGCCAAAGCATCAATACTTAAGGTACATAGCCGGATTAGGCAGAGTACGGCAAAACTGCGGGATTTTCTGAGACAGAAGACAAAACAACAGCAGGCTGGAAGTGTAGCGGCGCGTCAGGGTAGTTATCGCAAGGAGCCTAAGAGGGAGATGAAAGGAACCCGCAGAGCCGACAGAGAAGAAATCTTGTCAATGCAGGCGCAGAATCATTATCTGTTGGATTCTTATGACAAGAAAGGTCAGTATAGCACATTAGGAAAGTAGATTTGACAGAGAGTCGGTGTAACAGCCGGCTCTTTTTTCTATATAGGAAATCACGTCGCTTTGCGGGTGCACTTTTGACAGGGATAGACCGGACGCATATAATTATACTGATAGATGTTAGAGAAAATGCAGCCGCTTATGGCTGATACCAAAGGACGCAGAGAAGCCAACGAATAAGTGAAGAAAGGATAAGGCGGAATCAAATGTCAAATATTTTGATTGTTGAAGATGATGTGTTGCTTAGTGATATGATAAAGCGGCTGTTATTCCAAAATAATTATAAAGTAGCTTCTGCTTATTCCGGAAGTGAAGCACTTCTGATTATAGAAAAGCAGAAATTTGATTTAATTCTGCTTGATTTAATGCTGCCCGGACTTTCCGGGGAAACAGTATTGGAAGAAATTAGAAAAAAAGCAGATATTCCCGTCATTGGAGTATCTGCTAAAACGGATATTGACAGTCGAATCAATTTAATAAAAAATGGTGCAGACGATTATCTTGTGAAACCCTTTGATAATGCAGAGCTTCTTGTTCGTATAGAAGCCGTATTACGACGCTATCAGCAAAACAGGATATGCGAAACTGTCCTATGCTTTAAAGATTTGACATTAAATACTGACACCTTAGAAGTGAAAATCAAAGATATTCCAATTAGTTTGACAAAATATGAATATTTGATATTGCAATTACTCATGTCTGCTCCAAACAAGGTGTTTACGAAAAATAATATATTTGAAAGTGTTTGGAATGAAGAATTTTCTGGTGATGATAACGCAATCAATGTTCATATCAGCAACCTGCGCAAAAAGTTTATGAAAGTCAATCCGCAGGGACAATATATACAAACTGTTTGGGGGCTAGGGTTTAAAATGCAGGATTAGCGAGGAATGATACAAATGGAAACTGCTTTGGAATTGAAAAATATATCTTATGTTTTTCCAAATCGCAAGGGTATAACCGATATATCCCTGCAAGTAAAGCGCGGGGAAATATATATGCTTTACGGCGGACATAATGCCGGAAAGACCCTGTTACTGCAAATACTGACGGGCACAGTCCTTCCACAGACAGGAGCAATCAAATTGTTTGGAAACTCTGACTATTTACAGGAAAAGCGCAGAGTTGGTTATGTTCCACAAAACCCGTATGCTATTGGTAAAATGTCGGCTATGGATATGCTGCATTATTTTGCACTGTCATATGGAGTGCTGCAAAAGAATTTTGACAAAGAGCTTGATTTAAACTTTACTGAAAAAAAGGCAGTCTGTCACTTACCGTTATATGTACAAAAAAAGATAAATTTAGGGATAGCTTTATTAGGAAAGCCGGATTTTATCTTATTGGACGACCCATTTCAAGGGCTTGACACACAGGAATGTGAATCTCTTTTGTCAATCATTTCTTCGCTAAATGAAGAAAGAAATATGACGATTTTGTTGACTGGACAAGATTATGAGTCAGCGTCCCGGATTGTAAAAAAATATGGTATCCTTGCTGACGGAAAGTTAAAAGCTGAATTGACACCCCATAAAATAGATGAAGAATGTAAACGGTGCATAAAAATCAGAACGCCGCAGGTAGAGAGAGCAATTACAGTTATTCAAAATGATTTTCCGCAGTATGAAGTATTGGGGGACGATTTCATCAGAGTATTTTGTCCCGTGTCCTATTCGTCGAGAATAAATGCAAAATTAGTATCTTCCGGTATTGAAGTATGCGAAATTGGAATTACCGGAATGAATCCACAGACATTCTTATCAGCATTAGCAGGGGGTGAGTCGATAGATGCTTCAGATTATTCAAAGTGAATTATACCGTATTCGCAAAAACCGCCTATTTTTTCTCTGCCTTTTGCTATCTACTTTTTTTATGTTTGCATATGCTTTGGGTTTTCATTATGAAACAGTTAAAACTGCCGGACTGACAGGGGACATTGCTTCGCTAAATGGTTTTACAGAGTTTCTTTTTGCGGATTACAGCCTTGTAATACCTATAACCATTTTCCAACAGATTTATGTTACAGAAGATTATCAAAAAGGTGTACATGAAATCTTATTTATGAAAGGTGTATCCCGGTTCGATTTTTTCTTTGGAAAGTTGATTGCACTATGGATAACTACTCTTTTTTATCTCATGTTCAGTTTTTTTATGGCGTATATATTTATACTTTCTATATGGATAAAACAGCCATATATTGAATTTTCGCTTGCTGGAATATGTGGATATCTGATATTACAGATGTTATGTTTTGTTGGGTATTCCTCATTCCTATGGCTGTTAAGCTGTTTCATTCCTTATCGCAATGCTGTATTGGTTGTGTCATTTTTTCTTTTGGGGACTTTGTATCTATATTTAACTAAAATAAGTACCGCTTTAGATTTGGAGTATTCACTTTATAAGTATTGGATTGTCGGACTGTCCGATCAAATGGAGATTAGCCCATCCATGAGCCAGTTACCGGCTATTTTGATTACGATTGCAGCATATATTCTTTTCCCGACAGGGGCGGCATATTGGATTTATCAGAAAGCAGATTTACGAAAACATGAAAGAAGGTGATTTTATGTGGATTTTGTGTTTGATTTTGATGATATGTTGTTTTGGATTGCTTATTAAAATGGGCGTACAGAAAAGGCAGATTAACCGCATTAAAACACAAATCGATTTTTTATGTAGCCGTGACACAGGGACACAAATAACATTAGAAAGGATTGACAAAAGCACGGAGCATTTGGCGGAAAGTATAAACTGCCTTTTAGAAAGATACCGTGATACAGAACAACAAATCAAAAAAAATAATGCGCTGTTCAAAGATACGATTACAAGCCTTTCACATGATCTTCGAACACCTCTTGCAACGGCAAATGGATATATCCAATTACTTATGGAACAAGAGCTATCACAGGAACAAAAGGAGTATATCGAAATAGCTTACGAAAGAATTACAGCTGTAAAAGTTTTACTTGACCAGCTATTTGAATTTGCTAGGATTGAAGCAAATGAATTAAAACTGATGCGGCAGAGAACAGACATAAACAGTCTCCTGCGAGATGTTCTTGCAATGTATTATAGCGATTTCGAAAAAAAATCAGCTACATTGGATATTCGTATTCCAGATACGCCTTTTATAATATGGGCTGATAAAGAAGCCCTTTGCCGTGTATTCTCCAATGTCATATATAATGCTCTGATACACGGTGACAATGAATATAAAATTATATCTTCCCATACAGAAAATGCTTATCAAATAATCGTTTCTAACCATTCTGAGACAATATGTAAAGAAGATATTCCCCATTTATTTGACCGCTTTTATACTACAGATCAGTCACGCAGCAAAAAGACAACGGGCTTAGGGTTAGCAATAGCAAAAAAATTGACAAGAAAAATGGGTGGCTGCATATCGGCAAAGCTGCATAACAAAACCTTTGACATACAGATTACATTTCCCGCTGATTAAGGGCTGCTTCGGCAGCTCTTTTTAACATGAGGATGTCTGGCGTCCGTTGTTTATCCTTAGACTTTCCTTAGACTTTTCATAGAGAAATCTTATACCTTTTTGGTATTATTTTCGGGAAAGAGGTAAATTATATGATTTCTTTTTAACTTTTCTTTTCACACAGTAATGGAGGTGCAAAATGTTACAGGTTAACAATGTGAATTTAAAGGTAGGCAATGTTGTTTTGCTCCATAACATCAATATTACACTGGAACTGGGAAAAATATATGGTGTTCTCGGTTCAAACGGCGCGGGCAAAACAACGATGTTTAAGTCAATGCTGGGGCTGACGGATTTTACTGGGGAAATTCTTTCTGATAATCAGCCTGTTTCCAGCCGTTTGTTTGGAAGTCTGATTGAATACCCTGCGTTTTATCCTAAATTGACCGCAGAAGAAAATTTGCGGTTACATGCAAGATATTTGCAAATCAACAATCCCGATATCAGGACAGCGTTGGAACAGGTAAATTTGTGGGAAGCAAGAAACAAACTTTTTTCGCAGTTTTCCCTTGGTATGCGTCAACGGCTGGGCATCGCACGGGCATTTTTGGGGAGCGCAAAGTATCTGCTGCTGGACGAACCGACAAACGGTCTTGACCCTATGGGTATAAAAGAAATCCGGCTTCTTTTGAAAGAACGGCTGAAATCTCCCGACCACTGTATCTTGGTATCAAGTCATAATCTCACAGAAATTGCGGCTATCACCGATTGTCTGATATTCATTCAGAATGGACGCATTGTGAAGATTTTGGAGAATAGCTACAACGAACAGGAACTGGAAGCTCTCTATGAAAAAATAATGACTTCCAGCAAGGAGGGTGTCTGATGATTACATTGATAAGAAATGAATTTTACAAACAGAAGCGGGAATGGTCATTTTTATTTCTTTTGCTGTTATCCTTGCTTCCTGTATTAACAGGAGGGGCAGGAGCTGTTTTGAATGACAGCACAAAAACATTGACCGATCTGTTCTTTTTTATGAACAATCAGTTTGCAATGTTTTTTCCGATGGTCTTGTTCATACTTGTGGGTTTTTTGTTTTATCAGGAGTATAAAAACAAAACTTATATCAACTGGATAACTTATGGATACCCGAAATACAAGCTGTTTTTAACCAAAGTTTTGGTTGCACTTATAATCGGTGCTTGCTTTGCACTGATACTTTTGTTCCTATTTTTCTGCTTGATTTTTGGTTTACAGATTACAGGAAAAGTCACCGCAGACATTTTCGAACTTCTGACGATAACTACTGGTTTTCTGATGGAAGCCGCCATAATAATATCTGTAACTGTCCCGGCGGGAGCAATCGTGATTAATTTAAGCAGAAACATTATTATAACGAGTGTAACAGGTGTGATATATGGGTTTGTATCTTGCTTCTTCATTGGTTCAGAAATCGGATTTATTGTACCGAATGGATTTGCGTACCGGGTCGCATTATACTTCGCTGATAAATTATCTTATTACGACAATCCTGTTCGAGCTACAATAGGTGGCAGTGTCATTTCGTTACTTGCATTTATTATTCTTCTGTTGATAGGATCAGGGATTTTTGCTCATAAAAGAAAAATAGAAAGTTAATCTGCCGCACGACGGCAAAAGGAGGTAGCTGGATATATCAATATATAAGAACTTTTAAAGAGATAATCTACATTCACTAGTAATTTTTATATAAAATTAAGACAACGTTTATTGTTTCTGTCCTGCATAAAGAGTATAGTAACAGTGGATGAAAACCAAAACAAAACATATGTTACTAAATGGAGGAAACAACAAATGAGTGGAAATCCTTTTTTTCCATTGGACGAGATGAGTGCGGAATCAAACAATACGGAGATGATGATATTTCCGCAGGTAGATAGAGCGATTTATGATCAGCGAAGGAGAGCGGCAGGTACGGTGATAGACTATAAGGAGATGCGCATGCGTTACAGCTGTGCCATCAAGGAGGTACGGACGAAGTTTGACGTGCTTAATTCGGAGTTTAATGTTCGCTATCGGCGCAACCCTATCACATCGATCAGTTCACGTTTGAAGAGCAGCAGTAGTATCATGAATAAATTGGCACGCAAAGGGCTTGATTTCACGTTGGAGAATGTAGAAAACAATTTATATGATGTAGCGGGAATCCGCGTAGTGTGTTCTTATGTGGATGATATTTATGTCTTGGCACAGGCGCTGGCAAAGCAGGATGATATTACGGTACTTAAAGAGAAGGACTATATTAAGAATCCCAAACCTAACGGATACCGCAGCTATCATATGATTGTGAGTGTGCCGGTCTTTTTCTCGGATCAGACAAAGGATATGGCGGTGGAAGTGCAGATTCGTACGATTGCTATGGATTTTTGGGCAAGCTTGGAACATCAGCTTAAATACAAGCAGGATGTGCCGAACCAGCGTGAAATTGTGGAGCAGTTGACAGAGTGTGCGGAGAGGATTGCAGCCGTTGACGAGCAGATGAGACAGGTACGCGCGAAGATTGAATTATCTGAGGATATGCCTACGGAAGAGGAAATTCTTATGGAGAAGTTGAGTCGGATTGATATTGCGATTAACGAATAAGGAGATGAATATCATAAGTTATATAGTTATTTTATGATTTAGAACAATGTATAGAATAACTTAAAATATTTTATTAAAATATAAAGAAAATGATTGAACAAATGTGCCGCTTCTGATATAGTAAAAATATAGTTAGGTAATCAGAGAGGATGTCTCTGGTTGCCGATGTATAAAATGATTGGAAATCATAGAAGGAGAAGGTGGCATGAGAAAGAGGAAATTATTACTCACATGTGCGCTTTGTACAACGATAGCTGCCGGAGCGGTGGCTTGTGGAAATACGGCGCAGAACAATGAGCCGGAAAACGGCGCAGAGACACAGACAGAGACACAGACAGAAACCGGGGCGGACAGTGCAGAGGAGGTGCCTGCAGATTTGGATTTTACAGTAAGTTATGACGGGATAGCTACGGCTAAGATTGAGGCAGGAGCCAGTGTCCATGATCCGTCTATTGTTAAGGTTGACGGTAAGTATTACATATTTGGGTCCCATATGTCCACGGCGGTATCTGATGATTTGAGACATTGGACATCTATCGGTGACGGTTACAAAGTAAAGGATCAGATTTACTATGAGCTGATGGCAAATGAAGATGCTTTTGCTTATGCGGGCAGTAAGAACAGTGTGATTCCCACAGATGACAGAGCTTGGCATGTGTGGGCTCCGGATGTCATTTATAATGAGGAAGACGGGCTGTATTACTTGTATTTCTGTACTACATCAACTTGGAACGCATCTAACCTCTGCTATGCGACCAGTGACAAAATTGACGGACCGTATGAGTGGAAGGGCGCTTTAATTTATTCTGGTTTTACGCTGGAAACATTTGACAATACGGATGTAGCGGAATATGTAGATGAGGAAGAGGCAAAAGACAGATATATCAAGAAGAGTAATGAATATAATTTCAATAAATATCCCAATGCCATTGACCCTACCGTGCTTTATGATGAGGAAGGCAGATTGTGGATGGTATATGGTTCATGGTCAGGCGGTATGTATCTGTTAGAGCTTGACAAGCAGACCGGAGAGGTGATTCATCCGGAAGCCGACGAGGAGAAACGTGTTGATGCGTATTTCGGTAAGAGATTACTGGGAGGTAATCACAGTTCTATCGAAGCGCCTTATATTTTATATGATGAGCAGAGCGGATACTATTATCTCTTTGTTTCATATGGCGGATTGGTCCGTGAAGGCGGTTATCAAATCAGGGTATTCCGTTCCGAGACAATAGACGGGGATTATGTGGACATGAACGGAGAGTTTCCGCTAGATACAACCAATCCGGAGCATTATCCGTACGGTTTGAAGCTGTCAGGCAACTATTTCCTGCCTAGTCTTGAAATGGCATATATGGCAACAGGGCATAATTCAGCGTTTGTGGATGATGATGGCAAGAAATATATTGTGAATCATACACGCTTTGATAATAAGACCGAAGAACATGAGCCTCGTGTTCACCAGTTCATCGTCAATGAAGAGGGATGGCCGTGTATGCTTCCCTATGCGACAGATGGTGAGACAGTCAATGAGAGTGGCTATGAGATGGCAGATATCGCCGGCAGATATTATGTGATCAATCAGGGAACGGCAATCAGTGCAGACATCGCACAGCCTTTTATCCTGTATCTGGACGAGAGCGGCAAAGTGTACGGCGATGGTGTGGAAGGAAGCTGGGAAGCCAAAGATGGCACATGCTACATGAATATTACATACGGTGACGTCAGCTACAGCGGTGTATTCTGTCAAATGAATGATGAGGCGGGTACGCAGGTTATGACATTCAGTGCAGTCGGTGCCAACGAAAGTGTATGGGGCGTGAAATACTAGAAATCTAAGATGTCTGATGAGAGATATGAGAAGTTAAATAAAAGGCTTTGCAGGATTACTGCAAAGCCTTCGCTTTATAGAATTAGTTTTGGTGCGGCAAATCGTCCATAGGTGCATAGTGTATACTCACCTTGATATCCTGACCATAATTTCCGAAAGTCTTACCAAAGATAGTGAGTCCGCCAATGTGCTCCGCATCATCGTCCACCGCCATACGGAAACGGATACTGCTGCGGTAATCAAGCGAGAAACTATCAATCGTCACATCGGAAATTTTCAGACCATCCACATAAGTTCCCTTTTTGTTGATGACAAGAAGCTTTAATAATCCGTATTGGTTCCAGTTAGGAAACCACCAGTCGGGAGTGAAGAGTCCGCGTGAATCGCCGAAATCACCGGGGGAAAGCCAGCGCCCCACACAAACATCATTCAGATAAAAGGTGATATCCGAAGGCCAGACATTGTTGACGCCCGGTGCTTCAGAGCATAATTCTGCAGAAATAGTAAGCTGGGTAATCTTTTGGAATCTTGGGATAAAGTTAGGAATATTATATTCCACAAATCCCTTTGTAAACCAGAGAATATCAGCATTATACCGATCCGGGTGATCGAAATATCTAGGATCATCGGCTTCTCCGATTAAAGCTTT
The DNA here is from genome assembly GCA_947176505.1 of uncultured Lachnospiraceae bacterium. GTDB lineage: Bacteria > Bacillota > Clostridia > Lachnospirales > Lachnospiraceae > UBA3282. Next base: position 116,406 of record CAMWQW010000012.1, on the reverse strand, counting down.
GTCCGAAGCCAGCCCGCAAGTAGGGTAGATACGATAGTTCGAATAATGTCCGACTTTGATGTCCGTGCTGTAAACATTTTGAAAAGCCTCTTGTTTTTCCAAATCAATTAGTATTTTATCCAGATGTACGGAGCAGATTTTCTGGTTTCCGTGACCTGCAGATTCACTTGAGGTAGTAATAAGACCGCAGCTTTCCAGTTTCTTGATGTGACTGGTCAGTGCACCGTTGGTTATATTCAGATGAGAAGCAAGTTCGTTCATGCTCATATTGTTGTTGTCCAACAGTATATTAAGAATTTCAATTCTGACATCAGAGCCTAAAGCCTTAAATATATCCAGCCCCTCACTCAGTGAAGTAATGTGTAACAAAATAAACCCCCTCCAATACAATGTTTTATATCTCTGTAAAATAAAAAATAATTAATTATTCTACAAACCCACTTAAATTATAGTAAAAAAATGTCGTTTCGTCAATTAAATCTAAAAAAATTTATATAGATTCAAAATAATTTTGATAAAACGATATCTTTTTAACGTGTAAGCGGAAAAATGTATAAAATTTATCGTTTAATGAATTATTTTAGAAAAATACAAAAAACGAAATATAAAAAAGCGAGGCAGCTGTAGCTGTCTCGCCAAAAAGTTTAATCTAATTTAATTCTTAGCGTTTACCTCATCGAAAGTCTTGACAAGCTTATCCGCAGGGGCGGAAGTTAAGAGTGAAACGATGACGTTGACAATCAGTGCAATGATGAATGCAGGAAGCAGTTCGTAGATGGCAAATACGCCGCCGAATGTGGCAATTCCGTATTTCCATACAAATACCATCACGCCACCGGTTATCATACCGGCGAGGGCACCTTGTTTGTTGGAGCGCTTCCAGAATAATGCAAGCAGAACTACCGGACCGAATGCAGCGCCGAAACCAGCCCATGCAAAGGATACAATTGTAAAGATGGAACTGTCAGGGTTTTGTGCGATAAAGACGGCAATCAGGGAAATGACGATGACCGTGATTCTCGCAATGCGCAAAGAAGTTTTGGTGTCCAGCTTCTTTTTGCCGAAATCCTGTACCAGATTCTGAGAAATACTGGAAGCAGCGGCAAGAAGCTGTGAATCTGCGGTTGACATGGTAGCAGCCAAGATACCTGCTAAAATAACACCTGCAATCAATGCGGGGATTACGCCGTGTGTACTAAGAGCAGATGCAATCTGGATGATAACGGTTTCGGAATTGCTTCCTTCCAATACAGGTATAATGCCAGCCTTGGACATACCCATGCCGAGAATACCGATGAAAACTGCGATTGCCATGGAGATGACAACCCATACGGAAGCAATTCTCCGTGACAGTGTCAATTTGTGTTCATCTTCAATCGCCATAAATCGAAGCAGTATGTGAGGCATACCGAAATAGCCTAATCCCCATGCCAGCATGGAAGCAATCATGAGTGGTGTGTATGGTTTGGCAGATGCAGTGTCTGCCACATAAGTCTGTACCATGCTCAGATAGCCGGGAAGTTCGTGTGCATTTGCCATGACTGCATCGAAGCCTCCGGTTGCAACAGCGCCAAAGGCAACAACAATAACGAGTGCTATTGTCATTGTGATACTCTGAATAAAGTCTGTGGTGCTTACGGCAAGGAAACCGCCCAATGTACAGTATAACACGATAACAGCAGCGCTTAAGAGCATAGCAAGCATATAATTCATGCCGAACAGCGTACTGAACAGCTTGCCGCATGCGGCGAAGCCGGAAGCGGTGTAAGGGACAAAGAAGATGACGATAACCACAGCGGCTATACATGTCAGAAGATGCTTGTCATCCCCATATCTTTTGGCAAAAAATTCCGGTATCGTGATGGCGTTCAGCTTGTTGGAGTAGCGTCTGATGCGCTTAGAGACAAGCAGCCAGTTCAAATATGTACCGAGAGCCAGACCGATTGCAGTCCATCCTACGTCTGCGATACCAGAGATGTAAGCAAGACCGGGCAGTCCCATTAACAGGTAGCTGCTCATATCGGATGCTTCTGCGCTCATAGCGGTAACCAGAGGACCGAGCTTGCGCCCTCCGAGATAAAATTCGTCAGCCTGTGTGTTTTTCTTGGAAAAAGAAACGCCGATATAAATCATTCCACACAGATAGATGACGATTGAAATAATAATGCAAATTTGCGATGTCATAATTTCTCTCCTCATTTCTTTCTTCGTTCTGTACAACATTAGTATTATATATGGTATGACGGTGGTATGCAAGAAAAGATTTGCGTAAAATGGGGTAATGTTTTCTTCAAAATAAGTAAATTGACAGAAGGAGGAGGAATCGGTAGTATGTTATATAGGTATAGCATGGTCGATACTGGAAGTACGAGAACAACTACAAGGCAGGAGAGAAGATGAATATAAAAGAAAGTCTTCCGGAAGCCTTTCTTGACAGAATGGCGGAACTTTTAGGAACGGAATATGATGATTTTCTGGCAAGCTATGAAAAAGGCAGATATTATGGTCTGCGCCGCAATCCGCTCAAAGCTTCCGAAAAAGAATTTATGGAAAGAATTCCTTTTCGGCTGGAAACGGTCAGCTGGGCGAAAGAGGGATATTATTACTTTATGCCTGACCAGCCGGGCAGACATATTCTGCATGAGGCGGGCGCTTATTATATTCAGGAACCTTCCGCCATGGCTGTTGTAGAGATTCTGGATCCGAGACCGGGTGAGCGTATTTTGGATTTGTGTGCTGCGCCGGGCGGCAAGAGTACACAGATTGCAGGAAGGATGAATGGAGAGGGGCTGCTTGTGTCTAACGAGATCGTTCAGAGCAGGGCAAAAATCCTTTCGCAGAATATAGAGCGCATGGGCGTGCGCAACTGCGTGGTATGCAACGAGACTCCGGAACGAATGGCAGATTTCTTTCCTACATTTTTTGACAGAATTGTAGTGGATGCACCGTGTTCGGGGGAAGGAATGTTCCGCAAGGACGAAACGGCTGTGGCGGAGTGGAGCGAGGAGCATGTGGTTATGTGTGCGGACAGGCAGTACAGTATATTGACGGAGGCGGCGAAAATGTTAAAACCCGGCGGCGTGCTTGTCTATTCTACCTGCACTTTTGCAGCTGACGAGAACGAGGGGGTAATCAGCAGATTCCTGAACGGGCATGAAGATTTTGTTGTGGAAAAGATACCTCATGATGCTGCGTTTGCTCCGGGAAGACCGGAATGGGTTATCGAACCGGCGGAAGGACTTTCGCATACGATGAGACTTATGCCGCATAAGTTAAAAGGTGAAGGGCATTATATTGCGAGACTGCGCAGGCGTGGAATGTGGAGTGCGGATGCAAAGGACAGGGAATTCAAGACGCGGGAAAACACTATATCCGGTGGAAAGCCTAAGGCGCAGAAGGATGTATCAAAGAGCAAGATAAGCAGTGTTCAAAACTTCCTGACGGAAGAAATCGGGTTATCAGAGGATTGGATTGACAGACAGTATGGCAGGCTTGAGACGTTCGGTGAACAGATTTATTTAGTTCCTGAGGATATGGTTTCCATGAGAGGTATGAAGATCGTGCGTCCCGGTCTGCATTTAGGAACGGAGAAAAAGAATAGGATTGAACCGGCTCACGCGTTGGCATTGGCGCTTCATACAGAAGAAACGGATAGGAAGGCAGAACTGGCGGAAGAAGAGGCGGGACGTTATCTTTGCGGAGAGAGTCTGGCGTGTGAGACGAAGAAGGGATGGATACTGCTTGCATACAAAGGCTATCCGCTTGGGTTTGGCAAGGCGGCAAATGGACAGATAAAGAATCACTATCCCAAAGGACTGCGGATGACAAGGAGGTAGAAAATGACAGAGTGGTTAAAATCAGCGGTGTTTTATGAGATATACCCGCAATCGTTTAAAGATTCCAACGGTGATGGTATAGGTGATATCCAAGGTATCATAGAGAAGCTGGATTATATAAAGAATCTGGGGTGCAATGCAATTTGGATGAACCCTTGTTATGATTCACCTTTTATGGATGCGGGTTATGATGTGCGGGATTACAAGAAAGTTGCCGCACGCTACGGGACGAATGAAGATATGAAACAACTTTTTGAGGAAGTGCATGTGAGGAAAATGCATATTCTTCTTGACCTTGTACCGGGGCATACGTCTGAAGAACATCAGTGGTTTGCTGAGAGTGGAAAGGTTGAGATGAATGAATATTCGGATCGCTACATCTGGACGGACAATTGGTTTAAGCGTGCGGAAGGGCTTGCATATATTGCAGGGGAGCGTGAAAGAAATGGCGCGTATATCATCAATTTTTTTAAATGTCAGCCCGCATTGAATTACGGATTTCTGCATCCGCAGGAGGAATGGCAGAAGCCGATCGATCATCCGGCGTGTCTTGCTACCAGAAAGGCAATGATAGATATCATGTGTTATTGGCTTGAAATGGGCTGTGATGGTTTCCGCGTGGATATGGCGGATTCTCTTGTAAAAAATGATGATGAGATAAAGAGCGGGACCTGTAAGGTATGGAGTGACATGATTCACGCAATTCAGGAGAAATATCCGGAAGCGGCGTTTGTGTCTGAGTGGAACAATCCGCAGTCCGCAATCGGCATGGCAGGCTTTCAGATGGACTTTTTCCTTGACTGGGTCGGCAACGGCTATAATCTGTTAATGCGTGATTATGATGATACGGGGCGTGACGACAGCTTTTTTAAAAAGGATAGTACCAGAAGCATACAGGATTTTCTGCGTGAATATATTCCAAAGTATGAAGCTGTCAAAGGGAAAGGTCTTTACTGTCTGATTACCGGCAATCATGATATGATCCGTGCAGCGTATCATTTGGACGAAAACGAGCTAAAGCTTGCGTTTGCATTTCTGCTGACGATGCCCGGAGCGCCTTTTATCTATTACGGAGATGAAATCGGTATGCGATACCTGAATCTTCCGTGTAAGGAAGGCGGTTACACGAGAACGGGATCCAGAACGCCTATGCAGTGGGATAGCAGTAAAAACCATGGATTCTCTGAAGCGGATGAGGTGCTTTTGTATCTTCCTACAGACGATGGTGAGAATGCGCCTACCGTGGAGGCGCAGCAAAAACGTGATGATTCTCTTTATCATACAGTCAGGCGGATTCTGGATATCAGAAGTAAGCAGGATGCTTTTACGAGACATGATAATCTTGAGATTGTATTTGCCGAAGAAGACAGAAGAAGCTTCGTGTACAGGCGTGATGATTTAGTGATGCTGTGCAATCCGTCAGACCATGCGGAGACATTGGAAATTGATGTGTCAGAAAGTGATGTGATTTTTATGCTGGGCTCTTTGAAAAAAAGCGGGAACAACTGCACGATAGAGGCACAGTCATTTGCGATATACAGGACAGCCTGACAAATGAACCGGGAGGGGAGAATTGCCTTAATTAGCCTCTTGTAAAATAATCCCGACTGGAATATACTAGATATAGGGCTTGCTTTTTCGACAAAATACCCTAATTTGTGCTTGGGAGCGCTATCTATGTTATTTTCCAGTGTGGGATTTTTATTCCGGTTTTTGCCGGTTTTTATGCTGATATATTTACTGATTCCTGCCAAATATCGCAATATCGTGCTGTTGGCGGGAAGTCTTATTTTCTACGGAGTAGGGGAACCGTATTTTGTTCTGATGCTCATTTTTTCTGTACTCATCAATTATGGTTTCAGCAGATATATGTTCTGGGAACCTCGTTCTCCGCAGCAGAATCGAGCTAAGAAGCGGGCGAGGCGTAAGAAAGTGGCGCTTACATCAGCGCTTGTTATAGATTTCGGACTGCTGTTTGTATTTAAGTATTGGGATTTTGCGGCAGAAAGTGTAAACGGTCTTGCGGGACGTGATATCGTGCCGATTCTTATGCTGACACTTCCGTTAGGGATTAGTTTCTATACTTTTCAGATGGTGTCGTATCAGATTGACTGTTACCGCGGTACGATTCAAGAGCCGCCGGATATGATATCATTTGCTGCTTATGTGAGTATGTTCCCACAGTTGATTGCCGGACCGATTGTGCGTTATGACGAAGTGGCTGATCGGATGAAGAGCAGGAAAATAAGAATCCGTAACGTAGAAAATGGATTAAAGCTTTTCACGGTGGGACTGGGACTCAAGGTATTACTGGCGAACCAGATGGGGACGTTATGGAATACGATTATGACGGCAGGAGCGGGCAATTTGCATATTGCAGTGGCATGGCTGGGAGCGATTGCCTATTCTTTTCAGATATATTTTGATTTCTGGGGGTATTCCGTCATGGCTATGGGGTTGGGAAAAATGCTGGGATTCAGAATACCACGCAATTTTGACAATCCGTATACTTCCCGTTCTATCTCGGAGTTTTGGCGAAGATGGCATATGACGCTGAGCAGGTGGTTTCGGGAGTATGTCTATTTCCCGTTAGGAGGCAGCCAAAAAGGGAGATTGCGAACTATCTGCAATCTCTTTATTGTGTGGGCTTTTACCGGGTTATGGCATGGAGCAGACTGGAATTTCCTGCTGTGGGGACTGACGTTCTTTGTAATCCTTACGGTGGAAAAGAATACATATGGCAAAAAACTGGAGAACACCAGAGTAATCGGACATATCTATACATTGATATTGATTCCCGTTACATGGGCGATATTTGCAATTACCGATATCGAACAGCTCACATCTTATCTAGGGAACATGTTCGGGATACACAAATCAACAGTCATGGTCGGGGGACCGCAGCTCATACGATATCTACAGGAGTACTGGATATTGTTAATAGCGTGTGTTATTTTTGCGACACCGCTTCCCGGTAAGCTGTATCACAAATATCGTGACAGATGGTTTGCAGTAATTATTTTTTTAGTAATTTTTTGGCTTTCGGTATATGAGATTATGGTGGGGAGTAACAATCCTTTCCTGTATTTCAGATTTTAATAAACAGGACTGATTATATGAGTAAGAACAAAAAGACAGAAGAGAAAAACAGAAAGAAAAATGGAAAGAAAACGGAAGAGAAAAGACAAGAGAAAAAAGACTGGAAAGCCTTTCTCTATAACTGCCCTTATCTGATTGTGGTGGGGGTTACTTCCTGTGCAGTGATGATATGTTCCGATGAAATTGGAATCAAAGCCGTTGCAAGAGAGGCACAAACGACCATAGCACAAGTGACAGGAATGAATATTTCTACGCAGGAGGTTCCGCTGGAGGAGGCATCCGATTTGTCAGCAAAAGAAGGTGTCGAACTGGAAACTTTGACTGAAGACAGCCCGGAAGAGTCTGATGATGCAGGGATATGCAAGGAAAAAAATGGCGATATACAGACCGAAAATGAACCAAATAACGTAGGAAAAACCGAAGAAATACAAGAAAAATCAGAAGAAAAGGTTAAAGGGATTACTAAGTTTGAAACATACGAGCCACAAGAAACAGATTCGAGATATTATTCTGATGCAGGAAAAGTTGCATTGACAACAGAGTATCCTTACAGCACGGAGAACGATAGTTATTTTAATGATGCGGCGTTCCTTGGTGATTCCAGAACATTAGGAATATCGGATTATGCCGGATTGGATGCGGCGGATTTTTACTGTGACAGCGGCATGACAATCTTTAAGCTTTTGGAGCCGGACGGTGTCACTTATCAGAAGACCGGAGATAAGGAAGACTTGTCACAAGTATTACAACAGAAGAAATACGGCAAGATTTATATTATGCTGGGAATGAACGAACTCGGGTACGGAGATACACAGATGTATTTTGAAAAATACCGGGAGGTAGTAGAGCAGATTAGAGCATGGCAGCCGGAGGCGATTATTTATATCATGGCAAATCTGCATGTCAGCCAAGAGAAGAATAATGACGGCACAGAATTTAATAATATTAATATAAATGATAAGAATGCGGCTTCGGCGAGGCTGGCGAACGGTACGGACATTTTCTATCTGGATGCAAATCCGCTGTTTACCGATGAGGAAGGGTTCTTGAATGCGGAATTGACATTTGACGGTGTGCATCTCTATGCCCAGCATTACGATGTCTGGCGTCAGTTTTTGCTGGAACACGCGGTGGTGCCTGATTAATGATAAGTAACATATGTTATAATATGAGTGTAACGCCGGTATATAAGGTGGCAATTGAGGTATATTGGGGGATACAGATTGGAAAAGAATATGGAAGAAATCCGTCTGAATAAGTATTTGGCATCCTGTGGAGTCTGCTCCAGACGGGATGCAGACAAATTGATCGAGCAGGGAGCTGTCACGGTAGAGGGCATAAGAGCTGTGCCGGGAATGAAAGTGACTGTACAAGATGAAATTCGTGTCCATGGAAAAAAAGTTGCCGGACGTGATAAAAAAGTAGTACTTGCGTATTATAAACCAAGAGGAGTAGTCTGTACGGAGCGGGATGTTCATGCAGAGAAGATTGTGACACGGGAGCTGAATTATCCGATTCGCGTTACCTATGCGGGCAGACTGGATAAAGACTCGGAAGGACTGCTTCTGATGACTAATGACGGTACGCTTATTGATGCTATGATGCGTGGTATCAACCGTCATGATAAAGAATACATTGTTAAGGTTACAAAAGAATGGACAGAAGAAGCATTGTCGCATATGCGTCAAGGAATCTATCTTGAAGAACTGGACACTACAACCCGACCGTGTCAGATAGAACAGATCGGACCCAAAACAATACGGATGGTGTTGACACAGGGGTTGAACAGGCAGATTCGTCGTATGTGCAAAACACAGGGATATGAAGTGTTCTCACTTAAAAGAACGTGTGTTATCAATGTGAATCTTGGGGATTTAAAACCCGGAGAGTATCGGGAACTGACAGGAGATGAGGTGAAGAGCCTGTACAGTGAATGCGGGCTTAATATGGCGGAATGGAATAACAAGGAAATGGCAGGTACGTCTTAAGTGAATGATCAAACAATGAGTCGAATGAAGGAACTGGTTTCTGTTTTGAACAGAGCTTCCGAGGCATATTATGCACAGGATACGGAGATCATGAGCAACTTTGAATATGATCGCCTGTATGATGAATTAATGCAATTAGAAAAAGAAACGGGCGTTATTATTGCCAATAGTCCTACGATGCATGTCGGATATGAAGCAGTAGAAGAGCTTCCAAAAGAAAGACATAATCAACCGATGCTATCGCTTGCGAAAACAAAAAGCAGGGAGGAGCTTAGGGAATGGTTGAACGGCAAAGAAGCGTTGCTGTCTTGGAAACTGGATGGGCTGACCATCGTTCTGACATATTCTGAGGGCAGGCTTGTGAAGGCTGTCACCAGAGGTAATGGGGAAGTAGGTGAGGTTGTCACCAATAATGCCAAGGTGTTTCGGAATGTTCCGCTGTCCATTCCTTTTCAAGGTGAATTGACTCTGCGGGGTGAGGCGGTAATTACCTATAGTGAGTTTGAGAAAATTAACAGTCGTATTGAAGAGACAGAAGCGAAATACAAGAATCCGAGGAATCTATGCAGTGGTTCCGTGAGACAGCTTAACAATGAGGTTACGGCAGCACGGAACGTTCAGTTTTACGCATTTAGTCTTGTTAGGGCAGAGGGTGAGGAATTTCATAATTCTCGTGCGGAACAGTTTGCTTTTCTCGCACAGCAAGGGTTTGATGTGGTAGAAAGTAAGCTGGTGAATCCAGACACAATTTTGGATGAAATTACTTATTTTGAGAATCAGATACCAAGTTACGATATCCCGTCAGACGGTCTTGTGCTGATTTATGAGGATATTGCTTATGGACAGTCTCTTGGGCGGACTGCCAAATTTCCCAGAGATGCCATTGCTTTTAAGTGGGCGGATGAACTTCGCGAGACTACACTTCGCGAAATAGAGTGGAGCGCCAGCCGGACGGGCTTGATTAATCCGGTGGCGATTTTCGAGCCGGTAGAACTGGAAGGCACCACCGTCAGCCGTGCCTCTGTTCACAATATCAGTATCGTTCGTGGACTTAAGCTGGGAATCGGGGACCGCATTACGGTTTATAAAGCGAATATGATTATCCCGCAGATAGCCGAGAATTTGACGCAGAGTGACAGCTTGGAGATTCCGGCGAGGTGTCCGGTATGCGGACAGCCGACACAGATCAGGCAGATGAATGACGTGCAGTCTCTATATTGCGGTAATCCGGATTGCGGTGCCAAGAAGATTAAAGCATTTACCTTGTTTGTGAGCAGAGATGCCATGAATGTAGACGGATTATCGGAATCCACGTTAGAGAAATTTCTTGCAAGAGGATTTCTGCATGAGTATGCAGATGTTTTTCGGCTGGACCGTTATGAGCAGGAGATTACGCAGATGGAGGGGTTCGGGGAGAAGTCCTACGGTAATCTTATGGACAGTATAGAAACAGCCAGAAATACGACGCTTCCAAGAATTATTTATGGGTTGGGAATCGAGAATGTAGGTGTGGCGAATGCCAAACTCCTGTGCAGATATTTTCAGTTTTCGCTGGAGGAGCTGCGGAAGGCGACGGTAGAGGAATTAGGTGATATAGACGGAGTCGGAGAGGTGATTGCTACAGGAATTTATGACTACTTTCACGATACAGAGCGGATGGAGCAGTTAGATCATTTGCTTCGTGAAGTGCATATCGCGCAGGAGAAGGTAGATGAGGGTATGCAGACGCTTGTCGGCATGAGCTTTGTAATCACGGGAAGTCTGGAGCATTATGAGAATAGGAATGCATTGAAAGATGAGATAGAGGCAAGAGGCGGCAAAGTAACAGGCAGTGTCACAGGTAAGACGACCTGTCTGATTAATAATGATACCACATCACAGTCATCTAAGAACAAAAAAGCAAAAGAATTGGGAATCCGGATTATATCGGAAAGAGAGTTTATGGAGGAATATTTATAAGATACAATACAGGTATTAAAAGATTCCCGGAGCCATTTGCGGCGAAAGCTTTTAACACCTGTATCCGGAATGATTTGCAGCAGAGAATATTAAATATTCCGTAGATCGTAGGGCGTTGTCTGATAAACATAGAAATTCAGCCAGTTGGAATATAGAAGCTGACCGGTTGAACGCCAGTTGACGACAGGCGGGTTTTCCGGATTGTCGTCAGGGAAATAATTAACGGGTATGGTAGGATTCATACCTTTGTCTAAATCCCTGAAATATTCCAGAGCCAGTGTATCCGAGTCGTATTCCGGATGACATGTGATAAAGAAATGGCGGCTGTCCGTGGTTTTCACAATGGTAACGCCGGCTTCGTCGGAGACAGCCATTAATTCCAGTTCCGGTACGGATGCGATTTTTTCTGCCGAGATTCCCATTGCGCGGGACTGCGGAGCATAGAAGATATCGTCAAACCCGCGGAAAAGGGGAGAATTTTTCTTTATAATTTTATGTGCGTAGACACCCGATAACTTCGAGTCCATGTCATAACGGTCCAAACCGTACAGATAGTAGAGACCGGCGTATGCACCCCAGCACAGGTGCAGTGTACAGTGTACATGGGTTTTGCCCCAGTCCATAATCGTGCACAGTTCTTTCCAGTATGTGACATCTTCGAACTTCACATAGTCCAAAGGTGCGCCGGTGATAATCATACCATCGTATTTGCGGTCTTTCACTTGATCGAAAGTGGTATAGAAGGATTCCAGATGGTTGGAATCCGTATGCTGCGGCGTATAGCTGGCAGTCTGCAGAAATTCCACATTAACCTGCAGAGGAGTGTTGGATAGCTTGCGAAGCAGCTGTGTTTCGGTCACGATTTTAGTGGGCATCAGATTAAGGATGAGTACGTTAAGAGGACGGATATCCTGATGAATCGCCCGATACTGTGTCATAACAAATATATTTTCATTTTCTAGAATAGTGGTTGCAGGTAATGAATCCGCTATTTTTATAGGCATAATAGTTCCTCAACTTTCCCGCGCCGAAGTGACTTTGTTAGTGACAGGCGCGCTGACCAATTACAATATAGATTAACATAAAAAAAGCTGGCTTGCAACAATTGCACATTTAGTCAAAATAAGTTATAATTGGATTGCTAAGTATTTACGGGCATAAAGAGGGGGTTCGTGGTATGGAAACAGCATATCAGAAAGTAAAAGTACATAACGAGGTAGAATGGTGTCAGGTAACTGATCTTGCAACGAAAGAGAAAATTGAGAAAACACTTCTGAAGAATAGGGTGTCCTATTTTGTGAAATGGGAAAAACCGAAGTTGTTTTCCAATGACAAATTTGGAACGTGTATATTTTGTGTGAACCAGTTACAGAAAGAGATTGCCGACGAAGCGGTTCATGAACTGGAAGAAGAGATTAAGGGTAAAATCAAATTTATCAACCGTAAGGTGGAGAAGACATTTTATTGATCGGAGGACGAGGCGGGCAGAAACGATGACTAATTGTGATACATGTAGTAACTATCAGTATGATGAGGACTACGAATGTTATGTGTGCATGGTGGATATGGACGAAGATGACACAGGGCGTTTCTTAAGCGGAGGTAACTTTGCTTGTCCTTTTTACCAACTGGATAATGAATATTTGATTGTAAGAAAGCAGATGTAGGATTTCCCACATCTGCTTTCATCGTTATTATTCATGAAGTGATTTATTGATGTTTTTGTGCGCGGTTGACAGCATCAGCTTAATTCGATTGAGCTGGTTAACCTCGCTGGCACCCGGATCATAGTCGATAGCCACGATGTTGGAAGACGGGAACCGTTTGCGCAGCTCCTTGATGACGCCCTTGCCGACAACATGGTTAGGGAGGCAACCGAAAGGCTGTGTACAGACGATGTTGTTTACACCGCTGTGGATTAGCTCAACCATCTCTCCGGTCAAAAACCATCCTTCTCCGGTCTGATTACCGATATTGACGATAGGCTTTGCATAATCCACAATCTTGTAGATGCTGACCGGAGGAGTGAAATGTTTACTCCTTGCAAACTCTTTGGCAGCGGCGTTTCGCATTTCTTCAAGCGCCCATATACCTGCTCTGGAAAATAAAGCGGCTTTACGGGATGTGCCGAGATAGTCTGCTTTATAAATCTGGTTGTAGAAGCAGTAGAGCATAAAGTCTAACAGGTCCGGCACAACCGCTTCTGCGCCTTCCGATTCTAACAGCTCTACCAGATGATTGTTGGCTGCCGGGGCAAATTTAACAAGAATTTCACCTACAATGCCGACTTTGGGTTTGCGCATATCTTCATCAATCGGAAGCGCATCAAATTCTCGGATAATCTGTCTGCACATCTTGCGGAAAGTAAAATAATTCATGTGTTTTTGAGATACAAATGCCCGACATCTATCTGCCCATTTCGCATGAAGTGCATCTGCGGAGCCGGGCGTGATTTCATAGGGGCGCATACGGTAAACACATCGCATGAAGATATCTCCGAAAACGGCGCTGTATGCGGCACGCATGAGAAGTTCCGCATTCAAGTGGAATCCGGGATTACTCTCTATGCCGGCAAGGTTCAGTGAAATTACAGGAATCTGCGGCATATCGGCTTTTTCCAGCGCACGTCTGATAAATCCTACATAGTTGGTTGCACGACAGCCGCCGCCGGTCTGGGTCATAATGATGGCTACTTTATTCAGGTCGTATTTGCCCGAAAGAAGGGTATCCATAATCTGACCGACCACCATCAAAGAAGGATAACAGGCGTCATTATTGACGTATTTCAAACCTACGTCTACGGCATGCTTATTGTCGTTGCCGAGTACTTCAAAATGATATCCGCATGCTTCAAATCCAGCCTGCATAATCTCAAAATGAATCGGAGACATCTGCGGGCAGAGTATTGTGTATTCTTTGCGCATTTCTTCAGTAAATGCCACTTTACTGATGGCGCTGGAGCGAATAACGCGCTGCTTATTCTTCTGTTCCCGAACCTTGATGGCGGAGAGCAGTGAGCGGATTCGTATTCTGGCAGCTCCTAAATTGTTAACTTCATCAATTTTCAGACATGTGTATATCTTATCTGAGCCGGAGAGAATGTCGTTTACCTGATCTGTCGTCACGGCGTCCAGACCGCAGCCAAAAGAGTTAAGCTGGATCAAATCCAAATCGTCCCGCGTTTTTACATAGCTCGCGGCGGCATACAGCCTCGAATGATACATCCACTGGTCGGATACAATGAGCGGACGCTCCGGTTCTGCGAGATGAGAGACAGAATCTTCTGTCAGTACCGCAATGTTGTAGGAATTGATAAGCTCCGGAATGCCGTGGTTGATTTCGGGATCAATGTGATAAGGTCTTCCGGCGAGAACAATTCCTCGTATGTGCTTTTCTTCCATAAAACGAAGGACTTCCTCGCCTTTGTCACGCATGTCCTGACGTGCAGATGCCTGTTCGTCCCAAGCAGCTTTGGCAGCGTCGATTACTTCTGTGACGGGCAGTTCCATAAATTCCTTCGTGAGGGCGGAAGTGACTGTCTGTAAACTGCTGAATGCCATAAACGGATTACGGAATATTACTTCACCCCTGCCGATTTCTTCCACGTTATTCTTAATATTCTCAGAGTAGGAAGTGACGATAGGGCAGTTGTAGTGATTGTTGGCTTCGTGAAACTCGTCCCGCTCATAAAACAGTGCAGGATAGAAAATGAAATCCACTTTTTGGTTGATCAGCCATGCTACATGTCCGTGGGCAAGCTTTGCCGGGTAGCATTCCGATTCGCTCGGAATAGACTCGATACCAAGTTCGTAAATCTTACGGTTAGAATTTGGGGAGAGCACAACACGATATCCGAGTCTGGTAAAAAATGTAAACCAGAACGGATAGTTTTCGTACATATTCAAAACTCTTGGGATGCCTACCGTGCCGCGCGGCGCCTGATCGGCGGATAACGGTTCATAGGAGAAGAGCCTTTTTAATTTATAGTCATATAGATTGGGAATGTTGTTCTCATTTTTGGTCTTGCCGAGTCCGCGTTCGCAACGGTTTCCGGAAATATATTGGCGTCCTCCCGTAAATTTGTTGATGGTGAGACGGCAGTTATTGGTACAGCCTTTACATTTTGCCATGCTTGTCTCGAATTGCAGATTGGTAATCTGATCGATCGTCAGCATGGAGGTCTGGTAACCTTCGGCATAGTGTTCTCTGGCAATAAGCGCAGCGCCGAATGCGCCCATAATACCGGCAATATCCGGTCTGATTGCATGGCAGTCGGCAATTTTCTCGAAACTGCGAAGTACGGCATCATTGTAGAAAGTACCGCCCTGTACGACGATGTTCTTGCCCAGTTCCGACGCATCGGACACTTTGATGACTTTAAACAACGCATTTTTTATAACAGAATAGGCAAGTCCGGCGGAGATATCGGAGACGGAAGCCCCTTCTTTCTGCGCCTGCTTTACCTTGGAATTCATAAATACGGTGCAACGGGTGCCGAGGTCGATTGGATGCTCGGCAAAGAGAGCTGCCTTGGCAAAATTTTCCACACTATAGTTTAGGGATTTGGCAAAAGTTTCAATGAAGGAACCACACCCGGAAGAACATGCTTCATTGAGCTGCACGCTGTCCACGGTCTGATTCTTAATCTTGATGCATTTCATGTCCTGACCGCCGATATCCAGAATGCAGTCAACCTGCGGATCGAAAAAGGCAGCCGCGTAGTAATGCGCCACGGTTTCCACTTCACCGTCATCCAATAAAAAGGCGGCTTTCATCAATGCTTCGCCGTAGCCGGTAGAGCAGGAACGGACAATTTTTGCACCCTTCGGGAGAAGTGAATGAATCTCCTTTAAAGAACGGATTGCTGTTTTTAACGGACTGCCGTCATTACTGCTGTAAAATGAATAGAGCAGGGAACCATCCTCACCTACAAGCGCCACTTTGGTGGTGGTAGAGCCGGCGTCTATTCCTAGGAAACATTTGCCTTGATAGGAAGCTAAATCTGCAGTTGTCACATGATGTGCGCCGTGTCTTGTACAGAAATTGTCATATTCTTCTTGGGAGGCAAAGAGAGGCTCCATACGTTCCACTTCAAATTCCATCTTGATGTCGGAGGAAAGTTTTCCTACCATTTCTTCCATCGTAAAACAGGTATCCTCTTTGGCGTTCAATGCAGAGCCGATTGCCGCGAACAGATGGGAGCTGTCCGTGTCAATAATATGCTCATCGTCTAATTTCAAGGTGCGGATAAAAGACTGTTTAAGTTCGGACAGAAAGTGCAGCGGTCCGCCGAGAAATGCCACGTGTCCCCGGATTGGTTTACCGCATGCGAGCCCGCTGATGGTCTGATTAACCACTGCTTGGAAAATGGAAGCAGATAAGTCTTCCTTAGTCGCGCCTTCATTGATAAGCGGCTGAATGTCGGATTTGGCGAATACGCCGCATCTTGCCGCAATCGTGTATAGCGAGTGATAATTTTTGGCATACTCATTAAGCCCTGATGCATCAGTCTGCAGCAGGGAAGCCATCTGGTCGATAAATGAACCTGTACCGCCGGCGCAGATACCGTTCATACGCTGTTCTACGTTACCGCCCTCAAAATATATGATTTTCGCATCTTCACCGCCCAGTTCGATTGCCACATCGGTATCCGGGGCAAACGTCTGCAAGGATGTGGAGACTGCGATAACTTCCTGCACAAAGGGGACTTGTAGGTGGTTAGCTAACGTCAGACCGCCGGAGCCGGTGATCATCGGATGTACGGTTATATTTCCGAGTTTGTCATAAGCTTTCTGTAACAAGCCGGAAAGAGTTTCTCTTATGTTTGCAAAGTGTCTTTGATAGTCGGAAAAGAGTATTTGCTGCTTTTGATCGAGGATAGCGATCTTTACGGTAGTGGAACCTATGTCAATACCGAGGGTATATTGCATTTGACTCATTTCTTATATCACTCCTTATCTTCTTATTAATATGTTATACTGACAGACCATGTCATTATACGACACGCTTTTGCAAAAAGCAATCGGCTAATTGTTGGTAATATGTTAAGATTTTAAAATGTATTTATTAAATTTTTATGACATCTGCATTTTTGAAAACAGCAGCGTTTACTTTTAAAAAAAGGAATGTTAAAATGTATTCAGTTTTGTACTTGAAAATACATTGTAGTTAATAAGGAGAATGCGAAATGAGTCCTTTTGAACGTAAATTTGGTAAATATGCGGTTAAGAATCTGTCATTTGTACTGATTCTCTGTTATGCAGTAGGCTATCTGCTGCAGCTGATAGATCCGAGCTGGGGGCTGCTCTCATATCTGATGCTTGATCCGTATGCGATTCTGCACGGACAGGTATGGAGACTGGTTACATGGGTTATGGTTCCGCCGCCGAGCGGCAACTTACTTTTTACGCTGATTATGCTGTATTTTTATTGTTCTATCGGTACGACACTGGAGAGAACATGGGGCACCTACCGCTACAATGTGTATCTTTTTCAAGGAATGCTATTTACCGTTTTAGGCAGCTTCTTACTGTTAGGATATCAGTATTTATTTCATTCGGGCAGCATTGCGGTTTTCTATTTCAGCACTTATTACATCAATATGTCTATTTTCCTTGCTTTTGCGGCGACATTTCCGGATGTGCAGGTGTTGCTCATGTTTATCATTCCGATTAAAGTCAAGTGGCTGGGAATCATCTATGCGGTTATGGTATTGTTTGACTTCTTCCAAAAAGGAGTAGACGGTAAATTTGTGATTGCGGCATCGCTGCTCAATTTCGTTGTTTTCTTCTTAACATCGCGAAACATGATGCACTTGAATCCGAAGCAGATTCACAGACGTCAGGAGTTTAAACGGGATGTGCGCAGGAATACGGGCATCACAAAGCACAAGTGTGCTATCTGCGGCAGGACGGAAGTGGACAGTCCTAATTTGCAGTTCAGATTCTGTTCCAAGTGCGATGGCAACTATGAGTACTGTGAGGAGCATCTGTACACACATACACATGTCAAAAAATCGTAAGCATAGAATATCAAGGAATACTAACATGAATCAGGAAGTTTTATTTGGGAAAACACTGGAACAAGTGAAGAAAACGGCTAAGGAGCAGGGTAACTGTATTTCCAGAGAGCAAGTGGAGGAAGCTTTTGCGCCTCTGGCGCTGCGCACGGAACAGATGGAAATGGTCTACGGGTATCTGCACCAGCATAAGATTGGTATCGGAGAACCGGTAGATTTGGAAGAGTATCTGGCGGATGAAGAGAAAGACTATCTGGAAACTTATCTGGAAGAACTCCGCGCACTGCCGGAGGTGTCGCCGGGAGAGAGAGAAGCCATCACTTTATCTGCCATGGCAGGTGATACGGATGCGCAGAAGAGACTGACCGAGTTGTATCTACCGGAAGTGGCTGAAATTGCGAAGCTTTATGCCGGACAGGGTGTGTATTTGGAAGATTTGATCGGTGAAGGCAATGTGGCGCTTGCAATGGGAGTGACCATGCTCGGTGCGTTGGAACATGAGTCCGAGGCGCAGGGAATGATTGGCAAGATGATTATGGATGCCATGGAAGAATTTATTACGGAGAATGCCGAGGAATCTAAGAAAGACCAAAGAATTGTCGAAAAAGTCAATAAAGTGGCGGATGCCGCACGAGAGCTGGCGAATGAACTTCACAGGAAAGTGACAGTAGAAGAAGTCATGGAAGAGTCTGAAATCAGCAGGAAAGCGATAGAGGATGCCATCCGCATGAGCGGCGGCAGGATAGAGGACTTGGAAGGAAAGGCATAGGTGTGATAGTGGACTATCAGGATAATGATTTTAAATATTTTATGCAAGATACAAGTTACGCATATCTTGGCGCAAGATACAGTTATGCGGAGATTATGGAACAAGAGATGGTTTCTTTTAAATACAAATGCATTGTAGAACACTATATTTTAAAAGATACCGATCCGGAGACAACACTGGAAAGCCAGTTGTACTATATGACTCCGGATCAGTTTTCGTATAGGACATATACGAAACTCAAGGCAAAGGTCAAAGTCAGTATGATGGTTCAGAAGAAAAATATTTTTGGCAGACAGAAAATAGCATATGAGAATAAAGTGATGAAATTGGAAGAACTGGCAGGGATGAACCTAGCAAAAAAGAAGCAATGCGGGATGATAATACAGGAATTAATATTGTCGAAGCTTGCGATTATGGCATTTAGCGTATGATTAGGCAGATATGTGTTGAAAAACGCGATAAATAACAGTAAAATATGCGAAAATCGACTTGCTTATCGTATCATTATCTGCTAAACTGACATTGTCAGACAACATCAGCGGCAAACTGACAACAAATACAGCACTTTTTTAAGAAATATATTTTATTTATTAAAATATATTTAATGTAAAATTCCCTTTTTACATGGAACAGGCAGAGAGTAAGTCGACGATTCTCTGCTTGTTCTTTTTTTTGCTAAGTTTTGTGAACGGTGGTATACTATATGCTAAATCGGTAAATGAACAGGAAAGGAGTTTGTACGGTCAATGCAGATAGAACAGTTACGTGCTTACACATTATTAGAAAAGAGAGAAATTAAGGAATTGAATTCCATCAGTTACTTGTTAAAACATAATAAGACGGGGGCAAGAGTAGCCCTATTGTCCAATGATGATGAAAATAAGGTGTTCTATATCGGGTTTCGGACGCCGCCGAAGGACAGTACCGGAGTGGCGCATATCGTGGAGCACACCGTACTTTGCGGTTCAGATAAATTTCCGGTCAAGGATCCGTTTATTGAGCTGGCGAAAGGTTCCCTGAATACTTTTCTGAATGCAATGACTTATCCGGATAAGACGGTATATCCGGTTGCAAGCTGCAACGACAAGGATTTTCAGAATTTGATGGATGTCTATCTTGATGCGGTTCTTCACCCGAATATCTATCATGAGGAAAAGATTTTCAAGCAGGAAGGCTGGCATTATGAGATGGAGAATGCCGATGATGCACTTACGATTAACGGTGTCGTTTACAGTGAGATGAAGGGAGCTTATTCTTCGCCGGACGACGTGCTGTGGAGAGAAATCATGAACTCGCTGTATCCTCACACCGCTTATTCCGTGGAGTCCGGCGGTGATCCGGATGTGATTCCGAATCTTACTTATGAGGACTTCCTTGCTTTCCATCAGAAATATTATCATCCCTCCAACAGTTATATCTATCTGTACGGAGATATGGATATGGCAGAGAAATTGCAGTATATTGATGAGGAATATCTCTCTAAATATGAGGCTCTTGCAGTAGACTCGGCGCTTGCAACAGAGCCAGCTTTCAAGGAGACTTTGACGGTAGAGCGTGAATATCCGATTATGGAGAGCGAGTCGGAGGAGGATAATACTTATCTGGCATATAATATTTCACTTGGAGTACAGCCGGACAGAAAGTTCTGCTATGCTTTTTCAACACTCGTGGATGTGCTGTGCATGGTGCCGGGAGCTCCGGTTAAACAGGCGCTTTTGGATGCCGGAATCGGTACAGATTTGAACTGCGCGTATGACACGGGAGTGAAACAGCCTTATTTTTCCATGGTGGCAAAAAATGCCAATGTAAGCCAAAAGGATGAATTTATCCGCGTTGTGGAAGAAACACTGGCTAAACTGGCAAAGAACGGGCTGGATAAGAGAGCAATCAAGGCAAACTTAAACAACAGTGAATTTAAGTATAGAGAGGCGGACTTCGGTTCTTATCCGAAGGGACTTATGTACGGGCTGCAAATGTTAGAAACGTGGCTTTATGATGATTCCAAACCTTTTGACAATGTGGAACTGCTAGAGACTTATCAGGAGTTGAAGCAGGCGGTGGATACTACCTATTATGAGGATCTGGTTCGTGATTATCTGATCCATAATACGCATAAGAGTGTGGTGGTTGTGAAACCGGTCAAAGGATTGACAGGCAGAAAAGAAAAACAGCTTGCTGATAAACTTGCGCAAAAGAAAGCTTCTATGAGCAGGGAGGACATTGAGCGGATTGTCCGGGAGACGGAGGAGTTAAAGCAGTATCAGGAGGAGCCGAGCAGCAAGGAAGCTTTGGAGAAGATTCCGTTATTGTCCAGAGCCGATATGAGGAAAGCGGCGGCGCCTTACTATAACGAAGAGAAGAAAGTGGATGATACGGTGCTTCTCTATCATGATGTATTTACCAATGGAATCGGGTATCTGCGATTCATGTTTGATTTGAGACTGGTGCCGGAGGAACTATTCCCTTATGTTGGTGTTCTGAAAACCATTCTCGGACTGGTAAGCACCGAGAAGTACAGCTATAGTGAATTGTACAACGAGATTAATCTGCAGACCGGCGGTATTGCCCCGGCGGTTAATACCTATACAGATGCGAGAGATTTGTCGAAATATACGGCGACGCTTGATTTAAAAATCAAAGTATTATATGAGAATCTTCCGCAGGCATTTGCACTGGCACAGGAGATTCTGACCCGTTCCGACTATACGGATACGAAACGGCTTTATGAATTGGTGGCGGAAGCACGCTCCTGCAAGCAGGCGGATATGATGTCGGCGGGACATACGCTGGCGGCAGGAAGAGCATTATCATATCTGTCAAAGCCTGCCATGGTACTGGAGCATATAAATGGCATTCCGTTTTATCAGTTCTTGGAAGATTTAGAGAAAAATTTCGAGGACAGAAAAGAAGGTTTAGCGGAAAAACTGCAGCAAGTGGTGTGCTATATTTTCCGTCCGGAGAATCTTTTGGTGGATTACACGGCGGAAAAAGACGGACTGACAGGACTGGAACCGCTGATTCGGAACTTGAAGAGCAGTCTGTATACGGATATGATTAAGGAAGAAGGATATGTTCCATGCCCGGTTAAGAAAAATGAAGGGTTTATGACTTCAGCACAGATACAGTATGTATGCCGTGCAGGTAATTATGAAGCAAAGGGACTGCCTTATCATGGTGCGCTCAAGGTACTGCGCGTATTACTCGGATATGATTATCTTTGGACACAGGTACGTGTGAAAGGCGGCGCCTATGGATGTATGTGTAGTTTTGGCAGATCAGGAGAGAGCTACTTTGTCTCCTATAGGGATCCGAATCTGCAAAACACGATTGATGTTTATGAGAATGCGGCGGATTACATTGCACATTTTGAGGCGGACGAAAGAACGATGACGCAGTATATCATCGGTGCGGTTAGTGAGATGGATATGCCGATGACGCCTGCCATGAAGGGGACTTATTCACTCACCGGTTACATGACGCACTATCCGTTTGAGCAGATACAGAAGAACCGAGATGAGCTTTTGGCAGCAGATGCGGATACCATACGGGGACTTGCTGAATATATCCGTGCCTTTATGGATGCAGAGTGTCTGTGTGTAGTAGGAAATGAGGAAAATATCAAGGAAAATAAAGATTTGTTTGAAAATACGGAGTATCTCTTCCATTAAATAAGAAAAACGGATATTTTTACAAAAATTCTGCAAAAAGGGCAACTTTTTGCAGATGTAAAAGGTATTCTAAGTAGAGGTAATTGAGGCTGCTGTTTCATAGCGGGGCACAAAGGTGGCAGTGTAAATGTAATGAAGCGGCAGCGATTTCATAACGGAGGAGAATAATATGAAAAAGGAACAATTAATAAGAACGTTATTTGTGACAGGCATAATGACGGCAGTGCTTACCGGATGCGGCGGAGGTGCCAGTTCGGCGGCACCTATGGCTAATGAATCAGCCTACGATTCGGCGGGATATGACGGGGGAAACTACTCCTACGGCAGTGCGTTGGCTGTGGCAGAGGAATCAGTGGCGCAGGAAGCGTACGAATACGACGAAGCGGCGGAGGCTGGCGGAAGTCAGACAGCAGAAGTTCAAGATGCTCTGGCGGGCAGAAAGCTAATTAAGAATGTAAATTTAAGTGTGGAGACGGAGCAGTTTGATGTGATGGTCCCCAATCTTGAGAAGCAGGTTGCCGCGCTTGGCGGATACATAGAAGATATGTCCAGCTACAATAGAAACGATCAATATTCTTCTGATTATGTCGGCACCAAATATCTGCGTTATGCCAGCATGACAGTGCGTATTCCGAAAGAAAATCTGGATGTTTTTCTGAATGAGATTGGGGAACAATCCAATATCGTGAGCCGTTCAGAGAATGTGACGGATGTGACGCTGCAGTATGTAGATTTGGAGAGCCATAAGAAAGCGCTCACCACAGAGCAGGACAGATTGCTCGAACTGATGGAGCAGGCGGAGACGGTGGAAGATATCATTACGATAGAGGGAAGATTATCGGAAGTCAGATATCAGCTTGAAAGCATGGAATCTCAGCTTCGCACTTATGATAATAAGATTGATTACAGTACTGTATATTTGAATATCGATGAAGTGGAGCGCTACACGCCCACGGAAGAAGTGACAACAGGTGAGCGTATCCGTAACGGATTTGCTGATAGCTTAAAAGGAGTTGGGCGCGGTATCGGCAATTTTGCAATCTGGTTTGTGGTGAATCTTCCTTATCTCGTAACATGGGCTGTTATTATTGTCGTTATCATATTGATTGTAAGGCTGATTTTCAGGAAGATAGAGAAGAGTAATGCGAAAAAAGCCGCCAAGCGGGTAAAAATTAACCCGTATCAAATGCAAAGTCCGTATCAGATGCAGAATACTAATCAAGTACAAAATATGAATCCGATGCCGAATTCCGATTCTGAAACGGGATCTGATGAAGAATGATATACGAAAGGATATCTATGGAGAATAAAGCAGTTAACGAACAATTTAAGTCAGGTTTTGCCACACTTATCGGCAGACCCAATGTAGGAAAGTCCACATTAATGAATGCACTGATTGGACAGAAAATCGCTATTACTTCCAACAGACCGCAGACCACAAGAAACAAGATTCAGACTGTATATACATCTGATGAAGGGCAAATTGTGTTTCTGGATACGCCGGGTATTCATAAGGCGAAGAATAAACTGGGAACCTATATGGTGAATGTGGCGGAGCGTACTTTGTCGGAGGTTGATGTGATTTTATGGCTGGTAGAGCCGACGGATTATATCGGTGCAGGGGAACAACATATTATCGAACAGCTAAAAAAGACAAATACACCGATTATACTTGTTATCAATAAGATTGATACGGTCAAGAAAGAATTGATACTTACCTTTATTGACGCATACAGAAAACAGCTTGATTTTGCAGAAATCGTACCGGTGTCTGCGCTTAAGAGGGATGGGCTTGATGTGTTGATTGAGTGTATCATGAAGTACCTGCCCTACGGAGACCCGTTCTATGATGAGGATACGGTGACGGATCAGCCGGTGCGCCAGATCGTGGCGGAAATGATCAGGGAGAAAGCGCTTAAATGTCTGGAGGAAGAGATTCCCCATGGCATTGCGGTCACGATTGAAATGATGAAATTTAAGAAACGCATTGTGGATATTGAGGCAACCATCGTTTGTGAGCGGGATTCGCACAAAGGAATCATTATCGGAAAACAGGGAAGTATGCTTAAGAAAATCGGTTCTATGGCAAGACCGGATATCGAGGAATTGGTGGAATGTCAGGTAAATCTGAAACTTTGGGTCAAAGTCAAAAAAGATTGGCGGGACAGTGATTATCTGTTGAAAAATTTCGGTTATAATCCGAAAGAAACCGAATAGAAAAAGGTAAATCTGCGAACCCTAAACACTAGTTGATGAGAGAGGATTAGGGGCGTAAGATGAATGGGATAAATTACTGGGAAAGATTTATGGCTACCGGGAAAATTGATGATTTTCTGGCATATAGAAACGCAGAAGATACACAGTCTTATGACTGTGAGAGAAAGGAAGATTCAGGAGAACATTCTCATGCAGGAATATATACAGATTACGGG
The DNA here is from genome assembly GCA_947176505.1 of uncultured Lachnospiraceae bacterium. Classification (GTDB taxonomy): domain Bacteria; phylum Bacillota; class Clostridia; order Lachnospirales; family Lachnospiraceae; genus UBA3282. Next base: position 91,637 of record CAMWQW010000012.1, on the reverse strand, counting down.
AATGGTTTTGAAGGTTGAGCCGATCGGCGAATATGATAGAAGAATTGTGATGTTAACAAGAGAGAAGGGGAAAATCTCCGCATTTGCGAGAGGAGCACGCAAGCAGGGCAGCAGGCTGCTTGCGGCGACAAACCCCTTCTCTTTTGGAGAATTTAAAGTGTATGTAGGAAGGAATTCTTATAATGTTATGGATGCTTCCATCAGCAATTATTTTGAAGGGCTGCGGGAAGATTTTGAGGGCGCTTATTACGGAATGTATTTTCTGGAATTGACAGATTATTACACCAGAGAAAATAATGATGAGAAAGAAATGTTAAAGCTTCTTTATCAGTCATTGCGGGCGTTAATGCATGAAGGATTGTCCAATCGTTTGATACGTTACATATTTGAGATGAAGGCAATGGTTTTAAACGGAGAATTTCCGGGTATGCCGGCGGAGGGAGAATGGGATATATCCACTGAGTATGCGGTATCTTACATCACTCATTCAAGCGTGGAGAAGCTTTATACCTTTACCGTTACACCAGAGGTACTTGGACAGCTTGGGGAAATTGCGGACGATTATCGCAGGCGATATCTGGACAGAACGTTTAAAAGTCTTGAAATTGTGGATAATCTTTAATATAATGTAATGCAGTATATTGACGGTTTAGATTTGACCAGAGAGGAAAGTTTATGCGAAAAGGAAAGATTGTTCTGCTTGTTCTGTTAGTGATTGGCAGCCTTGTAGGATGCGGGCGGGAGAAAGCGCCGGAAGTCAGTTCTGTTTCAATCGGCAAAGACGGAGTGATTGCGCATCAGATTGTGGGAGGATTTGAACAGGACTATGATCTGGATGAACTTCAAAAGTTAGCCTCGGACAGAGTTGCAGAATATTGTGCCGAAAATGGTGCGGACAGAGTGACGCTTGAGTCTGTTGATAAGGCGGAAGACAAAGTCTTAATTCGGCTCAATTATGCGACGAGTCTGGATTATAATGATTTTAATCACAGGGAGATGTTTGTCGGAACAGTAGCGGAGGCGAATGAGCAGGGATATCAGCTGGAGAATATTGCATTTATTTCGCCGGACAATCAGCCTATGGAACTGGGGTATATGGAGGAGCAGGATAAAAAGCAGATTGTGATTATAGGAACAAAGCCTACGGAAGAACTTATGATCAATGTATACGGGAAAGTGCTCTACATTAATCAGAGTGCCACGAGCAATCAGGACGTTTCTTTTGTCGGGAAAAAGGGTGTCCGTATTACGCATCCGGAGATAGAAGATGATGCGAGGGAAAGCGTTTTATCATATATTGTATTTCAGTGACAGCATCAGTCAGGCGGATGCTTATGATGTTTTCTTGGTTTTTTAGTGATAATAACCTGCAGAATGTGCGGGAGAGGATAGAAAGGGTAAGTATGATGGAAAAGACAATGGAAAAAATAGTAGCGTTATCAAAGGCAAGAGGGTTTGTGTATCCCGGTTCCGAGATTTACGGAGGGCTGGCAAACACTTGGGATTTTGGTAATCTGGGCGTGGAGTTAAAGAATAATATTAAGAAGGCATGGTGGCAGAAGTTTGTGATGGAAAGCCCTTATAATGTGGGTGTGGACTGTGCCATTCTAATGAATCCTCAGACATGGGTAGCCAGTGGTCATTTAGGAAGCTTTTCCGATCCGCTCATGGATTGTAAAGAATGTCATGAGAGATTCCGTGCAGACAAGATTATAGAGGATTATGTGGCAGAACAGAGTATGACGCTTGAAAGTTCCGTGGATGGTTGGAGCCAGCAGCAGATGAAAGATTTTATTGAGGAACATAATATTCCTTGTCCTACCTGTGGCAAACATAATTTCACTGATATCAGACAGTTCAATCTGATGTTTAAAACATTTCAAGGTGTAACGGAGGATGCCAAGAACACTGTATATCTGCGACCGGAAACGGCACAGGGCATTTTTGTCAATTTCAAGAATGTACAGAGAACTTCCCGCAAGAAGATTCCTTTTGGAATCTGTCAGGTGGGCAAGTCGTTCAGAAATGAGATTACGCCCGGTAACTTTATCTTCCGTGTGAGAGAGTTTGAACAGATGGAGATGGAGTTCTTCTGCGAGCCGGATACAGATTTGGAATGGTTTGCATATTGGAAACAATATTGTATTGACTTTTTAAAGAGTCTTGGAATGAAAGAGGAAGAGATGCGTGTCCGTGATCATGACCCGGAAGAACTTTCATTCTACTCTAAGGCAACCACGGATATTGAGTTCCTGTTCCCCTTCGGATGGGGTGAGCTGTGGGGTATTGCGGACAGAACCAACTACGACTTGACACAACATCAGAATACTTCCGGGGAAGACATGTCTTATTTTGATGACACGAAGAATGAGAAATATATTCCCTATGTTATAGAGCCGTCGCTGGGTGTGGAGAGACTTTTCCTTGCCGTACTTTGCGGTGCTTATGACGAAGAAGAGATTGGCGAGGGAGATGTGCGTACCGTACTGCATTTCCATCCGGCGCTTGCACCGGTGAAGATTGGCGTGCTTCCGCTCTCTAAGAAGTTAAACGAGGGTGCGGAGAAGATTTTTGCGCAGCTTTCCAAGAAGTACAACTGTGAGTTCGATGATAGGGGTAACATTGGTAAGAGATACCGCAGACAGGACGAAATCGGAACACCATTCTGTGTTACATATGATTTTGATTCCGAGACGGACGGATGTGTCACCGTAAGATTTCGTGATTCCATGGAACAGGAGAGGATTGCGATTGCCGATCTGGATGCTTATTTTGCGGATAAATTTACATTTTAAGTGAGGAAGGAAGAATAGTTACGATGAAACCATATGGTGTGAACGATTTACGAAGAATGTTTCTTGAGTTTTTTGAGAGCAAAGAACATTTAAAAATGAAGAGTTTTTCGCTGGTGCCCCACAATGACAACAGCTTGCTTCTTATTAACTCCGGTATGGCGCCGCTTAAGCCGTATTTTACGGGACAGGAAATCCCGCCCAGAAGGCGTGTCACCACCTGTCAGAAATGTATCCGCACGGGCGACTTGGAGAATGTCGGCAAGACGGCAAGACACGGTACTTTTTTTGAAATGTTAGGAAACTTTTCTTTCGGAGATTATTTTAAACATGAGGCGATTGCTTGGAGTTGGGAATTTCTCACGGAAGTGGTTGGATTGGATGCAGACAGACTTTATCCTTCCATCTATGAGAATGATGAGGAAGCGTTTGAGATTTGGAATAAAGAGATAGGTATCGCACCGGAGAGAATTTTCCGCTTCGGTAAGGAAGATAACTTCTGGGAGCATGGTTCAGGTCCCTGCGGTCCTTGCTCTGAGATTTATTATGATCGTGGCGAGAAATACGGCTGTGGCAAGCCCGGCTGTACGGTAGGCTGTGATTGCGATCGTTATATGGAAATCTGGAACAATGTGTTTACACAGTTTGACAACGACGGTAAAGGCAATTACACGGAGCTAGTGCAGAAGAATATCGATACCGGTATGGGGCTTGAGCGTCTTGCATCTGCGGTGCAGGATGTAGATTCCATTTTTGATGTGGATACTGTGCTTGCACTAAGGACAAGGGTGTGTGAAATTGCCGGGGTAGAGTACAAGAAAGAATATGACACGGACGTGTCCATCCGTATCATTACAGATCATATCCGTTCGGCTACGTTTATGATTTCAGACGGTATTATGCCTTCTAACGAAGGACGTGGATATGTACTTCGGCGCATTATCCGACGTGCTGCCCGTCAGGGAAGGAAGCTCGGCATCAAAGATGCATTTCTCTCCGATTTGGCTGGTACGGTCATTGAAGGTTCCAAGGACGGTTATCCGGAGCTGGAAGAGAAGAAAGAGTTCATTTTCAATGTGCTGACGCAGGAAGAAAATAAATTCAATAAGACCATAGATCAAGGCTTAAGCATCTTAAATGAGATGGCAGAGGCTGTAGCGTCTAAAGACAGCAAGGAATTGGGCGGAGCTGATGCGTTCAAATTATATGATACTTATGGATTTCCGCTGGATTTGACGAAGGAAATCTTGGAAGAAAAAGGATTCACGGTGGATGAAGAGGGCTTCAAGGCGTGTATGCAGGAGCAGAAAGACAAAGCCCGTAAGGCACGCAAAGTAACTAACTATATGGGTGCGGACGTGACTGTGTACGAATCCATAGACCCTTCTGTTACAACAGAATTTGTAGGATATGATAATCTGACTTATGACTCCAAGGTAACGGTGCTCACCACGGAGACAGAGCTCGTGGAGGCGCTGACAGACGGGGAAGTGGGAACGATTATTGTTGAAAAGACACCTTTCTACGCTACGATGGGTGGTCAGGAAGGCGATATCGGCGTGATTACCACTGCGGACGGAGAGTTTAAAGTGGAGAATACTGTCAAGCTTTTAGGCGGCAAAGTGGGACATATCGGCAAAGTGACCAAGGGTATGTTTAAGGTGGGAGATATCGTGACCTTGTCGGTGGATTCGGCGAGAAGGGGTAATACTTGTAAGAACCATAGTGCAACCCATCTGTTACAAAAGGCACTGCGTGAAGTGCTGGGCAATCATGTGGAACAGGCAGGCTCTTATCAGGATGGTGAAAGAACACGTTTCGATTTCTCACATTCATCGGCGATGACAGTAGAAGAATTAAATCAAGTAGAGCAGATTGTCAATGAGCAGATTGCAGAGAATCTGGCTGTTGAAACCAAAGAAATGACGATAGAAGAGGCAAAGAAGTCCGGTGCGATGGCGCTTTTCGGAGAGAAATACGGAGAGACGGTCAGAGTTGTCCGGATGGGTGAATTCTCGAAAGAACTGTGTGGCGGTACTCATGTAAAATCTACCGGAATGATAGGATCTTTTAAAATTCTTTCCGAGTCAGGTGTGGCTGCCGGTGTGCGCCGTATTGAGGCGGTGACGGGAAGCAATGTGACAGCATATTATCAGAAGATAGAAGAACAGCTGCATGAGGCGGCTAAGCTGCTTAAGACCTCCCCCGCCAATCTGCTGGAACGGTGCGAACATCTCATGGCAGAGATGAAGGCATTACAGAGTGAAAATGAATCTTTGAAGAGCAAGGCTGCCAAGGATGCGCTCGGAGATGTAATGGATCAGGTGAAGGAAGTTAAGGGTGTGAAGCTTCTGGCTTCTAAAGTTACAGGTGTTGATATGAACGGACTGCGTGAACTTGGCGATCAATTAAAAGAGAAGCTGGGTGAGGGTGTAGTAGTCCTGATTTCCGAAAAAGAAGGCAAAGTCAACATGGTCGCGATGGCTACAGACGGCGCTATGGGGCAGGGCGCTCATGCAGGTAATCTGATCAAGGGAATCGCCGCATTGGTAGGCGGTGGTGGCGGTGGTCGTCCGAATATGGCGCAGGCCGGAGGCAAGAATCCGGCAGGCATTGACGAGGCGATTGCAGAGTGTGCCAAGGTGCTGGAAGGACAGATACAATAGGAAATGTAAAGTTTTTTGGCATAATATAGTACATTTATCAAAATAGTAGTTGACTCATAACCAGAATGTGGTATAATTTGTGTTGTGTGTCAAGAAAGAAAATAACCCAATCAGTCGAAATGCTTGTTAGGGACTGAAGGGAGGTCAGGTGCGAAATGTCAAACGTAATTGTAAAAGAGAACGAAACTTTGGATAGCGCATTGCGTCGCTTTAAGAGAAGTTGTGCGAAAGCCGGCATCCAGCAGGAGATTCGTAAGAGAGAGCATTACGAGAAGCCCAGCGTAAGACGTAAGAAGAAGTCCGAAGCAGCAAGAAAACGTAAATACAACTAAGTAAAGTATGAAGCAGACTCAAAAGTGATTTTGGGTCTGTTTTTCACTTTGTGGGAAATTTCTCCCATGCTTCGGAATATCTGTTGTCCCATTACAATATGTATAATACATAACAGAGTATACGAAAGTAGGAGAGACAGTGTTGCGAAGGATAGGAAAGCGTATTGTAGTATGGCTTATATTGGGATGCCTCATAATAAATGCGGAATTTGTGCATTTGTCAATGAATGTATGGGCGGCACCGGATATTGCTACGCCATCTTATGTTGTAATGGAAGCGTCCACCGGACAGGTGATTTGTGAAAAGGATGCGGATACCAGACGAAGCCCTGCAAGTATTACAAAGATTATGACACTGCTGATTATTTTTGAACACATAAAGAGCGGAAGGATTCATCTGGATGATCAGGTGACCACCAGCGCGTATGCAAAATCTATGGGCGGTTCACAGGTCTTCTTGGAAGAGGGTGAGACACAGACACTGGACACAATGATCAAATGTATCGCGGTTGCATCGGGAAATGATGCCAGTGTAGCGGTGGCTGAATACATAGCGGGCAGTGAGAGTGAATTTGTGAAGTTAATGAACGAGAAGGCGGAAGCATTAGGGATGCAGAACACGCATTTCGAAGACTGCTGCGGATTGTCGGACTCAGATAATCATTATTCTTCCGCAAAGGATGTGGCAATTATGTCAAGGGAATTGATTACAAAGTACCCGGAAGTATTTGACTATACCAAAATATGGATGGAAGATATCGAGCACAGGACGCCGACGAGTACATCGACATTCACTTTATCCAGTACAAATAAGCTGCTCAAACAGTATGAATGGACGACCGGACTTAAGACCGGTTCCACCTCTAAAGCCTTGTATTGTTTGTCAGCGACGGCGGATAGAGACGGTATGGAATTAATTGCCGTAGTGATGGCGGCACCGGATCCGAAGACCCGTTTTGCGGATGCCATATCTTTGTTAAATTATGGTTACAGTGTAAGCCAGATGTATCGGGATGATAACAAAGATCCGCTCCCCGAACAAACGGTAGAAGGCGGCATTGAAGATATCTTATACCTGACCTATGAGGGACCGTTTGAATACTTGGATACCAGTGGCAGCAACCTAAGTGAGATTCAAAAAGAAATCAGTCTGCCGGACAGCGTTAAAGCGCCTGTTGCGGAAGGAGACGCTATCGGTGAGGCGGTCTATAAGCTTGACGGTAAGAGAATCGGCAGTGTGTCTATTCTCGCAGCCAAGAGTGTGGATAAAGCAGAATATAAGGACTACTGGAAAAAAGTATGGATATTGTATTTGATGAAACGATGAGAGAACGGATGTTCACAGATTGCGGGAAACCGCTGTTATATGATATACTTTATAAGCTGTCCTGACATGACGGCATATGGAGAAGGATATATGATAGAAGTTATTTTGGCATGTATAGCGATTGCAGTCATAGTGTGTCTGGCTATATCTGTGTTGGATTGTAATAGGTTTGTCACGGTCGAATACGATGTTGTATCAGATAAGATTAAAAAGCCCTGCAAATTTGTGCTGTTATCTGATTTGCATAATAAGTCATACGGTATAGATCATGAGAAATTGATGAAGAAGATTAATGACATATCTCCTGACGCGGTATTGGTGGCAGGAGATATGTTGACGGCTTCCGGCGGTTCCTCCTATAAGATTGCATTGTCACTGATGAGACAGCTGGCATCGCGGTACAAAGTATACTACGGTATGGGAAATCACGAGTATTGGTTGAAACTGTATCCTGAACAGTATGGGACGGTATATGATGACTACGAGGCGGGACTTGCGCAAGCGGGAATCAATCCATTGGTGAATGAGAACACTTACCTGCCGGAATATAACATAGCTGTCTGCGGTGCACAGATTGATAAATGTTATTACAAGAAGTTTATAAAGTATCCAATGGATGAAGGCTACCTGCCGAAAATATTGGGAAAGCCGAGAGAAGACGCATGTCAGATATTGATTGCGCATACACCGCAGTATTTTGAAGAATATGCTTCTTGGGGAGCGGATGTGGTGGTGTCTGGACATGTTCACGGTGGTATCATAAGGCTTCCCGCGCTTGGAGGCGTGTTGTCGCCGAACATGACACTTTTTCCGAAGTATGACGGAGGCAGGTTCCGACAGGGTAAATCGACGATGATTCTGAGTAGAGGATTGAGTACGCACACGATTCCCGTAAGGGTATTTAATCCGGGTGAACTCGTGGTAGTCAATATTGTGAAAGGACAAGCTGATTATGGCGATTCCTGTTAAGCTTGAGGTGTTTGAAGGTCCTTTGGATTTGCTCTTACACCTGATTGATAAGAATAAAGTTGATATTTATGATATTCCGATTGTAGAGATTACGGAACAGTATTTGGATTATATTAAGCAGATGGAGACGGAAGACATGAATGTCGTGAGCGAGTTTTTGGTTATGGCGGCGACTCTGATCGACATCAAGTGCAGAATGCTTCTCCCCAAGGAAGTAAACGAAGAAGGGGAGGAAGAAGACCCAAGAGCTGAACTTGTTGAGAAACTGTTGGAATATAAAATGTGTAAGTATATGTCTTATGAGCTGCGTGACCGTATGGTGGATGCCGAGAGGAATCTTTACAAGAGACCGACACTTCCGAAGGAAGTGGCAGACTACAGACAGCCGGTGGATTATGAGGAACTGATTGGCGATATGACGCTGCAGAAGCTGCATGAGATATTTAAGCAGATTATGAAGCGTCAGGAGGATAAGATCGATCCGGTTCGAAGCACCTTCGGAAATATCGAGAAGGATGAAATCGACATGGACTTGAAGACTACCTTTGTGGAGGCGTATGTGCGCAGCCACAAAACCTTTAGCTTCAGAAGATTGTTGGAGAAGCAGAACAGTAAGATGGAAGTCATTGTAACGTTTCTTGTAATCCTTGAAATGATTAAGACCGGCAGAATCGGAATAGAGCAGGAAGATACCTTTTCAGATATCATTATTACAACGAAGGATGTGAGTGATAATACACCGATGCAGCTTACATCGATTGCGGAATAGAGGAAAGAAGATTGACAAATGGAAAGAGAAAAAGCAAAAGCAATATTAGAAGCGGTTCTGTTTACGATGGGAGACTCGGTGAGTATCGACAGCCTAGCAGCAGTGATTGAGGAAGATAAGAATACAACCAAAGAAATTCTGGATGAGATGGCACAGGAATACAGTTCGCAGGATAGAGGCATTGCGTTAACAACGCTGGATGATGCGGTACAGATGTGTACAAAAGGAGAACTGTACGAATATCTTATTAAGATCGCCAAGGCACCGAAGAAATTTGTGTTGACGGACACACTGTTGGAGACACTATCCATTATTGCCTATAAGCAGCCGGTGACGAGACTGGAGATTGAGAAAGTCAGAGGAGTAAGCTGTGACCATGCGGTCAATAAACTGCTTGAGTATGATTTGATTACGGAAGTCGGAAGACTTGATGCTCCGGGGCGCCCTCTTCTTTTTGGTACGACGGAGCAGTTTTTAAGAAGCTTTGGAGTGAAGTCATTAGAGGATTTACCGGAGCTTAATGCAGTACAGATTGAAGAGTTTAAACAGCAGGCAGAGTCTGAGGTACAATTACAGCTGGATATTTAATTTCCGGATTGTTTTTGACTTTAGGGCTAAAGAAAAGGTAATGAAATAACGATACATAATATGTAACTATACATTCTTTCATTTTCCCGTGAAATATCTGCAGCGGATTAGTCAGAGCCGATAACAGCAAGGAGGCTGGATATGGTCGGGGGAGGAGCAAAAATATGCTTTCTGTAAAGACCAACATACAGGCATGGAATGCCGAAAGACAATTTGGTACGGTTTCTAAGAAAAATGCAAAGAGTACGGAAAAATTATCGTCCGGTTACAGGATTAACAGGGCGGCTGATGATGCAGCCGGTCTGGCTATTTCTGAGCGTATGCGCAGGCAGATTCGTGGACTGACACAGGCATCGAACAATGCGCAGGACGGTATCTCGATGGTTCAGACGGCGGAAGGCGCGCTTAATGAAGTGCACGATATGCTGCATCGTGCAAATGAGCTTTCTGTGAAGGCGGCGACGGGTACATTGACGGATGCCGACAGGGCATTGATTGATTTGGAAGTACAGCAGATTAAGAAGGAAATTGATAAGACAGCGGAGAATACGGTTTTCAATGAGATTCGATTGTTTCCGGAGGACGGACTTACACCGTCAGCGATGCAGTCGGAAATCTATTATTATGATTTGACATACAATCTGTCAGACGGAACGTTTTCCGTGAATCCGTCAGACAGCAGTTTGCTGAGTGTGGATGGAGCGACAGAGCGAGCAGCCGGAGCGATGGGACGTGCGGCAGTCAACCCGACTCCGTCAGGCGGTGCTCTGGCAAATCTGCTAGCGACCGATTTGATACCGAAGGCGGCGCAACAGATTATAGATGCATTTCCCTCTATCAAAAATGATATCGGCAGTGTGACATTAAACCTTGCGGTCAAGGTACAGAAGATTGACGGAAAGGATAAAACGCTGGCGCAGGCTTATTTCACGTTCAGTAAGTCCGGCGGCAGACCAAAGGTTTTAGAGCTTAGAGTTGATAATCAGGATTTTACGCTGGCGGATGCGCAGGGAACCGGAGACAGAGCCGAAGTGCTCCAGTCTACGATTGCGCATGAGCTGATGCATACTTTTATGCAGTATTCCATGACGGACGGTATGAGCGGCAGAAATGGAAGCAGCACAAAATTTCCGGAGTGGTTTACGGAAGGAACGGCGCAGCTTGCAGGCGGCGGGTTCCCTACCAATTGGAACAATACGCTGATTGCCTATGCCAAGAATCTGACAGACGAAGATGATTCCAGTCAGGATGCAAATATGAAGGCGTATTTGAAGAAGTATACGCCGGCTAACAGACCATACGGACACGGATATCTGGCGGCGGCTTATGCAGGATGGCTTGCAAATGGCGGCGGTGATGTGACAAGCGACAATATTGCTGCCGGTATGGATAAAATTTTTGCCGACTTGATTAACGGCAGTTCGTTAAACGCGGCGATTCAGAAGCATACAGGACTGTCGGCGTCGACGCTTACAAGCCGCATTACTTCCGGCAGCGGCGGTGCGCTCGAATTTGTGCGTAAGCTGACCTATAATTCTTTAGGCGGTGCAGGGTCGGTCATCACGAGTTCGCTCAAGGTGAGCGGCGTCCTTGACGGAACCGTCGGAGGAAGCAGTAGTGGCGGGAACGGAGGCGGAAATACGCCGTCTAGACCTATAGGGGATGTCTCGGGAAGCAAAATGATTGCTTTACAGGTGGGTGCCGATGCGGGACAGCATATTGATTTAAGCCTTTATCAGATGAGCACACACGCTCTCGGCTTATCGGATACAAATGTGAAAACGACTGATGATGCCGATATGGCGATTGATGCGATTAAGGCGGCAATCGAATATGTCAGTAATGTGAGAAGTGATTACGGTGCAGTGCAGAACCGTTTGGAACATACAATCAATAATCTGAATAATATCATGGAGAATACGACTGCGGCGGAAGCCAGAATCAGAGACACGGATATTGCGGAAGAAATGGTTCTCTATTCTAACAATCAGATTCTGATGCAGGCGGGGGCTTCCGTATTATCGCAGGCAAACCAGCACTCAGAGATGATACTCAGTCTCCTCGGATAATTGGCGAAACCGGAAAGGAGAATGACGGGATGGGAAGAATCAATAGAATAACCTGCAGCGCTTGTCTAAGAGAGTGGCAGTGCAGGATAGGATGCGGACTCATGCACGCATGTCTGGAAGATGTGGTTTCGGAATTTCCGGAAGAGACGGGCAGAGAGATTACGGAGCAGATTGGAACGGAAGAATTTCCTGTATTTGACTTTGCATACCATTGTTCAGTCTGTAGAGAATGCAATAGTATAGTAAGTGTTCCGATATTGAAGTTTCCGGACAGGGGGACAGAGTATATGGGAAGATGTCCGGGCTGCGGCGGTGTCACACAGCTTATTACGGACTTAGGCGGCATGTTATGCCCTGTGTGTGGAGAGAGGGCGCTTTCAGAAGAAGAAGCGGGAAGCTGGGATTGAATCCGGCACAAATAAAAGCAGCGGATAAAATCCTTATGGCTTGTTTATAAATATAAAGCGTGGAAAAGACGCATATGAAGACGGTATATGCATATATATTAACGAAGAAACCTTAGGGACAATATATGCGTATCTTTTCAAAGAACAATGTATTTATCATAAAACGTATTACGTGCAAGGCGACTGCCATATTGTTGGCAGCAGCCTTGTTTTGCTGTCCGGGAAGCGTCGTCTTGGCGGAAGATTATTCGTGGGCAGAAGAGGCTTATTTACAGGAAGAAGAGACACAATCACAGAAAGAAAAAGATGAGCTGCAGTTATATGCCCAGTCGGCAGTTCTGATGGATGCTGATTCTGGACGCGTCCTATATGGCAAGAATGAGAAGGATATCCTTCCGATGGCAAGTACGACGAAGATTATGACATGCATTCTGGCGTTGGAGTACGGCAATCCGGATCAAATCGTGGAAGTATCTTCTTACGCGGCGAGTATGCCTAAAGTGAAATTATATGTGAAGCAAGGGGAAAGATATCGTCTGGAAGATCTTCTCTATTCGCTTATGCTCGAATCCCACAATGATTCGGCTGTGGTAATTGCAGAGGCGGTAGGGGGAAGTGTGGAAGGGTTTGCTTCCATGATGAATCAGAAAGCGCGTGATATCGGATGTTACGATACTTATTTTATTACACCCAACGGTTTGGATGCGGTAGTCAATGACAACGGAAAAATCCATTCAACCACGGCACGGGACTTGGCAAAAATTATGGCGTACTGTGTGACAGATTCTTCTGCTAAAGATAAGTTTCTGGAGATTACGCAGACAACGGGATATGATTTTACAGACGCAGATGGAAAAAGAAGTTTCCACTGCAATAATCATAATGCGTTTCTGGGGATGATGGATGAAGCGCTTTCCGGAAAAACAGGATTTACAAACAATGCCGGTTACTGTTATGTCGGAGCGATAGAGAGTGAAGGAAGGATTTTTACGGTTGCGCTGCTTGCCTGCGGCTGGCCTAATAACAGAAACTATAAATGGAGCGATATGAAGAAGCTATCCGCATATGGAATGGAGAATTATCAGTACAGAGATATCTATGAGGAACAAAAGTCTCATACCATTCAGGTGAGAAATGGAATAGACAATCAGTCTGCAGCGCCTTATAGTGAGGCGTTTGTGACAGCACACGTTGACGACCATGGGGAAAAGAGTATTCTGTATTTGCTCAGTGGGGAGGATGAGATAGAAGTGCGGACACAGATAAAAGAAGTGCTGCAGGCGCCTGTCGCGAAGAATGAAGAAATAGGAACGGTGTGCTATTATTTGAACGGGGAATTGATCAGGAGATATCCGGTTGTTACTTCGGAAGCGGTAAATGAGCGTACATACGGCTGGATTTGTTCCTATCTGCTCAAAATATTCTTGCCGTAACAGTAGATTTCAGGTAAAAGATGCTATTGTGAAAAATATTGATAAAGACATAAAGCTTGGTAGACGTTTTCCTTATAATTTGGTATACTAAAACGTATAAGTTACAAATTGGGGAGGTATACGAATGAGTAGAAGTAAGGGACACAAAAGAAAAAGTATAGGGGACATCAAAATTATCTACAAATTGATGTTTGCATTTCTGATACCGATCATCATGATGGTGATGCTCGGTATTGTTTGCTATCATACAGCTTCCAAAAATGCTGTGAGTAAGTATGAGGAGTCGGCTGGAAGTACGGTGATGTCTGTGGCGGAATATTTTAATCTGCTGACATCGAATGTTGAAACGAACGCCACTGATATGCTTGTCACTGATGCGGTGAAAGATTATTATGGATTAAACGCAATGAGCAGTAACCAGAATAAAGAGTCTACATCGTATAATGCAATGAAGACAACGGTACTTAAAATGACGTCTTCGACGAAGTATGTTGCAAATGTACACGCCTTTGCGGCGGCAGGCAGGTCGGTGTCTTCAACGACCAAAGAGTCTGTCAGAAGACTTGCTTTTGATGAAAACGCCTATGATGATTTCCAGAAACAGGAGGGGCAGCCGTTTGAAGATCCTACATTCAAAGGAATGTGGATTGGAGAACATCTTTTTATTGATACGGCAACGGGAACCGACACGAACGAATATGGAATCAGCTTCATGAGAAGATTGTCTACCGGTAAAGGATTTCTGATTATTGATATTAAGAGGAGTATTGTACAGGAGGCGCTCGGCAGAGTGGATTTCGGAAAGGGCAGTTATGTTTCGCTTATAACAGCTGACGGAAGGGAAATCCATATGAAATACGGAGAACCTTCTTACGGTACAATTTATAAAGGACAGGCTTTCTATCAGGCTTCCTTGGAAGAAGATGTATATATGTCTGACTATGTCACATTTAATAAGAAACAGTATCTCTATCTTTATGCACCGGTTGGTGAGACGGGTATGAAGATATGCGCATTGATTCCGGAATCAAGCATTATTGAGGAAATGAAAGACCTCAGAAATGAAACGATTCTGTTTGTGATTATGGCATCACTCGTAGCAATCCTGACCGGTATGATTCTGTCAAACAGCATCAGGCGTACGCTGGATAAGATATCCCGTTCTATGAAAGTGGCATCGGAAGGAGATTTTACGGTGTCTCTGGCAACGAACCGTCAGGATGAGTTCGGACATGTTTCCAACAGTATTGCCAAGATGATTAGTTCCATGAGGGAACTGATTGCGGAGGTGCAGAAGTTCAGCGGCGATGTAGGAAGGTCGGCGGGGCAGGTTTCTGAGACGACGGACAGGATTCTGTCATCCATGAGAGAAGTTAATACGGCAGTGAGCGATGTGGAGACCGAAGTAATAAAGCAGGCACAAGATGCGGATACCGGGTATCGGATGATGGCAGAATTTGGTGAGAAGATTAATCATATATCCGAAACGGCTGGGATAATGGGAACAATGGCGGATAGTACCATAGCGAGAGTTGAGAAGGGAACTGCTATGGTGGATATGCTTAAAACGACAGCCCATGCAACAACGGACATCACACAGATACTTGTGGATAACGTTGCGGATGTCGGTTCACAAAGTGGTAATATTAAGACGATTATAGACACGATTAACAGTATCGCGGAACGAACAAATCTTTTGTCACTCAATGCAGGCATCGAAGCGGCAAGAGCAGGAGAAAGTGGGAGAGGGTTCGCTGTAGTTGCGGAGTCCATAGGTAAACTGGCGGAGCAGTCCATGACGGCAGGCAATGAAATTAAGAAGATTATAGAGTCTATTGAGGCAACGACAAGGACCGCCACGGAATCTGCCGTACGGACAGAAGAGAATGTGAAGTCGCAGATGGATGCGCTTGATGAGACGGTTACCGTCTTCCATGAGATACATGATTATGTGCAAAATCTTGTGGAGAAGCTTGAGCAGATTGTTGAACAGATGGGGGGTCTTGTGGAAGATAAGGATAAAGTGCTCGATACGATACAGGGAGTTTCTTCTACTACGGACAATGCCAGCGCAGCGACCGTGGAGGTTACGGCAAGCATTGCAGAGCAGGTAGGATTTTTAAGTGAACTCAATGACGATGCGGAAGCTCTTAAGAGTCAGGCGGAGAAACTTGACGATGCGATGCGGCGCTTTACGCTGTAGCAGATGTTTTCTTAGCATTTTTTTGGCAGAATAAATTAAAAAAATTGGAAATATAGCTAGTCTAGTTGATGAATCTATGTTATACTACCTTCGTGCGTTATGCGCGCGATAATAATGTTTTAATTATTTATAATTATGATAAATGGAGGGCTGAAAAATGAGTACTACTTCTCAAGCGAGTCAAAGAATCAATGCTTTGCTCGATGAAAACAGTTTCGTTGAGATCGGTGCACTCGTAACGGCGAGAGCTACAGATTTCAATCTGAAACAGGCAGAAACTCCGTCGGACGGTGTTGTTACCGGCTATGGAGTGATTGACGGTAATCTTGTGTATGTGTATAGCCAAGATGCAGCTGTTTTAAATGGAACAGTCGGCGAGATGCATGCTAAGAAAATTGCGAACCTCTATGATCTGGCGTTGAAAACAGGGGCACCTGTGATCGGATTGATTGATTCTGCCGGACTTAGACTTCAGGAGGCAACCGATGCGCTGAACGGTTTCGGTGAGATTTATATGAAGCAGACACTTGCATCCGGTGTGATTCCTCAGATTACGGCTGTATTCGGCAGCTGCGGCGGCGGACTTGCGCTGATTTCTGCGATGACTGACTTTGCGTTTATGGAGGAGAAGAAGGCAAAATTATTTGTAAATTCTCCCAATGCATTGGAAGGAAATGAAATTTCCAAATGTGACACATCCGCTGCGGCATATCAGAGTGAAGAGACCGGAATTGTGGACGCAGTAGGCGATGAGGCATCTATTATGGCACAAATCAGACAGCTTGTTTCTATGCTGCCTGCTAATAATGCAGAGATTGCAGTCAGCGATTGTACGGATGACTTGAACAGAGCATGTGCGCAGATTGCGAATTGTGTCGGTGATACGTCTATTGCACTTTCTCAGATTGCGGATGACGGTGTATTTGTGGAAGTAAAACAAAACTATGCAAAAGACATGGTTGCAGGATTTATCAGATTAAACGGTGCGACCATTGGTGCAGTTGCCAACCGTACGGAAGTATATAATGCGGACGGTGAAGTGACTGATAAATTTGATGCGGCACTGTCTGTAAGAGGGGCGGAGAAAGCGGCAGAGTTTATTAATTTCTGCGATGCTTTTGATATTCCGGTACTTTCCTTGACGAATGTAAAGGGATTTGCGGCGTCCAAGTGCTCTGAGCAGAGAATTGCGAAAGCTGTAGGGAAACTTACATATGCTTTTGCTAATGCGACAGTTCCGAAGGTGAATGTTATTATCGGTAAAGCATACGGCAGTGCTTATGTGGCAATGAACTCTAAGGCAATTGGCGCGGATATTACAATTGCATGGCCTGATGCTGAGATTGGTATGATGGATGCAAATCTTGCAGCCAAAATTATTTGTGACGGGCAAGGTTCCGATGCTATTGACGCGTGTGCAAAAGAGTATGCAGCACTCCAAAATAATGTAACGAGTGCAGCGAAGAGAGGATACGTAGACCAGATTGTTGAACCTGTCGATACGAGAAAGTATGTGATCGGGGCATTTGAGATGCTGGCTACTAAGAGCGAAGGCCGTCCGGATAGAAAACACGGTACAGTTTAGAAAGGATGATGCTTAATATGAAAAAATTATTCGCAATATTAGGTATGATTACCTGTATGATCGGCTTATGCGCATGTGGTCAGGAGGAGACTAAGACATTGTCACCTCTGGAACAGAGCCTGCTTCAAATGGGTGAAGGAACAGTTACTGATATGGACACGATTGTGGCGAATGGGACTATGGAGCAGTACGCGGGTAATCCTGCGGTTTATGCGGGATTTACCGGATGGAAGGATGCCTTGGAAAATGATATAGGCAAACTGGAGGGAACCGATGGCGGTACGGTTGAGCTCAACGAAGAAGAGATGGTTGCGACCATTAATGTAAATGTTCTTGGTAGAGACCATAATGCGACTGTAGAGATTGTTTTTGACTATAGTGGTACAGGTAGTTATCAGAGTATTACTACAAACGTGCAATATTCTTTGGGCGAAATCATGTTAAAAGCGGCGATGAATACGCTGATCGGTATGGGAACCGTATTCGTTGTGCTGATTTTGATCAGCCTGATTATTTCATGCTTTAGTCTGATTTCCAAAATTGAAGAGAAGAAGAAAAAGAAGGCGGCAGCAAAAGTAGAGAGCAATGATGTGAAGCCCGCTCCCGTCGTGACACAGATTGCAGAGAAAGAGGAACTTTCGGATGATACGGAGCTTGTAGCGGTAATTGCAGCGGCAATTGCGGCATATGAGGGTTCCGGTTCCACAGACGGATTCGTTGTTCGGTCTATCAGAAAATCTAATAAGAGTAAATGGCAGAATGCCTAATAGTCATAGGAGGATATTAAAATGAAAAATTATACAATTACCGTAAACGGAAGCGTATATGATGTAGTAGTGGAAGAAGGAGCAACAAGCGGCGCACCCGTTGCAGCAGCTCCGGCAGCACCGAAGGCTGCTCCGAAAGCAGCTCCGGCACCTGCAGCAGCTCCTAAAGCTGGCGGTGCAGGCAGCATCAAGATTGAAGCAGGCGCGGCAGGTAAAGTATTTAAGATTGAGGCAAACGTAGGTCAGGCAGTGAAGAAAGGTGATGCTGTCGTAATCGTTGAAGCCATGAAGATGGAAATTCCTGTAGTTGCTCCCGAAGACGGTACGGTAGCAAGTATTGATGTAGCTGTAGGCGATGCTGTAGAAGCAGGCGCATTACTCGCAACGTTGAACTAAAGAGCAGCATTTGCGGCTTTGCCGCTCATGCCGGCAGGATGCACACAAGATGCGATGAAGCTGCATTTTGATGCATCTGAAATTAAAACTACAGGAGGTTAATAAAATGTATATAGTTGAGACGCTTAACAATCTGATACATCAGACCGCTTTCTTTAATCTGGAAGTCGGCAATTATGTCATGATTGTTGTAGCACTTGTATTTCTATATCTGGCCATTGCCAAAGGCTTTGAACCGCTTTTGCTGGTTCCGATTGCATTCGGTATGCTGCTTGTTAATATCTATCCGGATATTATGGCGCCATACGGAGAAGGCGGCGCCGGTGGTGGTCTGCTGTACTATTTCTACAAACTGGATGAATGGGCGATTCTGCCGTCACTGATCTTTATGGGTGTCGGTGCCATGACAGATTTTGGTCCGCTCATTGCCAATCCGAAGAGTTTTCTTCTCGGTGCGGCGGCGCAGTTCGGTATTTTTGCAGCGTATTTCGGAGCTATTTTCTTAGGATTTAATGATAAAGCGGCGGCAGCGATTTCCATTATCGGTGGCGCTGACGGTCCTACCTCCATCTTCCTTGCAGGTAAGCTGGGACAGACAACTTTGATGGGACCGATTGCGGTGGCAGCATATTCATATATGGCGCTCGTTCCGATTATCCAGCCGCCGATCATGAAACTCTTTACGACTGAGAAAGAGCGAAAGATTAAGATGGGACAGCTTCGTCCTGTCAGCAAACTGGAGAAGATTCTTTTCCCTATTGTGGTAACGGTAGTCGTTTCATTGATTCTTCCTACCACAGCACCCCTTGTAGGTATGCTGATGTTAGGTAACCTGTTCAGAGAGTCAGGCGTGGTAAGACAGTTGACAGACACAGCTTCCAATGCGCTGATGTATATTGTAGTTATTATCCTTGGTACTTCCGTAGGTGCGACTACAAGTGCGGAGGCATTCCTTAACTTGGATACCATCAAGATTGTTGTTTTAGGTTTGGTTGCATTTGCATTCGGTACGGCGGCAGGTGTATTGTTTGGTAAATTGATGTGCGTTGTAACGAAGGGTAAAGTAAATCCGCTGATTGGTTCTGCCGGTGTATCAGCAGTGCCTATGGCAGCGAGAGTGTCCCAGAAGGTTGGTGCAGAGGCAGATCCGACCAATTTCCTGTTGATGCATGCCATGGGACCTAATGTGGCAGGTGTTATCGGTACTGCAGTTGCAGCTGGTACATTCATGGCAGTATTCGGAGTATTTTAATTAGGCGGGCAGGCTCGCTGATTTGCAAGGGGATTCAGAAGAATTTCCTATAGTAGATGAAAGCAGAAAGGAATGGTTATTAAAATGGCAGAACAAAAACCGGTTAAGATTATGGAAACTGTTCTCCGTGATGCACATCAGTCTCTGATTGCAACTAGAATGCCTACAGAGATGATGCTTCCCATCGTGGAGAAAATGGATAAAGTCGGCTACCACGCTGTAGAGTGCTGGGGTGGCGCTACATTTGATGCTTCCTTACGTTTCTTAAAAGAAGATCCGTGGGACAGACTCAGGAAATTGAGAGACGGCTTTAAGAACACGAAACTGCAGATGCTTTTCAGAGGTCAGAATATCTTAGGATATAGACCATATGCAGATGACGTTGTAGACAGCTTCGTGGAGAAGTCTATTGCTAACGGTATTGATATTATTCGTATCTTTGACTGTCTGAATGATCTTAGAAACTTACAGGAAGCGGTTAACGCGACCAATAAAGTTAAGAAGCAGGAAGGCAGAGGACATGCGCAGGTAGCGCTCTCCTATACATTAGGCGATGCATATACAATGGAATATTGGACAGATATGGCTAAGAAGATTGAGGAGATGGGCGCCGATTCTATCTGTATCAAGGATATGGCGGGTCTTCTGGTTCCTTATAAGGCTTCCGAGTTGATTTCCGCAATGAAGTCTGTAACGAAACTTCCGATTCAGCTGCATACACATTATACTTCCGGTGTGGCAAGTATGACATATTTGAAAGCTGTAGAGGCAGGAGTAGATGTAATTGACTGTGCGATTTCTCCGTTTGCTATGGGTACTTCCCAGCCGGCAACAGAGGTTATGGTTGAAACCTTCAAAGGTACACCTTACGATACAGGTTATGACCAGACGATTCTGGCAGAGATTGCTGATTACTTCAGACCTTACAGAGATGAGTGTCTTGCAAGCGGTCTGCTTAATCCGAAGGTGATGGGCGTTGATATCAAGACTCTGTTATATCAGGTACCGGGTGGTATGTTGTCCAACATGGTAAGCCAGTTGAAAGAACAGAATGCGGAAGATAAGTATTATGATGTGCTCAGAGAGATTCCTCAGGTTAGAAAAGACCTCGGTGAGCCGCCGCTTGTTACGCCGTCATCACAGATTGTCGGTACACAGGCCGTATTTAACGTTCTGATGGGTGAGAGATATAAGATGGCAACCAAGGAGACGAAGGCAGTACTGCGTGGTGAGTACGGTCAGACTGTTAAGCCTATGAATCAGGAAATCATCGACAAGGTTATTCCGGGTGAGAAGAGAATTACCTGCCGTCCGGCGGACCTTATAGAGAACGAGATGGATAAACTTGAGAGCGAGATGAAAGAGTGGAAGCAGCAGGATGAAGACGTATTATCTTACGCGTTATTCCCGCAGGTTGCTACCGATTTCTTCAAGTATCGTCAGGCGCAGCAGGAAAAAGTTGATATGAACGTTGCTGACACAAAGAACGCGGCATATCCGGTTTAATATGAATTTACGACATAATTAGAATTTAAGGGATGGATTGATAAATCCGTCCCTTTTTCTGTATAAACAACAACTGCTTTTGAAAACAAAAGAAAAAGATTGACGTGGGTTACATAATATATTATAATAACATATGTTACCAAAAGATGATAGATTACTACACAAGAGAGGTTATATCTTATGGCTAGAAAAGAGACAATTACAAAGGATGAAATCTTAAATGCAGCATTTCAGATGACCAGACAGAGTGGCTTTTCACAGGTGAGCGCCAGAACGCTGGCAGCAAAGGCGGGATGCTCTACTCAGCCGATTTTCCGCGTATATAAAAACATGGAAGAATTGGGAGAGGATTTGTACGGCAAAGCAATAGAGTTTTTTCATAACTACTATGATAGTTTTCCAAAGACAAGCGATACGCCTTTTGTAAATATGGGGCTTGCATATATCCGCTTTGCACAGGATGAGCAGCAGTTGTTCAAGCTTTTGTTTATGGCTGAGAATCGTCACGGGAAGAGTTTGTATGATTTGCTGAATGGTAACAAGGGTTCAGTTGTCAAAGAAATTAATAATGCGAAACTCTATGGCTGTAAAGACCCAAGCGGCATGTTTATGAGAATGTGGATTTTCATTCATGGGTCAGCATGTATGTCTCTTACGGGTGATTATGATTTGCAGGAAGATGATACGGTGAAACTGTTAGAAGAATCATACAAAGCTTTTTTGAATGTATAGATATAACAGTGTAATAGAGAACAGGAAGGGTATAGTTGCGGTAGAACATGGTTATACAGAATCGGTATGATATTATTACAAGAATCAATGAACATTACAGTAAGATGAGTAAAGGACAGAAAGCTATTTCTGCGTTTATCTATGACCATTATGATCAGGCGGTATTTATGACTGCCGCTAAATTAGGGGAAACGGTAGGAGTTAGTGAGTCTACCGTTGTTCGTTATGCGATGTTCATCGGTTATAATGGATATCCCGAATTTCAGCGTGACTTAGAGGACTGGGTGCAGAATAAGATTAATTCCGTACAGAAGATTGGCGCTAAATACGGAAAAAGTACACAGTCGGAAATATTGACTTCGGTACTGGAGGCAGACATAGAGAAGATACAGGATACGATACAGAGTCTTGATCCGGTTGCTTTTGAGACGGCGGTGGACATTATTTTGGAAGCAAAAAGTGTCTATGTGATGGGCGTCAGGAGCTGTGAGCCGTTAGCTGATTTTTTACATTTTTATCTGAATATGATTCGTGGGAATGTGATACTTTTAAAGACAACAAGTGTGTCTGAGACGTTTGAACAAATGATACGTATCGATGAGCAGGATGCGATGATTGGTATTAGTTTCCCGAGATATTCCATGCGTACATTAAAGGCGATGGAGTTTGCAAATGACAGAAATGCCAAAGTAATTACAATCACGGATTCAGTACATTCTCCGATGAATCTCTATTCGTCCTGTAATCTGCTGGCCAGAAGCGACATGGTATCAATCGTCGATTCACTGGTGGCACCTCTTAGTGTGATTAATGCGCTTGTGGTAGCGATGTGCTTAAAACGTCCGGAAGATGTCAAGAAAAATCTGAAGGATTTGGAAGAAGCTTGGAATAATTACCAAGTTTATCTGAATGATGAAATTAATTTTATAGATGAGGAACCGATGCTGAATTATTCGCTACGCAAGAAGGAAGACTGATTGCATAACGGATATTGTGATAGAGAGGAAAGCTTTATGAGCTTTCAGAACGGATAGCAGATGAGTAGTGTGATTGTGATAGGCGGCGGCGCAGCCGGAATGATGGCAGCGTACGCCGCCGCGGAATGCGGGCACAGAGTAGTTTTGTTGGAACAGAATGAAAAGCTGGGGAAAAAATTGTATATTACAGGTAAAGGACGGTGCAATGTGACCAATGCCTGTGAGCAGGACAAGCTTTTTGAGAATATTGTGAGTAATCCGAAATTCTTATACAGTGCATTTTATGATTTTAACAATATGCAGATGATGGAGTTTTTGAGTAGGGCGGGATGTCCTTTGAAGGTGGAGCGGGGAGAACGTGTTTTCCCGGTGTCCGATCACTCCTCGGATATTATAGCGGCATTGGAACGTCTTCTGAAAAGAGAAGGGGTTGCTGTGCGGCTTAAAACTGCGGTCAAGGAAGTGACGGCGAAGGATGGAAGAGTGACGGGTGTCTTATGTACGAGTGGGGAAAGAATTGCGGCAGATGCGGTCATACTTGCGACAGGCGGATTGTCTTATCCGACGACAGGAGCCACAGGGGACGGATACCGCATGGCTGAGATGTTGGGACATACGGTGAAAGAATGTATGCCGGCATTGGTACCGATGGAGATTAAAGAGACTTGGTGCCGTGCTTTGCAGGGGCTCTCCCTTAGAAATGTTAAGCTGACGATGTCCTGTGGTACCAAAAAAATATGGCAGGGGTTTGGCGAAATGCTTTTCACGCATTTCGGAGTCAGTGGACCGCTAGTGTTGTCAGCCAGCAGTTTTTATGCAAAATGTAAGGATAAACAGCAGGTTACGGTTACGGTTGATTTAAAGCCAGCGCTCACCACAGAGCAGTTGGACAAGCGGATTCTGAGAGATTTTGAACAAAATCTTAACAAACAGTTTAAAAATGTAATAGGCGCGTTATACCCGGCTAAGCTGACTCCGGTGATGATTGACCTGTCAGGAGTTGACGGTGAGAAAAAGATTCACGAGATTACAAAAATGGAGCGCAGCAGGTTAATTGAGATTACCAAAGGACTTACAATGCAGGTGGCAGGGTTAAGAGACTATGACGAAGCGATTATTACGCAAGGCGGCGTCAAAGTAAAGGAAGTGAACCCGTCAACAATGGAGTCTAAACTGGTAAAAGGACTTTATTTTGCAGGAGAGTTGTTAGACTTAGATGCAGTTACAGGAGGATTCAATCTGCAGATTGCATGGTCTACGGGACACCTTGCAGGAAACAGCATATCGAATATATAAAGAAAGATGAGGGAAACATATGAGTTATAACATTGCCATTGACGGACCGGCAGGTGCAGGTAAGAGTACGATAGCAAAAAAAATTGCAAGGAAACTGGGATATATCTATGTGGATACAGGCGCGATGTATCGCGCGATGGCATTGTATCTGCTCAGGGAAAAGGTTGAGCCGTCGGAGACGGAGAAGATTAATGTGAAGTGTGCAGAGGCAGACATTACAATCGGATATGAGAATGGAGAGCAGATTGTATATCTGAACGGCGAGAATGTAAATGGACTGATACGGACGGAGGAAGTGGGGAATATGGCTTCTGCCAGTAGCCCGAATCCCAATGTCCGTAAGAAGATGGTGGAGTTGCAGCAGAAGCTGGCAGCGTCCAAAGATGTGGTTATGGACGGGCGGGATATCGGTACATGCGTGCTGCCCGATGCGCAGGTCAAAGTTTATCTGACGGCAGACAGCAGGGTTCGCGCAAAGAGACGCTATAAGGAATTATCGGAAAAGGGCATTTCGTGTGAGTTAGATACGATAGAAAAAGATATTATAGAACGTGACAAACAGGATATGACAAGAGAGATATCACCGCTTAAGCAGGCGGAGGATGCGGTACTGATAGATTCTTCTGATAAGACAATTGACGAGGTGGCTGATGCGATTATCGCGTTAGTGCGGTAACAGAATACGACAGGTATTGTGTCTTGAACGGAATCAAATACCAGATAAAAAGAAAGGTATCTGTTAGCATGGAAGTGATTTTGGCTGAACATGCCGGGTTTTGTTTCGGCGTGAAAAGAGCGGTAGAGCAGGTATATAAGCAGGCTGACACGGGTAAACCGATTTATACATATGGTCCGATCATACATAACGAGGAAGTTGTGAAAGATTTGGAGCAGAAAGGTGTACGGGTTATTGAAAGTGAAGAGCAGCTTCAAACGATTACGGAAGGAACTGTAGTAATTCGTTCCCACGGCGTGCCCAAAAGAATTTGCGAACTAATAGAAAAACAGGGATTAGAGTGTGTGGATGCCACATGTCCCTTTGTTAAACGTATTCATAATATTGTGGAAACGGAGAGCAGAGCCGGTAAGAAAATCGTGATTATCGGTAATGCAGGACACCCGGAAGTAGAAGGGATTATGGGATGGTCAACAGAACCGACAACGGTGATTGAGTCCTTAGAAGAAGCGCATAATTTTGTATGCGGACAGGACGTAGAAATTTGTATTGTTTCTCAGACGACATTTAACTACAATAAATTTCAAGATATGGTTGAAATTTTCATGAAAAAAGGTTACAATGTTTATGTTGTGAATACTATATGTAACGCTACGGAAGTGCGACAGGCTGAGGCTAGGAAGATAGCCGCGAAGGTCGATGTTATGATAGTAATAGGTGGCAATCATAGTTCTAATACACGGAAGCTATATGAGATCTGCATGCAGGAGTGTGCGAATACGTATTTTATACAGACATTGAATGACTTGCATTTGGATTTACCTAAATCTGTCCGACTGGTGGGTATTACAGCAGGGGCGTCTACCCCAAACAATATTATCGAGGAGGTTCAAAATTATGTCAGAATTAACTTTTGAACAAATGTTAGAAGAGTCTTTTAAGACAATACACACAGGAGAGGTTGTTGAAGGTACCGTTATTGATGTGAAACCGGAAGAGATTATTCTCAACATCGGATATAAATCAGATGGTGTTCTTACCAGAAATGAATATACAAATGAACCTAATGTAGATTTGACAACCATTGCCAAACCCGGAGATACCATGGAAGTGAAGGTACTCAAAGTAAATGACGGCGAGGGACAAGTTCTCCTTACCTACAAGCGTCTTGCTGCAGATAGAGGCAATAAGAGGATTGAGGAAGCATATAATAACAGAGAGGTATTGAAAGCGAAAGTTACACAGGTGCTTGACGGCGGCTTGAGTGTTGTCGTAGAGGAAGTTAGAATTTTTATTCCGGCGAGTCTTGTGTCTGATACTTATGAGAAAGATTTGAACAAATATGCCGGACAGGAGATTGAGTTTGTAATCAGTGAGTATAATCCTAAGAGAAGACGTTATATCGGTGACAGAAAGCAGTTGATTATGGCTGAGAAAGCAGAGCTGCAGAAGAAATTATTTGAGACGATTAAAGAGGGAGATACTGTTGAAGGTACAGTCAAGAATGTGACTGACTTTGGTGCGTTTATTGATTTGGGCGGCTGCGACGGATTACTTCATATTTCTGAAATGTCATGGGGCAGAGTGGAAAATCCCAAGAAGGTATTCAAAGTCGGCGATGTAGTGAAAGTTTTGATTAAAGAGATTTCCGGCACAAAAATTGCGCTTAGTCTGAAATTTGAAAATGAGAATCCTTGGAAGGATGCTGCAAGCAAATATGCGATAGGCAACGTGGTGACAGGCAAGGTTGCACGCATGACTGACTTTGGCGCATTCATTGAATTGGAAGCCGGAATTGATGCACTGCTTCATGTATCACAGATTTCTAAAGAACATATTGAGAAACCTGCTGATGTACTTAAAGCTGGTGAGGAGGTGACGGCTAAGGTTGTTGACTTCAATGAGGCAGATAAGAAAATCAGTCTCAGCGTAAAAGCTATGTTTGCTCCGGAACCGGAAGAGGAGAAAGCGGATGATGATGCGGATGTTGCTTCCGTAGATATCGAGGCAATGATAGCAAATGAAGCTGCTGAAGAAGCAGAAGCATAATATAATATAGAATAATAAGATAATTAACAGGCGGTGAAGATTATGGCATATGATTATGAGTATTTCAAAAAAGCGATATATGATTTGACGAAAATTGATTTGAATGCTTATAAAGAGAAGCAGATGAAACGTCGAATTGATACGCTGATTGCAAAAAATAAGGTTGTTGGATATGACAAATATGTGGCGGCTTTAAAATCAGATCGTAACATGTTTGAGGAGTTTGTAAATTATCTGACAATCAATGTTTCTGAGTTTTATCGTAATACCGATCAGTGGAGATTGCTGGATCAGGAAATTTTCCCGGATTTGATTAAGCGTTACGGTAACAACCTCAAAATTTGGAGTGCAGCATGTTCTACAGGCGATGAACCTTATTCGCTTGTCATGGCGCTTTCTAGACATTTGTCTATGAACCAGATTAAGATTTACGCGACAGATTTGGATAAACAGGTAATTGCAAAAGCGAAAGCCGGGTTGTATTCGGAGAAGAGTGTAGCAGGTGTTCCGGATGATTTAAAGAAGAAATTCTTTACGAAAATCGGACCGTCTTATCAGATTTCCGATGAAGTGAAGGCGAGAGTAGAATTCAAAGAACACAATTTGTTAAAGGATACATATCCGACGGATTATCATTTGATTGTTTGTCGTAATGTGCTCATCTATTTTACAGAGGAAGCTAAAGATGAAGTTTTCCGTAAGTTCCAGAAGAGCTTAAAACCGGGCGGTTACTTGTTCATCGGAAGTACAGAACAGATTATTAATCACAAAGAAGTGGGATTTGAAAGAAAGAATTCTTTCTTCTATCAGAGACCGATGTAGTAATAAGAATTGTGTAGATATAATGAGAGATAACAAAGGACGTTTCCTCGGAAACGTCCTTTGTTATCTTGTTCTTGTCAGTATGTTTTAGCCATTTTGCCAAGCAGGTACTGTGCATATCGTGAGAACAGTTCACGGTTTTTCTTGATTTCGTCAGTCAATTCAAAGAATAAATCTTTACTCTTATAGTCTCTCTTAAAGAAGGGCTCCATGAAAATATCCCATTGAGGAAGATAAGTAGAGTATTTACGTGTGTAGCATGTGGATGCAGCAGCCTGAACACGGTGAGTCTTGTCCACGAATGAGGCAACTGATTTATGGAGAGCCACATCTTCTTCCGGAAGATAATAGTAATCTTTATAATTGGAATAAAAATATTTCATTTCTTCTTCATAAACAGGAACCTTAAGAATCCCTTCGTTCGATTCTCCGCTGAAATAACATCCGTTTGAAAGGTTTGCAATGGGAAGCGGAAGGGGCGTTGGAAGCTCTAATTTCATCAAAAG
The DNA here is from genome assembly GCA_947176505.1 of uncultured Lachnospiraceae bacterium. Lineage (GTDB taxonomy): Bacteria > Bacillota > Clostridia > Lachnospirales > Lachnospiraceae > UBA3282. The sequence continues at coordinate 63,518 of CAMWQW010000012.1, read as the reverse complement.
TTCCTGCTTGTCATGTCCGTGGTAATCGACATAGCGGTTAGACTGTACCTTTTTAGCTTTGAGAGGACCGTTAAAAAGGTCATAGAAGGCAAGGAGCGGCAATATTTGCAGCATTCCTTTCATATCATCACTATTGTGAAGAAGAAGAAAACGGCAGGCCTCTTCTGTAGGGTTTTTCACATATTCATGATATATGCCGATTAATTCTCCACCGTTATAGATATCTTCCCTGTCGATACCGAGGAGTTCCTCCAAAGTTTTTTGTTTACAGTTAGGCGTGTGCAGAAAAAATTTGTAAGGGAATATCCGTTTGTAGATATCAATACCCTCAAAATCATCAAAGTGGTAGGGTAACTTGTACATTTCGCACTTTTGCAGCAGATAAGGAAGGTCGAAATTATTACCGTTAAAATGAATCAGGTGGGTAAAATCGGCAGCAAAAGGAAAGAAATCATCCAAAAGTGCTTTCTCATCTTCATAATTTGTGGCGAGCCATTGTTTGATATGCCAACGGCCGGAATAATAGTATGCTGCTCCAATCAGATACAGAGAAGAACTTTTCGCTGTAAATCCGGTGGTTTCTATGTCGATAAACAGCAGTTTATCAAGGGGAGCAATTCTCTCTAAAGGATATTGTACCGTAAAATTTTCTAGTGTTTGGTTAATCGTCCGCATAATGTTCTCCTACAACAAATAACTTAGGTATATACTAACATATTTTTTGAAATAACAGTAGTTTTTTTCGTCGAATAATAGTATATTTATAGAGTAAGCTTTTACAGATGAAAATTGTTCTCAGTTATTGTGTCGGACGGCGTGGCGAGGCATAAAGCTGTCCGGCGGCGATACATGGGAATCGAATGATACTATATAGAAAGAGGGGCAAAAAATGGCAAAGCGAACATTTCAAGGTGGCATTCATCCTTATGACGGTAAAGAATTGTCTAAGGATAAGCCTATCAAAGCAGTTCTGCCAAAAGGTGATTTGGTATATCCGCTATCGCAGCATATCGGAGCGCCGGCGAAGCCGATTGTGCAAAAGGGCGATCATGTGCTGACCGGACAGAAGATTGCCGAAGCGGGAGGATTTGTGTCTGCGCCGATTTATGCGACAGTATCGGGTACTGTCAAATCTATTGAACCGAGGCGGGTAGTCACCGGGGATAACGTGATGAGTATTATCATCGAGAATGACGGATTATACGAGGAAGTGGAATATCCGCAAGTAAAGCCGTTGGAGAAGATGGGCAGAGAGGAGATTATAGAACGGATTAAAGAAGCAGGCATTGTCGGTATGGGTGGAGCGGGTTTTCCAACTTATATTAAGCTCTCTCCTAAAGAACCGGATAAGATTGACTATGTAATTGCGAATTGTGCAGAGTGTGAGCCATATCTTACATCTGACTACAGAAGAATGTTGGAAGAGCCGGAGAAACTGATTAAAGGATTAAAAGTTTCTCTTAAGCTTTTCGAGAATGCAAGAGGCATATTGGCAGTGGAGGATAATAAACCAGACTGCATAGAGTTATTGAAAAATTTGACAAAAGACGAGCCGCGAATCAGCGTCAAAGCATTAAAAACGAAATATCCTCAAGGTGCAGAGAGACAGATCATATATGCGACTACCGGAAGAGCAATCAATTCATCGATGCTTCCGGCGGATGCTGGCTGTGTAGTGAACAATGTAGATACTATTGTAGCAATTTATCATGCCATATATGAAGGAAGACCGCTCATGAACCGTATTGTGACTGTAACAGGAGATGCGGTGGCGGATCCTCGTAATTTTATTGTGCGGATTGGCACTAATTACCATGAACTGATTGAAGAGGCGGGCGGTTTTAAGAAGGAGCCAGTAAAGATTGTCTCTGGCGGTCCGATGATGGGATTCGGTATCTTTGATCTTGATGTTCCGACAACTAAGACGGCATCGGCGCTTCTTTGTCTGACGGAAGATGATGTATCGCGAATGGAGCCGAGTGCATGTATCAAATGCGGAAGATGTGTCGAGGCATGTCCGAGTCGTCTGGTGCCAAACAAACTGGCTGTCTACGCACAGAATTATGCAGAAGAAGAATTTCTTGCGCTTGACGGTCTGGAATGTGTTGAATGTGGCTGCTGCAGCTTTGTATGTCCTGCAAAACGTCCATTGACGCAGTCGATTAAGTCTATGCGCAAGATACAGCTTGCTAAGAAGAAAAAGTAGGAAGAAAGGAGCACAAACAAGGATATGAGTGATTTAATGAAAGTATCGTCCAATCCCCATGTCAGATCTAAAACAACCACAAGCAATATCATGCTTGCGGTAGTGATCGCCCTTCTTCCGGCGGCGGGATTCGGTATTTACAATTTTGGATTAAAAGCGTTGATTACGATTGTAATTACCGTGGCAACAACGGTGATTACAGAGTTTATCTTCGAGAAAATATGTAAAAGAAAAGTTACGATAGGAGATTATTCGGCGGTGGTGACCGGTTTGCTGCTGGCGCTGAATCTGCCGGTATCTGTACCATGGTGGATTGGCGTGGTAGGTGGTGTGTTTGCGATTTTGGTTGTGAAGATGTTGTTCGGAGGACTTGGACAGAATTTTATGAATCCGGCACTCGGCGCAAGATGTTTTCTGTTGATTTCATTTACGTCTATTATGACGAATTTCGATTGCGATGCATACACGGGCGCAACTCCGCTTGCTGATTTAAAGAACGGCGTGGATGTTAACATTTTAAATATGGTAATCGGAAGAACGGCGGGTACAATCGGCGAGACATCCATGATTGCTATTGTAATCGGTGCATGCTTCCTGATTTTAATGGGTGTGATTGATCTTCGAATTCCGGGAAGTTACATAGTGAGTTTCGTAATTTTTATTAGTATATTCGGCGGACATGGCTTGGATGCGGCGTATATTTCCGCGCATTTGGCTGGAGGCGGTCTGATGCTTGGCGCGTTCTTTATGGCGACGGACTATGTAACCAGACCGATTACGAAGAACGGACAATATCTTTTTGGTATTCTGCTCGGTATTTTGACGGGAATATTCCGACTGTTCGGACCTTCTTCAGAAGGGGTGTCCTACGCGATTATTATCGGCAATTTACTGGTGCCGCTTATTGAGAAGATTACTCTTCCGAAAGCATTTGGTAAAGGAGGAGAAAAAGCATGAAAGAAATGATGAAGAATACCGGAATCATGCTGGCAATTACGATTGTTGCCGGACTGGTTCTCGGTTTTGTATATCAAATTACGAAGGATCCGATTGCTAAGCAGGAAGCGCTGGCGAAGCAGGAGGCATGTCAGGAAGTCTTTCAAGATGCCGCATCTTTCGGAATGATAGCAGTAAATCCGGTGGATGCCGCCGAATGGAGCGAAGCGGGATACGCGCAAGAGAGCGTTAATGAAGTGATGGAAGCGAAGGACGATTCCGGCAGTGTGCTAGGTTATGTGATTACGGTGACGACCAAGGAAGGATATGGTGGAGATATACAGTTTTCTCTTGGAGTACGCATGGACGGTACGGTTAACGGCATCTCGATTTTGTCTATTTCGGAGACAGCAGGTCTTGGTATGCAGGCGGAAGATGTACTGAAACCGCAGTTCGCCGGAAGACAGGTAGAGAAGTTTGAGTATACCAAGAATGGTGCCACATCGGAGAGTCAGATTGACGCAATTTCCGGTGCTACAATTACGACGAATGCAGTGACCAATGGAGTCAATGCAGGGCTATACTATTTCCAGACTAAATTGGGAGGAGGTAGTCAGAATGAATAGTGCAAAAGAACGTCTTGTCAACGGTATTGTGAAGGAAAATCCCACATTTGTGCTGATGCTCGGTATGTGTCCTACGCTCGCGGTTACGACTTCGGCGATTAACGGGTTAGGCATGGGGCTTACAACTATGGTGGTGCTCGCATTGAGCAATGTTTTTATTTCTCTTCTTAGGAATATTATACCGGATAAAGTACGTATTCCGGCTTTCATTGTCATCATTGCATCTTTTGTGACGGTGGTGGAGCTATTATTACAGGGATTTCTCCCGTTTTTGTATGATGCGCTCGGAATCTATATTCCGTTAATTGTTGTAAACTGTATCATTTTGGGGCGTGCGGAAGCATATGCTTATAAGAATCCTGTCATTCCGTCTCTGTTTGACGGAATCGGTATGGGACTTGGATTCTCGGCAGCGCTTACATGCATCGGTGCAGTGAGAGAGCTGTTAGGGGCAGGGGAAGTGTTTGGAATCCATGTGATGCCCGACAGCTTTGTCCCGGTGAGTATTTTTATCATGGCACCGGGTGCATTCTTCGTACTGGCTTTATTGACTGCGATTCAGAATAAGGTAAAAATTGCCGGTGAGAAGAAAGGGAAGGACATGTCAAAAATTCAATCCGGCTGCAATTCGGATTGTATGAACTGCTCCGACAGTGGCTGTGCGCACAGGCTTTATGATGAAAAAGCAGACGGCAATGAGAAGAAAGAGTCCGTGGTGACAAAGAATACAGAAACAAAAGTGATGAGGGAGGATGAGAAGAATGATTAAAGAATTACTTGTAATTTTGATTGCGTCCTCTTTGGTTAATAACGTAGTTTTGAGCCAGTTTCTGGGTTTGTGCCCGTTCCTCGGTGTATCTAAGAAGACTGAAACGGCAACGGGTATGGGAGTTGCAGTTATTTTTGTTATAACGCTGGCTTCGGCAGTGGCAGGGGCAATTTACAAATATATTCTAGTGCCCTTAAACATTACTTATTTACAGACGATTGTATTTATTCTTGTCATAGCGGCATTGGTACAGTTTGTGGAGATGTTTTTAAAGAAATTTATTCCGTCCCTGTATCAGTCGTTGGGTGTATACCTTCCGCTAATTACAACGAACTGTGCAGTGCTTGGTGTGGCGCTTACTAATGTACAGAAGAGTTATGGCATCGGAACCGGAATCGTGAACGGGTTTGCGACTGCGGTAGGATTTACCATTTCGATTGTGATTCTGGCAGGAATCAGAGAGAAAATGACATATAATGATGTACCGGAATCCTTTAGGGGTATGCCGATTGTTCTTGTCACGGCAGGGTTAATGGCAATTGCATTCTGTGGTTTCTCCGGATTACTATAATAAATTGAGCTTCGCTCAATTATGAGCTTCGCTCAATTATGAGCTTTGTTCAATTATGAGTTTCCTTCAATTGCGGGATTTGCTCTGCAAATTCGGAGAAATGGAGTAATGACATATAAAGTGAGGTAGGGATATGAATATAACCGGGATATTGATGGCAACGATGGTCGTAGGAGCGGTCGGTCTGTTTGTTGGATTGTTCCTCGGCATTGCCGGTATCAAGTTTAAAGTAGAAGTAGATGAGAAAGAAGAGGCTGTACTGGGTGTTCTGCCCGGTAATAACTGTGGCGGCTGCGGTTATGCGGGCTGTTCCGGTCTGGCGGCTGCGATTGCCAAAGGGGAGGCACCTGTGAATGCCTGTCCGGTAGGCGGGGAGAAAGTCGGTAATCAGATTGCTCAGATTATGGGAGTGGAAGCACAGGACAGTGCCAGACAAGTTGCTTTCGTCAGATGTCAGGGCGATAAGGAACGCACGAGAATGGACTACGACTATACAGGTATTGAGGACTGTCGTATGTTGTCTTTTGTGCCTAACGGCGGTCCGAAATCTTGCAACGACGGCTGTCTCGGATTCGGAAGCTGTGTGAAAGTTTGTCCTTTTGATGCCATTCATGTAGTTAACGGTGTGGCAGTGGTAGATAAAGAAGCTTGTAAGGCATGTGGTAAATGCATTGCTGTATGTCCTAAGAATCTGATTACGCTGATTCCATATGATGCGAAGCATGTGGTGGCGTGCAGCTCCAAGGAAAAAGGACCGGCTACTATTAAGGCATGCGATGTAGGCTGTATTGCTTGTCAGTTATGTAAGAAAAATTGTCCTGTGGATGCGGTTACAATCGAGAACTTCCATGCGACAATCGATCAGGAGAAATGTATCGGATGCGGTGCATGTAAAGCAAAGTGTCCTAAGAAAGTAATAGTGTGAGAAAAAGTAATTTGCTTCGCAAATTACTTTGCAGACTCGAATAAGCGGAAACAGCATGTGAAGGGAATATGATGAGTATGGATGGACAGTTAAAGAGCGGAACGGTCCTTATCTCTGAAAGCGGTAACAGATATACGGTTGAGAAACTGTTAGGATCCGGCGGGCAGGGTGAGGTATATTCGGTAAATGCCGACCACAAAAAATATGCACTTAAATGGTATTATAAAAGTACTGCAACCCAAAACCAGAAAGAAATACTGGACAATCTGATTCAGAGCGGCGCGCCGGATCCTTCCTTTTTGTGGCCGCAGGATATGATTTTTACATCATATGGCGAATCTTTCGGTTATGTTATGCCGCTTCGTCCCAAGAATTATAAAAGTATTGTAGATATGATGAAAAGAAAGGCGGAGCCGTCTTTTTACTGCTTATGCAGGGCGGCTTATAATTTGACAAAAGGGTACAATGCGCTGCATGGAAAAGGATATAGTTATCGGGACATTTCCTTCGGCAATGTCTTTTTTGACCCGGATACGGGGGACGTGCTCATATGTGACAATGATAATGTTTCCTATAACGGAGCGAAAACCGGTATATACGGAACGCCCCGGTTTATGGCGCCTGAGATTGTTGTAGGCAAAGCAAAACCTTCGAGGAACACAGACCTATTTTCGCTGGCAGTACTGCTGTTTTATATGTTTATGTTGAATCATCCGCTGGAAGGCAGGCGGGAAGCACAGATTAAGTGTATGGACATCCATGCGATGAATCAGTTGTACGGAACAGATCCTTTGTTCATTTTTGATCCGGATCATAAAGATAATCGTCCGCTTGCCGGTTATCAGGACAATGCGCTTATTTTCTGGGATTTGTACCCGCAGCAGTTAAAGGAACTGTTTACTGCGTCATTTACGGTAGGCCTGCAACAGCCTAATCGGAGAATTACGGAAAGCAAATGGTTGGAAACATTTGCAAACCTTATGTCAGGGATTATGATTTGCAACAATTGTGGCTCGGAAGTATTCTATGATGTGAACAAAGAAACAAACGGTGTTGTGCATACATGCTGGGGATGCCAGAAGGCGGTGTCTGTTCCGGCTAAACTTGTGAGTGGCAGAAGTACGATACTGCTTATGGCGGATACGAAGATTTATAAGCATCACATAGACGGTGGACATGATATGGAAACCGTAGTGGGGGAAGTAGTACAAAATCCAAACAACCCGAATCTTTGGGGGATTAAAAATCTGACAAAAGAAAACTGGACTTATATCAAAGCGGACGGAACACAGATTCCTGTAGTGGAAGGGCGTTCGGCGGCGATTGCCAAGGATACGAAGATTGATTTTGGACAGTTGATAGGAGAGTTTCATTGAGGCACATTCAATTTGCAGATTGGGTAAGAATGGAAGAGTAGTATGGAAGACTATGAAGTTGTTAAAAAAATCATACAGGATTATCCGGATTCTCTTTCGGATAGAAAGAAACTGCAAGCCCTTTTTTCAGATTTTTTTCCACAGGACAGGCTTAAAAGAAATACACTGTTGATGGTATTTGACGACGGCATTGTAAATGAGATGAGAGGGCTTACGCAGATTGACCAAATTGTGCTGCATCGGTTTGTCAGGTCTGTTGAGCAGGGATACGGCATAAGAACAAGAAATGCGGAAAATGCTGTGAGTACATGGGCGCAGGCGATGGGTCTTTCGCCGGATGAGGGTAGAACATCCGCAGGTAACGGTGATTTGCCGGAAGAGACAGCGGTAAAAGACAAGGCGGCGAAAGAATGGGTTGCCGTTGAAAGCGATAGTTTATACGAGTATGAAGCAATGTCGTGGGGGATTAAAATTCTCCGATTTGTGGATTTTGATGAGAGTGTTGTAGTCATTCCCAATGTCATTGAAGGGAAAAAAGTGATTGCGGTTGGGAATCATGCTTTCAAAGGATGCGTCGGAATCGAGAAAATCATCATTTCGGAAGGGATAGAAATTCTGGGAAACGGTGTGTTTTTAAACTGCAAAGGGTTAAAAGAAGCTGTTTTGCCAAGTACTTTGAAGCGTATCGGAACAACGGATACGTCCGGCTGTCCGGCGGTATTAGGTGGTATGCCTAAGTTTGACGGTGTGTTTGAGTATACTGCTTTGGAGAAAATAACGATACCGAATAGTGTAAAATATATCGGAGAGCATACCTTTGCGGGCTGCGGAGAGTTGAAGAAAGTTACGCTTCCGCTTAAATTAAAGGAGATTCACAAGGGGACTTTCCGCTGGTGCAGAAGTCTGGAAGAAGTGTTATTTCCGCAGGAATTGGAAGCTGTCAGATTGTCAGCGTTTGAAGGATGTGAATCAATCAAAAAAATTGATTTGCCTGAGGGCGTGACAAGCATCGAGGAAGGGGCGTTTGCGGGTTGCAAAAGTCTGGAAAGTATTTATATACCGGATTCCGTAGTGGAGATTGGCGGCGGAAAAGGAAGCGGATTTTTGCAGACATTCGGCGAACCCGAGGAAAGGCGCAATGATTTTACTATTTTATGCAATGCGGGTTCTTATGCAATGCGCTACGCCAGAACACAACAAATAAGATGTGCAAGTGCACGATTTTAAGGAGGAAATACTATGTCAGGACTGAAAAGACCGGGAGGAGAACTGGCGAGCAGACCTTTACATTTCTTTTGGATTGTGGATTGCTCCGGTTCCATGCATGGTGAGAAAATCGGTACGGTGAATCATGCGATTCAGTCAACCATACCGGAAATGGTGTCGGCGGCGGAGAATAATCCGAACGCTCAGTTGATGATTCGTACTTTGAAATTTTCTACAGGTGCATCATGGGTGACGAGCAGCCCGGTAAATGTGGAAGATTTTGCATGGGACGACTTAGAGGCGGAAGGTGTAACCGATTTAGGAAAAGCATTTGAACTTTTATCGGCGCAGCTTACGATTCCGCCAATGTCAGACAGGGCATTACCCCCGGTATTGGTGTTATTGTCAGACGGACAACCCACGGACGATTATAAGAAGGCGCTTGCGGAGCTTAAGAAACTCCCGTGGGGTAAGAAAGCCGTAAAGATAGCGATTTCTATCGGACAGGACGCAGACGATGAAGTTTTGGAAGAGTTTACGGGAAATAAAGAATTGGTTTTGCAGGCGAACAATGCGGCGGCGCTTACAAAGATGATTAAGTGGGCATCCACTGCAGCTTCACTTGTATCGGCTCCTGCAAGCATTGCAATGGACGGTGAAGGAGAATCCGGAGATGGAAGTGCAGGACCGGTGATTGTGGATATGGGCGGAAGAATCCCTGACCTTGATGACATTCAGGAAGGTGATGTTTGGTAGAAAGGACGTTGCATATGATACGAAGTGTATTCGGTGAATCTGTGCAGGGAGCATCCCATGTAAGGAGTGGTAAAGAATGTCAGGACAACTTGAAAAGGGTGGAAAAAGATGAAAACACCGTCATTTTAGCAGTGGCAGATGGACATGGAAGTGATTCCTGCCCGTATAGTAAGACTGGCTCCTATGTGGCGGTCAATGTATTTTGTAAGATTCTGGGCGACTATTTGGAAACTTATGACGGACAACCGGAGCTGCTCTTGACATTTCTCAAACGTGAAGGAGACACGAAAGTGGCGCAGGCGATAGATGCCGAATGGAAGCGCAGGATATTGAAGATTCATACCAACTGCAAGCGGGAAGTGACTCTTGATGCAGAAAACAATAAAGACAAAGAAGCAATCTATAAAATGTATGGAAGTACACTTCTCGGGCTTGTAATTACGAATGAGTTTCTTTTTGCGTTCCAGCTTGGCGATGGAGACATTGTAAAGGTATCGGAAACAGGCGTGCAGAATATAATCGAGGCGGATAAGATTCTCGGAACGGAGACACATTCGCTCAGTAAGACACAGTCTTGGAAAAAGGCGATTACTTTTGTAAAAAAAGAGGAAGAAAACAAGCAACAGCCTGTTATGTATATGCTTTCCACGGACGGAATGGCAAATAGTTTCAAAAATGACGAAGAGTTCAAAAAGACTTGCAATGATTATTTTACACTGCTTAACGAGCATGGTGTAAAGGCGGTATCCGACAACTTGAAAGCATGGCTTGGTGAAACGAGCGAATTAGGGTGCGGAGATGATATTACGGCACTTTTTGCCTACTATAATCAATGAAATTCTGAATGATTATTACCGGCTGTTGACGGTATTGAACGTTGAAGGGGAGGATTGTCTTGGTTGAGAAAATGGAAGCTCGAATTGCGCTGTGCAAGTGCAAAGAGGGCGGAAGAATATACGGAGTGCGCTTTGAAAGGGTGGGAGACGGTTGGAAATATACATGGGCATTTCCGGTAAAAGAAGCGTCTGCAAAACGGGAAAACTATGACAAAACAAAGATTATCGGGAATCTTGTACCAGATGGTGACTATCCGGGCTGTCCTTTCTGCAAAACAAAAGATTTTGTTGTCTGTAACTGTGGTAAATTGAGCTGCCATAACGGAGTGGTATCAAAATTTACATGCAACTGGTGTGGTTTGACCGGTACGCTGGGCAGCTATGACGGTTCCGGTTTCGGCTCAGCCGGTGATATATGAAAAACGAACGGAAAGGAAAAATATATGGAGACAGTTAGATTAGGTAAGACAGAAATCGTAACGAACAAAAACGCTTTTGGCGCTTTGCCGATTCAGCGTATTTCTGATGACGAAGCAGTGCATCTTCTTAAGAAAGCATATGAGAACGGTATTACTTTCTTCGACACTGCAAGATGGTATACAGACAGTGAACATAAGGTTGGACTTGCCTTTGAGGGAATAAGAGAGAAGGTATATATCGCAACGAAGACCGGGGCTCAGAATGCGGATGATTTTAGGAAGGATTTGGATACCAGTCTGACAAATCTTAGGACGGATTATATCGACTTATATCAATTCCATAATCCAGCTTTCTGCCCGAAGCCGGGGGACGAGAGTGGTTTGTATGATGCGGCGCTTAAAGCGAAAGAAGAAGGGAAGATACGGCATATCGGTATTACAAACCATCGTCTGGTAGTAGCACATGAGGCGATTGACAGCGGGTTATATGAGACGTTGCAGTTCCCGTTTTGTTATCTGGCGACCGAGAAGGATATTGAGTTAGTTGATAAGTGTAAACAAGCTGATATGGGCTTTATTGCCATGAAAGCTTTGTCCGGTGGTCTGATTAATAATTCGGCAGCGGCATATGCGTTTCTTGCGCAGTATGATAATGCACTTCCGATATGGGGAGTACAGAGAGAAGCGGAACTGAATGAATTTTTATCCTATATTGAGAATCCGCCCACAATGACAGAAGAGCTTGCCGAAGTGATCCGCCGTGACAGAGAGGAACTTTTAGGAGAGTTCTGTAGGGGATGCGGTTACTGCATGCCGTGTCCTGCCGGAATCGAAATCAACAATTGTGCGAGAATGTCGCTGCTTCTGAGACGTTCTCCATCTGCGGGACATCTGAGTCCTGAAGGGCAGGAGAAGATGATGAAGATAGAAAACTGTATTCACTGTAACAAGTGTAAGAGCAAATGTCCTTACGGATTGGATACGCCGACATTATTGCAGAAGAATCTGGAGGATTACAAGCGCGTTCTGGCAGGAGAAGTGCAAGTATAAGACGGACAAGAACTTGTGGAGAACGCATTGTGCTGAGGTACTATTGTGAAGAAAAACCGTCGGAACGGTGTAATTTACCGTCTTTTGTGACGAAGAGCGCTTCTACACCGTCAAGTGATTCAATTAGTTTCAGACCGTCATTCAGTCCGAGAAAATAGCAGGTGGTAGACAGAGCATCAGCCTCGATAGAGGTGGGCGCCAGAATTGTCACACCTGCTATATTGCTATCCTCAGGATAACCGGTTTGTGTATTTAACAGGTGATGATACAATTTATTATCTTTATAAAAGTACCGTTCGTAGATGCCGGAAGAAACGACGGAACTGTCCGTTACACTGATAGTTGCAATCGTCTCCCCTTCGTTGGCAAAGGGTTTTTGAATACCGATGCGGTAAGGTGTTCCGTCAGGTTTATTGCCGATGGTAATCAGATTCCCGCCCAAACTGATACACGCGTTCTCGACATTCTGTTCCAGAAGATATTCTTTCAGACGGTCAGCAATATATCCTTTGGCGATGAAACCAAGATCGATAGCGGCGTAAGGATCTGAGAGTGTGACTGTATTGCCTTCCAGTTTAACGGTGTGATAGTCAATGTGCGAGACGGCTTCCTGTATGGCAGCATCGTCCGGTACATGGGAGCCGCCTTCTGAACCGAAATCCCATAATTCGCTTAGAGGCAGAACAGTCAGGTCAACTTTGCCGTCAGTAATTTCCGAATAGTATAAGGCAGTTTGAAGCAGACTGACAGTATCATCAGAGACAATGACGCCTCTGCCGTCGCTATGATTAATGTTCCAGATATCGGAACCTTCCAGCGTCGCGCTGAAAAGATGTTCATAGTTGTCGATTATTGTAAAACAATCCTGTATATTTTTGATGCAGGATTCGTGGTCGCCGGTATCATACAGGGTAATTTGGACTACCGTGTCAAGATAAAATCCGACTTGTGAGACGGGTTCGGCAGTATGGGTGCAGCCGTTCAATAATGCGGCGGATATTATGATAGAAAATATTGCAAATGTTATAGCACTTTTTTTTGTTAGTATGTAAAGATAACACTTCAATTTCTGATTCATGGCAGGACAGTCCTCTGATTCATGGTAGCGTCATAATTTTTCTTATAGTATATCCGGAACAATGGAATATTTCAATAAGCGGATTAAGACCGTATAAGTTGTCAAATGGCGGATAACGTGATAACATAAGTAAGGCGTCGGTAAGCGACCGGCGGAAAATATTTGGTATATAAAAAATAAAGATATACGGACGACAGCTAAGTCCGGTATTAAGGAAGGATGAGGTTATGAAATTACCGGGAGAAGAAGAATCCGGAAGAGGGGGACTTCCTGTTTTCTATATGGTTATTGCCGTGGCAGCGTTCATGTTGATTATGCTGTTGATGATAATGAAAAGCAATAATGAGAAAAAGAGCGGGAGTGATTATATTAAAGAAATACAGCAGCAGGAAGAAGCTGCTTTGCAAGCGGAAGCGCAGGAACTTTTGGAGCCGGAACGGAAGCTGCGGGCAGAAGATTTGGATTTTTGGGATATGTATCCGGTGGAAGAGGAGGAGAACGGCGATGAAGCGTCTCCTTCAACGGCATCGTCTGCGGCGGAGAAGTCTATTCAGTCCACCTTTGCCGAGAGAGCGGAGAAAGAACGGGAAGAACAGCAGCAGAAGGAACAGGAAGAAGCGCTAAACGATCCGTCCACGGACGGCAAACATACGCTTGTTACGAATCATGACGGTACAGACGAATGGGTTTTAATCAATCCATATCTGACTAAAAATAACTATGACTTTACGAAAATGGAAGAGAAAGCCGGTTTGAAACGTTATATGGAAAACGGAAAGAAAATATCCTTTGTCGGAGCCGATATTTCTAAACAGACCGGAAATGTTAATTTCGCGAGCCTCAAAGCGGCGGGTGTAGACTACGTGATGATTCGTCTGGGCGGTAGAGGGTACAGTACCGGACAGATTACGCTTGATGAAAATTTTAAGGAAAATATTGAAGGGGCAATCGCGGAAGGATTAGACATCGGCGTTTATTTCTACTCGCAGGCAATCAGTCAGGAAGAGGCGAATGAGGAAGCGAATTTTGTAGTCCAGAATTTGGAACCGTACAGAGCGCATATCAAATATCCGGTGGCGTTCGATATGGAATTCGTAGCAAATGATGAGGCGAGGATTGACGGACTAAGCCGAGATGACCGAACGAAAATAGCGACGTCCTTTTTGGAAGGCGTAAAAGTGGCAGGATATGTACCGATGATATATGGTGACAAGGAGTGGCTGCTTAAGGAGATTGATTTGACGAAGCTGCAGGATTATGACGTATGGCTTACGCAGGAGAGTGACATTCCGGATTATCCGTACCAGTATGCTATGTGGCAGTACTCCACGAAAGGCGTGTTAAACGGCATTAAAGGAGATGCAAATCTGAATATCTGCTTTATCGGCTACTCGCAGCGATAGTGTCTGACTCCGGAAGATACTTTAATAGAGGCATATAGGTCGGCGTAAACGGCGGGCGACATTCCTTCCATATAATTGGGGGTGTAGGCTTTGTTTACGCCGGCTTTTTTTAGAAGGTCGACTGCTTTGTTATATGCAATTGCAGCTTCCGTTTCCGTGTCATAAGTTCCTACGTTGATATTGCCCTTTACATGGATTTTTACGTGATAGCGCGTTGTGCCGTTGTCCTCTACGACATTTACGCCATTATACCTATTAATAATTTCAATATTTTCATAACGCAAATCTTGATTATTTCCATTTAAGAAACGATAATCCCTGCCTTCTACGGCATAATTTTTGATGCCGTATCGGCTCATAATGTTGACCTGCATTCCGTAATCGGCTACAAAGTAGTGACCGCCACGACGGGAAATCTTGCGCGAAGAATAGTAGAATAAGTCTTCCGTATCAAATATAAAAAATTCAGAAAGCGAAAAAAAATAATAGAAAAATTTTGGGCGTATATAGATCGGCGTGGCAAAGTAGATGCCGTTATCGCGAAAGTTGAGCAAACTGACCCATTTTGTGAAAGGAAGAACGGAATCGGTATCATAGTTATTAATAGAAACAGAAGTATCTGACAAAAGAGAACCGGCAAGCAGATAGGCTTCGTGTGCATCTTCGGCGGAGTCGAAACTTCCGAGACTGATGTGTTTATTGCGATAAGTTAATGAAGCACGGTAATAGACGCTTTGATCCTTGCGTTTTGCCATATATACGCCGGGAAACTGTTGTTTCATAGTTCTTCCTCCTTTTATATGATTGTACCATTTTTGAGAAAAAAAACAAATTCAGAAATATTTTTCCTTTATCCTGTATAGAATATTAACATGTATAAAATAATTTTGTAACAATTCTGTTTTGAATGGAGGAAAAATGTACAAGAAATATATAACGGTGTTTCTTATGGCGAGTATGATATTTGTATCGTCATGGATATGTGCCAGAGAACTGAAAATTAATCGAATTGCAGCCAAGCCCGCTTTTCAGATAGATTATCTTGATGAGAGTATGGCGGAAGATAAACACAGTTTTATAGAGATGATTTCTAGTGTGTCTTCCGGTCAAAGAGTGGTAGATTATGAAGTGCTGGAACAGACTATGCAATATCAATTGTCGGACAAGGATCTGGAAGCGCTTATGCGGATTGTGGAGGCGGAAGCCGGAGGAGAAGATCAGGATGGCAAGCTTTTGGTGGCAAATGTGGTGTTAAACAGAGTAAATAATGAGAGCTTTCCGGATACGGTATGGGAGGTCGTGATGCAGAAGGAACAGGGGATAGCGCAGTTTTCGCCTACTGTGGATGGAAGATATCAGAGGGTCAAAGTAAGTGAAGACACTAAAGAGGCGGTGGAGCGGGCTCTATATGGTGAAGATATCTCTCAGGGGGCATTATATTTTTGCGCGAGAGAAAAAGCGGATTCTGACAAATTGCAGTGGTTTGACAGAAAATTGACGAGATTATTTGCTTATGGGAGTCATGAGTTTTTTCAATAAAAACGGAGCAGGTCTGTTCGCGGGAGTATGAGTTGACCAACGATAAATTGGTAAACCCAAGGAATGAGAACTCGTTGCAAACTCGTGTTGCGTACCGGGAGATTGTGTGTTACAATGTGCGGTGAATAAGATTGAAAATTAAATTTTCAATCGCGAGATTTGTGTCGGCGTGATGCTTGTCACAAACTCGTTATGCGCAAAAAAGCAGCGCAGGAACGCGGAATAAGATTGAAAGGCATGGTCAGATAAAATGGAAGTATTATACAGCAGTACGAGAAACGGCGAGGAAAAGTTTACGGCTTCTCAAGCGATTTTAAAAGGACTGTCGGATGACGGCGGACTTTTTGTACCGGAGCGTATACCGGTACTTGAATGTTCTATGCAGGAGTTGACAGGCAAATCCTATCAGGAGATTGCATATGAGGTAATGAAACTCTTTTTTACAGATTTTACGCAGGACGAGCTTAAGAATTGTATTGACCGTGCATATGATTCCAAATTTGATACGGAAGTAATTGCACCGCTTGCAGAGGCAGAGGGTACATATTACTTAGAGCTATTTCACGGTGCGACCATAGCTTTTAAAGATATGGCTTTATCGATTCTACCGCATTTGATGATTACCGCTGCTAAGAAGAATCATGTGACAAATGAAATTGTTATCTTGACCGCTACGTCTGGAGATACAGGCAAAGCAGCATTAGCAGGTTTTGCGGGTGTTGAAGGGACTAAAATCATTGTTTTTTATCCGAAAGATGGTGTCAGTCCCATACAGGAAAAACAAATGTTGACGCAGAAAGGCGATAATACTTTTGTTGTAGGAATTCGGGGGAATTTTGACGATGCACAGACCGGAGTGAAGAATCTGTTCAACGATCAAGAGTTAGTGAGTAAAATGGCGGATGCGGGACTACAGTTTTCATCAGCGAATTCCATCAATATCGGTCGTCTTGTACCGCAGGTAGTCTATTATGTATATGCTTATACGAAATTGTTTGAAGAAGGTAAAATCAATGACGGAGAGATAATTAATGTCGTAGTCCCTACAGGTAATTTCGGCAATATTCTTGCAGCATTTTATGCTAAAAATATGGGTGTACCGATTGGCAAATTGATTTGCGCTTCCAATGAAAATAAAGTCCTATATGATTTCTTTGTGACAGGCACATATGACCGTAACAGAGAATTTATGCTGACAAGTTCACCTTCCATGGATATTTTAATTTCAAGTAATCTTGAACGTCTGATTTATCGCATTGCCGGTAATGATGCCAAGACAAATGCCGAATTGATGAAATCTTTGTCCGAGACCGGCAGATATGAGATTACGGAGCAGATGAAAGAGCAGCTTGCAGATTTCTACGGAAATTATGCCGATGAGAAAGAGACAGCGCAGCGGATTAAAGAGATGTATGAGAATACAGGATATGTATTGGATACTCATACAGCAGTGGCAAGTGCAGTATACAAGAAATATTTGAAGGCGACAGGCGACGAGTCCGTGACAGTGATTGCATCTACTGCAAGCCCGTTTAAATTTACAAGAAATGTGATGAATGCGATTGATGAAAAATATGATGCCATGTCCGATTTTGAACTGGTGGACGAGCTTTCCAAGATTGGTAACGTGGCAGTGCCGAATGCGATTGAGGAGATTAGAACAGCGCCGATACTTCATGATACCGTGTGCGACAAGACAGAAATGAAGGCAGTCGTAGAGCGGTTTTTGGGAATTGTGTTATAGCCATGAAACATATTCTGATAGTTGATGATGTGTCCACCAATCTCAAGTGCGTAGGTTTGATTTTAGAAAACAGATATAAAGTGACAACGGTCAAATCAGGCAGGGAGGCATTAGAATGCTTGAATGACTCGATGATAGATTTAGTTCTTTTAGATATCCGTATGAACGAGATGGATGGCTATGAGGTGATGATGCGCATGAAGAGTAATCCTAAGACTGCCGATATTCCGGTTATCCTTCTGACTGCTGACACCGATCAGGAAAGTGAGAGGCGGGGATTTGCGCTGGGAGCCGCCGATTATATCGGCAAGCCGGTTGAACCACAGATTCTTCTTGATAGAATAGAGGCAGTTTGGGATGTGGAGGAGTAGATAAGATGGGAATGGGAGGAATGATAGACTTTCTGTTTCTTGCAAGCGGAATCTATCTGATTTACACAGCCATTATGGCTAAGAAGCGGGGGACAATTGCGGCGAATGTCATGTTGAGCAAGAATGCAAACGAGAAGGATATTGCAGATAAAGTGGGATACATAGAATATATGTATAAGAAAATTCTGTTAGCCGGAGTGATGATTTGTATCGCTTCAGTGATACATCTTGCGAATGATTATTATATCCATTCACAGCCGCTTACTTGGGTTGGGATAGCGCTTATATTTGCGGCGCTTGCCATGTACACAGCGGCTTTTTCACGTGGGCAGAAAAAATATATGCCGCGGCAGAAGAGACAAGGCAAGCAGGAAAAACAAAAATAGAATGGAAGATATAATGAAAGAGATGCTTTTAGGCATCTCTTTTGTCTATTTGAATATAATCTCTGTCGGTGCAGATTGTTTTGTATGCCGGTCTGATAATCTTGCCGTTATTGGCAAGTTCCTCCATGCGATGAGCGCTCCAGCCAACAATTCTGGCGATGGCGAATATCGGTGTATAAAGTTCCATCGGAAGATTCAGCATGTTATAGACAAAGCCGGAATAAAAATCTACATTGACATTAACACCCTTATAGATGGGACGTTCCTTGGAGATAATTTCCGGAGCAAGCCGTTCCACCAGAGAATAGAGTGCGAATTCATCATGCAGTCCCTTTTCTTCGGAGAGCTTTTCGACGAAAGACTTAAAGATAACGGCTCTCGGATCGGATTTGGAATATACGGCATGACCAACACCGTAAATCAAACCGGCATGATCAAAAGCATCTTTGTGCAAAAGGCGGGTCAGATAATCAGCAACCAGTCCTTCATTGCTCCAATCAGTCACTTCTTTCTTCATTTCTTCAAACATCTGGACAACCTTGATATTGGCGCCGCCGTGACGGGGACCCTTAAGTGAGCCGATGGCTGCGGCGATGACAGAGTAGGTATCAGTCAGAGAAGAGGTAACAACATGAGTCGTAAAGCTGGAGTTATTACCGCCGCCATGTTCCATATGTAAGATGAGTGCGATATCCAGTATTTTAGCCTCTAAAGGAGTATATTTACTGTCCGGGCGCAGAATGTGGAGAATATTCTCAGCGTTTGACAGCTCTGGACGGGGCTGATGTATGTAAAGACTCTCGCCGTTATGATAATGGCTGTATGCCTGATATCCGTAGATGGATAACATAGGAAATAAAGCAATTAACTGCAGACATTGACGGAGAACATTAGGTAGAGAAGTGTCATCGGCTCTGTCGTCATAGGAGTATAGAGTCAGCACACTTCTTGCAAGTGTATTCATCATATCGTTGCTGGGTGCCTTCATAATGATATCGCGTACAAAACTGGTAGGCAGGGAACGGTAACCGGATAGCAGACGGGAAAATTCTTCGAGTTCCTGTTTGTCCGGAAGCTTGTCAAAAAGAAGAAGATAAGTGACTTCTTCGAAACCGAAACGGTTCTCGCCCGCAAATCCCTCTACCAAATCTTTAACATTGTAACCGCGGTAAAAGAGTTTACCGTGAGTGGGAACCTGTACGCCGTCCACTATTTTATTTGCACGCACATCGGAAATATTGGTAAGACCGGCAAGCACGCCTTTACCGTTTAAGTCACGAAGTCCGCGTTTGACATCATATTTAGTAAATAATTCGGTATCTATAATACCAGCTTGCTCACTTAATCCTGCAAGTCGCATAATCTCGGGTGTAATTTCAGAAAAACTGTTCTGTTCCATGATAGGTGCCTCCCTTCATTATTTTCATTTCCATTTTCGCTCATATACATTCCTATCATAACATGAATAAAAAGTGTGAAACAAGAAAAATTGGCAATTTAAGAAAGATTTAACATTATTCAAAAAATGTTCATATATTGAAAAATAATGTTTTTTATACGGTTATACACTTTTTTCTTTAGCTGGTATTTTACCGGAAATAGTATTACAATGGTATGCAAAGAATAAAAATCCGGCGAGGTTTGTGAAGACGCTTATGCTGGAATACTATTACAGGAAGGAGCATATTGCATAAAATGGACAAGAAAGAGATATTGAAACGTGTGGATCATACTCAGTTAAAGGCTTTTGCGACATGGGAGGATATTGTGCAGTTGTGTGATGAAGCGATTGCGAACCAGACAGCCTCCGTATGCGTGCCGCCTACTTATATTAAACGTATTCATGATACTTATGGAGACAAGATTAATATCTGTACGGTGGTAGGTTTTCCGTTAGGCTATTCCGTAACAGAGGCAAAAATTGCGGAGACCGAACAGGCAGT
Source organism: uncultured Lachnospiraceae bacterium (assembly GCA_947176505.1). GTDB lineage: Bacteria > Bacillota > Clostridia > Lachnospirales > Lachnospiraceae > UBA3282. The sequence goes on along the minus strand of CAMWQW010000012.1, from coordinate 43,378 downwards.
CAGAGACGGTGCCCATGAGATTGATATGGTGATTAATATAAGCCATGTGAAGAACGGCATGTTTGACGAGGTGGAGAAGGAAATTCGTGCTCTCAAGGAAGCTTGCGGCGGACATATTTTGAAGGTAATCATTGAGACATGTTACCTGACGGAAGAAGAGAAGATAGCCATGTGCAAGGCAGTGACAAACGCGGGGGCGGATTACATCAAGACTTCTACCGGCTTTGGGACAGGCGGCGCTACCATAGAGGATGTCAGACTCTTTAAGAAGTACATCGGCGAAGGTGTCAGGATTAAGGCGGCAGGCGGTATTTCTACGCTGGAAGATTTGGAGGCATTCGTGGCGGAAGGATGCGACAGGATAGGAACTTCCAGAGCGGTCGGATTATTAAAGGACTAGAATTTCATTATTGACTTTTATAGGCGGTTTTGAGATAATGAGAACGGTGTACGGGCGATTGCGTACATAGCAGGATGGTGGCGGAAGACCTATGGTCTTTCGTTAAATAATACAATTTTAAGGAGGAGAACATAATATGTCAACAAAAGCGTATTATCCCATTTCCGAGATTGGTGCCGGCAAGGTTGGTTTTTCCAAAACTCGTTCCATCATTGAGGCAGCTTTCTATGGAAACAACGTAGTAAGAATCAACACATTAAGAGAAGCTTATGAATTAGCTAAAAATTCACCCGGTACGGTTGTAACAGATATGCCGGTTAAGAGTGGTGAGACATTCGGTCTTCCCGCTGACGCAAAAGTTCTTCTGTTTAACGACGGCGCCGTAACAGGTCGTTACGCAGCAGCACGCCGTATCAAAGGCGAGCCCGGCGTAGATGCAGCGAAGCTTGACAAGGTTGTTATGGACGCAATCTATAAGACACGTTGGAAAACTATGTATCATGCAGAGTGTTTCGTAGGTCTTGATCCTGAGTTCATGGTTAAGGCTCATCTTTTGATTCCGGAAGGAGAAGAGAACTTATTGTACAACTGGATGATTAACTTCCAGTATATGTCTGACGAGTATGTTAAGATGTATAAGAACTCTAAACCTGTCGGAGACGGCAAAGAGCCTGATATCTACATCTTCTCTGATCCTCAGTGGGCACCCGAAGAGGCACCCGATGTTGATTACAGCTGCTTAAGCGATCCGCTTACGCTTTGCTATTTCGATACGAACGAGAACTGTGCAGCAATTCTCGGTATGAAATATTTCGGTGAGCACAAGAAAGGTACACTGACAATGGCATGGGCACTTGCTAACAGAAATGGTTACGCATCCTGCCACGGCGGACAGAAAGAGTATCTGTTGAAAGACGGTTCCAAGTTTGTTGCATCCGTATATGGTCTGTCAGGTTCCGGTAAGTCCACATTGACACATGCAAAGCATGGTGGCAAATATGAGATTAAGGTTCTTCATGATGACGCTTTCATCATCAACACAGATAGTTGTGCATCTGTAGCACTTGAGCCTACTTACTTTGATAAGACAGCAGATTATCCTACGGGATGTCCTGATAACGAATATCTGTTATCTGCTCAGAACTGCTCATGTACATTGGACAGCGAAGGCAAGATTCAGCTTGTTACAGAGGATATCAGAAATGGTAACGGTCGTGCAATCAAGTCTAAATTATGGTCTCCTAACCGTGTAGACAAGATTGATGCACCTGTTAATGCAATTTTCTGGATTATGAAAGATCCTACAATCCCGCCGGTAGTGAAACTGAAAGGTTCCGCTCTTGCATCTGTTATGGGTGCTACACTGGCTACTAAGACATCTACAGCGGAGCGTGTTGCAGCAGGCACAGACCTTAACGCAATCCGTATTGTACCTTATGCTAATCCGTTCAGAACTTATCCGTTAGTTAACGACTATGATAAGTTCAAGAAACTGGTAGAAGAAAAGAATGTAGCTTGCTACATTGTTAATACAGGCGATTTCATGGGTGAGAAGGTTAAACCTGCAGATACACTCGGAATCCTTGAGACAATCGTAGAGGGTAAGGCTCAGTTTGAGCAGTGGGGACCTTTTGAAGACATCGAAATCATGAATACATGGGATGGACAGACAGAAGGCTTCAAGAACTTCAAGGCAGACCTTGGCGATGCTGATTATAAGGCACAGTTGAAGAGTGCTATGGAGACTCGTGTAAAGGCTGTAGAAGACTTCGCTACTAAGAAGGAAGGCTATGACAAGCTTCCGGATGAGGCACTGGCAGCTCTGAAGAAGCTGGTTGATGCTTTAAACTAAGAGCGACTGTAATGATAAAGTCATAACAGAAACGGAACATATCCGAACTATATTGAAATAATTGGGTCTGAATGGACTTCAAGTAAGAAGGGGTGTATAATATTTATATGCCCCTTTTTCTTTGACTAGAAATGTGCGGATTTGCTTGCCTATTGATACCGAAATATGCGAGAACGTTATATTGTATACGGAGGGAGAAAAATGTATCATTGCAAGATTTATTTATATTTGATTGGAGAATCGAATGATTTATTGAAAAAACTGAAAGAGATGCCTCCGCTGCCACATTTTACCCATGAGTTTGCGGAAAGTGATATGCCGGAAGAAAGGCTGCTGAGCAAAGCGGATATGGCTATGATAGATATGAATGGCAGGGATGTGGAGGAAACACTTTCCGTATTGCGTTCCTGTAGGAAAAAAGATGCGGAAGCCATTCTGCTTGTGCAGAGCGAGCAAAAAGATACAGTATTGAAAAAGATAGCAGCCGGAGAAGATACCTCTTGGATTACGGATATCTGGATAATGCCCCTTACGGAAGATGAACTGTGCTTTCGCTTCAGAAAATGGCAGGAGACTTATAAGATGAGTAAGGATTTCTGGCAGAATAGGAATTATTTGGATTCGATGATTAACAGTGTGCCTCATATGATCTGGTATAAAGATAAAGAGGGCGCACACATGAAAGTAAATGAATTCTTTTGCAGAACGGTCAATAAGACAATGGAACAGATTGAGGGACGTGGGCACTATTATATCTGGGATATCGATCCGGAGGAATATGCCAAGGGTGAATTTATCTGCATGGAGTCCGAATATGAAGTCATGGAGAAGAGAGAAACCTGTGTTTTTGATGAAAATGTAAAAATCGGCGACAGCATAAGGCAGTTGAAGACTTTTAAATCACCGTTGTTTGATTTGGATGGGAGCGTTATGGGCACGGTAGGTGTTGCCATTGACGTGACACAGGAGCGTCTTTACGAACAGATGATTATAAAGAATGCAAATACGGATTTCTTGACGGGACTCTATAACAGAAGGTATGTATATGAATATATTGAACAGATGGAAGAGGGGCATTTAACGATATTCTGCATTGACCTCAATAAATTTAAGAGTATCAATGATATTTACGGGCATCAGGAAGGGGATAGAGTTTTAGTACTTACGGCAGAGGTCCTTCAAAAATGTATGCCGGAATCGCTGATTGCGAGAACGGGAGGAGATGAATTTCTGATTGTGATGCCCGGAGAACATACGGAGCAGGAAATTGAAGACACGAGGAAAATGATTGAACGGCAGATTGATAATGCTTATGCGAAGGAGGAACATTTCCGAACGATATCAGCCAGTGTCGGGGCAGCCCATTCCGCCTGCGGCAAAGCGGCTTTTGATTTGTTGGTGGGTGAAGCGGATGCCCTTATGTACCGAGAGAAGGAGAGGAAAAGATAGGCAGTCTGCTATGCCGTAGTACAAGCGGAAAGGATGAGATTGGAAAATAATGCATTATAATTGCCTGATTGTAGATGATGAAAAAGAACTGGCGGAAATGACCTGTGAATACTTTAATCTGTTTGATGTATCCTGTCTTTGGACCGATACAGCACAGGGATGCAAACAGATGATGGATGTGAATACATTCGATATTCTTCTTCTGGATATCAATCTGAATGAGGAAAGCGGATTTAAGCTGTGCAAGGCAATTAGAGATACTTCCGATATACCGATTCTTTTTATCAGTGCAAGGCAGAGTGATGAAGATATTCTGACGGCGCTTAATATTGGCGGCGATGATTATATCAAGAAACCTTATACATTGAGTGTGCTGCTGGCGAAGGTCAAGGCGGTGCTGAAACGAATGAGTCTTCAGAAGCATTATGTCACCAATGGAGATGAAAATATCTGGCTGGACGAAGCGACCATGAAGGTTGGCGTGAGAGAACGGGTAGTGCAGCTTAAGGCGAAAGAGTTTAAACTGTTTGCCTGTCTGTTTGAGCACCGGGGAACTATTGTAACGAAAGATAAACTATTTGATACGGTATGGGGAGATACTTTCTATAGTGACGGAACGTTGAATGTTCATATCCGCAGGCTGCGCGAGAAGTTGGAGGAGAATCCTGATAATCCTGACTTGATTAAGACAGTGTGGGGAACGGGATATATTTTAGAAGCTTGACACTGTGATAGTCTGCAGCAGAGTGAAATGGATTGTAAGTAGTACATAAATATAAGAATAAGACGGAGACTTACAAATGAAAATCAAACAGATTACAGCGGGGATTACCATATGTATTCTCGCTTTTATTATGATTACATTGATACAGATTCAGAAAAGCAGTGAGGGAAGCATACCGGATATGGTCTGGTATAACGGAGAAATAAAAACGATTGAAGACAAAGTGGAGCAGGAGATAACAAGAGAGGCAATCGAACAGGAGCATGGCTGCAAGGTTTTATTTCTGTCAGACGCTGATTATCAAAGCAGATTAAATGAAAGCTTGGTGAACGACGGCATTATTCTGGATTTATATATAAAAGAACAACCTCATTATAATAGAGACGGTTTCGAAAGTGAAGCTGCAGAAGGGGTCTTTATCGGCAAAGTGATTTGGAATGCGAAAGAGGAGCGTTATCACATACTGCGCAGCAGACTGCAACAGGAAGTGATTATCTTCGGTGTGATTTTTCTGATTATAACGTATGGATTATTGCTGATATTATATCGAAATTACATCCTCCCGTTTCGGGTTTTACAGAAATTTACGGATCAGGTGGCAAAGGGAAATTTGGAATTGGCATTACCCATCCGCAGAAACAATTTTTTCGGAGCCTTTACGGAGAGCTTTGACCTGATGCGGGAGGAATTGAAACGGGCGAGAGAAAGCGAATATCGGGCAAATATCAGTAAGAAGGAGTTGATTGCGGAGCTTTCTCACGATATTAAAACGCCGGTGGCGACTATTAAGGCAACTTGCGAAGTTCTTCAGGTGACGGAGGAAAATGAAGATACTCTTCGAAAGGTCGGCGTGATAGCCGGGAAGGCTGAAATGATCGAACAGTTGGTAGACAATATGTTTCATGCAACGATGGAGGAACTGGTATTGCTCAAAGTAGAACCGACAGCAGAAAGTTCGCTGATGATTCCGGAGATGTTTCATGATTTTAAATATTACGGGCAGATTACGCTGGATAACGAGATGCCGGAATGTCTACTCTATATAGACAAATTAAGACTTCAACAGGTACTTGATAATATCATTAATAATTCTTATAAATATGCAGGGACGGAGGTGCGCGTAAGTTTCATTGAAAACGTAGAGGGAATTATTATCAGAATTAAAGATTATGGAAAGGGTGTTGCGGAGGAAGAACTGGCATTATTAAAAGAGAAGTTTTACCGCGGAAGCAATGCAGAAGGAAAATCGGGGTCCGGATTGGGATTGTATCTTGTCGATAATTTCATGAAGCAGATGAACGGTGGAATGGAGTGTTACTGTGATGACGGATTTGCGGTGGAGTTGTTTTTAAAGAAAGTGTGATGATGGAACCGAGTTCGCGAAGCGAACCTCGCAATCGAACTTGTTCGATTTGGTAAGAAACAGTTAAGAAACAGACTGGAATCAGGAAAAGATTTCAGTCAGGTCTTTCGCTATACTTTAGTATAGAAAGCAGTCAGAGAGGCTGCGAATATGGGAGGTTAAGATGAGAACAATTTTACAGGCGAAAGACATATGCAAAACTTTTTCTAACGGAAGTGTACAACAGCACGTTCTGCGGAATCTGAATCTGGAAGTTAAAGAAGGAGACTTTGCGGTAATCATGGGAAACTCCGGTTCCGGTAAGAGTACGATGCTCTATTCGTTATCCGGGATTGACAAACCTACGCTGGGACAGATCATGTATGCGGGAGAAGACATCTCCAAGTACAGCAATGATAAGTTGGCGATATTCCGCAGAAACCATTGCGGATTTGTCTTTCAACAGAATTATCTGAATGATACCATGGATGTACTGGACAATATTATGGTGAGTGGTCTGCTTGTAAACAGAGATAGAAAAAAGATTGCAAAGCGGGCGAAGGAACTTCTGTTGGAAGTTGGATTGACAGAAGAGGTTTTTCATAAATTTCCGACACAGCTTTCCGGCGGGGAAGCGCAGCGTGTGGCTATCGTGAGAGGGTTGATCAACGAGCCGGAGATTTTGTTTGCGGATGAGCCGACCGGAGCGCTAAATTCACAGAATACGGAATATGTACTGGACGTGTTTACAGGACTGCACGAGAACGGACAGACAATCCTCATGGTGACTCATGATATGCGAAGCGCAAGAAGAGGAAATCGTATTTTGTATTTGAAAGACGGAATCATTACCGGAGAACTGGAACTTGGAGATTATAGAAGCGGAGATAGGGAACGTCATGACATGCTTCGCAGTTTTTTACAGGAAATGGGGTGGTAGTATGTATCGTATGCTTTTTATCGCCCGAAATAATCTTGTTAGGAAGAAAAATGATGTAGTCACTCTCCTAATGTTGATTGTGTGTTCTACAATGCTATTATATATCAGTATTTCGATTCTTTGGCGTACACCGCTTGTAATTGATACAGCCTGCGATGAGTTTAATACGGCAGATTTTCTCTATGTGTCCGCCTGTCCGGAGACGGAGCAGATAGGGAGTGTCCTGACAGGCAGAGAAGAGGTCTTACAGATTGAATATTCCGAGGGCGTAGATTTGATGGCAAAATATCACAAGGAAAAGGGAGAGGAGAAGGAGACGGAGATTCTGATTGAGCCAATAGAGTCCGTCGGAGATATTTCTAGGATTCCGGAGGTTGGAAACGACAAGAAGTATGAGACGATTCTGTTGCCTTACTATATGAAATCAGGTGAACAAATTGCAGAAGGAGATACCTTTTATCTGACGATAGGAGAGACGGAGTATGAGTTTGAGGTAGGAGGATTTGTACAGGACACGATGTTTGCTACGCCTCTTAATGTCAGTGTTGTTCGATGCTATATAACGCAGGATTATTACAAGAATATTCTGGATGGAGAACAAAAAACTCAGGATATGCTTACCCATCTGTATAAAATAAAACTGGGTGAGGGAATCAGCTCTCGCAAATTTGCGGAACAGGTACGACAGGAATTGTCCATAGAAGTGCCGGAATTGGCAAATTATATGAATATGGCGATAGACCGTGAAACCATGAAAGTAGGTGCGGCATTTCTATCCAATATTTGTATGGGAATTTTACTTATTTTTTCAGTATTGATTGTGTGCATTGCTCTTATTATCGCATGGTGCAGCATTAAGAATTTTATAGACGGTAATTTAAAAAATCTCGGAATCCTTATGGCAGTCGGTTATACTAAGAGACAGCTTATGGGAAATACCTGTATGGAAATGTTGTTAATTTCCGTGATTGGAGGAAGCGCCGGGCTGATGGCAGGCGGACTCTTAAATTCGACGGCGGGGATGCTGGTAGCTATGATGATTGGGATTAAATGGAATCAGCCATTTGACGGCGTTACGGCGGTGGCAGTGTTTGTAATCGTGAATCTGGTGGTTTTGTATGTCACAGCACTTTGCTGCAGAAATTATAGGAGGATAGAGATACTGGATGCACTCAGGGGAGGAATCAGGAACCATAATTTCCGCGTAAGCCCGCTTCCTTTGGAAAAGAGTGTACTACCAGAGCCGTTATCGCTGGGGCTTAAGAGTATTTTGAGTGAGAAAGGTAAAAGCATGGCAATAATGGGCGTTGTTGCGCTGCTTAGTCTTGCCAGTTGTATCGGATTTGCACTGTTTCAGAATTTTGGATTGGCGGAAGGACCGTTGAAAGAAATGATAGGTATCGAGATGGGAGACGCGATGTTGAGCGGACAGGATATAGAAGACGTGGGGCGTGATCTGGAAATGTGGGATGAAATCAGGAAAGTGCTCTATTATGATAACCGGAGCACAAAACTGACTGTCGGGGAGGAAGAAATATCGGTGACCTGTGATTTTTGGAAAGACCCGATGCAGAATGAATATGCAGCGCTTATAGAAGGACGTCTTCCGCAATACGATAATGAGATTGGTGTGACGGTAGCTGTGGCAAAACAGCTTGGAGCTGGACTGGGAGATGTCATCTATGCGGAAGGTGATGAGGGAAGAAAAGATTATATGATTTCGGGCATTTACCAACAGACCAGTCAACTGGGAATCTGCGCTACCATGACGATGGATGGAGCTGAAAGAATCAATGGGAGCGTTGTCGTCAACCGGATTTATATATACATGAAAGACGACTTTGACTATGAGCAGATGGAAAACAAAATAAAAGAGGAATTCCCGTTGCTTGATATGACGGATTCACAAAAGAGCATGGAATTAACGCTGGCATCGGTCAAGGCTGCAATGTCGCTTCTATGCGCCGTATTTGCCGGCATTACGATAGTCATTGTTTCACTGATCATCATTTTGTTGATAAGGGCAAAAGTTACGAGGGAGTGGAAACAGTACGGTGTCTATAAAGCACTTGGTTTTACTACCGGTGAACTGATCAGGCAGATTCAGATGAGCAGCCTGCCGATTTTTCTTACGGGGGCTGTGCTGGGCGCGGTTTTGTCCGTATATCTTTTGAATCCGCTTGCTCAGGTCTGCCTTAGTATGGCGGGACTTGTCCGGAGCAGCTTGACGATTCAGACAAGGTGGATGGTTTTATCTGTGGCGCTTATCATGACAGTGTCATGGGTGGTATCTTTCCTATGCGCATACCGGGTACGGAAAGTAGAGCCGGTGAAGATGATTACGGAAGAGTGATATATGATGAATAAATGAGAGAAATTGTTAAAAAAAACACGCAGAAATCGATAAATTCCGGTTGTAATATGTCACTATCTCGGATATAATAGAACTAACCTGAAATGTGCGACAAAGTCTTGTTATTTTGAACCTACAGATACTTTAAACGGGATTCTTATATTGCCATATGGATGTCATGCCTCCGGCTACGAGCCTTATGCAGTGGAAGGCAGAAGTATGGTTGCGGTTACCCACCTAGCTTGGCTAGGAGTCAAAATACAAGATTCGGCATTTCGGGGCAATACGAAAGACAAAAAGCAGTCGTTTCATGCGGCTGCTTTTGTTGTGCGGAAGCATATAAAAATGAAATAAGATGTATAAAATGATTATAAAAAATGAGATTATGAAATAAATGATTATGAAGTGAATCGTAAGGATATGGGGATTTAAATGAAGTATGATGCAAAGCTTATTATGAAAATGTCTTTGATTTTTTTCGGACTCTTATTCTTGGTATGTATATGGCTGGGAAGAAGAGAACGAAGCATCAAGAAACCGGAGGGTGAGAAAATTACGCTGGAAGATGCGGCTATCTTATTGGAAGCGCTGGATATACAGCCACCTGCCGAATTTGAGATAACGCAAGAGAGTGCAGGAAGTACGGAGATAGAAGAAAAATCGAATATTCTGACATATGGCCAATACATAACTGTTTATGAACAGTTGGATGGAGAAAGACTGGGGCTGCCTGATTATGCCGACCGTTACAGGAAAGATTATGAGATGCTGAAAGAGGATTGGTACGAGGCATACCGGATCATGCTGGCACATCTGGACACTCAGCAGTCTGTCTGGGAGACGGAGATTTTCCTCCTAAAACTTGACGAAGGGGAAGGAAAAGCCTACACGGATAACGGAGCGATGCAGGATGCGTATACATATCGCTCAACAGAATTTGCAGCAAATGAACTGCGCAGCATGAAAGTGTATGTAAAGAATAATCAATTGTTAACAATAGTGGAAATACTTCCGGAAGAACATGAACTTGAGAATGTATGGGTGGCGGAATCGACAGATGGAAAACTGGTATGCTTTTATAGACAGCTTGGATTTGAGATATCGACAAACCGGTCAGTTGGGAGAGAACAGGTAGCAGACTTGACTTTTTGCGACGGTATACTGACAGAGATTAAAGAAAAAAACGAGAAGATTCATGGGAAATTACTGTGGGTATCAAATGAAGAACTGGAGATTGAAGGAAGCGGCGTTTATCCGATTTCGGAGGGAATGGAAGTGTATAAACTCTACGGAAGTCTGGAGACGCTTAGACGAACAGATTTGAAAATCGGTTATGCGGACACCGATTATGTGATTGAGAAAGGAGAAGTCTGCGCATGCCTTGTATCGGAGAATGAGGCGGCGGACAGGATTCGCGTACTGCTAAAGAATACAGCGAAGGGTAGTAATTATCATGAGGAAGTGGAACTATATGTGGATGGGGAGAAGATACGGATTGAGGAAAAAGACTTGGATGTCGGTGAACGCAGAACATATCAGTGCGCGGCGTTGACCGATAGAGTCATTGTAAATATGAAGGGGATTGAGAAAGAGGACAATGCGTATCGAGGAACGATTGAGTGCTATCGTAGCGCTGGGGGAATGGTGCTAATTAATGAACTTCCTTTGGAAGAATATCTGTATGCGGTGGTGCCCAGCGAGATGCCGGCGTCTTATCCGATTGAATCACTGAAAGCGCAGGCTGTATGCGCAAGAACCTATGCGTATCTGTATATCCTTCATGCGGGACTGCCGGAAGTAGGAGCGCATGTGGACGATACTACGTCATATCAGGTCTATCATAATTGTAGTGAACATATTGCCGCAACGACGGCAGTCAAAGAGACTGACGGAATGCTCCTTGTTTATCAGGGAGAACCGGCACAAAACTATTATTATTCGACTTCTTGCGGTATCGGTACAGATGCGGGAATATGGAAATCGGGGAGCAGTATGGATTTATCGTATATGCGTGCGATACGGTTGAATCTTAAGGCACAGGAAGACGTTTACCCGGCAGAAACTTTGCGGGATGAGGAAACTTTCCGGCAGTTTATCACATCAAAAGACGAGACAGACTTGGAGAGTGGCGAGCCGTGGTATCGTTGGACGTATACTGTGGAGAAAATAGATAAGGATGTCATGTTGTCTCGGATACAGGAACGCTATGCTGCCAGTCCGGAATCTGTGTTGACGGAGACGAAGGAAGGGTATTATGTATCACAGCCCATTGATAAATTGGGTAAGATTAAAGAACTTAGCATTTTGCAGAGAGGAGAAGGCGGCGTTGCCGACGAGTTATTGGTTGTAACGGATACAGGAACATTTAAGATACTTGCGGAATATAATATTAGGAGCGTGTTATGTGATAAATCGAGCGAGGTAGTGAGGCAGGATGGGAGTACGACTGTTCCCTCGGCGCTTTTACCAAGTGGATTTTTTGTGATTGAAACTGGTAAAAGTGGGGAAAGTGTGGTAGGATATACGTTAATTGGCGGCGGATACGGACATGGCGTAGGAATGTCGCAGAACGGCGCGAAAGCATTGGGAGAAGAAGGAGCTTCCTACCGCTATATTTTAGAATTCTTTTTTCCGGGATGTGAAACGAAAAATCTCGGGGAGGATGAGTGACATGAGATAATTCTATTTAGACAATTAGGTGATTTATGAGAACAATCTATAGACTTTATTACATATTTCGTGATTTTAACTGGCAGATGACTAAGAAAAATATTGCTGCTTTTGCGGCAAGTACCGCTTTTTTTCTCTTTCTATCCATGATACCGCTTTTGATGGCTCTATGCGCCATATTGCCGTACACGAGGTTGACCGAGGCAAATCTGATCAGTGCGATAACACAGTTTACGCCGGATGCTATGGAAGTGCTTGTTGTCAGCGTAGTGTCTGACGTGTATGCGCGTTCTGCAGGTACGATTACGATTTTTGCCATTGTAACAATATGGTCGGCATCTAAAGCGATGCTTGCGCTGATCAGAGGGCTGAATGCAGTCAATGATTTTGAAGAGAGACGTAATTATTTCGTGTTGCGCTTCATTGCATGTATCTATACTGTGATTATTTTAATTGCTATGATTTTGGCATTGATTGTCATGGTATTCGGCAATGTTATTGTTAATCTACTTTTAAGGGATATTCCGCCGTTACATTTACTCGTGCAGTGTATTATGCATTTTAGGTTTTTGTTCTCGTGGGCTGTGCTGACACTTATATTTGCATTGATTTATGCCTATGTACCTAACAGTAAGATGCGCTTTAAAGGTCAGATTCCCGGAGCGGCATTCTCGGCGATCATGTGGAGTGCGGCGTCTTATGCATTTTCAATCTATGTAGACAGTTTTAACGGTTTTGGTACATATGGAGGATTGACTACGGTGGTCATTTTGATGATCTGGTTTTATCTGCTCATGTATATCTTATTGATTGGTGCACATATTAACCGATATTTCGGTCCGGTATATAAATTTCTGTTCGGATGGCTTGACAAGTCAGGAAAAAGTCACTAAAATGGCAGTAGATTTGTTGGAAGTTAATAAGTGATAAAGGCATTGAAGGTGTCAGTAGGAAATTATTTTCCGCCAGAGAGAGGGAGCCATCGGCTGGAAGTTCCCTTCGGTTCAGATAATCTTTCGAATTTCCCACCGGAGCTGCTTGGATGAATCCAGTAGTCCAAGACGTGTGGCACGTTACGTCAAACGAGGTGTCTGTCCCTACGTATGTCGGCTGTAAAGCTGTCATGGCAACGAGACAGGAAGCTGGGTGGTACCGCGGATATAATTCGTCCCATGTGTGTTGCACACATGGGATTTTTTGCGCGAATAAGCAGAATCAGAAGCCTTCTGAATCTGCTTAATGGTAACGCAGGTGCATAAGTGTGAAAGCACAATTAGGAGATCAGAAAGGGAGAGAGCAATGAAAGAAAAACTGGAACAGATTAAAGCGGAAGCGCTGCGTCAAATTGAGGCAAGTGATGCGCTTGAAAAATTGAATGAAGTAAAGGTTAATTATCTTGGCAAAAAGGGTGAGCTGACTGCCGTATTGAAAAGCATGAAAGATGTTGCACCGGAGGACCGCCCGAAAGTCGGACAGCTTGTCAATGAGACGAGAGAAGAGATTGAACGTGTATTGGAAGAATCTGTAAAGAAGATGGAAAAAGCGGTCAGAGAAGCGAAGATGAAGAAAGAAGTCATTGACGTGACGCTGCCGGCTAAGAAGAACAATGTGGGACACCGCCACCCTAACACAATTGCGTTGGAAGAAGTAGAAAGAATCTTTATCGGTATGGGCTATGAAGTGGTGGAAGGTCCGGAAGTAGAAAAGGATTATTATAATTTTGAAGCGCTGAATATTCCGGCGGATCATCCGGCGAAAGACGAACAGGATACGTTTTATATTACGGGAGATATTTTGCTCAGAACCCAGACATCTTCCACTCAGGTACATGAGATGGAGAAGGGGAGACTGCCTATTCGTATGATTGCACCCGGCAGGGTATTTCGTTCCGATGAGGTGGATGCTACCCATTCGCCGTCATTCCATCAGATTGAAGGCTTGGTTATTGACAGAAATATCACTTTTGCCGATTTAAAAGGCACGCTTGCAGAGTTTGCCAAGGAGCTGTTCGGGGAGGACACGAAGGTGAAATTCAGACCGCATCATTTCCCATTTACAGAACCAAGTGCGGAGATGGACGTGACATGCTTCAAATGCGGTGGCAAAGGATGCCGTTTCTGCAAGGGTGAAGGCTGGATTGAGATTTTAGGATGTGGCATGGTGCATCCGCATGTATTGGAAATGAGCAAAATCGATCCGGAGAAGTACACAGGATTTGCTTTTGGTGTGGGCTTGGAGCGAATTGCGTTGTTGAAGTATGAGATTGATGACATGAGACTGTTGTATGAGAATGATATCCGTTTCCTGAAACAGTTCTGATGCCGGGACTTAAGGGAATATAGAAATGATATATAACATAAAGCGAGAAAATTTAATATAACAGAAACGCGAATATGTGACGGAAGCGTTTTGGAATGGAGGAAATTATGAATACAGCATTATCATGGATTAAAGCATATGTGCCGGATTTAGAGTGCACAGATCAGGAATATATGGATGCAATGACATTATCTGGTACGAAGGTGGAGGGATACAGCAGACTGGATAAGAATTTGGACAAAATTGTCGTAGGCCAGATTGATAAGATTGAGAAGCATCCCGATGCAGACAAACTCATTGTCTGTCAGGTAAATATCGGTTCGGAGGTGATTCAAATTGTAACGGGCGCGCCTAATGTTAAAGAGGGGGATAAAGTACCCGTAGTTTTGGATGGCGGTAAAGTTGCCGGAGGACATGATGGTGGACCGCTGCCGGAGGATGGCATTACGATTAAAGCAGGTAAGCTGCGAGGCGTGCCTTCAAACGGTATGATGTGTTCTATCGAAGAACTTGGTTCAGACAGAAACATGTATCCGGAAGCGCCGGAAATGGGTATCTATATTTTTATGGAGGATGTGGAAATTGGTTCCGATGCCATCGAAGCACTCGGTTTGAGAGATACTGTGTTTGAGTATGAAGTGACTTCCAATCGTGTGGATTGCTACAGTGTGGTCGGCATTGCCAGAGAGGCGGCGGCAACATTCCGCAAACCGTTTTATCCACCTAAGGTTCAGGTCAAGGAGAACAGTGAGCGAGTAGAAGATTATATATCCGTGGAAGTAGAAGATAAAGAGTTATGCCCCAGATATTGTGCAAGGGTGTGTACGAATATTAAGATAGGACCATCGCCGAAGTGGATGCAGAGACGTCTTGCGGCAAGCGGGATTCGCCCAATCAACAATCTGGTGGACATTACGAACTATGTAATGGAAGAGTATGGTCAGCCCATGCACGCATTCGATTTAGATACGATAGCGGGGCATAAGATTATCGTGCGTCGTGCCAAGGATGGAGACGTATTCCGGACATTGGACGGACAGGACAGAAATCTGGATTCTGATGTGTTGATGATCTGCGATGCAGAGAAAGAAGTGGGAATTGCAGGTATCATGGGTGGCGAAAATTCCATGATTACGGATGAGGTAAAAACTGTATTATTTGAGGCGGCAACCTTTAACGGAGCGAATATTCGTAAATCTGCAAAGAGAATTGGACTCAGAACCGATGCATCGGGCAAGTTCGAGAAAGGACTTGATCCTTACAATGCAGAGGCGGCTGTCAACAGAGCGTGTCAGTTGATTGAAGAGCTTGGCTGCGGTGAAGTGGTAGGCGGCATTGTGGATGTGCACGGAGACTTAAAAGAAAATGTGATACTTCCTTTTGAACCGGATAAATATAACAAACTACTTGGAACAAATGTATCGAAAGATGAAATGTTGGATATCTTTAAGATGATAGAGGTTGCATATGATCCCGCGACAAACAATCTGACTATGCCTACATTCCGTCAGGATTTGCTGCGTCAGTGTGATATTGCGGAGGAAGTAGCTCGTTTCTACGGGTATGATAAGATTCCGACCACGTTGCCCAACGGTGAGGCGACAACCGGCAAGCTGCCCTTTAAGCTGCGTATTGAGCAGAAGGCAAGAGATATCGCTGAATATTGCGGATTTTCACAAGGTATGTGCTATTCTTTCGAGAGTCCGAAGGTGTTTGATAAATTGCTCCTTTCTGCGGATGACCCGGTACGTCATGCGATT
This sequence comes from uncultured Lachnospiraceae bacterium, assembly GCA_947176505.1. Classification (GTDB taxonomy): domain Bacteria; phylum Bacillota; class Clostridia; order Lachnospirales; family Lachnospiraceae; genus UBA3282. Next base: position 27,569 of record CAMWQW010000012.1, on the reverse strand, counting down.
CAGATTTCCAATCCGCTTGGTGAAGATTTCTCTATTATGAGAACTGTTTCTCTAAACGGTATGCTTACAAGCCTTGCGACCAACTATAACAGAAGAAATAAAGATGTGCGTCTCTACGAACTCGGTAACATTTATATACCGAAAGCATTGCCGCTTAATGAGCTGCCTGACGAGAGGATGCAGTTTACGCTCGGTATGTATGGCGATTGTGATTTCTTTACGATGAAAGGTGTGATTGAAGAGTTTTTCGATAGTATCGGTATGCGTAAAAAAGTCACTTATGACCCAAATGCCGGAAAGAATTTCTTACATCCCGGCAGACAGGCGAACATTATCTATGAAGGAGCGACGCTTGGATATCTTGGCGAAGTACATCCGGAAGTATGTGAGAACTATGACATGAAAACCAAAGCCTATGTAGCGGTACTTGATATGCCGCAGGTAGTGCCTTTTGCGACTTTTGACCGTAAGTATGAAGGAATCGCAAAGTATCCTGCAGTATCCAGAGATATCAGTATGGTAGTTCCTAAGGATATTATGGTCGGACAGATTGAAGCAGTGATTGCGCAGCGCGGAGGAAAAATACTCGAAGATTATCAGTTGTTTGACATTTACGAAGGGGATCAGATTGAAGAAGGATTCAAATCAGTGGCATATTCCATTACTTTCCGTGCGAAAGATAAGACGCTTGAGGAAGCAGACGTATCAAGCGCGATGAAGAAGATTCTGAACGGTTTGGAAGGAATGGGAATTGAATTGAGAAAATAAGTAATATCCTTCGGATTTAAATTGATGAGGTTTGCTTAGTAAACCCGAAGAATTGAGATTATTCTTAAGGAAAGCAGAGGTAAATATGGAACATAAAAACACATGGGAAACTTATAATGCGAAACAGTTAAAAGATGTGGACGACTTCGCACAGGAGTATATGACATTTCTGGATAATGGGAAGACGGAACGCGAATGCATTGACCAGATTGTCAACATGATTGAGCAAAATGGTTATAAGGAATTGGAGACGCTGATTGCATCCGGAGCGAAGATTAAAACCGGCGATAAAGTATATTCAGTCTGGATGAACAAGTCTATTGCAATGTTCCGGATTGGTAAGAGGAATATGACGGAAGGTATCAATATTCTCGGTGCGCACATTGATTCTCCGCGTCTGGATATTAAGCAAAATCCGCTCTATGAAGACGGGGGGTTTGCATATCTTGATACCCATTATTATGGCGGCGTGAAGAAATATCAGTGGGTGACTCTTCCGCTTGCGATTCACGGTGTAGTAGTTAAGAAAGACGGAACGACCGTGGAAGTAAACGTGGGTGAGAACGAGGACGATCCGGTATTTTTCATATCAGATCTTCTGATTCATTTGGCGCAGGAACAGATGGATAAAAAAGCAAATAAAGTGATTGAAGGAGAAGCGCTTGACATCATCATCGGTAATAAACCTCTTATACTCGATACAAAAGATAATGCCGAAACTAAGAAATCTCAGAAAGATGTGGGAGAGCAGGATGATAAAGCGGCGCAGAAGGATGCCGTGAAAAAAGGTATTCTTGAAATTCTTCAAAAGTCATATGACATTGAGGAAGAAGATTTTATTTCGGCGGAATTGGAGGTAGTTCCGGCAGGCAAAGCGAGGGAAGCCGGTTTTGACAGAAGTATGATTTTAGCATACGGACAGGACGACAGAGTGTGTGCATTTTCCTCACTGAAGGCAATGTTGGAAGTCGAACAGCTTGAGCGTACGGCATGCTGCATTCTGGTTGACAAAGAAGAGGTCGGAAGTGTCGGAGCCACCGGTATGCAGTCGAAATTTTTTGAGAACGCAGTGGCGGAAGTGATGAATCTTGCCGGAGAATACAGTGAATTAAATGTGCGCAGATGTCTGGCACATTCATGTATGCTATCTTCCGATGTAAGCAGTGCCTTTGATCCCTCTTATGCGGCAAGCTTTGATAAGAAGAATGTAGCATATTTAGGCGGTGGCATGGTGTTTAACAAATTCACCGGCGCCCGCGGTAAATCTGGCTCCAATGACGCCAACGCAGAATATCTCGGACATATCAGAGCCATTTTTGAAAAAGAGAATGTGAACTTTCAGACGGCGGAGCTGGGTAAAGTTGATTTGGGTGGCGGCGGTACTATCGCATATATTCTTGCATTGTACGGCATGAATGTAATTGACAGCGGTGTAGCGGTTCTTAACATGCATGCTCCGTGGGAGGCAACAAGTAAGGCGGATGTCTATGAAGCGAAGAGAGGATATGCAGCGTTTTTGAAACATGCAGACCTTTAAGATAATTTAGGTGTAAAAATGGAGACAATTAATAAATCAAATTTTTATTTTGACCTGCCGGAAGAACTGATTGCACAGGATCCTCTGGAGGACCGCTCCGGTTCTCGTTTGTTACTGTTAGATAAAGCGGACGGAAGAACAGAGCATCATATTTTTAAGGAGATTGTTGATTATTTAAGACCGGGCGACTGCTTGGTCTTAAATAACACTAAGGTACTTCCGGCAAGACTTATGGGTGTGAAAGAAGAGACGGGCGCAGCCATTGAAGTTTTGCTGCTAAAAAGGAGAGAGAATGATATCTGGGAGACGCTGGTGAAGCCGGGTAAGAAAGCGAAACAGGGGACGAAGATTGTTTTCGGAGACGGCTGTCTGCGGGCGGAGGTTCTCGAAGTGGTGGAAGAAGGAAACCGCCTGATTCGGTTTTCTTATGATGGTATTTTTGAGGAAGCGCTGGATCGTCTTGGAGAGATGCCTTTACCGCCTTACATAACACATAAATTACAAGATAAAAACAGATATCAGACTGTCTATGCAAAGTATGACGGTTCCGCGGCGGCACCTACCGCCGGGCTGCATTTTACTAATGAACTGCTTAAACAGATAGAAGACAAAGGTGTGGAAATTGCATATGTAACGCTGCATGTCGGTCTGGGAACGTTTCGCCCGGTTAAAACGGATAATATTTTGGAACATCATATGCATTCTGAGTATTACCAAGTGACCAAGGAAGCGGCAGAGAAAATCAACCGTGCGAAAGCGGACGGACATAGGGTAATCTGTGTCGGAACTACAAGCTGTCGTACGGTGGAGAGCGCAGCAAAAGCGGACGGAACATTAGAAGAGTGCTGCGGTAATACGGAGATTTTTATTTATCCGGGATATCGTTTTAAAATACTGGACTGTCTTATTACGAATTTTCACTTGCCGGAATCTACACTTGTGATGCTGGTCTCGGCGTTAGCCGGCAGGGAGAATGTACTGTCAGCTTACGGTGAGGCAATCAGGGAGAAGTATCGGTTTTTCAGCTTTGGGGATGCTATGTTTATATATTAGTACCCAAAATGCACATTTAGGAAGTTGGCAGGGAAAGGTAGTGATAATGTGCTGAATGAGAACGTACCTTGCATAAGCTGTGGAGGTGTAGCGGAGAGGATAGACTATCAGCCTAAGAATTGTGTAAGCGTATATCAGTGTAAATCCTGCGGATATTCATTTCTGGGATTAAATAAAGAATCAGATACCGAAAATGATGTTTGATGCAAGAAAAGAAGAGTCGCCTTAATTGACAGGCGGCTCTTTTTCTGCATATGTGAATGAAAGAGAAAGTCCATTCAGGAATATCACATTGATTATACGGCTGTACGATACCGAAATAGAATCCACAAGTCCGGCAAAAAACTCATGCAGGACATCCGCATCCGTAACCTCTGCAAGTTTTCTGTAATAGATATATGTTTTGTCTTGCAAATGGCGGCTTAGTATGAACTGGCTGGCTACTCTTATAAAATCCTCATCACTGATAGCTTTAGAAACAGATTCCTTTGCAAGAACGCCGAGTTGTTCGTTGAAGTCCTCCAATTTATCCGTGAGCTTGCTGCGCTCAATGATGTATTCGTTTTCTGTCATAGAATCATCGGAATAGAGATAGAGTTTTTTCAATCTGTCTAATGCCCTTTCAATTTTGAGCTTTTCTGCACGAAGTTTTTTCATTTCGGGGGCAATTTCTGTTTTCTTAGGTTTCCGGGGTTTGAATATCATATCATCGGATGAAGAACGCTGGAAGAGAGACAGTAGCTCCTGCAGTCCATCTGGGGATATATCTTTCACATCCTCAAAAGTGCTGCTAATTAGTATCATGGATTGAAGCTGATCCGGGGTGGTATCTGCATCCACGGATTTTCTTGCGTTCAGGATATTCAGGATCAGGTTTATCATAAATTCCCCGATTATGGAATCATTCACAATAGCATTATCACACGCACTGCCGCGGCGAATCTGCGGGCAGGTATATTTTGATGGACGGATGCCTGAAACTAATTTTTTCCCCGGAGTAGAGTGCATCGGCTTCCCACAAAGACCGCAATACATAAGACCGCCGAAAACATGAGTGTTTTTCCGGGTGCATTGTTTTCCGGGAGTGCGTACCATACGGGCGTTGACATCCAGAATTTCCCCGACAGCTTTATATTGAGCCTCTTTGATGATTGCCGGATGATGATTCTCTACAAGTATCCATTCCGATTCATCCTTTTCTATTTTTGTCCGGGTAGTGTCCTTGTAGTGGTTGTAACGGTAAGTGCCGATATAAAAAGGATTCCGCAGGATGATATGCAGAGTGGTAGGGGAAAATTGGAAACCAAGCCGGGTACGTATCTGTTTTCCATCCAGATACTTTACAATATAGACAAGGGAGCGATGCTCTAAATATAAATCGAAAATCAGCTTGACAACCGGGGCTTCATCCTCATTCAATACAAATTCTTTTTTCTCATAATCATAGTTGTACCCGTAAGGAATCCTGCCGCCGTTCCAGATGCCTTTACTGGCCCGGTCTATCATGGTAGCAGTGACACGCTCCGAGGTCATGTTTCTTTCAAGTTCCGCAAATACCAGAATGATTTTAAGCATGGCTTCACCCATAGCGGTATTTGTCTGGAATTGTTCGTTTTTGCTGACAAAAGTAACTCCGAGCGTCTTTAATTCCTGATACATATTCGCAAAGTCAAGGAGGTTCCGGGATATACGGTCAATCTTCCAGACAAGGATATGTGTAAATTCCCCGTCACGGACACGTTTCATCATTTCCTGAAAAGCCGGGCGGTCAACATTCTTCCCGGAATACCCGGCATCCTCAAAAATTTCATAGCTTTCTGTTTCCAGAATCAGCTTACAGTAGGCGATAAGATCACTGCGCTGCATGGGTAGGGAATCCCTGTCAACCTGATAGACGGTCGAAACCCTGATATAAATTGCAACTTTATTTCTTATAGCAGGAGGAATACTATTGATTTTCAAATACAGTTCCCCCTTGCGTTGAATTAGGCTCATTCAGGTATTTTCCAAGCGATGCCCATACTGTTTTCCTGTCGTTCGGATTTGCGGCCTGATAACAGGCAATTAGGCGTTGCAATTCCATTTTCTCACTCTCACTGCCAACATGGATAGTAGAAGTCTGTTTCTCACTCATAAAAGAATCCCCCAGCAAATTTATTACGGTCTGCAGAAGTAATGAATAACCGCACTTACAGAATCCGGCGTTTTCAATCGAAGTAATTGAAATGGTTTTTTGTTCCGGGAAAGAATCATCCAGAACGGAAGTAGGAACAACGTAAAAATCCCACGCATCCAAAAGAGAAGCGTTTTGGGATGTCAGCAACGCAAACACATAGAGGTCAGAGTTGCGGTTTCTGGAAGTCCATTCACCGCCGATCTCATGGATATGTTTTGGTTCTATGCTAAATGTAAGCCGTTGGTTTCCTACATACTGCCGGACATCTTTTCCATGCTTTAAGGTAAAAAGCGATGTGGATTTTACCTCTATACGGTTTCCGTAAAAATCAATATCATATGCGGCCCATGCTTTCCGTTCCTGTCTGATGCCGAGTGCTTTCATAACAATAAATTCTGCAAGACTTCCCCGGACGGAGCCGTCAAGACAATTTGCGCCATTCCATTCCCAGAAATCAACCGCATCAAACCCGGCAGGATTGCCGGATAACATAAATTGAGTGTGCCTGTCAAAAGACATAATCATTCCCCCGTTTCTGGCTTTTAAACCATTGAAAATACTCAAAAGTAACTATGCTTTTTTCTTGTTCGCATACTTTTCCGGGACATAAGCGTGAGTGCGCAGAAAGTCCTTGCACATTTCCTGTTTTTCGGCGGGTATTCCCCGGATGAGGGAAAGCCATTCAGAATCGTCAACGCTCAATCCAGATTCAGGAACGGGCAAGGGGGCAGAGTAAACATCCTCCCCGGTTACAAGATAATCCAGAGTGATTCCCAGATACCGGGCAAACCGCAGAGCAAGGTCAATATTCGGGATAGACCCATTTTTCCACTTACTGACATTCCCGGTGGATGCCCCGATTGCCTTTAGGACTGTGGTAGCCGTAGTGCCTTTTTCACGACATATCCGATTGACTGTCTCATAAAAAGTTTCCATAAACGCACCTCCGTAAAATTTGAGAGCGCACGAATAGAAAATAATGCTTGACAGAACGCACCAAAGTACGCTATACTTCAAAATACGAACTACAAAACGCTATCAAAACGTGCTACTCAAATGAGAACATACAAAATCATTTTAGCGGTTTTGGTGGCAAAAGTAAACCACAAAAAGGAGGAAACCACATGGAAAACAGGTCTATCCTTCCGCAATGGTGCAAGGAAGCAAAGAAAGCAATGATCGACCGGGATTTAACCATAGCGGATATTGCCACAATGACCGGGAAAACAAAACGGTGGATTGGCGGCATTATCAACGGCAGGATATACAGCCCGAATATGGTTAAGGAGATCAGCGATATTCTCGGCATTGCTGATTCTGGGAACTTCCTGTAAGCACATTTATATTTTACAACGCAGGAGGCAATGGGAAAATGGATAGCGAATGTACGATGGAACCCGAAAATATATATTTTCGTTGCAGGAAAGAGGCGGCAATGCACAACCAGAAGCTATCAAGCCGTGAGGGAGCTGCAGAACTTCTGGGAATATCTGTATCATCCTTGCAGAAATACGAGTTAGGGGTAACAAAGACGGTACCAGTTGATATGGTCGTTCTTATGGCGGATTTATACAATGCCCCGGAATTGCGGTCCTTATACTGCAAGGGGGAATGTCCGATAGGCCGGGCTATGAATATAGCGACTGAAATTAAGTCGGTTGAAAGCGTGGCAATCAGACTGATTAAAAAATTGAGCATGAGGGAAGTAGAGGACATCAAAGAAAAGCTACTTGATATAGCTGACGATGGAACAATCGGGAAAGAGAAGCAGGAAGAGTTGCAGGACATCATGGAGCGGTTTAGTTCTTTACAGCAGAGCATTTCAGAGCTAATGCTTCTTGGGGAAAAATACAAAGGGGGATGCAGAAATTGAGTGAACAGGCAAAAAAGATTCAGGAGTATCTTGCGTCCGAGTATGGAATTTTCACAAGGGAAGAATTGATGCTTGCGATTGAAAAAGATAATGGAGTGGATGTCGGGATATTCGTCAATGCCGGGGAGACTGGAGGTAAAAGGATTGCATACCAGATTTGATAAGCGAGCGGAGAAATTGCGGATTGCCGCAAGGGTACTTCTTGGGAGTATGGCTTGTATTACGGCGATTCCGATATTTGCGGCACTCGAACATCCGGCTACTGATGAAATCGTAATAATTCAGGACACAGACAGCTTGGCGTGGGAATCGGGAGAGACAGATAAGGAAGAGTACGAAAACGGTATAGAAATTCTGGTTGTATTTAGCGATGGGAGCGAAACAGAGCCGTTTGCAGGACACAACACAACATTGGAAGAATGGGGCGGGGTTCCTGAATGGGATATACCGCAGGAATATAAAAGAGCCGGAGGATGCTTACCGGAATCTGTAAGGGTATATTTATACAATCTATGCCGGGAGCATAATATCAGCTATCCCCTCATGCTTGCCCTGATTGAAAAGGAAAGCGGCTATCAATGGGATGCAGAAAGTCCAGACGGTTCTTGTAAAGGGTATGCCATGATAAACGATAAGTGGCATCAGGAGCGGATGGAAAGGTTAGGGGTGACGGATATATACGACCCATACGGGAATCTGGAAGTGTCGCTTGATTATCTGGCAGAGTTGTTTTCGAGATACCACGATGCGAATGTAGTCCTTATGTGCTACAACTGCGGAGAATCCGGAGCCGAAAGACTTTTGAAAAAAGGCATATTCAGTACGGAGTATTCGGAAAAGATACTGGCAAGGGAGGCTGAGATTTCGCATGAAGTATACGGCGATTGACTATGACGGAATCAGGAAAGAGGCAGAACAAAACGAGAAGATTATGCTGACGGATCAGGAGCTTTTGAATGTTGTGTTTTTATGCACACGCAAGATAGAGTTGAACAGACTGGAAGCGGATTATATGAACGTTTTACTGCCGGATGAAATCAGACATTACGCCATAAGGCGTGAAGTTAATACAATCACAATTTTAGTGAGGAAAATGGAGGAAATGGAAGATGGCACAGGTAACTACGAAACAGTACCTTGCAGGTGTTGAGCAGAGCATAAAATCAGAGCTTTCCGCTCATGCAAAGGCGTTACCGCAAGGACTTAATCAGCAGAGGTTCATCCTGAACTGTATTACAGTGGTAAAGGATAACCTCGATGGCTTTCAGGGCATAACCCCTGAATCAATAGGAGTAACGCTTGCCAAAGGTGCATATCTGGGATTGGACTTTTTCAACCGGGAATGTTACGCAATCCCTTATGGGGGCAAGGTTCAGTTCCAGACAGATTACAAGGGGGAAATCAAACTTTGTAAAAAGTACAGCAGAGAGCCGATAAAAGACATCTACGCCAAACTGGTTCGCAAGGGCGATTTTTTTGAAGAACTGATTGAAAACGGACAGCAGTTTGTGAATTTCAAACCGATTCCGTTCAACAGCGAAGAGGTTCTGGGAGCTTTCGCAATCGTCCTCTACAAAGACGGTTCCATGATGTACGACACAATGAGCGTTGCCGAAATCGAAAAAACCCGGAGTACCTACTCAAAGGCAAAGAACAGTCAGGCGTGGAAAGAGAGTCCGGGGGAAATGCAGAAAAAAACGGTGTTGCGGCGGCTGTGCAAACTGATTGATTTGGATTTTGACAACATCGAGCAACGGAGAGCATTTGACGAGGGAGCCGGGGTTGAGTTTGAGGAAACACCATCAAAGGTGATGCGCAAAGGCGCAGATGAAGATACCCCTGCTGATGTGCTTGGTGATGATAACGTCATTGACGGAGATTTTAAGGAAGTGCCGCAGGAGCCGGATGCTGAAATGTACGCAGGTATTGACGCAATGGACGATGGCGAGCTTCCGTTCAAGTAGGAGGAAAACAAGTGAGAGATATAGAACAAATTTTTAGAGACGGCGCAAAAATGAGCGCAGAGGAAAAGCTGAACACAATCGCAAAACTTAGCATGTTAAAAGCAACCGGGAATACAGCTGATGTTATGGGCGTAGCTATCAGCATTTCTCCTATCGGGGTAGATGCTCATGCTATTTTATCGGATTCGCTTATTGAACGCCTCGGACTGGAAAAAGAAGTTGAGCAGTTTTTGGAGGAATTAACTCCGATCATGGAGAAGTATTCCAAAATCGTATCAGAAAGATACCGGGCAGATTTTGAAAAATTCGTCCGGGGGGGGGCGGAGCGTGAGAGTGACCGTGTACGGGATGCGATGTTAAGCATCCTGAATGACCTGAAAGACAAAGGTATTTTTAAATAAAATGTGAAAATGGAGGATAACGCAATGGAAGAATTACAGGTAGTAGCACAGCAGACACCGGGAACAATCAGCTGGAATTTTGAAGAGTTGAAAGAGCGGCTTTCCGCAGAAATGAAGCGATATGAGAAAATCGTTTATACCGATGAAAACATCAAGGAGGCAAAAACAGACATTGCCGGATTGCGGAAGCTGCAGAAAGAGGTAAACGACCGAAAAATCGAAATCAAAAAAACATGGCTTTTGCCCTATGATGCTTTCGAGGCGCAGGTCAATGAATTAAAAGCTATCATTGAGAAGCCGATTGCCATGATTGACGAAAAGGTAAAGGACTACGAGGCAAGACGAAAAAAAGCCACTCTGGAAAGAATCAGGACATATTTCAACGAGGCGGCGGCGAAGCTGCCGGAGGCAATCCGGGAAAAGGCTTTCGGAAAAATCTATCAGGATAAATGGCTCAACGCCACGGCAAAGGTAAGCGAGTGGAAGAGTGGTATTGATTCCGGGATAGAGAGTATTTTGCAGGATTACCAGACAATTAACACCATGCCGGGGGATTTTGTGAAAGAGGGCGTGGAGAAGTACGAAGAATCCCTGATGCTCAATGAGGCTATCCAGTACATGAACGCTTTACAGAGGCAGAAACAGATTGCCGAGGAAAGAGTGGCACGGGAGCAGAGGGAGAAAGAGGAACGTGCCAGAGCGGAAGCAGCGGCGAGTGCTGCATCTGCGCCCATTACAGAATCAGTTCAGGCGCAGAATGCGGCAAACGCACCACAAGGCGCAAACAGGCAGGAAAATACCACACATGAGGAAAATACTGCAAGTGGTCCTGAAAAGGTTGCTACAAGCCAGAATGAAGCGGAGAAAGGCTTTCTGTTACGGCTCTTCTCCGAAAAAGATATGCAGAAAATAGTGGAGTTCTGCGAATTTAGCGAAATCAGATATGAGGTGGTCAAATGAAGCTGACAGCGGAGAATTACCATTCCTGCATAGCGAATTATCAGTTTTGCAGTGTATCTCAATATAAGGATTTTTGCGGAAGCTATGGAAAAAAGGGCTGTGAAAAAACAGCCCTTGCCAAAATAGCCGGCAAATATGAGGAGAAAAAAACAACTGCATTACTGGTGGGCGGCTATGTGGATGCTTATTTTGAGGGAACACTTGATAAGTATAAGCAGGAGAATCAGGAGTGCTTCAAAAAAGATGGAGGTTTGAAAGCTGGATATATAAAGGCAAACGGGATTATTGAACGTGTGACACAGGACAGGGTATTTATGCGGTACATGTCCGGCCAAAAACAGGTTATTATGACTGCTGATCTGTTTGGGGTTCCGTTCAAAATTAAGATGGATTCCTATTTGCCGGGGCAGGCAATCGTAGACCTGAAAATAGTGGAGAGCATCAGGAAAGCAAAATGGACGGGCGATTCTGCGCCGATGGATTTTATTGAATATTGGGGATATGACATACAGGGGGCGGTATATCAGAAAGTCGTGGAAATTCTGACGGGGGATAAACTGCCATTCTTTATAGCTGCCGCCACAAAGGAAGAGGCAACGGATTTTGAAGTGATAAGGATTCCACAGACCAAACTTGATGCGGCGCTTTCAGCGGTAAAAACAAATCTTCCAAGAATCCAGAGGTTAAAGGCAAAACAGGAAGAGCCGACCGCTTGTGAGACATGTGAGTATTGCAGACAGACCAAAGTGCTTTCCGGCCCGATATGGGAACACGACATCATTTTTGATATTTGAGAAAGGATGGGTGCAATGTTGTTTATAGCAGTAGACCAAAACCTGAACGGAGGCAAGCTGAGAGTTTTAGCAAAAACACTTGATTGCTCCGAGAATGAGGCTAGGGGAATACTGATAAACTTGTGGATATGGGGTATCAGTAATTGCCGTAAAGACGGCCTCATTATAGGAGCTGACAAGAAAGATATTGCTGATGCTCTTAAATCTGGTATGAGGACGGATCTGGTTCCGGCTTTCGTGGTAGATACCCTGATAACTCTAAACTGGATAGAAGCAGGAGAAGAGGGGCTTTATATTCACGATTGGCAGGAGTGGAATCAAATTCCGATGGAATATTATTCCATGCTTGACAAGGAGCAGAACCGCAGGAAAGCTAATGCCGACCGGGTAAGGAAACACAGAAGCAAAACAGGAAATACAAATACTGCCGGAGTTGAGGAAAAGGAAGACGCATCCGGAGCATATTCATCTTCCTTTGAATCGTTCTGGAAAGTATATCCCCGGAAAGTAGATAAGGGGCAGGCGTATAAAAAATATCAGGCACGGCTTAAAGACGGATTCAGGCCGGAGGAATTGCAGGAAGCGGCGCAGAATTACGCCAATCAGTGTGCAAAAGACCACACCGAGCAGAAATATATCAAACACGCCAAAACGTTTCTGGGGGATGCCACACCGTTTATAGATTTTATTAAGAGCCGGGGGCAGGAGAATAAACCCTATGATGAAAATAATCCGTATGCAGGATTGACATAGGAGGCTTATATGGCAGACATGATAAAGGAATACATAAAATCTGTCGGAGCAGACCGGGAGCCGGATATGAGGCCGGGGGATTACAGGAACGAACAGGGATTGATCGTCTGCGGAAAGTGTGGGATTCTTCGGCAAAAGATATTAAAACTTCCGTTTGGCGGTGAAGAAACAATAGTACACTGCACCTGTTTATGTGAGCAGGAAGATATGCGGAAAATGGCAGAACAGGAAAAAAAACGTGAAGAAATGTTCCGCATCCGGGAATTGAAAAATACAAGCCTTATGGATAGCAAATATGCTGATGCCAAATTTTGTAATTATGAGCAGGATGCAGATAATTCCAAAGCATTTAAGGTAGCACAGAATTATGTGGCGAATTTCGATAAAATGTTTTCCGACAATCAGGGTTTGATTTTTCACGGTCCGGTCGGAACGGGAAAGACATATACGGCTGCCTGTATCGCAAACGCTCTTCTGGATAAAGAGACATCGGTGATAATGACATCGTTTGTGAAGATATTGCAGGAAATCCAGAATACGGGGGTAGACGAGGGTGTATATCTGCAAAAACTCAATGCCGCAAGGCTTTTAATCATAGATGATTTAGGCGTTGAGCGGAATACGGATTATGCACTGGAAAAAACCTATAACGTGGTTGACAGCCGGGCAAGATCAAAAAAACCTTTTATCCTGACAACAAACCTGACATGGGATGAACTGACGAAAGAGCAGGATTTACGGTATAAGAGAATTTTTGACCGCATCCTTGAAGTGTGCTACCCAGTTCATGTTCCGGGAAAGTCGCACAGGATAAAGAAAGCCGCTCAACGGATGAACGATACAAGAAAAATTTTGGAGGGATAAGATGAAAAATGGAATAGGTCACACGACAAAGGAAGTAGTTGCAGAGAGTATCAGGAAGTATCGCACGGATGCAGGGCTGACACAGGCCGATTTGGGTAGGAAAGTCGGCAAGTCTGAATCATTTATCAGGGATGCCGAAAAAGGTAGGAATGAGGTTACGATAGGCACATTGGAAAAGATTGCAAATGCGGTTGGAGTACCCATGTTGAAGATGCTGGATGAATCGTATGGAGAAGAGAAGTCCGTGTTTGATAAATTTATCAAGCTACGTATCTACAATCTGGATGAACGCCTCACGGTGTCTGGAATCCTGATTAAGAACGGCTATACGGTGGGTCAGATGAAACAGAAACGGACTGAAACAGGGAAAGTGCTTGATTACTTCCTGACTGCCAGACTGGATGATGAAAACGCCGATACGTCGAGATAGGAGGAAATATGGATTTTAACAATATGATTTACTATGCACAGAAAGTAGTGGATAAATACGGATATGAGGCTCAAAGCAGACAGCTTATTGAGGAAATGGCGGAACTGACACAGGTGCTCAATAAAGACTGGAGGCTGTATCAAAAATTTTACAAAACCAACGATACATCCATGCACCCTAAGTTAGATGAATCCCATAAAAAAATCGTGGATGAATTGGCGGATGTGTATTTCGTCTTTCATCAAGTCGCTTATGCAATCGGAGCATTCCAGAATGGAGAATTGGAAAAAGCCATTGATTTTAAAATCAATAGACAGATGGAGCGGATTGCGAAAAGCGAAGAAGAGGAACAGGCAAAAAAGATAAAAACCGCTGATGAATTGCTTGAAATAGACGAAAACCTTTTAAATCCTGATGAAAAGGAAAGGTTGGCGCGGATAAAGTCAATCACACCAGCGGCGAGAGAGCTTTTCCAGATTGTCGAAAAGAGCAAAAGAGAGCTGATTATGAAATTGGAAAAAGAACGGGATGCCATTCTGGATTATTTGAATGGGTTTTCTGATGGAACACATACAGGGGAGGATGAAAACAATGAAGCAAAATCCGTGTAGATACTGCGCTTTATCCATAGAGTGTAACGGTAGACATTCTCCGTCATTTGAAAAGAAATGTAGAGAGTGCGAACCGTGGCAGAAACATATGGAATATCTGCAATCGAAACGGAAATTTACCGAGGGAGAGCAGATAACAACGATTGAGGAACTGCTAAAGCAGGAATGGGTAATAACACATCACAAATACACAAAGCATATTAAGGTTATCAAGAATATGCAGCTTGCAACCGTACTTTTATGGATCAAGCATGGTTATTTCAGTAAAGCAATTAGGAGAGAAAGCGTGGTGATGGAAAATGGGTAATTCTGTATCATTCACAATTTACGGAGAGCCAAAAGGGAAAGGCAGACCGAGGGTGTCTGTCAGGAAATGCAAAAATCCGGACGGTTCAGACAGAACATTTTCACAGGCGTACACACCGAAAGAAACTGTAAGCTATGAAAATCTGGTAAAGACGGAGTACCGTCTGCAGTGTGGCGAGTTCATCTTCCCGGATAAGAAAATGCTTGACATGAGGATTCAGGCGTTTTATCCGATTCCCAAAAGTGCAAGCAAAAAGCAGAGGGAGCGGATGATAAACCACGAGGTAAGACCGACAAAGAAACCTGACAGCGACAATATCATCAAGATTATTGCTGACAGTCTGAACAAATTGGCGTATCACGATGATAGCCAGATTGTAGATGTGATGTTCCGTAAGTTCTACGCTGAAAAGCCTAGGGTGACAGTAACGATTATAGGATTGGAGGATTAAGCTATGGCGAAAAATGATGTGGTGGAAACAATGGATTTGACGATGGAGGGAGAACCGTTTGACGAGCTGCGGAGAAATTTTAATATCATTATCCAGAGGCTTATCAAGAATATGAGCGACACGGAATCGGACGAAGCGAAAATCAGCATCGCCATTGATGTGAAACTCGATACTGAATTTATCCCGGAATATAAGGACGGGAAGCAGAACGGCGGCAGGGATATTAAAAAGCCGACTTTCAAGCATAAGGTGACATCTTCCATGACATTTAAGGATGAAGAGAGCGGCGTCCGTAACACGGAAATGGAAGTGGTCTGGGATGATGAACAACATATGTATGTCTTAAAGCCTGTCATGGGAGCCGAACAGATGAACATAAACGACTACATGAAACAGCAGGCCGAACAGCAGTCGGAGAAAGAACCGAAGCAGGACGCAATCGAAACTGACCCGAAAAAGAAGCGGATGAACGTACAGCAAATCGAGGGTCCTGTGGCAGACGAGGGAGCGTTGCCGGGAGAAGTAGCAGACGAGGGAGCGTTGCCCGGTCCGGTGGAGGATGCGGACGAAGATAATGTAATAGACGGGGATTTTCGGGAAATAGGAGACAACGAGGGTGACGGGTTTGTGAACACGCCGGAATCTGGGGAAGAAATGATTGAGGACGGTGAGGACGATGGCTATTCATATGACGAGCCGGAAGATGATGGGGAGGATGAATAACATGGCATACAGAAGTTGCGGACAGAGTGAATCGAAATGTCGGAGCTGCGGCGCAAGGATAATTTTTATAAAGAGTACAAAGGGGCGTTTCATTCCTTGCAATCCTACTGTTACCAGATACAGGAAAGAGGATGGCGGCAAAGAGAAGATTGTGCTTGACACTGGGGAAGTAGTTAGCTGCCGGACGGATATTGCGCCGGAAGAAATGGACGGGGTAGGGTATGTTTCCCACTTCGCAACTTGCCCGAACGCTAAAATGCACAGAAAAGGGAAGTCCAGAAGATAAAAAGTAAAAAGCCCTCCGGCTTCCCGGAAAGGCTTTCCACATAAACGGTATTGCCATCATAGCATGGCACTTGTGAAAAGTCAAGGAAAATCGGAGGGATAGCATTATGGGAAACAATAGCAAGGGAAAATCAAAGACCTATGCAATCAAGAAAGAAGAGTTAGACCAGATCATAGAACAGGCGGCAGTTGCCGGGATAGATGCTTTTCGGAATGAGGAAAAGAAAGCAAGAAATAAGATTGTAAACCGCAATCTGCATAACGTGAGAAAATTACTGGAATCTTACCGTACATTGAAAAATGATTTATTGCATAGCGATTATGAGACGGAAGAGGCTCAACAGGAATTGCGCTTCAAGTGTGTGGAGGATTTGATGTCGCCGGGTGATGTTAGTATGGATGAATTGATGGCGAAAGAAATTTCCAGATTGCAGGAAAACGCATGGAGGAAACGCCAGATAGAAAGGGCGATAGAGTTATTGAAAGAGGATTGCTCCAAACCGGGGGAGCCGGAGGCAATGAGAAAATACCGGGTAATCATGGGTTTATATATTCAGGATGAAAAACTGGATTATGCCGATCTCGCAGAGAGGGAAAACGTAGTAGAGCGCACAATCTACCGTGATGCCTCTGATGCCTGTAAAATGCTTGCGCCCTACCTTTTTAGCGTGGATGCCATTATAAATTGAGCATGAGGCTATAACGGGATTACACAGGGTCAAAAAAATGTCATTGATATTTCAAACGCACCAAAGTAAAATAGTAAGCGTACAAATTTATGTACGGGAAAGCCGTACATTCGTTATCCCCTCAACATGGAGCGAAAAAGCGCCTCATGCTGATAATTACAGTGACAGCTATCTTGTCATTTTTCACATTCCATTTTCACGGAAACAGGAGCCTTGCCGGGTTCCTGTTTTATTTTGCATAAATGGGAGGAAAGGAAAGCGTATGGGTGCAAAGGTAAAGAAAAGAATCGAACTGAAAGAGGGAGTGCCTATATCATTGCTCAAATTCGATTTTGGCAATCCCCGGAAAATCACAAAGAAGAAAAAAGAAGAGCTGCGGAGGTCCATGCAGACATATGGAGATTTTGGGCTGATTCTGGTTGACGAGCAATACAACGTCATAGGAGGCTCACAGAGGGCAACTGTTATCAAAGAGGATAACCCGGATGCCACGGTAGATGTAAAAGTCCTGATAGGCTATTCAGAGGCAGAATTAAGGGCAATCAATATCAGGGATAATACTCATGCCGGGGAGTGGGATATGGATTTACTGGCAGACTGGACGGCAGACCTCAATCTTGATTTGGGGCTTGACCTGAAATCGGTTGATCCGGCTGATCGGAAAAAGAAAGAAATGGAGCTTATCAATTATGAGAAGTACAATTATGTTCTGCTTGTCTGCCGGAATGAGCTTGACTATAACGAACTTACCCGGAAATTAGGAATCAACGGCGCAATCGTAAAAATGAATGACAAAAAGAAACTGCGGGCGAGAGCTATATGGTATGACGAAATCAGCGCAAACATAGTAGAGACCGGGCAGGAAAAAGAAAAGGATGGAGGGGGAGCGGATGCAGGATAAGACGCTGGGTGTGTATGTTCCCTCATACAAAAGAAGCCATGACATAAAAACGTATCATGTTCTGAATGATTGTACCTATGTAGTCCGGGAATCGGAAGCAGATGCCTACCGGGATGCGGGAGTAGAAAAGATACTGGCGGCGCCGGATGCGGAGGTTGATTCACTCCCAAAGGTGAGGCAGTGGATAATCGACCATACGCCGGAGGATGTGGTAGTACAGATTGATGATGATATTACCGGGTTTTCCTATGTGAATAAAAATAATCTGGTTCGCATTGAGGATATGGATATTGTGGATGCAGAGTTTGAACGAATCGGGCAGATAATAAGCGATCTGAAAATAGGCTTTGCTTCAATCAGGATGCAGGAAAATGTTATAAAGTACAATGAAGAGTTCCGCTTCCAGTCAACAATAGGATTGATATGCTGGTTTAACAAGGCAGGACTGAAAAGCAGATATGACACCAATATCAGATTTAAGGCAGACATTGATTTTCAGCTTCAGGAGTTGCTTTATAACAGGATTATCATTGTGCCGGAGTATTTCAGGGCGAAAGCCATTTATGATAAAAATGAGGGTGGAAACAGCGTGGATAAGAATACAAAGACCATCAATGCCACGGTGGAGTACATGAAAACAAAGTGGGGAAGATACTACGAACATAACTTCAAAACAAATCAGTCAAAAGCAAAAGTGCGGAGGTAATCGGGAATGAAAGAATATAGTGTTTTAATTATCGGGTACGGAGTGGTAGGGCATAACCTATTCCGGGAACTGGACGGCCACGGACTGCTGATAGATACCGTGGATAAAAAGCGCCCAGAGTTGAACCAACGCCGGAGAAATAGATATGATGTAGCGTTTGTATGTGTTGATACTCCGAGAATTGCCGGGGAGAATGGAACGCCGTGCGATCCGAGTGAGGTAATAAATGCAATCCGGGATAATGACGCATACCTTTTTGTAATCAAGAGTACGGTGCTGCCGGGAACAACGGAAGCAATCAGGGGGCTTACAAAAAAGCGAATCATTTTTTCCCCGGAGTATTACGGTGGAACACAGCATTGCAATAATTTTCATTTTGACTTTACAATAGCCGGAGGCAACCGGGAGGATTGCAAAAAGCTGATTGGGATGCTCCAGAGGGTGTATGATGCAAGACATCAATTCAGGATAACGGACAGCAAAACCGCAGAGCTTGTGAAATATATGGAAAATGCCTATCTGGCAACAAAGGTTTCTTTCTGCAATCAGTTCTTCCAGATAGCGGAGAAAGCAGGGGTAGATTACGAGGAATTGAGAGAGCTTTTCGTTCTGGATGAAAGAGTGAATCCCTCTCATACATTCGTGTACCGGGATAAGCCTTATTGGGATAGCCACTGTCTTAATAAAGACGTTCCGGCGATTGCGGAATATTTTGATGCCCCATTCCTGAAAAGCGTGATTGCTTTCAATGATAGCTGCCGGGACAGTTGCCGGGATCGGGCAGAGCGGGAGCAGGAGAAGAAAAAGAGGATGCAGGATATAAGAAAAGAGTTCACAGACCCGAAGTGGGGAGATAACATCAAAAAGACATCCGAGTTTCTTTCATCCTACTACGGAATATATATAACAGGCTTGTTAGATACGCCCGATAAGTAGTTTTGTGAACAAAGAGTTAATTTTTTGAAATCGGTCAAGAAAAGGTTTGCGTGGCATTCCCGTGTAGCAACCGTCAGTGCTAAAATAAAAGAAAAAGTGAGGTAAGAGCATGGGATATGATTTAAAGACGAACAGGGGATATGATTTGTACGAAGTTGCATCCGCATTACAGAAATCCATCCGCAGGGGGGATTACAGAGTTGCCGGATATATGGCGTTAGAACTTTTCCCGAACTATGCGGAATATTGCTGGAAGCGGCTTCTGACAGTATCAGCCGAGGATTGCTTCGGAGTAGTGACGCAGGAAATCAAAGCGTTGTATGATTCTTTCCATGTTGTGAATAAGGGTAAGAAAGCGGCAGACTTCGGAGGGAGGATTTTTATATCTAAAGCGGTTATCCTGTTATGCCTTTGCAAACACAACCGGGATGCAGATATTTTAAGTAATTTCGTATATGACCGTAAAAAGGGAATATCGGACGAACAGATAGAAAAGGTAATGCAGGAAGTAAGGGCGGAGAAAATGGATGTACCTGAATATACCTACGATTGCCACACCCGAAAGGGGAAGAGGGCGGGGAGGACAAAAGAAGAGTTCTTTCAGGCGGAAGAGGATGCGTTGAAGTATAGGCAAATGTCTTTGTTCGATGATATAAACCTGTCACTGGTGTAAATGCACCGGGAAAATAAAGATTAAAGGGTAGACAGCAAATTGCGGTTTGCCCTTTTTCTGCGTAAGGCGGTGGTGATGTGAATGAAAAGAACCTGATACAGAACATTCAACGAACGCCGAGCGAACGCCGAGAATCAGCACGAAAAGCCGGGATTGCATCGGGTGAGGCAAGACGCCGAAAAGCTGATATGCGGAACTCCATGCAGAACCTATTGAGCATGAAGATAACGCCAAGTCTCGCTAAACAGTTACAATCGCTTGGAATTGTTGGGGAAGAGTGGACGTATTCAGATTTGATAAATGTTTCTGCCATGCAGCAGGCAATGAAAGGCAACGTCCGGGCGATGGAATTTGTGAGAGATACAGCCGGATATAATGCGGAATTGTTATTGCATGAGCAGGAATTTGAGTACAAGAAAGCACAAGAATCTGGCACTGGCACGGAGATTGAGGATATACAGGAAACCGTAGTTGAGATATGGGGATATGAGGCGTGGGAGCTGATCCTTGCGGATGGAGTACCTACAACGCTTATCCAGACGGTCGGATTCCATTTCGGCAATAAGCATATTGACTATATCAGGAAGTGCCACAATAGCCTATATAATATTGCAGAGGGGGCGGTCAGAGCCGGAAAGACGGTTGACAACGTTCTCTCTTTTGCATTTGAGTTATGCCAAACAAAAGACAAATTCCACCTTGCCACGGGTTCCACAATGGCAAATGCAAAGCTGAATATAGGCGATGCGAACGGTTTCGGGTTAGAACATATTTTCCGGGGGCAGTGCAAGTGGAGTAAATATAAAGACAATGACTGTCTGATTATCCGTGGTCCTTATACTGGATTCACTGAAAAGATAGTCATTTTTGCCGGGGGAAAATCCTCTGACAGCTACAAGAAAATCCGTGGTAATTCTTATGGTATGTGGATAGCGACAGAAATTAACCTACACCATGATAACACCATAAAGGAGGCAATGAACCGTCAGCTTGCCGCTGATATGATTAAGATATTCTGGGATTTAAACCCGGAACATCCCAAAGCGCCTATCTATGTTCAATATCTGGATAAGTGGATGGAGAAAAACGAAAAAGGGGAGTTAATCGGCGGTTACAACTATGAACACTTTACGATTTTTGACAATGAGAACATATCAGAGGAAAGGTTTAAGGAGGTTATCAGCCGATACGAACCGGGCAGTATTTGGTATATCCGGGATATTGAGGGAAAGAGAAGCATTGCAGAGGGCCTTATTTACCACAAAATCGCAACTTCCATAGCCGCCAAAGATAATCTATTCCTGATGAAGAAAAAAGCCGTAAAGGAGCTGATAAAGCAGGGAGAGGTAATAAAGATAAATGTCGGAGTTGACTTTGGCGGTAATGGTTCCGGTCATGCTTTTGTGGCTACTGCCGTAACGACAAATTACAATCTTATCATTTTCCTGCGTTCTGAAAGGCATCTGGGGGATGATATAGACCCGGACGTTTTGGGTGATTTGTTTATAAAGTTCATAAAGGCAGTTCTTGACGATTACGGATTCATTACAAGGGTATATGCAGATTCCGCAGAACAGGTATTGATTCGTGGATTGAGAAATGCCCTTGTTAGAAACCTGATGGGCGATATTAAGATTGCCAACGCTCTAAAGAGCAAAATCACAAACAGAATATTCCTTACTACCGCTATGGCTGCAAAAGGGCGGCTTTTTTTCACGGAAGATACCGAGACATACCAAGAAGCGGTAAGCATGGCAGTATGGGATAGCACAAAGATAGAGTTGATCCGTCTGGATGATGGTTCATCTGACATTGACACACTGGACGCTTCCGAGTACACGATTGAACGTGACTACAAGAAGTATCTGGATGTGATACCGGGAGGCGAAGAAAAAACATGATTCAGGAATTTATCAACAGGGTAGCATCAAAAATCAATCCACAGCCCACTTTTGAGGATAAATTAAAGGCACAAACGGTTATATCCTCAAAGATGCTCAACGCAATTAAGCTGTGGACTGAAATGTATACGGATATGCCGCCGTGGAAAGGGGAAAAAGGACTTGACACAAAGACACAGAACATCCCGGCTGCAATCGCTAGGGAATTTGCAAGGCTGATTACGCAGGAAAGCGAGATAAGCGTAGGCGGTGATGCGAGAGGGGCGTACATAAACGAACAGCTTCAACGATTTCTCAGATACTTTCCGCAAAAGGTGGAAATGTATTGTGCAAAAGGCGGTATTTTTATCAAACCATACATAAGCGGAAAAAATGTAATATTGTCTTACTATACAGCTGACCGGGCATACCCTACGGCATACGACACAAACGGGGATATATCCGGGGCGGTGTTCATAGAGCAGATGCGGAAAGGTGATTACATTTATACACGGCTTGAATGGCACACCATGACGTATAATGCAGATGTCGGGGAGCAGGTACAGAATGAGGATTCAAAAACCGCCGATTCTGACAGTTCCGGGGAAGCGCCGAAAAACACGAACCTCTACAACGTGAAAAATCAGGCTTTCCGCTCCGAACGTCTTGTATCTTACAGCGCCGATTCTGATTTTGATATGATGAACTGTCGTTTCCCTTTGCAGGATGAAGTTGATCTGAATACGATAGATGAATGGTCCGACATTGAGCCAGAAGTAAACATAGCGGGGTTGGAGGCCCCTCTTTTTGTTTATATAAAAGTTCCGAGCGCAAACAATGTTGACAGCTATTGCCCTTTGGGCGTTTCGGTGTATTCCCTTGCGGTAGATACCATCCGGGAATCAGACAGACAGTACACCAGATGTATCAATGAATACGAACTGAAAGAAGCTGCTATACACGCATCAGCTGATTTATTTAAGAGTGATAAAAACGGAAAGCCGATTCTGCCGGAGGGAAAAGAAAGAGTATACCGCACTTTGGATGATGCCGGGAAAGAAGAAAGCACAATCAAAGATTACAGTCCTGACATAAGAGATACATCGTTCTATAACGGTCTTGAAGAGACAAAACGGGATATAGAGTTTCTTGCGGGGCTTGCATATGGAACATTGTCAAGGATGCAGGAAACAGCAAAGACAGCTACCGAAATCAAAATGTCAAAGCAGCGTTCCTATACCACCGTCAGTAATATGCAGAAAGAGATTGAGGATGGATTGCGTAAAGTGTGCGATGTTATAAGCGCCCTTGCTGATCTCTATGATTTATGCCCGGATGGAAAGTATGAGCTTGCGTGTTCATGGGGAGATAGCGTCCGGGAAGATACGGACGTTGAATACCAGAGACGCCTGCAGTTGGTGATGGCAGGACTTTATCGGCAGGAAGCGTTTGTTGCGTGGTATTTCGGATGCCCGGAAGAAGAGGTTGTGAAAAAGTATATGCCGGCACTTCCTGCGGTTGATGATGGAAACCATGACGAGGGAGATAAGGACGGTGGAGCCTGATGCTGACACCTGAATATATCGAGAGCATAGGAAGTGAATTGTTAGGCTTGTATGACGCACTGGAGGATTCCATTATTGGGGATATAGCGAGAAGAATAGTCAAAACAGGAACGCTTACGGATTCTACACAATGGCAGATCATACAGGCACAGTACAGCGGAATGATTATGGATGATGTGATTGAAAAAGTCGCAGCGTCCACCAGATTTTCGCAGGAAGAGGTAAGACAACTTTTTGAGGATGCCGGGGCTGAATGTGTCAAGATTGAATCCGCATATGTAACAGCTGCCGGAGGAAAGACCATAGCACTTGCTGAAAGTGGAGCAATGCGGCGATTGCTCGATGAAAATATCGCCCTGATGAACAGGGAGGTAAAGAATCTGACGGGAACGACTGCAGTAACTTCACAGATGGCATATCTGAACGCAACGAATGTAGCCTATATGCAGGTGACATCTGGGGCGTTTTCTTATCAGGATGCTATTGCGAGAGCAATAAGGGCTACCGCAGTAGAGGGCGTAAAAATCAGATACGCATCCGGGAGAAACGCCAATATTGATACTGCTATCAGACGATCAGTGTTGACGGGTGTAAATCAGACTGCCGGAAAGCTGACCGAAACATACGCCGGAGAGTGCGGATGTGAATACTACGAAACAACGGCTCATTTCGGCGCAAGACCATCACACCAAGACTGGCAGGGTCAGGTATTTAAGATAAGTGGCTCCGATGGGAGATATAAGAACTTCTATGATGCCACCGGGTATGGTTCCGGGGATGGATTATGTGGATGGAATTGCAGACACAGTTTCCATATGTTCTGGCCGGGAATATCACAACGGGCGTATACCTCAAAACAGATTGAGGTATACAACGAGAAGACCGTTTCCTATTACGGACATTCCATGACAGAATATGAGGCATCACAGGAAGCAAGGAGGCAGGAAAGAGGAATCAGGGAATCAAAGAGAGTGCTTGCGGCTCAAAATGCGGCAATTAAGGCTTGCAATGATAGTTCCCTGATAGAATCCCTAAAGGAAGAATACAAGGCCGAATCGGTACGATTAAAGCGGAAAGAGGCAAACTTAAAGGATTTCTGCAATAAAACAAATCGGACGTATGACAGTTTCCGTACACAGGTACACGCCACACTGGACGAAAAAGGACGCATTACACATTTTGATAGGTCTGCATCACAGAGGGCGGTATGGGCGAACAGAAAAGCGCAAGCAAAATAATCTGATTGAAAGGCTTCCTGAATCTGGGGAGCTTTTTAAATATCAAAATTCAAACAGGAGGAATGAAAGACCATGAAGAAACAGGAGTTAATGAAAAGGTACCGGGATTTGGTGGAGGCAGGAAAAGAGATTGATTTTATCATGCTCTATATCCATATGCCGACCGGGGAGCAGGAAACAATCATCAATCCGAATGTCGAGGCGAAGATCGCCTACATCGACAAAACCTACAATGAGGATTTGATTCACAGCGGATGCCCGGACATCTACATTGTGGAGGCTGTTCTTTCTACGGCGGATGAAGAGATGGATTTTGGCTCTGCCCTTGTCGAAGTAAAAGAGGGTGCCAAGATTGCAAGGGCCGGATGGAACGGAAAAGGAATGTGGGTACGCATGATTGAGAGAGGCGAACCGTCTCCGTGCGACAACGGCATGGAGAATCTGCCGTATCTGGAAATGAAAACAGCTGACAATAAGCTGGTCCCGTGGCTTGCATCCCAGAGCGATATACTGGTGGAGGATTGGGTGGTTGTAGAACCTGCCCCGGATGCAGGCGAAGCGGAGGAAAGCGACTGACGCACTGTGAGGCTTAAACAGGCATTTAATGCATTTCACTGAAAGAAAAATAATTTGCGGAGATACAACGCATCCATAAGCCTGTAACGCATTGAAATAGGCATTAAAAACTGAATACTGGAATCTGTTAAAACCGGGTGGCTTCAAAAAGTGAGGCTGCCTGTTTTTTAATATGCCCTGTGGTATGGCTTAAACTGCCTCCTGCCTTGTGGCGTGGCATATAAACGCCTCTTCTCTAGCGTGTCGAGATATAAATTCACGATAGCAACGCCGGAGTGAACCGGAATCTAAACAAAATCAGCGAAAGGATGGTAAGTAAAATGGCTTACGAATTTTTGAAAAAACTTTTTGGAACACCGAAAGATGGCGAACAGCCCAAATCTATGACCTATGACGAGCTGGAAGCTGCTATTGATGCGGCAAAGGATGTTCAGGTAGTAGACCTGAAAGCGGGTGGCTATGTAGCCAAAGAAAAACTGGACGGGAAGATTATCGAGTTGGACGGAGTAAAGAAACAGCTTGAGGATGCCAACAAAGAAATCAATTCCTACAAGGAAATGGACGTTGACGGCATTAAGAAAGCCGCATCCGATTGGGAAACCAAATACAAGGATGAAACCCAAAAGTTACAACAGCAGCTCAAAGACCAGCAGAGGCAGTTTGCGGAGGATAAGTTTTTAACCAATTATCAATTCGTGGACGATTTTGCGAGAGCGGGCGTGTTGGCAGAGTTCAGGTCGAAAGAGTTCAAGTATGACGAGAAATCCGGCACTTTTCTCGGTGCAGAGGATTACATGAAAGGCATCATGGAATCCCACAAGGGAGCTTTTGTCGTACCTGATGCAGACCCGGACAATAACGGCGGCGATGGGAAAGGCGGATCGGGTGATGGAGGAAATGGTGGAAATCCCGGAGCAGGAGGAACACCTAACCAGAAGCAAAAACCGAATTTCTTGGGTCAGCCGGGAAATCAGGGCGGGGGAGCAGGAGGCACGGAAAATAATCCGTTCGGATTCAGTTTCACGGGTGTACGTCCGAATCCTAACGCCGGGAAACAGTAAACAATCCGCATAATGCGGAAATTTTTATTTTACGGAGGTAGAATAATGGCAGCATTAAATTATGCAAAAGAGTATCAGGCAAATCTGGAGCAGGCATTTCCCTATGTGCTGAATTTCGGCAGACTGTATCAGTCTCCGAGTAACAGCAGAATTTCTTTCATCGGGGCTAAGACAATCGCCGTTCCTACGATTCTGACAACGGGCCGGACGGATGCAAACCGTGACACCATCGGTCAGAAAAAGAGAAACTACGATAACGACTACACGGAGTTTACCTTAAAGAACTTCCGTTCGTGGGAAACTCTGGTGCATCCGAGGGATATCGCAGAGACGAAAGGCGCTGCGGCAATCGGAAACATTACGCAGGTCTACAACGAAGAGCAGAAATTCCCGGAAATGGATGCGTACTGCGTTTCCAAAATCTTCAACGACTGGACGGAACTGTCTATGACAGCAAAGGAAGTAACCCTGACAACGGAAAACGTTCTGACTACGTTTGACTCCCTGATGGAGCGGATGGACAATAAGCGTGTTCCGATGAATGGCAGGGTGCTTTATGTGACACCTTCCGTTAAGACGCTGCTGAAAAACGCAGACAAGATTCAGAGGACGATTGACGCTGGCTCTGCAAACAGCGCACTCAACCGGGCTGTAAGCCGTCTGGATGAAGTGGAGCTTGTTTCCGTTCCGGAGGAACTGATGCGGACGGTGTACGATTTTACCGTTGGCTGGAAAGTAGCCGATGATGCAAAGCAGATTCGCATGTTCCTTATCAATCCCCTTGCGGTTATTACGCCTATGGTTTACAACTTCGCGCAGTTGGATGAACCGTCTGCAGGAACACAGGGCAAGTATGATTACTACGAGGAATCTTACGAGGATGTATTTGTACTTCCGCTGAAAAAGGAAGCGATTCAGTTCGTGATTGATCCTGCGGCGTGATCGACCGGGGAAGACACGGCGAGGGGCGATATTCTGGATATTGCCCCTTACAGCCGTATCAAAATAGGTAAAAGTGAATCAGAAATACAAAAATGAATCAGGAGGTAGAATTATGGACGCAACTGTAAAAGTGAGACTGCGTAACCGTGTTTTGCAGGTTCCGGCAGAGGATAAAGAGAAATATCTCCAGCAGGGATATACAGTGTACGATATGGACGGAAATCTGATTGCGGAGCCGCCCACGGATGCAAATAAGCTGAAAGGCGCCAACGCCGAAATTGCATCCCTGACGGAAAAACTGAAAGAGGCGGCGGCCTATGCGGAAACCAGAGACAAAGAAATTGAGGCACTGAAAGCGGAACTGTCTGCGGCGAAAACGGCTATGGGGGCGAAAGATGCCGAAATTGCATCCCTGACGGAAAAACTGAAAGAGGCAGGAAAAGCGGAGGCGG
>CAMWQW010000011.1 GCA_947176505.1 uncultured Lachnospiraceae bacterium | reverse complement strand
GAGAAAAGACGGGAGATATGCTTACAAATATACCGATACTTTTGGTAAAGTGCAATTTGTCTATGCGTGGAAGTTAGTGCCTACGGACAAGACCCCAGCCGGGAAGCGTGACGACATATCCCTTAGAGAAAAGGAAAAAGAGATACAGAAAGACCTTGACGACGGGATAGACACAATCGGAAAGAAAATGACTGTCTGCGAGCTTTACGCAAAGCAGAACCGCCACCGGGGGAATGTAAGGCATAACACCACAAAGGGGCGCGAACGGCTGATGAAGCTGCTGGAAGCGGATAAACTTGGTTCCTGCCCCATTGACAGTGTGAAGCTGTCCGACGCGAAAGAATGGGCGTTGCGCATGAAAGAAAAGGGAATATCCTACAAGACCATAAGCAACGACAAGCGTTCCTTAAAAGCCGCGTTCTATACAGCGATACAGGACGACTGTATAAGGAAGAACCCCTTTGACTTCCAGCTAAACACCGTGATCGAGGACGACACAGAGCCGAAAGTACCTCTCACAGCGGAACAGGAAGAAAGCCTTTTATCCTTTATGCAAAGTGATAGCGTCTATCAGAAATACCGTGACGAGGTTATCATACTGCTGGGGACAGGGCTTAGGATTTCCGAACTCTGCGGGCTGACTGAAACCGACCTTGATTTTGAAAACCGGGTAATCAATGTAGACCACCAGCTTTTAAGGAGCGCAGAAACAGGCTACTACATAGAGAAGCCCAAAACGCAAAGCGGTATCAGACAAATTCCAATGAGTGAAAAAGTGTATGAAGCGTTGGGGCGCGTGTTGGAGAACCGCAAGGGAACGAAGCAGATCACGATTGACGGTTACGGCAATTTCCTTTTCCTCAACCGGGACGGCTACCCGAAAACGAATGTGAACTATGCTACCATGTTTCGGGGGCTTGCGAAGAAGTACAACAAGTGCCATGAGGAAGCCTTACCCAAAGTAATGACACCCCACACCCTGCGCCATACATTCTGCACCAACTTAGCCAATGCGGGCATGAACCCGAAAGCGTTACAGTATATCATGGGACATTCCAACATCACCATGACGCTGAACTATTACGCACACGCAACATTCGCTTCCGCAAGGGCTGAAATGGAAAGGCTGATTGCAGCATAGCCGCAGACGGATTTACTACTTCTTTTACTACCATTGAGAGGGAAAACCTAAGAAGTTTTGAGGGTATATAAGAACTTCTCCCCATATCTAAAATGCCGGGAAAGCCCGAAAATACGGGCTATACCGACATATAAGAACTTCTAAAGAGATAATCTAAATTCACCAATAATTTTTAAATAAAACACTATGGGAAAGGATTGCGGTGGCAGCAGATGGAAGTTTTGAAAGAATACAGAAAAAAACGCGCAGAGAGAATGAAGAGACTATACGAGAGACATAAACGTATTCATGCACTGCTCAAGAATCATGCGGCGGATATTTTGACATCGGAGAATTTCAGAGGTACACGAAAGCATATACAGCATGGGTCGATGACGGTGTACAGCCATTGCATGGACGTTGCCAGATACAGTTTATTATTAAATAAAAAGCTGGGGCTTAAATGCAATAAGCACGATTTAATCAGAGGAGCGCTTTTGCATGATTATTTCCTCTATGACTGGCATGATAAAACGTATCTGCCGGAGCGCAGACGGCTGCACGGGTTTTGGCATCCGGGTATCGCACTCAGGAATGCGGAGAAAGAATATAAATTGAATGATACCCAGCGGGAAATTATTAAGAAGCATATGTGGCCTTTATCTGTGATACCGCCGACTTGCAGGGAAGCATGGGTGGTCACTGCGGCGGATAAATACTGTTCATTGATGGAGACGGTAGGGCTGCACAAGGGACATGGCGCGAAAGCATCCTAGACAGCGGAGACAGAGAGAGCATGGACAGACAACATAGTGGAAATAAAGGGGTGTACGCCGCGCTGTCCGAGTATCGTGACAGCGATTACTATCCTTATCATATGCCGGGACATAAGCGCAGCGGGCAGGCAGGTGAAATGGCGGGATATTACGGAATTGATATCACGGAGATAGACGGATTCGACAATCTGCACCATGCCGAGGGGATTTTGTTGGAAGCGCAGCAGCGGGCAAACAGACTCTACGGAGCGGAAGAGACCTTTTATCTTGTAGGCGGGAGTACTTGCGGGGTACTTGCATCGGTTATGTCTGTTGCCGGAAAAGGAGAAGAACTATTAATTGCGCGTAACTGTCATAAATCTGTCTATCATGCGGCTATTATGCAGGAATTGCAGCTACATTACTACTACCCGTCTCTACTTTGGGAATATGGTATTTATGACGGTGTTTCGGCGGACGGCATAGACCGAATGCTGGAGCAGAAGCCGAATTGCAAAGCGGTGGTTATCACATCACCTACTTATGAAGGAATTGTATCCGATATTAGGGCGATTGCAGAAGCGGTACACAGAAAAGATAAAATACTGATTGTAGATGAAGCACACGGGGCACATCTGGGTCTTTGTAAGGGTATGCCGTCGAACGCCATCGCAGGGGGAGCGGATCTAGTAGTTCACAGCCTGCATAAAACGCTGCCCGCAATGACACAGACCGCACTGCTGCATGTGCAGGGAGAGCGTGTCAATCGGAAAAGGCTTCGCAGATATCTTACAATGTTACAGACGAGCAGCCCTTCTTATGTAATGATGGCAAGTATGGATTCCTGTATACGATATATGGAAGAACACGGTGCAGAGGCATTTGCGCGAATGCAGCGGCAATATGATATTTTTTGTAAAAAAACAAAGGCGTGCCGTTATTTAAAAATAGGAAAAATGACAGAAATGTCACAAAATAAAAATCAGAATAGACAGCAGACATACCTTGCAGAATGGGATATAGGCAAATTGGTAATATTTATGCGGACCACATCCTTGAACGGGCAACAGTTATATGATATTCTTCGAGAGGAATACCACTTGCAGATGGAAATGGCAGCAGGAAATTATGTAGTTGCCATTATGACGGTTATGGACACAGAAGAAGGCTGGCAGAGATTGGCTGATGCATTGCTGCAGATTGATGATAGGATAGAAAAAGAGACTGCGCGACAGATTGCCGGAGAGGGCTCGAAGTCAGATCAGTATAGCATGGAAAAGCCCAGAGCTGTCATGACACCGGCACAGGCGTTCTACAGCGGTATGGAAGATGTGAGGCTGGAGGAATCTGTCGGTAGAACGGCAGCAGATTTTATTAATCTGTATCCGCCGGGCATTCCGCTTCTTGTACCGGGTGAGGTTATGAATGAGGATATATTAGAGCAAGTCGAGGAGAGTATACGGAACGGTTTGCAGGTGCAGGGTGTAACGCCGGAGGGAAGGATAACAGTGGTGTGTTGATACCGGCGTTTGAATAATATTTGAAATTCCCTTTAAATTATGGCATTATTAATATAGAATGGTTATCGGTAAAAGGTATTTATCAGTATGGGAAAAATCGTGTGCCTGATGGGAAGAAGTTCATCAGGAAAAGATACAATCTATAAAAAACTGCTGGAGCAGAACAAAGTGGTGTTACAGCCTATTGTTCCTTATACAACCAGACCGATCAGGGCGGGCGAGAAGGAAGGTGTAGAATATCATTTTACGGATGAAGCGGGATTTCAGGAATTGCTTGGTACAGGCAGTATAATCGAGTCAAGAGTGTACCATACATGTCTGGGGATGTGGCGGTATTTCACGATTGCAGACGAAGCAATTAGGTTGTCGGAGAATTCTTATATGATGATTGGTACATTAGAAGCTTATGCGCAGATGTGCCGATTCTACGGTTCAGACAATGTGCTGCCGGTGATGATTGAGTTAGATGACGGGGTGAGGCTTCAGAGGGCGCTGGACCGGGAAAAAACGCAAGATTGTCCGAAATATGAAGAAATGTGCAGACGTTTTTTGGCGGATGCCGAAGACTTTTCGGAAGACAAACTTAAAAAAGCAGGAATCGGTGAGAGATTTTACAATGACGATTTAGATAAATGTTTAGAAGAGATTATATCTTATCTGCAAGATAATTTAGTCTGAGACGATATATATTGTGAAAGTGCAGAAATAGGTATATTATTGAGTCGACGTATTGCAGGAAGGTTTATAATAAAGGAGGTGACGGGAGATGGACATTAAAGTGAATCAGGTACAGCAGGCGATGCCGATCGAGCAGACGCCGCAGGTGCAGGAGACGGACGGTACATTTAAGTTCACTCTTGTCAGCAGAATAGAGGAGCAGGATTTGCAGAATGCTCTGACCGGCATGATGGAGGAAATCACCAGACAGGGAGATAAACTTGCCAAGCATCGCGATATCAAAGACATGAAAAGATACCGTGCTTTGATTAAAGATTTCCTGAACGAGGTGGTAAACCGTTCTCATGCTTTTTCCAGAGAGAATTTTCTTGACCGGAAGGGAAGACACAGGGTATACGGAATTATCCGATTAATTGATGAGAATCTGGATCAGCTCGCGCAGGAGTTAGTGAAGGATGAGAAGGACAATCTGGCAATTCTCAGTACGATTGGAGAGATAAGAGGACTGCTGTTAGATATCTTTACTTAAGTGTATTATTCTGACCGTGGCAGAAAACAGTAACTACAAAGATACGGACATAAGAGTGGGTGGGGTTATAGATGGCTAAATTTACGGATATCATAGGACAAGAGCAATTGAAAGAGCATTTACAGAATGCGATTTCTATGAACAAAATATCACATGCATATATCATTAACGGAGAGAGAAGTTCCGGCAAGGAGTTTATAGCCCGGATTTTTGCCATGGCACTGCAGTGCGAGAAGGGTGAAGTTGAGCCATGTAACGAGTGTCATTCCTGCAAACAGGCGCGCAGTAACAACCAGCCGGACATTATATATATCAGTCATGAGAAGCCGAATACAATAGGCGTGGAAGACATCAGGACACAGATTAACGGAGATATCGATATTAAGCCGTACAGCAGCCCGCGCAAGATTTATATTATGAATGAGGGCGAGAAGATGACGGTGCAAGCGCAGAATGCACTTTTAAAAACATTGGAGGAGCCGCCGGAGTATGCGGTTATTCTGATTCTGACTACTAATGTGGATGAGCTGCTCCCCACGATTCTAAGCAGATGTGTAGTGCTAAACATGAAGCCGGTGACAGACGCGCAGGTTAAGAAGTATTTAATGGAAGAGCTGGGAGTGCCGGATTATAAGGCGAATATCTGCGTTGCATTTGCCAGAGGAAATATCGGCAAGGCTAAACTGCTTGCAAGCAGTGAGGAATTTGAGAAAGTCAAAGACGAGGCAATTACGCTTGCGAAATATATTAATGATATGGAGATTAATGAGATTGTCAAAGCAATCAAAAAAATCTCGGAGTATAAATTTGATGTCAATGATTATCTGGACATCTTGTCCGTATGGTATCGTGATGTGCTGCTTTTCAAGGCGACGAAAGACGTGAACAGTCTGATTTTCAAGGAAGAGATACAGCAGATTATGAAAGTGTCGGACAGAAGCACGTATGCAGGCATCGAGACGATTGTAAATGCATTGCAGCAGGCGAAGAGGAGATTGGAAGCGAACGTTAATTTTGATCTGACAATGGAACTGTTGCTGTTAACAATCAAGGAAAATAGTTAGGAAATGCGGAGGTTGATAGATTATGACACGAGTAATAGGCGTGCGGTTTCGTACCGCCGGCAAGGTATATTATTTTGATCCGGGTAAACTGGATATCAAGAAGAGCGACCATGTTATTGTGGAAACAGCACGAGGCATCGAGTATGGCACCGTAGTGGGAGACCCAAAGGAGGAAGAGGACGACAAGGTAGTGCAGCCGCTTAAAGCGGTTCTGCGTGTGGCGACACCGAAGGATGATGAACAGGAGGCGGCGAATAAGCAGCGGGAGAAAGAAGCTTTTAAGATATGTCTGGAGAAAATCAGGAAGCATGATCTGCAAATGAAATTGATCGATGCGGAGTATACATTTGATAACAATAAAGTCTTGTTTTATTTTACAGCGGATGGGCGTATTGATTTCCGTGAGCTGGTAAAAGATCTTGCGTCTGTTTTTAAAACGAGGATTGAACTGAGACAAATCGGAGTCAGAGATGAGACGAAGATTCTGGGCGGTATCGGTATTTGCGGCAGACCTCTGTGCTGTCATACGCATTTGTCTGAATTTGCTCCGGTATCTATCAAGATGGCGAAAGAGCAGAATCTGTCTTTAAATCCGACGAAAATTTCGGGTGTGTGCGGCAGACTCATGTGCTGTCTTAAGAATGAAGAAGAGACGTATGAGGAGCTGAACAAAAGGCTGCCGAACGTAGGGGATTTTGTGACTACGGAGGACGGACTGAAAGGCGAAGTGCACAGCGTAAACGTGTTGCGGCAGCTTGTTAAAGTCATTGTAGATGTAGATGATGAAAAGGAAATTCAAGAGTACAAAGTAGAACAGCTTCGTTTTAGAAGAAAGCATAACAAGAATCGTAAGATGGATGTCAGTGAAGCGGAGCTAAAAGAATTGGAGAAATTAGAGAAACAGGATTCTGATAAGTCTAAGCTTGATGATAATTAGAGTATATTGAGTCCGGATTGAGCCCGGACAAAGAGGAGCCGGACGGCATAAGGGATTAACTATGGCATCAGAAAATAATGTTCCTTTAAAAGAGAATGAGCGGATTGATGATTTAGAGCGCAACGGTTACCATATTATTCAGGATACGGAGAGATTTTGCTTCGGGATGGATGCAGTACTTTTATCCGGTTTTGCCAGAGCGAAAGAAGGCGCGCGCGTGTTAGACTTGGGAACCGGAACAGGGATTATTCCGATTCTTCTGGAAGCTAAGACGGGGGCGCGTCATCTGACCGGATTGGAGATTCAGGAAGATAGCGCGGATATGGCAAGGCGAAGTGTGCGCTTGAATGGACTGGAAGATAAAATTGATATTGTGACAGGAGATATAAAAGAGGCAGGAAGTCTGTTTGACGCTGCTTCTTTTGATGTTATTACCTGCAATCCGCCCTATATGACCGATAAGCATGGCTTAACGAATCCAAATGACGCGAAAGCAATTGCCCGACATGAGATTTTATGCACCTTAGAGGATGTTATTGCACAGACGGCAAGGCTGCTTAGACCGGGCGGCAATTTCTACATGGTGCACAGACCGTTCAGGCTGGCTGAGATCATGGTTCTTCTGCATAACTATAAACTGGAGCCGAAAAGAATGCAGCTTGTTTATCCGTATATCGACAAAGAACCTAATATGGTACTGATTGAGGCGAACAGAGGCGGAAGACCTCGGTTGACGGTGGAGAAACCTTTGATCGTATACAGTAAGCCGGGTGTTTATATGCCTGAGATTTATGATATATACGGATATTAAGAGGTAGAAGTGAACAATGAAAATACAGTTTCTGGAAATAAACAAGCGTGCTTATAAAAAATTTATATGTTTTTTGCTGGCAGCATTGCTTTTAAGCTGTTTGTGCTGCGGGTGCGGCGGGACAAAGGAAGTCATGGCGGAATCTGTGACAAGCACAGACAGCCCGCAAATTGATGGCGAAAATGTCTTACAGGACGAGCCGGGAGAAGATGTGCAGGGAAATGAGGAAAATGCCGCACGGACAGTTTCCGATAATGCCATGCAGAGTATTTCTGAAGATTCTATACAGGGACAGGATGCCGAAATAGTCACCCGTAGGGAACCTGTAAAAGTGAAGGGGATTTATGTCAGCGGTCCGGTGGCGGGAATTGACAGGATGGATGCACTCATTGAACTGATAGATCGGACGGAGCTAAATGCCATGGTCATTGATATCAAAAATGATGAGGGCAGAGTAACATATAAGATGCAGTCTGAGCAGGTGCTGGAAATAGATGCAGGAGTCAGTTACATAAAAGATATCGAAGAACTGGTCTCTGAGTGTAAGAAGAAAGATATCTATCTGATTGCCAGAATTGTTGCGTTTAGAGATCCCTATCTGGCAGAACAGAAGCCGGAATGGGCTGTGCATACTAAAGATGGGGATATTTTCCGTGACAAGAGTGGACTGGCATGGGTCAATCCGTATAAACGGGAGGTGTGGGATTATCTGGCGGAGATAGCGTCACAGGCGGCAGATGCAGGTTTTGACGAGGTGCAGTTTGACTATATCCGCTTTTCAACGGACATTATGGAGGAGGAGGTGGATTACGGACCAGAGTCGGAAAGTGTCGGCAAGATAGAAATTATTACGGAATTTACCAAATATATGTATGAGAAGCTGGTGCCGCAGGGCGTCTACGTGGCAGCAGACGTATTTGGCACAGTCATAGACAACGAGACGGATCAGGAAATTGTGGGGCAGGATTATGTAAAGATGGCAGAATACTTGGACTATATCTGTCCGATGGTATATCCTTCCCATTATTACAGTGGTTCATATGGAATCTCAATACCTGATGCCGAGCCGTACGCTACGATTTATGCTGCGGCATCTTCTTCTGCACAGGAACTGCAGGCGGTACCGGAGGATGATTGCGCCCGCGTAAGACCGTGGCTGCAGGGGTTTACGGCGAGCTGGGTATCCGGTCATATCAATTATGGAAGAGAACAGATACGCGCGCAGATTAAGGGAGCCTATGATGCAGGCTATGACGAGTGGATTCTGTGGAATGCGGCAGTCAAGTATCAGCCGGAATGCTTTCTGACAGATGCGGAAGCAGAAGCCGAGAGGCAGCAGTGGGATTTAGAGCGGCAGGAAGGCGAGAAGCAGCCAATACAGGAAACGGGAGAAAGCGGACACAAAGAGACGGAATCGGGAGAGAACGGGCAGATAGAGGAGCCGGTGAAAGAGACGGAGCCTCAGCCTGTAGAAACCGTCAGTGGAAATGAATAAAAGAAACGAGGAAAACTATGCCCGGAATGTTATACTTATGTGCAACCCCTATCGGGAATTTAGGCGATATGACGCCTCGAGTTGTAGAGACGCTTCGCAATGTTGATTTGATTGCGGCGGAGGATACACGTAACAGTATTAAATTATTAAATCATTTTGAGATAAAGACTTCTATGACCAGCTACCATGAATATAATAAAATAGAAAAAGCGGACTACCTTGTCGGATTGATGCAGCAGGGGAAAGAAATCGCGCTTATTACGGATGCGGGTACACCTGCGATTTCTGATCCGGGCGAGATTTTGGTCGCAAAATGCCAGGAGGCAGGGATTGCAGTCACATCTCTTCCGGGAGCGGCTGCGTGCATTACGGCGCTGACTTTGTCCGGACTTAGCACGAGAAGATTTTGCTTCGAGGCTTTTCTTCCGGCAGACAAAAAAGAGAGAGCGGAGATATTGGAGGAACTAAGGGAAGAGTCGCGGACAATCATACTTTACGAAGCGCCGCATCATTTGGTGCGGACACTGCAGGAATTGTGTGAAGCATTGGGGAATCGGCGGCTTACGTTGTGCAGGGAATTGACAAAGAAATTTGAGACGGTGCTGCCCACTACGATTGAGGATGCGCTTAACCTGTATGAAAATGAAGAGCCTCGTGGAGAGTATGTTCTTGTTCTGGAAGGTAAAAGTCTGGAACAGAAGAAACAGGAGCGTCAGGATTCATGGAAAAGTATGAGCATAGAGGAGCATATGGCATATTATGGGAAGGAAGGGATGGACGAAAAAAGCGCAATGAAACAGGTTGCAAAAGACCGTGGAGTACCTAAAAGAGAGATTTATCAATATTTATTGTTAAAGTGAATTGACAAAATGTAGAAAACTCGTAAAATTAAGATTGACAAATACAAAGGCAGATAATATACTTTGAATGTCAAACTATTTTATCTTATGGTGAAAAAAGGAGAGCGGAAAAAATGTTAGAGAGAGTTATCGAGATTATTCAGGAGCAGTTAAACTTAGACGGAGTAGAGATTACGGAAGAGTCCTCCTTCAAGGATGATTTAGGTGCAGACTCCTTAGACTTATTCGAGCTGGTTATGGCTTTTGAGGAAGAGTACGGCGTTGAAATTCCTTCCGAAGATTTAGAGCAGATTACAACAGTAGGCGCTGTTGTTGAGTATATGAAGAGCAAGGGCGTTGAGGCATAAGAGAAACGCTTACTTGAAGCGATGATAAGATGCTTGCGCATTTAGGGTAGAGGTATAGAATGAAAACAAAAATTACAGAGCTTCTTGGGATTGAGTACCCGATTATCCAAGGCGGTATGGCATGGGTTGCCGAATATCATCTTGCGGCGGCTGTCTCTGAGGCAGGCGGATTAGGAATTATCGGGGCAGGCGGGGCGCCGGCGTCTTTTGTCAGAGAACAGATTCAGAAAACAAAAGAGATTACAAATAAGCCTTTTGGCGTCAATGTTATGCTGATGAATCCGGAGGCGGATGAGATTGCCAAGGTGATTGTTGACGAGGGCGTGCAGGTAGTGACTACCGGCGCCGGTAATCCGGGTAAATATCTGGCAGCATGGAAGGAAGCAGGCATTAAGGTTATTCCCGTTGTCGCCAGTGTTGCACTTGCCAAGATGATGGAGCGCGCCGGGGTAGATGCAGTGATTGCCGAGGGAACGGAGTCAGGCGGACATATCGGTTCTGCGACTACGATGACACTTGTACCACAGGTGGTCGATGCGGTGAAGATTCCTGTTATTGCGGCAGGCGGTATAGGAGACGGGAGAGGATTTGCAGCTTCAATGATGCTGGGTGCGGAAGCCGTACAGATGGGAACAAGATTTGTAGTTGCGAAAGAGTCCATTGTCCATGAGAATTACAAGAAAAAGATTCTGGCAGCAAAGGATATTGATTCGGAAGTGACGGGCATGACTCATGGTCATCCGGTTCGACAGATTCGCAATAATATGACAAGAGAATATTTGAAGCTGGAGAAAGCCGGAGCGCCTTTTGAAGAGTTGGAACAATTAACACTCGGTGCGCTGCGCAAGGCAGTAGTGGAAGGCGATACTGTTAACGGTACTCTGATGGCTGGACAGATTGCAGGTATGATTAAGGAAGAGCAGACCTGTGCGGAGATGATTCAGGAAATCATGACGCAGGCAGAAGCTTTGTTGACAAAGAAATAGGACAATAAGAGCGCAAGCTCGATGGCTTGCGCTTTTCTTTTAGATAAATACTTTGAAATTCAAACTATTGTCAACAGACGAGCAAAAAGGATGAGAAAGGTGAAAAAATGGGTAAAATAGCATTTATGTTCCCGGGACAGGGAGCGCAGTATGTAGGCATGGGTAAAGATTTTTACGATCAGATTCCGGTAAGCAAGGAGATGTTTGAACTTGCAAGTAAGGCGAGCGGATTAGATGTACCGGCACTTTGCTTTGAGGAAAATGAACAGATTAATATTACGGAGTATACGCAGATTGCCATGTTGGCAGCCGAGGTGGCAATGCTAAAAGCAATAGAAGAGAAGGGATTAAAACCGGATGTTACGGCGGGTTTAAGTCTGGGAGAGTACGGTGCACTGGCAGCAAGCGGTGTAATGAGTGCAGAGGATGTGTTTAAGATTGTGCGAAAACGAGGTATTTATATGCAGGAGGCAGTTCCGAACGGCGGCGCTATGGTGGCTGTGCTCGGATTGGATACGGCAGTAATTGAGAAAATATGCGAGGAAACGGAAGGCTGTGTGTCGATTGCCAACTATAATTGTCCCGGACAGATTGTAATTACCGGCGAGGAAGGTGCGGCGCAGGCAGCAGTGGAGAAACTGACGGCAGCGGGTGCTAAGAGATGTGTGCCGCTTAAAGTGAGCGGACCTTTTCATTCTTCATTACTCGTGGGAGCAGGAGAGAAACTGGCAAAAGAGCTTGAAAATGTGGAAATTTGTGATATTCAGATTCCTTACATTGCAAATGTCACGGCGGACTATGTAAAGGATAAATCTGAGGTGAAGTTTCTTTTGGAGAAACAGGTGTCCTCATCCGTGAAATGGCAGCAGACAATTGAGCGCATGATTGCCGATGGTGTAGATACTTTTGTGGAGATTGGACCCGGTAAGACATTATCCGGATTTATGCGCAAGATTAACAAGGATATGAAAGTTTATAATGTAGAGAAAGTGGAAGATTTGGATAAACTTAGTGAGCTGATGTAATATTGTGAATTGATTGTTGTTGAAACACATTTATCCATAAAATGGTAAGCATAAATAGGAGGAGACTATGTTAACAGGAAAAGTGGCGTTAGTGACCGGCGCCGGACGGGGAATCGGACGACAGATTGCGCTGACATTAGCCGAATATGGGGCAGACGTAATTGTAAATTACAACGGTTCCAAAGAAAAAGCGGAAGAAGTAGTTGCAAAGATTGAAGAGATGGGTCGAAAAGCAGTGGCAGTCCAGTGCAGTGTGGCGGATTATGAAGCGTGCGGCAAGATGATTACGGATATGTTGACTGAATTCGGGCATATTGACATTTTAGTGAATAATGCAGGTATTACCAAGGATAATCTGGTGATCAAGATGACGGAGGAAGACTTTGACGCGGTCATTGATACGAATCTAAAAGGTACTTTTAATACGATGAAGCATATGTATCGTCCTTTTATCAAACAAAAAGTGGGAAGAATTATTAATCTATCATCTGTTACCGGCGTA
Organism: uncultured Lachnospiraceae bacterium; assembly: GCA_947176505.1. Taxonomy (GTDB): domain Bacteria; phylum Bacillota; class Clostridia; order Lachnospirales; family Lachnospiraceae; genus UBA3282. The sequence continues at coordinate 119,491 of CAMWQW010000011.1, read as the reverse complement.
CTTGGCAATGCAGGACAGGCGAATTATGCGGCGTCCAAAGCGGGAGTGATTGGTTTGACGAAGTCGATGGCAAGGGAGCTGGCAAGCAGAAATATTACGGTCAATGCTGTGGCGCCCGGTTTTATAGATACGGATATGACACAGGCAATGACAGACAGTGCGAAGGAAGCAACACTGGCACAAATTCCGTTAAAGCGCGTAGGCACGCCCGAAGATATTGCGGAGACGGTGGCATTTCTTGCAAGTGATAAGGCGTCTTATATTACGGGACAGGTTATCTCGGTGGACGGCGGAATGGCGATGTGAGAATGACATGGCTTAAAGATGAATAAATAAACGGAGGCAGGTTATGAGCAGAAGAGTTGTAGTGACAGGAATGGGAGCGATTACGCCCATCGGATTGAGTGTAGACGAGTTTTGGGAAGGAATTAAAGAAGGTAAGATTGGCTTCGACAAGATTACCAGATTTGATACGACAGACTTCAAATGTAAGCTTGCGGCGGAAGTTAAGGGTTTTGACGGTAAGAACTATATGGATTTCAAGGCAGCAAAAAGAATGGAGCTGTTCTCTCAGTATGCAGTGGCAGCGACGAAGGAAGCGATTGCGGATGCCGGACTTGATATGGAGAAGGAAGACCCCTACCGCGTGGGTGTTGCAGTAGGTTCCGGAACAGGTTCTTTGCAGGCAATGGAGCGTTCTCACAGCAGATTATTGGAAAAGGGACCCTCCAGAGTAGAGCCGTTATTTGTTCCGTTGACAATTTCTAATATGGCAGCAGGTAATGTATCCATTCAGTTCGGACTGAAAGGTAAAAGTATCAATGTGGTAACGGCTTGTGCGACCGGAACCAATTCCATAGGAGAAGCCTTTCGGGCTATTCAGTATGGTGATGCGGAAGTGATGGTTGCAGGCGGTACGGAAGGTAGCGTTTGTCCTATCGGTATCGGAGGGTTTTCAGCTTTGACAGCGTTGTCCACCAGCGAAGATCCGACGAGATGCTCCATCCCTTTTGATAAGGAAAGAAGCGGTTTCGTTATGGGCGAAGGCGCAGCTGTCGTGGTATTGGAAGAATTGGAGCATGCAAAAGCGAGGGGCGCTAAGATATATGCAGAAGTTGCCGGATATGGATGCAGCTCTGATGCGTATCATATTACCTCTCCGGCGGAAGACGGAGCAGGAGCGGCAAAAGCGATGGAGTATGCGATTGCAGATGCAGGAATCAGCAAAGAAGATATCACATATATTAACGCTCATGGAACGGCGACGCACCACAATGACCTTTTCGAGACAAGGGCAATCAAGCTCCTGTTTGGAGAACATGCGAAAGATATCAAGATTAATTCTACCAAATCTATGGTAGGACATCTTCTGGGCGCAGCCGGGGCAGTTGAGTTTGTGGCTTGTGTCAAGGAGCTGGAAGAAGGATATATTCACCGGACGGTAGGATATCAGGTTCCGGACGAAGAGTGCGACCTAAATTACTGTAAAGAGGCGTATGAAGAAGACTTCGAGTATGCGTTGTCTAATTCCCTCGGTTTCGGTGGACACAATGCAAGTCTTCTGGTGAAGAAGTATCACGAGTAAGAAGCTGATTAGGAAGACAGTCACGAGGTCTGCATTGCCGGACATAGGGTGAAAAATGAACAAGAAGGAGATACTGATATGTCACTTATGACAGCAAAGGAAATCATGGAAATCATTCCTCACAGACAGCCTTTTATGCTGATTGATACGATTGAGGAATTAGAAGAGGGCAAAAGAGTAGTTGCGAAAAAGTGCGTTTCCTATAATGAACCGTTCTTTGCGGGACATTTTCCGCAGGAACCGGTGATGCCCGGCGTGTTGATTGTAGAAGCGTTGGCTCAGACCGGTGCGGTAGCAATCTTAAGTCAGCCGGAATTTAAAGGGAAAACAGCATATTTTGCCGCAATCAACAATGCTAAATTCAAAGGAAAAGTTGTGCCCGGCGATGTGCTGACTTTGGAGACGGAGATTATTAAAATCAAAGGACCCATTGGCGTAGGTGCAGCGAAGGCATACGTGGATGGCGGACTGGTGACGCAGGCGGAACTTACTTTTGCAATAGGCGAGGCATAACAGGTGTAAAAGGCTGCGGAGGAGCAAAAGCTTGGCGGTGGCTGAAGTGTAAAGGGAGAAAATAGATGGTAAAAGTTAAACCTCTCGTAATAGGGGATTTGGCAGCAAAGGTGCCGCTCATTCAAGGCGGTATGGGTGTAGGTATCAGTTTGTCTTCTTTGGCAGGCGCAGTGGCAGCCGAAGGCGGAATCGGTGTGATTTCCACGGCACAGATTGGCTACAGAGAACCGGATTTCGATAGCAATCCGATTGGGGCAAATCTGCGTGCTATTAAGACGGAAATTCAAAAGGCGCGCCGGATTGCAAAAGATGGTATCTTAGGCGTTAATATTATGGTTGCCACGAGAAAATATGAGGAATATGTCAAGTCGGCTGTAGAGGCAGGTATTGATTTGATTATATCGGGCGCCGGATTACCGATGGATTTGCCAAAGCTAGTCGGTACGGCAAAGACAAAATTGGCGCCTATCGTGTCCAGTGTTAAATCTGTGCAAGTCATTATGCGCTATTGGTGGAAAAAGTACAGTAGACTGCCGGACGCAATAGTCATTGAAGGACCGTTGGCGGGAGGACATCTCGGATTTCATAAAGAGCAGCTTGAGGATGTCGATGGGCTGCATTATGACGATGAAGTCAAAGCGATTATAGATAAAGTGAATGAAACGGCATCAGAGCATGAGACAGAGATTCCGGTCATTATGGCTGGCGGTGTGTACACTCGTGAAGATATGGAGCATTATATGGAAATGGGAGCTTCGGGAGTACAAGTTGCGACCCGCTTCGTGACGACTTATGAGTGTGATGCGGATGACTCCTATAAACAGGCATATATTGATGCTACGAAAGAGGATATTGTTATTGTGCAGAGTCCGGTGGGAATGCCCGGAAGGGCTATTTTGAATCCTTTTATGAAAAGGGCAAAAGAAGAGCAGATTCCGCATGGCAAGTGTCACCTCTGCGTCAGCACCTGTGACCCAGTCAAGACACCATACTGTATCACAGAGGCACTGGTTAATGCAGTGAAAGGCAAGATTGATGATGCGCTTTTATTCTGCGGAGCAAATGCATATCGGGCAACGAAGCTGGAACATGTAAAAGATATTATGGATGAATTTCGTCCGTAGCGACGGTCGAAGCTAAGACTTATATTATGGTATAGAAGAGCCATATCAGATTCTATATTTTCAGGGTGAGGAAAAAGATGGGAACAAGAATCATAGGAACGGGAAGCTGTCTGCCTAAGACAGTTGTGACAAATGACGATTTATCTAAAATTATGGATACTTCCGACGAGTGGATTAGCAGCCGTACGGGCATTAGAGAACGGCATTTGGTAAAGGAAGAGACAACGGCAGGGATGTCTACGGAAGCAGCAAAGCGCGCGATGGAAGATGCGGGCGTAACTGCGGAAGAGATTGATTTAATTATTGTAGGGACATTGTCCGCCGACCATGTAACTCCGGCTTGTGCGTGTGAAGTGCAGGCGGCGATTGGGGCGGTAAATGCTGTCGCATTTGATATCAATGCCGCATGTTCCGGATTCATGTTTGCCTTAAATATTGCACACGCATATTTACAGACCGGAACTTATAAGACAGCGCTGATTCTTGGTGCGGAAACATTATCCAAAGTGATGGATTGGAACGACAGGAGTACGTGTGTCCTTTTCGGAGACGGAGCGGGTGCAGCAGTGGTGCGCAAGGACGACAGGGAAGGTGTGCTCGCCTTTGACCAAGGCAGCGATGGAATTAAAGGAAATGTGCTTGCCTGTGCCAATCGTTCTAATAACAATCCCTTGATAGAGACGTCCAAGGAACTGGAATATGTACATATGGATGGACAGGAAGTATACAAATTTGCAGTGACCGAGGTGCCGGCATCGCTCCACAGAACAATCGAGGCGGCGGGATTGACGGTAGAAGATATCGATTATTTCGCACTTCATCAAGCAAATATCAGAATCTTGCAGTCGGTTGCCAAGAGATTGAAGGTGTCTGAGGATAAGTTCCCGATCAGCTTGGACCATTGCGGAAATATTTCCGCAGCCAGTGTTCCGATTCTTTTGGATGAGATGAACCGCAAAGGGATGTTGAAACCGGGAATGAAGGTTGCAATGTCCGGATTTGGCGGCGGACTGACATGGGCTTCGGCGGTGATTGAGTGGTAGGATAGGGTCATTTGCACAGCACATTACTTTTGGTAATTGTCAACAAAATTAGGAGTCTGCTTTTGTCTATTACAGAAATTGACAAAGGCGGACTTAAATATTACAATGTGCTTAACCAGTTAAGCAAGAGAAGAAACGGGATATAAGTGGCGCTCCGCTCATTTAGGTTTGCGAGATAAAACACGCAATTGAGCGAAGCGGATTTTTTTACAAAGTGCTTAACTGGTTAAGCAAGAGAAGTTGTATGATTAGAAATGGAGGGAAAATTATGAAGAGAAGAATTGGGTTAGCGATTGCAGCCACACTATTAGGAACAGTAATTTTGTCCGGCTGTCAGAATACGGCGGCGGGAACAGATTCCGCGAATACCGCTTCTGAAGTGCAGACGGATGTGCAGGAGCCGGTGAGCGAGGCGGAGTCGATGGAAGAACAGGTCTATAAGGTAACTTTTTATGATACGGACGGTACGACTGTATTGTCTGAGGAAGAAGTAAAGAGCGGAGATACGGTTACGGAGTACACGCCGGAGAAAGAAAACCAGATTTTTATGGGATGGTTTGCGACACCGACGTTGGCGCATGAATTTGATTTTGCGCAGGCGATTACGCAGGATACGGATGTATTTGCCGGATTTATGGAGAATATAGAGGATACGAGAACGTTCGCGATTCTGGGTAGTGGTACGAGCCCATTACTTGCGGTCTCCAACTGGGGTAAGACGATTAACGATGAACATTATATGACAAAGGTGGAAGGCGAGAATACCTATACGATTACGGTAGATTTGTGCGAGGGTGATGAATTTCAGTTTGCAATTGACACTTCATGGAACAACCAGCGGGGCGGTGGTTATATGGCGAATACAGATATAGATGGGACGGAATATTTCGCAGTAGCCGGAGGACTGTCTGAAAGCTCTCAGAAATCCAATATTAAATGCGTGAAACAGGGTAATTATACTTTTACGCTAAAGACATATCCCGGTGCGGATGTGTATGACACGAAGAATAGTTATTATACTGAGGCTACGAAGGAGAATTATAACTCTAATCCATATGACACCATCGAGTGGACCTATAACGGAGAAATGTCTGCGGAAATGTCGGATGGCGAGGTGGCTTACTTTATTAAGGGTGCAATCGTTACGGGATGGGAAGATAAATACGATGCGCAGTACGGATTTGTGGAGAAGGACGGAGTACATACATTGACAATTGATTTGGAGGAAGGGGATGAATTTCTGCTGACCTCACTGATCACCGTGGATGGTAATTCTAATGTCGGCAACGAATATGTGCGTTACAGCAACATCAGCGACGAGACATCTCTGTCATACGTAGACGGTGCGGAGAATTATAACATGATTGCAAAGGAAGCCGGAACCTATACATTTAACTATAATCCGGCGACACAGGAACTGACGGTAGATTTTACGGAATAAGGTATGATATTTCTGTAGGGGCTTAAGGATATGAGCGGTTTAAGTGTGTTCCGGACACGAAGAACACACTTACCGCGGTGTTATACGAAGCACAGATGTGCGCAGTCGGGGACACGGTTCATGGCAAGCTCCATACAGACGAAGACTTGCTCCATTTTGGAATGCGTATCGCACGGCAGATACAGGGAGCCGGAGGGGAGCAGGGTTCGCATGGAAGACTGACTGTACACAATATTTCCGGAAGGAATATCCTGATTCCGGTCGATGAAGGATACGGTTTGAAAGGTATTGCGGATCAGAGTCCGCACTTCTGCATTGTTGGGCGTAAGGCAACAGTAGACATAGTTGTCCGCACCGAAATGCGCGTCTGCCTGTTCTTTCTGTTTCCGGTAATCCGTACATATTTGAAAGAAAATCGGCAAAGGAGCATCAATCAGAATATCTATTGCAATCAGTGGAATCAGATTCTTGTCACCGAGCTCACAGAAGAAATCGGTGGTGGTGTCATAGCAGAGGATCGCATCGGTGTAATCGATTTGGCTTATGTCAGTCTCATCCTGCAAGAGCAGGTGATAGCCGTGCCGTTTCAGGACAGCAGAAAGCGTTTCCGCCACATGGAGCTGCTCGGAACGTTTATACAGAGAGTCTTCATGAGAAAGGTAAAGCGCGGCGGTATAGGTCTTATTAGTTGCCAGTGACTTCGCAGAAGAGTTGGGTTTATAATCATAAAGATTTATGATCTGACGCACTTTCTTCTTTGTTTCCTCGCTGATTCTCTGATCATCACGGTTATTAATTACATAGGATACGGTAGCTACGGACACGCCGGCTTGTCTGGCGATGTCGCGGATGGTATATTTTTTGCTCATAGCTTATTTATATACTCAGTGTCATTTTTTGTCAATGTAATACTTAGATTAATCATAAAAGAGGATGGAAGTTAACATGAATGAACAGGGAATAATGCATGTGCCCGATTCTAAATATTGTTTCCCGCGGGGCGAGCACAGTCTGGCAATCAGACTCAGGCTGGACAGAAGGGATATCATTGAGAAGGTGGAAGTGATCTATGAATGTAAATACGAGATTCATGAGAAGCAGCAAAGTGTGTGTATGGAGCGATGTTATGAGGATAAGCTTTTTGCTTATTACGAGACGCAGCTTTTACTCTCGGATGTGCGGTTAGCTTATGTGTTCCGTATATGGGAAAACGGAAAAGGATATTATTTTTCAGAGGACGGGTTAAGTGAGACTTATGATTTTACGCTCGGGTACTTTAATTTTTTCCAGCTGCCCTATATCAATAAGGCGGATATTCATGAGGAAGTGGACTGGCTGCGGGAGGCTGTGTTCTATGAAATCTTCGTGGATCGGTTCTGTATCGGAAAGAAGGAGAAAGACAAGAGCTACATCAATATGGAGTGGGGCGGCAGACCGACACCCAAAAGCTTTGCGGGAGGCGATCTTCCGGGGATTACCATGCGGCTGGATTACATTAAGGAGCTTGGGGCGAATGCCCTGTATCTTACGCCAATCTTCCGTGCCGTTTCGAATCACAAGTATGATATCTCCGATTATTATACGGTAGACGAGCATTTTGGCACCAATGAGGATTTCGGAAGATTGGTGGAGGAAGCGCACAGACAGGGTATGCGGGTTGTTCTGGATGCGGTGTTTAATCATTGCAGTGAGTTTTTGCCGCAGTTTCAGGATGTAATCAGACGTGGAAAGGAATCGCCGTATTTTGATTGGTTTATCATAGACGGTGATAAACCGGATCGAGATCATTTGAATTATGAGGTCTTCTCGTTTTGCGCATACATGCCCAAATTTAACACGTCCAATAAAGAAGTACAGGATTTTTTGCTGGATATTGCGATTTCATGGATCAGGAAATATGATATAGACGGATGGAGGCTGGATGTTTCTGACGAGATTTCCCACGACTTCTGGAGAACCTTCAGAAAACGAGTCAAAGAGACTAAGAAAGACTGTGTAATCATCGGAGAGAACTGGCATGATGCCAATAGTTTTCTGCGGGGGGATCAGTATGACAGCATTATGAACTATGCATTTACCAAAGCATGCTTAGACTATTATGCTTTTGAAGATTTCGGAGCGCAGGAGTTTGCGTGGAAGCTTAATGAGCTGCTGATGCGCAATACAGGACAGGTCAATGCCATGATGATGAACCTGTTAGATTCCCACGATACGGACCGCTTTTATACCAGTGTGAACTGTAATAAGGACAAGGTGCTTTCGGCGATGGCGGTGATGTGTATGTTCACGGGTGCACCCTGCATTTATTACGGGACGGAAATACCACTGGAAGGCGGATATGATCCGGATAACAGGCGCTGCTTTGACTGGAACTGGGAAAACCGGGATGAGGATTTCATGAGACAGATTAAGCGGCTGCTGGTGCTTCGCAGACAGAAGACTGTGCAGCGGGGCGAGATTCGAATTACTTCCCGCGGAAAGCTGTTTTACTTAAGCAGATGGCTGGGCGAGGAAGAATTACTGCTTGTGGCAAATGAGTCAAATGAAGCAGAGGAGCTGAATCTGACGGGCGAGATATTGGTGGCAAATCTTTTGCAGATGAGAGGGGAAGCGAGACAAGGTAAGATCTCCGGAAGCATGAAAAAAGACGGGTTTGCGATTATCAAGAGAAAGAAAGGCGGGTGCGTATTATGAAAAAGATCGGAAGTATGATACTGGCGGGAATATTGATCGTCGGAATGATGTCCGGATGCGGCGGGACGGGGACGGAGCAGAGCGCCCCGGAAACGGTGGACGGCGACGCAAAAGAAATAGGTGCGGATGCGGCAGAACTGAAAGGAATCTACAGCGGAGAACTGGAGAGAGGCGTGACCATCCGTGTTCTGGAGAACGATACGGCAATCTCCGAGGGATATTTTCAAGAGCTGATTGACGCATTTAATGAGAAGTATGCAGAGTACGGAATTGTGGCTGTGGATGCTAATATGGATCAGTATAGCAATCTGGCGGACGATGGTCCTTATGGGTATGGTCCGGATGTGCTCTATCAGGCAAATGATGTCTTGATGAAATATGTGGAGGGGAAACACATTTATCCGATTCCGGCACAAAGCATGTCGTGCTATGATATGATTCCGCAGGCGGCATGGGATGCCTACAGAGCGGACGTGGACGGTACGGAATATATTATGGGAGTGCCTGTCAATATCCAGTCATCCATGCTTTTCTACAGGAAAGATATGCTTCCTGATAATTGGGAGACTGAGTGGGACAAGAATGGCAACCAGATTCCGGACATGGCGGAGAGCTGGAATGATATGTATCGGTATTCCAAGGAGATTGTTGACCGGGGCGAGGGTAAATTCGGTTATATGCGTTCCCTGTATGATGTCTACTTTTCATCCGGATTCCTCTTCTCCTATGGCGGGTATGTATTTGGAGATAATAATACGGATGCGACGGATATCGGATTTGCGGCAGGGGATGCGGCTGTAGGCGCCAATGTAATCCTACAGCAGGCAGAATTGATGAATGAGGACTGTATCGACGATTCCGTTACGGTGAGCGCTTACAGTAAGCTGGCAGATGGCACTTATTTTGCCACTATGACAACGCCGGATGTCACATCATTGTTTTTGAGGGAACTGACCAATGTGTATGAGAAAGAAGGCTTAAGCGCGGAAGAGGCTGAGAAGAAAGCGGAAGAGAATCTGGTTGTCACGCAGGTGCCTAAATTACCCGCCAGCGGTGATCTGACAGAGGAGAATCCGGAATTGATTCCTTTAAAGACGATGGGCGGTGTCAACGGTTATGCAATCAGCGCTTATACGAAGGCGCCCAATGCATGTCTTGCTTTTGTGGAATTTGCCACGGACTATGAGATGGTCATGAAAAGACACGAGTACTTAGGTATTGTGCCGGCGCGCAGCGATGCGGCGCAGGCGGCGGGCGGCATTTCCGAGATTATATACCGCAATCTGGATCAAGGAGATATTGTGATTATGCCATCTATCAGAGAGATTGAGCAGGTATGGACACCGGCGCAGACCTTTTTTCAGGATTTGGCAAAGGATGCTTTCCGCACAACGGATAAAAAATATACGTCGATTGATTTGATCAAGGAAGGGCTGGAGTCGGTGGATCAACAAATCTATGATGCAATCCACACGCTTGCGGGTGGGCAGTAGTGTGGTCGGTAGTCTGACAAGGATGGATCTGAAGATGTGATATTTGCCACGGAGGACGTGGGTAAGAAATGAGGAATGGTATGAAAAGAGGCAATAGAAAAAATACAGTGCATGATGTGCTAAAAAGGGCGGGCAGAAATGTAAAGCTGAGTATGTGCGTAATGGGGCTGGGGCAGATGCTGTACGGTCAGATTGGCAAGGGATTGTGCTATTTTGCCGTGTTGGTGATGGCGGTTATCTACTTTGTACACCGTGGCTTCAAGGATTTGGCGGGGTTGTTTACGCTGGGAACGCAGGAGGCGGATACATGGCTTGGCATCGAAGGGGATAATTCCGTAGTCATGCTGCTGATGGGAATCCTGTCTGCCATCGCGGTACTTTTCTTGGTGTACTGCTATCTGTCCAATATTAAGGATGCTTATGAGACGCAGAAGCTCTGCGAAAGAGGCGGCAGACCAATGGGATTCCGGGAGGAGCTTAAACAGTTTCTGGACCGCAAATTTTATAAGACGGTTTTGCTTCTACCGATTCTTGGGGTATGCGTTTTCAATATTTTGCCCATTGTCTTTATGATTCTGATTGCGTTTACCAATTACGGAGGCAGTACGGTTCCGCCCAAGCTGGTAGACTGGGTGGGGATAGATAATTTCGTGCAGGTGGCGACGTTGTCGCAATTCGCGCCGACTTTCATCAGAATTCTGGGGTGGAACCTGATGTGGGCGTTAATCTCCACGGCAGTCAATTATTTTGCGGGGCTTGGATTGGCGCTCCTTCTGAATAAAGACTGCGTTAAGGGTAAGGCGTTCTGGAGGGCATTTCCTATGCTCGCATATGCGGTGCCGGGATTTATCACGCTGCTCGGCTTTAAGTTCATGTTCTCTTATGGCGGACCGGTGAATCAGATTATTACAGGTATGGGGCACCGTGCAGTGGGATTTCTGGATATTGATGCAAAGTGGATGGCAAGAATCATCGGATTTACAATCAATGCATGGATCAGCGTACCTTCCATTATGCTGTTGGCTACCGGCATTCTCTCTAATAGGGATGCCAGCCAGATGGAGTCGGCAAAAATTGACGGCGCCAGCGCGTTCCAACAGTTCCGTCACATTACGCTGCCTTTTGTGTTGTTTTCTACGACACCGGTTCTGATTTCGCAGTTTATCGGGAACTTTAACAATTTCGGTATCTTTTTCTTCCTGAGGGGCGGGCTGTATATAGACGGTTATTTCCTCGCCAGTGATACCGACCTTCTGATCAACTGGCTGTATAACCTGTCAATCAATAATAATTACTATAATGTAGGCGCAACAATCAGTCTGGTCATTTTCATCATTACGTCACTGATTTCCCTGCTGATTTATACGAACAGCACATCCTACAGAGAGGAGGACACTTTCCGATGAAAAGAAAAACTGCGCGCATGATTGACACTGCGCTGACACATCTGATTTTGATTGCGGTCTGCTTTATATTTCTGTTTCCGTGCCTGTGGCTGATCCTTGCGTCCTTCAGCAAGTCAGGATCCATCTATTCCTTTAAGGGATTTTTTCCGCAGGAGTACAGTCTGGATACCTTTCGCAATCTGTTTACGGATACGGAAATGTACAACTATCCGCAGTGGTTTCGCAACACACTTTTTATTGCCGTGATGAGCTGCCTGCTTGGGAGCTTTCTGGTCATCCTGACGGCATATACAATGTCCAGATTTCAGTTTAGCGGCAGGAAGATGATCATGAAGACGACATTGGTGCTGGGTATGTTTCCTTCTTTTATGGGGATGATTGCGGTCTATATTATTATGACACAATTTGGATTGATCAATAAAATGTGGGGATTGATTCTAATCTATAGCGCTAACGCACCGATGGGGTATCTGACACAGAAAGGTTTCTTTGATACGATACCAATCTCCATAGATGAGGCGGCGAGGATTGACGGGGCAACGAATCTTCAAGTGTTTTATAAGATCAATCTGCCGTTGTCGCTACCAATTATTGTGTATACGGCATTGACCAGCTTTGTTTTTCCGTGGAGTGATTTTATCCTGCCGAAGCTGCTGCTGAAAGAAAAGGATCTCTATACGGTAGCGGTGGGCTTGATGAATCTTGGAGAAACGGAATTTTCCCGTTTTGCAGCCGGATCGGTGTTCATTGCGGTGCCAATCGTTATTCTATACTTCTGTCTGATGAAATTCTTCGTCAACGGGATGACTTTCGGTGCAGTGAAAGGGTAGGCGGAAACAATAAAATAAGATTGCGCAAATTGCCAGAATAAGCACAGAGATAACAACATATGTTAATAACAAGAATTAGCAAGGATAGGAGCCGTTGTAAAAATATATTACATATATGAAGCAGCGGCTTTTTGTGTTGTTATGTTAAATTATATTTGGGCATTTATGATATTGATTGGGATTATATATGGGGCAATTACCGGCAGGATGGAAGATATTACGAATGCAGCGCTGGATTCCGCCGGAGATGCAGTGTCTTTATGCATTACGATGATTGGCGTGATGGCACTGTGGGTTGGGCTTATGGAGATCGCACAAAAGTCCGGCTTGATTGCCAAGCTGACCAGAGGGATACAGCCTTTTATCAGTTTCCTTTTTCCGCGGATTCCCAAAGGACATCCCGCAAGGGAGTATATTTCTACGAATCTGATTGCTAATGTGCTGGGGCTTGGCTGGGCGTGCACGCCGGCGGGGCTTAAGGCGATGGAGGCGTTGGCGCAGTTGGAGCGCGAAAGGGGAAATCCGGCGTATATTTCGGCGGATGGTAAGAGTGCGAAAGGATGGAATAAGGGGACGGGACATCTTGATAAAGTATCTGAAGTGGGAAAACACACACGGGAGCGAGTTGCCAGCAACGAGATGTGTACGTTCCTGATACTTAATATTTCGTCGTTGCAGTTGATTCCTGTCAATATGATTGCTTACAGGCAGCAGTATGGCAGCGTGAATCCGGCGGGGATTATTGCTCCGGCAATTGTGGCGACGGCGGTGAGTACGGCAGTGGCGGTGGTGTATTGTAAGGTGCGGGATAGAAAACGGAGAGTGTGAGAACTCTCCGTTTTCACTCCGCCAATAATTCCAGCAATTCCTCCTTCGTTAAGATTCCGGTTCCCAGATCCTCACCGGAGAGCACCTGCTCTGCCAGTTCTTTTTTACGTTCCTGTAGCTTCATGATATTTTCTTCTATCGTATCCTTCATAATCAGCTTATAGACATTCACAACATTTGTCTGACCAATCCGGTGCGCTCTGTCGGTGGCCTGATTCTGTACTGCCAGATTCCACCATGGATCAAAGTGGATGACGATATCTGCAGAAGTCAGATTGAGTCCGGTTCCGCCTGCTTTCAGAGAGATACAGAACACATTGGTTTCATCTCGATTAAAGCTCTCCACCAGATTCAGACGCTGTTCTTTGGGCGTAGCACCTGTAAGCACGTAATAGGATATCCCCTCTTCTCTCAGCTTTACCTGTAAATTTTCCAGCATAGAGGTAAACTGTGAGAATAGAAGTACCTTGTGACCGCCCGACACCGCGTTTTTGATTAGGTCTATGCACATGGCGGATTTGGCGCTGGGGCTGTCATATTTCTCATAAATGAGCGCAGGATCGCAGCATAACTGTCTTAACTTGGTGAGCTCGGAAAGAATCTGTATCTTAGCCGTCTTAAATTCCTCATCTGACTGTTTGTCCAACATCATGCGGATTCTCTGGACGTGAGCATAGTAGAGCTTCTGTTGTTCGCCCTCCATATTGGCGTACATGCATTTTTCCAGCTTATCCGGCAGATCGGTAAGAACGTCTTTTTTCAATCTACGCAGGATAAACGGTCTGACCATTTTCTGAAGTTTGTTCATGGCAGCTTCATCTTGATTCTGCACCACAGGTATTTCGATTTCTGTACGGAAACGCTGGTATCTGTACAGGAGTCCCGGCATGAGGTAGTCGAAAATACTCCAAAGCTCGCTCAGCCTGTTTTCAATCGGTGTGCCGGTGAGGGCAAAGCGGCATTTTGATTCTATTGCTTTGACTGCTTTTGCTGCCTGCGTATTATGGTTCTTAATATACTGTGCCTCGTCTATGATCTGACAGAAAAAGGGAATGCCCTCATAAGCATCCAGATCTCTTTTTAGCAATTCGTAGGAAGTGACCAAAATATCTCTGCTCTGTGCACCGCGTATGAATTCCCGTCGTTCATCGGCGCTGCCTGTCACCATTTTGACGGGAAGACTGGGAGCGAAGAGGGAAAACTCGTTTTTCCAGTTAAAAACCAAGGATGCAGGGGTGACAATCAATACGCGCCGATTATCTGTGAATTTTGCTTCCAGATATTCTGACAGTAAAAAAGCAATGGTTTGTAGTGTCTTGCCCAGTCCCATATCATCAGCCAGTATGCCTCCGAAACCGTTATGGTACAGTGTCTTAAGCCATGTAAAGCCGGCAATCTGATAAGGGCGCAAAGTAGATTCCAGACTTGCCGGCGCCTCAAAATCATTCTCATCAGCGGTCTTCATATTCCGGACCAGTTCCTGAAAGGCTTCATTGCGGAGGGTCGATACATCTTGCGCTTCTTGAAGTTCGTTATCCAGATAAAGAGCTCTGTATTTGGGCAGTGTGACAGTTTCTTGGCGTAACTGTATGTCTGTCAGGTTCAGATTGTTTCTGAGGTTCAGAAGTGTCTGGATTCCTTCGTCTTCTGTCTGGATAAAGCTGCCGCTCTTTAGGCGGAAGTATTTTTTCTTTTTATCATATTTAGATAGTATTTCGATTAATTCCTCTTTGGACAATTCAGTGGTATGCATGGTCAGTTCCAGCAGATCTTCAGATAAGGATACGCCCACTTCTACTTTGCCGCTGTATACTACACGGATTTTCTTTAGGGCATCGGAGACGTACACGTCTCCCAGCGCCTGTAGGCGCGGAATACCTGCCGTGAGCAGGTCATAGATTTTATCTTCATCCCCGGCAATGACCATTGCGTATTCTTTTTCGTCATAGGCATTGCAGTAAGAAGCAACTGTGTTTCCTACCTGAATTTCTTTGACGGCATCCCGCCCTGTGCGTTCTTCGTCTTTTTTATAGACTTCGAACTTTCTTTCTCCGTAGATGGCATAGACCTTGCAGGTAATGAAATCTTTTTGCGGTGCGTCCAGATAGATTTCAAAGGAGACGGGTTCCACACCGTAATCTGCTTCACTGAAATTTACACGTTCACATTCATAATGCTTCTCTAAAAGAGGAAGCAATTCCCGACAGAACATGGGAATGTCGCTTCTATCAACATAAAATGTCGTTCCCGGAAGTTCGGGCAGGCAGGATAAAAAATCCTGTATTGGTGAAAGTGTTTCTCTGCTTTCCCGATAGATGAGTCCGTCCTGAAGGGTAAAGACGAAATGGGTAGAGAAAAATGCTGTTAAGGATTCGGATTTTACTTCAATGCCTTCTCTTTTGCCTGTAATCCGCATTCGACGGATTAACCGGCGGTCTGTCTGATACCAGATATTTTCTCCTAAACCATTCACATCAATTAGTACAGGGCTGTCCTTTAAAATAGATAAAAGTTCCTCCAAGTCTGTTCCGTTAAGGGGGAGCTGGCGCAGCTTCGGCAATGTCGGCGTGTAGGAGTAATAATCGTACTCAATATAGCGGCTGCCGTTTTCCCAGATCCAGTCAAGAATGAATTTTACGATTTTTTGAGACAGCGGTTCAAAGGCGCTTATGGTATGAACAAATTTTAGTTTTTTTCCATAGGAATATTCGGCGCACGATTCTATATTTTCAGCGAACTCGAACACATTCTTGAGGACATATCGGGTGTCCATTCCGATTTTAAATTCTACCGCAGCGCTATTCTCACTGCATTTGAAATGGGGTTCCAGAGATATCTTTTCATAGGGCGTGTCCTGCATTAAGGGGAGGGTGGATTTCACTCTCTGGCGTCTAAGCAAATCTTTGATGACCGGAGTTGTTTCTTTGGAGCGGGACTTGGGGAGAAAACGCCCGTCTTTCGGAGCGATATAGCCGGAGAGTCTACGTTTTTGACCGACAGATCCCGGTTCCTCTATATAGTCAAAAATCGATTGCTGTACGTCAAGACGGTTTTCGCACTCTAGGAGTACGGCGGCACAATGCTTGCAGATACCGTCATAGTTGTAAAAAGCGGGACAGTCGCAGAAGCATTCGGACAGTTCTTCATAAAATGTATTGTAGACAAGCTCTACTTTGTATTTTTTCTTTCCGCTGCCCTGCACGACGGCTTTCATGATAATTTCTTCGTCCTGCTCTTTGGACTGAAAAGTCAACACTTTATTTTGCCGAAACAGTTCAAATCCTCTAGTATAGATGGTGGCGCCGGTGATTTCGTTAATAATCTGTTTATTTAGCATAATAGTTTCTTCTTTCCCTATGACAGGACAACTTGCATAGTGATATTGTAACTAGAAAATTATTTTATCATAAAATATGCCTTTTTACTGTATAATTTTATTTTACCGTAGTGCCCGAGGCACTTTTTCGGCAGTGTCTTCCATAGTGGCATTTTCTTTGCGGGCTTTCCGTCCGAATAGGCTGTTACTTGAGAATACCTTTCAGATTCAGAAGCCGTGACAGTTATTGCAAAGACAGACACTTCATTTGTAATTTGGGTGGTATAAGGTTATACTTAAAGAAACGAAATTATATTTTCCCCAATTAAAAATTATAGCATGAACTTCTTGATATAGGGGACTTAAGACGATGGGAGCAATTGGTGAGGGAGAAAGATATGATTACACCGCAACAGTTTACTTCACTGGAGAGTGCCATATGCGCACTTTTCGGAGAAGAGACAAGGATTGAAGAAACCAGCCGGATATCCGGCGGTGATATTAATGAAGCGTATGGCTTGATGCTGACAGGCGGCAAGTGTATTTTCATGAAATCCAATGCAAAGGATAACCTTTCCTTTTTTACTGCGGAGGCTGTTGGGCTGACTGCTATTGCTCAGACAAAAGCTATTTGTACACCGCAGATTCTTGGTGTTGGAACTGATGGGGAAAGAGCCGGATATTCATTTTTACTGCTAGAGTTTATCTCCGGTAAAAACCGCAACAGAAATTATTGGGAGGACTTTGCCAGACAGTTATCCGAAATGCACCGAGCGTCAACAACCGGATTGGCTACAACCGGAAAATATGGTTTTGACTGCGATAACTATATCGGTAGACGCAGACAGGTCAATACGGGACATGACAGTTGGATTAGTTTTTTCCGGGAGTGTCGACTTGAGCCGCAGTTTAAAGATGCCGCTCAATATTTTGACAGAGAGGATTGGAGAAGGATAGGCAGGTTCCTTGATCATATTGATGAAATTCTTGTGGAACCAGAATATCCGGCACTGTTGCATGGCGATTTGTGGTCAGGAAATGTTATCACGGGGAACGATGGCGGTGCATGGTTGATTGATCCGGCAGTTTATGTGGGACATGCCGAAGCAGATATTGCGATGACAGAGCTTTTCGGGGGATTTCCGCCAGCCTTTTATGATGCCTATAAGGAGGCGATGCCTTTACAGCCGGGATATGAACGCCGCCGTGACGTATATAATCTTTATCATCTCTTAAACCATCTGAATATGTTCGGAAGAATGTATCTTCCGGAGGTGAAACGTATTGTAAGATAAGAAGGTTTATCCTCGATACTTCTTCCGATATTCACTGGGAGATATACTGCAATCTTCGGTAAAGATTTTTACAAAGTAAGTATTGTGGTGGGTGACAGAGGAAGCAGATTATCGGGCGGGCAATGCCGACGGCTGAAAGGAGTCACATAAACTTTGCAAACAGAATAATCTTAAACCGATTGTTTTCGCAGTAACAGTCGATATTTCCGCCCAATTTGTCTAAGAAAGCCTGTACGCTCTGCATTCCCAGACCGTGGCTATTGCCTCTTTTGCTTTTGGGCAGTCCGGTTATAGGATCAAAATCAATTTCTTTTTCGCATTCGTTTTCCATATCAATCAGTAGATATTCTTTTGTACAATGTATTTTCGCATCTATGCATTTCTTTGAGGGTTCAAGATTCTTGACACTGTACACTGCATTTTCTAATAGATTCGCCAGAACCATGGCAAATTCATATTCGTTAACTGTAATACAATCTGAAATCAGAACATCCAGATTTAGATTGATATGAAGAGCTTGCGCCTGCTCCGTCATTTTCAGAAGAATCGTATTGACAACCAGATTTTCACAATACCGGTTAACTTTGTTTTCGTCAACCACTTCATTAATGTGTCCGGTTATACTCCTGATTTCGTCATATTCTTCCTGATCTAAAAGGGAGTCTATCATTACGGAATAATGCCTCATATCATGCCGCAATATCTTAAGATTTTGCTCGGACTGCTTTACTAAATAATTCTGGCTTTCTAGTCCCTTAATATAGGATTCAAACATCACGTTTTTCCAGTATTGTTCTACGTGTTTCGTTTCACTGTGCAAATAGCGCAGCACTACCACATAAGATACGAGCATCGTAACCATTAAAAATATGCTGACAAGGATATTTTCGGGATATTCATAAAGCGTATAAGGAAAAAATGCGAGGCAGGAAAAACTACAGAAAAAGAATACGGGAATGAGACATAATTCCCACCAGCTTTTTCTGATATCACGTTCACAGAATTTATGAAATATATTCCCGATTTTGCAGTAAAGCATCAGTAAAATAGTAAGATGCGTTAAGAGATTTCCCGTCAATGACAGACAGACATTGCCTGTATATATGTATAGGATAGAGGCGGTTATGCTTCCGACAATTACATAATTGGAGGCACTCAAGCTGATAAACAATACCCGGCTGTCCCTTTTTACAGAAATGAAAACTCCAGTGAATTGTGCCACGGCAATCTGTGCTATAGTTGTGAAGAAATAAAACGCGTTGCTGTTTGGAAATAGGTTCAGCTTAAAGTAATCTAACAAGTTCATCACAGAGCAGGAAACAAAACAAATAATAATCGTCTTTTTCTTGGAATACCGGGGTATTAAAAACAAATAGATAAATACCATAAAAAATACATGGCTGAGCATATATGATATGTCCTTAAAATAAACCATGTTGTCCACCTACCTATATTTCTCGGAAACATAAAGAAGATATTCACGCTTGACCTTTGCTGCTTTTCCCTTACTGACAGGCAACTCTATGCCGGATTTCATTATGACGCTATCCGGAGTAAGTTGTTTCACATAATCCAAATTAACAAGAAAGGACTTGTGAATTTGCTGGAAATTATTCTTATCCGCAATTTCTTGAATTTCCTCTTCAAACGATTTTCTAATAAAAAGACTTTTTAATACTTCTCCGTCGGATAAATGTACTTCCAATTTTCTGCTAACATTTTCAATATATTCTATTCCGGAATATGGCTGCTGAAACAATCCGTCCTTTGTTTTGATCAGACACACCGGTTCTGTTTTTACTTTCGTATAAGACAAGGCATAATCCAGTGCTTCAAAAAGCTTTTTCTCATCAATCGGTTTTAAAAGGTATCTGATTGCATGTACACCATAGGCATCCAGCGCATAATCGTCCGATGAGGTAATATAGATGATTACACTTTCACATCCGGACATTCTGATTTGATTGCCAAGATCAATTCCGGACCATCTTGGCATCAGCATGTCCAAGATATAAATATCTGCCAGCTTTCCATCTGATATCTTGCGGGATAGTCTGGATGAATCAGAATACTTTTCCAATTCAAAATCTCTATTCAAATGCAAGGATTTGTATTTCATCAATAATTTCTCTATATTAAGAAGATCTTTAATGCTGTCATCACAAAGAGCTATTCTCATATGCATCTCCATTCCAAAGATTTTTGTGCTAAAATTCGCACAACATCCTTCGCCAAGACAGACAAATTAATATGTCATTAAAAATTATACCGGGCTTAAGATGGTTTATCAACCGATTCAATTGAGAAGTTCAGACTTGATTGTGAAAAATCAGCAGTAAAATGTGAAGAAGTGAAATTGACGTTAAAATGCTGAAAGGATAGGAATAGCGCAGCTTCAGTAAGCGGAGAGTGTGAAGCTCTCCGCCTTCATATTCATTCCATTTTAATGCAAAATGCAAAGTATCCGCACCCGGTGTTAAATAATATGCTGTAATCAAAAGGCTCCATATAAAATGCCTTCCTAAACTGTTCCGAAGTCATAAAATGGCTGCTATCAAGCTGGTACTGTAATGCCGGTTGACAATGCATGCCAACTTGCTCCGCGATTCGCAGTGAAAGCTCCTTGCCGGCATTCATGACTAGCTTATCCATTTTTGTTAAGGGCATATTCAGCATAGAGCTTACGGTTTTCAACACAAGACTTTCTTCGAGAACCATGAAAATATGTGTCTTGACACCGTCATTTGAATGATATGTCAGTCGGATGATCATACTATCGCCGAAGTCATCTCCGCTGTAATGCTCGCTGACGATATCTGTTTGTAATCTGAAAATTTCTTGTATGGTGACGGTTAATGCATCTTCTAAGGCATTAAGGTCTTCCCCGACATTATCCTTTTTCCATTTATTTGTACTTTTCCCCGTAATGGCACGGTCTTCAACCATAATGTGTGCGGTAAGCCATCCAAGACAAATACCAAGAAAGTGGTGGATGGATTCTTGTGAATAGTTTGATTTGGTAAGGTCGTTTTCGAGTGCAGGAAGTGTTTTATAACGCATGTCGTCATGCAGCCGTTTGTGTATTTCATATCCTTTATAGCCAATTGACTGCATATATTTTTCTTCATCGGTAAAATGTTCTATGGCATAACTCTTAAAGTATTTGATACCTTCGGCACATGCCCACTGACCGTTATTTTCATCTTCACTTAGATGGATTAATTTGCGTACAATTGAAAAAAGTTTCCGGTGTGCATTGTCGATGGAATCAACTCCGATGTTAAACCGATTGTTCCATTCAGCTTCTTTAGACATATTTGCTCTCTGATTTCGGAAAGGTTTTATTATAATGTATGTCGATAAATGGAGGAAGGTGTCAATTTGTGCGAGATGATTAATGATGGCGGCAGAGAAAACTGCCGCCGTGCCACAAAAATAACAACATTATTAATTTTTCAATCCACACTTTATTTATTAAGTGACATAAATATTTTATGCGATGAAGAAATATTTATCAAGTAATATTAAATTTCTTCTTGACAAGTTTTTATTGTGCCAGTATTCTTATATATATAGTACAATTAATAACTACATTTTTATTGAAAATAATTTTATAAATACATACGCAATAATATATAGATACTGTGAGAGAAAAGGGGAGCATAGGTGGTTGCACACATTTCAGACGATGGCTTTAACAGAGAAGAATCAGTAGCAGAACACACCGAGAAAACAACCTTTCTGTGTCAGAAAAAGGGTGTGCGGTGCGGAATGGCACAAATTATGTCCTTATGCGGCATCATCCACGATTTGGGCAAGAATAAGCAAATATTTGCTGACTATTTATATGCTGACGAAAATGAAAGGCATAAATTAAGAGGCACGATTGCACATGCATCGACAGGCGCGAAGTATATTTATGACCGGTATCATGAAAATGATGGGATTACAAAAATTATGGTGGAGATGATTTCTTACGCTGTGGCGGCGCACCATGGTTTGTTTGACTGTGTTGATATAGAGCTTAAAGACATATTTTCTATAAAGATAAATGAGGTTGATGATTATGATGAAGCATGCAGAAACGCCGAAAGGGATTATCTGGATAGATATAAATTGGATAAAATTTTTGTCAATTCAACCAATGAATTTCATTTGATTTGGAATAAGATAAAAGACCTTTTTACAAGATTGCAGCCTATGCTGGTGTCTAACAATCAGCGGGATGTGAGGGGAAAGCTGTCAGAATGCAGACTTTTTCTTTGTTCTGCCTTACAGCGTCTGATATTATCTATGCTAATTGATGCGGATTGGGAAGCAACTTCTGATTTTATGGATAGTGTGGATACATTGTCAAAGCAGTCGGAATTAAATGTGCAAGAAATCTTTCGGCAAGCGCAGGAAAATTTTGAAGCATATATGCAAAAAAAGCAGTGTGCCATAAATACGTCTCAGTTAACTGATAAGGAAACAGAAATTTTCGAAGCGAGAAATTCATTGCAAGATGAATGCAGGCAATTTGCGAAGCATCCTGCAGGAATATATTGTCTGCCTATTCCTACCGGTGGCGGAAAGACGCTCAGCAGTCTGGCGTATGCGTTGGAATACTGCAGGATACATCCGGAGACAGAGCGCATTATCTATGTTTCGCCTTATATCAGCATTACGGAACAAAATGCGCAGGTATTTCGTGATGCAATCGGGAACGATAGCTGGATATTGGAACATCACTCATCGGTTATTAGAAATGAGGAAACCGGGAGTGAAACCGGGAGTGAAGACTATCGCATTGATTCGGTATCCAAATTTGATATCAATTGGGAAGAGCCTTTTATCTGTACAACATTTGTTCAATTCATGAATACACTGTTTTCGGATAAAAGCGAGTCAGTGCGGCGGATGCACAGACTTGTTAATTCAGTAGTGATCATTGACGAAGTGCAGTCAATGCCAATGAAGTGTGTGCATACTTTTAATTACATGATTAATTTTCTGAATGCAGTATGCAATACGGACATTATTCTGTGTACCGCAACACAGCCAACGCTGGCGGAAGCAAAGTGTCCGATCTGTTACAGTGAGCCAAAGTATATGATAGAGAATGCAGACAGTTGGTTTCGTAAGTTTGACAGGGTTAAAATTTATACACCTAAGAGGGATAAAAAATATACTTTTGAGAGTCTTGGAAATGAAATTGCAGAACAATCGGCGGAATATAAATCAATCCTTGTAGTGCTCAATACAAAATCTGCAGTCAGAAGATTGTATGATATATTGACTAATTGCAATATCCATGTGCAATATCTTACGACTAATCTATGTGCCGAGCATAGAAGCGATAAGATTAAAGCAATCAAGGAGGTTCTTGAAAAGAAACGGGAAACAATTGTCGTGGTCAGTACCAATTTAATTGAAGCTGGGGTAGATATTTCATTTGAGTGTGTGTATCGCTCTATGACAGGCTTGGACAGTCTGGCGCAGACTGCCGGACGATGTAACAGAAACGGGGAGCTTGACTGTGGAAATGTCCATTTGGTAGCGCTTGAAGATGAAAATACAGGAAATATGGAAGAACTCCAGCAGAATATACGGGTAACGGAGAATGTGCTTCTCCAATATGACCAGAGCAACCGTGATCATCAAGGAGAAAAGAGGGACAGCATACTGATGCCCAAATGGATGGACAAGTATTATGAAAATATGTACTATTATGCATCCGATAAAATGAATTTCCCACTTGAAAAGTTGGATACAAATATTATGGAACTCTTATCGTGTGGATTTTATCCGGAGGAAAAGAGGAATCAAATGAATCAAGCGTATAAGACAGCAGGGCAGGCGTACCGGGTTATAGATGATTGTTCGTTTGGAGTCATTGTGCCGTATAAGAAAGGTGCAGAGATTATAGAGAAGATTCAGATGGCATCTGACATGGCGGAAATAAAAGTACAGATACGGCAGGCACAGAGATATACGGTAAACATCAGGGGAGAACAGCTAAAAAAATATGACGGTCTGATACAACCTATAAGCGATAAACTACCGCAACTCTATATGGTGGCAGCGCCCGGTGCTTACAATATGGAGTATGGGATTACACCGGAATGGGAGACGCTCATTTTTTAATACATAATACACCAAGAAAGGAAGGATGAGACATGGACAAGCCTAATATCATTGAATACAGTGTGTTTGGGAGATATGCATTATTTACGGATCCACTGTCCAAAACAGGCGGTGAGAAATGCAGCTATCAGATACCAACTTATCAGGCGCTTAAGGGGATAACGGAATCTATATACTGGAAGCCGACCATCACATGGATTATTGACGAGTGCCGTATCATGAACATGATTCAGACAGAGTCGAAGGGAATCAGACCAATCAAGTATGGCGGGGGGAATGATTTGTCCTATTACACGTATCTACGTAATGTGGAGTATCAGATAAGAGCGCATTTTGAGTGGAATGAAAACCGGAGCGATTTGGCGCATGACCGCAATGAAAACAAACATTATGATATTGCAAGGAGAATGGTCGAGCGGGGAGGGAGGAGAGATATTTTCTTAGGGGCACGAGAGTGTCAGGGATATGTGGAGCCGTGTTCTTTCGGAGATGGAAAAGGGAGCTATGACGGGACAGATTTATCATTTGGCGTTATGGTACACGGCATCACCTATCCTGATGAAGCTGCCAGAGAAGAGGAAAAGGGTAAAATGACGGTACGGCTCTGGAACGCACAGATGAAAGACGGAATCATACATTATCCGAGACCGGAGGAATGCGAGATTAGGCATATTTTGCGGGACGCAAAACAGAAACAATTTATTCCTGAAAAGAATTTCATAGGGCTGCAGGAATTTGAGGGAGGTGATTTATTTGGCACTGTTAAAGACTTTGGCTGAAACATATGATGTCTATGCTGACTTGGCGGGAGTTGATAAGAACGGACAGCCGGTGTTACTGCCGATTTCTCATTCGACCTTTAACGCTCAGATAGAGGTGACGATTGATCAGGACGGTAATTTTATAAATGCGAAAAAGCTTGAGAAAGGCAGGGATGTTGTTACAATCATTCCGGTTACGGAGGACTCGGCAGCTAAGGCTAACGGTATTACGCCGCATCCGCTTTGCGACAAGCTTTGCTACATAGCAGGGGACTACACAACGTATACCGGAGATGATAAAGAGGAATATTTTAAAGCATATATAGAACAACTGCAGGAATGGGCGGAATCAGCTGATACCCATCTGATGGTGCAGGCAGTATACCAATATCTTATGAAAAAATCTTTGATACATGATTTGGTAGTAAGTCAGGTGTTGAAGTTGAATGGTGATGGAAAGCTGACGGATCAGAGTAAAATACAGGGGCTAGGACAGACCGGGGCAAACGTGCGGTTTAAGGTTTCCGGGAGTCGGCTGCCGCAGGAGGTTTGGAAGAATCAGGAATTATATAAAAAATATTGTGATTATTATCAACACAAGCCAAGGGAAAAGAAACTATGCTATATTTCCGGAAAAACGGAAATCTGTTCCGATAAGCATCCCTCTAAAATAAGAAACAGCGCCGACAAAGCAAAACTGATTTCCGGAAATGATGAATCCGGCTTCACTTACCGGGGAAGGTTTACGACGAAAGAACAGGCAGTTTCCATCGGATATGATACTTCTCAGAAAGCACATAATGCACTGCGCTGGCTGATTCAGAAGCAGGGATATACGCGTGACGAGTCGGCAATCGTCTGCTTTATGGTAAATAGGGATATGCAGGTGCCGGATATGATGAAGGATTCTATCAATGCATATCAGGGTATTGAAGATTTTGACTTTGACTTTGACGACTTTGATACATATGAAACGTCGAATGCAGCAAAGCGGGATACGGGCAAGTACTTTGCAGAACAATTTAATCACGCAGTAAATGGGTATGCCGGAAAAATTAAAGTAGATGACCGTGTGGCAGTTATTGCGTTGGATGCGGCAACGACAGGACGGCTTTCTGTGGTCTATTATGATGAGATGGGCGGAAAACAGTATATGGATGCGGTGTTGAACTGGCAGCAGCACTGCAAATGGCGTCGTACTGTCAAGGTGGGAACAGCGGAAGAGAGCAGAAAAAGAGTCACCTGCGAGTGCACACCATCGCCCAGAGATATGGCACTTGCGGCGTTTGGAGTACAGAGGTCGGAATGGCTGGAGGCGGACGGAAAACTGATTAGAGCCACCATAAAGAGACTGCTCCCTTGTATTACTCGTGAGGGATGTGAGATTCCACTCGATTTGATTAAGGCTGCCGCGGTGCGGGCATCCATGCCGCAGACAATGAACGATTTTGTCTGGTATAACGATGTGCTGTGTGTGGTCTGCGCAATGATACGGTTTCAATATGAGCAAGGAGGTAAAACAATGGACAATTTTATGAACGATAATGTAGAGGACCGCAATGTTTTATTCGGACGACTGCTGGCGGTATATGATTACATGGAACAGCGGGCGATGTTTGAATATGATGAGAACGGCAAAGTAAAGGAACGCCGTACAACGAATGCAAAGCGTTACTGGAATGCCTATAGCAGCAGACCGGCAAGAACGTTAAAGACAATCAAGGAAAATCTGGTTGCCTACGAAAGAAAATTAAAAGATTATGAACTGATGAAGTTTGAGGAATGGGCTGGTGAAATTATGTCACATTTGGATGAAAACAAATTCAACAATAAGGCGCTGACAGAGATGTATTTACCGGCATATTACCAACAGATGGAATACATGAAGAAGGCGTTTCAGAAAAAGGAACAGTAGACAATAAAATTTGCTTACAGATGAATATGCAAAGAGAAAGGTGAGGTATCAACATGAGTGAATTTACAAACAAAATCGATTTTGAAGTTCTGGTAATGGTTAGAAATGCGAATCCTAACGGGGACCCGCTCAATGGAAACAGACCAAGAGAGACATACGACGGATTTGGCGAGATTTCAGATGTATGCATTAAACGTAAGATTAGAAATAGGTTACAGGATATGGGTGAGAATATTTTCGTGCAGAGCGACGAGAGAGCTGATGATGGCTGCAAAAGCCTCGCAGAGAGAGCGAAGAGTAATGCAGACATGCAGAAGGCATTGAAGGAGAAAGATAAGGAGGCTTATGCCAAAGCAGCGTGTGAAACATGGATTGATGTACGCAGCTTTGGGCAGGTATTTGCGTTCAAAGATGACAGTGTGTCCGTAGGCGTGCGGGGACCGGTTTCTATTCATTCAGCGTTCAGTGTACTGCCGGTTGCTATTGACAGCATGCAGATTACTAAAAGCGTTAACAGTGAGCCGGAAAAGGGAGGAAAGAAATCGTCCGATACAATGGGAATGAAGCATAAGATAGATTCAGCACTATATGTCGTAAAGGGCAGTATCAACCACCAGCTTGCAGAAAAGACAGGATTTGACGATGAAGATGCGGCAAAAATTAAAGAGGCTTTGCGCACATTATTTGTCAACGACAGCTCCTCTGCGAGACCGGATGGAAGCATGGAAGTCTGTAAAGTATACTGGTGGAAGCATAATTGTCCTATGGGACAATATTCTTCCGCAAAGGTTCATAGACTTATAAAAGTCACGGCGAAAACGGATAATCCGAAAGAGTTTGCAGATTACGATATAACGGTTGATTCCTTACCGAATTTGGCGCTTGAAGAAATAGAAGGTATTTGATGATGTATGTCGAAGAAGATTATCTGATGCTTTCCGGGATTCAACACTTTGCGTTTTGCAGAAAACAGTGGGCAATGATACATATCGAGCAGCAGTGGGCGGAGAATTACAGAACAACCGCGGGTGAGCTGATGCACAAGAAAGCGCACGATGCAGATTCATTTGAAAAAAGAGGGGATTTGTTGATTGTTAGAGGAATGAGGATTTCTTCTCGAGAACTTGGGCTCAGCGGGCAATGTGATGTTGTGGAATTCCATCAAAATGAAAAGGGTATCGACTTATTTGGTTATGAAGGAAAATGGAGTCCGGTACCAATTGAATATAAACATGGAACGCCTAAAGAATACAATGCGGATGAGCTGCAGCTATGTGCACAGGCAATTTGCCTTGAAGAAATGTTCCAGACGGACATATCGGATGGATATTTGTATTATGGTGAAAACAGACGGCGTAGCCATGTGGAATTTACAGGCGCTTTGAGAGAAGAAGTAAAAAAGGCAGCGAAGGAAATGCACGATTTGTTTCAAAGAGGATATACGCCGAATGTAAAACCAGTTAAGAAATGTAAAGCCTGTTCATTGGAAAATTTGTGCGTTCCCAAATTGCAAAAGGTAATGAAAGTCAGAGAATATATTGAACAAGGCATTAAGGAAAATGATGAAGTTCAGTAGAGGCGATTTTATTTGTAAGTTGCGGTAGGAGTGTTGATGTGCGTAAATTATTAAATACTTTGTATGTTATGACAGAAAACTGTTATTTAACGCTTGATGGTGAAAATATCGTGATACAGGATGGCGAGAAAATGCTGGGTAGATTTCCGCTTCATACACTGGAGAATATTATATGCTTCACATACAAAGGGGCGAGTCCTGCTTTGATGGGTGCTTGCGCGGAGCGAAAGATTGGAATGAGCTTTTTCTCTCCGAGAGGAGCATTTTTAGCCAGAGCGGTTGGGAAAGAATATGGAAACGTGTTACTTAGGAAAGAGCAGTATCGGATATCCGATGACGATATGAGGAGTACTGGCTATGCAAAAAATATGATTATCGGAAAGGTTTTCAATAGTCGATGGAGTATAGAACGCACTTTGCGGGATCACGCTTACCGTGTAGATGCGGAAAAGCTTAAAGTTGTATCTAATAGCTTATATGATACACTTCCTAAAATAGATGCTGTTTCCGAGTTAGATGTATTGCGAGGAATTGAGGGGAAAGCAGCGGAACAATATTTTTCCGTATTTAATGAGATGATATTAAATCAGAAGGAAGACTTTATGTTCACGACAAGGAATCGCCGACCACCGCTTGATAATATTAATGCAATATTATCCTTTGCATATACAATCCTTGCCGGTGACTGTGCTAATGCATTATCAAGCGTGGGCTTGGACCCATATGTGGGATTTATGCATGGAGACAGACCGGGGCGAACTTCTCTTGCACTTGATTTGATGGAGGAGTTAAGACCGATTTTGGCAGACCGGTTTGTTTTGACATTGGTAAATACAAAAGTAATTCAAGCGACACATTTTGAAAAGCAAAAGGATGGAGCAGTTCTCTTAAATGATGATGGTAGAAAAGTATTTTTTGGTGCATGGCAGAATCATAAAAGAGAAACATTAACGCACCCGTATTTAAAGGAAAAGATTGAATGGGGATTGGTTCCTTATATACAGGCTCTTTTATTAGCCAGAACGATTCGGGGTGATGTGGATGAGTACCCGCCATTTTTATGGAAGTAGGTGGTTGAATGTTGGTGTTAATTACATATGATGTTTCTACTCAGAATGCAGCAGGAAAGAGCCGCCTTCGTAAAGTTGCAAAAGAGTGCGTCAACTACGGACAGCGGGTTCAAAATTCGGTATTTGAGTGTATTTTGGATGCATCACAGTTATTACAGTTGAAGGACCGGTTGGTTTCTTTAATCAACGAAAAAGAAGATAGTCTGCGCTTTTATTATCTGGGAAATAATTATCAGACAAAAGTAGAACATTTTGGCACTAAAACGGCTTATGAAGCCGAGGGAATTCTAATGATATGAGTTGGTGCGAATAGTAAGCTCACATAAGATATTAGGGAGGTTCGCACCAAATAAAGCTGATGTAATATAGTAAAATCTATATTGAACTATAATGGGCAGTGCTATGCTTTATTGGTATTGCCTAAATAAAAATCCTTATTTTGAGAAAAATAGGTGATTTTTGCTGTCGCTCCCCTCGCGGGAGCGTGGATTGAAATTTCGTTCCGACAATAGTTATAGACTGTCATAACATCGTCGCTCCCCTCGCGGGAGCGTGGATTGAAATTGTCATCCGAATGCATCATATGAGCGTGGCAGCAATGTCGCTCCCCTCGCGGGAGCGTGGATTGAAATATATGTACAAAAAAGAGACATACTTTTGTATGTCCCGTCGCTCCCCTCGCGGGAGCGTGGATTGAAATATAATAGTTTACCTGCTGATGGGCGACCTTGACCGTCGTCGCTCCCCTCGCGGGAGCGTGGATTGAAATATATCTTTACCTTTTCCCTCTCTTTTCCGAACGTGTCGCTCCCCTCGCGGGAGCGTGGATTGAAATTGTTTTGGTTTTTGTGGTGAAAACATTATAACACAGTCGCTCCCCTCGCGGGAGCGTGGATTGAAATCATATGGCAAGATCTACCGCCCATGAGGTATCTGCGTCGCTCCCCTCGCGGGAGCGTGGATTGAAATCAACCTGCGGTTGTGTCTGCTGTTTAGGATAATCGTCGCTCCCCTCGCGGGAGCGTGGATTGAAATCATCACTCTTCACTCCTTATCATCCCACACGCATCCGTCGCTCCCCTCGCGGGAGCGTGGATTGAAATTGTGTGAGACGTAACGAGATACATTCACTCAGGTCTGTCGCTCCCCTCGCGGGAGCGTGGATTGAAATAAAATCCCTAGAGTCCTGAATATCGCATATCCTGTCGCTCCCCTCGCGGGAGCGTGGATTGAAATGCTGAACATGCTGGAACGGAAGCTGGGTAGTAAGAGTCGCTCCCCTCGCGGGAGCGTGGATTGAAATCTTGCAACACGTACAATGTTGTTCCATCACTTCGTCGCTCCCCTCGCGGGAGCGTGGATTGAAATCACATAGATGATATTCACGGATTGTACAATTTGAGTCGCTCCCCTCGCGGGAGCGTGGATTGAAATCCGTTACCTCCTCTTAACCATACGGCTTCTTAAGTCGCTCCCCTCGCGGGAGCGTGGATTGAAATCTTTTTATTTTAACCGATTGCTCTTTTGACCTTGTCGCTCCCCTCGCGGGAGCGTGGATTGAAATCTTTGCTTCGTTCACGTTTTTGGTGCCTGTCAGGGTCGCTCCCCTCGCGGGAGCGTGGATTGAAATCAGTTCATCAATATTGGCAATTATGCGAATTTGAGTCGCTCCCCTCGCGGGAGCGTGGATTGAAATCACCATGCACACGATATTCTCTGCTTTATTTGCAGTCGCTCCCCTCGCGGGAGCGTGGATTGAAATCACGAGGAACAAGAAAGAAAGTATGGAAAGAAACGTCGCTCCCCTCGCGGGAGCGTGGATTGAAATCATGTAGTGGATGAAGAAGACTTCTTGAAAGTCGTCGCTCCCCTCGCGGGAGCGTGGATTGAAATCGAAGAGACTTTTGGTTATGCAAAGACGACCTGTGTCGCTCCCCTCGCGGGAGCGTGGATTGAAATCATTCCCACAACCACTTATTGTTGATTGTATTGACGTCGCTCCCCTCGCGGGAGCGTGGATTGAAATCAACTTTGTAACACCATACCAGCTATCTTTGTCAGTCGCTCCCCTCGCGGGAGCGTGGATTGAAATTTGAATATCCTCTTGTCGCTCAGGTTTTGACAATGTCGCTCCCCTCGCGGGAGCGTGGATTGAAATCAACTCTTGAATATTATACAAATATCCTGCTTGTGTCGCTCCCCTCGCGGGAGCGTGGATTGAAATGGTAACGAAGCATGCAAAGCCGGCAACGTGATATTGTCGCTCCCCTCGCGGGAGCGTGGATTGAAATACAGCCATATCTTGTATCACAATACGTACACTTCGTCGCTCCCCTCGCGGGAGCGTGGATTGAAATCTTTCCTCTTTTCTTTTATTTTGTGCATGATGCCAGTCGCTCCCCTCGCGGGAGCGTGGATTGAAATATGCGTCCAAAGAAAGAGGCGGCACGATACCTCAGTCGCTCCCCTCGCGGGAGCGTGGATTGAAATTGAGTTGGATAGTCGTGAAAAACAGATAAAGGCGTCGCTCCCCTCGCGGGAGCGTGGATTGAAATCGGACGTCCGGAAAAAGAGGACTGATGCCATGGCAGTCGCTCCCCTCGCGGGAGCGTGGATTGAAATTTACGGCTCTCCGCGTTATGCTGTCTGGTCTATTGGTCGCTCCCCTCGCGGGAGCGTGGATTGAAATCGCCCCTATCCTGATCATCAGAAAGCCAATTTACGTCGCTCCCCTCGCGGGAGCGTGGATTGAAATTTTGGTTGACAACATAATACATCTCCTTTCCGGCAGTCGCTCCCCTCGCGGGAGCGTGGATTGAAATTGCCCTAAAGCAATTCTTACACCCTCTGCATATAGTCGCTCCCCTCGCGGGAGCGTGGATTGAAATGACTGCGCTTTTTGTGATCGCTGCGCCTGCTGTGGTCGCTCCCCTCGCGGGAGCGTGGATTGAAATGCGCATATCATGCACAAAACTGACGCTCGTCAAAGGTCGCTCCCCTCGCGGGAGCGTGGATTGAAATATCGAAGATGTATCCAGTGCAGTTGCTGATTTTAGTCGCTCCCCTCGCGGGAGCGTGGATTGAAATTTGGGGAAACGATAGTGGACCATAGCGGGTTTAAGTCGCTCCCCTCGCGGGAGCGTGGATTGAAATGACGGCACTGTAACTGGTATGCGTGGAAATATTAGGTCGCTCCCCTTGCTGCGGGAGCGACGATTCAATATAAATAACAGGAAACGTCTTGATTTGAAAGTAATGCCGCAATTTATCTATTGAGAAAAGGGTGGAAGAGAGTTATTGAACTGGTTATGATATGGCGAAATCGTTTAGGAGGATTCTGAAAGGAAAGAATATTAAGACACACAATATAGCGATGAATAGACATGGGAATCTTGAAGTGAACTTAATAAAAAATATATGATGTATAGAGTCGCTCATGAACTTGCGAACAGAAAATATTTGAAAGAGCTAGGTGACTAAATGCTGCGTTTGGAATTAATTAGTAATACATTGAATGAAGTAATATATAATTATTCTCCAGAAGGAAAAGAAGAATATGGTATAGTGTCTGTCAGCCTATCCACAGGCGAACCGGAGATTAGAAAACTTTCCCCGAACGATGAATATATACGCTATTTATTTCGCGCTATAACCAGAATAAAGAAGTATATAGTTGAGAAGGATTTCAGGAGAGTGATATCGTGGCGCGGTATTAAAAAGAGTTTTGCTGATTTAGAGATAACATAGGGTAGAAAAGAAAGTTGAGTATATTATTGATGACAGATTTCATGTGGATTCTACCGAATACGGTTATCATCAGTTTCCCGGCATACTGTAAGAGATATAAAAAGAAATATTGGTAAGTATAGAGCTTAGAGCCGAAACAGGAAATCCACATATAGTTTGCCATAAAGAAATGTGCTATACTATGAAAAAATTAAGAAGGAGACCACAATGTATAATCCCCAACTGGAAACATTCATTCATGTAGCAGATGCAGGCAGTTTTAACAAGGCGGCTGAGGAAGCATATATTACACCCACAGCGGTAATCAAGCAGATTAACTTGTTAGAAGAATCGTTGGGAGTGAAACTGTTTGAGAGAACGCACAGAGGGTTGAACTTGACCAAGGCGGGTAAATCTTTATATCAGGACACTAAGTATATTATCCAGTATTGCAGAGACTCCGTAATCCGGGCGAAGAACGCCATGCAGGAGGACACAAATATTATCCGAATTGGTACATCGCCCATGACACCGGCACAGCTTTTGATGCAGTTATGGTCGAAGATTCAGGTATACTGTCCGGATATCAAATTCCAACTGGTTCCTTTTGAGAATACACCGGAAAACGCCAGAGAGATTTTGGGAAATCTGGGGAAAAACATTGATGTGGTGGGAGGCATTTTTGACGATACCATGTTGGATTTACGCAGTTGCGCAGGATTGGAATTATCGAGAGAACCGTTCTGCTGTGCCGTTTCCGTTCACCATAGACTTGCTGCTAAGGATAGATTGAAAGTGCAGGATTTGTATGGGGAAAATCTGATGTTGATGCGCCGGGATTGGAGTCACTATGTGGACCAGCTTCGGGATGATATCTGGCAAAACCATAGGAAGATACATATTGTAGATTTTGAATTTTATAGTATAAATGTATTTAACCGTTGTGAAAACGGCAACGATGTGTTGTTGGCAATTTCGGGATGGGCGAATGTACATCCTCTTTTAAAAGTGATTCCTGTGGAGTGGGAACATAGCATTCCTTACGGGTTGCTTCATGCTCCGGAACCATCGGAGACAGTCAGCCGTTTTCTTGCGGCAGCGCAGGCGGCGATATCCGAATAATAGTTATAACCTTTAGGTGTAAACTGATGAACAAAACGAGACTTCTTTTGAGGTCTCGTTTTGTTTATTATATAGGAAATCATAATAGCGTAGACCATTTAAAGAAAATACGGAGAGTATTCTTTCATTAGGACGGACAGTAGCTGCAGTCGGAAAGGTAAGGGATAAGAATGAGCAGAAATATTTTTTGTGCGGTGAGTATATGCTTGCTGCTTGGATTAACAGGATGTGGCAGCGTGACAGAGGGAGTTGCTGCGGCGCCGGATGAAACGGCGGAAGATAGTTCCGAGCAGGTAGAGATTGGAGAGGAAAGTTCCGTGCAGACAAAGACAAGTGAGACATATACGGTGGACACCAAAATATCAGATGTAATAGATGATCCGGTCTTTGGGGATTATGGCAGATTGATTTTTCCGGTGGACAGTGGTTTCTATGGTGGTGAAACATTAGGGGAGCTCAGGCTGACATGGTACAACAATATTTTTCCCGATAAAACAGTGGAAATTACGAATTATATGAGGGATCACGCCGAAGCGGGAGACGTTATTTTTTATGATATTTATACGGATGAGGAAAAGCAATCGGATCCGGAAAAGGAAGATACAGGATTATTTTTCTTCAAAGGCAATCCGGGAGAAAAGTTCGCAGTATGTAACGCGGGCGGCGGATTCGCCTATGTAGGCGCTATGCAGGACAGTTTTCCTCATGCCTTGGAATTATCAAAGAGAGGGTATAATGCCTTTGCTCTAATCTATCGTCCCGGGGCACAGACGGCATGTGAGGACTTGGCACGGGCAATCAGCTTCATTTTTGCACACGCAGAAGAGCTTGAGGTAGATACGGAATGCTATTCTTTATGGGGAGGCTCTGCAGGTGCGCGAATGGCGGCATGGCTTGGTTCCTATGGAACGGGAGCTTTCGGAGAGGAGATTCTTCCTCAAGCTGGTGCGGTAATTATGCAGTACACCGGCTTAAGTGATTATACAGAGAATGACCCGCCGACTTATGTATGTGTGGGTGAAAATGATGGAATTGCAAATTGGAGAACAATGCAGAATCGTTTGGATGCTATGAGCAAGTTTGGAATTGACACGGAGTTTCATAAATATCCGGGTCTTGGGCACGGCTTTGGAATCGGAACGGGTACTGTGGCGGAAGGATGGCTTGATGATGCGGTAGCATTTTGGGAAAAACAAGATAAAGGGGTATGAGGGGATGAACAATTTTATTTTTGAAAATGCAACGAAAGTCTTTTTTGGGGCAGGCTGCGTGAAAGAATATCTGCGCTGTCTGACCAAGCATTACACAGATACGGTTATGCTTGCCTATGGTGGCGGCTCTGTTAAGGAAAACGGAGTCTACGATGAGGTGACAGATATTCTTGCACAGGCGGGAAAAAGAATCATCGAGCTTGCAGATATCATGCCGAATCCCACTTATGCAAAAGTACTGGAAGGAGCAAAGCTGGCGAAGGAAAATAATGTGGGGCTGATTCTCGGTATAGGCGGCGGTTCCGTGATGGATTGCTGTAAGGCAGTCTCAGTTGCGGCACGGTACGACGGGGATGCATGGACGGATTTCTGGCTGCGTCCCGGCATCATGGACTTTGAACCTTTACCGGTGGGAGTGGTTGTTACAGCGGCAGGTACGGGCAGTGAATGTAATGGCGGCGCCGTAATCACGAATGAAGAGTCAAAAGTGAAAACAGGAAGGGACTATCCGAAATGCAATCCGAAGTTTGCGTTGCTTGATCCGACATACACTTACAGCGTTCCGAAATTTCAGATGGTGTCCGGTGGTTTTGATACGCTTTCTTATATCATGGAGATTTATTTCAGTGAGCCCGATGAGGATAATGTATCGGACGATATTGCCGAGGCGCTGATGAAAAATGTGATTCGCAACTTGTGGGTAGCAATTGCCGACCCGCAGGATTACAATGCAAGAAGTAATTTGATGTGGGATGCTGTGATGGCGGAAAACAGAATTATCAAATTAGGGAAATGTACGGATTTCCAATGTCATCAGATGGAACATCAGCTTGGCGCGTATACGGACTGCAATCACGGAGCGGGTCTTGCGGTACTTCATCCGGTATATTACCGGCATATTTATATGGATGGACTGAATAAGTTCAGGCGATTTGCAGTTAATGTCTGGGGTGTGGATACAGACGGGAAAAGCGATCAAGAAATTGCACTTGCAGGGATAGAGATGCTGGAGAACTTCATTTTGGAAATAGGGCTGCCGGTGACTCTTAAGGAACTGGGTGTGGACGAACAGACAGATTTGAAAGAGATTGCTGATTCCTGCGTCATTTCATCGGGCAGTTATAAAGAAATGAGTCATGAAGAAATACTTGAGATTTTTAAGGAGTGTCTCTGAAAAGTGTCAATTGGATTAATTGAGGAAAAGTTGTAAAAAGGAGAAGCCGGAATGAAGAAAAGAATCATTCTATTTATATCTATCATCCAGATTGTAGCACTTAGTGCCTGTGGTAAGGCAGCTAATGTACCTCCTATAGTAAGCGGCATAACAGAAAGCGAACCGGCGCGGAATTCCCGTGTTCTGATTGCATATTTTTCCCAGCCTACAGATGTGGATACTTCCGGTTTGGATGCTGTTTCCAGTGCAAGTGTTGTAGTGCGGGACGGTCCTTGATAAGGATTATACGCCGCAGTGTCTGATTTGCCGCCAACCTATTTTTGCTATGGGACGAGAGACCCCTTTGTGAGAGAATTTGAGGCTTGTATAGAAGCTTTACAGGAAGCAGGGGTTCCGGTGGAAGTAGATGTGCTGGAAGGAAGATTGTACGGTTACGGCTATGCGGAAGGGTGGATTCCGGCATATGCGGAGTGGCTGGAAAACGTGTTTGCAAACAATTAAGAGCAGAGGGAAGATATGGAGGTGTAAGTATGAAGAGATTAAACTTACTGGTTTTGACGATGTCTTTGATGATGTGTACTGCGTGCGCGCAGCAGAGGACAGTGCCAGAGAACGATGGAGCTTCTGATGTAAGTGTAGCGGACTCAGGCGCCCCAGTCGGAAGTGAAGCAGTCTCAAATGAAACGATTTCAAGTGAGACAATCTCAAATGAAAAAACGACTTCACCAGAATATGGAGGTGCTATTGATATGGACCCAGAAGAAAATATTGCCCGCATTCCCGATACACCACTTCAGATTCCGGATGATTATTATTCTCCGGCATCGGAGCAGGGAAGACTAGAGCGGTTGGAATACACGACCTATGAGTCTTTCAGTTATGAGGAGCGTACCAAACAGCTTATAAAAACTGCCTATGTATATCTGCCATACGGTTATTCCGAAGACAAACAGTACAATGTTTTTTATCTGATGCATGGTGGGTGGGCGAATGAGACAACATATCTGGGTACGCCGGAAAGCCCGAATGTATTTAAGAGTGTGGTTGACCATGCCGTACAGGATGGCAAAATGGAACCGATAATAATCGTCTGTCCGACTTACAACAATGAGAATCCTGACGACAGCGACGATTATGGTCTTGCGCTCAGGCTGACGGACAATTATCATAATGAGTTGTTAAACGATCTGATTCCGGCAGTGGAGGGAAAATACAGTACTTATGCAGAAGGAACTTCGGTTGAGGAATTGGAGTGTTCCCGTGATCATCGCGCATTTTGCGGGTTTTCCATGGGTTCTGTTACCACTTGGCATACTTTTGAATATTGTCTGCCGTATTTTCGTTACTTTTTACCGTCCAGCGGAGATTTGACGTCGGACGGACAGTATATGGAGAGTATTGTGACCAATGCCGGATATGGTCCGGAAGACTTCTTTGTCTATGCTATGTCCGGTACAAGAGACTTTGATTATTCTGCATTTTCGCGTCAGATTCAGGCGATGCTAAAGGCGCCGGGAGGTATTTTCACCGAGGCGGACAATGAGAGGGACGGCAATCTGGCGTACCGGGTTCAGGAAGGGAATGAACACAATGGAGAGTCAGCTATGCAGTATATTTATAATGGATTGGTCTGGCTGTGGAAGGGCGAAATTTTATAAGGAGCGATTAAGTTGCAAATTTTGCTGAATATTCGTCATAAAATAACCTTTCTTGCAGAAGATTTTTGAATTTCTGGCAGCTCTTTTATTTTTTGCAGAAACTTTTCTGAAGCCTTAGATAATATCTGATATTTTTTCCAGATAATACTCATGCCGTCCTCTCTTTTAGGAGAGAGAGGGCGGAAACACAGATTGCTATTACCGGAAGTGTTGATTATTTTATCAAATCCGATTGCGTATCCCAAACCTTCTTCGACCATCAATGAAGCATTAAAGAGCAGATTATAAGTTGCAACAATTTCCAATTCGGATATTTCTCTTTTTATCCATACAGGCAGCGTCCCGCGGGTATCATCCTGCCTTGATATAATCAGCGGTTTATCCCATAAATCTTCCGGAGAAATTGTTTCATTCGCAGCCAGTGGTGAATCCGTCCGCATCAGCACACCCCAGATATCTTTATAGGGCAAAGGTATTGAATTATATTTTGCATGATCTATAGAGCCAAATACAATTCCAAAATCAATCAGCCCTTTATCTAACTGTTCCAGTACAAATTCAGAATTTCCGCTGGCGATATGGTAGTGGATGCCGGGGCAGGTGCTGTAAAGCTCTTTTGCAGCTTTTGCAATAAAGCGGACGGCATCGGTCTCACCCGTTCCGATATAAACATCACCGACAATGACCTGATCGGAAAGAGAAATTTCCCGTTCGGTTTTCTGTACCAGATTCAAAATTTCCTCAGCTCTTTTTCTTAGGATGATTCCTTCTTCTGTGAGGGTGACTTTTCTGGAGCCCTTTGTTCCGCGAATTAAAAGTTGTTTCCCCAATTCTTCTTCCATAGCCTTTATCTGGGTGGAAAGAGTGGGTTGGGACAGGTGCAGCGATTCTGCTGCTCTTATAATGCTTTGCTCTCTTGCTACGGCAAGAAAATATTGAAGTACACGTAGTTCCATATGTTCGTCACCTTTTTTAGTATAGGAAATTGCCAGATATATTCCGAGTTTTGTTACACACAATATAGCATATAAATGCATAGGTTTCAACTATAGAAATGAATAATGTATAAGTATTTGCTATTAAATGAAAGGATTTATATAATGGAAGACAAATAAGCAAAGAACAATTTTTCAAGAAAAAGATAAGGAGAGATGCGTAATGATTAAAAAAATTCTTGTGACATTGTGTATGATTTCTGCATTGGGAATGATGTTGTCCGGATGCGGAAATTCTAATGATTTTTCTGATCCGCCAGAAAGTGTGTTGGAAAGCGATAACTTTTCTGCCACGCAGACAGAAGATGATTTGGTAGATAAAACTCCGGGAGATGAGGCGGAATCTGATTTATCGCAGGTGGCAACAGAACTGGTGGTTTGTTTTGGTGACGAGGGAGAACCTTTTATCATGCATCTTTATGACAATGATACAGCATATGCCATTGCAGGGCATGTAGGAACCGGTGACTGGAGGCTCCCGATTTATCATTACGATGACTATGATAACTGGGAAGTGATGCAGTATTACGATATTCCAAGCCGCTATGAGATTCCGTCTTTTTCGGAGCAGGTTACGGAGGAAAAAGCAGGTACCGTTTACTATTCGGAACCGAATCGGATTATTCTGTTCTATCAGGATGCCGAGGTGAGCGCAGAGTACACGCCGGTGGG
Organism: uncultured Lachnospiraceae bacterium; assembly: GCA_947176505.1. GTDB lineage: Bacteria > Bacillota > Clostridia > Lachnospirales > Lachnospiraceae > UBA3282. The sequence goes on along the minus strand of CAMWQW010000011.1, from coordinate 79,917 downwards.
ATATTTTGATTATACGGATGAGTTCTTGCAGGCGGTTCAGGATAATCCGGTATTGGAAGGCTGGGGAAACAAAATTGTTTTAATATCTAATGGTGATTCTATTAGCGGTGGTGAGTAAAGATGGTTAATAAAGAAATTGAACGAGAGCGGGCGGAAAACAATATGGGAACGGCAAAGGTATCAGGCTTGGTTTTAAAAACAGGTATTCCTTTGATGATTTCTCTGCTGATTAATTCTCTTTATAATTTTGTAGACAGTGTGTTTGTGTCAAGAATTTCAGAGGATGCTTTAACTGCTCTGTCATTGGCAGCTCCTGTACAGATACTTATGTCGGCTATGGGTCTTGGAATTGCAGTAGGGTTAAATGCCGTGATTTCCAAGGCGCTAGGCGAGCAGGACACGGAAAAAGTACAAAAGACAGCATCGGCTGCACTGGTGTTAGCATTTCTGGCATGGGTGTTGGTCGTTATTCTTGAGATATTGACTTTGAGAGTATATTTCAGATGGCAGTCCGGCGGAAGTGAAACCATTATAAATTACGGGATTCCTTATCTGCGTATTTGTATGCTTGGTTCTTTGGGCATGATGGGACAATGGGTATTTGACCGTTTTGTAATGGCAAGCGGTAAATCTTCTTTATTTTTGTATACGTTATCTGCCGCATCTGTTACCAATCTGATTTTAGATCCGATTCTTATTTTCGGATATTTTGGACTCCCGGCAATGGGGACGGCGGGTGCAGCGCTGGCTACGGTCATTGGACAATGGACAGGATGCTTTGCCGGATATTTCATCAACTGCCGATGGAACCGGGAAATTCCGATTCACTTTACGGCAAAGGCGGACAAAAGCTGTATTGCAGCCATTTTAAAAGTAGGAATACCGAGTACATTGGTACAGGCAATTTCTTCTGTATTGGCAATCTATGTAAATTCTGTTCTGATGGTTATTACCCCTACCGCCGTTGCCGTTTATGGAGCATGTGTAAAGATCCAAGGACTTGTAACAGTGGGAGTAAATGGTATGGGATGTGGTCTGATACCGCTTGTCGCGTACAATTACGGAGCAAAGAAACCGAAAAGAGTCTATCAGAGCTGCCGATGGGCAATGCTGTACTCTGTTGCTTTTTACAGTATTTTCTTTCTGGTTATGGAGATTGTACCTGAGCAGGTGCTGCTTTTATTCGATGCTTCGGAAGAAATGCTTGCAATCGGTGTCGTAGCAGTCAGAATCATGGCGGTAAGTTATCTTTTGTCCAATGTTTGTCTTACTTATTCTGCGGCATTCCAAGGGTTGGGTATGGGAGTGCAAAGTATGATGCTCACATTGAGCAGACAAGTGGTGTTACCGATTGTATTTATTGCGATATTATCCGAATTCAGGAACGTGTCATTGATTTGGATGGCGTTTGTGCTGGCAGAGGCAGTTGTGATTCCGCTTGGAATGATTCTTTGGAAAAAAGAATCGGGGAAAGCATTGTATCAAAAGAATAAAAAGATAAATCAGTATATACCTTTAGGTTAAAACTCGTGAACGAAACGAGACTTCTGAAGTAAAAAGGTCCTTGTTACAATACAATCATCAAAACATAACCCACAAAGAAATAGACGATGGAGGTAAACATTATGAAAAGAAAAATGATTGTGACACTTGTAACATGCGGATTATTAACGACCGGTTTATTAACAGGATGCGGACAGGAAGCAGCAGCACCTGCTGAACCGCCAAGAGAGGTAATCGAGGGGGAGGATGCTTCGGAATCATCTGCACAGACAGATGAAACGGCAAAAAGCGCTGACGAGACAGGTTCAGAGACAGATTCTGCATCCGCAGAAAGTTCCCAGAGCGATATGCTGGGTATGACAATGCAGTTTGGTTATGATGGTCCAATCTATACAGTAGAACTTGAGGACAATGATACGGCGGCAACACTTGTAGATTATGCGGCGCGTGGAGAGTATAACCTGCCGATTTACACCTACAAAAATTACGAGAATGAAGACGTCCTGCAGTTTTATGACATTCCGAGCAGATATGAGATTCCGGATGAAGCACAGCACTACACGGAGGAAAAAGCAGGAGAGCTTTATTATTCCTATCCGAACAGAGTAATTTTATTCTATCAGGATGCGCAGATTGAGGGTGATTATACTAAGATTGGTACACTCACAACTACGGAAGGACTTGTGGACGCGGTAAGAGACAATGAGCCGTTAAGAGACTGGAACTGTCTCGTAATACCTGTACGTGTGACAGAATAATGAGGAAGCAATAGGATGAAAGCAAAATTGTGGATTGGAGTTATAATAGCTGCCGTACTGTTGAACGGATGCGGAAGTCGTTCCGCATCCGGGGAGCGGCAGAATGCAGCAGAAGATGACAAAACACAGGAAACGCAGAGCAGGACGGAAGAAGAGCCGACGGAATATATTGAGGTCGGCACCACGGTTGCGGAATTGGAATCCGGGTTTTCCGTAGTTCGTTTTGAAGGAAATGACGGCTTTGAAGCCTTCTTGAATCAAGGAGGCGCAGAGTCAGACCGGGAAGTGCTGAAGTTTCTGACAGGCACGGTGCTTGGAAGCGCAGAAGGTCTTACTTTTGAGGGTGATGCGTTTGGATGCAGCACGATATCGGTGGAAAGTACCGAGGGAGGCTATTACTTCGGGAGAAATTTTGACTGGAACAAGTGTGATGCGCTGGTAGTGCTTTCTTATCCGGAAAACGGTTATGCTTCGTTTTCGACTGTGAACGTGGATTTTATCCGTCAGGGGACAGGTTTTGCTTCCCACTTCTTAAAGGATGAAATACTGAAGGTTGCCGCGCTTTACGCACCTTTAGACGGAATGAACGAAAAAGGGCTTTGCATATCGGTGAATATGATTCAGGATGGAGATACCATTTCCCAGAATACGGAGAAACCGGATATCACCACAACGACGGCAATACGGATGCTGCTGAATCAGGCGTCAGATGTGGAGGAAGCGCTGGAGTTGTTAGAGCAGTATGATTTTCACGCATCCATGGGCTATATGGTACATCTTGCCATTGCAGACAGCACAGGTAGAAGCGTAGCCGTCGAATATATCGATAACGAGATGAGCGTAATCGAGACGCCGATTCTCACCAATTTCTATCTGTCAGAGGGCGAGAAGAACGGAATCGGAACCAGCCAGTCCCATACAAGATTTGAAATATTGGAACAGACATTGGCAGAAAAACCGGTTATGGACAGCGGACAGGTGCGGGACGCGTTATCCAGTGTCAGCAAAGGGAATTTCGGAGAATTTGAATCGACGGAGTGGAGTGTGGTATTTGACCAGTCCGCACTGACCGCGGAGTATTATCACAGAGAAAACTACAGTAAAAGTTATGCCTTCAATCTTTTCGAGCATTAACTCGCAAAAGACGATGCGCATGTAACTTATGGATAAGGTGTCAGCAAAACGGTATTAAGAGGTGAAATATGGGATATATACATTTGCTATGGGATTTGTATCAGCTTAAGAAGAACACCGCTAAGAATGAGGAGCAGATGAAAGAACTCCAAGAGAAAAAATTGAGAAAATTGTTGCACTATGCTTATCAGAATTCCGCATACTACCGCAGAACATTTACACAGGCGGGCATCTCGGAAGAAGATATTGATATGATACCACTAAAGCAGTTTCCGGTCATTGATAAGGAATTACTAATGCAAAATTATGATGAGCTGGTGACAGATCATAACGTAAAGCAGGAGGAATTGAGAAAGTTTGACGAGAGTCCTGCCTCAAAATCAGAAAATTATCTCGGCAGATATCATATCATCCATTCATCGGGCAGCACGGGCATTCCCAGATACTTTGTCTACGATGATAAAGCGTGGGGACAGATGCTTCTCGGTATTATCAGAGGGGCGCTGTGGGGAATGAGCATGATTGATATTTTAAAGCTCTTAGCCGGAAAGCCGAGAATATTATATATTGCAGCCACAGACGGACGCTACGCGGGAGCCATGGCGGTAGGGGACGGAATCACGGGGCTGCGTGCCAAGCAGGAATATCTGGATATCAATGAGCCGATTGAAAAGGGGAATCAGAAAGTGACAAAGTTTGATCCAAATATTGTAATCGGATATCCCTCTGCAATCAAACTGATGGCGGAGCAGGTGAGATTAGGACGTGTTCCGAATCATGTCAAGAGGGTTATCTCCTGCGGAGAGCCGCTTTCGGCGGGACTGAGGGAGTTTTTGGAGGATACGTTCCAGTGTCCGGTCATTAATTTTTACGGTTCCAGTGAGTCCCTTGCCCTTGGGTTGGAAGAAAATGCCGGGGATGGTATGGTTCTGTTTGATGATCTGAATGTCATAGAGGTTGAGGACGGGGAAATGTACCTCACCTGCCTTTACAATTTCACACAACCCCTGATACGGTATCACTTGACGGATACCCTGAAACCGAAGGAAAGGTTTTCAAATGATCCTTATGGGTTTTCAAGGGCGGAAGTGCTTTTATGTAGGAACGAAGATGAAATGTGGTTTCAGAAAACCGATGGAACAAAGGAGTTTATTCATCCGCTGTCCGTGGAGGGAATCTGTGTGGATGGTCTGAAGGATTACCAGTTTGTGCAGACTTCGGAAAAATCATTTCAGATCAGGGCGGAGATTTCAGAAGATGCTTTCAAAGAAGCAATCATACAAGGAATCGAGAGCATTATAGAACCATTGTTATCGGACAAAGCATTGGACAATATCTATTATGAAATCTGCTTTGTGGAGTCGGTTGAAGTAAATACCGATACCGGTAAAAAACCGTTGATTATAAAACAGATGAATCATGTTTTTGATATGGAAACAGTGAATTTTGAAACAGTGAAATGTAAAGCAGTTTGAAAGAAAGGTGGTTAAACATGATGAGAGAGAGAATAAGTGCAAAACAATTTGATGAAGAAAGGGCATTGTATAACCTGACGGGTGCAGACGTGACGGACTGTGTTTTTGCAGGACCGGCAGACGGAGAGTCCGTATTAAAGGAAGCCAGAGATGTGAACGTACTTAACTGTAGCTTTTCGCTTCGATATCCTCTGTGGCATGTAAAGAAGTTTACGATGCAGAATGGAACCATGGATGAACTGACCCGTGCCGCCATATGGTACGCGGAAGACGGGGAGATTACAGACAGTATTTTAGGCGGAATCAAAGCCGTGAGGGAATGCAAAAATATATCTTTGAAAGGCTGCAGGGTTAATTCACCCGAATTTGGCTGGAAATCGCAGGGCATCCGTTTAGAGGACACGGAAATCACTTCGGAGTATCTTTTCTTTGACAGTAAGGACGTGAGTCTGAAGAATGTGAAGTTGAAAGGAAAGTACTCTTTCCAGTATATGGAGAATCTTGAGATTGCGGATTGTGAGTTTGATACAAAAGATGCTTTCTGGCACAGCAAAAATGTGACTGTAAGGGACTCGGTCATAAAGGGCGAGTATCTCGGCTGGTTTTCGGAAGGATTGACTTTAGTCAACTGCAAAATAATCGGTACACAGCCTCTGTGTTACTGTAAAGACCTAAAGCTGGTTAACTGCACGATGGAGGAGACGGATTTATCCTTTGAATATTCCGATGTGGAAGCTGATATCCACGGGGATGTGATTTCAATTAAAAATCCGAAATCCGGAGTGATTGTTGTGGACAGTGTAGGCGAATTGGTGTGGGATGATCCTGTCATGGAGTGCAACGGAAAAGTTGTAATCCGTAACAAGTCTAAGGTGTCGGTAAATGATATGGGATTATGTTGTTAGAGGAATTTTAATAGGACTGATATTTGGTGTTCCGGCGGGTGCAATCGGTGCGCTGACCATTCAGCGGACATTGGAACGGGGCTTTACGGCGGGTCTTCTTACGGGGGCGGGTTCCTCGGCGGCAGATTTGCTCTACTCGGCGGTGGGAATATTCGGGATTGCCATCGTCTCCGATTTTTTGACAGAGTATCAGAAGGCATTTCAGGCTGTGGGCGGCGCCTTCATTGTCCTGTTGGGTATTTCTATTTTGCGCAAAAAGGAAAGGGCATCCAAGGTACAGGAAACGAAAGGAAACTTGGTCTTTTGTTTCCTGAGCTCCTTTGGGACAGCGGTCATGAATCCGGCGACGATTCTGTCCTTTATGGTTGCATTTGCGGCATTTGAGATAAACGGAAACGTAAGCGCGGCAGAAGGCACCGGGTTGGTTCTGGGTATTCTTGCAGGGACGCTTGGATGGTGGATTGTATTGAGCGGCGGTGTCTCCTTGTTCCGGGAGCGGATCACAGATCAGATTTACAAATGGCTGAACAGAATTCTAGGCAGTTTTATGTTGTTGTTCGGAATCGTTATGATAATAAGGAGTGCGTGGGCATGAAGGATAAAAAGGTAAAAACCCCTGTTATTTCCGGGAAAAGTATTGTGCAGACCTTTGGAGAGACAAAGGTTTTAAACGAAATCGATCTTGATATTTATGACGGAGATTTTACCGTGATTATGGGGACTTCCGGTTCCGGTAAATCTACCTTATTATACTGTCTCAGCGGAATGGAGCAGGCTGCGGGAGGAACCATTTACTGCGGTGATCAGACAGTTACAGGAGCGTCGGAAAAGGAGCTGACAAAGCTTCGGGCTGACAAATTTGGTTTCGTATTCCAAAAGACGCATCTGGTCAGCAATCTGACTCTCTATGAGAATATCGTAATGGCAGGGCTGATTGGCAGCGGGTTTAGCGAAAACGACGTAAGAGAACGGGCAAGACAATTGGCAGTGCAGATGAATCTACAGAATGCGGTGGACAGATTACCCTCGCAGGTGTCCGGAGGAGAGGCACAGAGGGCGGCGGTAGCAAGAGCCGTTATGGGAAACCCGGCAATCTTGTTTGCGGATGAGCCGACCGGAGCATTGAACAAAGCTAATACAAAGGAAGTATTGAATCTGTTTACAAAGCTTCACGAAGAAGGACAGACGATTCTTCTTGTGACACATGATAAGGAAGCCGCACTGCGGGGAAACCGGATTCTTTATATTGAGGACGGCAGGGTGATATCAGAGCTTGCTTTGTCAGAATACGGTAAAGACAGAGACACACGGGAAAAGAAACTGGCTGAGTGGCTGGAAGGGCTGGGTTGGTAATATGGGAAAATATAAGATGCTGCTTGGGGCGGCATGGAAACGGCAAAGGTTTTCTGTCTGCGCTTTATTTCTTATGATCATGATTGCTTCGCTGTGCCTGTTTTCTGCCATCACATTGTATACAAGCGGAACGACGACCGTGGAAGATAAGATGGACCGGCTTGGATTCGGCGACTTTACGGTATGGGTGAGCGGACAGCCGGAAAGACTGTTGGCGGAAATCGAGCAGATAGAAGATGTGGAAAGCGCCGTCCTGCAGGAAATCATTTACGCTGGATATGAAGTAAACGGGAACTATTCCGATAATGAGGGTCAGTTGATTTCGTATGACGGTACGACGCCTTATCATTTTATAGACCGGAACGGAGAGGATGTGAATCTGTCGGAAATTCCTGTGGGGAGTATTTATATATCTCCTGCGATGGAAAGCATGTTTGATGTGCGGATTGGCGATACGATTCGGTTTAATCTGTCCCGTACAAACGGGAGAAAGGCGTTTACGGTAGCCGGATATTTTGAAGATGCATTTATGGGAAGTTCCATGATTGATATGAAAAGCTTTCTTGTAAACAATGCGGATTATGAGGAAATGCTTCAAATCATGGCGGACTCGGCGGCGATAGATGTGCTTGGGCGAAGCGGAGCGATGCTTCATATTTTTAAAGACCCGTCAAGCAGTTTATCCGATACAGAGTTTTATGAAGAACTACAGGAGCATACGGAACTTGCAAGGTACATGGATTTTACCTACAGAAAAGATTCTATTTTAAGTTATATGCTTTTACTGCAAAATATCGTATCGGGTTTCCTGATGATTTTTTCGGTGGTGCTTTTTGTCATCTGCCTGATCATGATTAAGCACAGTCTGACGCTGGTGATCGAGCAGGAAAAGGGCGATATGGCGATTCTTCGTACCATGGGACTTACGGGAAGCATTCTGCGCAGTATCTATGTGACGCTTTATGGAGGAGGCGGTTTTCTGGGCGTGATTTTGGGCACTGTTTTTTGCAATGCGGCAACAGGGAGCATTGCACGGGGAATGGTAACTTCCACCGGAATGCTTGTGGAGGTCAGGACGCCGTTTGGTCTTTTGGCTGGCGTATTTGTGATAGGTATGCTGGTTTTGGCGGCGGCTGTTTTCACGCAGACCGGCAAGATTCTTCATATTGCGCCAATGCAGACGCTGAGGGAGTCGAAAAGCGCTGCGAAAGTACAGTCTCCCTTTTCCAGGCGTAATTTACTGGCGCATATTGCTGTCAGAGAAGTTCTGGCAGACCGGAGCAAATATATTTCGCTGTGTCTGATCGCGATGATTCTTACCGTTTTTCTTTCTGTGATCGGTCATATGGGGGCGTGGCTCGGACCAAACGGGGAAGGGCTTATGAATTCTTTTAGTGTGGCGGAGCATGATCTGGGTGTACAGCCGCTGAACCAGACAGTACCCATGGACGAGATTGAGCGGGGCATCAACTGGTATTCGCCGGTGGTGGAACAGTATGAGCTTGCCATGCAAAGTGTGACGGTAAACGGACAGGAATATACGGCAAACGTACTGGATGATACAAAATGGTTCCATATGTTAAGCGGAAATGTGTGTGACGATAACAGTATTCTCATAACGGATACCGTTGCCCGGGAAATGAATCTGGAAATCGGAGACATAGTCAGGGTGTCGGCGAATGGGAGAATGGGCGAATATGAAGTGTCTGGCATCTATCAGTGCGCTAACGGCATGGGAACCAATATCGGCATGAGTATCGGCGGATATGCCAGAATCGATGATATTACGGGGTATATCTGGTGCAGACATTACATCCTAGAAGACGGAAGCGCGCGGGATTATGTGTACGATTACTTAGAGGAACATTATCGAGGAATAGACGTTCATACGAATAGTTGGTCAGGACTGAGCGGTATCGTATTGGTCATGCATATGCTGATTATTGGATTGTATGTTGTGACTGCAATGATTATTTTGATCACGGTAGCGCTGGTTGCTGGGAAACTTCTTCAATCAGAAAAAAGCAATATGGCAATCTATAAGAGCCTTGGACTGCATACGGGAAAACTTCGGATATCCTTCGCTCTGCGTTTCCTCCTTGTAGTACTTAGCGGCGCTCTCTTAGGGTTTGTGGCTGCGGGGATTCTGGCAGACCCGTTAATCGGAGCCGTGTTCAAGAGTTTTGGAATCGGTGAGTTTGAGGCAGGTTTCAGTATGTTGGGAAATGTTGTGCCGCTTGTTGTCATACCGGTGTTGTTTGCACTGTCTGCGTGGTTTTATTCTGCAAGACTGTCGCGGGTGAGTATTGTGGAGCTGATAGCGGAGGATGGGGAATAGCGTGAGAAAGATTGTTATAAGCCAAAGGTATATACTGGTGAACCAATCGAGACTTCTTAATAGAACAGAGAATGTCTATAATACTTAATAAAGAAACAGAGAGATTTATCTTGATATAAAACGGCATTAAGTGCGGAAAATTTAGGGGAGCAATATGAAACACAGAACAATAGGAAAAGATTTAAGTGTGTCTGCGATTGGTCTTGGTTGTATGGGGTTTTCCCATGCCTACGGGGCGCCGACAGAAAAAGAAGAAGCAGTTCGAACCATTAGACAATCGGTTGAGATGGGGTATACGTTTTTTGATACTGCGGAAGTATATGGTATGCCGGAAGACCCGCATCAGAATGAGGTGCTGGTGGGTGAAGCATTGAAGGAGTGCCGGAATAGTGTGGTGATTGCAACCAAATTTGGCATTCATTTTGATATGGAAAGCACTGCAGTCAATAAACCCCTTGTACCGGATTCGCGTCCGGAAGTTATTCGCGCTTCGGCGGAGGCATCTTTGCAACGGCTGGGTATGGATCACATTGATTTGTATTACCAACATCGATTTGACCCAAAGGTTCCCATTGAAGAAGTGGCAGGTACAATGTCGGAGTTGATTAAAGAGGGAAAAATTACACACTGGGGACTTTCGGAGGCGACAGAAGATACAATTCGCAGAGCGCATGCAGTGTGCCCGGTCACTGCGATACAGAATCGTTATTCTATGATGGCGCGATGGTACGAAGAATTATTCCCTGTGCTAGAGGAACTAAATATTGGGTATGTGGCGTTTTCTCCGCTGGCAAATGGTTTCCTGTCAGCCAAATATAATAAAAATACAGTGTTTGATGGCGTTTCCGATTACAGAAGTATGATGCCTCAGTTCAGTAGTCAGGGATTAAGAGAAAATCGAAAGCTTCTTGAACTGCTTCATAACACTGCGCAGGAGAAAAATGCAACTCCGGCACAGATATCTCTCGCTTGGATGCTTTGCAAAAAATCATATATAGTGCCGATTCCGGGAACCAGAAAGAGCGAGCGACTTAAAGAAAATGCGGATGCATCAGATATTGTATTGGATGAATCTGAGGTAAGAGCTCTTGACGAGGCATTAGACGCAATGGAAATGTCCGCTGTGTTCGGCGGATCAAAAATCGTAGAAAAAGGATAGAGAAATAAAAAGTAAAAGAAAACAAAAAGCGAGAAAAGGAGAAGTTGATTATGGATTATATTACTTTAAACAATGGTGTAAAGATGCCTATGGCGGGAATCGGAACTTTTCTGCTCTCTCCGGATGAGGCTGAGGCTTCCTGTATCAGCGCTTTGGAATGCGGTTATCGTCTTATTGATACCGCAAATGCCTATGTGAACGAAAAGGCGGTAGGTCGCGCTATGAAGAAATCCGGTCTGCCAAGAGAAGAAATTTTTCTTGAGACTAAGTTATGGCCTTCCTTCTACGAGCAGGAGGATGCAGTGGAAAAGACGTTAGAAAGACTGGACACAGACTACATCGATCTTCTTTTGATTCATCAGCCGGCAGGAAATTATGTGGCAGGTTACAGACAGATGGAAAAGGCATATAAGGCAGGCAAGGTAAAAGCAATTGGTCTGTCCAATTTTACTGTGGAAGGAATCAAGGAAATACTGGATATCTGCGAAGTGAAACCTATGATTCTGCAGACGGAAGTTCATCCTTATGCACAGGCGAAGGAACTCAAGGAATTCCTTACAAAAGAAAACATTGTGATTCAGGCGTGGTATCCGCTGGGACATGGTGACGCGGCATTGATTCAGGAACCTGTTTTTACAAAGCTGGCAGAAAAATATAGTAAGACCAATGCACAGATTATTCTGCGCTGGCATGTGCAGGCTGGCAATGTAGTAATCCCCGGTTCTAAGAATCCGGAACACATCAAAGCAAATCTCGATTTGTTTGATTTTACTTTGACAGAGGATGAAATGAATGAAATTGCTGCTTTGAATAAGGAAAAACATTACTACACCAGTACGCCGGAAATGCTGCAGAAATATGTAGAGATGGTTCCGCCGGTGGACACACAGAAATAAGAGGAGAGATGTACAATGAAAGACTTTATTTATTCGTATCCGACTAAAGTATATTTTGGAGAAAAGGCAGCAGCCAAAGCACTACCGGATGAACTGCAAAAAGTAGGAAAAACAGTTATGCTCGCCTATGGCGGCGGTTCGGTTAAGAAGAGCGGCGTTTATGATGAAATCTGCGGATATTTGAAAGAAGCAGGAAAGGAGATTGTTGATTTCGCAGGAATCATGCCTAATCCGACCTATAAGAAAGTGCAGGAGGGCGCAGCCCTCGCCAAAGAAAAGAAGGTTGACTTCATTCTGGCTGTAGGCGGCGGTTCGGTTATAGATTGCTGTAAGATTGTAGCAGCGCAAGCCTTGACGGATAAAGATATCTGGGAGATGGAATTTAAAGATCATGTATTTCCCGCAGAGTATCTTCCGATGGGAGCCATTGTTACCGCATCAGGAACCGGCGCGGAGATGAACAACGGTGCGGTGATCACCAATGAAGACACCGACCAGAAAGCGGGAGTTTTAGGAGCATATGCAAGTTTTGCAGTACTTGATCCGGCATATACCATGTCTCTTCCGGCGAGACAGGTCGTCTCAGGAGCTTTTGATACGTTAAGCCACAGCATGGAAACTTATTTAGGCTCACCTCGCGAGATTACCCTGTCAGATGAGATTGCAGAGGCGGTTATGCGCAATGTAATCCGTAATATCCGAGTACTTATGTTGGATATGAACGATTGGGAGGCGAGAAGCGAACTGATGTGGGCATCTGCCATGGCGGAGAACGGTATCTTAAAGATTGGAAAAGTAACAGATTTCCAAGCTCATCAGATTGAACATCAGCTCGGCGCTTATACGGACTGTAACCACGGACAGGGATTAGCGGTTATCCATCCGGTTCTTTACCGCCATATGTATAAAGACGGCGTAAAACAGTTTGCGCGCATGGCGGAGAAGGTATGGGAGATTCCGGCTGAGGATAAAACGCCGGAAGAACTCGCAGTGGCAGGAATTGATGCGCTTGCAGACTTTATCCGTGAAATCGGTCTGCCCTCCTCCTTTACGGAAATGGGAATTACGGATAAGAGCGTACTTAAGAAAGTCGCCGATACCTGTAATCTCACAGCCGGTTGCTGCAAGAAGCTTTCCAGAGAGGAAGTTCTTGAGATTCTGGAGGAGTGCTGGTAAGTTGATAGATGAGTAAGTATCACATAAAGGGCAGGATAACTGCCCTTTAAACATAGTTTGTTATTTGCAGAGCCACATATGGCTTGTCATGCGGAAATGTGTTATACTATGTAAAAATAATATAACAGCGAATACGGAGATAACGACTATGGAAGAAACAATGAAAGACTATGAAAAAGAATTGGAAGCATCTTTCCGCACAATTAATGAAGGCGACGTAATTAAGGGCACCGTGATTGATGTGAATGAGGAAGAAGTAACGCTGGATCTCAAATATTATACGCAGGGTATTATTAAGGCGGAGGATATGAGTGACGATCCTAATTTTTCTCTTATGACAGATGTGCATGAGGGCGATGTGATTGAGGCGTCTGTTGTAAAGACAGATGACGGACAGGGTAATATTCTGCTTTCCAGAAGAGAAGCAAACGCTGTTCTTGCTTGGGATGTACTTAATAGTTATATGGAGGAGAAGAAAAGTGTAAGCGTTAAGGTAAACGAGATTGTCAATGCCGGCGTGGTTGCTTATCTGGAAGGTATCAGAGGATTTATACCCGCATCCCATCTTGATGTTTCCTATGTGGAGAATCTTGAAGATTACAAGGGAAAAACGTTGGAGGTAAGGGTGATAACGGTTGACCCGGAGAAGGGAAAGCTGGTGCTTTCGGCAAGAGAGATATTAAGGGAAAAGGCGAAGGAGGAACACGACCACAAGGTAGCAATGATTGTGCCCGGAACGGTTTTGGAAGGCACAGTGGAAAGCTTGCAGACTTATGGCGCTTTCATAGACTTGAAAGACGGTCTAAGCGGTTTGGTACACATTTCACAGATTTGTCAAAGAAGAATTAAGAAACCATCCGAGGTGCTTAAAGTAGGCGATAAGGTTAAGGTTAAAGTCCTGAACACCAATGACGGAAAGATTTCGTTGAGCATGAAGGCAGTAGAAGAGCAGCAGGCGGAAGAGATGGAGAGTATTGACGTGAAGCAGTACGATTCGGGACAGAGTGTCGGAACCAGCCTCGGCGATTTGTTTGCTAAGCTGAACATTCAATAGTTATAGCGGATTGTGATGGAGAACCAATAGGGAGGTATATGATGGACCAAGCATATTTATTTGTACATTTTAAAGAAAAATCTACACCCGACGGAGAGCAGGTATATTTCGGGGTAAGTAAAGACGGCTTTCACTGGGAAAAAATAAATGACGGCAATCCGGTTCTCTGGTGCTATTACGGGGATAAGGGAGCGAGAGATTTTACCGTTACATTCTGTAAAACGACAGGGAAATATGTTATCCTCGCAACAGACCTTTCACTGGCATATGGGATGAGAGGACAGTACCATAATAAGTGGGAAGAGATTTCCAGAAATGGAAGTAAGTGTTTTTCATTGTGGGAATCGGAGGACTTGCTGCATTGGACGGAGCAGAAATTAGTGAAGGTAGGAGACGAGAAGTTCGGCTGCATGTGGGCTCCGGACATCATCTATGATAAGGTGCAAGGGGACTATCTGCTTCACTGGTCTTCCTCACATGCAGCTGACGATTATGAAACAAAAGCGATTTATTGTTGCAGGACCAAGGACTTTGAGCATTTCACGGCACCCAAGCTGCTCTACCGGCATCCGCAGGGGAGCGTGATTGACTCGGCAATATATGAAGAAAATGGTTTCTACTATATGTTTGTAAAAAGAGATGCGGCGGACAGCCGGAATGTTCTTCTTCGGGCGAAGCAGTTGGAAGGACCGTATGAGTATGTAGAAACTTTTGATGAGAGTATGGCTGGGCTTGAAGAAGGTGTCTATGAAGCTCCCACAGCGGTGCGCTTGGAGGACGGAAGATGGTGCCTTTTCCTTGATTATTACGGAGTGCCGGGAGAAGGGCAGGGATACGTACCTTTTATTGCGGACTCTTTGGAGAGCGGACGGTTTGTGCGGGCGGATGAGCAGTTCTCCTTTCCGTATAAGTACAAACATGGGACGATTCTGACAATTACGCCGGAGCAATATGAAGCGCTAAAGAAGTACTATTTTTAAATCTATTATAAGACGACTGGTTCATATAAGAAAGCAGGAGAAAATCCTATGGATTCTATTGTGAAAATATGTACGTTTGTTCTTGTCGCACTTGTCCTGAACTATGTTGTGAACCTGATTTTCAGATTTCTGGCAAGAAAAACCAAAGCGATTCATCTGCGTTTTTCCAAAGGTGTCGTAAATGTTATTATCGATGTTATCATTATATACAGCCTTGCACAGCAGTTTGAATTAACCAAGGATATCAGTAAAGTTATGTTGCAGAGCGGTTCCTTGATTATTGCGATTGCTACCTTTGCGGCACAGCAGGCATTGGGCAATGTCATCAGCGGTCTTTCCATATCAATGTCGAAACCCTATAACGTGGATGAGAAGATTAGAGTGATTCAGGGAGGAACCGTTATTGCGGAAGGAATCGTGAAAGATGTCATGATCCGCCATACAGTGATCAATCAGTTTAACGGAGAAAGCTGCATCGTTCCGAACTCGGTGATGGATTCCTCCGTAATCATCAATACGAACTATACAGCCAATGTCGGGAATTTCGTGGAAATAGAGATCGCTTACGATGCAGATATCGAGGCAGCGATACGCATTATGCGAAAAGTGTGTGTAGACCATGAACTGACATTGAATACAGATGAAAACGCTGTCACTGCCAGCGGATATACGCAGAACGGTGTTATTTTGAAGACGACAATATGGACGGAGAATCTGAATGACAGTTTCAAGGCATGCAGTGATATCCGAATCGCTTTGATCAGAGAATTTCAGAACAACGGCATTGAGATACCGTATCAGACAGTAACCGTACATAACCCGATTCAAGAATGTAACGCCGGAAGGCAGTGATAAGAGAATGAGCAGTGGGATGCAGCAGACAAGCAATGTCAGAACGGGAGGAATTTCTATGAAATATGACGTAATCATCGTTGGCGCAGGACCGGGTGGTATCTTTACTGCGTATGAACTGGTGCAGCAGGAAAAGAATTTAAAGATTGCCGTGTTTGAAGCGGGGCATGCATTGGAAGACAGGCATTGTCCGATTGACGGCGATAAAATTAAGAGTTGTGTGCGTTGCAAGAGCTGTTCTATTATGAGCGGATTCGGCGGTGCGGGCGCTTTTTCGGACGGGAAATACAATATCACAAACGATTTCGGCGGCACGCTGTATGAACATGTGGGTAAGAAACAAGCCATTGACCTAATGAAATATGTGGATGCAATCAATATGAAATACGGCGGGGAAGGTACGAAGCTGTACACCACAGCCGGAAGTCATTTTAAGAAATTGTGTCTGCAAAACAAACTGAATCTGCTTGATGCTTCTGTGCGTCATTTGGGAACGGACATCAATTATGTTGTGTTAAAGAATCTCTATGAAGCGTTAAAAGACAAAGCGGACTTTTATTTCGATACACCGGTACAATCGGTGGAGAATATAAACACCGGCTATCGGGTAGTCTGCGAAGAGGCTTCCTACGAATGTGACAAATGTGTTATATCTGTCGGACGAAGCGGTAGTAAATGGATGGAAAAGGTATGCGGGGACCTGAATATTGAAACGAAGTCCAATCGTGTGGATATCGGCGTCAGAGTGGAACTTCCGGCGGTAATTTTCTCTCATCTTACAGACGAATTGTATGAGAGTAAGATTGTTTACCGCACAGAGAAATTTGAGGATAAAGTAAGAACCTTCTGTATGAATCCTCATGGTATTGTAGTGAATGAGAATACCAACGGTATTGTGACAGTAAACGGACACAGTTACGAGGGAGCAGATAAACAGACGAACAACACAAATTTTGCGCTGCTCGTGGCAAAACACTTCTCCGAGCCGTTCAAGGACAGCAACGGTTACGGTGAGAGCATCGCCAGACTGTCCAATATGTTGGGCGGTGGGGTGATCGTACAGCGTTTTGGAGATCTGGTAAGAGGAAGACGGAGCAACGCGAAACGTATTGAAGAGGGGCTGGTGGAACCTACTTTGTCAGCGACGCCGGGAGATTTAAGTCTTGTATTGCCGAAGCGTATTTTGGACGGCATTATGGAGATGATTTATGCGCTTGACAAGATTGCGCCGGGTACAGCCAATGACGATACGCTTCTGTATGGTGTGGAAGTGAAGTTCTACAATATGGAAGTGGAGATTGATGAACATCTTGAGACGAAATATAAGGGACTATATATTATCGGAGACGGCAGCGGTGTGACCCATTCTCTTTCGCATGCGTCGGCAAGCGGCGTATATGTGGCAAGGAATATCATAGCGGAAACAGAGACAGAATGACGGGCAAGGGATAACAGGCACATAAGACAAGAATCATACATATGATATAGTAGGACTGCATAGATTATATTAATATTCTGTGCAGTCTTTTTATGTGAGGAATCACCCATGGTTGCTGTTCTGTCCAATATTTCCAACATTATCATTCCGGTTATTATCTTCTATATCGTGGCATATGGTGTAGCCGCGAGAAGCAACGTGTATGAGGATTTTATCAAAGGGGCAAAAGACGGATTCTATACGGTAATCCGCATCATGCCTACACTGATCGGGTTGATGGTGGCGGTGGGCGTGCTACGCGCTTCGGGATTTTTGGATTTTTTCGGAGGTCTTTTTGCAGGTATTACATCTAAAATGGGGTTTTCATCGGAGCTTGTACCGTTAATTCTTATTAAAATGTTTTCTTCTTCCGCAGCCACGGGATTAGTGCTGGATATCTTTAAGAACCACGGACCGGATTCGCTGATTGGCACGACCACATCTATTATGATGAGCTGCACGGAGACGATTTTTTATACGATGTCAGTTTACTTTCTGGCTGCTAAGGTGACAAAAACCAGATATACGCTTGCGGGAGCTTTGCTTGCCACATTGGCGGGAGTAGCGGCGAGTATTGTTCTGGCGGGTATTCTCGTGTAGAGGTAAATGCAAAAACGGCGCTCATATGAGTGCCGTTTTTGTGTGTGAGAAGGATAGAAATGTGTAAACTCAATATATGTCAACAGTGAGTCCTAAGGGACATCGCTGTTATGTTTAGTCGAAGCCGGTCAGCACCGAAGCAGCGCCGGCGGCTCCTATAAAGTGTAGATTAGAATCATCATTACTATGTATTCCCCAACTACAATTAATACTATACATTGCAATTGTGAATGAGATGTGTCAAATATCGAAATAAAAAAGAAAGAAAGTATAAAAAAAATTTTATAATTGGAGTATTATGTAGTAAGATAGCAGTGTGACGAATGATGAACGAATCATAAGGTAAATATGGTATCGGATTGCGGGCGAAGGGGCGAAGGAATTAATTATGCAGCAGAGCATTACGGAGGTCTATGTTATGATCGGATATATTGCAGGCATTCTGCTTATTACAGCGGCAGCAGTGGGCATATTCTATTGTATCCGTCGAATCTTTCGTGGGCGTCGGCATGGAGATATAGATGAGATGGAGGGGCATGAGTTTGAGTATTTCTGTGCGGACCTTCTTGAGAAGCAGGGATTTATGGAGGTGGAGGTCACACGAGGCAGCGGTGATTTCGGTGTGGATATTTTGGCGGAGAAGGATGGGGTAACGTATGCGGTTCAGTGCAAGAGATATCAGGGACCTGTGGGCGTAGATGCCGTTCTGCGGACTTATGCTGGAAGAGATTATTATGACTGCATGGTGGGCGCTGTCATGACTAATCAGTATTTTACCGCACCGGCAGTTCAGGCAGCAAAGAAACTGAAGATTCTTCTCTGGGATAGGGGTTATATTGATGGGATGATGGAGGAATCGTAAATAATTTGACTATCAAACTAATTTTTGCTAAAATGAAACCGTAAAATAATCTCGCAGCCTAACTTGCTGAAAATGAAGATGTGTGAAAGAAGCGTTGCATAAACTGCGCTTCAGAATGGAAGAGACTATGAATATTAATCATACGCTGAATGAAGTGCTGGTAAGATTGTTCCGAAATATCAATATGATTGAAGAACGCGCGCTTCGGACGGGTGAATATAAAGATGTGACAACCAATGATATGCATGTGATTGAAGCCGTCGGTATGGAAGGCGCGAAAAACATGACGAGAGTAGCCCGCTCGCTGGAGGTCACTACGGGAACGCTCACCATAGCCATTAACAGTCTGGTCAAGAAGGGTTATGTGGACAGAACACGAAGTGAAGAAGACCGGCGGGTAGTGTTAATCTCTTTATCGGAGAAAGGTAAAAGGGCTTATCTCCATCACCGTAAGTTCCATGAGCAGATGATAGATTCTATCGTAAAGGAACTGACGGAGGAAGAACAGGCGGTTCTGGAGAAAGCCCTGACAAAGCTGGCTCAATTCTTTCAGACTAGCTGATATCGTACAGCAGGGAGGATAATGTATTGAAGTCAGCAGGTCCGTGTTCTAATATAAAGCAATGAAAGCGATACAGAAAATCAGAAGGAACACAGGCTTCGGAAGTTTGGTCACCGTACCAGATTTGTAAAGCCTGTTTTTTTAATTCCATGATTTCCAGATAGCCGAGATAATACTTTGGGTAATTGCATGGTTCTTCTGCAATGTATTCATAGACTGCCGCAACGGTGGCATCACTTGCTGAGCCGAGGGAGGCAAAGATTTCCCGTACGTCCTCGAGAGTGGCTCCGTCATAGTGTATTGCAATATCCAGCAAAGAATACAGACAGAGCTGAATCTGACGATCCAGCCGGCAGGCAAGGTAATACCCGGCGGCTTCCGGATAATCCTTGGCTGCCAATTCAATGGCATAATCATATGAAGAGAGTTCGGCATACATCGCCCAGCCTTCTATGTATCCGCCGTAATAGAGCACGCTGCATAAAGGTGGGATATCGGAGGCATCTCGGAAACGTTGAGAGTAGACAGTTTGGTAGAGATGTCCCGGATAGCCTTCGTGTGCCAGCGTTGTAAAGAGTGACAAATCGTCGGAAGTATCCAGCGCATTAACGTAGATTGTATTATTTAGCACATTGTCTATAGGTGGTGTCATATAAAATGCCGGGGCGGTATACGGCTCCAGACTGTCGTCCACATATTTGACACTGCAGTGCACGGTGTCGGCATCTGAAGATGCACGAAGGGAAGGATAGTCCTGCTGTATGGATTGTTCCAAATAAGAAAGTATCTCATCAGGGGACATTTCGGGAAGAAAAGTTTGTTCGGAAGCCAGTTTATCACGTAGAGAAGCATCGCTTTCAAACAAACGGCTCAGCGAGTCATAATTGGATGTTAAATCCTGATAAAGAAGTTCCTTTATATCGGCAATATCACGATAGGAACCGGTCTGAAGTCTGAGCAGCGCCTCATAATAGTCTCTTCCGCCTTCTCTGTGAGCAAGACCGCATGTATCCTTGCCGTTTCCCATAAGAAGAGTAAGCTCATCGGCAAGGTGGTCATAAGCCGGGGCGACAACGGTGGTCAACAAACGGTTGTTGTTGTACTGATAAGAGAGGAAAGCGTCTTCGGTTATGATGCCTTGTTCAACCAAAGGCTGTAGTCGTGCTGTAAATGTGGTTTCCAAAAAGTGGGTATTATTTTCCAATTGTGTAGAATTCATGAGACTCGTGCATTGCCGTATGACCTTTCTGGCTGTAGAATCGGACATAAAAAGACCGGCGGCAGCTTTTTCACGTTCGTATACGATCAAGCCGTTGAAATAATCGGGAATCTGTGTCAGTATCGACAGATACAGTTCCACATCTTCCGCGGTGTCAAAGCGGTATTCCGCCAACAAAATAGGAAGCTCTGAAGGAGCTCCCGAGGAGGGCGAGAGAGGCTCGGAGAAATACGGGTATGCAGCGGTATGGCTGACCGCGTCTATGTAGGAACGCATTAATCCGCACAGATAGCGGTTGCTGTCGTTAAGATTCATGTCGCTGTATCTATCCAGTTTATCAGCGATAAGGGATAGCGCGTATATATCATTGGCAGCTTCGCCTTCATGATAGATTGGCATTTTTAAGGCGGACTCATCAATATGGTAGATTGAAGGGTCGTCTACAGAATAGTGGAAGTGAATCGGATTAGCCTGTATTTCCTGTAGGAAAAAATCTTCTGCAAAAGCTTCAAACTCTGCATCTGCGTGGCTGTGCATATAGCCGAACAGAGTGGCAGCACAAAAGCCTGTAAATAGAATCAAGGCGGCAGCCCATTGTTTGAAAGATAAGGGACGTTTCAAGTAAATACCCTCCGAACGGATTTGTATTAATATATGAATAGGGGAGAAGAATCATGAAAAAGAACGGATGAAAAAAGACCAGATTAAAAAACAATCTGGTCGCGTCCGTGTTCTTTGCCATAATATAATTTTTCGTCGGCTTCTTTCAAAATGGTAGTCAAATCGCTGTGGAAATCATGTTCAACCAACCCGAAAGTCAGAGATACGCAGAAGGTTTCGCTTCCGCCGTCAAAGACAATCTCCTTAATCTTCTGTCGGAGAGTTCCCAGAAATATTTGGGCTTCATCGCCATTCGAAATTGGGAAAATCAATAGAAACTCTTCACCGCCCCAACGGGAGATAAACGTTCCGGAAGGCAGTTCTTTGCGGAAGGTCTCGGCGATTTTCTTTAGGACTACGTCGCCTATGTCATGTCCGTATGTATCGTTGACACGTTTGAAAAAGTCTATATCACACAGGCAGATGCTGATCTGGTGTTCCGGAGATTTCAGAAGCTTTTCCAGATACTCCAGTGTACGCCGTCTGTTGTATAGTCCGGTTAATGGGTCAATACTTGCCTGCTTCTTGAGTTGCTCGTTATATTCTACCAGTTTGCATTCCAGAGTCTGGGTGTCGGTACTGAAGATATATGCAATCAGAGAGATAGACCAGAAAATGGCAAGTGTGTTGATAACCTGAAACAAATTGTTAACTCCCTCATCCAAAGTGATGTGAGGAGAATTATCCTGACAATATAAAAATAAAAAAATACGTAATATGCATAATACCAGAGCATATGAAGCCTTAGCTGCGGCATGTTTATACTTGGCAAAGAAACATGCGATGAGCAATACAATAATAAAATGCTGCACACCAATATTCCAGCCGAACATAACAATGTTAAATATGATCCAGACGAGAATATATGCATTTAAGATGCAGAATGAAACGAAGGTACGACTGTGATAAGATAATACAAAAACAGCAAGAAATAATACTGCCGATACCTGACAGAAAATCAGTCCGCCCGTATGTGAGGCGAACAGACAGAGTCCGCTGCTGAGCAGAGAGTAGACAATCATAGTGAGAATCAGCAGACGGACAACTACGATAAGCTTTGCCGATTCGTTTTGATCGCCGGTGTCTTTACAGATAGCCTTGTATACTTGGTGCAGAAAATTGGTTTCTTTCATAATTATTTATCGATTCCTTTGTAGTGGGTGAATGTTGTAAATAACGAATGATAATATGATTTCGTAACAGTTTATAATAATATATAGAGTTTAGTTTTTGCTTAAATATTTTGCAATGATGTACATAATACATCATACACCATATATAATTTTTATGCAATTGCACAATTATAAAATTGCTTTTTTTATAAAAATTGGTAGAATGGAGAAAAAGGAGCAGCGAAAGTGAAATATTCCATTAAGAACAAATTAATTATGTTGTCTGCGGTAGCGGCAATTCCGTTTCTGATTCTGGTGCTTTATCTGATTTATGCGCTGCATAATTACAGTGCGGCATATGATACGATAGTGAGCAATATGACGGTTGCCAATGCTTATAATCTGAATTTTAAGGAAGAAATGGACGAAAGTCTGTACAAACTGGTAGTAGGTGCGGCTACCTTTGAGACGATTAAGGATGATGACAGTTTGGAAGATCCATATGTACTGATTAATGGGCTGCGGGGAGATTTTGAACGGCTGGTGCACATCACTACGGATGGAGAGAGCCGTACATGGCTGCAGATTTTGCTGCGTAACATTGACACACTGGAAGACAGAGTGGGCGACATTAAGGCAAATCTTGGGGCAAAGAACAGCTATGACACTAATATACAGATGCTGGATAATAATATATATATTATGACGGAACTGATACAGGATAATATTCAGTATTATATCTATTATCAGACCCAGAGTATGGAATATTTGACGCAGCAGCTTAATGACAGGGTACATAAGTTTACGGTTTTCTGTGCGATTCTGCTTGGGTTTATTCTGTTGATCGTCGTAGTACTGACAGTCATGATTGTGACTGGGATTACTAAGCCGATTCAGGAACTGTCTCAAGCGACGAAGAAGATTTCTCAGGGCGATTTTTCTGTCCGTGTACAGGTGGATACGGATGATGAGGTGGCAGTACTGGCGGATGGCGTTAACATTATGACTGAGAGTATTGAGAGGTTTGTCCGTAAGATTAAAGCGGATGAGCGTAAGATGCGCCGTGCCGATTTACGCCTTTTGCAGGAACAGATTAATCCGCACTTCCTATATAATACGCTGGATACGATTGTATGGCTGATTGAAGGGAATGATCCTGATAAGGCTGTGAATATGGTTATGTCACTGTCAGAATTCTTTCGGCTCGTGCTCAGTAAGGGACGAGAGTATATTACGATACAGGAAGAGGAAATGCATATTAAGAGCTATCTGGAAATCCAGCAGGTGCGTTATCGGGATATTATGAAGTATGAGATTCATATTGACCCGCAGCTGTATCAGTATAAAATCTTAAAGCTGACATTGCAGCCCTTAGTGGAGAATTCTCTTTATCATGGTATTAAGTATAAGCGCGCTAAAGGAAATATCATTGTAACCGGCGTGCAGTCACAGGGAAGAATACATTTTAAGGTAGAAGATGACGGCATCGGAATGGAAGCAGCGGAGCTTGACAATCTGAGAAAGGAAATTGTTAAGCCCTGCAAAGATACGGGCAAGGGCTTTGGGCTCGCCAATGTCAATGAGCGTATTCGCATGAACTTCGGCGCAGAGTACGGCATGACGATTGACTCAACGCCGGGAAAGGGAACCTGCGTAGAGATTGTGATTCCTGCGGTGCCTTATGAGGAGCGGACAGAAACAATTGAGGATCAAGAAGATATGATGTTGTCGCTGTAGCCTGAGTGCAGGCACGGAGGAAAGAGAAGCGCAGGTATGATACGGAGGAGTACGGTGAAGAAAAATAAGGTTAACATTCATATAAGCGGGATAGCAATGGTAATGCTTCCGGCGATTCTGGTTCTTATGGCTATGCTGGGATGGGGGTTTGGACTTTTTACAGGAATCGAAGAAGAACCGTACATCAATAGGGAGGAGAACCTGATTGTAGTGGGCGTGTCACAGCTTGGCAGCGAATCCGGATGGAGAACGGCTAATACGGAGTCGGTTCAAAAGGCTTTAACAAAGCAGAATGGCTATTTTCTGATATTTAATAATGCCAGACAAAAACAGGAAAATCAGATTAAAGCTATAAGAAGCTTCATCTCTCAACGGGTGGATTACATTGTGCTGGCACCGGTGGTAGAGAGTGGATGGGAGACTGTGCTGCAGGAAGCCAAAGAAGCCGGTATTCCCGTGATTGTAATGGATAGAAGTGTGGATGTGTCAGATCAGAGCCTGTATACTACACATGTGGGAAGCGATTCCGTGGAAGAAGGAAAGAAGGCAGGATATTGGTTGGAGGAACATTTGGCGCGAAAAGGGCTGTCCAATCAGGAAATCAATATTGTAGTGCTGAAAGGGACGGAGGGCGCATCGGCGCAGATCGGAAGAACGGTTGGATTTTCAATGATAGCCGGACAACATGATAATTGGAATATTCTGGAACAGGAATACGGAGACTTTACTATTTATAAGGGAAAAGAAGTAATGGAGAACTTCCTGCAAAAATATGATGATATCGACGTGGTGATTTCCCAAAATGACGATATGACGTTCGGCGCGATTGAGGCGATCAAGGAATCGGGCAGGACGGTAGGAGTGGGCGGCGATATCACCATTATATCTTTTGATGCGGTTCACGATGCGCTTGAGATGGTGGCGGAAGGAACAATCAATGTAGACATTGAATGTAATCCGGATCAGGGGAAATATATATCAGACGTCATTCAGCTTCTTGAGAGCGGGCAGGAAGTTGAGAAAAGGTATTATGTGGAAGAAGATGTCTACACGATGCAGAATGTGACGGAAGAGGTTTTAAACGAAAGAATTTATTAGGCATTATTGTGATAGCGGCAATTTTAAGAGCGGAAGGGAGAAGCGAATGCTGAAAGTATTTCTTGTAGAGGACGAGAGCATCGTTAGAGAGGGATTGAGAGATAATATTCCATGGCAGCAGTGGGGATATCAGTTTATAGGGGAAGCAAGCGACGGAGAAATGGCATTGCCGCTCATACAGAAGCTGAAACCGGATGTATTGCTTACTGACATCAAGATGCCTTTTATGGACGGATTGTCACTTAGTCGTATTGTGCATCAGGAATTTCCTGATATGAAAATCATTATTATCAGCGGCTATGACGATTTTGAATATGCCAGACAGGCGATTGCCGTGGGTGTGGAACAGTACCTGCTGAAACCGATTACCAGAGCGACGCTCCAGAAAGTATTGGAGGAGCTGAAGACAAAGATAGAGACAGAGAGAGAGCAGCGTAATTATCAGGAAAAATATCAGAATGAGACAAGAGCATATGAACAGTTTTCCAGAACAAATTTCTTTGTTAAGGTCTTTGAGGGCAGAATGGCAGTTCAGGATATTTATGAAGAAGCTGCAAAGCTTTCGCTCAAAATCAATGCACCCTGCTATAATCTGTTAATGTTCACTCTGACGGAGAAACGGGCGGAGGAGAACGGCGGCTTTGAATCGGAAGGGTTTGCAAGAAAGAGGGAGGAACTTCTTCGCTATTTCGTGCGGTATCCGGAACATCTTGTTTTCCGATGGAATGTTAACACATACGGTGTACTGATTAAAGGAAGTCCGGAACAGATGAAAGATTTAACGGTAAGATGTCTGGAGAATCTGGAACGGATCTGTAAACCGGCGGAGGAAGATTTTGAATGGTATGCGGCAGTGGGTGAGCCGGTGGAACGTCTGAGTATGCTGGCGGAGTGCTACGGTAAGGTGAATCACTTGTTTGCTTATCGTTTTCTGACACCTTCGGTGCATATATTTACAAGTGAAGTAGCGGACAATTATATGCCGCTTGAGTCAAGCGGCAAAATCGGCGACATTGATTATGCGAAAGTGGAGCCGGAGCTGATCAAAGATTTCCTGCAGCAAGGCAGTCATGATGAAATTGCGGAGTTTGTGGACAGCTGGCTGCTCAGTCTCCAAGAAGCGCTTAAGTCAAGGCTTTTTCAGAATTATCTTGTCTTTCATGTCCATTTTGTTGTTATGGCTTACGTGGAATCTATCGGTTATGACAAGAAGCAGTTCTTAGAGCTTCTTGGGGAAGACCAGATACAGGAAGTGAATCTGGGGATTGAGGAGCTTTCCCAATATATATGTAGAATTTTAGAGAAAGCGATAGAGCTGCGGAATCAGGAATCCGACAATCAGGGCAGGAAAGCGTTGAAAAAGGCGCTTGAATATATAGAAGAGAACTATACACAAGAGACATTATCTCTCAATACGGTGGCAGGAGAAGTTGGAGTCAGCGCAAATTATTTCAGCGCAATATTCAGTCAGGCAATGGATGTGACTTTTGTTGAGTATGTGACGCAGAAGCGGATGGAAAGAGCCAAGAAGCTGCTGCGCCAGACAGAGAAACACTCAGGAGATATTGCGCTGGAAGTCGGCTATAAGGATCCTCACTATTTCAGTTTTGTGTTCAAGAAGACGCAAGGATGTACGCCGAGGGAATACCGCTCCGGAGCTAAGGATTAGGGGTGTACGGAGCATCGCTTTCCTTGCGGACGAGCCGCCACGGAATTGTATGTGAAACTACAGGCACGCCGCGCAGATGTCCGATGATACATTCGGCGACACACTCGCTGATTTCATGCGGTGCATGGGTCAGTGTAGTGATGCGCACGCTGCTCAATTCACTTAAGTAACTATTGTCGAAACAGACTACCGAGAGATCCTGAGGCACATGAATGTCTGCATAAGACAATTCCTTGATTAACCAGTATGCTACTTCATCATTATAACAGACAACGGCGGAACAACCGAATAACCGCTCTTGTATGAAATCGGTCAGGAAGCGTGTATCTTGTCTGGCTTCCAGCGCGGCGATATCCGGGGAAGAGTACCAGCCCACATGGGTGTCTGATAACGGATGACCAAGATCGCGAAGCCTTGATGCCACACCGTGATATCGTTCCGGACCTTGTGAGTCATCCATCTTAAACAGACCGGCAATCTGTGTATGTCCCAGAGTAATAAGGTGTTCTGCCAGCAGACAGCCGCCGTAGTAATTATCGTCTTTAACATAGATGCAGTCCTGCATAGCAGGATAATAATTATGAAGGAAAAGAATAAAGGTTCCGTTTTCACGCAGTTGCTCGTAAAGATCCAGATTGGGATTGGGCAGTGTGCTCTTACAGCCTTCCACAATGATAGCGCAGGGCGGTCTGTCCAGTAGAGTTTCCAGATGTGCCCGTTCTACGGAAGTATTATTATCGGTAGGGTATATTTGCAGTTTGTAGCCCTGCTCCGAGAGTGCCAGCCGAATGTCGGATAGAAGCTGGGGATAGATGTATTCGTGTTGGCTGGAAATGAGAATGGGAATAATATTGCGGTCGCCGTCCACGGACAAGCCGGTAGCGTAGGAACCACTTCCTTGCCTGCTGGTGATAATTCCCTGCTTGTTAAGTAGTGTCAGCGCCGCGCGCACGGTCTGCCGGCTGACTTTGTACTCCGTGCTTAGCTGGGACTCGGTGGGAAGTTTGGATATGCCGTTTTGCAGATTGCGGGTAATCTGCTCCGTAAGAGCTTCCGCCAGTGTTTCGTATTTTGTCATAATCAGTATCTCCTTGCGTCAGCCTCCAAGGCTGACATCGTATTTTTTCCATGTTTATAGAGAAAAAATTCTCATATTTGTTCACAGTATGTTCATAAATTATACAATTTTTATTCATAACTAAATAGGGGGAAAGATAAAAATCTAACTTCCGACCGGTGGAATATCATTCTCGTAATAATTATTCACAAGAAAAAAATGCCCATTTTCAAAATAAATCATAAAAAATCACACCTAACTGCCTAAAAAATATAAAAAATTCACAATAAATATAAATTTGTACTTAATACAGATAGTATAACATATAATTTGTATTGTACAACTCATCTAAATTATAAAAATAAAAAAATTTTGTATTGAGCAGCAGAAGATGATTTGCTAAAGTAATATCAGAAACGAGGAGGCGACAATGCTTCCGTTTCAAACTAATACATTATTATAGGAGGAGGAACTAAATAATGAAAAAGAAATTAGCAGTTTTACTTGCAGGCGCAATGGTAATGGCAAGCCTTGTAGGATGCGGCGGTGGTGACGCGGCTCCGGCTGAGACATCTGCTCCGGCAGAGGAAGCACCTGCGGCAGACGAAGCACCCGCAGCAGACGAGGCACCCGCAGCAGAGGAAGAGGCACCTGCGGCAGACGAAGCACCCGCAGCAGACGGCGGTACAATCAGCGTAGGCTTTGCACAGGTAGGACATGAGTCAGACTGGCGTGCAGCTAACACACAGAACTATCAGGATGCATTCTCAGAGGCTAACGGCTATGAGTTGTCTTTCGTAGATGCTGATAATGACAATGCAGTTCAGTTAGAGGCAGTTCGTAACTTTATCCAGCAGGAGATGGATTACATCTGTATCGCTCCTATCGAGACAGCTGGTTGGGACACAGTTCTTCAGGAAGCACAGGACGCAGGTATTCCGGTACTGATCGTTGACCGTTCCGTAGATGCTGATCCTTCTTTATACACAACACAGCTTGGCTGCGATATGGTTGCAGAAGGTGAGACAGCAGGTAACTGGTTAGCAGAGTACTTAGACGGCGCTGAAGCTAAGATCCTTGTTATTGAAGGTTCTGTTGGTGCATCTGCAACACTCGGACGTACAGAAGGCTTTAACAACATCGCAGCACAGCACAGCGAGTGGGAAATCCTTGATTCTCAGTCCGGTGACTTTACACAGGCAGGCGGACAGGAAGTTATGGAGTCCTTCATTAAGTCTTACAGCGATTTCAACGTAGTAGTTTGCCAGAACGATAACGAAGCATACGGTGCAATGGATGCAATGGATGCAGCAGGTATCACATACGGTGTAGACGGCGATGTAATCATCATCTCCTTCGATGCTACACATGACGGCTTACAGTACACATTAGATGGCAAGATTAACTGTAACGTAGAGTGTAACCCTCTTCAGGCTGAATTCGCAGCAGATGTTATTCAGAAGTTAGAGAAGGGTGAAGCTGTAGACGCACAGACAATCGTTAAGGATGAAGCTTTCGTAGCACCCGGTATCACATCTCAGTACGCAGTAACAATGACTCAGGAAGTACTTGATGGTCGTGCATACTAAGAGTTATATTTGAACCGAATAATTAGAATAGAATAGGGAGAGAAATTTCATTTCTCTCCTTTTTCTTTTACCTAATTTGGTGTATAATAGAAGAGAATTGCAATTATTGTCGGAAAATTGACGTAAATGCAGTGGAATGTGTGACAGTAGGAGGTATTAGTATGGATAGCAATATTGCTTTAACAATGCGCGGTATCTGCATGACATTCCCGGGGGTCAAGGCGCTTGACAATGTTGATTTTACCTTGAAAAAAGGTGAAATTCGTGCACTGATGGGTGAGAACGGTGCAGGGAAATCTACGTTGATTAAGTGTTTGACGGGTGTCAACAAATTCGAAGCCGGCGAGATTCACGTAGACGGTATTGAGGGTCCGATTGTCAATAAAGACACGATGGATGCCCAGCATAAGGGAATTTCAACAGTTTATCAGGAAGTTAATCTTTGCCCGAACCTTTCGGTTGCAGAGAATCTTTATATCGGACGTGAACCGCTCACTAAGATTGGAACGGTTAACCGCCGCAAGATGAATCAGATGGCGGCGCAGCTGATGAAAGACTTGGATTTAGAGATTGAAGTAACAAGAAATTTGGAAGAATATTCACTGGCATTGCAGCAGATGATAGCAATTGCCCGTGCTGTAGATATGGAAAGTAAGGTTCTGATTCTTGACGAGCCTACGTCTTCTCTGGATGACAATGAGGTAGAGAAGCTGTTTGGCATGATGAAGAGATTGAGAGATCAGGGCGTCGGTATCATATTCGTAACACACTTCTTGGAGCAGGTATACGCGGTTTGCGATGGTATTACCGTGCTTCGTAACGGTACGCTGGTCGGCGAGTATACTGTGGAAGAACTCCCCAGAGTGAAGCTGGTAGCGGCGATGATGGGTAAAGACTTCGATGATCTTGCATCCATCAAACCGGAAGGGACTACGGATTTCTCCAAGGTTCCGCTTGAGATTGATGCGAAAGGCTTGAGCCATTCAGGAACAATCAAACCGTTTGATTTAGAGATACATAAGGGTGAGGTAGTCGGTCTTACCGGTCTGCTCGGAAGCGGACGAAGCGAGCTGGCACGTGTTATATACGGCGCGGACAGAGCACAGAGCGGTACGCTCAAAGTCGCCGGACAGGATGTGAAGGTTAAGAGTCCGATAGATGCCATGAATCTTGGTATGGGACTTCTTCCGGATGACAGAAAAGCAGAGGGTATTATCGGTGACCTGTCAGTACGTGAGAACATTATCCTCGCGATGCAGGCGAAAGCCGGCATCTTTAAGAAGATACCGATGGCGAAACAGATTGAGATAGCGGATAAGTACATAGAAATGCTGCAGATTAAGACAGCGAGCAGAGAGACACTGATCAAAAGGCTGTCGGGTGGTAACCAGCAGAAGGTGATTCTGGCAAGATGGCTTGCAACCAATCCGGATTTCCTGATTCTGGATGAGCCTACCCGTGGTATCGATATCGGTACGAAAACAGAGATTCAGAAATTGGTCATCAAACTTGCGCAGGAAGGTAAGAGCTTGATCTTTATCTCGTCAGAGATTGAAGAGATGCTGCGTACCTGTAACCGAATGGCTGTCCTGCGTGACGGCGCTAAGGTCGGTGAGATTGATGGCAGCGATATGACACAGGAAGGCGTAATGCACGCAATTGCGGGAGGTGCATCACATGAGTAAATTAAAGAAAATAACAAAAATGCAGTTGTTCCTGCCCATATTCAGTATGATACTTGTCATGCTGGTAAATGTAATCTATGATTTAGCGAGCGGAAATGCTCCGTTTGGATTCTTTTCAATCAGTACACAGGTTACTTCTTCCGGAAACACGATTTTATACGGACGTTTGATTGATATCTTAAATCGTGGCAGTGAAGTGGCGATTCTGGCAATCGGTATGACGCTTGTTGTATCCGCTTCCGCAGGAACGGATATTTCAGTCGGTTCTGTTATGAGCTTGTCGGGCGGTATGTGCTGTATGCTTCTGGCAGGATACGGTGTGACCAATGTTTCCGAATATGCACGTCCCCTCTGGGTCGGCATCGGCGCAGGTATCTTAGTTGCAGTTGTCTGTGGTTTGTTTAACGGTTTCTTGGTAGCGTATTTGAATATTCAGCCAATGGTTGCAACGCTGATTCTATGGTCGGCAGGACGTGCGATTGGATTGCTTTTGTGCAACAGTGCAATCGTGTATGTGCGCGTACCTTCTTTCCAGTTCTTCGGATCTTATGTAGGATTCCTCCCGACACCGATTCTGATTGCGGCGATATGCGTTCTGATTATGGCATTGTTACTGAAATTTACAGCGCTTGGCACATTTGTACAGAGCGTTGGTATCAACAAGAAAGCGGCAAGGATTTCCGGCTTCAACTCGGCGAAGATTATCCTGATGTGCTATGCAATCTGCGGTTTGTGTGCAGGTATCGCAGGTATTACCGCAACCTCACGTATTTATTCCGCTGATACGAACAATATCGGTCTGAACATGGAATTGGATGCGATTTTAGCAGTGGCGCTCGGCGGTAACAGCTTAGGCGGCGGTAAATTCAATCTGGCAGGCTCCATCATCGGTGCGTACACAATTCAGGCAATCACAACGACACTGTATGCATTGGGAGTATCCTCTGCACAGGCGCCGGTATTTAAGGCAATCGTGGTTATCCTGATTGTAGTTATTCAGGCAGAACCCGTAAGAGAGTACTTTAAGAAATTGTCGGCTAAAAAAGCGGCTGCAAAGGAGGCGTAAACAAGTATGAAGAAGAAGTTGAATGGCAACAGTATCTTATTACTTATCACCGTCATCCTGTTTGTTGTGATGTATGCAGCGGGCTGTGTCGTGTATGCGAATAAGGGATTTACGCATTTGCAGACATTCCTGAATATCCTGATTAATAATGCAGGTCTGATCTGTATCACGGCGGGCATGACATGCGTTATGCTGACAGGTGGTATTGATATTTCCGTAGGCTCCGTAGTGGCTATGGATTGTATGTTTTTGGCAGTAGGCATGGAAGAGTGGGG
Source organism: uncultured Lachnospiraceae bacterium (assembly GCA_947176505.1). GTDB lineage: Bacteria > Bacillota > Clostridia > Lachnospirales > Lachnospiraceae > UBA3282. The sequence continues at coordinate 47,666 of CAMWQW010000011.1, read as the reverse complement.
CATGAAGAGCCCTGTGCTGATGCTGCTTGTATTGCTTATTGGTATTGTATTTGGTATCGTGCAGGGATTCTGTATCGCTTATCTGGATATCCAGCCGTTCATCGTAACAATGGCAGGTATGTTCTTCGCGAGAGGTATGACGGCAGTCATTTGTACGGATCAGGTAAGTATTGTATCGGATGCGCTTTTTGTAAAGCTTTCCAATATGAAGCTGAACATACCGTTTAATATCGGAGCATATGAGAACAAAAAGGGTATCTTACAGATACCTTATGTGAGAATTACGGTAGTAATAGCTCTGCTTGTGGTATTATTGATTTTCTTAATGCTGAAATACACGAAATTCGGAAGAAGCATCTATGCGGTGGGCGGCAACAGTCAGTCGGCAACGTTGATGGGTCTGGATGTGCGCAAGACTAAGATGAAGACATACGTTCTTGCCAGCTTCCTCGCTTCTATCGGCGGTATCTGTTACTGCTTGAACACCATGTGCGGTACGACCACACAGGCATCCGGACTGGAGATGGATGCGATTTCTTCCGCCGTTATCGGTGGTACGCTCTTGACCGGTGGTGTCGGTAATGTGGGAGGATCTTTAGTTGGTGTATTGATTAACGGTACAATTTCCACGTTGGTTAAATCGCACGGTAAGCTTGTCAGCTCTTGGGCTAATATCGTGACGGCAATCCTGTTGTGCTTCTTTATCGTATTGCAGGCAATTCTGGCTAAGATTAAGGAGAGCAAGAAGGCATAAATGTAAGCGCTTAAATAAATACGAGAGACGCGCATGTCATGTGCGTCTCTTTTTCACCATGTGGGAGTATAAGAAAAGGAGTACTCTGATTATGAAGAAAATAGCCTATAAATTTGCGATAGCAATGATTATGATGGTGGCAGTGGCGGTGGCAGCGTTGACAATCCTTGCCAATACTATTATGCGGATATCGGACAGAAGCCAGAGATTCATGGACCATGAAGTGAAGGAAATCGACACGATACATGTGATCAATGAAAACTATCTGCAGATTTACTCTGCGATGTATGCCCATGTGAATACAAAACTATCCTCTGTAATGGATAAAAAAGCGGATGAGATCAGAGCTACAAGGACAGAGATGTGGCAGAAGATGAAAGAGTATGAAGAGCAGATTGACAGCGAGGATGTACAGGCAGTATTTGATTCTGTGGAAAGTAAAATGAATGATTATGATACCGCTGTAGAAGAAATCTTGGCGGCAAGCCGCTCCGGAGACAAAGAAACTGCGAACCTCCTTATTACGAACAAGCTCTATATGGTGAATGATTCTATTACGACCAATATGGACAGATTGATGTCGGCGTCAGAGATTAATCTGGCAGCCGGAGAGGTGGAGCTGGAGGATGCTGCTTTAAAGTCGCAAGATGCGGTAGTAGTGGCGGCTGTTCTGCTGGTTGTTATGGCTGTAGTGGTCACGGTGATATCTAACAAGCTGATTGTTACGCCTATTAAGAAGATGGCTTCCGAGATTGAAGAGATGATTGCAGATATACAGCAGGGAAAAGGAGACTTAAAGAAGCGTGTGGCAGTGAATACCAAGGACGAGATATCCGTGCTGGCGCAGGGCGTCAATCAATTTCTGGAGATGTTACAGGATATGATCGGCGGCGTTATCGCGTGCGGACAAGAGATAGACGCGCAGCAGCAGAAGGTTAATAATGTGGCGGAACTGACTACGCGGAATGCGGGCGAAACGTCTGAAACGTTGGAGGGGTTGGCGGCTACCATGCAGGAGATATCGGCGACTGCTACCTGTGTCAATGAAAGCACTAAGGACGCGGAAGAATCAGCGGATAATATTATAAGCAAAGCTGTGGAAGGAACTGCTTACGCGGCGGAGATTAAACAGCGCGCGGAAGAGCTGCAAAGAAGAGCGCAGGAGAACAGACAGTCGGCGGAGGGCGTGATCAGACAGCTTGACGCGGCGCTGAAAACGTCGATTGAGGATAGCCGCCAGATTGAAAATATTAACGGCTTGACGGATACAATCCTAAGCATAGCTTCCAAGACAAACCTTCTGGCATTAAATGCATCGATAGAAGCAGCCAGAGCAGGGGAAGCAGGCAAAGGGTTTGTGGTGGTGGCGGATGAGATTCGCGTGCTTGCGGATAATGCCAAAGAGACAGCAGGCGGTATTCAGGCGATTTCGGAGGGCGCGATTACCGCTGTTATGCAGCTTGCAGAGAATGCTAAGCGCATGGTGAGGTTTGTCGATGAACATGTGATGCCGGATTATGAAGAATTAGAAAAAACCGGAGAGAAATACTTACAGGATTCTATTGCGGTAGACCGGATGATGGGTGGTATCAGGTCTGATATGGAGGCGTTTGGCAACCTGATGGGTGCCGTAGCGGAATCCAATGACGCCATTGCAAGCAATGTTCATGTGAGCGCTCAGAATATATCCGATGTAGTTGGCAACACAACAGCACTTACGGATAGTATGCGGGACATTCTCGATGCGCTTGACAGGGTTTCTGAGACGATTGCGCAATTGTCCGAGCAGACGTCCGGTTTTTGCTAAATTAAGAGGATATTATACATAAATATAAAATAATTTAATTAAATCAATACATATTGCTTGCATAAAGGTATATACAAGTGATAAAATTTTTATAAGATGAAATGCAACCAACTGAAGGGCAGAGATTGAAAATCAGAATTTTCAATCGCGAGATTTGTGTCTGCGCGTTGCTTGTCACAAACTCGTTAAGCGCAAAAAGCAGCGCAGAAGTGAGGAAAAAATGAAAGCAGTAAAAAATTACAAATTCTGGTTTTGCACGGGTTCACAAGATTTGTATGGTGACGAATGTCTTAGAAAAGTGGCAGATCACTCTGCTAAAATTGTGGAGGGACTCAATGCTTCCGGGAAATTACCGTTTGAGGTAGTGTTAAAACCTACGCTGATTAGTCAGGCATCAATCAGACAGACATTTAACGATGCCAACAATGATCCCGACTGCGCAGGTGTGATTACTTGGATGCACACGTTCTCCCCGGCTAAAATGTGGATTCTGGGGTTAAAAGAATTTAAGAAACCGCTTTGCCATCTGCATACACAGTTTAACGAGGAACTTCCTTACGATACGATAGATATGGATTTCATGAATGAGAACCAGTCAGCGCATGGCGATAGAGAATACGGTCATATTGTGAGCCGCATGGGTATCGAGAGAAAAATTATCGTAGGACACTGGGCGAATCCGGGCGTTCAGGAGCAGCTCGGAAGCTGGATGAGAACAGCGCTTGGAGTGATTGAGTGTTCTCATATCCGTGTATGCCGTTTCGGTGATAATATGAATAATGTGGCAGTAACAGAGGGTGACAAGGTAGAAGCACAGATTAAATTCGGCTGGGAGATCGACCATTACAGCGTTAACGATCTGGTTGACTATGTCAATGCGGTTCCGCAGGGTGATGTGGATGCGCTCGTAGAAGAATATTATAGTAAATACAAGATTATCGACGACGGTCGTGATGCAGGTGAGTTCAGACAGCATGTGGCAGTGCAGGCACAGCAGGAGATTGGTATCGAGAAATTCCTGACAGATAATGATTATCATGCCGTAGTGACTCATTTCGGTATGCTGGGTGGTTTAAAACAGCTTCCGGGTCTTGCAATCCAGAGATTGATGGAGAAAGGATATGGTTTTGGCGCGGAGGGCGACTGGAAGGTTGCAGCTATGGTGCGCATGATGAAACTGATGACGGCTGATATCAAGGATGCCAAAGGAACCTCTATGATGGAAGATTACACGTATAATCTTGTTCCGGGCAAAGAAGGTATATTACAGGCGCATATGCTGGAAGTATGCCCTTCTGTGGCGGACGGCGAGATTGGAATCAGAGTATGCCCGCTGTCCATGGGTAACAGGGAAGATCCTGCACGTCTTGTATTTACGTCTAAGACCGGTTCGGCAGTGGCATGTTCATTGGTTGATCTTGGTACGAGATTCAGACTGCTGATTAACGCGGTTGACTGTAAGAAGGTGGAGAAGCCTATGCCGAAACTGCCTGTGGGAACAGCGTTCTGGACACCGCAGCCGAATATGGAAATAGGCGCGACAGCATGGATTCTTGCGGGAGGAGCACATCATACGGCATTCTCATACGACCTGACTGTAGACCAGATGGTAGATTGGGCGGCAGCTATGGGTATTGAGAGCGTTGTTATTGATAAAGACACGACAATCCGTAACTTCAAGAACGAGCTGAGATGGAATGAGGCGGCATTCCGCTAAAAGTAATTTTTCTGGAACGAAGAATCAATTTAAAATAGAGGAGGTATAAGATGGGAGCAAAAGAATGTATTGCAAGCGGTAAAGCGGTGTTGGGCATTGAGTTTGGCTCAACGAGAATCAAGGCGGTTCTGGTGGATGAGACGAATCAACCGATTGCATCGGGAGCGCATGACTGGGAGAACAGACTGGAGAACGGTATCTGGACATACAGTCTGGAGGATATCTGGACAGGACTGCAGGACTGTTACCAGAAACTGACAGAGGATGTTCAGGCGCAGTACGGTGAGAAACTGGTAAAAATCGGTGCAATCGGATTCAGCGCAATGATGCACGGTTATATGGCTTTTAACGAAAAGGACGAGTTAATGGTGCCTTTCCGCACATGGAGAAATACAATTACCGAAGAGGCTTCTAATAAGCTGACGGAGTTATTTAACTACCATATTCCTCAGAGATGGACGATAGCGCATCTCTATCAGGCAGTTTTGAATGGCGAGGAACATGTGGCAGATCTGAAATTTGTCATTACGTTAGCCGGTTACATTCAGTGGAAACTGACAGGAGAAAAGATCGTCGGTGTAGGAGAGGCTTCGGGTATGTTCCCGATTGACATATCCACAGGACAATTTAATGAGAAAATGCTCGAACAGTTTGATAATGCTGTAGTAGACAAAGGTTTTGCATGGAAACTGCGCGACGTGCTTCCGGCAGTATATACGGCTGGACAGCAGGCGGGCTCTTTGACGGAAGAAGGCGCTAAACTGTTAGACCCTACGGGCACATTGCAGGCTGGCGTACCTTTCTGCCCGCCGGAAGGCGATGCGGGAACCGGTATGGCAGCGACCAACAGTGTTGCGAAGCGTACGGGTAATGTGTCTGCCGGAACGAGCGTATTCGGTATGATTGTACTGGAGAAAGAGTTGTCTAAAGTATACGATGCTATCGATCTGGTAACGACGCCGGATGGCAGCTTGGTAGCTATGGTACACTGCAATAACTGTACTTCTGACTTGAATGCATGGGTGAACCTTTTCAAAGAATACTCAGAGCTGATGGGCATGAAAGTAGACATGAATGAATTGTACGGCAATCTCTACCGCAAAGCGTTAGAGGGTGACGATGACTGCGGCGGTCTGTTGGCATACAATTACTTCTCCGGCGAACATGTGACAGGATTTAACGAGGGACGTCCTCTGTTTGCCCGCACACCGGATGCAAAATTCAATCTGGCGAACTTCATGAGAGTGCATTTATTTACTTCCCTCGGGGCATTAAAAACCGGTTTGGATATTCTGTTAAAAGAAGAGGGCGTACAGGTAGATGAGATTCTCGGACACGGTGGTCTGTTTAAGACGAAAGGTGTTGGTCAAAGTATTCTGGCGGCGGCAATTGACGCACCGGTAAGCGTTATGGAGACGGCAGGTGAAGGCGGCGCATGGGGTATTGCGCTTCTGGCTTCTTACATGATTAATAAGGACACGGATGAGAGTCTTGCGGACTTCCTGAATAACAAAGTATTTGCCGGTCAGAAGGGCGAGAAGATGGAGCCGAAGGCATCAGACGTACAAGGCTTCAATGACTTCATGAAATTGTACGGCGCAGGGCTTGCAATTGAGAGAGCAGCCGTAGAAAATATGAGATGAAAATTTAGAAAGGTGCTGAGAATATGTTAGAAGAATTAAAGAAACGTGTTTATGAGGCGAATATGCTTCTCCCTAAGTACGGATTAGTTACTTTTACATGGGGAAACGTCAGCGAGATTGATGCGGAGAGCGGAATCTTTGCAATTAAACCGAGCGGCGTAGACTATGATAAACTGACGCCTGATGATATGGTACTGGTTGATTTGGAAGGAAATAAGGTAGAGGGAAAATATAATCCGTCTTCCGACACGGCTACGCATGTGGAGCTGTACAAGGCATATCCGGAAATCGGCGGCGTGGTACATACGCATTCCTCTTATGCGACAAGCTGGGCACAGGCAGGCAGGAGTATTCCCTGCTATGGTACCACTCATGCAGATTATTTCTACGGTGAGATTCCGTGCTTAAGGTGCCTGAATGCGGATGAGATAGCAGATGCATACGAGAAAAATACGGGACTTTTGATTGTGGGAGAATTCAAGAGAATGGAGAAAGATCCTACGGCTGTTCCGGCTGTGCTTTGCAAGAATCATGGTCCTTTTGCATGGGGTAAGGATGCTCATGAGGCAGTACATAATGCAGTTGTCTTGGAGGAAGTTGCGAAGATGGCTTACCGGGCTGAGACGATCAATGCGCGGATTCAGCCGGCGCCTCAGGAATTGCAGGATAAGCATTACTACAGAAAACATGGCGCGAATGCGTATTACGGTCAAGGCAAATAATGTAAATCAGCAATATTCGTCTAGAGGATTCGCAAGAATCATGCTATGATGAGAGCGTAAGTGCTGATACCTTTCAGAATTGAAAGGTGAGGCATAAATATAATAATATAAAAATAATAGACGGAGGTTAGTGATGAACAAATTAGAGTTACAAAAAACAGCTAATGAAGTTCGTAAAGGGATTGTAACCGCTGTGCATGGCGCTAAAGCGGGACATCCGGGCGGTTCATTGTCCGCAGCAGACATCTATACTTATCTCTATTTCGAGGAGATGAACATTGATCCGAAGGACCCTAAGAAAGCGGATAGGGATCGTTTCGTATTATCTAAAGGACATACGGCTCCGGGATTATATTCCGTACTTGCTAACAGAGGATATTTTCCGGTAGAGGATCTTCCGACATTGCGTCATCTCGGTTCCTATCTTCAGGGACATCCTTGTATGCAGGAAACCCCCGGTGTGGACATGTCTTCCGGTTCCTTGGGACAGGGTATCTCTGCGGCGGTAGGTATGGCACTGGCAGCGAAGATGGACGGCAAAGACTATAGGACATATACATTACTCGGAGACGGTGAGATTCAGGAAGGTCAGGTATGGGAAGCTTCCATGTTTGCAGGACATCGCAAGCTGGACAATCTGGTAGTCATCGTGGACAACAACGGACTGCAGATTGACGGTAAGATTGACGATGTATGTTCACCTTATCCCATTGACAAGAAATTTGAAGCGTTCAATTTCCATGTGATTAACATTGACGGCAATGACTTTGATCAGATTGACGCTGCATTCAAGGAGGCAAGAGCCACCAAGGGAATGCCTACCGCGATTATCTGTAAGACTGTGAAAGGTAAAGGCGTATCCTTTATGGAGAATAATGCCGGATGGCACGGCAAGGCGCCTAATGATGAAGAGTATAAGACGGCGATGGCTGATCTTGAGAAGATTGGTGCAGAATTAGGAGGTGCAAACTAATGGCGGATGTTAAGAAGATTGCTACACGTGAAAGTTATGGTAATGCACTTGCTGAATGTGGTGCTGATTTCCCGAATCTGGTCGTTCTGGATGCCGACCTCGCAGGTGCAACTAAGACCGGAGTGTTCCAGAAGGCGTATCCGGATCGTCATATCGACTGCGGTATTGCAGAATGTAATATGACAGGTATTGCGGCAGGACTTGCTACCTGTGGTAAAGTGCCTTTTATCAGTTCTTTCGCTATGTTTGCGGCTGGACGTAACTTTGAACAGGTTCGTAATTCTATCGGTTATCCGCATCTTAATGTAAAGATTGGCGCAACACATGCCGGTATTACGGTAGGAGAAGACGGCGCGACCCATCAGTGTAATGAAGATGTGGCTCTTATGAGAACGATTCCGGGTATGACAGTTATTGTTCCTTCCGATGACGTAGAAGCTAAAGCGGCAGTGAGAGCGGCGATTGAGTTTGAAGGACCGGTTTACCTTCGTTTCGGTCGTGCAGCCGTTCCGGTAATCAACGATACAGCCGATTACAAGTTTGAGATTGGTAAGGGAGTACTGCTCCGTGAGGGTACTGATGTGACAATTATCGCAAGCGGCATTACAGTTGCATCCGCATTGGAGGCGGCTGATATGCTGGCGGCTGACGGAATAAACGCGGAAGTAATCAATATCCACACCATCAAGCCTTTAGATGAGGAACTGGTACTTGCGTCGGCTAAGAAAACGGGTAAAGTCGTAACAGCGGAAGAGCATTCCGTAATCGGCGGACTTGGCAGCGCGGTATGCGATTGTTTATCCCAGAAATGCCCGACACCTGTTCTCAAGATCGGAATGCAGGATGTCTTCGGTGAATCCGGTTCTGCGAATGAGCTGGTTGAGAAATACGGTCTGGATGGCAAGGGAATCTATGCTTCCGTGAAAGCATTTGTAAAATAAAATGTATTGATGTCCTGCCTTGCAAAATTTGCGAGGCGGACATTATATTGATAATTTAGAAAGGCATGGTCGTATATATGTCTGAGACGGTGAAAAGAAAGAATATTCTATCGCCCTCCATATTAGCTGCTGATTTCTCCATTTTGGGAGAGCAGATTAAGGAAGCAGCGAAGGCGGGGGCGGAGTATCTGCATATTGATGTGATGGACGGAGTATTCGTGCCGTCAATTTCCTTCGGAATGCCGGTTGTGGAGTCAATCCGCAGGATTACCAATATTATATTTGATGTACATTTGATGATTGTAGGTCCCGAACGCTATGTGAAAGAATTTGCACAGCTTGGCGCCGACAGTATTACGTTTCATCTGGAAGCGGCAGAGGATGCCGATGAACTGATTGATCAGATACATAGTCTTGGCTGTAAGGCAGGCATGTCGATTAAGCCGCAGACATCGGTGGAAGTGGTTAAGAAATATCTCACGAAGCTGGATATGCTGCTCGTGATGACGGTAGAGCCGGGATTTGGCGGGCAGAAATATATACCGGAGTCCACGGAACGCATCAGACAGGTGAGACAGATGGCGGACGAGTTGGGAACGAGCTTGGATATACAGGTGGATGGCGGTATCACACAGGACAACGTGGAGGTAGTCCTAGATGCCGGCGCCAATGTAATTGTAGCCGGTTCGGCGGTCTTCAAGGGAAATATTACGGAAAATGTCAAAAATCTTATGGCGCAGTTTTAACTGCGCCATTTTTTATGTTCATATAATACTATGACCATTTTATTATTTCAACATTTTTTATGAGTTTATAAAGTGGTACATCGAAATCATTAATCGAATCAACATGCTGTCCAATACGATTTCTTACGCCACAATATTCTGCATCCATACGCCCTTCTTGACAAGCACAAATCCAATCACACATTTGATAATGTCTCCGGCTTGCACGAGAGTGTAAACGGCTATAACGGGAAGCGATGTAAACCGGCTTAATGTGAAAGCTATTGTCACACTGACACACCAGATAAACACGCTGTCAAACAGAAAAGTGACAATCGTCTTGCCTCCGGAGCGCAGAGTAAAATAAGAGGCATGCAGGAATGCGTTCTGCGGCATGAAGAGGGCGGAAATCATGATGAAATATGTCGCCAGCTGCCGCACGCTGCCATCCGTGTTATATAGTTGCGGAAATAACGGTGACAGCAAAAACATCAGGGCAGCGACACATGTACAACAGAAAACGGAGAAGGCAATCATCTTATTGTCTGTGTCTCTGGCTTCTTCCATTTTACCGGCGCCAAGGAGCTGACCGACGATAATTGCAACGGAATCACCCAGTGCAATAAATACAATATTAAATACGTTGTTGATTGTGCCGGAGATATTCTGCGCGGCAATGACGTTTAATCCGCGCACAGAATAGCATTGTGCCAGCATTGCCATGCCTGCAGCCCATAAGGTCTCATTGAGAAGTAGTGGAGTGCCTTTGATAAATATTTTCTTGGCAAGGGCGGCTGGAACCTTCAATGTGGAATACAAACCCTGCGTAAAAGCATTCTGTTCTTTGTGCTTGTGGCTGTGAACCAGCACGATAGCAGCCTCTGTGTAGCGCGAGATAATCGTGGCAAGCGCTGCGCCTTGTACGCCCAATGCTGGGGCACCGAATTTACCATATATAAGTATGTAATTCAAAATCAAATTTACGAATACTGCAACTACGCCTGCTTTCATGGGCAGAATCGTCTGACCGCATTCACGAAGTGTACTCGAGTAGACTTGTACCATCATAAAAGGAGGCAGCCCGATGAGCATAATCAACAGATACTGATGACCATAATGAAGGGTTGCGGCTATGCTCTCGGCGGTTCCTTCCCCCTGCAGATACAATTCGATGAGGCTTGTGCCTGTAGTCAGAAAAAGAATCGTGGTGAACAAGGTAATAATTGCGACAATCCATAGTTTGAAGCGGACGGTCTGTCTGACGCCCTCATCATTTTTCTGACCGAAGTACTGAGCCGTAAAAATACCGGCACCTGACACGCCGCCAAACAGGCATAGATTGTATACGAAGATTAGCTGGTTGACGATGGCGACGCCGGACATCGGTTCCGTGCCGATTCGACCGATCATGATGTTGTCGAGCAGACTCACGAAGTTAGTAATACCGTTTTGAACCATGATAGGAACGGCAATAGCGAGAACCATTTTGTAGAAAGCTCTATCTCCTATGAATTTGTGCAGAAACCCTTTGTTTGTTTTCATATTAGCCTGCATTGAAACAAAATCCTCTCTTTCTGCAGATTTTTATCTGCTAGGTGTTTACAAACAACGAAATATTGTGTACTATATATTTATACTCCTATATGAATGAAGACTTAATGTCGTACATATATTTACTATAGAATTTATTGCAGTGGCAATAAAGCATTTTACATGTTTTACGTTAGATATGCAATATGCTTTATTATTTTCCACTTAATATGTCGAATTATGTCGTTACAACTACACAGAACGTTTATTTTCGGGTATTTTTTAGTCAAATTTTGCTTGATATTCTACGAATAATAAAATAGTATTGAAATATAAGTCTATTTCTAATATTATGACTACAATGTTAATTGTAGCTAGTTGAGTACAGGAGGCAGAATATGACACTTGAAAATTTGACAGATTGTGAACAGCTGGTGATGAAAACAGTTTGGGACGCAGAAGAAGAGCTCAGCCTTATGGAAGTGATGCAGAGAGTAAATGATAAATACCATAAGGATTGGAAACCGCAGACGGTATCTACTTTTCTGGCGCGTTTGGTGAGGAAAGGGTATCTGAGACATTACCGTCAAGGTCGAGTATTTTTTTATCAGATTTTAATCCCGTTAGAGGAGTACAAAGGTCAATTGACAGATGACTACGTGAACTTCTGGAATCACGACAATGCTGACGAATTTCTCTGTGCTTTGTCACAGAAAAGACCATTACGACAAGATGAGATTGAAAGGATACAGAAGATGATCAATGGACTGGATAAGTAATTTATTTGTTGTACTGTTATTGGCTGATGTCGCAGGAACGATATTCTTTTTGATAGGTGAACTGTTGAAGAGAACGCCGCTCGGAAGGGATATTCGATTCCAGCGATTTCTGATGGATGCTACTCTATGTGCGTTCGTTATACCGTTTGTTTATTTTGCATTTTATCTGGACAAGCGGATTCAGATGGTCGGACTGGAGAGCGAAATCAATTTGTTTTACACCACGCCGTCGATACGGAGATTTAATACGGTGCTTGGGTGTATATGGATTGGGCTGTTTCTCGTGCTGTTGTCGTACAGGCTGTACCGCCGCCACAGATGGACGATGATATGCAAGGGGAATATTCCAGAGGAAGATGAAGCGATTTCCAAAGTGTTTGAGGATGTCAGCGAGGAGCTTGGTATAAGCGGCAAGGTATCGTTGTGTAGGAATGATTCCATCGATGTGCCGTGTATTACCTATCATCACGGATTTGTGGTGATGCTGCCATTGCTGTGCTACACGGAGGAAGAAGCGAAAGTCATCTTCTACCATGAGCTGTGTCATTATTTGAATCATGATGTGCATCTGAAAACAATCGGATGTGTTGTCGCTCTGTTGCATGTATTTAATCCGGCAGCGCACATATTGCTGCTGGAGATGGAGTTACTCTGTGAGAAATGCTGTGACATAGCGGCATGTAAAAAGGGAAAAGTAACATTTACGCGTGAGGAGTATTTACAGACGATTCTGAATATGCTTCTGACGGACGGTAGAAGAGAGCGGTATCGGCTGTTCGCATTAGTGGACGGCAAATCAAATTACGAAAGGCGGGTAAAGTATATGTTGGATTATCATGAGCATGGTGGAATGAAGAAAGGTGTTGCGCTTGTGGTGGCGGCATGTTTCCTGCTCGGTAGTAGTACCTCATCGCTGGCGGCGGGCAGTGGGGTAGCGATGGCATATCAGGAAGTGGCAGCGAATACGAGCGTTAGGGAGTATGAGAATGTGGAAGACATGAGCCCTATACCAGCTTCGAGTAACGGAGTAAATGGAGTAGTGACCTTATCGGAGAAGCCTTATGATTTGGATCCTGACAAAGTAGTCATTATGGATGATGAAGTGGCTGTGGGACCGGGCAGAGAGACGCGCGGTATCACTTGGACGATTCCTCCACAGATGACCTATATGACGTCCGGTTTCAAGGTAAAAACCGGGGATAAGATGACGGCTACGATAGTGCCGACTCCGGACGATCTGGAGTTTGAAGCGGGATTCAAGGACGGGAAAAATATCATGCATGGAGCGTTCCTCACAGGCACATCTGTTATTCAATATACAGTGGATGAAGGTGCGCGACACTATTTCTATATCAGTAACCTGAGCGAGACAGAGGACCTACATATTGAGGCGACGGTTATCGTCACGGAGAAAGTAGTAGAAGAGACTGAGTAGTCCCGTTGCGGCTGTATACATAAACGAACATGGATTGAAAGGGGTATCGAACCGCGCAGGTTTAGATGCCCCTTTATCTGTGCATAGAGGAAGATTCAACGACCCCTATTTGACGCGTTTCATGTTATTGCGCAGCAGCAACAGTTCCGCGTAGTCTAACAGCGCCTGCGTGTTGCGCGTATCCAATTCCATAACGGTATTCAACAGGTCGCACACGGTATAGTCGGGTGTGAGATGTCTGTTCAATACGTTGATACTCGATTTGTAGTTTGTTCGACGTAACAAATAATCCGTAGAGACATCAAAAAAGTCTGCCAGAAGGATTAATGTGTCGAGGTCAGGTAGATGGACGCCTTTTTCATAATTGGAGATAGTTGCTACAGTCACGTTCAGGTAAGTAGCCACTTCCTTCTGTAGCACACCTCTCTCTTTGCGCAGCGTCGCGAGTAATTCTCCAAATTCCATATTCTTCTCCGGTACTTATATGTATTTATTGGGGTGTGAAATATATGATTGACTTGTGGCTGTATCCCTTGTGTTACAGCCTCTCTCTTGATTCTAGGATATATTTCTGATAAAAGAAATGAAATTAAACTATACAAATAAAATTACAGGTGGTTTGGGAGAATATTTCACGGAACGTTAAATCTATACTGCTTGAAAAGAGTTTGGGCAAGGAGTACTATGTATTAGAACGGAGAAAAAGTTTAGAATGAAAGAACGTGCGGAGGATATAGGCGCGCAAACAGTAAAAACAGAAAGGATGCGGATATGGCAATTTATTGTAATCAGGTGGGTTATCTGCCGGAAAAAAGAAAGACGGCAGTGATGACGTCAGGAGGACTTTTTCAGGTATTAAAAGTAACACAGGAAACGACTGACGGCAAGACGGACGACACGCTCAAGACCGGGGCGGAGCAGGTAGTTATGGAAGGCAATGCGCAGGATTTGGGTATGGATGAATCTTCCGGAGATCATGTTTATGCTGCGGATTTCAGCGGGGTGGCACAGGAAGGTATCTACTATGTGAGAAACGAGGCTGGAGACAAGTCTCATCAATTTCGAATCGGATCGGATGTATATCGCAAGCTGCAGCGTGATATGACAAAGGCGCTGTATTATCAGCGCTGTGGGTGTGAGCTGACGAAGGAGTATGCAGGTGCCTATACGCATCCGTGTTGCCATATGGGAGATGCCGTTTTATGGGAGAACCGCAGTGTGGTGAAGGAAGTAAAAGGCGGCTGGCACGATGCAGGCGATTACGGAAGATATATTTCTCCGGCGGCTGTGGCTGTCGGACATCTGCTTTATGCGTATCATCTCTTCCCGGAGAGTTTTGGGGAGAGTCTGGATATACCGGAATCGGGTAACGGCATTCCCGATGTACTGAATGAGTGCCGGTACGAACTGGAATGGATGCTTAAGATGCAGGATGATGAAGGCGGAGCATATCATAAGCTGACATCTGAACGTCATGCGGATTTCATTATGCCGCAGGAGGATACGGCGCAGTTCTATCTTTTCCCTGTCTCGTCTATGGCGACGGCGGACTATGCAGCATCCATGGCGCTTGCATCCAGAGTGTACAGACAGTTTGACGAGAGTTTTGCCGACAGGCTGTTTGATGCGGCATTGAGAGCGTACGGTTGGCTGGAGAAGCACCCGGAGTATGTGGGATTCAAGAACCCTGAGAGCTGTAATACGGGAGAGTACGATGACGTCTGCGATTTCGATGAACGGCTGTGGGCGGCGGCAGAGATGCTTGTCACCACAGGAGAGCAGAAATATCAGGAGCACTTGAAAGAATATCTTACGAAGAACCTGAGCAAAACGGATTTTGGCTGGACGGATGTTTCGGGCTTTGCAGCGCTGGCTGTTCTGACGGATGCGTTCCATAAAGCGTCCGCGGACAGTGTTATGAATCTGCGGCAGTCGGTTCTTGCAGAGGCGGACAGATTGGTTACCGTGGCGGAGAAGTCCGGCTACGGTGTGGCGATGGAGCCGGAGGATTATGTCTGGGGCAGCAATATGGTTGTATTAAACCGCGGTATGCTGCTTGTGCTTGCATCGCTTATTACAGGACAGGATGCGGCTGAACTATCCGGCGGCAAACCCTCTGACAGCAAAGCGAAGACCTATGAGGAGACCGCGCTTGCACAGATGAATTATCTGTTAGGAGTGAATGCAGTGGATTACAGTTATGTGACAGGACACGGCGCCAATGCATACAGGCACCCTCACAACCGTCCAACAGAGTGTGACGGTATTGAGCTTCCTATGCCGGGGTGGGTCAGCGGAGGACCTTTTAAGACACCCTGTGATGAGGTGGGTATGGAGAAGATTCCGGCAGGAACACCACCGATGAAATGCTATGTTGACCATGCGGCATGTTATTCTCTTAATGAGATTACGATTTATTGGAACAGCCCGGCAGTGTTCGTGACGGCATTTCTAAATCGCAGATAGACAGAAAGGCGGATGACGATCATGAAGAAGTTAGGAAGAAATGATCATTGCTGGTGCGGTAGCGGCAGAAAATATAAAGCCTGCCATATGGCATTTGACGAGAAGCTTGAGCATTATGCACTTGAAGGGCATATCGTACCGAGTCATGAGATATTGAAGACGCCGGAACAGATTGAGGGTATCAGAGAGAGCAGTAAGCTGAATATTGCAATTTTGGATGAGATTGAGAAGCAGATTCACATCGGCATGAGCACAGAAGAAATAGACCGTCTTGTGTACGATATGACCAAAGAGATGGGTGGCATTCCTGCTCCGCTTGGATACGAAGGATTTCCGAAAAGCGTCTGCACTTCCATTAATGAGGTGGTGTGTCACGGAATTCCCTGTGAAGAACGTTTGCTGAAGGACGGAGATATTGTCAACGTGGATGTGTCCACCATATACAACGGCTATTTCTCGGATTCTTCAAGAATGTTTATGCTGGGTAATGTGGATCCGGAGACGCAGAAGCTGGTACGGGTGGCAAAGGAATGTATTGATGTAGGGCTGGAGCAAGTGAAACCTTGGAACTTTCTGGGAGACATGGCACAGGCAATCAATGACCATGCCAAAGCAAACGGCTATTCCATCGTTCGTGAGATTGGCGGTCACGGCGTAGGACTGGAATTTCATGAGGAGCCTTTTGTCAGTTATGTGACGAGTAAGGGTACGGAGATGCTTATGGTGCCGGGAATGGTATTCACAATAGAGCCTATGGTGAATATGGGCAAAGCCGATATCTATATTGATGATAAAGATGGCTGGACGGTCTATACCGACGACGGAAAACCTTCCGCACAGTGGGAAGTGACGTTGGCGGTGACTGAGGACGGCTATGAGATATTGACGTATTAAACGAAATTGCGTTTGTAAGGGTTGAAGTCAGAATACATCATGTGTTGGAATGTATTCTGGCTTTTTTCTATGAAAAAGTTTGTGCAACTTTCCGATATTGTAAAATAACGCAGATTTTGATATCTTAACTATACAATCTTTGGATTCATCTTAAAGTATACTTTATTCCGTGCATCTGATGGCACGGTTCTATGGCGCATCGCCGATTGTTTCCAAGTGTTGAGGCTTTTAAGAGTTACAATAAGCCGGGAGAAAAATGAAGAAGAGAAATAAACAAAAAAAGTAGAAAGAGAGGTAGAATAATATTTTATGCGAGAATTTATGACAAAAGTGTCAGATTATTTGGACGAGAGGAGAAATGATCCGGACAGGCAGGAGGACCGACTTGCGATTGTGATTATCGGAGCGGTAGCCGTGATGGTTATTGTAATATTGCTTCTTATCCTGTGGAGACATGCAGCCGGGGAGCGTGCACGGGAGGAAAACAGGGAAGAGCTCAGGGCAAAAAGGCAGATGTTAGAAACGACGGAATATGAGGAGGAGACTCCGGAATATATGGCATCAGGCGATGAGGAAGATATAACAGGGGAGGACTACCTGTCAAGTATAGAATATCTGAGCAGACAGGTGGAAGAACTGCTATCTGCAATGACTCAGGTAGAGCAGAACCTATCGGAAACTATCGAGCAGTATCAGGCACAGGATAACGAGCTTCGGGAGCAGATTATAACAATTCGTGCGGAGGTGAGTACAATTGTGCAGAATTTGAAGGAGACGCAGACGAAGCTGTATGACCTGACTGATATCGTGCAGATTATGGATCGAGAGAAGATTCCGATGATACAGGAGCAGATATTGGAGATTCAGGGCGATATGAAGCAGGTGCAGAACGATATCACCAATCTGTACGCCAAGATTACTGCGCTGGAGCAGGAAGATGACAAACTGTGGGAAAGCATCGGAGCATTGGAAGAGACTTTGCAGACGGTTCTCAACCGGAATATGGCGGAGGTGAACAATCAGTTTGCTGCGCTGCTCGGACAACTTAAGACCGTGGAAAACCGTATCGGGAAATTGGCAGTGCAGACACTTAAATACCGCTATGATGCAGGTGAAAATACACTCTATCTGGAACCTTATGAGGAGTGAGCACAGGGTAGACAGAGTGTGGGCAGAGACAATACAATGCTGCTTCAATAGCTTCAATGGCTTCAATGGAGCTGAGACAAAAGCAGCGTAGAAACGGAGAAACTAATGAACAGGATAACGAACAGGATAATGAACAGGAGAATAATGAATAGGAAAATAATGAACAGGAAAGCGGCGAGTGGGGAAATAAGAAATAGAAAAATGATACACAGAAAAACAGCAGCGGTATTGTGCGTTATAGCGTTGTGCATCATACTTCCACGGGCAAAAACAACGGCGGCAGCCGGCGAACCGGGACAGTTTCGCAGCAGGGGTGTGATATGCTATCAGGACGCCGGAGGACAGCAGATTATATTGGATGCAGGAGATTTAGAGAAGCTTTTTCAATGTGCCGCTGAGGGTAAATCGGGCTTGTCCGGAGCGCTTAGCGGCGTCGGAACGAAATTAATACAGAAAGATACGGGATATTTTTATACAAGAGAGCCGAAGGAGGAAAGTTCAATAGATATAATACAGTCGCCGCATGAAATGCAGTCGGTTGATTTTGATTTGCTTCTTCAGGCATTGGCGGAGTCCCAGACGCTGCCGGACGGATATGAAGAGACATACGTGCTGGCAAGTTCTGACAATCTGACACTCGGCAGGTCGGCATGGTCGGATGGCAGTTTGCTCAGAGGGAACAATCACGATTTAACGCAGCACTATATGAAGGGCTGGATGGAAGGCAGCGGCAATACGGAGTACGAAGCAATATATGACGGGGAAGGCAGGTGGATTGGATATCGTGCGAAACAAGTATAATAATAGAAACGGCAGGAAAAAGGCTGCATTAGGAAAGGTTTGTTTATTGACGGGATTAACGATTCTGACAGTGGTGTTCGGAATATATGGCAGTGCGGTATATGCGGCACAGAATAATCGACGGGGTGGAACATCGCTTGCCGGTATTCGCAGCAGCGGCAGAGTACAGTACGAACATGCCGTGACGGATGCGAATGATTTGTGGGAAATTGATGCCTACATATCTGAGAAGAGAGATGCGGCGGTGGGTGTTTTGAACCGTCTCGGTACAAGATTCCGGCGGGCGGCGGGGGAATATACCTATGACAGAAATCCGGATGCAGGGCAGGAAGATATTGATATAAGTCAAATAAATTGGACGCTGTTGTCACAGGCGGCGGCTGAATCGCAGGGGGTTCCGACGGGACTAACAGTGTTGAATCCGGAGGCAGCACTTTATATAGAAGGAGTGGAAGAACGGACAGATTTTTATACGGCGGCGATAGAGGACAACCTATCGGCAGGTAAGGCAGCGTGGGTTGACGGCAGGCTGCTTCTGGGAAACGGAGCGGACAATGACAGAGCGTACAGGCGAGGGCTGGAAGACGGCGAGAAGGGGCGGATACCGGAAGGGTTTCAACCTATTTATGGCATACAGCCCGTGAGCGTAGAAATCAGACATGCCCATGTTGGCAGTCAGGAGGACAGAGAAGGAATTTCCGGATGCTATCATAATTATTCGGTGACGGACAAGGAGGTGATTTCTTGTGACAGGACGGTGGAGTATCTTCAGCCTGTATGGTTGCCGAATGAGAATGAGTCCGGCGGAGGAACATGGCATGGAGGTTTTTACACTTGCCCGGCTCATGGCGGCTCGTATGATTCCCCTAGAATCTGTATGTATGAAAAGGTGATCATCAGAACGGGATGGCTTCACGATGTGGTATGCGGGCTGGGAAATATGCTGTATGCCCGTCTTTCGATCAGAGCGGTGTCTGATGCCCGGACTACTGGTGCAGATTCGACAGTTAGTATGAACTCGGCAATAGATACAGGGCAATCGACAGTTTCAAAGGCGTCGGAGGGACGTCTGACGCTGGAAGCGGTGCTGGAAGAAGCGGAAGGATATGACAGGCTGGTTTGGCTTGATAAGGATAAGATTGTATGGACAGATGAACAGGGCAATACACTGGCTGCCGGTTCTACGCTTACGGTTTTTGAGCCGGGAATCTATCGGTGCAGTATCAATGCAGCCAATACGGATATAAATTGCCGGAGGGCAGAGGCGGTCGTAACAGTTTCCGGATTGATAATGACGGGGAATTGACAACTATTTTTTTTAATGATAGGCTAACAGTATATATTTGCATAGAAGTGAGGTTTATCATGAATAAAGGAAAATATTATATCACAACAGCAATAGCGTATACTTCGGGAGTGCCGCATATCGGAAACAGTTATGAAATCGTACTGGCAGACAGCATTGCCCGTTTTAAGCGAAAAGACGGGTACGATGTATTTTTTCAGACAGGAACCGATGAGCATGGGCAGAAGATTGAGCTGAAGGCACAGGAGACAGGCATTACACCGAAGCAGTTTGTAGATAATGTGGCGGGTGAAATTCGCAGAATATGTGATGCTTTGAATACTTCCTATGATAAATTCATTCGAACGACGGATGACTATCATGAAGGACAGGTACAGAAAATCTTCAAAAGACTGTATAATCAAGGGGATATCTATAAAGGATATTATGAGGGAATGTATTGTACGCCTTGTGAATCCTTTTGGACGGAGTCCCAGCTTGTGGACGGTAAATGCCCTGACTGTGGCAGAGAGGTGAAACCGGCAAAGGAGGAAGCGTATTTCTTTAAGATGAGTAAATATGCGGACAAGCTGATTGAACACATCAACACGCACCCGGAATTTATTCAACCGGTATCGCGCAAGAATGAGATGATGAATAATTTCCTTCTGCCGGGTCTGCAGGATTTATGTGTGTCCAGAACTTCTTATAAATGGGGCATTCCGGTGGATTTTGACGATAAACACGTGATTTATGTGTGGATGGATGCGTTGACGAACTATATTACCGGCATCGGATACGAGGCTGACGGAGAAAGCAGCGATCAGTATAAGAAATTATGGCCTGCAGACCTGCATTTGATTGGCAAAGATATAATCCGCTTCCACACGATATACTGGCCGATTTTCCTAATGGCGCTGGGAGAGCCGCTGCCGAAGCAGGTATTCGGACATCCTTGGCTGCTTCAGGGTGACGGTAAGATGAGTAAGTCCAAGGGCAATGTGATTTATGCCGATGACCTGATTGACTTCTTCGGAGTGGATGCGGTGCGTTATTTTGTGCTGCACGAGATGCCGTTTGAGAATGACGGCGTCATTACATGGGAATTGATGGTGGAGAGGATGAATTCCGACCTTGCCAATACCTTGGGTAATTTGGTGAACAGAACCATTTCCATGAGTAATAAGTATTTTGACGGTATGGTAGAGAATAAGAAGGTCGGTGTGGAAGACGGCGCAGAGGATGTGGATGCAGATCTGTTCCGTGTAGCGACTGAAACTTATGATAAAGTGTCGAAGAAGATGGATGAGCTGCGTGTGGCAGACGCTATCACGGAAATATTTGTACTGTTTAAGCGCTGTAACAAATACATTGATGAGACAATGCCTTGGGCGCTTGCCAAAGACGAGACGAAGAAGGACAGGCTCGCTACGGTTTTATACAATCTACTCAACGGAATATTGGTGGGAGCATCTCTCCTTGAACCTTATATGCCGGAGACGGCGGCAAAAATCGCATCGCAGATCTGTACGGAATTGGTTGATTTTACCGTGCTGGAAGAGTGCGCAAAGAATCAGGATTATGAGAGAACAGCATCATTGTATCCCGCAAACAATCAAGTAACTAAGACACCGGAAATACTTTTTGCGAGGCAGGATTTAAAGGAGATTACCGAGAGGGTAGATGCAATGTTTGCGGCGCGAAAAGCAGCGGCAGGTGATGCGCAAGAGACAGCACAAGAGCAGGAAGAACCTGCGGATGCGATTGATTTTGAGGCAAAAGAGACGATTACCTACGATGTATTTGACAAGTGCCAATTTAGAGTGGGCGAGATTATAGAGTGTAAAGAAGTTCCGAAGTCTAAGAAGCTGCTGTGCTCTAAAGTGCGCGTTGGTTCTGAAGTAAGACAGATATTGTCGGGCATTAAACAGCATTACAGCGCTGACGAGATGGTTGGCAAGAAAGTGATGGTTCTTGTCAATTTGCAACCGAGAGAAATTGCGGGAATGATGTCGGAAGGTATGTTGTTATGCGCCGAAGACGCGGAAGGTAAACTGGCGCTTATGACACCGGAGAAATCTATGCCTGCAGGCGCGGAAATCTGTTAGCGATTCGTATTTTTCAAGATTCTGTAAGGTAAGAAGGCGGATTCAGGAAAGGACAGCGACGTGATCAATAAAGAAGAATTTTATTTTGATTCCAGAGACGGAGAGCATAAGATTCATGCAATCAGATGGATTCCGGAGACAGAAAAGCCGGTGTGCATCTTACAGATTGTACATGGTATGTCTGAGTATATAGACAGATACGACGACTTTGCGACTTATTTGGCGCAGAAAGGTATTTTGGTTGTAGGCGACGATCATCTGGGACACGGTAAATCCGTGAATTCGGGGGAGCCTTACGGATATTTCTGTAAGGAAGACGCACCCACGGTTCTCGTGCGGGATGAGCATAGACTTAAGAAGATGATGCAGGAGAAGTATCCGGGAGTGCCGTATATAATCTTAGGTCACAGTATGGGTTCTTTTATCACCCGCAATTATCTGATGCGTTACGGCAGCGGGATAAATGGCGCGCTCATAGTTGGAACCGGTATGCAGTCGAAACCTGTACTTATGTGTGCACGCGCTTTGGCAGCAATCGAGAAAGTGTTCTGCGGTGAGAAGCATGTGAGCAAATTAGTGGATAAGGCGGCGTTTGGCGTGTACAATAAGAAAATTGAAGCGCCGAAGACGTCTTTTGACTGGCTGTCAAGGAATGAAGATAATGTCCGGAAGTATATAGACGATCCGCTATGCGGATTTATATTTACAGTTAACGGATTCCAGACACTGTTTAAGCTGATTTATAATCTTCACGATACGGAGAAGTTAAAAAAGATGCCTGCAAATCTGCCGATCTTCTTTCTGTCAGGAGCAGACGACCCTGTAGGCAATTACGGCAGGAGCGTAGAGAAGGTTTATCAGTCGTTTCGCGAGATAGGCATGGAGAATGTGCAGATGAAACTATATCCGAAAGACAGACATGAACTGTTAAATGAAGTGGATAAAGAAGATGTTTACGGGGATATCTATCGTTGGATATTGCAGAGGATTTGAGCCGGTATTTCGGTTGAACGACCGAAGGATAAAATGAGGCAAAAGGCAGACGGAGTGTATGAGGAAGAAGCGTAGAAGAACGGGACTGTGGATCGTATTATTTCTTCTGGGTATAGCTTGTATCGCATTTGTTACTGCTCGACAGGAAGAGCGAAGCGATACGGACAAGGGCGAAGAAACGATAGTCGGCTGTCTGATTGATATGATAGCAGCCGGAGAAGTGGAGTTGTCAGATGAGAATAGTGTGCGTCAAGCAATCAGCGAGAGTGAAAATAAACTGGGAATCACATTGACGGAGGAAAACAAGAAAAGAATCGTCGGATTTATGCAGACGCTGGATTCCATAGAGGTGGAGGCGGAAGACTTTATGGAGCAGGCGAAAGAGATGTATCAGAAGTACAGTACGGAATTAGTGGAGGAAGCCAATACAGCCATCAATAAAGCTGTGGGGAGCGTTGTGGAGAGTGCTGCCAAGAATTTTTTTGAGAGTATTAAGCAGTCGGTACAAAATTTTATTAAAAATTTGACGACGAAATGAAATGCCGAATAATGCAAAATTCTTAACAGATACGAATGTTTTTGCCTTCTTGGACCATACTATGAATAATATGGAAAGAGGAGGCATTTTTGATGAAAATAGCTTTTTTTAGCACGAAACCTTATGATAAAATATGGTTTGAACCTATGGGAAAAGAATACGGATTTGATATTCGTTTCTATGAGATGGCTTTTCAGGAGGAGACGGTTTCGCTTGCGAGGGGATATGATGCGGTCTGTATTTTTGTAAACGATTATGTCAATGAACAGATGATACAGCAGCTCTATGAGATGAAAGTTAAAGCAATCCTGCTGCGCAGCGCGGGTTTCAATCATGTGGATGTGAAGGCTGCGGAAGATAAAATACTGATATTGCGTGTGCCGAGTTACTCGCCGGAGGCAGTTGCCGAGTTTGCCATGGGTATGATATTGACGGTGAATCGATATACGCATAAAGCATATAACAGGACAAGAGACTTCAACATGAGCCTGAATGGATTGATGGGCGTGGATCTCTATCAGAAGACAGCGGGGATTATCGGTACGGGAAAGATTGGGCAGGCGATGATACGTATCTGCAACGGATTTGGAATGCGCGTGCTTGCATATGATTTGTATCCTAATCAGAAATTGGATGTGGAGTATGTATCTTTGGATGAATTGATGTCAAGTGCCGATTTGATTTCGCTGCATTGTCCGCTGACATCCGAGACAAAGCATATTGTTAATTCTGAGACGATAAGCCGTATGAAGCAAGGTGTGTATCTTGTTAATACGTCGAGAGGCGCATTAATTGATACGGATGCCCTGATTGACGGATTGGTGGAAGGAAAATTCGGAGGTGTGGGGCTTGATGTTTATGAAGAAGAAGAGGGCATTTTTTATGAGGATAAGTCCGGAGAGATTATGCGGGATGAAAATCTGGCACGTTTGATGACTTTTCCGAATGTTCTGATTACTTCTCATATGGGTTTCTTTACAAAAGAGGCTATGCAGGCGATTGCTTCGGTAACGTTGGAGAATGCATATGCTCTTGAGAACGGACTGCCGCTTGTGAATAAAGTAGGGGCGGAAGCAGTGAAATAGTTTGTAAAAGGTTGTATATTGATTCGGAATACGATAAAATATAAGAGAATCTGTTTAAGGTAAGGGAGCCGCAGGCAAGTTGGAAACGCCATATGAAATCAGAAGTGCATATCGCGATGAATGGCAGGACGCTATGGCGTTGGCGTGGAAGACTTTTCTGCGGTTTGAAGCGGATGTATATACTCCCGAAGGAGTGAAGAATTTTCAGAATTTTATTACGGATTCTACGCTGCATCGTATGTTTGTTATGGGAGCATATCAGTTGTTTGTCGCTTTGGATCACGGCAAAGTAATCGGGATGATTACGCTCCGTAATTCGACACATATCTCGCTGCTTTTTGTAGACGAGAGGTATCACAGGCGAGGAATCGGTCGGGCTTTGATTAAGTATCTTACAGAATATCTGCTTACGGAAGTAGGAGCATACAAAGTAACGGTCAATTCGTCTCCTTATGGGGTGGAGTTTTACCATAAATTGGGATTTAAAGATATACGTTCCGAAGAGAAGAAAGACGGAATTATATATACACCAATGGAATTTATTTTATAAGATGTGAGGTTTTACATATGGAATATATTAAGAGCAAAGATATTTTTCTTCTGATGCGAGACATCTTAAAGCTGATTCATCCAAGACCAATGGAACATGGGTCCAGAGTGGCATATATGGTCTATCTTATGCTGCGGGAAGGCGGCAGATACGAAGAGTTCGAGCTGGCGGATATGGTCATGGTTGCCACAATGCATGATATCGGTGCGTACAAGACGGAAGCGGGTAAAATCAACGATATACTGCGATACGAAGCGAAAGACAGTATGGCTCATTCTATATATGGGTATCTGTTTTTCAAGTATCTGTCTCCGGTGAAAGATTTATCCAAAGCAATTATGTATCATCATATGGACTACGAGAAACTCCAGAAGGTGGATTATGCTTATAAGGATCTTGCCGCCTATATTAATATTGCGGAAAAAATGGATATTTATTCTACGTCCATGGGGAGCCAGTTTGATATGTATATGTTTCAGAAGATGGCAGGGAGCAAATTATCTTCGGATGGTTTGCGTCTTTTCTACCAGTGCGCTGAGAGATATGCCGTTTTTGAGAAACTGGGGAGCGGAGAATATAAGAAGGAACTGGATGAAATTGTAGAATATATGATTTTTTCCAATGAGGATAAAAAGAAGTTTCTGGAGATGCTGATGTACTGTCTCGGATTCAGGAGCAGAGGGATGGTGGTGGACAGCATTACAACGGTCTGCGTCTGTGAGGATCTTGCGGATTTACTGATGCTGCCGAAGCAGGAGAGAGAGATTCTTTATTATGGAGCATTGCTCCATGATATCGGTATGCTGGCGATACCGCGCGAGATTATCGAAGCGCCGCGTAAGCTGACTCCTGAGGAAATGAAGCTTCTTAGGACGCATGTGCAGATTGCGGCAAAGGCATTTAAAGACAGAATGGACAATGCAGTGGTCAATATTGCGTTGGCTCATCATGAAAGGTGTGACGGCAGCGGTTATCCACGTAAGCTCAAAGATCTTCAGTTGAATCTGCCGCAGAGGATACTGCAGGTTTCCGACGTTGTTACTGCACTTGTGAACGAGCGAAGCTATCGTCAGCTGCTGCCTAAGGAGAAAGTAATCAGCATTCTGACGGAGGAGGCATCAAGAAAGCGTCTTAAACAACAAATTGTGATTGCATTTGTAAAATCCTATGATCGGATTATGCAGCATGTCAGGTCGGAGTCTGCCGAAATATTAAAGATGTATGAGACGCTGAATATGCAGTATGAACTAATCAGCAAGAAGCTTAAGATA
Organism: uncultured Lachnospiraceae bacterium; assembly: GCA_947176505.1. GTDB lineage: Bacteria > Bacillota > Clostridia > Lachnospirales > Lachnospiraceae > UBA3282. The sequence goes on along the minus strand of CAMWQW010000011.1, from coordinate 21,500 downwards.
TGATTTTGAAAGCAATTTAGAAGAAGTGTAAAATTTTTTGCGAATTAGGTAGCTTTTTTGTATACTTTTGTAATATAATGAAAATGCATATATGGGAGTGATGCTATTATGGGAAGATTATTTGACATGGATAGTCCGGTCATGCGGTTTCTCAATCGTGTGGGTGACATGATGATTCTTAATCTTATGATGATAATTTGCTGCATACCGATTATTACAATTGGAGCTGCCTATACAGCGATGCACTATGTAGTGCTCAAGATGATACGGGGTGAGGAAGGATATCTGATTAAGGGATTTTTCAAGTCATTTGCCCGTAACTTTAAGCAGGCTACGCTCTTGTGGATTTTGATGCTGTTAGTAATATTGGTTTTTATTGGGGATGCGTTTATTTTCAGTTATTCCGGAGTTGTATTTCCGAAACCCTTGGTTATCACGGTTATAGCAGTGGCTATTGTTTTGTTTATGATAACAATGTATGTATTTCCGCTGCTTGCTCGATTTGACAATACGATTAAAAATACGATTAAGAATGCCGCTCTTCTTGCGGTTGCCAATCTTCCTAAGACGATTTTAATGGCGGTGTTCTATATTTTACCGTTTGTTATAGGTTATTTTTCAACTTATTCGTATGTGTTTATTTTTTTGTTTGGCATATCCGTTCCGGCTTATGGGGCGGCATGGCTGTACAGTGGGATATTTAAGAAATTTGAACCTGAGACGGAAGAAGCCTCAGATTTGGATTTTTCATTAAATATAGAATGTGGAAAAGAGGAAGTCAATGGAGAATCAGAATAAGTCGGTTATTGCGTCGTGGGTTGTTCCGGGAGTTATATTGATGATCGCGGTTGCTATCATGCTCATCAATTTCTCAACCAAGAGTAGTTCAGATGCGTCGGAAGTAGTTTCGAGGAATTTAATCAGATCGGCACAAGGATATGGGGAAGATTTTAAGCATGAACTTGAAATTCTTGGCAAAGTTGCCGCTCCTGTTCGTGCTATTATGGAAAGAGAAGGAGCGTGGGATGCAGAGTCCGAGGCTGATATGGCGGAGATATTGGATTCCTGCGCAGATGCTGACAGAATTATATTCTGTGATAATTCCGGACAAGGCGTTGACGGAAACCGTGAGCAGGTTGATGTCGGGAACGAAGAGTATTTCCCCAGAATTAAGGCATTTGAGGGTTCATCTTACATATATACCGAGACGGGCACTGTGGAGAATGCGGATTTAGTAAAGTCAATTATAGTAGTAGAACGGGTGGCAGGCGAGAGCGGCACACATTATCTACTTTTGTTCTATTCTATGGATAAATTCAAGAATCTGATGTCCAAATCGGATTTTGACTCCAGCTCATTCTTGACAGTAGTGGATTCTGAAGGTAAGATTCTGGGGTCCGCAGGCGCTGTCAACAGTAAACTGCTTAAAGACGGGAATCTTTTGGAAGCTATCCGTCCGGAGAATGCAGAGGCAGCACGTACCATTAAGAATCGTTTGGATAATGGTTCCCGCGGAACAACTGCGGTGACGGTTCAAGGCGAGAACTGTACGCTGGCATATATACCGTTCGGTGAAAACCGATGGGAAATTATTCTGGGAGTCAGCCAGAGCTATGTGGACAAGCAGGTCAGTCTGCAATGGGAAAATACGAAGGATATGTTGTCTTATCTCGTTATTGCAATTTTCGTATTTATCTGCTTGGTAATAGCCATTAATATTGTCAGTAAGATACGTAACAATGAGAAGAAAAAAGAGCTGGAGGACAAGGCTGATACTGACTTGCTCACAGGTTTGACTAATAAACTGGCGACAGAGCGTAAGATTAAAGATTATATGACGCAGAATCCGCAATCTCAATCGATGCTTTTTGTATTGGATATTGATAATTTTAAGAAGATTAACGATACGATGGGACATGCCTTTGGTGATGAGGTGCTTCGCTCATTGGGTCAGCAGATTGGTGCAATTTTCCGTGCGACCGATATTATCGGGCGTATCGGTGGCGACGAATTTATGATTTTCCTAAAAGGGGTTTCCGATAAGGAGGCTGTTCGCAAGGAGGCAAAGAAGGTTGAACATTTCTTCAAGAATTTCCAAGCGGGTGAGTATGTTAAATATGCCGCAACGGCAAGTATCGGTGTAGCAATCTTCCCTCAGGAAGGTAATGATTTCGAGACGCTGTATAAAGCGGCGGATCAGGGATTATATAAGGCGAAGAAACGTGGTAAGAACCAGCTTGCATTCTATCGTGACGAATGGGGACTTGCAGAAGGCGAGGAGCTTAAGACAGAAGACGAAGAGTCATAGTAAACTTAATCTATAATATTAAAATGAACGGGAGACGGCAGAATATAGCCGTCTCTTTTTATTGGATAGGAAACAATCCGCATTACTGTGGAAGATTTTGTAAGAATATGGGGTATAATTGTGCTTGACAATATACCCCTATAGGGTATATTGTATATGTGATGTAGAAAATAGGCAATAATAAGATAATAAATAAACAGGTAGACATTTCACAGTACAAAACAATGGATGGACTCAAGGAAAGGTATGGTCGAGAACATGAGCGACAAAGAGAGAACAGAAGACGTATGCGCATGCTGTCATCATAAAAATACACCGCGGGACGTGAAGGAGCAGAAGCAGCTTCAGAACCGTATTAACCGTATTATCGGACAGCTCAACGGGATTAAGAATATGATTGATGATAACAGATATTGCGGGGATGTTTTGATTCAAATCAGCGCCGTGGAAAGCGCATTGCAAAGTCTTGGATATATTATCCTGCAGGACCATATGCAGACATGTGTTGTGGAAGAAGTCAAGAAGGGCAACGAAGCTATTATGGAAGAAGCGGTGGAGCTAATTAAGAAGTTGAAGTAATATACGGGATAATATCAGACATTGCGGAGAGTAGGCTTTGCAGTAGGTGAGTTTTGTGAATATAAGAAAGGTATAGGCAGTATGAAGAACGAAAAATTTCAAGTGACCGGTATGACATGTGCCGCCTGTAGCGCGCACGTGGAAAAAGCGGCGGCAAGTGTTGAAGGAGTTGGTAAAGTCAGCGTCAACCTGTTGATGAACAGCATGACGGTCGAATATGATGCGCCGGCAACACCGCAGACAATATGCGATGCGATAGCGGCAGCGGGATACGGGGCAAGCCCGGCAGGAGCAGACAGTGCAGGTGCGGGAGACAGCGCAGGTACCAACAGAGATGCGCTGGAGGATCATGAGACGCCCAAGATCAGGAAGAGACTCATTGTATCGTTATGTCTCTTGATACCGTTGATGTATGTTTCTATGGGGCATTTGATGTGGGGATGGTATCTTCCCGAGGTGTTTGCCTCCAATCCGTGGGCGATTGCACTGTATCAATTGATATTAACCGGGTTGGTAATGGTGGTGAACCAGAAATTTTTTATCAGTGGTTTTCAAAGTCTGTTGCATCGAGCGCCTAATATGGATACACTGGTGGCGCTTGGCAGTAGCGCGGCATTTGTGTACAGTACGGCAGTCATGTTCCGCATGGGTTCCTATGTGGGAGCGGATAATGAGGAGATGGCATTACACTGCCTGCATGATATGTATTTTGAGTCGGCTGCCATGATTTTGACGTTGATTACCGTGGGAAAAATGTTGGAGTCATACAGCAAAGGCAAGACGACCAATGCCATTAAAAGCCTGATAGATCTGGCGCCTAAGACGGCGCATGTGCTAAGAGAGGGCAATGAGGTTACCATATCTGCGAGGGAAGTCGTGGCGGGAGATATTTTTGTCGTCAGACCGGGAGAAAGTATTCCGGTAGACGGAGAGGTACTGGAGGGTGAGAGCGCCATAGATGAGTCCGCACTGACAGGAGAAAGCCTTCCGATAGATAAACATGCAGGCGACCGTGTGAGCGCGGCGACACTGAACCAGAACGGCGCGCTTACATGCAGAGCCGTGCGGGTAGGGAAAGACACTACTTTGCAGCAGATTATAGATATGGTAGAGAATGCTGTGGCAACCAAGGCGCCTATTGCCCAGATTGCCGATAAAGTATCGGGAGTGTTCGTGCCGGTAGTTATCACGCTGGCAGCGATAACGGGGATTGTCTGGCTGGCGGCAGGTGCAAACGTAGGAAAGGCATTGTCATATGCCATTAGTGTACTTGTGATCAGTTGTCCCTGCTCCTTGGGACTTGCCACGCCGGTGGCGATTATGGTAGGTAATGGCATGGGGGCAAGGCATGGTATTTTGTTTAAAAATGCCACGGCGCTGGAACTTGCAGGTAAAATGGACTTTGTAGTGCTGGATAAAACCGGAACCGTAACGGAAGGGAAGCCGAAAGTTACGGACTTACACTCGGCAGAAGGTATATCCGAGCAGGAACTGATACAGACTGCCGCCGCGCTGGAAGCAAGAAGCGAACATCCGCTTGCAAAAGCAATCTGTGAATTTGCCGAGGAACGACAGATTCGAATACAGCCAGTTGAAAATTTCCATGCGTTGCCGGGCTGGGGTGTGGAAGGTACATTGGCGGGCAGTAACGCGGTAGGAGGCAAAAGCGCACTTTTAGCTGAGCGGAAGCTGATGACAGAGTCTATGCAGACAGCGGGGCAGCAGATGGCTATGGAAGGTAAGACACCTCTTTATTTTGCGGCAGAGGGAAGGCTGCTTGGTTTGATTGCAGTAGCGGATGTAGTCAAGCAGGACAGCCGTCAGGCGATTAGCGAGCTGCGCAATATGGGAATACAGGTAGTTATGCTTACCGGTGATAACAGACGGACAGCACAGGCAATCGGCAAACAGGTGGGACTCACGTCAATTGTGTCGGATGTTCTGCCGAATGACAAGGAGGCGGTAGTCAGGAGACTGTGCGAACATGGGCGTGTTGCCATGGTCGGAGACGGTATTAATGACGCCCCTGCACTGACGAGAGCGGATGTGGGGATTGCCATAGGCGCCGGAGCAGATGTAGCGTTGGAAGCTGCCGATATTGTTCTGATGAAATCTAAGCTGACGGATGTGTCGGCTGCAATCAGACTTTCGAGGCAGGTACTCAGGAACATTCACGAGAATCTGTTCTGGGCATTTTTCTATAATTGTGTCGGTATACCGCTGGCAGCGGGAGTTCTTGTGCCTTTATCGGGATTGACCCTCAATCCTATGTTTGCTGCGGCGGCAATGAGTTTATCGAGTTTTTGTGTGGTGACGAATGCTCTGCGTCTTAACTTTTTTACGGTGCAGTCGGATAAAAGAGACAGAAAGAAAACAGAAATTCCTCTGCCGGGATTTATTGAGAAGGGGTCTGGACCGGAAGGCGTGGAAGGAGATAAAATTGATGAAAGCAATCAAGTTGGCGACAACAATAAATGCAATATAAATCAAGTAACCATAGAGAAAAAGGAGGAAAATAAAATGGTTAAAACACTGGATATTGAAGGAATGATGTGTGCACATTGTCAGGCGCATGTGCTAAAAGCGCTGGAGGGTGTGGAAGGAGTGACGCAGGTAGATGTCAGCTTAGAGGAAAACAAGGCGACTTTGACTGCGGATGAGACGGTAGATGACCAGAAAATCATCGACGCAGTGACGGAGAGCGGCTATAAAGTTTTAGCGTGCAAGACAGTTCCTGTTCGCGACCCCATGATTTGACGACACATTTTTTTAAACGACAGACCGAATAATTTTGTTAAATATGCATAGGAAAAATGCAAATTCTTAGTCAAGTTGTCTACAAAGATGAAAAATAGAAAGGAAAGTAAGCAATTTCTACAATCGAGAGAGAAATCTTTGTGAAATAATGGCATGGCAAAGGAAGAAAAAGTCCGTTATACTATGTTCAGAGTCAAAATTTGATGAATAATCATATGACAACAAAAAATTAAAAATTAGGAGGCAATCATGGCAAGTTTATCTTTAAAAAATGTCTGCAAAGTATATCCGAACGGCTTTGAGGCAGTAAAAGATTTCAATCTTGAAATCGCAGATCAGGAATTTATTATTTTCGTAGGTCCTTCAGGTTGTGGTAAATCTACAACACTGCGTATGATCGCAGGTTTGGAAGATATCTCTTCCGGTGAGCTGAAGATTGGTGACAGAGTCGTAAACGATGTAGAACCTAAAGATAGAGATATCGCGATGGTATTCCAGAACTACGCTCTGTATCCTCATATGTCTGTGTATGATAATATGGCATTCGGACTTAAGTTAAGAAAAGTTCCGAAGGATGAGATTGATAAGATGGTTAAAGAGGCAGCTAAGATCCTTGATCTGACAGCTCTTCTGGATCGTAAACCGAAGGCTTTGTCCGGTGGTCAGAGACAGCGTGTTGCTATGGGTCGTGCTATCGTTCGTAACCCTAAGGTATTCCTTATGGATGAGCCTCTTTCTAACTTGGATGCAAAACTTCGTGTACAGATGCGTGTTGAGATCTCCAAATTACATCAGAGACTGGGCACAACAATCATCTATGTAACACATGACCAGACAGAGGCTATGACACTGGGTACAAGAATCGTCGTTATGAAGGACGGTGTTGTTCAGCAGGTAGATACACCTCAGAACTTATATCAGAAACCTCAGAACCTGTTTGTTGCAGGATTCATGGGATCTCCGCAGATGAACTTCTTAGATGCAGTAGTTGAAGTAAACGGTGACATAGCTAACTTGAAGGTGGCTGGTCAGACTATTCCGTTACCGCCTGCTAAGTCCAAGAAACTGATTGATGGCGGTTATGCAGGTAAGACTGTAACATTCGGTATCCGTCCTGAAGATGTATATGATTCCGAGATGTTTATCGAGACAGCTAAGTGCGTATTCGAGTCCACCATCAAGGTTTATGAATTACTTGGTGCAGAAGTTTACTTATACTTTGATCTTGCTGAGTTCCCGATTACAGCTAGAGTAGACTCCCGTACAACAGCAAGACCCGGTGATACAGTTAAGTTTGCTTTCGACGTTGAGAAGATTCACGTATTCGACAAAGAAACAGAGCATACTATCACTAACTAATTAGAATGATATAAGGGGGATGCCTTGGCATCCCCTTTATTTACTTTTGATGACAAAGAGAGGTTGATATATGATTTCAAGTCAAGTGATCAGAAGCAGTATTGAAGAACTGAAAGCCATTGCCAAAGTTGAGTTGAGCGTATGGGATTTAGAGGGAAAAGTTGTTGCAACAACCTTTGAGTCCGATGAAATTACACCTGCGCTTATTGCGGGCTTTGTCAATTCACCTGCGGACAGTCAGGTGATTGGTGTACACCATTTGATGAAAGTTTTGGATGAGGATGAGGTACTGTTTATCCTTGATGCTAAGGGAAACAGTGAAGACACATATATATTAGGTAAAATTGCGGTCAGCCAATTGCAGCAGTTGATTATTGCCTATAAGGAAAGATATGACCGTAATAACTTTTTTCAGAATTTGTTATTGGATAACATGCTTCTTGTGGATATCTATAATAGAGCCAAGAAGCTGCATATAGAACCTACAGCGCCCAGAGCGGTATTCTTAATAGAAACGGATAAGGATAAGGACAGAGAGAAGGAATCTGCGGCGACAGAGCTGCTAAACGGTATGTTCTCCACGCAAGTCGGAGATTATATCACGGCGGTGGATGAGAGCAGTGTGATTCTGATTAAAGAGCTTGATCCGGATGAAGATTATACCAGACTGGAACAAGTCGCGAGCACTATTGTAGATATGATGAATATGGAAGCTATGTTAAATGTTCGTGTGGCATATGGCACGATTGTAGGAGAATTGAAAGAAGTTTCCAAATCATATAAAGAAGCTAAAATGGCGCTGGATGTCGGTAAGATTTTCTATGCGGAGAAAAAAGTGACAGCATACAATACGCTTGGAATCGGACGCTTAATTTATCAGCTGCCGATTAATCTGTGCCGCATTTTTATTGATGAGATATTCGGATCAAATGTACCGAGCGGATTAGATGAGGAAACATTGACAACGATTAATAAGTTCTTTGAGAACAATCTGAACGTGTCCGAGACATCAAGACAATTGTTTGTGCATCGAAACACTCTTGTGTATCGTATTGAGAAACTGGAAGCGAGTACAGGATTGGATATTCGAACTTTTGAGGATGCATTGACTTTTAAAATTGCCTTGATGGTCGTTAATTATATGAAATATTTGGATTCATTGGAATATTAATTGAGCAGAACGATTTCATTTCATATGAAATCAGAGATGTTTTATGCCGGGTAGTATCTGTATGACAGCTATCCGGCATTTTTTGCTGCCATCCGGCATATATACTTTGTATAAGGCTTTGCATAAAAGAAATACAGTGCGTTTGAAATCATGATACAAATTTGAATTAGAAGGGAGGGCAAATTTGTGTACAGCAAAGAAATTATATATATGGGATTGTACAAAGAAGAAAGCCGAATAGGAAGCGCCGGATTCTTAAAGGTGGAGAATCGGGAAGGAGATGGAAGACTGCATTTAAAAATACAGAATATTCCTCACAGTATAAGCGGCAGGTTTCCGATTCGTGTCTATGACGGTGACGGATGGAAGGAAATTGATGGCATCGCAGTTCGAGAAGGAAGAGGAAGCTGGGAAGAAAATTTGACAAAACCGGCAGACAAAGTTATCTTGAAGGTCATGCTTCCTAGCGGGTATTATCTGGAAGGCAGGAGCAGAACTGCTTCCGAAGAGAGCGGACAGGGAAAGACAGAATCGGCAGTCAGAGAGAGTGTGTTAAGAGAGTCAGGCTCTGTAAGCGAGCCGAGTGTGCCAAGGGAAGTAAATCCTGTAAGCGAACCGGATGTGCCAAGGGAGGTAAATCTTGTAAGCGAACCGGGTGCGCTAAGGGAAGTAAATCTTGTAAGCGAACCGGATGTGCCAAGGAAGGTAAATCCTGTAAGCGAGCCAAATGTGCCAAGGGAGGTAAATCCTGTAAGCAATCCGAGTGTGCCAAAGGAGGTAAATATTGTAAGTGAATCAAGTATGTCAGAGGGAAGAAATCCTGTAAAGGAGCCGGAAGCAGCACGAGAAGTAAATCTTGTAAGACGCCCGGATAAGAGGGAGAAGATTTTGATAAAGGAGGAGTTGTTGCCGCGTACATCGGATGACAAAATGAGTGCACAACAAAATATACCGCAGTATAATTTGAAAGAGGACAAGTGGGAACAGATTTTAGATACATACGAAAACATACATCCATATGGTGATGAGAGAGTCTATGTCAAATTGGAGCCGAAGGACTTTGTAATTTTACAGTCAAAATATCAGCATCTGGTCAATAATAGTTTTCTATTGCACGGATTTTATAATTATCGCTACGTAATTTTAGGAAAAGAGCAGGACTATTATCTTGGTGTACCGGGAGTGTTTTACGAGAGAGAAAAAATGGTGGCGCTGATGTTTGGATTTGAGGCTTTTGAATGTCCGGGCGGCAATGTGCGCGCCGGAGAATTCGGATATTATCTGAGGAAGGTGGAATTGTAAGTTTCGCAAAATACTTTGAATAATTTACAATTATTTACTTGAATTTACGATTGTATACTTAACAGGAAAAATATTAAAACCGTGCGCTTTATGTCGAACTTAGCCCATGTACGTTACCTTTACAGTTAACTCCGCCAGGCACCCTCACGGCACATGGAAGATTCCACTTAGTGCTGCTGTGTTCCCACCCTGACACGGTTCATGGATTTCCATTGCGTAAGACCCAAACTTCAACGCCACTTATAAAGGGCAGCTACACAAGCGTACACCCTCGATAAAGCATCACCCCCACTAGAGCGGATTGTGGGTACAGGGCACCGCTAACGCCCCGGCTGCACGGTTTTATTAGTATACTGTTTTTTTACGCATTTGTCAATGTATCATGCGTTTTCATTGTCAATCATTCGGTAGCCGATGCCGATTTCTGTGAAAATATATTGCGGGTCGGCAGGGTTATGTTCCAACTTTCTGCGGATATTTGCCATATTGACACGTAAAATGCGATTATTACTGTCGGCATAAGGACCCCATACATGGGTGATTAAAGTGTCGTATGTGATTACCTTACCGGCGTTGCGCGCCAGAAAAGTTAATATCTTATATTCAATCTGCGTAAAGTGGACAATATTGCCATCCACTGTAATGATATGTTTTTCATAATCAATAATCAAATTCTTAGCAGTATATCTGTTTTGCCCTAAGATTGGAGCGCTGCTCATGGAAGAGCGGCGTAGGGCGGTGCGGATTCTTGCCATCAGTTCGGAGGTGCCGAAGGGCTTTGTGATATAATCATCGGCACCTGCGTCCAATGCTTCCACTTTTTCTTTTTCCTGTGTTCTGGCTGAAATGACAATAATCGGAATGTTGCTCCATTCCCGGATGCTGCGTATCACGTCAATGCCGTCCATATCCGGCAGCCCCAAGTCTAGCAAGATTAAGTCGGGGCATCCTGATGCGGCAAGCGACAGACCGTTTGCTGCATCACTTGCGAAGCTCACCTTATAATCCTGTGTGCGCAGTGTAGTTGCAATGAAATTGCAAATGTTTTTCTCGTCTTCTATCAGCAAAATATCATGTTTTAAGTTCAATGCATGAATCCTCCAGTCTTTGGAATGTTTCCCTGTGCCGGCTCAGTCTCCTTTAGGCAGGGTAAAATAGAACTCGGCACCCTGCTCATGATTCTTGGCGTTTATCGTACCGTTGTGCGCGGTGATAATTGTCTTGCATATAGATAATCCGATACCCATTCCTTTATTGGAGTCGGATTCACTGTTCCCGATATAAGAGTTGCCGTCAAAGATATTTTTTAGCCGCTCCGGGTCAATACCGATGCCGTAATCTTTTACATGGAAAGCGACATTTTCGTTATCAGCGTCCACATAAAAAAGAATCGGCTGTCTGCTCTGAGAGTGGACGATGGCGTTTTCCAATAGGTTGATGAGAACCTGCTCTATGAGAATGGCATCCATAGGAAGAATAAGAAGCTCGTCAGGAACGGAGACGTTGACTGAGGCTTCCGGCAGCCTTTTTTTCAGGCGGTTAATAGCGGCTGAGACAATCTCTTCCACAGACTCGTCGGTCTTTTTGACTGCAGAAGTCTGATCTTGGATACGGGTTACGGAGAGGAGATTTTCCACCATATTCAGGAGCCAGTCGGCATCCTCGCGTATATGGGTTACAATGGCAATTTTTTCTTGGTCAGAAAGCAGAACGTCGTTGTCCAGATAGGAGGAACTTGCGCCAATGATTCCGGTCAGCGGTGTGCGCAGATCGTGTGATATGGCGCGCAGCAGATTGGCACGCATTTTTTCTTTCTCCGTCTCTGACAGTAATTTATCCTTTTCGGCAATCATCTGTGCCTGCTGCTTCATACTGGCTGTCATGGTGCTTGTAAGCAAAGTAACACCGAGCATTTCTAGAAACGTGATAGGGTAGCCGGAAAGGGTAAAGTTCAGTTCGTAATAAGGATAGGTAAACAGAAAGTTTACGCATACAACTGCAACAACAGACGAAATGACTCCCGGCAGATAGCCGTCAGTGTATCGGACGATGACAATCAACGCAAGAATATAGATTAGCGCAATATTGCCCGAATTTTCCGGTACACAGTAAGAGAAAAGAAATGCAAAAACGGTTGCAATGATGAGACCGGACAGTGTTACTATAATGTTTTTCTTAGTGAAAATTTGTTTCATATTTGAAGGCATAAGCTTGGGTCTCCTGTATCGTACATTATACCTTTTTTTATGCAAAAGGGGAACAGTGGGCGGTGCTAAAAAGGTGTTAAGAAAGAGATAAGAAAACATCAAGAAAACGCTAAATATACGCTAAAGAAGGCGTGATAAACTGTAAAATTATTTGACGACATGATAGTATTTTGCTTGTAATACGGTATGAAGGAGGAAATCAAAATGCAGATAGATGTATGGTCAGTTATTTCAATCATTTTGGTCGTAATCGGTTTTTTTGGTGGAATCTGGTATGAACATAAGTAAGGTCTGATAAGTAGAATGGAGGGCAAGGAAATGGGCATTGTAGAAATTATCATATTAGGGATGGTATTTGTATCGCTGGGAGGATGTTTTGTATATTCATTAATTGTGAATAGGAAATGATTGGACTGATATGACTGTAGCCGTAAGGTGAAGGCTGAGATATGTTTAGTTTGGTAAAAGGAATGGAAAATAATTTAAGAGCAAGTCATGGGAGATATAGTTCTCCGTGGCTTGCTCTTTTTATGTCATATATGGGGTGTTTTCGCTTTGTTATTGATACAGTGAGTATCCTAAACGAATGCGGCGATAGATTTTCCATACGATTATTACGGGCATACTGACTAACAGATATGCGGAGCTGATAAGACCTGTCAGACCGCCTACGACGCAAATAATTAACATTCCGATATTCATGAGACACTTTCCTCGCTTTCTTCTTTTCCTATGCTTCTATTCATAATTCTTCATTATTATAGGGAATGACAAAGGTTCGGAAAATAGGAAAGAGGCTTTCTTAGCGTAAGCTAAACGAAATGGAAACAGATTATTAGCACCGGCTTAACGAAATTTTAGCGGTTAACAAAATACGATATTTTGTTTCGTATGTCAAGTACTGATTTGAAAAAATAAACGACGAATGTAAAGCAAATTTAACATTGATAAAAGAGGTAAATAGGAGGTAATGAATTAGGGACGGCTGTAATGTGTCATGGAGAAATGCCCATAAAATCGTGGAGTTGTTGTTAAATCGTGTTAACACAATATCGTATTATGTTTCCACAGAGAAAAATCGGACATCAAAATCGGTTTTTCGGAAAAGGAGGGAAACAAATGGAAATTGTGCAGAGTATTCTGACAAACAATTCCTGCTATAAGGCAGGACAGAAAATCGCAGTGCAAGGTCTTATGCTGCACAGCGTTGGCTGCAATCAGCCATCCGCAGAGGTTTTTGTTAAGGAATGGAACAAACCGATGGAGAAAAAGAGATGCGTGCATGCCTTTATAGACGGCATCACGGGTAAGGTGTACCAGACACTCCCGTGGGAGTACAGAGGATGGCATTGCGGCGGTGCGGCAAATAACACACACATCGGGGTGGAAATGTGTGAACCGTCCGGCATTCAGTACACCAAAGGCGCGTCTTTTAATTGTCTGGACAGAAATGACGCAATGGCGGTTGTCAAACGGACTTATGATACAGCGGTGGAATTGTTTGCTTTTCTGTGCCGGGAGTATAGGCTGGATCCGCTCGAAGAAGGCGTCATTATCAGCCATAAAGAAGGACACGCAAGAAAGATTGCTTCTGGGCATGAGGATCCGTCTCATTTATGGAATGGACTGCAAAGCGGTTACACGATGGATGGATTCAGACACGATGTTGAGATTGCAATGCATAGAGGTGAAGTTAAGGCAGAAGTAAATCCTTTGCGGATGGATATCTCTGAGGAAGGTGTGAGATTGATTATGCAATTCGAGGGATGCCGCTTATCTGCTTATCAGTGTGCGGCAGGAGTATGGACGATTGGATATGGTCACACACGAGGCGTTAAACCGGGAGATAAGCTTCCTTCACAGGAAGCGGCACGAGCCATGTTATACGAAGATCTCAAAGAATATACCGGGTATGTCAATACATACATCGAGAGAAAAGTGATTAATTTCCCTGTCAATCAGAACCAGTTTGATGCGCTGACAAGCTTTTGTTACAACCGCGGCAGCGGAAGATTGAGGGATTTGGTGACTGGCAGGGATGCAGCAGATGTTGCAGAGGCGATGCTTTCATACATTTTGGTTAATGAAGAAGTAAATGAAGGCTTGCAGCGCAGGCGGGAAGCGGAAAGAAAATTATTCTTGAGTTAGAAGTCCGGTTCTGAGAGTAGAGAAAGGAGATTCCGTCATTGGAGGATCATAAGTACGATTACAGTGAATTTATACCTTTAGACGATCTCGTCTATGCACCGCTTCATGCACTTGCGCTGTCAAATGAGCAGCTTCGCGCCCGGGTAGTGGAGACGATCAAGAACATGGGAACTATCAAGCGGACGGGGACAGAAGAAACCGTACAATTAAATAATATTAATCTTGCATACGAACAAGTACGCCCGGAAAGCAATGAAGGCTACAACGTAGATAATCTTCAGATACAAGTGCCGCTTCTATCCATCATACCGATTACAAACCTGAATGTGGATAAAGCAGAAATTGATTTCGATGTAGAAATTAAAGCTGAGAAAGGAGAGCAGGGGCTGTATTCCATCAGTGGACGGATATGTTCGCCGGAACAGCGGGAAAGTGATTTCCTACCGCGTGTGACTTATAAGATGCGGATTAGTTCGCTTCCTGCGACAGAGGGAGTCATGCGTCTGACAGATATGTTTAGTTCCAATCCGATTACAAAGAAGCTGGATACGACACCGGTGGCGATAGACGGTAACTTGGAAAGTGATGAACAGAAAGAAATCTGGCAGGAGACTACGGGACTCAAGAACAAGATTAAGAGACTTAAGAGACTCTACCGGAAGATTTCGGATATGATTGCGGATCAGGAGCAGATGGAGCAGATTGGAAAGAGCGCTTTTGCAGATACGGTCAAGGGATTTGATAAGGAGAAGTATTTGATGGCGCAGGCAAATATTGCAAACCGCATTATGGAGTATCAGGAGCGAATCATGAACAGGGAGATTGAATACGGGCTGGATAAAGATTATGAATAACAATGGTGCGAAGGTAGTAACAACAAGTAAAGAGAATGAGCGGCAACAAGAAGGTCGTGTGATTCTCCACTATACCGAAAAACTGCGCAGAGAATTGAATCTGCGGCTAATGACAGAGTATGGGGACTATGGACAGGATTCGTGGAATGGGTTTTGGATTCCGGAAAGAGTTCTGTATGTGGATAGTATTACAGTTACCGGTATCCACTATCCGGATGAGGGTTATACCATGCCGGTGAAGCGACAGCAGTAAAAATGAAACAGTAAAACAATGTTGTTAAGACAGTAACAGAAAGGAAAGAGGAATAAGATTATGGCAATAGCAGAACAATTTGCAGGATTACAGATGGATCAGCTAATCGGAGGACCTTTGAGCGCGGCGGCGGATGCCAGTACGCTGTTAGCTAATTCTACGGCGGATTTTATCAACCGTGTGGGATTTGATGCTGGGGGTAAAGTGCGTAATGTTGCGTTCGGTTATCAGAAACGTACCCCCAATGAGGACGGTACGAGTACGCTGGATGAAATGAAGGTCAGCGTGCCGATGCTTGCAATCGTCCCGATTCCGAATCTTCAGATTGATGAAGTGAATATTCTATTTGATATGGAAGTGAAACAGAGTGAGAGACAGGAGTCGGCGACGGATTTAAGTGCGACCGTAAGCGGTTCAGCGAATTTTGGTATTGTGAAAGTCAATGTTACCGGTAGTGTCAGTTCCCATCAATCCAACACGAGAAGCTCAGATAATTCCGCGAAATATCATGTGGATGTCCGTGCGACCAACCACGGTATTCCTGAAGGACTCGCCAGAGTATTGGATATGATGGCGGCAAATGTGGCGCCTGAACTGTTAAGCAGCGACATAAAGGACGGTAACGGGCAGGACTTAGCAGGACAGGCAAAAGCGAAGGCAGAACGACTGAAAAGCCTTAGGGCGGAAATCAGCCAGATTGAAAGCCGACTGAGCGCAGCACAGGACGGAGTGAGTGCAAGCATCATTCGCCTTAAAAAAGTAGCGGATGTTCAGTTGAACAGCTACAGGGAATTGCTCAGCAGAAAACTGAGGGAGTCTGACCCGTCACAGTATGATGAGGAGATTAAGAAATTAGAAAAGGTGGCAAGTCCCAGTGATGAGCAAACACAATCATTAAAGAAGGCGAAAGATGAGAAAGCGGCGGCGGAAACAGCTACGGCAAATTATACGCAGTATCTGGAAGAAATTAATCAGTCATGGAGTAACTTCCAGACGCAGGCATCGGATTATGTGAAATTGATTGCCGACAGCGGAAGCGAGTCGACGGATGTTTCCAGTCTCTTTGCACTGAAAGGTCTGAAGAAAGGGATGGAAGGAGAGGGCGACAATAAGAAAGAAACCATCGAAGGTACGGTTGACTACGCGAAAGAAGAATCCCAGTATGATGCGATGCTTGCAGCGCAGAACACTGCAGTCAAAAACCAGAAGAATGCAAGCGATATTGAGACGGAACTGATCAACAAGAAATCAGAGTACAGCGATGCAATATCCGGCAGAGCACTGCCTGATAAGAGTGGTCAGCAGTAGTGGACAAGCCATAATCATGAAGATGATGAAGGCAGTCCCTTGCGGACTGTCTTCTCAGAAAGAGGGTATATGAGATGAGCCAGAAGAAAGTAGAATTGTCGGATTTCCACTACGTGAAATTAGTGACGATTGGCAGCGTGAACCCTAATATGCCGCTGTCGGATCGGGATAAAGAAGCCCAGATGAACTTGTTAAACCGCTGCCTGAACGATTATCCCAGAGGCACCATCATAGCAAAAGACGTTTCCATAGGACGCTATCAGGTCGGAGAGCACGAACTGACTATGGAAAAAGTTTCTTATCATGTGGGATTTACGAGGAAACCGGCATGGGCAGGCGACGAGAAGGGGCAGGGATTATGACGATTGAAGAGAAAAATGGAAACGAAAAGCTGACATTGTATGTCAGCGGACGCATCGATGCGTCTACAGCGCCGGAATTAGAACGGTTTGTATTAGAAAGGATAGAAGGTCTGACAGAGCTGACACTGGACTTTAAGGATGTGGTGTATATTTCGTCCGCAGGGCTGCGCGTGCTGCTTGGTACATATAAAACAATGGGGAGCCAAAAAGGTAAATTAGTTCTATGCAATGTCAATGAAGAAGTGAAAGATACCTTATATATTACCGGCTTTCTGGAATTTCTGGAAGTGTGGAATGAGAATGGAAAGAGGGTGGTGAAAGGAAAGGTAAACACGCATGGCGGGCAAGAAAAAGATAGGTGATAAGATAAACAGACTGCTACTGCTGATGGTGTCAACCGCCATGCTGGTTGCAGGAACAATCAGCGCCTACAGTCTATGGTCAATGAAACGGATTTCTGCGGACAGCGGTAAAGAATTGGGCGAGAGCGCTGCGAATGATGCCGAGGAGGCGCTGGAGGATTTGGCAGTAGACAATCTGCGAAGAATTACCGTACAAAAGGCAGCGGTAATCGAAGAAAAGTTTGCCGCAGTGGAGACATATGTGCTGAGTATCGCGGCACAGGCAAGGGATATCTATGAACAGCCGGAGCAGTACCCGGACAGAAAAGTAGCCCTTCCGATTCCGGAGTCCAATCAACTTGCGGCGCAGCTTATATGGTCGGAAAAGCTAAAAGACACGGTGGATCCGGAGACCGGTATACCGATGTATACGGAGGAAGTGCTGAAGCTTGGCAATTTACAGGACATGCTTGTGCAGTACAACGCCAACAACAGCATGGTATCTTCAGCTTACATCGCCACAGAGAGCGGCTGGATGATTCAAGCAGACTATATTCCTTACAGTAAGTATAATACCACGGATGCAAATGCAGACCGCAATCGCCAACTGCTTTTTGAGGCGCAGGACAGGCAATGGTATAAGCGAGCCAAAGAAATAGGGAGCGGACAGGTGGTCTATACGGATGTGATCAGAGATGTCCACGGAGGTGGCGACTGTATTGTGTGCGCAAGTCCGGTATATCGTGGTGAAAAGGTAGTAGCAGTCGCGGGAGTCGGTTCTTATCTGGAGACAATTAATAACGCGGTGCTGGGGATAGATATCGGGGAGGGCGGTTATGCCTTTCTGGTCAATGAAGACGGACAGGTGATTGTGTCGGGTGAACCGGATGGAGAGACTGCGGCATACGCCGAACAGATTGTAGACCTTAGGGAAAGCAGTAACATGATGCTGGCACAGGCGGCAGCAGGTATGGTTTCCGGAGACACCGACTCTGTGGAGCTGACATTGGACGGCAGGGAGGTTTATCTTGCCTATGCACCGCTCAAGCATCTGGGATGGAGCCTTGTCACGGTGCTTGAGGAGGAGAAGGTCATTGCGCCGGCAAAGGAAAGCCAGTCAGCGATACTGGCATTGTCGGATGAGCTGGATGATAAACAGGATGAAGCAATTCGGGGTGTAATGCTGGCATTTGTTGTGGCGCTTGTGTGTGTCACACTGCTTGTATGCATATCCGGAACAATGTTTTCCATGAAACTGACGGAACCGATATGCAGTCTTACGGAAGAGGTGCTGAGTTGGGACGGAAGTGATTTCGGACAGAGAATCAGTGTAAAGACCGGGGATGAGATAGAGGATTTGGGCGAAGCATTTAATGACATGATAGACCAGATCGAGGAATATGTAGAGAATCTTTCTTACGTCACGACGGAAAAGGAGCGTATCCGAACAGAGATTCAAGTGGCGTCCGGACTGCAGGCGGATATGCTCCCTGACGCTGAAAGGATGTTTACAAACAGAGAAGATTTTGTGCTTGCGGCGTCTATGATAGCGGCGAAAGGTGTAGGCGGAGATTTCTATGACTTCTTTCTGCTGGACGAGGAACGTCTGGCGCTTGTCATAGCAGATGTGTCCGGTAAAGGAGTTCCAGCAGCGCTTTTTATGGTAGTGTCACGAATGATGATCCGCAGCAGGTTGATGAGACTTGGAAGAAAAGAACGTGAATTGTCGCGGGCGGTGGAGGAAGTCAACAGAAGCCTATGTGATAACAATAAAGACGGGATGTTCGTCACTGCGTGGATCGGGGTGCTAAACATTGCAAATGGTGAGGTGGACTTCGTGAATGCCGGGCATTGCAGACCGCTTGTGATCAGGAAGAGCGGAGAAAGCGAATATGATACAACATTTAGCGGTATGATGCTGGCGGGAATGGAAGATACCACCTACAGACAAGGGAAGCTTAAACTGGGCAAAGGCGATATGCTGCTTCTTTATACCGACGGTGTGACGGAAGCAAACGATTCACAGCAGAATATGTACGGAGAGGAGCGATTGAAGAAAACAGTCAAAGAAGCGGGAAATATGTCGCCGAGAGAACTTCTTGCCGTGTTGTGGAAAGCTGTGGACGATTTTTGTCAGGAAGAGCCTCAATTCGATGATATCACCATGCTGGCGGTTACATGGAGAGGCGGAGGGTTTGAGGAAAAGACCGGAATTCCCGTTATGGAAAATATGCAGGACTTTATTGACTTTGTGGAGTCTGCGTTAGAAGAAAGGGATGTATCTGTTAAGACGGCGGTTAAGATTCATGTGACAGTGGATGAGATTTTTTCCAATATATGTTATTACAGTGGTGCAACGGAAGTGAAGCTGGGAATCAGTATCAATGATAAGGAAGAAAACGGCACAATCATAGGACAGAAAATAATTTTGTATTTCGAGGACGACGGCATTCCCTATGACCCGCTGAAGAGACCGGACCCCGACGTGACACAGATGCTTGGCAGAAGAAGGGAGGGAGGTCTTGGCATTTATATGGTAAAGAAGAGAATGGACAAAGTAGAGTATGAATATGTCGATGGCAGAAACAGATTGACGGTTTACAAGTTATCAGAAGAATGAAAACTATCGGACGAAAGAAACAATACTGCCGTTGGCAGAAAACAGGACAACAAATAAAGGATAAAAAGGAGAGTAAAATTATGGTACAAATACAATTACAGGCATTGGCGATGTGCAATCTGGATTTAAATACACCGCCGACAAACTTAACATTTTATCAAAATATTTATGTGGAATCGGGAACTCGTATTGACAGTAATTCGGCGATGATGGCGTACAGTGTGGCAAATGATGTTGACGCGGAAGCTCTAAAAATGGTGTTAAACGAAATGGAAGCGCAGGGATTGAACAGTCTTGTTTCACCGATTAAGCGAGGAGGGAGCTACCTGTTTCATATATCTCGAGGAAATCGAAGGAAAAAAAGAGAGAGTGCGAGCTTGTTTTTCAGAATCTATGCGTTAACTCAGGCGGAACTGACGAAACTGCAAAACGGACAACAGGCTGAGGCGGTTGAGGTAATACATATTTATACGAATACGCCTATGAGAGCAAAGGTGAAAGTCACGGAGCATAGCATAATCGACGGGGTTGCAGTTGACCAAAGTAATTTTACAATCAAGATAGGTGATACAGACTATCAACTGATTTTTGATGTTGTGGGCATAGGGTATCATTTATCTGACAGCGACAATAATAAATACAGGATGGTTTATTATAATGACAATGTATTGAGCCAGCGGGATATTGATCTTGCTCAGCAGGAGCTGTAGCTATAGTGTTAATGAAAGAGACACGGATTTTCGGATTCGCGTCTCTTTTTGCTGCCTATCCGGCAGGGGCAGATTTTAAAGGGAGGAGAAAACTATGGATTTTATTATAATATTGGTATTGAGATATGGTCTTTTTACGGTGGCGGTTTTTGGGGTCGGAGTGGTGATGGGATATTTTCTTGATGAGAATTTATGACGAATGTACAGGCAGAGTATCGCGAAATAACTTTTTATTGCCCTATTATCGGGGCACCGATATAATGTATATGAGGTGACAAAATTGACAAATAAAAGCCGAAGCTATGCTTCGGCTTCAAAGCGGAGTTGGAGGGATTCGAACCCTCGTGCCCCGGAGGGCTAACGCATTTCGAGTGCGCCCCGTTATGACCACTTCGATACAACTCCGTACGAGTAAGATTATAAGTTGAATTGCGGCGAATGTCCACTATTTTTCTTAAAACTTTTTATTTTTAGGAGATGGCACGGCTATGACACAAGATGAGAGATATATGAAAGAGGCGCTGAAACAGGCAAAAAAAGCATACGAACTTGGAGAAGTGCCCATTGGCTGCGTGATTGTCTATCAGGATAAAATTATCGGCAGAGGATATAACAGGCGAAACACTGACAAGAATACGCTTGCTCATGCCGAAATCACTGCGATCAATAAAGCGAGTAAGAAGATGGGTGACTGGCGGCTGGAAGGATGTACGTTGTATGTAACGTTGGAACCATGTCAGATGTGCGCGGGAGCTATCGTACAGGCGCGGGTCACGGAAGTGGTCATGGGAAGCATGAATCCTAAGGCGGGCTGCGGCGGTTCTATTTTGAACATTTTGGAGATGCCTGAATTTAATCATCAGGTACAGGTTACAAGGGGAGTGCTTGCGGAAGAATGCACACACATGCTGACGACTTTTTTTAAAGAGCTGAGGATTAGGAACAAACAAGAAAAAGAGCTTCGTAAAATCGTGCAGGAAACAGAAGACAAATAACAATCAATTTGCAGTCCGCACAAGAATAATTAGTTGTGGAGACAATAAAAATGGGATATAATGTTCACGTAAGCATTGAGCGCTGCCAGACTATGAGATGGCAAAATGACTGCTTGCAGTCGATTTTGACAGATTATAGGATGATAGGGCGAAAGCCCGTGAGCGAGAAGGAGCGAAGCGGAGGCGAGCGGGCAGCGCGGGGAAGCGGAACGCGAAAGCCCGTGAG
>CAMWQW010000010.1 GCA_947176505.1 uncultured Lachnospiraceae bacterium | reverse complement strand
AACCTATGACCCTCTGCTTGTAAGGCAGATGCTCTCCCAGCTGAGCTAAGACCCCGTTTATGTGCGGGTCACTTATGCAACCCGCTTTGCTAGTATACAATTTATTACGACTGCTTGTCAAGTAGTTTCATGAAAAACTTGTAAAAATTTTGACTTTGCTATTCAGCCTTCAAAATTTCCTCCGCCATATCTAACATTTCCTCTGCGCTCATACCAAGGTCATTCCCCGTTAATTGATAAGCTATGCCGTCTTTTTCCCAGCTCACCACCATCCGCTGACGGATGCAAATATCGAATTCGTCTGTAATCACATACTGTTCATTATTCTGCATATCATGGGTGGTTACGGTAACGGTTCCGTCTTCTGAAATAACATAGCTGCCTTGTTTTACTTCATCCGTATCTGTCACCTCTGCATTTTCTCCATCCGTAATAATCTGTTCGGATTTTGTTCCGTCTGCTTCCTCCTGTGTCACTGCAACCGACATATAAACGATATTGTAATCATCTCTCTGCTCGTTAATCATATCCTCTTGTGTCAATTCATAGGAAGCCGGAACAATTTTATCCGTATATTCATCATAACGCAAGGTAGTATCGCCACATGTCCTTACAGCGTCCGGCTGCTTGACTTCCGTACCATCCATACCGTTTTCTACCTTCTTATTCGCATTCAGCTCTATCAGATTACCGTCCTTCCGATATCTGACATATAAAGCCGGAATACTGTAGGTTTTACCGGTTTCTTGGGTATAAGCATCAATGCTTTCAACGCTTACGCCGTCGAAAACATAACCGTTGGCAAAACGCTCCACGCTGTCAACCGCGTATCCCAGCTCCTTTTCAACCTTTGACATCTCCTGATAATCCGTATACTCCGGCTCCATGCCACTGCTACTTACAAAGTAAGATGCTCCGCCGGCAAATACAGTGATGCCGGACACAAGCAGACATGCCGCCGCAACACTGATACAAATCTTTTTCGCACTCAGATGCTTCATAGAATTTTCCTCCTGTTTTTTGCAGATTGTCTCATCGATTCTGGATTTCAATCCTTCCGAAGCTGAAATATTGCTGCATTCCTTCTGTAAGGCAGTTCTGATACGACTGCTAAAATCCTCTTCCGCACGCATATAACTCCTCCTTCCGCATTTGGGCTCTGTCGGGTTTACTCTATTTTCTCTTTCAAATTTAGTTGTAGCCGTCGTCTTGCGGTATGCAGTCTGGACTTCACCGTTCCTTCCATCACTCCCAGCATTCCCGCAATTTCTTTTACGGTCAAAGAGTCATAATAATATAACACGACCACTGTTTTCAGTTTTATGGGAAGCGCCTTAACTGCCGCCGTAATCATCTCAGCTTCTTCCAGTTGTATTGCCTTGTCGAGCAGAGAAGGGTTTGTCCGGTTTTCCGTTCTTTCTATCGCCTCTTCATCCGGAATCTCGCGTTTACGCTTCCTTCCGACACGGTAGGCTGTTCTCACAAGAATCTGCATCATCCACGGCTTAAACCCACTGTCATTTTTGAGCTCGCGAATATGAAGCCAGACTTTTACGAATGTTTCCTGCGTAATGTCTTCACTGTCCGCCGGATTGCCTGTGATCAGATATGCCGTATGGATTGCCATATTCTTGTATTTCTCGTACAGTTCGTCAAAAGCTTCCTTACTGCCTTCTTTCAACTGCGCCACAAGAATTTCTTCCTTTAGAACTTCTTCTTTCAAAACTTCTTCTCTCCTCATCTTTTCGGTGCACCTGATTATAAGAGCCATCATATACGAAATCGGTTCATTTTTGCAAAAAAATAAACGGAGCGTTCTCCCGGTTCTCTCGAAAAAACGTTCCGCCACTATATGATTCCTTTCGCTACATCCTCTCAGGCGCTGAAAAACCAAGTAAGTCAATGCAGGTTTCCAAAATATCTCTAGTCAATATGAGCAGTGCAATCCAACCGGATTTCTTCTGCGCATCCTCCTCGGTGAGAATCTTCGTCTCATGATAGAAGTGGTTAAACGCATTCGCCAAATCATAGATATAAGCGCATATCCTATGAGGTGCAATCTCCTCATACGCTCCTTCCATCATGGCGTTAAACTTTGCCACTTCAAGCATCAAGCTCTTCTCGGAATCATTAACTGCCGATTCAATGACCGTACCAGTCAATTTACCGCCCATTTCTGTATACTTACTCAAAATTGACTTAATCCGTACAATCGTATAGAGAATATACGGACCGGTATCTCCCTCGAAGGAGGTAAATCTGTCCATGTCAAATATATAGTCTTTGGAAGCCTGATTCGACAAATCGCCATACTTGATTGCCGCCAGTCCTACGACTTTCGCCGTCTCTTCCGCTTCCTTTTCATCTATCTCATATCCCTTCGTCTCGGCATTCTCCCGAATCTTGCGAATCATCTCTTCATTGATTTCACGAATCAGATTCTCCAGACGCATGACTCCGCCTTCTCTTGTCTTAAAAGGCTTTCCGTCCTTACCGTTCATGGTGCCGAACCCAATGTGCACAAGTTCCGTATCCTTATTGACCAAACCGGTCTTTCTTGCACAGCGGAATACCTGTTCAAAATAAAGCTCCTGCCGCTTATCCGTCAGATAAATCATCTTATCCGGATGATAATGCTCCATACGGTCCATGATAGTCGCCAAATCAGTGGTGTTATATAAGGATGCGCCGTCTGATTTCAAGATCATGCAAGGCGGTACTTCTTTCGTGTCCGTCTCTTCTTTCACATCCACCACAAGAGCGCCGTCGCTCTCGTATGCGTAGCCGCCTTTCTTCATATCTTCCACCATGCCGGGAATGATATCATGCACATCGGACTCGCCTTTCCAGAGATCGAACTCCACGTTCAAGTTCTCATAGTTCTTCTTCAAGTCTGTCACGGACACACTAATGATGTGATTCCACAGCGCCCGGTAACCGCGGACACCGCTCTGCAGTTTATAAGTAGCCTCCATCGCATCGGCTTTGTACGTCTCGTCTTCTTTTGATTTCGCACTCGCCGTAGGATAGATTTCTTCCAGCTCCGATATGGTAAAAGGAGCTTCCTTCGGATATTCCCCCTCATAGGAATCATCGAAATAAATCAAATCCGGCTGTCTCTTATGAAGCTCCGTGATGATCAGTCCCATCTGGAGCCCCCAGTCGCCTAAATGAATATCACCGATGATATCATGTCCGGCATAACGGCAGATTCGTTTGATGCTCTCCCCGATAATAGCTGAGCGCAGATGCCCCACATGAAGCGGTTTTGCCACATTGGGACCGCCGTAGTCAATAATAATCTTTTTCGCCTGCCCCGGCATCTCCAGACCGAACTTATCTGCCAAACTCATCTGGCGCAAGTAATCCCTGACAAACTCTTCTTTCACTTTCATATTCAAAAATCCCGGCGCAGCGGCTGTCACTTCCGAAAGCACATCGCTTGTTGTAAGCCTCTCCGCAACTTCCTGCGCAATCATAAGCGGCGCTTTGTGGTACTTCTTAGCCCCTGCCATAGCGCCATTACACTGGTATTCACATAAGTCCGGGCGGTTAGATAACGTAACCTTTCCAAGCTCCGCGTCATATCCTGCTTCCTCAAATGCTTTCTGTATTTCTTCCGAAATCAAATCTAATATTTTCTGCATTGTTCTTTCCGTGCCTTTCTGTATATATCAACTATTCCAGCCTGTTGCTTTTTACAATATATCATCAGGTAAAATATCGCGTCAAGGAGATTTCGCCTGCTATCAATGTCAGACGGAATTTCAGCCCCGTTTTTATTGTCTGCGCGAATACACACAGCCGCAATAATCCTGTCTATATAAATCATATTCTCTCGACAACTCAATCGACCGCTTATAGCCGTCCTTTTTCTTAAAATCTGAAGGAAGCCACGGAATATCATACTCTTTCGCAAGCCGTTCTCCGATTTCATTCAGCTTTGCGGCATTCTTGAGAGGACTGATGGACAGTGTGGTCGTAAAATAGTCATAATTACCCGCCTTCGCACGCTTTGCTGTCTCGTTAAGCCTAAGCGTATAGCAGGCAAAACATCGTTCGCCGCCCTCCGGACACTGCTCCAAACCTTTGGCAATATTGAAGAAATGCTCCGGTTCATAGTCTCCTTCGATGACTTCAATGAAATAATCCTTTTGCAGATTCTTATTATATGACGAAATCAACCGCTTCTGCTCCGCCACCCTTTTGTGATATTCCTCATCTTCGGTAATGTTCGGATTATAATAAAATACCGTAATCCGAAAATATTTGCGCAGATATTCCAGCACATAACTGCTGCAGGGCGCACAACAGCTGTGCAGAAAAAGAGTCGGCGCACCCTTATTCTCCGCGCCGATTCTCTCTATAAGTTTATCTAGTTCTTTCTGATAATTTCTGTTCATGCTTGTACCGTTTTCATCCGCTCCGTCAAAAAACATTACACTATGTCTACTTCCCGCGTCTGCCTATGCTTGCAACATCAATCAACGTCATCTCACCCTCAGACGCCGCATTTTCCAGACTGGAGACAAGCGCCGTCGCGGTATCCATCGCCGTGATACAGTTGACCCCGGTCTCGATAGCCGTCCTGCGGATCAAGAAACCGTCTCTGCTCTTATCACGTCCCTGTGTGGGCGTATCAATCACAAGGTCAATCCTATGCCCCAAGATCAAATCCATGACAGTCGGAGATTCCTGTTGAATCTTATTGACTTTTCTCGCCTTGACTCCGGCATCATTTAACGACGCTGCCGTGCTTCTCGTTGCATAGATGATATATCCCAGTTTCTCGAAACGGCGTGCTACTTCAATGGCTTCGCCTTTATCCGCATCCTTGACAGTAATAATCATCTGCTTATGCTTCGGCAAGTTGATACCCGCACCGAGGAATGCTTTGTAGAGTGCTTCGTTAAAAGTCTTCGCAATGCCGAGACATTCTCCGGTAGACTTCATTTCCGGTCCTAAACTGATTTCCGCACCGCGGATCTTTTCAAAAGAAAATACCGGCATCTTAACGGCATAGTAATCCGCCGCTGGCTGCAACCCCGGCTCGTAACCCAAATCACGGATTTTCTTACCGATAATCACCTCTGTTGCCAAATCGACTATCGGAATACCTGTCACCTTACTGATATACGGCACCGTACGAGACGACCGAGGGTTCACCTCAATCACATACACCGCATCACCCATGGCAATAAACTGAATATTAATCAGTCCGATAACATGAAGTGCCTTTGCCAGTCTTCTTGAATATTCAGCGATGGTTTCCTTTACCTTATCGCTGACCGTCGGCGCCGGATACACGGAAATACTATCACCCGAATGAACGCCTGTCCGCTCGATGTGCTCCATGATACCCGGAATCAGAATATCCGTGCCGTCGCACACAGCGTCCACCTCAAGCTCTTTTCCCTGCAGATATTTATCTACCAGAATCGGATGATCCTGCTCATAGCGGTTGATAACTGCCATAAATTCTTCGATTTCCTGATCCGACAATGCAATCTGCATTCCCTGACCTCCAAGCACATAAGAAGGACGCACCAGCACCGGATAACCTAACCGGTTTGCTACCGCCTTTGCCTCCTCTGCCGTATATACCGTACCACCGGCAGCCCTCGGAATCTGAGTCTCTTCCAGAATCTTATCAAAAAGCTCTCTATCCTCCGCGGCATCCACATCTTCCGCTTTCGTTCCCAGAATCGGCACACCCATCTTCATCAGGCTCTCGGTCAGCTTGATTGCCGTCTGCCCGCCGAACTGTACCACCGCGCCGTCGGGCTTTTCCACATTGACAATATTCTCCACATCCTCCGGCGTCAGCGGCTCAAAATAAAGCTTATCCGCGATATCAAAATCGGTACTCACCGTCTCCGGATTGTTATTAATGATAATCGTCTCATATCCTTCTTTTGCAAAAGCCCAAGTAGCGTGCACAGAACAGTAGTCAAACTCAATTCCCTGCCCGATACGGATAGGTCCGGAACCAAGCACCAATACCTTTTTCTTTGGGTGTGTCGTGACGACTTCCGTCTCAGAGCCGAACACTGAATAGTAATAGGGGGTACTCGCCGCAAACTCTGCCGCACATGTATCTACCATCTTAAATGCCGCTACAATGCCGTTATCGTAGCGCATTTTCTTAATCTCTTCTTCTGTTCTGCCGGTCAGTCTGGCAATCACATTGTCGGGGAATTCGATTCTCTTTGCTTCCCGCAAAAGTTCCACCGTCAACGGACCTTTCTCCAGTGCCGCTTCCATTTCCGTCAATATGGCAATCTTATCAATAAACCAGTAATCTACCATAGTAATGTCATGAATCGTATCATAATCCATTCCTTTACGGATTGCCTCCGCAATGATATAGATTCTCTGGTCATCCACTATTTTCATGCGCTCTTTCAACTCTTCCGCATTAAGTTCTGAAAAGTCGTAGCTGCGCAGACAGTCTACATGCTGTTCCAGCGAGCGGATTGCCTTCATCAACGCTCCTTCAAAGTTGTTGCCGATACTCATAACCTCACCGGTCGCCTTCATCTGCGTGGTGAGTGTACGTTTTGCCGTAATAAATTTATCAAAAGGAAGTCTCGGAATCTTCACCACACAGTAATCAAGCGTCGGCTCAAAGCTGGCATACGTCTTGCCGGTGATGGCGTTCTTAATCTCGTCTAGCGTATAGCCAAGTGCAATCTTCGCTGCAACCTTTGCTATGGGATATCCCGTCGCTTTACTTGCAAGCGCGGAAGAACGGCTCACACGCGGATTTACTTCAATGACACAATACTCGAAGCTGGTAGGATGCAGCGCAAACTGTACGTTACAGCCGCCCGTAATGCCCAGTTCGTTAATGATGTTGAGCGCCGAACTTCTGAGCATCTGGTACTCTTTATCACCCAGAGTCTGTGAGGGTGCCACCACGATACTGTCACCTGTGTGTACACCTACCGGGTCAATATTTTCCATATTACATACGGTGATACAATTGCCAGCACTATCACGCATTACCTCATACTCAATTTCTTTCCATCCCGCAATGCAACGTTCCACAAGGACCTGCCCCACACGGGAAAGTCGAAGTCCGTTCGCCAGAATCTCTTCCAGTTCCACCTGATTATGCGCGATACCGCCGCCGGAACCACCCAGCGTATAAGCCGGGCGAAGCACCACCGGATAACCGATTTTATTCGCAAACGCAACGCCGTCCTCAATATTCTCCACAACAAGAGACGGGGCACAAGGTTCTCCGATTTTCTCCATTGTCTCCTTAAATTCCAGACGGTCTTCCGCCTTCTTGATTGTCTTCGCCGTCGTCCCAAGCAAGGCTACGCCGTGAGCCGCCAGAAATCCTGATTCGTCCAACTCCATACCAAGATTTAAACCAGCTTGTCCGCCCATATTCGGCAAAAGACTGTCCGGCTTTTCCTTGATGATAATCTGCTCCAATACCTTAGTCGTCAACGGTTCAATATATACTTTATCCGCGATATCTCCGTCGGTCATAATTGTCGCCGGGTTGGAGTTTACCAAGATAACCTCCATGCCTTCTTCTTTCAAAGAACGGCATGCCTGCGTGCCCGCATAGTCAAACTCTGCTGCCTGCCCGATGACAATCGGACCCGACCCTATCACCAGTACTCTCTTTACATTCGGATTCTTAGGCATTTTTCTTCCTCCCCATCATCTCGATAAACCGGTCAAACAAATCTCCGGAATCCTGCGGTCCCGGACATGCCTCCGGATGGAACTGCACCGTAAAAATATTTTTGCCCGTATAGGACAGTCCTTCATTGGTCCCGTCATTGACATTGATAAATGCAGGAACTGCAACCTGAGGGTCCAGCTTATCCGTATCCACGACATACCCATGATTCTGGGAAGAAATATAGACTCTGCCGGTCTCCAAGTCCTTCACCGGATGATTGCCGCCTCTATGTCCGTATTTCATTTTAAAAGTGTCCGCACCTGTGGCAAGCGCCATCAACTGATGTCCGAGGCATATCGCAAAGATTGTAATGTCCGTATCGTACAGCTTCTTAATCTCGGCAATCACTTCCGTGCATTCCTTCGGATCTCCCGGTCCGTTGCTGAGCATAATGCCGTCCGGTTTTGCTGCGATGATTTCCTCCGCCTTGGTACCTGCCGGATAGACAGTCACTTCACAGCCCCTTGCAGCGAGAGATTTCGCGATATTGTCTTTTGCCCCTAAATCAAGCAGCGCCACCTTCAAGCCCTGCCCGTTTAACACACGAACCATACTCGGCTTCTTCTCCCGGATGCCTCTCTCATACTCATCTGGCTTAAACTGTGAGCTGCCGGATACCGGACCGTTATCCGATAATTCTTTTGCAGCCGCAAGCGTATATTTCTCTTTGCAGGTCACAAGCTCCACCACTTTGCCGGTCGTGTATGCCTTTAACTTCGGAAGTATCTCATCCAACCGATAATCTTCGTTGGTCGTAATCATACCGTTCATAGTTCCTTTTTCACGGAGAATCTTAACCAGCGCTCTCGTATCGATTCCTGCAATTCCGGGCACACCGTTTTCTTCCAAAAACTCCTGTATCGTTATGTCACACCTGAAATTACTGGGAATGCGTGAAAGTTCCCTGACAATGAATCCGTCCGGCCATGCCCTGCGGGATTCCATGTCTTCCCGGCAGACACCGTAATTACCGATAAGCGGATAGGTCATACATACCGCCTGCCCCGCATAGGAGGGATCGGTCAGCACTTCCAGATATCCCGCCATCGAAGTGTTAAATACAATTTCACTGATAACTTCTTTACACGCACCAATATGCGTTCCTTCAAAAATTGTACCGTCTTCCAAAATTAAGAATGCCTTCATTCCGTCACCTGATTCCTTCTAAAATGTCAAATTTTACGCACAATCGACTAATTATAGCACAGGAGTTTGTCCCGTTCAAGGTTCTGTCAACCGAAAAGAATCGCAGATTTCTCTACTCCTCAGACAGATCGCAGTACAACATGGAGACTGCCGGAACGGTCGGTCTGGTTTCAACCAGATTCGCCGGAACCTTACAGTTTCCGAACAGTTGTCCGTAGATAGTAAGGAAATCTCCATCCAAAATGAATGTCTCGTCAGTCTCCCTGTCATCCCTTACAATATAGTAACGCTCGATACCGTTCTTTTCTTCTGTCATGCACAGATAATAGATGTTCTCATCAAACAATCCGCCATCCACCTGACAGATTACTTCCGTCTCCAGCATAATTGCCTCATCCAGATAGTTCTCCTGCTCTCTGAGCAGCGCCTTGTATGCGACTCTATCGCATTCTGTGCGAAATGCAGCCTCAGTCTCGTCCACATCTTCCGGAATTACCGTTTCATCCTCCGTGTCGCTATTTTCACCTGTATCCTCTACCTCATCTCTATCCAGAAACCTTGTCTTATCCTCTACCTCTTCCTTATCCTCTACTTCTTCCTTATCCGCCTCTTTCGGCTCTTCCGCGACTGTGGTAACCCACGTAGATTCTACCATTTTCGCATCATCAACTACCTCTGCCGCATCCTCGCTTTTTACCGGACCTTCATCTTCCGCTGGCTCCTCAGTCTTTGCTGTTGTGGCAACCTCCGTAGCCGCCACGGTTTTCGCGCCGGCTGCCGCCTCTGTCGTCTCCACCGTCGTAACTGATACGGTAGGCATCTGCACCTGATTCTGCGCTATCCACACCGGAACCGCATAATCAGGCAAAAGCCCCCAATATGCGGACAAACAGTAGCCTCCTCCTCCGATCAGTGCAATAATAATAACTGCCGCAATCGTCTTCAAAAAAGTATGATTCTTGAGAATCATCTTACAGTTGGGGCATATCCTTGCCTTCTTCGGTATCATAACACGGCAATATTTACATTCCTTCAGCTTCACATCCGATGCAAATGCATATTCCTGTCGCACAGAATCGCTCTTTGTCTCTAGTGTCTTTTCCACTGTCTCTTGATCTGTTCCCATTCTTTATAACCATACCCTTTCCATAGCGTGTACATTCAACCGCTCTCTTATCCCGTTTGCTCCGAAAAGACCTCCTGCAAGGGATTTTCCCAAGCATGAGGTCTTTCTCATCTCCATTATTTGAAATAGGAAACACCGGACTCAAATATTTTCAAATCCTGCTCTCCGTAAATATTAACTGCAACGCCCTCTCCTCTTCTCTCTGAGTGCGCCATCTTACCGAAAATACGCCCGTCCGGAGACGTAATACCTTCGATGGAAGCGTACGAACCGTTGATATTCCACTCTTCGTCCATCGACACATTACCATCTATATCTGCGTACTGTGTAGCCACCTGCCCGTTTGCAAAAAGTTTATCAATCCACTCCTTCGGCGCTACAAAACGTCCTTCACCATGGGACGCCGGGTTTACATAAGTTCTACCAAGCTCCGCACCTTGTAACCACGGAGATTTATTAGACACCACTTTAATATAAGCCATCTTGGATATATGACGGTTGACCGTGTTGAAAGTCAGCGTCGGAGAGTCTTCTTTCTGTCCAACAATCTCACCGTAAGGCACGAGTCCCAGCTTAATCAACGCCTGAAAACCATTACAGATGCCAAGCGCCAGACCGTCTCTCTCATTCAACAGTTTGCTAACCGCCTCCTTAAGCTTAGCATTCTGGAAAGCAGTCGCAAAAAATTTTGCGGAACCGTCCGGTTCATCGCCTGCGGAAAATCCGCCGGGGAACATGATAATCTGCGCCTGCCCGATAGCTTTCTCAAAGGCTTCCACACTCTGTCTGATATCTTCCGCTGTCAGGTTCTTAAATACCTTCGTGATAACGTCTGCCCCTGCTCTCTCAAAAGCCGCTTTGCTGTCATACTCGCAGTTTGTACCCGGAAATACCGGAATAAATACGGTAGGCTTCGCCACTTTATTCTTACATACATAGATTCCCTTGGCTTCATACAAGTCTGATGCAACTGCGCTCTTATCCTTGCCCGCCGTATACGGAAATACCTTATCTAGCTTATCCGTCCATGCCTGCAGCGCTTCATCCATAGTAATCATCACGTCACCATAGACAAATACGGATTCCTCCGATACCGTACCGATTATCGTATATTTCAAACCGCTTCCGGCAGTACCCGCCGCATTAGCGACTGCACCGTCAACATCTGCTACAGCCTCCGCCGGCATTTCCACCAGAATCTCACCCAAACCGTTGTCGAAAAGCTTATCCGCCGCCAGACTGCTCTCCACAGTCACTCCTAGTTTATTACCGAATGCCATCTTGCCGACAGCGGCTGCCACACCCTTGGCATCAAGCGCATATGCCGATACGATTTTCTTCTGTGACATAAGTGTCAGAATTGTATCATACACACTCATGACATTTTCATATACCGGCAGGTCATACTCGTCCTTCGCAATATGGAATCGAACCAGCTTATTGCCCGCCCTCTTGAGCTCCGGCGTCACAATATTGCCCTGCTTACCGATATCCACGGCAAAAGAAACAAGCGTGGGCGGCACGTCGATATCGTTAAAAGTACCGGACATAGAGTCTTTACCGCCGATGGAAGGCAGTCCGTATCCCATCTGCGCATCATACGCGCCAAGGAGCGCCGCGAATGGCTGGCTCCAGCGATGAGGTTCCTCACTCATCCTTCTGAAATACTCTTGGAATGTGAAACGGATGGTCTTGTAGTCCCCGCCGTTTGCCACGATTTTTGCCATAGACTCCGTTACGGCATAGATTGCGCCGTGATACGGACTCCAGCTGGACAAATACGGATCAAAGCCATAACTCATCATCGTCACAGTATCTGTTTTACCTTTTAAAACAGGCAGTTTTGCAATCATAGCCTGCGTTTCCGTTAACTGATATTTACCGCCATAAGGCATGTATACGCTGCCCGCACCAATAGAGGCGTCGAACATCTCCACCAAGCCCTTCTGCGAGCACACATTCAAATCGTTCAAAAGAGTCAGCCACGCCTTCTTCACTTCTCCTTTTGCGACTGCTTCCGCAACTGCAGGCGTAGCGATTTTCTTCAAATAATTCTCTTTTTCTTCCGGCATATCTACTGAAACGGCAGTCTCCTGATGCGCGCCGTTAGTATCTAAAAATGCTCTGGAAATATTTACAATTTCTTTACCGCGCCATCTAAGCACCAGCCTTGGCTCTTTGGTCACAACTGCAACCTCTACCGCCTCCAGATTTTCTTCCGCCGCATAATCCAAGAAAGCTTTCACGTCTTTCGGCGCTACCACAACTGCCATTCTCTCCTGTGATTCGGAAATTGCAAGCTCTGTACCGTCTAATCCCGCATATTTCTTCGGCACTTTGTCAAGGTCAACCACAAGACCGTCCGCCAGCTCTCCGATTGCCACAGACACGCCGCCGGCACCGAAATCATTACATTTCTTAATCAACCTG
Source organism: uncultured Lachnospiraceae bacterium (assembly GCA_947176505.1). Classification (GTDB taxonomy): domain Bacteria; phylum Bacillota; class Clostridia; order Lachnospirales; family Lachnospiraceae; genus UBA3282. The sequence continues at coordinate 131,310 of CAMWQW010000010.1, read as the reverse complement.
CTGACTTCTTCACGTCTGAACAGTCTCTGAATCTTACGTTCTGTCGGCGCATTTCCCTTCTGAACCTCCGCACCGCATGTCTCTATGGAACTCTCCGTGTGCACTTTAGAAGAACCTGTTGCGCCACCACAGCCGTCACGCCCGGTTCTGCCGCCAAGAAGAATGATAATATCATCAGGATCTGACGTCTCACGGATAACATTCTTTCTCGGCGCCGCACCCATGACCGCACCGATTTCCATTCTTTTTGCCACATAATCAGGATGATAGATTTCCTTGACCAATCCGGTCGCCAATCCAATCTGGTTGCCGTAAGATGAATAGCCGCTTGCCGCGCCGCGTACCAGTTTCTTCTGGGACAGCTTGCCCTTGAGCGTCTCAGCCACCGGCACCGTAGGATCGGCTGCACCCGTGACACGCATCGCCTGATACACATAACCGCGCCCTGAAAGCGGATCACGAATCGCACCGCCAAGACAAGTTGCCGCGCCACCGAAAGGCTCAATCTCCGTCGGATGGTTGTGCGTCTCATTCTTGAAAAAGACAAGCCATTCCTCCGTCACTTTCCCTGCGCCATAATCCATCTCCACGGGAACTACCACCGAGCAGGCATTAATCTCATCTGACTGCTCCATGTCGTCCAGCTTCCCGTCCTTCTTTAATTTACGCATCGCCATCAACGCTAAATCCATCAGACAGACGAACTTGTCCTGTCTGCCTGCAAAAATCTCATCCCTGACAGCAAGATAATTCTCATAAGTATCCTTAATCGGCTTCTGATAGAACCCATCCGCAAACTCTACCTCTTTTAACTCCGTAGAAAAAGTAGTGTGACGACAGTGATCCGACCAATAAGTGTCAAGCACACGAATCTCCGTCATCGTCGGGTCTCTGTGCTCTTCTGTCTGATAATAATTCTGTATATGTAAGAAATCCTTAAAGGTCATTGCAAGACCAAGAGAATCATACAGTTTCTTAAGCTCCGCCTCAGGCATCGCAGCAAAACCGTCAAATACTGCCACGTCCGCCGGCTCATCATATACGGTAATGAGCGTGTCCGGTTTTATCATATCCGTCTCTCTGGAATCCACGGGGTTGATGCAGTATGCCTTAATCTTGGCAAACTCATCGCCTGACACATTTCCTGTAATCAAATAAGTAACCGCCGTCTTGATCACCGGCTCCTCATCTTCTTTCAGGAATTTCACGCACTGCTCAGCAGAATCCGCTCTCTGGTCGAACTGTCCCGGTAAAAACTCCACACTGAAGACCTTCCCGTCCTCCGGAATCTGAATCGTCTCTTCATATAAAATATCTACCGGCGGTTCCGAGAAAACAGTTTGGCAGGCTTTGTTAAAAACCTCTTCCGACAGATTCTCCACATCATAGCGGATAAATACCCGAACATCTTTCACCCCGTCAATACCGAGATAGCTTCCGATTTCCTCCTTCAGCTCCTTCGCCTTAACCGCGAAAGGTTCCTTCTTCTCCACATAAATCCGCTTCACATTTCCCATGCTGCTTTCTCCTTTACCCTTACAATCACACTACATACTCCCGAACATGAAGTTATACTTGGACATCGTACTTTGATGTCCTAGCCTAACTTCATGTTCTATTATGCCAAATATCTCCCCACATTTCAATCAAAGTTTTCATCATTCCACCGTCCACCATTCTCCTGTCGACTCTCCGTCTGTACAAGTCACCCTGTAAATTTCAATATAAGCAAGACAAATTTTCTCGTCGCGTCAATCCGCCTTTTTTACAATTGAAAATGCGAAAACAGGAAGTAAAACCAAATCAATCGCCCCACATATTCTTACCTCTCAAATCAAAAACAACTGTCATATCATAAATACGGCAGACACCCTTACAGGCATCTGCCGCCACTCAACTATTCTATAATCAATCCCTGCATAATATACAGTAACTGCTCATCTACCATCTTCTCCGTAATGCCGAAGGTCTGCGCATTAATCTTCATCCCCTCCAGCACATACATAATATTACTTGCCGCTCCCTTTGGATCCTCACAATAAAACTCTCCGCTGGCAATCCCCGCTTCAATGAGCTTCTCCAATACCTTGACGCCCGCATCAAACTGTTTTCGCAGCATATTGTTCTTATCAGTCGATTTGTGCGCGAAGAAATATTCATAGACTGCAACAGTCAAACTACTCTTCTTCTGCAGCAGTTCCTTCTTCTGTTCCTTGAGGAAAAGAAGGAGAATATCCGCCGCCGTGTCCTCCTGTGTAATCTGCACGGTAAAGACATCGTCCGTCTCCTGTGCTTCCATCTGCAATATTTCTAACAAAATCTGTTCTGTACTGTCGAAATACAGATATAAACCGCCACGGCTGATCTCACATGCTTCCACAATGTCCTTCATCGTCACATTTTTGTAGCCTTTCTCGGCAAACACCCTTCTCGCCGTATCCAAAATGTACTGTTTCTTCTGTACTGATTTTTCACCCATATCGTTACTGCTTCCCTCTCCCTCTTCGATTCCGTACCCTAATTTTGAATCCGGCTTATTCCCCTCTACTTATGTTACGACAGATTTTCAATTGACCCAAGTGGTCATACCATCGGCTTATCCCAGAACTCTAAATTCTCTTTCATCTTACGGATCACATTCAGGAATATCCTGTTATACACTGCTTCTGTCCATAATCTTCCCTTAGTCATACCGCCCAGCACATACTTTGACAAAATCCCTTTCAGAATATCCATGTCTTTAATACTTGCCCGGTCAATCGCTCTGAGCTCATCCTGAACCGTCCTGTATCTGTATTTGGAATAGACATAAGGATAATTCCGATCAATCAGCGTCGTCTTTTGTACTTCCTTGATAAAGCTCATAAGCGTACCGTCATATACCGGAAATGTAATGGAATGTCCCTTGATTCCGGAACCCTCGAAATTCTCCGCAACACTACTCCCCGCCTTCTCCTGAAGCCACGGAAGATAACGAATCAACCGCTCGACATCCGGCTTGTACATCTCAACCACCTGCCGCCTGTATGCAATATCTTCACTTTCCATACGGATTTCGTTTTCCATACTGATCCTCTTTTCTGCGCACGCTCAACTGCATAAATCCATGTCAGAGCATTTTACTGTGATAACACGCTTCCTTAACTAAATATGACAAGATTGTCAACACATCTTTCGACAACCCTGTCGTAGCCTCTGTCATTTTATTCTAGCATACTTTTTTTAAAAGTACAGCACAAAATACCTGTAAAGTTCTTGTGCAATTTGCTAGGCAGCACGCCAAACTCTCATTCTTCCTTGTAATTATCGCGCAAAAGTAGTAAACTAAAAAATAGTGACAAAGGGTCGCAGGCACACCAAAATACATTGGCAGTGTATTATAATTATATCATTATAGCAATTTATAAATTTACAAATTTATATTAAGAAGGGGCATCTGCACATCGGCAGATGAAGGGGGTATATTTATGAACGTAAAAGAATTTCCGTCAGGGACAGTCGTGGTTCAGAGCGAGCAGCCAATCAACTCTTTATATGTAATTGCTAAGGGTACCATACGCGCTACCTATCCGGGTGGCGAGTTCTACTTATATAAAGGAGACGTAATCGGAGCCTGTGAACTTTTCTTTGATTCCCATTTTATCACCTATCAGGCTGAAGAAACTTCCTCTATCGGTTCCTATCCGTATTCTGTAACACAATTGTCCGGCATTCTGCATACGAATCCGGAAATGGCTGCCCGAATTGTAACTTCAATGTTCAAGCAGCTTCAGGAAATTCTCGACCAGTACGAACTGGCACGTTTTGACTGCGATAACTTCTACCATTATCTGATGGACAGTTATGAAGGATATCGAAATTTCTGCTCCAAACACGGCATTTCAGCCAGAGCGCTCCCCGGTATGGAGACATTATCCGAACTGGTTCTGGAAGAAGACATTCCCAGCTGGCTCGGCGGTTACTACGCACAGCAGCGTAAGCTTGTTCCCGGAGCCGCTGTCAAGGGACAGGATCCCGACTTTTTGCAAGGACTTTTGTTAAAGGCAAGCGAAGATGTCTATCATGTCATCTCCGTGTGTCGTGTTTTATATGACTATAAATCTGAGATTATAAATCTCTTAATGAGCGAAAACCGACTGGATTTCTTTGACCTCTATGCCAGCCTGCTCTACCGGATTGGTTCTCATGACGATGATTCTACTTCCCTGATTGCATCTATTTCCACCATGATGATTCAGTTAGAGAGCCAGCCGTCTATCGACAAAGAAATGTATAAACAGCGCGTCGCCGAATACCGTGAACGTCTAAATACATTAGATCAGGCACCTGAAGACCAGCCGGCTGAGGGAAGCGCTAAAGCAAATGACATACCGGAAATACGAGATTCTTTGAATACGATTCTCTCCTATGCCAAAGTGGATGAAGAAACCGCCAACGCATTCAGAAGCGCAATCAGCCAGTACAGCAAGCTGACCGATAAGAACAACTCTGACGATGCATCCAGACGTCTGCGTCTGACTATCACGAAGATGTTCTATGAAATATATGAGAAAGCATTCATCCGAAGCCTTCAAGATTTTGAAATTCCTAAGGTTTTACTGATGTTCTTTAATTTCGGCTATGTGGATGAACACCTTGCGGGTATGGAAAATGCCGCTTACCTTTATTCCATTGTAAATAAGCTGCCTACCGACCCAGCCAGAAAGGTATATTCCATCTATGAATGGCTGCATGCCATCTACGACGGAAAGAAGACGCCCAGCCGTAACGAGTTTGATACCGACTATCAGGCACATGTACATGAACTTAAAGTGACCGGCAAAATCAGTGCTGCGGAAGAAACCACAATGCTCAAAGACAGAGAGAAGCAGGTTCTCTTCGAACTTGCAAATATGTTCCAGTCCGTCAACAAAATTACATTCGGACGAATCAGCTGCTTCTGTCCAATCTTTTCAGAGCACAATGTTCTGAAAGAGTTAGACAAATCCCTCGTCTCAGCCGACAAAGTGGAAGAAACATTTAATCAGCTCCGCGCCGTTGACTTTGGCGCATACTACCGTGAAGTAATTTACACCAATCCGAACCTTGGAATCGGTAAAGAATATGTCAGTGTCGAAATTCTTCCTGATATCATTCTGATGCCCAACGTCGGTGTCCGAGGCGTTATGTGGCAGGAAATAGAAGGGCGTAAGCGTACTACCCCTTCCCGCATGATGGTATCCATCTTCCAGATGGAAGACTTGACCAACATTCTGGTCAGACTGACCGGAGACTACCGCTGGGAAATGTGCAAGCGTGTTCAAGGCGCAAGATGGAACGATATTTCGGAAGCGTCTCTCACAAGCGAATATTTCGATTACATTCAGTTCTATAAGAAAAACCATGAACTGTCACCGGATGCCAAAGATAAGATTAAGCTCAACATGCAGAAAGCGAAGAACAGTTTCAAGGAAATGTTTATTCGAGATTATGTATCATGGGTTCTGTTTGAAGGTGCCGGTTCTCCGAGATTAAATAAGATAGCACGTGCTATTCTATTTACTTACTGTCCGTTCTCCAAGGAGATACGTGATAAGCTCAAGATGAACCCTCTTTACAAAGAGACAATGGAACGCTACGACATTAAGCTCGGACAGAAGATTCACCATTATAATAACCTGTTCCAGAAAATCAAAAATATGGGAGCGGATATTCCGCCGGAAATCAAGGCGCAGAGAGAATTCCTTGGTTATTAAGCTACATGCCGCATTGAATACCTTATATATAAGTAGAGTAACATTCCTTCTTATGTATAAGGTATTTATATATATGCACCGATGAAAGGACTGCCGCCATGTCGACACGTACGCCACAGAAGAGCACAGTTAAACGTTTTTTCAGCAAGCAGACAAACAAAGTACAAAATGATAATCCACTCCATACAGAATACGGTATCATAAACAATATTTATTTTGTACTGGGCAAAATCAGACAATACTCTCCTGCTCTGCTCCTCATCATGATAATCGGAGTAATTACAAATTCTATAACGGAATACCTATGGAGTTTTATCGGCAAGTATGTCATTGACTTGATTCAGATACAGACCGAGAACTCCACTCATGACATTGCGCCGCTTTTGCACCTCGTAATCTTTATGGCACTCATTGAGCTTGTATGCCTTCTCTCAGGCTCTGCCGCTAACAACCGGATATGGTACAATATGCTGTATGCCCGTATGCGTACTACCAGCGAGCGCGTAGCCAAGTCCCTTTCCATGAATTATCAGACTCTCGAGCAGCCGGAGATTCTCGACATGCACAACAAAGCACTTGTTGCGACCAGCGGAAACGAACAAGGCATAGAAGGCATGATGCGTGTCGTCTACGACTTCGGCATTCAGTTTCTGACTATGATTGTTACAATTTGCGCCGTAGCCATACTGGACTGGCGTATGATTGTGATTCTAAGCATACTTTCTTACATACAGTTTCTTTTTTTCCGCTATACAATCATCAAAGACCGTCGTATGGTATGGGAGAAGCTTCCTCCCACGCGACGCAAAATCGAATATATGGCGCAGGTTACACAGAATTTCCAGTACGCCAAGGATATCCGCCTCTTCCATATGAAGCATTGGCTGGCAGTAAAACATCATGATGTTCTTATGGAAAAACAGGATAAGATGCTCTATAGCCGGAATCTTTGGATTTATAACAGCATCTTCTCCCACGGCTTATCCTTCCTGTCGCAGATTTGTGTGTATGGCATCCTAATTTACAGCGTTCTTTCACGGGATATGTCTATTGGCAATTTCACGCTCTACCTCGGACTGTCCACGACATTTACCTCTGCATTAACACAATTTCTCAATTCCATCGGACACTTTAAAGAATGTTCCATGCAAATAGACGACTATCGCTCCTTTATGGATTTACCGGATGAAGACGCCCAAGATTGCATTCCCGTTCCCAAGGCATCGCACTATACTTTTGAATTTCGCGATGTTTCCTATCAGTATCACGGCACTGAAGAGTATGCTTTAAAGAATCTCAACCTGACTCTGCACGCAGGGGAAAAACTAGCCGTTGTCGGCTTAAACGGTGCAGGCAAAACGACTTTTATCAAGCTGCTGCTCCGACTCTACGACCCAACAACAGGTGTTATTTATCTGAATGGCATTGATATACGCAAATTTCGATGTCGCGATTATTACGAGCTGTTCTCTCCCGTGTTTCAAAATGTTGAACTGTTCGCTTTCCCCATGTCAGAAAACGTATCCATGAAAAGCCCTGATGACACTGATACAGCACTGTCCGAACAATGTCTGATAAGAGCAGGCATGAAGGAAAAGATTGACAGCCTTCCCGAAGGGATAAGCTCTCAGCTTCTTAAAATCATCCACGATAACGGTGTTGACCTATCCGGCGGAGAACGTCAAAAGCTTGCTTTGGCAAGAGCATTATATAAAAACGCTCCCGTTATTGTTCTGGACGAACCTACTGCTGCATTGGACGCGCTTGCGGAATATGACTTGTACAGAAATTTTAATGAAATAATCGGTGATAAATCCGCGGTCTACATTTCCCACCGTCTTTCTTCCACACGCTTCTGCGACAATATCGCTATGTTCAAAAACGGCGAATTGATTGAGTACGGCACACACGATGAACTTCTTCGTATTGACGGCGCCTATGCAGAAATGTTCGAGATTCAGGCACAGTATTACAAGGACAAGGAGGTAGCAGGAATTGGCTGAACAAACCAAGCACGAACAAAAATCTGCGAATAGCGTTGTATTCAAAACCCTGCGTTATTTTATTCCTATTGCATGGAAAAACTACAAAGGTTTTTTTATATTCAGCGCCATTCACATTATTCTTGACGCTGCCTATCCTTTCGTGGCAATTATGATGACACCGCTCATTTTGGATGAATTATTAGGAGACAGGGACATTACCAAACTTCTTCTCTACGTGACAGTGATTGTTGTCGTGGGCTCCATTATCTCCCTTCTTGCAGCTATAGCAAGCGTTACTATGGAAAAATATAAAGAAAAGATGGATAATTACTTCACTGAGCAGATTAGTCTTCGCGTGATGGAACTGGACTTCCAGCTCACGGAAGATAAAGAAGCCCTCGACCAGATTGAAAAAGCACGCACCGGAATGAGCTGGTACTCCGACGGCGTCTACGGTATCTGCACCCAGCTATTTAACGCACTTTCCGACTCACTGAAAATCATCGGTGTCGTGGCTCTGATTTTACTCCATGCCCCGCTGCTTTTTGCTGTAACTGCCATTTTGATTCTGGTCGTTATATTCTTAAGCAAGCGCCAAAACGCTATTGAAATCGAATCCTTCCGAAGACTCTCCAAATCAAATCGTATCTTCGGTTATCTCTCATGGGAACTAATGAATTTTCGTTACGGTAAAGACATCCGTCTGTATGCCGCACAGGATATGATGGTCGGAAAATGGAACAGTTATGTCGATGAAAGTCTGAATAATTGGAAATGGCAGGCGGACCAATCGCTTCCGCTTAATAATATCAATGCCGTCTGCAGCGCAATAAACGACTTTTTCACTTATTTATACCTTGGCTTCTTAGTCATTTCCGGTAACATAACAATTGGTATTTTTTCCCAAATGTTAGCCGCCTCTTCCAGACTTCAGACTTCCACTCAGGGGCTTATCAGGAATGTCAAAGACCTTGTAAAGCGTACAAACTACGCTTACGAATATGTGAAGTTCATGGACTATCCTGCTGCTATAGAGAAAGGAACCCTGCACATTCCGGATAAACCGCACACCATTGAGTTTCGGAATGTCTCTTTCTCCTATCCGAATACCGACGTACAGGTGCTTAACGGCGTTAATATCATTCTTCACCCCGGCGAACACTTGTCTGTAGTCGGACTAAACGGCGCAGGCAAAACGACTTTTATCAAGCTTCTTTGCAGGCTATACGATGCGACAGAGGGTGAAATTCTCTTAGATGGTGTCAATATCAAAGAATACGACTATCAGGAGTATATGGCGTTGTTTTCTCCCATCTTTCAGGACTTTAACCTATTTAGTTTCTCCATAAAAGATAATATCCTGCTAGACAGTCCCGACTTCGATTCGACGGCACAAACTGCCCTGCATGACTTAATCAGACAAGTCGGTTTACAATCGCGGATCAGTTCCCTCGAAAAAGGTATCGATACTATGCTCTTCAAATCCTTTGACGAAAACGGCATCGAACCTTCCGGCGGAGAACAACAAAAAATCGCGATTGCCCGCGCCTTACACAAAAAAGCTCCTGTAGTCATCTTAGACGAACCCACGGCAGCTCTTGATCCGGTAGCAGAGTACGATATTTATAGACAATTTAATACTCTTGTAGGAAAAAAGACGGCAATTTACATTTCGCACCGTCTCTCAAGCTGTAAATTCTGTGACCGCATCGCCGTGTTTTCGGATGGCTGCATCAAAGAATATGGTACACACGACGAACTGCTTGCTGCTAAAAACGGCATCTACTCTGCGATGTTTGCGGCACAGGCTCATTACTACAACTGAGTCTATACAACTTTTTAACATCAAAATAATTTTATTTTTTCTTAATATTTAAAGCGTATTTGATATTTTTCGATTCCTTTCGCTAATATATTGTTATTCTTTTGTAATATAATTATAGACTCTATCGGAAAAAGGTATTATATTATTTATAGACTTGATTACGGAAGTCAAGTCGGTTATAGCAATTCCGGAAGAATTCCCCTTTTACACAAGCGAAAACCTCGAAGGCACGAAACCTTCGAGGTTTTTGTTTGTACACATTTATTTCAATACCATCACCGAATATCCCGGCATAGATGCCACCCCATCTTTTAGCTCAATTGGCTCTTCTCCCGTCACAAGCATTGCTCTGACCTCTGAACTGGCACCTACAGGATTCCCGTTGACCGTGATGCCGCTAAGATCCACGTTTTCCGTCTCCGCACCTGTTACAAACACGAGAAGTATCTCCGCCCCTTCATAACTCTTTCGCAGCACACACACTGTGTCTGTCGATACTTCATTCAGATATTCCGCCTCTCCTCTTCCAATCTCCGGATTCTGGTTTCTCACTTTAATCACCTTCTTGTAGAAACTGTATACAGAGTCGGCGTCCTCCTGCTGTTCCTCAAGACTCTCAAACTTCATCTTCACAGTGTCCATATCCGCCGGTCCATCGCACATGCCGTCCGCATCGGCGTTCATACTCCAATACATAGGTGCACGCTTGTTCTCATCTTTGCCGGCTCCCTTCATTCCCAGTTCTTCCCCATAGTACACAAAAGCCGAACCGCTCATGAATAAATTCATTGCTGCCGCTAACTTTGTCTGATTAGCAGAATAATCTCCGGCATAATAACCGGCGCTCCTTCCTAAGTCATGATTCGTATAGAACGGCGCGTCAATATAACGCTCATTATAGGAGCCAAAAACTTCCGACAGGGAAGCTACCGTCTCACCGTACCTAGACGCCGGAGAGCCATTCAACACTTTGGAGATAATACCGTCTTTGTCTGCAAAGGCAAAATTAAAAACACTGTCAATGCCGCTTTCATAGTAAGGGGCATATTCTGTCATCGGAAGCCATGCTTCTCCTACCAGATAGGCGTCTTCCTTCTGTGTCTTCACCGTATCATTCAGCCACGACAAGAAATCTATATTTGCCTGTGGCGCGCCGCTGTAATACTCTTTTACCGCATCCAGTCGAAAACCGCCCACACCCATATCCAGCCAATATTTCGTAATCTCCGAAATCTCCTCACGAAGCGCCTCACAATCCAGATTCAAATCCGGCATCTCGGACCAAAACTGTGCCTCGTAATACCATTCGGTTCCTTCCACCGCATAGTAACCGCCTCCCTGCTCTTTGGAAAAATGGTAGTAATCAAAATAAGGACAGTCCGCTGCATTCGGTTCCGCGCCGTCTAATTCCTGAAGATAAGAATATGCCTCCTGAAACCATTCATTCTGCGAAGAGCTGTGATTCAATACCAAATCCATGATAACTTTGATTCCGCGCTTATCACACTCGGCAAGCAGCTCCTTAAAATCCTCCAGCGTGCCATATTCCTCATCAATCTCATAATAGTCCGCTACGTCATATTTATGATAGGTGGGGGACGGATTCACCGGCATCAGCCAAAGACCGTTGCACCCTAAGTCCGTATCCGTATTATCATCTCCGTCATTAATGTAGTCCAATTTCGAGATTAACCCTTGTAAATCCCCGATTCCGTCCCCGTCACTGTCACAGAAAGAATAGACAAATACCTCATAATAAGTACGGTAGTTGTCGTCGATCATATTCAGCGCAATACCATCCGTCACGTCTTCCTGTGCCGCCTGCTCTTGCTCCGTATAGGTACCGTTCTCGTCCGCTTCCTCCGGCGTGGCAGCCTCCTCACCAATCTCTTTTGACGTGACAGCCTCGTCCCCGGTCTGGCTTGTAGTCGCATTCGTTCCACAACCGCCAAGAATCATCGACGCACTCATAATTACAGATGTTATTTTTATGCCGATTTCATTTCTTTTCCTCATATTTTCCTCCTATGATTTACCTTGTCGCATTTCGTTATAAGATAAGATAGGCTGCGCATTCCTGCACAGCCCGTCTCCTATTCTCATATTATAATATTCTACTAGCCTTTTACAGAACCGCCTGTAATACCTTCCACATAACACTTCTGCATGATTACGAACAAGATAGAAATCGGAATTGCTATGATAACTCCGCCTGCACAGAATACTGAGAAGTATTTATTAATCATGGACTTACCTAACATGTTGAATAGCCCGATTGCTACCGTCCAGTCTGTTGCCACACCGGAATTGAGCATCAGCTTCGCAAATACGAAGTCTCCCCAAGGTGCCAAGAAAGCGTTGATAACTGTGTACACAATAATCGGCTTCGACAACGGAATGATGACTGACCAGAAAATTTTCGCCTCAGAAGCGCCTTCCAGCCTTGCAGCCTCGCTCAAAGATACCGAAATCGTATCCATGAAGCCTTTACAGATCAGATAACCAAGTCCCGCACCTGCGGAATACACGATAATCATACCGACATGGCTGTTCGTTAAACCAAGTGTCTTTAAGATAAAGTAAATCGCTATCATGGAAAGCACACCCGGAAACATATTTAAAATAATACCGAAACTCATCAATCCCTTTCTGCCTGCAAAACGTAACTTACTCATTGTGTAAGACACCATCAATACTAAGATAGTAGAAATCAGGCAGGAAAAAATTGCAATGACAAGTGTATTTAAAAACCATCTGTTGTACTGCACAATCGAATCCGAGCGCAAAAACAACTGTGCGTAATTATCCAGTGTCCACGTCTCCGGAAAGAAATGGGAAGTATTGATGCCCTTATATCCGCTAAACGACGTGACAAACAGCCAAAGGATCGGGATTAGCCAAATCACTGATAGGAAAAGTAAAACAAGATGTCTTATAATAGATTTTATCGTCTTTTTCATTATTGAAACTCTTCCTCCTTATCTCCTTTAATCGTTCTGGTAAATGTAACCAGAGTAAACGCCGCGCAGATGATGAATACGATAATACCGATAACAGATGCCATTTTATAATTATAGTATTCATTCGTCAAACGGAACAGCCATGTTACCAGCAAATCCACTTCTTTGGCGTTAGAGTTTGCCAGAAGCTGGTCGCTCGTAACGAATACGTCCTGCGTCAACAGGTAAATAACATTAAAGTTATTGATATTCTTAACAAAATCCGTAATCAAACTGGGACCTGTTACAAACAACACATAAGGCATCGTAATCTTAACAAATATCTGTAAAGGATTTGCACCATCAATTCTTGCACTCTCAATCTGATCTTCCGGTATATTCATCAACACGCCTGTCGCTACAAGCATCTGATAAGGGATACCAATCCAGATATTAATGATAATAATCATCACCTTCGCCCAGCCCGGATTCGTCAGGAACGGAATATAACTTAAATTCGAGGGAACAAGCCCTACATTCTTCAGGAAATCCGTCAGACCAATACTGTTACAGAATGTATTAACGATACCGCTGTCTGCAAAGAAGTTACGAACCAAAAGTAAGGTTACGAACTGTGGCACTGCAATCGCTATGATGAAAAGCGTTCTCCACAATTTCGGAAGCTTTGTCTTCTTATCATTGATGAACTTCGCCATCAAAATACCACCGATGTATGTGGTAAATGTAGCGAGTACCGCCCACTCCAGTGTCCAGATTAAAACCTTTCTAAAGGAATAACCGAAGGTAACTGTTACGGAACTGGTAAACAGGCTCTTAAAGTTTGACCAACCTACCCATGTAAATAATGCGTTAGGCGGCATATGTTGTTGATCATAATTCGTAAATGCTACTGCAATCAGAACCAGAATCGGAAGTATGTTCATGATAATAATACCGATTGCCGGTAATGTCAGCAAAGTAATATGAAATTTTTCGTTAAACATCGTCCGCATATCTTCACGGAAGTTATTGATATGCTCTCCGTTTTCTTTCTGCTGCTGCAGACGATATACTGCTTTCATGTTTGAAATATAAAAAACAATAAATACAAAGATAATAAATAACGAAATAATGGAATTTAATAGGATTAGGAAAGAGTTATCATAATCATTCACTGTACTGGTCATTGTCAGTGGATCAAAAACCTGCTCGAACTGTACTGTACCGAGCGTCCCGAACTTAGCGAGGTTTGGAGCCGCATATCCGACACACAGTACTGCAAACAATACCTCCACCAGACACATAATGATACCATTGATCACCTGTTTTCTGGCAAAATAACCTGCACCCATCAATACTGCCGATAGCTTTACCCAAATATCTCCCTTGACAAAGGCAATTCCAAAATTCTTAAAATAATTTCCTATTGCGTTTAATGCCTTCTTCATACGAAACTCCTCTCAGAAGCAACTATTTTATATCCTTCTCAAGAAAGGGATGGGCGAATATGCACCCACCCCTTTTATAACTGTTCCTATAATTTGCGAAACAAATCTCGTAAAGTTAATCCCGAAGGGATTTACTGTTTTACTCGACAGGTGCTGTGATACCTTCTACTGTTGTATCAAGCAATGTCTGTAAATCTGTGCCGTCCGGATTACCGGAAGCCAAAATCTGTCCTAATGTCTCTGCAGGTGACCAGAAGTTACCACCTACACGCTGAGGTGTTGCGTATGCTGCCTGAGCTGCAAGTGCTGCGATAGCCGGATTGGACTGAACTGCGTCAGAGGATGCTGCCGCATTGTTTGCAGGACCAAGACCTCTTGCTTCAAATCTTGCTGTCTGAGAGTCCTCGTTCGTTAAGAACTCTGCAAGGAGCATTGCCCAGCCAAGATTAGCGGAGTGAGGATTTACGCCTACTAATTTATATCCTGAGTAAGAAGACATCTGATAGTCCTTACCGCCTGCATTAAATGTAGGAAGCTTGCATGCTGCGTAGTTGTCGCCCCATGCTTCCTGAGCTGTCTCTGCTCTCCATGTACCGTTTACACAAGCAACTACATTGCCTTCTGCAATCTGGGTAGCCATATCCTCATCACCCATATCTACAAGTACGTTAGAAGCTGTCAAATCAATGATTGCCTGTGCTACGTCTGTACCGCCTGCTGCATTCCATGCACATGTGTTTGTCATACCGTCATCATTTAATGTCAGTTCCAAACCGGCACCTTGGAAGAAGGAGTAAATATACCAACCATTGGAAATATCCATTGCAATCTTCTTACCTGCTGCGTCTGCAACCTCAACCATTTTCTCTAAAGATTTTACATCGTCCTCTGTGAATACGGAAGAATCATAGAACATGAAGTAACCGTTATCAGCAGTCATCGGATATGCATATAACTTACCGTCTACAGTAGCTGCCTCAACAGCGCCGGAAGCGTTCTCTGCTGCCACATCATATGTGTAATGAGCCGCTACTTCCTGTAATGCGCCAGCTTGTACAAGTTCGTTAATCTGGTCATCAGCAAAAGCGAAAACATCTGCCGCTGCCTCAACGTCTGTCAAGATTGTGTCCTTCGCTGTTGACTCGGACTCTGCACCAAGTGTAATATCAAATGTTATATCAGGATATGCTGCTTTGAAGTCGTCAAGCATTTTGCTTGTAAGATCCTGATCTTCCTCAGATGCCCATACAGTCATTGTAACCGTACCTGTCGTATTTGCAATCAAGGTATCGATCGGACTGCCGGATGCATCTGCTGCGGATGACGTATCCTCTGCGGGTGCCGCATCCTCTGCCGGCGCTGCATCTTCTGCAGGCGCTGCGTCCTCTGCCGGTGCTGCATCTTCTGTTGCCGGAGTGCTTGCTGCGCCATCATTAGAATTACCGCATCCTGCAAGACAGCCGGCTACCATTGCTGTTGCCAGTAATGTTGCCAATACTTTCTTCTTCATAATGTTTTTCCTCTCTCTTTCCGATTTAGCAAGTGTATTAGTCCTGCCAAATCTTAGTGTTACCATTTTTTTGGTTTCTATATAAAACGTGCTTCCACGTCTTATATCAAAGTCAACTTTCCCGCTGTCCGCGGAAATATGATTGATTAAGGGTTTTATATTCTATATCTATAGAATATAAAGAAAGGACTAGTCCTTTCTTGCGCGCCACAGTGCGTGCCTCGGGAGAATGCTTTGCATTCTCTCAATCATCGCTATAAAGCGATGATTTGTTAACGGCGGTAAAGCGCCATCTGCGTGCGGATCCAACTTCTACGCTCCTCCGGAAGCAGTTCGTCTGAAAACCGCCATTTCCAGTTTACTCCTATCGTAGACGGACGATTCATTCTTGCTTCGCTTCCGAGCTGGAGAATATCCTGCATCTGCAATATCACCACATCCGCTGTGCTTGAATATGCCGCCCGGATCATGGCATCGGATATCTGTTCCTTACTGTCTATATTTAAATAAGAATACATATATGCCAGTTCATAGTCTGTATGATTCCGGTAGTAACCGACAATCGTATCATTATCATGTGTCCCCGCATAGAGTACCGTATTACTGTCAGTATAATTATGCGGAAGATATTCATTATCCGCCTTACCATCGAAGGCAAAAAGCAGTACTTTTATGTCCGGCCACCCCATCTTTTGAATCAGCTTGTTCACTCCCGGAAGTACCGTTCCCATATTCTCTGCGATAATCTTCTTATCACCGGCAGCTTTCTCAATTGCCTCAGCAAACTTCCTGCCCGGTCCCTTAGTCCATTTTCCTTCACGGATATCCGTCTTTCCAGCCTCAATACTGAAATATTTCACTGCACCCAAGAAGTGATCTATCTTAATGATGTCAAACATGGCTGCCTGCTGCTTTATCCTCGTTTTCCACCAATGGAACCCATCCGCTTCCATGGCGTTCCAGTCATACACCGGATTCCCCCAAATCTGACCTGCTTCCGAAAAGGCATCCGGGGGACACGCTGCTACGCGAAGCATGTTTCCTTGCGCATCCAGAAGAAACAATTCTCTATGCGTCCATACATCCACACTGTCATAAGCAACATAAAACGGTATATCCCCGATAATCTGAACTCCCTTTTTCTTTGCATATTCCTTCAGAATTATCCACTGTCTGTAGAACTCATACTGACAGAATTTCCAGAAAGCAATCTGATGCGACAGCTTATTCCGGTACTGCATCAGGGTCTCCTGCCTTCTGTTTCGAGCCGCCTCTTCCCACTCATACCATGCCTTACCTTCAAAATGATATTTAAGCGCCATATAAAGGCTGTAATCTTCAAGCCATGATTTACTTTTCTCACAAAATGCTATGTATCGTTCATCCCGGCAGTCAAACCGCTCAAAAGCTGACTGCAAAACGGAATATCTATTCTGATATAGTACTGCGTAATCTATACATTCACCGCTTGCACCCCAGCGGTATGCATCGACTTCTTCTCTTAGCAATAATCCGTCTTCCATCAAATCCTCCAGATCGATATAATACGGATTCCCGGCAAAAAGTGAAATCGACTGAAACGGACTGTCTCCTACCGTGAGCGGTCCCATCGGCAGTATCTGCCAATATTTCTGTTTCAAATCCGCCAGCAGGTCTACAAATTTGAAAGCTGCATGTCCCAAGGTTCCTATCCCGTATGCAGATGGCAGACTGGATATCGGCAATAATATTCCCGCTCCCCTTGTCAACGTTTTTACCTTCACTCCCTGACCCCCATCAACGAAAATGAGTTTGATTATTTTCGTAAACTTTCGTATCTGACATAAATTTAACACTTATCCACATGTTTTGTCAATACGGAAATCCTTTTCCGGGGATATTTTTTCTGTTTTATACTGTTTTTATTATGTATAATTGTAGATTTTTGCCAAAATTGCGAAAACTTTCGCAATTTATCGAAACATATCTTGCATTCCTGCTTTTTTTCTTCTATGCTTTATGTAATAATGTATAACATTCAAAATATATCTTACCATATATAACAATTTGTACTTAATATTTATATATTTTTATATATTGACTAATCTGCAATTAACTGTGAGGTATTAATATGGCTACAATCAAAGACATCGCCAACCAGCTGGGGATATCTGTCAGCACGGTATCCAAAGGGCTGAACGGTGCCAGTGACATCAGCGAATCCCTGCGCCAGTCAGTACTGGACACTGCAGTGGAACTCGGCTATACCACTAAGCAGATGCGGGGCAAGACCCAAAGAAAGCTCTGTATCTTCGTGGAAAACATGGATTACGAAAACCCGGAACAGTTCGGCTACGATATCATTCTGGGATTCCGTCAGTCAGCATTTCGCGAAAATTATGACGTTACAGTGACTCCTGTCACACCGCTTTTCCAGTCCACCGAGAAATATGATACTTATATGTTAAAAAACGGCTATGTAGGCGCCTTTATGATTGGTTACGCCTTGCAGGACGATTGGATGACGCAGTTTAATACCACTAATATCCCTACAATCCTTCTGGATAATTATATTAAGAAAAATCCTGCTGTCAGCTACATCGGCACCGACAGCTTCGAAGGCATTGATGATGCCATTGTACATCTGATGAATCTGGGACATCGTCGTATTGCTCTGATCAATGGTTCCCGCAATTCCATGATATCCGAGCAACGCCGTCAGGCTTACATTGATAGTATGACTGCTCACAATCTTCCTTTTAGTGAAGCAACTATGCCTTACGGCTATTATGTGGCAGACGCTGCCAAAGATCACGTAAGCACTCTTCTTTCCATGGGTATTAGCGCAATTTTATGCTGTAACGACCTTATGGCGTCAGGCGTTCTGACCGAATGCCGCTTACGTGGCTACCGCGTACCTGAAGACGTCAGCGTGATAGGATTCGATGACCTTCCCATTTCCACCAAACTCACACCCCCGCTCACTACTATCCGCCAAAACAGGTTGGAGCTGGGCATGTGCGGTTTCTATGCACTCAATTCGCTCATTAACCACGTTCCGATCAGCCGGACATTGCTGCGCCCTCAATTGATTGTAAGAAAATCTACTGCAGAAGCTGCCGGGTAAGACCATACATTTGCATACCCGGCGCATTTCCGCGCCTTTTCATCCCTTACACGCTTTCTGTTCCAGACTTTTTATCCTTTAAGGCTGATAATCCCTTATTGCTTCTAACGCTGGTAAGGATTGACCATCATAGTCAAACAGTGCCTGATTTGCCCATTCATTGCCACAGGGACCGTTTTCTTCTATATATTTCAGTGCGCCTTCGGTTGCCCAGCCGGAACCGGCTACCGGAATCCATGCCGCTTCCCAATAGAAAAAACCGCTGCACTTCTTCTCCGGTACTTGGTCTATCACGTCAAACAGTGCATTCATAAAATCTTTCTGCCCTTCCTTACTCATAGGAAAAGGAATGTTTTCCACGAGCTGCGGCTTGGTGGCATATCCTTTACGCTCACCCGGCGCTAACTTCTCGTATTCGGCATAGTCTTCCATAGTAAAGCCCATAGATACTTCCGCAATCATCAGCTCTTTGCCATAACGTGTCGCTAAATCGTTCATATTATTCTGCAAGTCTTCCAGTGTGCCATGCCAGAACGGATAGTAGGACAAGCCGATTATCTGGAAATCCTCCCCGCGTTCCATATAATGGTCAAACCAATCTCTGTACATAGCCGCATTACCACCGTTGTCCAAGTGAATCATAATCGGCATATCTGCATCCACCGCACGCACGCCGCGGATTCCTGCACTGACAAATCCCGCCAGATTATCGTAATTCGGCTTCTGTCCTAACGGCCATAACATGCCGTTGGTCAATTCATTTCCGACTTGAATCAAATCCGGATAAGCCCCAGCCTCTTTCATGGCAAGCAGTGTATCCCTCGTAAAACTGTAAACTGCCTCTCCAAGCTGCTCTGCATTCATGCCGCGCCACGCCTTGGGTACTCGCTGTTTACCGGGATCCGCCCAGAAATCACTATAATGAAGATTCAGCAACACATCCATGTTGTGAGCCTGTGCACGTTTCGCCAGTTCTATGGTTGTAGGCAAATCATTCGTCCCTGCTCCGTAAGGTGTGCCGTCCTCCGTATAAGGGTCGTTCCACAACCTCAAGCGAACCGCGTTAACGCCATAGCTTTGCAGTATATCAAAAACATCCTTCTCTACGCCATGGTCGTAAAATTTACCGCCAAGCCGCTCCACTTCCAAGACCGTGGATAAGTCCATACCCTTGTAAAATTTCATCTGCTATCTCCCAGTCATTCTGTAAAATTATACTTAGCTGCCGTAGAAGCGAGTGTGCCCACCCACCTCTTTTGCCCGGAAGAATGTTCGTCGCAGACGGCATTCTTCCAAGCATAACTTCATATTTTAGTCAAAGTCAAACTTCGTAAATCTCTTCATCGCGTCCTTATAGCGGAACCGTACCAATTCATTTTTCTCAAGCACGTCCTCTTCTGTTCCCACATACTGACAACGAATGCAATGATATTCTTTTTTATCCTTATCATAAAACATATCAATGTCTAAGTCTCTCATAAAGCAGGAGGGACACCTGTAATTTAATTTGCCTTTGCCAGATTGAGCCATGTCGCAAATACCTCCTTATCTTTTAACTTGGTCGTGTATCCTAACGTGAACATCGGTGAAAACGCATAGCCTTCTTTGATGTAACCGACTGCGTCTTTCTTCTCACAGCTTATAGATACTCTTGTCTCGATTTCCGGTACAACAGCAATCGCTTCTACCGCACCCTGCATTTGTGCCTCACGACATTTGTATGCGTAATCGATTTTTTCCGTGTTCGCACCGTCAGTCACAGAGAGCACAATGTTCGTCATATCTTCGGAATACTCTGTGGTCCCGTAACATGCCACCATGTACTCATTGATTTCCACCTCTGCATTCGGATCGCTCATCTCCAAAATAGTTCTCTCAATCTTGATGTTGGAGCTTCCTTCCTCAAAGTACATCTTCGTCTGCAGTTTCACCGTCAAATCATAAAATTCAATATCCACAGGGTCAAGAGTAAGGATTCTCGTATTGCCCTCCTGCGAGAAATGCGCTTTCGTTCTGCACAGACACAAATCCACTTCTTCTCCATTGTGTGTCAGCTTCGCACTTCTGATCGTTCCTTCACCTGCATAGTGAGTGAAATAGCCGGCTCTGTACTTCTCTTGAATCAAGAACGGATAAGAAGCGTCCGTCACATGCTTCGTACCGATACCTACAGGCCATTCCAGCTTCGCTGCGTAAGGACGAAGGTCTACGATGGCGCCGCCCTGATCCATATTCGCACAGACTCTCATGTACGGGTCACAGTACCAGAATAGCTGTTTGTCCGATCCATACAAAATATCTCTCCACAGTGCGCACTCAGGCTCTGTCAGCCTTCTGTTGGCACGATAGAAATCCGCGAACTCAGCCATGGTCATGTCATCTAGCTTGCCCTCTTTCTTAAGCTGTCCGTAGTATGCCATACCATCTTCGTAAGATTTAAGAAGTAATTCATAAGGAGCCTCCCAGCGTCCCATCTTATTCATCCAGCCGGGTCCCACAAACATCATATTATATGCATAACCATTGTTATATTTTGCCAAATGACGGTACTGGTCAATCAAATTGTACAGATACGGATATTCCCATGTCTTGGAATCATAACTCATACTTCTGAGGACATTCTGCGGATGTGTACCGAAATTAGAGCCGTTACCGTCATAACATGCAATCAGATCACGGGACAGGTGAGGTATCGCCACGATACCGCTGTCCTCCGCTTCATTCGCTGCCGGTGCATGTACATTCTGCTTACTCGGAATCCAAGGCGCCCACGGGCCGCCATCCATAAATGTGTACCATGAATTATTACAGGTGTGATATGCCTTCGGTCCCTCTTCCCAGCAGGTAGCCACGGCACATTTTACCATGGGATATTTCTCTTTCACGTAATTCACCAAATCGGCATCCATATAATAGGAGCCTGTGGACTCGGGATAGAAACCAAACCTGTCATAGAACTTCCCGAACACATCGTCCACGATAGATTTCTTATCCTCCATCGAAAACATCCAGATACAGAAATCTTTCGTTTTATATTTCTCACGGAACTCTTCGCAAGGAAGCCCGAGCAGAGATAATGCAATCTCGTCACCGTATTTCTCATGGTCTGCCTTAGCCAGTTCCACCGCCTCATCATTAAATAAAGAGGCATATGTCATCTGAATCGTCGTTTTAAGTCCGTTCTTATGTGCAATGGACTGCTGTGTCTTAAAAATATCGAGAGATTCTGTCAAAAGCTCTTTCCTTCCGATATCTTCTTCTTTGCCGTGTCCGGTTACTTTCTCCGCATATTCCGGTACCATTTCCGGACGATGGATGATGTTCACAATAAACTTATCCATACTGCTCTGCCCTCCGTTTTCACTTATTGTTTGTTTTTGTTCTGTTGCTTCACTTCTAATGCTTTAATCGTCATACCGCTGTCATTCTTGCCGATAATCACCAAAATTACTGACATTGTACATTGTCTTTCATGTCATACCATGTTACTCTTTGGTGGTTTTTACTTTGCGCAATCGGTTGTTCATTCTCAAATAATAACAAAATGCACAGACACTGTCAATGTATTTTTTACTGAAAATGGAAAAAATATTCATGGGCTAAAAAAACAACTTATATCAAAACTTTTTATCTGAATATGTGTTACCATATTTCTCACAAGGAGGAAAAAGATTTGTTTGAGTGGAATGAGACCGTACAAAAAATGATAGATTGGTTAGAGGCACATTTAACAGAAAATCCTTCTCTTTTGGAAATGTCAAATCAGATTGGATATTCTCCATATTACTGCTCCAGTCGTTTTCACGAAATCACAGGAATGACATTTAAAAGCTATATTGCCGGCAGACGGCTTGCCATGGCTGCTTTGGAAATTCGGGATACAAACACCCGCATCCTCGATATCGCAATTAAATATGGATATTCCTCACAGGAAGCTCTGACGAGGGCTTTTATGAATGCTTTCGGATGTACACCGGCTGCATATCGGAAGAATCCCGTTCCTATTGCTCTTTCCAACTTAAAGGTCGTTTTCTTCCCTGAACATTATATGAATAAAGGAGAACCAACTATGAGTCAGACATTATTAACAGAAGCACATGTTCGTGTAGAGCATATTCCGGCACATAAATATATCGGCATCTGGGATATTGATGCCACCGATTACATGAGCTTTTGGAGCAGGCATGATTGTAACAGTATCTGTGGAACGATAGACAGTATGAGTCATGTTTCTCATCCGATCGTTACATGCCATACGGCAGGATGGTTTTATGAAAATGGCAGGAAAGGTTATTTCTATGGATTTGGTGTGCCGGATGATTATCAGGGTGTCATTCCGGATGGATTTGAAATCAGGGAACTGCCTGAAAGTGATTATCTTGTTTTCTTCCACCCGCCTTTTGATTATTTGAAGGATTGTGGCGAAGTGATGGGAAAAGTTGAAGGGCTGGCATGGAATTATGATCCAAAAACGAAGGGATATGAGTGGAACGAGGAAATTTGTCAGGATTACCAGCGCCATTATCCGGAAGTAATTGGGTATGAAGTTCTGCGTCCCATACGGAAAATAAAAAATTAATTTTCTTTTAGGATAGTCATTGGAAGGACTGGATAATTGGTGCCAGTCCTTCTCATGCTACTCCTACATTTGAAATATCCATAAATTTATCCTCTCACTTTATGTATTATTTAATATTAATCATTCATTGCTGGTTATTAACCATTTTCATATGTTTTGTGGTACAATAGACGCAAGCCCGGCGGCTTGCGTCACAAGAATTGCATCGCAATTCTTGCCAAAATGATTTATGCTGTGGCATTTGTTATATCACGAAAGGATTTTAATCATGAAAATCACAATCATAGATGGTCAAGGCGGAAGAATCGGAAAGTCAATTATCGAGCAGATTAAGAAAAAGCATAATGAATTAGAGCTGTATGCCATCGGCACAAACAGTATTGCAACCTCCGCCATGCTCAAAGCAGGGGCTGATTACGGCGCTACAGGCGATAACGCGGTCATTGTCAACGCTGCAGATTCTGATATCATTGCCGGACCTATCGGCATTGTATTCGCCAATGCTCTGCTCGGAGAAATTACGCCTGCCATTGCTTCCGCAATCGGTGCAAGTAAGGCATATAAAATATTGATTCCGGTCAACCGCTGCAATCATTTCGTAGCTGGCTGTGCTGAAGCCTCAATGAGCGAATATATCCGCATTGCTGTGGAAAAGATTGAATCGATGCTGTAAAATACAGATTCCTTATAATACGATACCCGCAAAGCGCCGTAATTGGCTGATAATTGCTTTTTGACACAGTAAAGGGCGGCAGCACTTCTTGCTGTCGCGTTGACTGACTTGGCTATTTCTGCTTATTTATATCACAATCAACAACAGCTTACAAACTTTTTAGCATTTGCAGAGTATCGTCCATATTATTTCTATGCCAATTTAAGGATTTCGTAAACATCGTTCCCATTGCCCCGATGTCTCTGTTTTTAATACCTCATACGGTTACAAGTAAACATATTTCCTGCATTTTATCTAAGAAAGATTATGAGATATTTACAGAATAGCTGGCGGCTGCCTGTCAAAATCTTTGTATGTTACTTTATCGCACATGAGCATTATCGCCAATACTGTTCCGTCTTAGCCTCCGCCACATCTTCTGGCAGCATATACTTTTGAACAAGCATGTCCATGATATACTTTTTCGTCTGCCCCACTTCCTGCAAAGCTTCTACCATCAAGCAGATTCCTTGTTCTATTCCTTGTTCAAAACCTTCTTCCAGTATGCTCTCTCCTAATCCTTCCATGTGCTCTGCCCTCTTCCACAATTCCTCATTGTCAGAATAATCAATATATTCCGATATCGTTTCCATAAAATTATGCTGATGCGGATACATAATTGCATTTAAAAATCGCAATAAACCGAACCCTTCATCCTCTTCTTTTCCATGATATACTGCATCACCCAATCTGATAATAACCAATTCCAACAAGTCACAATTCTGATTTTCCTCAATCGATTCATCCGAAACATATTGCCCAATATTCTTTGTATTAACCATCTTATAAAACGATATACTGTATCGCTCGTCAGAAGGAATATCATCTCTGCATATCCATATGCTGTAGCACTTCTCCAACTGATTATAGTCCGTCGTGTTTGTAACAAGAGACAACTGCGAAGATAATCCTCTCGCAAGATAATACATTCCTCGTTTTTCAACCGGATATCCCGGTCGGTATGTCTTCTGAGGCTCAAGATTGATATGCAGATTCACAATTACTTTTCCGGCTGAAAGGCGCGGATTCTTTGCCCGAAATACAACATCAAATTTTGACGTTTTTTCATTCAACTGAACAAACTCCGGATTATCACTCCGTATCTGTGTGTTTGTCCTTCCTGCGGATACCTCTCGGGATTCCGTGATGGAATCTGTCTCTATAAAATCCATGATTTCCCCTACGCTGTATCCTTTGTATTCCTCTACTGTCTCCTGTAAAATAACCGCCAGCACTTCCCTGCTGTGCAAAACCGCCCTGCATTCCGCATTCAATCCGGCTGTATCCGCCGTAATCTGCAAAGCACTGAGTGATTCCATACTGCCGGACAGCCTGTTTACCTCTTCCGGTGCTAGTTTTTTCTTATTCCCCATACTTTGTCCTTTCCATGCTGTGACAGACCGGGGATAAACTGCCGAAAGCTCTCTACCTGCTTAAGTGCATTCCGCCATTCTCTGCCATTTTCTATTTCATTGTGTCAAAGAGAAAACCTGACAGAAACTGTCTTGAATGTACGAAATGTACCTCTGTTAGAATTTCTTTGATAAAACAAGTATAAACATTTTTGAGTATGCCGTCAAGCGTTTTTTAATAAATTTAAACAGAATATTCAAATAGGAATTAAAAAGAAAGACCCTATCATAAATTATCGTTTTTCTATCTATTCTGTACACTTTTCTTGCATGGAAAAGCTCAAAGATTATGCATGGTGAGTATTGTAGAGAGCGTGCATAATTGTTAGAATATGCCCGTAAGTAGAATAAATTGTAAAAAGAAAACTGCCACTGACACGGCAAGGAGGAGAAACATGAAAATTTATAACATTGATAACCCGCAGAAATTCCTTGATGTAGTAAAACAATGTAAGGGAGAAGTTGAACTGGTTTCCAAACAGGGCGACCGCTTAAATCTGAAATCAGAACTGACAAAATACATTGCCATTACTCAGCTCTTCACAGACAATTCTATGATTAATGAAATGGAATTAATCGCTTCTGAACCCGAAGATGTAATGCTTCTTATGGACTATATGATGGAAGGGAAATAATCCCTTCCATTATCTTCCGTGGTGCCTGCGACGTCCGCAATGTCTGACATTGTTTGAGTCCGTCGTCCGTACACAGGAACCGTCACAGTATCCGCATTCATGCGCATATCCGCAATATGTCGTCTTGTCATGAGCATGATGTCCCGTCTCATCGCATCCTTCCACCGTACATACTTCTACTGCCCCGCAGGAACCGTCACAATATCCGCTCTTATGGTCATATCCGCAGTATGTTTCATCATCATGCGTATGCAGACCGGTTTCCTCACAGCCCTCTACTGCACATACTTCGCATACAGCATCCGCTGCCGTATCCGTCTGATTATGATGGTGTCCATGCGCGGACACAGGCATAACAAAGGATGCTGCCAGCAAAACTCCCGCTATTCCCAATACCGGCATCTTTTTCATATAAATCACCTCGTCATTTCTTATATATTTAAAATGATTTCTACGCATCTGCCTGAATATAACGTCTATGTTTAATTCATTCTATCGCCCTTTCCGTGTGGTGTCAACAGAAGCTATGCGATATTTATACCAGAATATTTACGGCGCATCACTGTTACGGAATCACAATACATTTTTCCCGGATTCCGTAAAACTCAAAATAGTGGTTTTCCATAGGAATCCAGTCCTGTTCAAATCTCTTCCACATCTCTTCGCCGTTGCGTGCCAGTATTCTCTTCTTCTGCTCCTCCGGAGACACTTCCAAAAAGAAACATAACCTGCAAAAATCGCCGAAATAGGGATGACTACTGTACGCTCCTTCTATAATATTTACTTTATTCCATGATACTTTATGAATTTCTCCCAATTCCATCGCATGACAATCAAAACGCCTATAGGAAAATCCATTTTTGTCCGCCAAATGCTCTAATACTTCCGCCTGAAATCTCTCATAATCCACATTGCCGCCGGGCTGCGCATACCGCTCCGGTGTTCGCTGTTCTGGTCGTAAGAAAAAATCATCCGTATGGAAAAGATTGCCGCCGTATTTCTCGGCTAACGCTTCGCCGAGTGTGGACTTCCCGCTGCCGCACATACCGTCAATTGCCACGTTGACCTGTTCTGCCTCTCCGGCTTGATGCGCCTGCTCCAGCGCACTTTCAATTGCGGTACAGACCGCGGAAAAACACTCAATCATATGCTGCTATTTCAACTCCTTCTCTCTGCCGGCGCCGGTATCATTTCATACTCATTCATTACGCCCGCCTTTTTCAATGTAATGATAATAACAGGAATCAATACAATCTGCAAGATAATTCCCGGTATGGCATTTAAGAGTGCGCCACCCAAGAAAATCTGCATTGAGAAGCTGCTTCCCGCAATGCCGTACAGCGCAATGCTCACAATTCCCCATGCCACTCGTCCCGCAATCATTGCGCTTAACAGGCTCACATAGATATAAGGAATCCTCTTCGGCAGTTTTGCATATAGGATACCTGTCATCAAACCATACACTGCCAGCTCCACCGCCATTGCCGTTGCTGTAGGCATAATCGGCGGCATACCAAACATAGCGCTCCGAAGCAGCGGAGTCGCCAACCCAACCGCTAAACCATACTGCCAGCCACAGATGAATCCACACAGCAGCACCGGAATATGCATTGGCAGAAGCATATTGCCAATCTGTTGAATCTGCCCCGTAAGAAACGGCAGTACAATCCCTAACGCCATAAAAAGTGCCGATAAAACAAGTTTTCGTGTCTGTTTCATTTTCATTTCCTCCAATCAAAATCCGTTTATTTTTTTTGCAGCTTCCTAATGCACAAAAAAAGGAACGCAAGCAACGCGGTTCATCCGCATCTGATTACCTTCCTAGTAAACTTATACATATATCCGAATCTCTCACTCATGATACTCTGACGGACGCTTGACATCCTCACAACCGACTCTGGTCGGTCACTAACGTATCATTTCCCAATTACACACACGTTATATTCTAGCGTCCGGACCCGTTCTTGTCAAGATGTCTCGTAGACTCCCTCATACATACTTCATATCCAAGCAATGTCCGCCTCTCCACTTCCTCCTCACCAAGCATCTTGAGCAGCAGCTCGCATGCCGTACGCCCTAATTCCTCCACATCAAAACGTATCGATGTGATCGGCGGTATACGGTATTCAAGCATTGTACTGTCATAGAAAGACACTACCTGTATCTGCTCCGGTACCGCTATCTGTCTCTGTTGCAGCGCATTCAGCACACACCCGCACAGAAAATCATCCATGCACACAATGCACTCCACTTTTTCGGCTAAAAGTCCGTCTACGAGACGGTCCACTTCATCACTATCGTTGACATTCAGAAAAATCCGCCTATCTCCGTTCCATTCTTCTCTATTATTGAAAGCATTCTCGAATCCGTTCAGTCTGCTTCGTGTAACAATATAACTCTCGTCGCCGCCAATCAGCGCAATCTTCGTGATGCCGCGTTCCAGCAAATTATCCGTCAATTCTCTGCATGCACTTCTATGGTCGTTGTCAATCTGTACAACCTCTTCATCATCGGTACTTCCGATTGCCACAAATGGCACACCGCTCTCCTTCAGATACTTCATCGGTGCATCATCCGTCAATGTTCTCGTCAATATCGCACCGTCGATCTTGCGATTTGTCACCGCTCTCTTAAGCTGCGTGATATCTTCCGCCGTCACCATTGAAATCAGTACATCATATCCATGCGCAGATGCCGTTCTACTGATTCCCAACATACAATTCTGGAAAAATGGCAGCTCCACGATATTATAATCCCCCGGCAGCACCATTCCCAGATTAAAAGTCTTATTCTGAGCAAGTCCTTTCGCAACCACATTCGGGCTGTAATTATGCTCCTCTATATATTCCAGTACTCTTCTACGCGTCTGTTCGCCGATTCTTCCTTTACCGGATATCGCTCTCGACACGGTCGTCTTAGAAACGCCAAGTTCCTCCGCAATATCTCCTATCGTCAAATTCTTATCGTCCATAAATTCCTCGTCTGCCAATCTGACTGAACTGTCAAATACGTATATCTCTTCTCTCTTTACGGCATTATAAAACTATGTTACAATGCATACAACACTCTGCGCAATCGGTTGTTCATTACAAGATTACCAGATGGACGACAGTTGCGCAAGTTATTTTTACCTCACAGATTTCGGCAGGCAGAATATAACACCAGAACTCTGCCAAACATCAGAGAAAGGACAGCATTCTTATGAAAACAGACAGACTCTTATTCGGCGCGGCATATTATGACGAATACCTTCCCTATGACAGAATTGAAACCGATATGGAAATGATGAAAAAGGCAAATATCAACGTCATTCGTATCGCGGAATCCACGTGGAGTACTTGGGAACCGCAGGAAGGCGTTTTCGACTTCACACATCTGCACAGAATGCTGCGTGCATCCGCCACGCATGATATCTCAGTCATCGTTGGCACTCCCACTTATGCCATTCCCACATGGCTTGCCGCAAAATGCCCTGACATCATCGCCGAGACACACGACGGTCCGGGACGCTACGGGCACAGACAGAACATGGATATCTCCCATCCTATTTATTTGAAGCATGCGGAAATCATTATACGACGCCTGATGGAAGAAGTCTCCTGTTATGAACATGTCATCGGTTTTCAACTTGATAATGAGACGAAATCTTACGATACATGCAGCGAATATGCGCAAAAGAAATTCGTTGCTTATCTAAAAAAGAAATACAACGACGACCTTGACGCATTCAATCACGCTTTCGGTCTGGACTATTGGAGTAACCGCATAAATGCATGGGAAGATTTCCCGGATGTGCGCGGCACAATCAACGGCTCCCTCGGTGCGGAATATCAAAAATTCCAGAGAAAACTCGTAACGGACTTTCTCGCATGGCAATGCGCTATCGTGGCAGAATATGCCCGCCCCGATCAATTTATCACGCAAAACTTTGATTATGACTGGCGTGGTTTCTCATTCGGGCTGCAGCCGGAAGTCAACCAATGGGATGCCGCAAAACCGCTGACCGCCGCCGGTTTTGACATCTACCACCCTTCCGCACAAGACCTTACCGGCAAAGAGATTTCTTTTGGCGGCGCCATCGCACGTTCCGTTAAAAAAGATAACTACCTGATTCTGGAGACTGAGGCACAGGGCAACCACGGCTGGCTGCATTATCCCGGTCAACTCCGTCTTCAAGCTTTCAGCCATCTCGCCTCCGGTTCCAACTCTGTCATGTACTGGCACTGGCATTCCATACACAACGCCATCGAATCTTACTGGAAAGGAATCTTAAGCCATAATCTGAGGGAGAACGCCACCTACAAAGAGGCATGTACTATCGGAGCCGATTTCGCTAAATACGGCAGCCATTTGAAGAACCTTCGCAAAAAAGCGGACATTGCATTTGTGCTGTCCAACGAATCATTGACCGGATTAAAATGGTTTGGCATTCACACCAATCTGCAATATAACGATATTGTCAGATGGCTCTACGATGCTTTCTATGAATTGAATATTGAGTGTGATATTTTGTCCACAGAAGATACTGACTTATTTAGTCAATATAAGGTCTTAGTAACCCCGGCTCTCTACAGTATTTCCGACACGCTTGTCGATGCCCTTCGGAGCTACGTTTCCAGCGGCGGACACCTGATTTCTACTTTTAAGACGGCTTTTTCTGACCCAATATTAAAAATCTATAGCGACGACCAGCCTCACGGACTGACAGACGTGTTCGGAATGACATACGACCAGTTTACCGATGCAGTCAATGTAGGCTTAAAAGACTGCATTTTCCGAGATAGTACGGATACGGTCAACAGCGTCCGCTACTGGATGGAACTGCTCATTCCCGGAACTGCCAAGACACTGGCACACTACCACCATCCGCAATGGGGAAGTTACTCCGCCGTCACCGAAAACTGTTTCGGCAAAGGATGCGCCGTCTACCTCGGATGTTACTTTGACGCGGCAATCTTGAAAGATTTATTGACTTATATAGTTAAAAAGGCTGGTATCATCCTTTCTTCTGAGCAATATCCTATTGTCATCAAACGTGGCACCAATGACTATCATAAGAGCGTCACCTATTATTTCAACTATGCAGACGAACCTGCCACCATCACATGGCATGGCAAAAATGCCAACCTGATTATACAGAATAAGACAGTCAAAGAAGGCGATGTCTTAACGATAGACGGATGGGACTTCCTTATTCTCGAAGAAGAATAAGACCTGAGAGAGCGCGGAATCAAATACACTAAACCGGTATCTGCAATACATTTTCTCTCACTATCCCCGGCTGAGGGCATGTGCATATAATCCCGCTCATGCCCCGGCTCTTATCCGGTATTTTATCAAGCACTTGAAATGCCGCTGTCATATCTGCCGTCTATACACCTGCCAGCCTTCCTCCACGCAAATAATCGTCATCATAATGATCACCCAGAGCGTAGCATACTCTCTTCCCCATGAAATTGATTCATAGACCGAATCGGTCATAATCAGAAACAACGGCATACAGGACGTGAGGAAATATAAGAAGCCTCCAAACAGCATCCGTATAAGCAGCGGCGTCCCCCATAAGATTGCCGCCATTGCCACTGCTGCAAAAGTACTTTTGCAATGTGCTGAGACGCACATCGTTATAGCACATAAAAGCAGCATGGCAAGGAAATCCATTCCTAGCACAATCAATGCAAAAGATACCACCGGCATGTAGCTTGCACTGATTCGGATCAGCATCTGTTTCGACAGCGCTAAACCAAGTGGACATTCTGCACCGTCCAGCCCAAATACACAAACACTCATGACTAAGCATAACAGTACCATCACTGTATAGACTATTATAGTCAATGTAAACGCCGCCGCAATCTTCGCCCATGCATCCTTTTCTTTTCCATTCTGCGTTGTAAACAGCAGCGGCAGCATCTTTGTCTGTCCTTCCTGCGCAAATACAGTAGATACGGATAAAAGCACCAGCACGTTCGCCAACACCATGCCCATCTGCAGGGTATCCAGAAAAGCCTTCCAGCCGTTTGTATATGCAAATGTAATCTCACCGCCCATCGCACGCTCTATTTCTCCAAGCTCTGTATCTGCAATGGCATATGCTTTCGTCGGTACCTTATAATTGTTCCAATCACGCTTGTAACCGTCCGACAGATATTCAGTCACAAATCCGTTTAGATAATTGGCATCACGCCAGCCCGGATAATCGTACACCACTTCAGAGGGAAAGCCGTACTCTTCTATCATCTCCGCGACTTTCTCATTCGTAAGCGCGCCCCGATACTTTTCCGTAATCTGCCTGTTGACCTTGACTGCCTCATATCCATAATAGCGATTTCCGTCAACCGTCGCGATTTCCATATCAATCTCCGCCGCCCAAAACCAGAACACCGTAAATAACACGATGCATACCGCACATATCCCGAACGCCTTCTGATGCCACAGTTTATATAATTCCATCCCGTACAATTTCATCATCCTGTCATTCCCTCTTTTCTTTCATCATATAGACAAAGAATCAACACCTTGCGCCTATTGTTTCATCCACGAAACCATTTCTCTCACACTGCAAGTTCCAGCCGTTTCAGCCTTGCGACACCTAAATAACCTATTTGCTTTTTATAAAGTTTAATATACATCAAAAATTATTTATAAATTTTTTTCATGTCAGTTAATCTTTTGTATAATAAGAGCAGTTATTTAAGTGTCCGATGTAAAACGCAGGAACAGATATGGGAACCCCACGACAGCCCAAGAACAGTGATCTGTTACAATATACATCAGACGAAAGCCCCGGAAAGTACAGGAATGACAAAGTGACCGACAAAGAACTCATCAAGAAAGTTCATAGCGGAAGCCGTGAAGCGCTTAACATGATTGCTGACAAATATTACGATGAAATCTACCGTTTCTGTCTGTATCTTACAGGACAGGAGACAGATTCCTACGATATCACTCAGGAGGTCTTTCTTCGTTTTATCAAATATGTAGATTCTTATGAATACCGGAATCTGAAAGGCTATCTGCTCATTATAGCCCGCAATCTGTGCCGGGACTATTTTCATCATAGCAAAGATTTAAGCTGTGTGGAAGATACTGAGTATCCCGGCGCGGAAGATATGCATCTTGGTAATCTGGAAGACCGTATGCTTTTACAGCAGGCTCTGATACAGCTTCCCGTAAAGCAACGGGAAATTGTCATTCTGAGAATTTATGAAGAACTCAAGTTCCATGAAATTGCCGCTATGCTGGGCTGTAACCTGTCAACGGTAAAATCAAGATTTCGTCTGGGTATTAAAAATCTCAGGAAAATATTGGAGGAAACAGATGATGAAAAATAACTCGGACATAAAATCCCTCTTTGCATCCGCAGATTCCCGTCTCACGATTGACACGGGCCGGAAGCAAAATACGCTGGAATTGATACGGACTCAAATTGAACACAAGGAAATCCGCCTCGTATGCAGTAACCGACGCATCTGGCTGAATCAGTTCCGGTATGCCGACAGAAATATGCTTCTTGTCCATCTGTCGGGCTGTATCTTCATCCTTTTTCTGATGCTTCTCATGAATGCGAAAGGCATCGATAATCAATTTATGCTTGTGGCATCCACAATACTTGCCGGTGTACTCGGCGCCTTCTCTATTTTGGAAGTCAGCAGAATCTGTTTTTCCAAACTCTCGGAGATTAGCGAGAGCTGTTTTTTCAATATCAGTCAGATGACGGCTTATGATATGGTCTTCTCCGGTCTGATTAATCTTTGCGCCCTCTCGGCAATCATTTTGTTTGCAGGTTTTCAATGGAAAATACGTCTGATTCAAATCGGACTGTATATATTAGTTCCTTTTATCTTCACACAGTGCGTCTGTTTGGGCGTCCTGCTTACAGAAATCGGCAGGCGAAACGTATGGCTGATTGCGGCAATCGGAGGCTTCCTCTCCGTTTTCTATGTGATACTGGCATCCATGCCACGACTGTACACCGAATCAGTACTTTTCATATGGGTAATCGCACTGCTTGCCGGCGCCGCCATCTTCGCGATGCAGATCCATACACTTTTCAAAGAAATCGGTAAAGGAGAAATCTTATGCACGAATTAGAACTTAAGCAGGTTGGCAAAACATTTAAAAATAAAACCGCGGTACAAGACGTAAACGTCCTCCTCGGACACGGAGTCTACGGACTTCTGGGAGAAAACGGGGCAGGTAAAACCACACTTATGAGAATGCTATGCGGCATTCTGAAACCCACACATGGTACTATACGCTGCGATGGCATACCCATTATGCAGATGGGCGGCGAATACCGCAGACTTCTCGGTTATCTTCCGCAGGACTTCGGCTACTACGGAGATTTCAGCGCACTGCGCTTCCTCAATTATATGGCAGCATTAAAAGCATTACCGGAAGAATATGCCAAAAACCGGATTGACGAACTCCTTGAGATGGTAGATTTGACCAAAGAAAAAAAGAATAAACTCAAGACCTTCTCCGGCGGTATGCTGCGAAGAATCGGTATCGCTCAGGCGCTTCTTAACGACCCGGAGATTCTTGTCCTCGATGAACCCACTTCCGGCTTGGACCCCGGAGAGCGCGTCCGTTTTCGCAACATTATCAGTTCACTCGGCAAGAACCGGCTCGTAATCCTGTCCACCCATATCGTCTCAGATATAGAATACATTGCGGACCAGATTATGATTATGAAAGAAGGAACAATTCTTCATATCGGAGACGAAGCAAAGATTCTTGAAGCTGCAAAGGGCTGCGTATGGAAATGTATTGTGTCCGGAAGCATGGCTGATGAACTGGGCAGACAATATGTCATCAGTAACTTAAGAAATCAGGGGGAACAAGTAGAACTGCGTATTGTCTCTATGGAAAAACCCGTGGAGGATGCAGAATCGGTTGAAGTAACACTGGAAGATGCCTACCTGTTTTTTACTAAGAAAAAGTATTCTCTGGCCGGTATCGGATAGTGCACGCCGACCAGAACATGGAGGAATATGCTATGCGTCTTTATAGAGTAGAATTATATAAGCTTTGCCATAAGAAATTTTTTGTAATAGGAATCGTCTGTATCCTGTCGGTTCTAACGCTTCTTTTCTGCCAGCGCGTCGGCGCCGCAAAGTCTACTATAAACGGTATCGAATACCACGGCTATGAGGCTGTCATGGCGGACCGGCAGATTACGAAAGAATTTACCGGATTACTCAGCGACGATATGATACAACAAATTGTAATGAAATACGGTTTCCCGCAAAAAGTAGAGAAATACGACGGATTTTCCGACAGCAATTTTCTGAACAACTTCGTTGCCACATACGCCTCAGACGGCTATCTCAACGATTGGGAGGACTACCGTATCGCCACCAAGTCAATCCCGCTCGCCGAAACGCACCTTGGTGAACTGTCCGGTATGAGCGGAAATGAAATATGGTTTGCCTATTATGGCGAATGGAACTCTTATCCCGAGTGGTACTACCTTGGCATGATTATGATAAGCATCTTACTCCTATGCGTTGTCTCCACTACATTTTCCGTCGAAGAGCAAAGCAATACAAAACCGCTTCTGTTCACCACACAGGAGGGACCAGCCAAAGATACCTATGTCAAAATTGCCGCAGCATTCACTCTGGCAATCGGGCTTTGGCTGGCTGTCACTGTTTTTTCCCTTCTCCTATATAGTATTGTATACGGTACGGACAGCTTTCACTGCCTTGCCAATCTGGTAATTAGCTTCAGTGAACCGCTGATTTCTTTCAAAATGTGGTTAGCTCAAAGTCTGTTCTTAAGTTTGCTCGGTATACTGGAACTGTGCACCATCACGCTCTGTATCTCCGCATACTGCCACAGCACATTCCACTCTGTCGCTGTCTGCGCATTTTGCTGGGCGATACCGTTACTTAGTTCTATGGTTCTTCGCGGCATCATCCAAATATTACTCGCTTCCTCGTTAGAGCAATCCGTCCTCTCGATGTGCAGTCTGATTCTCTTTCCGTTTCAGCTTATGCTGCTCGCTACACCGTTCTATCTCATCAACTTTGACATCGTCTCGGAACTCGACAACATATCATTTTATCAGGGAATCAATGCATTTTGTATCATCATTCTGTTTGCGGCTGCCGTCGCACTGCTCTGCATCATGGGAGCTTACCGGAAGTATCGGAAGCGATAATGCTACTTACGATACAAATAGAAATCATCCAGCGTTCCCCACGCCTTCGCGGCAGCACTGACACTGACTCCGACGGTCAATCTCCCATCCTCTCCTACCGTGATTGCTTCCACGACCGGATTCTGCCAGTCACACCAGCCAGTCACACCAGTCTTTGCCGCAAGCTGTTCTTTGCCGTTGTCCGCATAGATATACATATCTGCATTGTCACCTGCATCTCCGCCCTGTATGTACAGACCGAACTCATACACACCCGGTTCCAAATCTGTCAGAGTCTGTTCTATCGTAAAGTTCACCTCATCAGTTGACCAGAAATGAAGCGAAATGTCTCCGCTGTATGCATCTGCTGTCTTATCCTGATAATCCGTGCAGCTTCCCGTAACTTCCCACATAGAAGTGTCTGCCTCCTCGAAACTGCTGTTCACAATAAGATTAATCCTGCTTACGGATATGTGTGCCGTGGGTGTGGACTCTTCCAACACTTTCACAACATCATCAGTCAGAACTGCGCCCTTTGTCTCAGTTTCTGCTTCTTTATCCGTCTCGGCATTATCTGCGTCAGTCTCGTCCTTTACTTCCGGGTAAACATTTGCAAGCACAAAACTACCTGTCACATCATACTCTCCGCCTACCGAAGTATCAACTGCCGCAAGCTGCGCCTCATCCCATCTCACCGCCACTGGCACTATGGTTCTGTCGTTAAACGCCACGTCCACTGTTTCAGGCATTTTAAGCTCCGCCTCTAATGGGACATTAACTTCCGCGACAGATATGCTTTCCACTTGTCTGTCCACGATAGTTCCGCAATGCAGATATTTAAATGTTTTTAGAGACGCCAGCGCTTGACCGTTATAGTCAAACAGCGCCTGATTGTCCCAAGAACTGCCGCCATAGTACACGCCTGCATCTTTCGGGTCATATCCTGCCGCATAGGAAGACGCCCATCCGGAACCATACTGTTCCCATATCTTCTTGTTTTCGGCAAGCACCTGATCGGCATCCGCCGTGCCTTCTTCCCACACCCCTACCGGCAGCCAAGCCGGCTCCCAATAGAAATATCCTAATCCTGCGTCTCCAACTGCCGTAACTGCCGCGCAGACATCGCGGATTTCATTCGTCTGCCCTTGCACGGTTGCCGGATACTCAGGTAATATATCCGCCTCTCCGATGCTGTTGGCTGAGCCGTCTCCATCGCCCGTCGTATATGGGTAAGAATTCTCCGCCACAAGTACCTTTTTATCATATGTCTCGGATATTTTCTTAAGTGTCTCCGTCAGATTCTCCTTAGTACCATGCCAGAACGGATAGTAGGACACGGCGAAAATATCGTAATCGATTTCCTTTTCTTTCACTTTCTCCGCTATCTCTAATATGCCCTTCTGATCAGATACATCCGTAAAATGAACCGCAATCTGTATATCTTGCCCCGTCTTACCGGAAACATCCCTCACTGCTGCGGAGCCAGCCTGCAAAAGCTGCCTTCTCTTTGTCCAATCAGTCTCTCCCGCAATACCATTGTTGATTTCATTTCCGATCTGTACCATGCCTACACTGGCACCTGCTTCAATAATCTGTGTCAGACTCTCCTCAGTAAACTGACGCAGCGCCTCGGATTTCTCTTCTATCTCCATGCCTTCCCACGCCTTAGGACACATCTGCTTGGAAGGGTCAGCCCAGAAATCCGAATAATGATAATCCACACACAGCTTCATGCCGTACTTAGCCGCCCGCCTGCCAATCTCCGCTGCTTTTGCCGTGTCATTACCTCCTCCGCCATAACTGTTCCCGTTCTCATCATAGGGGTCGTTCCATACGCGTACTCGAATGTAATTCACTCCATTTTCCGCCAGTATTTCAAATATATCCTGTTCTTCTCCAGCCTCGTTGTAGTAAACGACACCGCTCTCTTCCTCTGCAAGAATACTTGAGATGTCTACACCTCTGATAAAGTCATCCGGCAGATTCTCTATAGGTTCCACATACACACTTTCTTTTTGCGGCTCTGTGGGCAATTCATAAATGATCGCCTCAATCTCGGCTCTATCTGCTATATTGCCCTCAGCAGCCGCTGTGTCTGACGACTCATTTTCTGCACCGTCATTTGTTTCTTCTACCACAGAAGAATCCGTTTCACTTCCCGTACTGCCACAGCCGCTAAGCGCTGTCATCCCTGTGACTGCCGCCAATACTGCATAATATCGTATGTTCTTCCTCATCGTTACACAAACCCCTTTCCTTAAATAACAACTTAAGTTTATCATACGATGGACGGATTCGTCTACTTAGGTTTCCCGTAAAAGACCGGACTTTAGCATGATTCAAAAAAACCCCTTGCACCCTCCTATAACGTATGCTATAATATTATTCGGCAGTTTGAAAAGCTTCTGCAACACATAGGGGCATAGTTCAAAGGTAGAACAGTGGTCTCCAAAACCATCGATGTGGGTTCGATTCCTACTGCCCCTGTTATAAGCCCGTGAGTCTCCGCTCACGGGTTTTACTATAGAAAAATTTCCAGAAAGGATTTCCAAACCATGAAGAAAATTGTCATGCTATCGGCTGCTTTTAGTCTGATTGCCGTTCTACTGGCAGGCTGCGGCGAGAGCACACCTTTACTTACCGCAGTTGATTATGAATTGGATATCGAAACAAATGAGACAAATAAAGGGGTATCTGTCGGAGATACCCCTGAGAATTTTCTTGCTGCTTACGGCGAATACAAGATTTTTACATCTGTGGACGGTCAGGATTACCAAGTTCTTCCTACCGAGGAGATTCCTTTTGACTTAGCCGCCACTACGCTCCTGCCCACTTTTTTCATAGATGGGCTTCCTGTAGATACGGATGCCTTCTGTAAAGAAAATGAAATAGAAAAGGCTGACCTTCTAAACTTCTTAAGTTCCGAGGACTATCTCCGTTCTCACACGGTAGTCTACTACTACCTGCTTTTCACATGGGAAAACGGTGTCATTACGGACATCCGTTCCTCCTATATGGATTACAATGAAGATGCCTCCTACTACAAAGAATTTTCAAACTAGCCCGCAAACTGGCTATTGTATAACGTCGCATAGAAACCGTTTTGCTTAAGCAGCGTCTCATGATTTCCCTGCTCGATAATATTGCCGTCTTTCATGACTAAAATTACATCCGCCTCGCGAATAGTAGAGAGTCTGTGCGCTACAATAAAACTGGTTCTTCCTTTCATCATCGTGGCAAATGCCTGTTGTATCTTAATTTCTGTTCTTGTATCAATCGAAGAAGTCGCCTCGTCCAATATGAGCATTGGCGGCAGACACAGCATAACTCTTGTAATACATAAGAGCTGCTTCTGTCCCTGCGAAAGATTTCCTCCGTCCTCACCTATCACCGTATCATATCCGTTCGGCAGTCTCTTGATAAAACTGTGCGCATGGGATGCCTTCGCTGCCGCAATCACCTCTTCTTCAGTGGCTTCCGGCTTACCCATGATAATATTATCCCTGATTGTCCCTGCTTTTAACCACGTTTCCTGCAGCACCATACCATAATTGTCACGCAGACTGCTTCTTGTCACATCCCTGATGTCCGCACCGTCCACGCAGATTTTACCGGACATGACATCATAGAATCTCATGAGCAGATTAATAACCGTCGTCTTGCCGCACCCCGTAGGTCCGACTATTGCCACCCTTTGTCCGGGCTTCACCGAAAGATTAAAATCCGTAATCAGCTTCTTATCCGGCACATATGAGAAATCCACATGTTCCAAATCGACTTTGCCTTCCACTTCCCCCAAATCCTTTGCATTCTCACTCTCAGGAATCTGCGGTTCCTCCTCAATCAAGGCAAATATCCTTGAAGCGCAGGCAATCGCGTTCTGTAATTCCGTGACCACGCCGGATATCTCGTTAAAAGGCTTCGTATACTGATTGGCATATGTCAGAAAACAGGACAACTGCCCCACGCTGATTCCTCCCCGTATAGCAAAAAGCGCACCTGTCACAGCCACCCCCGCATATACCAGATTGTTGACAAAACGGGTAGACGGGTTCGTGATAGAAGAATAGAATATCGCCTTTAGAGAACATTTAGCCAGTCTGCCATTGATCTCATCAAATTCTTCCAAAGCCTCATCTTCATGTGAAAAAGCCTGTACCACCTTCTGATTCCCTATCATTTCTTCAATCAGCGCCGTCTGTTCTCCTCTTGTCTCCGACTGCACCCTAAACATTGTATATGTTTTCTTGGCAATAAATGCCGCTACGATAAAAGACAACGGGGTAATCAATACCACAACGCCGGTAATACCCACATTGACGCTCAGCATAAACCCTAACGTTCCTAAGATTGTAATCACACCCGTAAAAAACTGTGTAAACCCCATCAGCAGACCGTCCGCAAACTGATCCACATCTGCAATGACACGACTCACCACTTCTCCGTAGGAATGACCGTCAATATATTTCAGGGGAAGGATTTCTATCCGGCGAAACGCCTCGTTCCTAATATCCTGCACGATTCGGAATGTCATCTTGTTATTACATACATTCATAATCCACTGCGCTGCTGCCGTAGCTGCTATAACGACTGCCATTCTTCTTAGTATGACAAAAACTCCCGGGAAATCCACCATTCCCTTGTCGAGAATCAAGTCAATGACTCTACCGGTCAATATAGGCAGGTATAACGTGAGTGTCACGGTCAGCGCTGCCATCACCACAGATAGCACAAGATAAATCCAATATTTTCTAATATAATGCAAAATCTTAACGATCGTTGCTTTTTGGCTCCCCCGGTTTTCTACTTTACTCATGATTACACCTCCTGCGCTTTCGGATACTGCGAATAATAGATTTCCTGATATACACTGCACCTCTTAAGAAGTTCATCGTGTGTACCGATATCCGCCATTTCTCCGTCATCCAGAACGATAATCTGATCGGCGTACCTGATCGAGGAAGCTCTCTGCGATACGATAAAGACTGTCATATCGCCTTCCATATTTCTTATTGCCTGTCTGAGTGCGGCGTCTGTAGCATAATCAAGCGCCGATGCGCTGTCGTCCAGTATGAGAATCTCCGGTCTTCCCGTCAACGCCCTTGCAATTGTCAGACGCTGCCTCTGCCCGCCGGACAGGTTTCTTCCTGTCTGTGCCACATGAAAATCCAATTTACCAGCCTTTTGTTCCACAAATTCTTTCGCCTGCGCTGTTTCCACAGCCTGCCATAATTCCTCGTCCGTAGCGTTATCTTTGCCCCATAACAGATTTTCTCTGATTGTTCCCTGAAATAGTACTGCCTTCTGAGGCACGATACCGACCTTTTTTCGTAATTCTTCCATAGAATAATCCCGAACATCCCGACCGTCAATCCGAACACATCCCTGCGTAGCGTCATAGAATCGCGGAATCATATGCACAAGAGAGGATTTCCCCGAACCCGTTCCGCCGATGATTCCCACGGTCTGTCCCTTTTTCACATGAAAATCGATATCTGATAACGATTCCGCGCCTGCTCCGGCATAAGTCAAGTGCACATGGTCAAAGTCCACTACGCTGTCCGATGCGGATTTCTCACAAGCAGCACCTGTCTGCTTCCACTCCATACTCGAACGGATTTCAAATACGTTCTCGATACGGTTGGCACAGGCAAGCGCCTTAGTAATCGTAATAATCAGATTCGCCAGCTTCACAAGCTCTATTAATATCTGGGACATATAATTGACTAGCGCCACCACCTGTCCCTGTGTGATTGTCCCCTCATCCACGCGGACCGCTCCGGTATAGAGCAGTATGATAGTCGCGGCATTGATGATAATATATGTAACCGGATTCGTCAGTGCAGACAGCTTTCCGACAAAAAGCTGCATATGCGCGAGCATATTATTCTTCTGCTCGAAAGCCTCTATCTCTTCTTCCTCTTTATTAAAGGCACGGATAACCCTTGCACCCGTAAGATTCTCTCTCGTAGCGCCAAGAACGCTGTCCAGTCCTGCCTGAACCCTCTTGTACAGCGGCATTGTCAACATCATAATACCGAACACAACAACGGACAGAAGAGGAATCGTTACCACGAAAATAAGTGCTGCTTTGACATCAATCGTAAACGCCATCACCATGGCGCCGAACACAATAAACGGTGAACGCAGGAAAAGCCGCAAAACCATGTTCACGCCATTCTGCACCTGATTTACATCGGAAGTCATACGTGTAATCATGGTAGAGGTGCCTAACGTATCAATCTCCGTAAAAGAAAGTCCTTGAATATGTTCAAAAAGCGAATGTTTTAACTGTGTGGCAAATCCCACTGCCGCCTTAGCCGCATAATATTGCGCCGTGATAGAACATACAAGACCGATTACTCCAAGCGCAATGAGTATTCCGCCCATGCGGAAGACATAAGAAGTATTTCCGCTTCCGATACCCCGGTCAATAATTGCCGCCATAACAAGCGGCACAAATAATTCAAAGGTAGCCTCCAGCATCTTAAAAAGAGGGGCTAACACTGTCTCTTTTTTATAATCCTTCAGATAAATCAATAATTTTTTCATCACATCTATCCTCTATACCATATCATAATAAAACAGCAGCCGAGAAATCCCCAACTGCTGTCGCATGTTCCTACCGTTACACTTCAGTCCACGTTTCCCAGTCATTCATGTAGCTTGCTATCTGTATTCGTCTGTCAACGATACAATCTCGTCACTGATATTTATCACCTGTTTGGATGGCTTATAATCTACTTCCGGAAAAAGAAGCACATGCAGTTCTTCCACATTCTCTTCCAGATTATCCGGAATCACACAGCTTCCTTTACTGCCGACATTTGCGCCAACCCTGTTATCCTCAAACGGAAATCCGTCGCTGGCAACCACATCATATCCCGCCACGCTGCCGAGTACACTTAAGATCTCATTGACTCCGAGAGAAGTTTCCACCTCCGGAAGAATAGCGTTGACCATACTAGTCAGTGATCCTACCGAAACTGTTTTAGCCTTTTCCATCATAGCAGTCAGCACATCTCTCTGCCTCTCAGCTCGTCTGAAATCATCGCCCTTGGTGTATCGTATCCTGCAGTATGCAGTCGCCTGCATACCGTTTAGTAATTGTAAACCGCTTTCTTTAACCGGTATATAGTCTACCCCTAATTCTTCGGACATAGTCAGCTGGTAATTATTCAAATGAGAAATCTCTGCATCGGTAACCTCAATCTCGATACCGCCCAAAGCATCTACCGCATCGATCAATCCTCCGAAACCGACTGTCACATAATCGGTGATGTCAAGATCAAGATTGGCGTTAAGCATACTGATTGCCTGCTCCGGTCCTCCCTGTGCGTATGCCGCGTTACATTTGTTATAGGAATCATTTCCTAGATTTAAATAAGTATCGCGGAAAACCGAAACCAGTTTAATCTCCTGTGTATCCTGATTAATGCTCGCTATAATGATCGAATCGCTTCGCGTTCCTCTGCCAAGTTCACCGTCTCTTGCATCCACTCCGAAAAGCGCTATGTTACGGTAGCCTTTCGTTTCATTGTTCTCTTCTTCCTCACGTATAATCTCGGCAACTTC
This sequence comes from uncultured Lachnospiraceae bacterium, assembly GCA_947176505.1. Lineage (GTDB taxonomy): Bacteria > Bacillota > Clostridia > Lachnospirales > Lachnospiraceae > UBA3282. The sequence continues at coordinate 87,705 of CAMWQW010000010.1, read as the reverse complement.
TTCATTAATCGTAATCTTCTCTTTGTCAATGTTCTTGCGTTCCACCTCTTTGGTGGCTGTAACGACCACATACATAATGCCGATTGCAACAATGAGTACGCATGCCTCTATGATCAGCAGCGGAATATGCTTTATCCACTTGCGCTTCGCATCGGCTTTAGCCTTCGTATTCTCCGGCTGCATACTTACATCAGCTTCGCGCTCATCCTGTATGTCCTCTACCGGCTTCGCAGTCTCTGACATTTCCTGCGATTCCTGTATCTGTTTGTCCATAAGTAACTCCTCTGTCCGGGTGTGTCAACCCCCTATTTATCCCATAAGACCCCGTATTACTCCGGCTCACACTCACAGCACTATATCTTGAACATTCTACCACACAAATTACTTTTTGAATATATCTAAAGCATAAAATATTAAATTTATTTAAAAAAATGTTACATTTTCGTCATAATTAAAGTGCTTACACACGCATTCTATACTCATTCCAACCGCGCTGCATCCGCCTTACGCCGTCAAATCAGATCAATTGCATCCCGTACGGTCTTTACTCCAATCAACTTCATTCCTTCCACCGGCTTAATCTGCTTCATACATGCTTCCGGAAGAATACAAGTGGTAAATCCCAATTTGGCTGCTTCTGACACTCTCTGCTGTGCCATGGAAACGCCCCTCACTTCTCCGCTTAAGCCGATTTCTCCAAAAGCAAGCATTTTGTCGTCAATGACACGGTTTTTGAAACTGGACACCACCGCCATGGCAACCCCCAAGTCAATTGCCGGTTCCACAATCCGCATACCTCCCGCCAGATTTACATATGCGTCACAATCCGACATCTGCACGCCCAGCCTTTTTTCCAAGACTGCCATCAAAAGATTCACTCTGTTAAAGTCGGTTCCAATCGCCTGCCGCCTCGGAATACCGAAATTGCTATGACATACAAGTGCCTGAATCTCAAGAAGAATCGGTCTTGTTCCCTCCATGGAACATGATACAATCGAGCCGCTGGCTCCTTCCGGTTTACCGTTCAGCATAAACTCCGAAGGATTCTTGACTTCCACCAGTCCTTCTTCTTTCATCTCAAAAACGCCAATTTCGTTCGTGGAACCGAAACGGTTCTTCACTCCCCTCAGAATACGATAAGAGGCATGCCGGTCTCCCTCAAAATATAGCACCGTATCTACCATATGCTCCAACACCCTCGGTCCTGCCACGGTTCCTTCCTTCGTTACATGACCTACAATAAAGATGGATACATTCAGCCCTTTGGCAAGCTGTAGCAGGACGTTCGTGGATTCCCGCACCTGAGATACACTTCCGGGAGCCGCAGATATCTCCTCATGATACATTGTCTGGATGGAATCTATAATCGTGATGTCCGGCATTACACTGTGTATCGTATCCTCTACGATTTCCAGACTTGTCTCACACAGCAGAAGCAGGTTGTCTGTAAATTCACCCAGTCTGTTTGCACGAAGCTTAATCTGACGCAATGATTCTTCTCCGGATATGTACAGCACTTTGCGTCCGTCCGCCGCCATATGCCTGCACACCTGCAAAAGCAGCGTGGACTTGCCGATACCCGGATCGCCGCCCACCAACGTCAAAGAGCCGGGCACAATACCACCGCCCAGCACTCTGTCCAGCTCCGCCATATGCGTTCTCATACGCATTTCTTCCCGTATACTCACTTCCGATAGGCTCGAAGGTTTGACCGCTCCGGCTCCGCGTGTGCTTCTGCCGGCACTGCGTCCGCCGCCTGTTCCTGCGTGCACCTTCTCCTCTACCATACTGTTCCACTCTTTACAACCGGGGCACTGTCCCATCCATTTCGAGGACTCATATCCGCAATTCTGGCAATAAAATACCGTCCCGGTCTTACTCTTAGCCATTTTTAACGATCTTAACCGCGATCTCTCCGGCATTTGCTAACTCTATGCTGATACTCAGTTTGCCGCTTAAATTAGTCTTCATCCTGCCGATGTTCGCGTTATCCACGGTAACGCTGTACTCCGTATCTTCTTCCAATCCTACCGTGATCTGTGCATCCTCATCCGCCTCTACCGTAAACGTAACACCGTCCTCTGTCTCATTAAAATCAAGCACACTCGTGCCGGGTTGCGACTCATAAGCAAACATGCCGTTCTTCTCTAATTTTGTCAATTCTTTATAAGTCTTTACCTTATATAAGTCACCGCCATGCTCATAATTTTCTACCTTCGCTTTGGTATCCAGCTTATAATTGCCAAAGCTGATCGCACCGCTTTCTTCCGTTCGTACTAATTCCGCTACTACAGCCATGATGTTTCTCCTCCTAAGTCTTTGTTATTATTTATCATCGCGTACTGTAAATACTATTTTCTTATTCTTAAGTCCTGCCGCCACTGTATCCCCGCGCCTGATATTCCCCAGAAGTATCTCTTCCGCCAATGCATCTTCGATTTCCGATTGAATTGCTCTTTTCATAGGTCTTGCGCCCATCTTAGCATCCATGTGCTTCTCAATCAGCCATTCCTTAACCGATGCCGAGATTGTCAAATCTATCTCCATCTGCTCTTTGCACCGCTTAATGAGATTTTTTGAAAGCAGTGTGATAATCCTCTTCATATCATCTTTGTTAAGCGGATGGAATACCATGATTTCATCGATTCGATTGATAAATTCCGGCTTAAAGAGTCTCTTCACCTCTTCCATCACACCGCTCTTCATCTTATCGTAGTCCTGCTGCTCCGTCGTCTGAGCCCCGAAACCAAGGTTCTTCGGATCTATGATTCTCTGTGCACCTGCATTGGATGTCATAATCAGTATCGTATTCTTAAAGCTGACTTTTCTGCCCTTAGAATCGGTAATATGCCCGTCGTCAAGCACCTGCAAAAGTACATTAAACACATCCGGATGAGCCTTTTCAATCTCATCAAAAAGCACAACCGAATACGGATTCCTGCGTACCTTCTCCGACAGCTGTCCGCCTTCCTCAAATCCCACATATCCCGGCGGTGAACCTATCATTTTGGAGACAGAGTGTCCTTCCATATATTCCGACATATCTACACGAATCAATGCGTTCTCCGAACCAAACATCGCTTCTGCAAGCGCCTTGCTAAGCTCCGTCTTGCCGACACCGGTAGGACCTAAGAAAAGGAACGAACCTATCGGACGATTGGGATCCTGCAGTCCCACTCTTCCCCTTCTCATTGCCTTGGAAACCGCCGAAACGGCTTCTTCCTGTCCGATAACACGCTTATGCAGAATCGATTCCAATTTTAACAGACGTTCGCTCTCTTTCTCCGCCAGCTTCTTAACCGGAATTTTGGTCCACAGAGCCACCACTTCCGCAATCTCATTCTCTCCGACTACGTACGTACGCTTCTCTTCCTCTTTTTCCATACGCTTGATAATACGGTCATATTTTTTAATGCATTCACTCTGCTTTTTCTTTAGCTCTGCTGCCTGTGTAAAAGCTTCCATACGGATGGAACGCTCTATCTGCAAATCAATCTTCTTGATTTCTTCCGACAGTTCCTTTAATTTATCCGGCTGTGCTGTCACATTCAGCCGTACCGCAGCAGCAGCCTCATCAATAAGATCGATTGCTTTATCCGGAAGGTTTCTGTCATTGATATATCTGTTGGAAAGCGCCACAGCGGCGCTGATTGCCTCGTCAGTGATTGTAACACGGTGATGTTCTTCATATTTGTGCGCAACGCCATGGAGAATGTTTTCCGCCTCTTCCACAGTAGGCTCCTCCACTGTCACAGGCTGGAATCTTCTCTCCAAAGCCGCATCTTTCTCCACATATTTGCGATATTCCGCAATCGTAGTGGCACCGATTAACTGTATCTCACCTCTCGCCAACGAAGGTTTTAAGATATTGGAAGCATCAATCGCACCTTCCGCTCCGCCTGCACCGATAATCGTATGAAGCTCATCCAAAAACAGAACAATATTACCGTCCTCTATCACTTCCCGGATAACTTTTTTGATTCTTTCTTCAAACTCTCCTCTGTATTTACTGCCCGCTACCATACCGGACAAATCCAATGTCAATACTCTTTTGTTCTGTACAGTAAAAGGTACATCTCCGGTGACTATCCGCGCTGCAAGCCCCTCCACTACGGCTGTCTTTCCCACTCCCGGTTCTCCGATCAGACAGGGATTATTCTTCGTTCTGCGGCTCAAAATTTGAATGACTCTTGTAATTTCTTCTTCTCTGCCAATCACAGGATCGAGCCTTCCTTCTCTGGCAAGCGCCGTCAAATCCCGGCTGTACTGATCCAAAGTCGAAGTCCCGCTCTTTTTCCTTCCCTGCTTCTTCCCTAAATCTTCCTTGTAGAGGGCGCTGTCCTCGCCCATTGCTACCAGAACGTCCACATACAGCTTCTGCACGGATATCCCCATTGTATTAAGCAGTCTGACAGCTACATTTTCTCCTTCTTTCAGGAGCGCTAACAGTATATGTTCCGTACCTGTTTTGTCACTGTGAAACCGTTCCGCCTGTCTGTGTGCCTCGTCCAAAATGCTTTGCGCACGCGGGGAATATCCGTCTCTTTCCGCAATCAACACCGAACTGTCCGGCGCAATCAAGTCTTTGATCATTTCCTTTAACTGTACGACATCCACGCCGTTATTCAATAAAACTGTGGCTGCAACCCCTGTATTCTCCCGGAGAAGACCGAGCAGAATATGCTCGCTTCCCACATAACTTTGTCTTAAGCTTCTGGCGGCTCTCTCAGCCAAAATTAATGCTGCTTTTGCCTTGTCCGTAAATTGTGGCTGCATCAATAACCCATTCCTTTCTCGTAATCCTCATAGATTTCATCTATAAGAGCATGCACCTCTTCTCTGGAAATATTCTTACAGCTTGCCTTCGCCAATGTCACCTGTAATTCCCCGCGCATCTGTTCAAGCGCCTGCATCCTGTCAATGTCTATCGCAATCACGGCACCTCTTCTACGGTCTACTTTGACATACCCTTCCTGCTTCAGTACAGTATACGCCTTATTGACCGTATGCATGTTGATTCCGATCGTATCCGCCAATTGTCTGACAGACGGAAGCATGTCGCCCTCCTGAAACTGCGAAGTGGCAATGCCGAGAATTATTTGATTCCTTAGCTGCATATAGATTGCTTCATCACTGTTAAAATCTATCTCTATGAGCATTTTCTTACCAATCCTATCAATTCTTCCTAATCAATCTTTTATTTCTTATCATCCATATTTAAGAATTCAAACTCAAATTCATCGTCATCAAGCAGGAAGTTTTTCGACTTACGTTTCGCCGCGGCTGCCTTTTCCTTTTCCTTTTCCGCTTCCTCTTCCTCCATCCGGCGTCTGCGCTTTGCCGGTGTTTCTTCCTCTACCGTGCGGCGTCTGCGTCTTGTCGGTGCTTCTTCCTCTTCTTCCTCTGTGCGACGTCTGCGCCTTACCGGTGCTTCTTCCTCTTCCTCCTCTGTGCGGCGTCTGCGCCTTACCGGTGCTTCTTCCTCTTCCTCCTCTGTGCGGCGTCTGCGCCTTACCGGTGTTTCTTCCTCTTCTTCCTCGTCATCTTCGTCCTCATCTTCATCATCTTCGTAGTCTTCATAATATGCATCTCTGAGCTTCACTGCCATAATAATCACCGCTATGACTAATGCTACAGCAAGAACAACCAACACAACAATAGCGATACGCTGCTTCACCAATGTCTTGGCATCTTCAGATGCCGCCTCGCTCTGGTTCTGTGCAGCGCCCAGAAGCTCACTGAGTTTATGCTCATACGAAAATTCCCCGCCTGACGTATGGTCAACCAGATACCACTCACCCTCGGCATCTTTATAGACCAGCTCATAGTCATTATTAACCGGAATTTCCGGCTCTACCGGCACTTCCTGTTCCACCGGTACTTCCGGTTCCGCCGGCAGCGGTACCATCTCACCTAAGGAAAGTAAGTCCGAACGGATAAACCCGGTTTTCTCCCCGCCGTCCGCTCCGGTAAAAGTGACAAAATACCACGTCTTACCGTCGCTGCCGTTAGACTGACCACTCACGATTACCTGTGTACCTTCATTCAACTTCGTCACTGCATCCGAGTCCTTGGATGGTGTCGCCCTGACATTGGAATTCACGGTCAATGCCGCATACTGGGCATCCATGGGATTCTCCGCCTGAACGGTCGCTCCCGTGCCGCCTCCTGAAGCCGCTGCTCCCGCATCGGTCTGGGTACCGTCACTCTGTCCTGCATCACTGGGAGTCTCCGTCGCACCTGCCGTTAACTGCTGTATCTCTCCGTCATCATTCTTATCGACCAAGTCTGCCCGGATATATCCCGTCGTATTCAAATCAATATACACCTCATACCATGACACTCCCGCTGCATCCGTCACTTGGCTCTTAATCGTGACCGTTTTCCCTTGAGACGTGCTTCCTACTACTTCGCTGGCGGTGTCCGTTGACTGACGTATCTTAGCAGACCCTACATTAACTTTTCCGGTAGCGTCCGCCAAACTGACAAATGACCCGCACCACAGCATGGACATAATACTGACTGTCGTCGCCGCTCCTATCAGGAAACGCCTCTTTGCCGATGCTGCATGTCTGTTCTTTTGTACCATATTTTTTCTCCCTTATTTATCTTATACTTTGCAGCATATTTCAAGTTTATGCCGCAAAGCTTTTTAACGATCTCTTGTAAAACGTTTTGACCCTTCCTCTCCGACATGTTTTTCTGCGCCGAAGCCGGATATGTTGATATTCCTTGACGCCCGGGCTTTCTCTTCGATCTCTTTATGATAAGCCGCTTCACACCTGCTGCAATATCTTCCGGAGCGGATTTGCTTGCCACAGATTTCACAAGTCAGAAATGCATTGGAGGTCGGCGCAATTTCCAGCCGTTCTTCCTTGAGCATTTCTCTGATGGATTTCTGTGTTACACCCGTAGCCTCGGATACTTGAGCGGATGTTATACCGGGATGTTTCTCTATATAATTGCGCACTGTGCCATAATCATCATATTCCAAATGTCCGCAATCTTCGCATTTATATTCTCCGACGCCCTTAAAAATCAGAATGCCGCCGCATTCCTTGCATATTGTCGGTATGTTATAATTGCTTATGTCCAACAATCCTTTCTTAAGATTCTCAGTTTTTTCTTCCCTGCTGCTCATCGCATTTGCCCCCTTCTACGGTTTCAATATACATATATGATACTATATATGTCCGTTAATCTTATGCTTCATCAATCGCCTTACCGATATCATTTCTCATATATTTGTTGTCGAATGTCACCCATTCCGCCGCCTTATATGCATTGGCTCTGGCTTCTTTCAGATTCGCGCCTTTTGCCGTAACGCCAAGAACCCTGCCGCCGTTTGTGACAATCCCCTGTTCTGTTTGCTTTGTCCCTGCGTGAAAACAATAATATCCTTCCTTGTTCTCAAAATGTTCCAGCCCCTTAATCGGAAGTCCTTTGTCGTAGGACACCGGATATCCCTCGGATGCCAGAACAACACAGACCGCCGCATTGTCTTCAAACTGCAGATCAATCTGATCGAGTGTGCCGTCAATACACGCCTCCACCACATCGATCATATCGTTTTTCATACGCGGAAGCACCACCTGCGCTTCCGGGTCTCCGAATCTCGCATTATATTCCAGCACACGCGGACCATCCTGTGTCAGCATCAATCCAAAGAAGATAACTCCTTTAAAAGGACGTCCTTCCTCTGCCATGGCATCCACCGTCGCCTGATAAATATATTTACGGCAGAATGTATCCACTTCCTCCGTGTAAAAAGGACTTGGCGAGAAAGTACCCATTCCTCCCGTATTCAATCCCTGATCACCATCCAACGCCCGTTTATGATCCTGCGCAGAAGACATAATTTTAATCGTCTTGCCGTCCACAAAAGAAAGTACGGACACCTCGCGACCTGTCATGAACTCTTCCACGACCATGCGATTCCCCGCTTCTCCGAACTTCTTATCTTCCATGATCGTCCTGACGCCTTCCTTTGCCTCCTCCAATGTCTGACAGATCAGCACTCCCTTTCCTAATGCCAGACCATCGGCTTTCAGTACCACAGGCATCTTGGCATTCTCCAAATAAGCAAGCGCACTCTCGGCATCGTCAAAATTCTCGTAAGCCGCCGTCGGAATATGATACTTCTTCATCAAATCCTTGGAAAAAGCCTTGCTTCCTTCCAAGATTGCCGCATTTTTCCTCGGTCCGAACACGCGCATTCCTGCTGCTTCCAGCTCGTCTACAAGTCCCCCTACCAAAGGATCGTCCATACCGACAATCGTCAAATCAATCTCTTTCTCTTTGGCAAAATCCACGATTCTGTCAAACTCCATGGCGCCAATCGGTACGCACTCCGCAATCTGTCCGATGCCCGCATTGCCCGGCGCACAATATATTTTATCTACTTTCGTGCTTTTTGCCACACTCGCCGCGATTGCATGTTCCCTGCCGCCGCTTCCTACTATCAGTACCTTCATTAACAACCTCTCACCTTTCCGATGCCGCCTATTCAGACACGCATACCTGCCCATTCTCCACTGTCACCTTGCCGTTGGCAATCAAGTTGAGACTCCACGGAAGGATAATCCACTCCGCCTGCTCCATAACTCTTTGCTGTAATGTCTTGGGTGTATCGCCATCCTGCACCGCCACTGTCTTCTGCATAATAATCGGTCCCGTATCCATACCTTCATCCACAAAATGCACTGTCGCGCCGGTAACCTTCACGCCTCTTGCAAGAGCCGCCTCATGTACCTTAATTCCGTAATAGCCCGTACCGCAAAAGGAAGGAATTAACGACGGATGAATATTGACAATCCTATTCTCATACTTCTTAATCAACTGCGGCGGAATCGTCACAAGGAAGCCTGCCAGCACAATCAAATCCGGATCTGCCGCATCTACTTCCTGTATGAATGCCTCATTGAACCGCTCTCTGTCCGTATAATCGCGAGGTGAAACACAGACCGCTTCAATCCCGGCATCTCGGGCGCGCTCCAAGGCATAAGCATTTCTGTTATTGCTGATCACCCGTACAAGTTCTACATTGGTTACGGAGCCTTTCTCTACCCCTTCAATAATCGCCTGCAAATTCGTGCCGCTTCCCGACACACAAACCACCACTCTAAGCATTACCGCTGCCACTCCCTTTTTATCACATATTAATTTGTATATTTATTTACATCTTAAGTTAGTCTATCCATATCAATTCGTTTCCGTATCACCATGCCAATCCGGCTCTATTTCAGTACCACTCCTCTGCTTCCGGATATCACTTCGCCGACCGTATAAGCATCCTCGCCCGCTTCCTTAAGCGCCTGCAAAGTCTTATCGGTGTCTGCCGGATCCACCGCCAGCACCATTCCCAGTCCCATATTATATGTATTATACATCATCTTCTCTTCCAGATTGCCGGTCTCCTGCAGTAACTTAAAGATTGGAAGAACCGGATAGCTGCCCTTATGTATGACTGCATCCACCCCTTCCGGAAGCATTCTCGGTATATTCTCATAGAATCCTCCTCCGGTAATATGGCTGCACCCCTTAATCGTCACTCCGGCATCACGGACAGACTGCAGCGCTTTCACATAGATTCTGGTCGGCGTAATAAGCGCCTCGCCCAGCGTTTTACCCAATTCTTCATAGTATGTGTCCAAACTTTCTTTCGTCATTTCAAACACCTTGCGCACAAGCGAAAATCCGTTGCTGTGTACGCCTGAAGAAGCAATACCGATCAGCGTATCCCCCGCCTTAATGTCTTCCCCCGTAATCAGATCCTTCTTATCAACTACACCCACGGCAAATCCGGCAAGGTCATATTCATCTTCCGGCATCAGACCCGGATGCTCCGCAGTCTCTCCGCCGATCAACGCCGCGCCTGCCTGCTTGCAGCCCTCGGCTACACCGCCGACAATTGTTGCAATCTTTTCCGGATAATTTTTGCCGCAGGCAATATAATCTAAGAAAAACAGCGGCTCTCCGCCGGCGCATACCACGTCGTTGACACACATCGCCACACAGTCAATTCCCACCGTATCATGCTTATCCATCAGGAATGCCAGCTTAATCTTAGTGCCGACGCCATCCGTGCCGGATAGCAGTACCGGATTGTCCATCTCCTTAATCTTCTCCATGGAAAATGCACCCGAAAACCCGCCTAAACCGCCTAACACTTCCGGTCTCATCGTTCCCTTCACATACTTCTTCATCAGTTCTACCGATTGGTAACCGGCCTCTATATCGACACCCGCTGTCTTGTAATCCATGATTTCCTCCAAACTATTCATCGTCATTTATCCGTCTATGTTTATATTTTACTTATTATAATGTTTTACTTTATAATGTTTTACTGGTCACATTGATTCTTATACGCCACACAATGCGCTAATCCGCCAGATAATTTCTGTATCCGACTTCCTTAAGTTTCGCATCCTTCTTCTGCACGCTCTCTTTAAGACTTTGCGTATAGTCTTTCAACCTCTGTAAAAGCGCTTCGTCGGATGTGGCAAGAATCTTCGCCGCGAGAATACCTGCATTCTGACCGCCGTTAATCGCCACCGTAGCAACCGGTATACCTGACGGCATCTGCACAATGGAATACAGCGAATCCACACCGCCCAAGTCCGAGGTCTTCATCGGAACGCCTATGACCGGCATCGGAAAAATAGCCGCGCACATTCCCGGCAGATGCGCCGCTTTGCCCGCGCCTGCAATAATCACCTTATATCCCTTGCTCTCTGCGCTCTTAGCATACTCATAAAATACATCCGGCTCCCTGTGCGCCGAAATAATCGACATTTCATAAGTAATACCCAAATCTTCCAATAAATCAGCCGCTTTTGCCATAACGGACATATCGGAATCGCTGCCCATTACAATGCCTACTTGTGCCATCTATATTTCCTCCTCGATTTAACGTGACCCACAATATATTGTGGAATTGCTGATTAATACCCATCATTAGTGTACTAGATTTTCCGCAACCGCGCAACTATCTTTTCATCCGGATTGATATCTTCCCTCACACGAACGCACGATTCAGTTCCTCGCATCCCTGCAAAACAAATTGACCGTCTCGGATAATTGAAATGGATTCCCCGTCCTCGGTCAACACCGATAATTCTCCCAACTCATCATAAGGAATCGTAATATCCGTGTGACATTGGAAATACGCCTTACTGACATCCGTGTCACGAAGTATTGACACTTCATTATCCTTGGCGATAATTTCTTTTCCGTCCGGATTAAACACTTTTACATTCTCCGCGTGGGAATAGCATGTATCACCTACCGCAAAATGCGGTCCCGTCTTCTCGGCAATCAGAATCGGCATCTTATCCTCAATGCCGTATTTGCGTGCCGTCACATACGCCGTCGTATTCGTGCCGATCGCAAACTCTCCGAGTGGAAGCGTATCGTGATGAAACAACACATTATCCTTGATATACTTACGGTTTTCTTCCTCCGAAGGAAAGTTTGCACAGCCATAGTCGACAACCATGCCATCTTTAAATTCCAGCCGGATATCTTTATACTCTAATTCATTTAGGAATACTCTCGTCACATGCAGCACGCCGTTTGTTCCGGCAAGTACCGGGGAAGTGAATACCTCTCCTACCGGAATATTTACGTCCGCCACACAATTTTCAAAATTCGTCTCCTTATCGGGATTCTGCAGCTTGTGCAGCCTGATCGTCATATCAGTTTTGTTCTTTCCGCACCCTTTGACTCTGACGGTCAATCCCCGATCCAACACATCTATAATTTTCTGCTGGATGCCTTGATACAGTTTATAGTCAAGTGTATTAATCTGCACAATGTCATCGAATATTTCTTCATATCGCTCACCGATATCCGGGACCGGAAAAGCTATGATTGTAAAGCTCCTCTCCTCACCGGGAATATAGTTATTCTGCATCGCTCCGGCTTTGGAGGCATACTCCACGGAAAGCTTCTGCTGTTTCTTTGACAGCTTGTAAACATTCTTCTTAGTGAGCGGTACGAACGGTTTCTCACCGAATATCTCCGCCACAGCCGGACCACCGAAAACCGCTGCCTCCTGCTTGTATTGCTCATAAGCGTTCTTCATACAGTCCAATTTCCGTTCCACAAGAAGTTTGTCTAAAATCAGCGCCTGATCCTCCCTATGGTCATAGTCAAACTGTTTGTTAGGGTTGGCACCAAAGAAACCATTCTTATTGACGCTTCTCCCTTGAAAAATATTACTTCCTGCCCGATAGATCGTGGGGCGTAGACCTATTCGGTCAAAATTAATAACCGCCTGACGCATCATCCGTTCGAACCCAAGACAGTATCTGATATTCACTGTCTTCTTGATAGAAATGTCTTTATTACCTGTCTCAAAGCCGATCCGATATCCTTCCGTATAGGTATCCGCCAGCAACTTAATCTTCTCCTCCGGCATCTCATTTAGGTGCTTTGCCGTCTTAAGCTCATTATCGGTAACATACTCGCCGTAATAATACAGATATCTCAAATCATTCAGGTCACTTTGCATAATGATGCGATAGGCAAAATCTTTTCCGGGGCACAAAAGTCCTGCTGTTCTCTCAAGAGCTTCCGGCTCATAATAGTCGCTCACATACCAATACAGTATTTGTTGTATCGCATCCGCATTCTGTTCTTCGTTCTCCCGCGCCGCGCTCACAAACTCCTGATAAATTTCCAAAAAAAGCTCCATCCGTATTACCATGTCAAATCTGTTCTGTTCAAAAGCCGCCGGTATCATTCCACGCAGTTCAGTATAGAGAAACGATAGCATTTTTCCCATTGACTCACCCAGACAATCAACTGCGTAATCCGGATTTCCATAACTGTTCCCATAATTCTCTGGAAGGATATCCTCATAAAGCTGCCTATTGAAGTCCTGCAGCTCCTCCATACTCATCCGGTGCAGTCTGCCGCTCTCCACGATGTTCCACGCCCGGTCCATAAGCAGGACAAACGTCGCCATACGGTAAAAATAAGCCTGCATCGGTTCCGCACAGATTGACTCGTTCAGTATTTCCTTAATCCGCTCAATCCCAAGAACGTATCTTTCCTTTTCCAAATCTTCTTTCTCTGTCTCCGTAATATATAAATCTTCCATATGAATCAATACCTTTCATTTCATTTTCACGGACAATGAGGCAATCGGTTCAAGCATTCCCGAACCCCTGTCACATCCTATCGGTCTACGATGCATACGCACCCGCATACAGAATCACACTGATTACGGCAAGCGCCAAAACGTTGAGCCCGATACCAAGATATGTGAACAGATAGAACTTATCCCGTTCCGTCTTGGAAATCACTCCCAGCGCTACCCCTGTAAAAGCAAAAATCATGACTAACATTGCTGCCGCTCCATACTGTCTGGGGATATCCCCCGCCCGCAGGTAGCTCATAACAACGGCATAAGCAAGCGTCGCAAGCGAAATCACGCCAAGTATTGTAGACATGATTCCTTTCTGAGTATGTTGTTTACTCGTAAACATATAACTGTTCTTCTTCGCCATAGCAGCTCCTTACCCTATATTGTCCCGCCTATGCCGCACCGATATACATGTCCATCGACAGCAATGCAGGTCTGTGAAAGTTGGAAATGGGTATTTCCGACTATTCCGAAAATACCCATCCCTCTCTCAACTTGTTCTCTTTAGAATAAAATCTTATTTCTTCCCGCCAATAATTTCGCACCGCTGATAATCAGGAGAACGCCGCTCGCAACACCAACCACTAAGGCAACTACGCCAACCGCGATATTTAATGCGCCGGATCCGCCCATCGTCTTATAAGTTTTTTCTTCCATTCTTACGCTTCCTTTCTATGTTCTGTGCTTCCGCTTACTTTGCCCCATATTGCTCATAATATGCATCAATGGCACTCTTTAATGTATCATCAATGTATACCGTTCCCTTATACGGCTTATTGTAAAGACAGCTTACCACCTCTTCCATCGTCACGATCGCGTTCGCATCAAATCCGTATTTTGTTTTGATTTCCTCCAGCGCACTCTTCTCACTTTCTAAACCGCGTTCCATACGATTCAGGGAAACCATCAATCCTTTAATCTGTACATCAGCCTGACTTTTGAGAATCGGGAACGTTTCCTCGATAGACTTTCCGGAAGTGGTCACGTCTTCAATGATTACCACCCTGTCGCCATCCTTTAGCTTACTGCCGAGCAAAATTCCCGTATCACCGTGATCCTTCACTTCTTTTCTGTTAGAGCAATAACGAATCTCCTTACCGTATAACTCGCTGATTGCCATTGTTGTCGCCACCGAAAGCGGTATCCCTTTATATGCCGGTCCGAACAGCACATCGAAATCCAGTCCGTACCTATCGTGAATCGCTTTCGCATAGTATTCACCCAGCCTGCGAAGCTGTGTTCCCGTTACATATGCCCCTGCATTCATAAAAAACGGTGACTTTCTACCGCTCTTTAATGTGAAATCTCCAAACTTAAGTACTTGGCTGTCCACCATAAATTCAATAAATTCCTGTTTGTACTGTTCCATCCTCTCAAACCTCCTGTTCTCTCCCGATACGGTCAAAAACAACTCCTCTGATTCTACGCTCTTTCTGCCAGCGCCTGCGCAATATCTTCTTTCATGGCAAGAACTGCCGCTCTGGAAGCATCTGCGAAATTCTCCGCCCCATATTCTGCGTACTGCTCCTGCTGATATGCCGCGATAATGCCTCTGGATGAATTGACGATTGCACCCAGCCCGTCCTTATTGAAAAAATGTATCAAATCTGCGCCTTTGCCGCCCTGCGCACCATATCCCGGCACAAGAATAAACGCTTTCGGCATAATCTCTCTTAAGATTTTACCCTGCTCCGGATAAGTCGCACCAACCACTGCGCCTATATAGCTGTAAGATTCGCCCATGCACTCTGCGCCCCATGCCGCTACCTGCTCTCCCACAAGCTCATAGAGCGGTCTGTCCACGCCTGCACCACCGCATTCTGCTTTGGCTCTCACTAACCTGTCCTGTAATTCACCGCTGCTGGGGTTCGATGTCTTCACCAGCACGAAGATTCCTTTCTTTTCTTCCGAACACACCTTGATAAACGGTTTTACTCCGTCAGAACCAAGATACGGATTCACCGTCACAAAATCTTCGTCAAAGCCTCTGCACATAGTATTCCCGACTTTGACCTGTCCGAGATGTCCTACCGCATATGCCTCCGAGGTAGAACCGATATCACCACGTTTGATATCGCCGATTACGATAAGTTCCTTCTGCTTGCAGTATTCCACCGTTTTCTGAAAAGCAATCAAGCCCTCAATGCCAAACTGTTCATACATGGCAATCTGCGGTTTCACAGCTGGAATCAAATCATAAATATTGTCAATAATCGCCTTATTGTACTGCCAGATTGCTTCCGCCGCACCCTTAAGCGTTTCTCCGTACTCCGCAAAGGCTTTCTTCTGAATATGTTCCGGCACAAACTTCATGGTAGGGTCTAACCCTACCACAATCGGCGCGCCCGTTTTCCGAATCTTATTTACTAATTTATTAATCATAATGCTTTTCCTTCCAAATCCTGAAGTACATACTGATTCTCTATGTAAAGCTTAAACTCTTCCCGGGACACCCATGTCCATTCTCCGTATTCCTCTGACAGCACGATATTTGCCTCATCTTCTTCTTTAATGGAACACAGGTACGCAATGCCCACACAGTGGGTATCGCCCAGCATACTTGACCATGTATACTCAATTTTGTCTATATTCCCGTCTACAGACAACTGCTCTCTGATTGCACGGCGAACCGTATCGTCCGGCGCCTCTCCGTGTTGAACTTCCGCGTCGATAAATTCCCATACAAAGGGATCCGGGATTCTGTCATCTACCCACCTCTTAATCAACAGATACTTGTCGTTTTTCTTAATAATGCCTTTTACACGTAAGAAAGTATTCTCCATTCTTCTACCATGCCCTCCTGCATAACTCATGCATCATTTTATTGTTCCGCCCGGCTAAGACGCGCCCCTTATAAAACATACATTGCCGTCTAAACACAAGCTGCTATTTCAAATAGTAACATCGGCTTTTTACCTTGTCAATCTCATCTCGTCTGTAAAAACTCGTATTCCCTCTTCGCTGTCGCATCATCCGGATACGAACGCAGATAACTGCTCATCAATGTCGCTGCCGTCGTATAATCGTGCATATACTCATAGGTAACAATCTCATTAAATTTGAGCGTCTGCATCATACCGTTGTCTTCAATATTCATTGCCGCCTGAAAAGCTGCAAGCGCGTCCTCGTATTCTTCCATCTGCATCTTGCACAGACCTAATTGATTATATATCTCGGCTTTACTCTGGTCATTTTCCGTATACTGCGCGTAAATGGTCGAAGCATAATTGTAATCTCCGAGTGCCTCATAGGTTCTTCCTAAATAAAGCGCCGCGCCGTAATCTGTCGCCGTTTTCAGATTGCTAAGATAGCTGCGCGCATTCTCATAGTCTCCCATGTAATAACAAATACGCCCCATATCGTAATCCGAGATAGACTTCTCATTCTCCGTCAGAGCATTCTGCAGATATGTCAGCCCGGCATCTTTATATCCGTATTCTTCCAATGCCATGTAAATGCGGATCATCTGGTCATAATTCCTGCCATCAAGCGCCACTGCCTCATCAAAATCAGCCTGCGCTCCCTCAAAATTATCCTGTGCCAGTTTCACACATCCCCGCAGATAATAGGCGTCTTTCTCCCTTGGACGCAGTGAAAGAATCGCACTGTAAGCATCCGACGCCTCCTGTAGCTGTCCGTTCTTGTAGTATGCTGTGGCGAGATAATAATTGATATCGAAATCAATATCCTCTACCCTTCCGCCTCCGCTGTGCAGCGCCGCTTCCAGATAAGTGATCGCATCTGCGTACTGCGTCATCCCCATATAAGCGATTCCCATGCCGCGGTACACGAGCTGCTCGTCCTCACCCGCTTCCCGCGCACTTGCAAAGCAGTTAAGAGCCTCGTCATACTCCAGTTCTTCGACTGCCGCCATGCCCTGTTCCGTGTAGCTCATCTGCCTGCCTTCTCCGCAGGCGCTTAGTATTACCCCTGTAAGAACAGCAAACAGTATGCAATGTATTTTTTTTGAATGCTTTCCGTTCATATTTATTATCTTCATGTTTTATCGTATTCTTGACCTGTACTGCCGTATTTTCGTTCTTATCCGGCACACCTCCATGCTGCTGTCTGTTCATATTACCTGATGCCGGAGGACGCCATGTGACACACGATGATATGTCGTTATTATGATACCATACAAGCCGCTCAAATCCAAGTAGCGGATTTTATTTTCAACTGTTTTCCGCCGTTAAAATAAGTTCCCGCACACGAAATCTTTCATGATTCCGAAAAACTCCCGCACCATATTGTTCAACTGAAAATATACGTTAGAGCGGGCTGAAATACCACTGACATCTTGAAATCCAGCTGCTTTTGCCAGATGCACGCCCCTAAAAACATGGAAATTGTTCGTGACAATCCCCACGCTCACATCTTTACGTCCAATCAAAGCCATGCTGTATGCAATATTCTCCGACGTATCCGTAGACTTATCTTCCATTATAATACGTTCCGGTGCGATTCCCTTATCCGTAAGATACCGGTACATTCCTTCCGCCTCGGTACACGGCTCATTACTGCCCTGCCCGCCCGACACGATACAGATTGTGTCCTCATTGACTGTCAGATAATCATATGCCGCATCCAAGCGGAACTTGAGCACCGCACTCGGTCCTCCCGTTTTCATCTGTGCCCCCAGCACAATAATGTAGTCCAGATTCTCTTTGCCACAGTCGTGAAATCTGCTGATAATGCACCCTTCCACAACCACGAACAGTACGGCTCCCGCAACCACAATAACCATAAAGCCTCTTCGCAAAACAAGCGGTATCTTGTCCCATATGCCAAAGTGCAGCATCCAAGCAAGTATCAAAAAGCACACTCCACCAACTGCCCACACAAGATAAAATTTACTGCCGGACTTAATCATAAACACAACCGCACAGTACGCAAGGCAAAACAGCGCCGCCAAAGCACATACGATACTCATAATCTTCTTTCCCATCCTAATCCTCATTTCTGCGCACGCTTTTGTCTCAACGTTGTTAAAACAATGCAATAAACGAGTTTGTGTCAAATGTGCGCAGACACAAATCCCGCGTGTAAAAAATTATTTTATACTACTATAACGGATAATTCTTAAATCCATCGTGCCTATTTCTTAAGATTTTACAAAAACGAGCATACTCGTTTACGAGATTCGCTTCGCGAACTCGAGAAGTATCGGGAAAACCTATGCACAAAAGGAGACTGCCAAGATGCAAAACATCTCTTTGGCAGTCTCTTCATAGTCTGTCATGCATATTATATATGATTCCTATAATGATTGAATCACTTCCACTGTCTTATTATATGCCTTCGTCACATGTTGCATATAATTCAGAATGCTCTCCTCGTCATAAGGCTCCGAGCGCAGTTCCTCCGTCAACGGCGCTGCATACTCCATGATACTGCCAAGCCCCAGATTACCACACAAACCTTTCACGGTATGGGCATATGTGAATGCATCTTTCCAGTTTCTGTCATCTACAGCCTGCTTCAACCCCCCGTAGTTTTTATCGTCCAGAAACTTTTTCAACATTCTCAGATAAAAGTCTTCCTTGCCCATGAAGCGCTTGAGTACCTCATCATACTCGACTCCAACCGTAACTAATTTCTCTTTCATCTTCTTATCCCCCGCTTCAAGCTTATTCTTGTGATATCGGTGATATCGCAACTATTAATATAAACATCCTAACCCTACTAATAGATTACGTTGTTTTCACATAAATATCAAGTCTTTTCTTTAAAACATGCACAAATTATCACTCTCTTTTGTTATTGAGATACGACAAAATATATGGTAAACTATTGAAAAAAAATGCGAAAGGAGCCATTATGCCAGCGGAAATAAAATGGAACAATCGTTTTAACATCGGTGTGGAAAGCGTCGATAAAGCGCACCAAAGACTTTTTTCAATCGTCGGTAAACTGATCGCCCTCAACGAAGATACAGCAAAGCAGCAGCACGCATGCAGGGAAGGCATTAAATATTTCAAGAGTTATACAATAAAGCATTTTGCAGATGAAGAAGCTTATATGCAGTCAATCAACTATGCCGGATACGCTATGCATAAAAGTCTCCATGACAATCTTCGTGACAAAACAATTCCCGCTCTCGAGGAAGAACTGGAAGAGCAGGAATATTCTGTCGAATCGGTTCAGCATTTTCTCGGCATCTGTATCGGCTGGTTAAACGGTCATATTATGGTCGAAGACCGCGCCATTACCGGCAAAAACGCTAACAAATGGGTACATCAGACTTCCGAAGACGAAATCAATTCCCTCTCAAAGGCAATCCTGCAGGGACTGCAGGTGCTGTGTCAATCCAAATCGCAGGTGATCAGCCTGCATTACGGAGGCGAGAAATTTTCCTCAAACAATACGCTCTGTTACCGCCTGACTTATGTATCCAAACATAAGGAAAAGGGGAAAATCCAGCTCTATCTCGTGTTTGAAGAATCTCTTGTCCTCCGGACTCTCACAGAGATTCTGGGCGAAGACATCAGACGAATTGACAAGACTTCTATCTACGCCATGAAAATTCTGTCTGAGCAGTTTGTCGATTATATCAAATCGCACTTTACGTTTGACAACAGTTACCGACTTGAAAAGAATGATATGATGACTTTTGACCAGTTTGTGCGCATATTTGACAAACGCTGTCCGCCATACAGCCTTTTGTTCAATACGGAAGGCAAAGGATATTTTGCATTTTGTGCGGTTTTATAAGTATTCCTACATAACTAAGGAGCCGGCTGTATATCACCCCGGCTCCTTTTCTGCGGCTTTCCTACATACGGAACACGAGTCCGAAAAACATGCCGCCTTCATCTCTCCTCGCAAAGATATCGCCTTCCATCTTATGCATAATCTGTCTGGCTATATATAACCCTAACCCGTTTCCGCTCTTATCATGCGCATTACTCCCCCGATAGAAGCTGTCAAACAGATGAGACATCTGATTTTGTTCCACCGGTATGCCTGTATTGAACACCTCTATAACCTGACAATAATCCTCCTCATAGAAATCTATACGGATTTTTTGACCGTCACCATACTTCACCGCATTTTCCATCAGATTTTCCATCACCTCAACGGCACAGTCGATATCTCCTTTTAACAGCTTGTTACTATATGTGCCGATTGTAAATTCCGTCATCATCAATCTGCATTTCGGTTCATAGATTTCTCTGATCTTACCGATATATTCATCCAGATAAAATTCCGAATTTATCACTTCAATATCGAAAATCTCCTCACTCGCCGTACTGACAATCTTGTTGACAAATTCTTCTATTTCCGCTGCATGTCTTTCTATCTGTGACATCGCATGGTTCCTCTGTTCCTTTGACTCATAGATTTCTTCCCGCAGCGCCTTGGCATACAGCTTGATCGTGCTTAGGGGTATCTTAATATCGTGAGAAATCGACAGAAGCAGAAGTTTCTTTTCTTTTTCCAAATTCAGAGCTTTTGCCTTAGAATCATTTAACGTATCTTTGAGCATGGAAATCCCCCACACAAATTTACCGAAGAATCTTCCTCTGTTCTCCTCCACATCCACCTGCAAATGTCCTTTTGCCAGCTCATAGGGCATCTTACTAATTACATGAAAGGGTTTGATAATCCGCATCCTGACATACCAGAGCACTGCCAATATCATCATCCATGAGACAAGCAGCACCCCTTCCGCAATCCACAGAATACGTCGGTTCCCTGTGCTGGCGATATAATCAAATCTTACGAAACCCGTCTGCTTCCCATTCAGCACAAGCGGATATGCAGCGCTGCTTACTCCGTTATGATTCTTATAGAAATCAAGAAGTCCTTCCGTATCTTCTTCGCTCCTCTCTGTTACGGGCAGAAAGCTTACTTTCCTTATATACTGCATATCATGCAGATCCGGCTCAGAAAATGTACCCGCATCTTCCAAGCCCTGCATAATCCAGTTGATTTCCACTTTGTAGCCCATATCTTCATTTACATCCCCAGCCCTGCAGATAACATACATCAACACTGCCATGACCAAATAAGTCAATATGAAAACGGCTATCATCCGGTTATATTTCCTCATATTTATATCCCACGCCCCACACGGTCTGTATTCGCTTCGGATTCCTCGGGTCATCTTCGATTTTATCCCTGAGCATCTTGATATGCACCGTCAATGTCTGGTTCTCACTGAAGCTGTCCGCTCCCCATATCTGGTCAAACAGATATTCCTTGCGCAGCGTCTTACCCGGATTCTGCACAAGCAGAAGCAAAAGCTCATATTCTTTTACGGGCAATGCAAGCTTTCTATGATTCACAAAAACCTGCTTCGCGTCCGTATCGATGGATATACCTCCCGAACTGATTACCGCATTCTCCTGCTTCATACTATACTCACGCCTCATAAGCGCCTTTATCTTAGCGCATAAAAGCTCCATATCCACCGGCTTCTCCACATAATCATCCGCCCCCTGTATGAAGCCGTTCATCTTATCTTCTTTGTTCACTCTTGCGCTCAAGAATAAAATCGGCGTATTGCTGTGCTCCCTGACTGCTGCACATACTGCGAATCCGTCCGTCCCCGGCAAAGATACGTCCAGAATCATCAGCTTCACCTTATTTTCCGTCAGATAAGCGAGCGCTTCCTCCCCGGTAAAAACGCTATGTACAAGGTAGCCTTCCCGTTCCAGAAAAATTCGTATCAATTCATTTAACTCTTGGTGGTCTTCCACCAGCAGAACGTCTATCATCATTACTCCTTTTATTCGTCAGAACCCCATCTCCATCAACCATGCCGACAGCTTCTTTTCCCGCTCCCTGTTCTCTTCCTGCCCCTTATATTTACCGAAAACGTATTCGCCCTTAATACTTCCATCCTCGATATAGAGCACTCTATCGCTCTTTGCCGCCACTTTCATATCGTGGGTAACCAGCATAATCGTTGTTCCCTCCGCATTAATCCGGTTAAGCTCCTTCATGACTTCCTTGGAATTTTGCTGGTTTAATGCGCCGGTGGGCTCATCTGCAAAGATCATCTTCGGATGATTGATGAGACTGCGGCAGATGCATGCCCGCTGCAGCTGACCTCCGGACACCTCATTGATATCATGTTCTGCGATTTCACTGATGCCCAGCTTATGCATCAGCTCCTTTGCCCTGTCATTAATCTGTTTTCTTTTTTCTTTCCCTTTGCCGTTTTTAGACTGATATGCCGGCAAAATTATATTATCATAAATACTTAAGTTTTTTAACATATACATTTGCTGAAAAATAAATCCCATCTCATTAAGACGCAGACTGCTCATCTGGGACGGATTCAGGGCATTAATATCCTTGCCGAAAAAATCAACTCTGCCTGCCGTCAGATGATCCATTCCGCTGACCGTATACAAAAGCGTAGATTTACCCGAACCGCTCGGTCCCATGACTGCCACCATCTCACCCTGCTCAATCACAATATTGATATTCTTTAAAACGTTGTTTTGTCTCTTATTTATGATATATGTCTTGCACAAATCTTTTACTGTCAATGTATTCATATTTTTTCCCTCATTTCTGCGTTGCTTTACTCGATATCATTTACTTCCTTCAAATCCACATTTTTCACTCCGCCCGCACACAGCATCGCCGTAAACCCTGTCACCACAAAAAGCAGCAGCGGATAAAATACATACGCCTCGGCAGTTCCCGTGACAAGCTGAATGGATGTAGCGCCCATCATAGCAAAAATAGGACCGATGAGATACGGCGCAAGCACATTCGACAATAATGTTCCCGTCACCACGGACGCAGCCAGAATCATCAGCAGTCTGAAAGTCTGCCAGCCTTTCAGCGGACCGTTACCAAAACCGATACTCTTAAGCAGTGCAATGTCCCCGCGCTCTTTCGTCATCATGGTCTTCATCAGAAGAACAGTAATCAGACTGTTAATGACCAATACAATCGCTACAATAAAGTACATCAATGTATCAATCTGCTCAATAATGCCGCCAATCATATTGTCGAGAGCCCCTTTAGCGTCCATAATTCTGTAATTCGGGAAAATCTCCTTCAGTCTCTCACACGCTTCCTCGCTCTCCATCCCTTCTATCTCTACCTGTACACACATGATTCCTCCCGCATAATCCGGATCCATCTTCGCGCTTCTGCTCACCCGGTACCCTTGTCCCATATTAATCATAGACTGATATGTCCCCGTGATAATCATCTCTTGCGTCCGATCCGCCATCTTGAAATAAACCGTATCGCCTATGCCTACTTCCAGCTCATCCGCCGTAAGCTCCGTAATCATCACTTCGTTGGCAAGCTCCGGCTCTCTGCCCGCCAGTACACTGTATTGTCGGTCCCAGTTTCCTACCTCCTGCAAGATATAATAGGATACACTGTCATCGGGATCATCGGAATAGCACGGAATCATATAACCCATATCCGCTCCTGTCACCGCCTTCATTCCATGCTTGCTAAGTGTTCTCTCAATATCCTCCATATCGCGGAATAAACTGTCCATATCCACCGTATAGGTTTCTCCCCTGCCCGTGTCCAAATAGACATCCGACGGACTGATTGAAAATTCACTGATAATACCATCGCTTTTCAGAGTGTTCGCCGCACTAAGCGGAAGCAGAATCAGTATCATTCCGAGACAAAACGTCACAAGCAATACGCCAAAACGTCTAATGCTGCTCAAGATGTCATTCAGTGCAAGATAGAAATACGGTCTCATCCGTGCCCGCTTCCGGAGCTTCAATCGGCTCTTTGCTCTGTACCGCTCCCCGTCAGAACCACTCCTGACAGCTTCCAGTGCGGATATTTTCTTCAACTTATCGGCACTTGCATAGCAGAACAACAGCACAATACCTACTATCGCAGCCGCACACACAATATTAACGGCATAATTCTGCTCTGCCTGTTCCACCACAATATTGACGATTGCCTTATTCAAAATTGCTTTGCCAAAAGGCACGCTGCACACTAATCCGATTGCCGCTCCCGCCACGGACAGCGCAAGATATTTCACAAGGTACAGTCCTTTGATTCCCGCGTCTCTTAACCCGATTGCTTTCATGATACCGATTTCCTTGTAGTCCTCCTGCAAAGTAAATACGATTGTGAAACGCAGTACCAGAAAAGCCAGCAGAATCAAGCATACACTCACCACAATCAAAATTGCTGCAATCAACATATCCATGATATAGCACATGCGGATTGTTTCCGGTCCGTTAATCGCGCTGATCACTTTGAAGTCCTGTTCTTTCCATTCGCTTTGGAATTTCTCTTTATCGATATAATTGACGTTATAGATTCCGGTGCGTATAACGTCCTCCTGTCCTTCATATTCGGCAAAATCCTCCTCAGTGATAAACAAACGCTTAAACCCCATCATGGAGCTGCCAAACACCGCGTCTTTCACGATGACTGCAATCCGAAATTCCTTCTCCTCCTCTCCTACCCGTATAGAAACTTTATCTCCTACCTGCAAATTATTGTTGTCCGCCTCCACCTTCGGAAACGCAATTTCACCGGGCTTTAGCGTCAAACTTTCCCCTTCTTGCGTATATACCTTCATGAAATCAGTCGGAATCGTTTCAATAAACAGCGTATTGGTCCTCTCATATGCCTTTTTTCCCGAATCAGTCTGACATTCTGTAATCGTAACGTCCTCATTGATCAAGTTAAATCCGGTAATCACCTCATATTCGGAAATCCACTGCTGTTCATGAAGGAAATCGGCGATTTCATCCGTCTTACCGTCCGTCAAAGCGATCGCTAAATAATCCGGCACTTTGGATATCTCCATGAAATGGTCGATAGCCCCGTTCACCGCAATCAGATTATCTACGCTGCTTGCAAGAAACATCGATGCCAATATAATGAACAGTAATAGAATGAGATTCGTTGTTCTCTTTCTTTTTAAATCCTTTCTTAATATCCGTAAAAACATCTGCATCTCTCCTCCTAGAAATTTTACTCGAGTATGATGACAGTGTATAACATAAATTATTAAAAAATCCTTAAAAAATTGCCACCCGGCAACAATTCATAGAAATAGAATGTTGCGCAATCTGCTATCTCAGTTTATGAACATCACCTTTTGACACTCGAATCCTATATGATAAAAACGGCGGAAATCCCGCCGTTTTTACTTAATCTTTATTTGTCCCAATCCATCGCTTCAGCGCATCTTCAATCACTTCCGGCTCCAGAGGCTTTGCAATATGTTCATTCATCCCCGCGTCCTTCGCCGCCTGTACATCTTCTGCAAAAGCGTTGGCAGTCATGGCAGCAATGGGAATCGTAGAAGCATCCGGTCTGTCAAGACTCCGTATGGTTCTCGTTGCCTCGTGACCATCCATGACGGGCATCATGATATCCATAAGAATCATCTGATAATCGCCCGGCGTTGACGCCTCAAACAAATCGACTGCCTCTTTGCCGTTCGTTGCCAGCGTAACTTCAACTCCCATTTCCTCTAACATATACTGGGCTATCTCCTGATTCAGTTCATTGTCTTCCACAAGAAGCACATGTTTCCCTGCAAGCTGTGTCTGTTCTTCTTCCTTCTCCTCTTCCTTTTCCTCTTCAAATACGGCAATCTTGATCGGAAGTACTACGGTGAATTTACTCCCTTTATCAATTTCACTTTCCAGTTCTATCGTTCCTCCCATGTTGTCCACCAGCTTCTTCGTAATGGTCATACCAAGCCCCGTACCTTGGTAATTCGTTCTGGCGCCGCTTTCTTCTTGCGTAAACGGTTCAAAAATATGCTTTTGATACTCTTTGCTCATGCCGATTCCCGTATCGGAAATCTCAAAGCATATCTTCGCCGTTCCGTCTTTTTCTGCCATCTCACGGCACGCAATATGGACACTTCCCATAGGCTTATTGTATTTTACGGCGTTGCCGGCTATATTAATGAGAATCTGCTTAATGTGCAGCGGGCTGCCCACAAAATATTCATGTTCCAACCGTCCCGGTTCTTCAAAGTCTGTGGTCAGTTTCACATTCCGCGTCGACGCCTGTCCGCCGACAATTACAGCGCAATTACGCAGCAGCTCCTGTAAGCTGAATGTCTCATTTGTAAACTCGATATTGCCGCTTTCCATCTTATTAATATCCAAAACATCATTGATCAAAGACAGCAAATGCTCCGCCGACGTTTTAATCTTCTTTCTGCAGTCGTCCTGCCGTTCCAAATCATCCGGATTTTTCTCTGCAATATTCAACATACCCATGATTCCGTTGATAGGTGTACGCATATCGTGGGACATGTGAGACAGGAACTCCGTCTTAGCCTGATTTGCCTTCTGCGCTTCATGTATGGCAGCCTGCAGTTCTCCATTCTTGATTTCAAGAAGATGATACGACTTCTTTCTGATGCCGGAAGCTATCCCTCCGAAAATCAGCACCAGCACTATGATAATACCCGAAATAATAATGACGTCCTTGCTCTGATGCAGATAATCCATCCAGTCATAGCTGTCATAGGCTATATTCATATACTGGTTGATAACCGCCTCCTTCTCATCCGTTGACATCATCCGCAGCGACTTATTCATCACATTAAAAAGCACCGGATCCACATCACTTGTGGCTGCAAGCGTGCTGCCAGACTGGTAACGATAATTGTCCCACTCAATCAAATCAGAAAATCTTTCGTTCTTGGATTGATAGTTATATTCAATTGTATTAAGCAGCGTAACGTCCGCATCGCCTTCTTTAATCATCTGCAGACATTCTTTGGCAGTATCACAGTAAATGACCAGCTCTCCTGCCTGTAAGCTGTCCGCCCAGTATGCGCGCCCCTTGGTCAGTACCACTGATACCTCCTCATCCGTCAGGACGAAGTCGTTCTTTGAGACGATAACCGCATTGTACGACATAAATGTACTCGTCAGTTTGATATCTTCATCCTGCGAAAGCTGCATACTGTTGGCGCCCACATAGAAATCAATCTGACCCGCAAGAAGCAAATCCTTCCAATATACATTCCTGTCAAGGGGTATAAATTCCAAAGTCAGTCCGCTTCTTTCGGCGACAGTTTTCAGTATTTGAATATAGATTCCGTCGCTCTCTCCCTGCGCATTAATATATGCTAAAGGCTTGGTATCTTTATAAAATCCGATTCTCACCAGACTGCCGTCATCAATAAGCGCCTGCTCTTCTGCGGCAAAGTTCTCTCTCCTGTCTCCGTAATAGCGGTTGACGAGCTCTTGATCTAACGGCGGAGTATCCACATTAATCTCTTCAATTCCCCGGTTTAATTCATCAAGCAGCCCCGTATTGCCTTTCCATGTAATATAATAATACGGTGCATAGGCAAATTTACCTACCAAACACTGCCCTTCACTGACTTCCGTCAACGTATGAACCGCTACGTCAATCTCTCCGGCGCTAAGCGCCTCCTGCAGTTTCTGTGTGTTCTCATACTCCTGTATCTGAGGATTATCGACTCCGTTTCGACTAAGATACTCAAGAAATTCTCCCCTGCGAATATAACTTCCTACAATACCGAACTGCATATCCTGCATACGGTCAAAATCCTCATAAGCAAGGTCGCTGTCACCTTCCACGAACAGACATCCGTATGTGTATCCGCTGGGCAGCGCCGCATAATCAAATATTTCATTCCGTTCATCGGAATACTGCGCCGAGCCTACCAGATCCACTTCCTTAGCCTCAAGCTTAGCGAGAGCATCATCCCAACTGTCGCAATCCACATATTCAACATCCCATCCGGTGTAAATACACAATTCATCCAAGTACGCCACATCCATACCGCCGTAACTGCCATTCTCCGAATATGTGTGATAGCCTTCCATCGGGAAAAAGGCTACTTTTACGGTATACGGCTCCCGTGCACAGACATGTGCCGGAAACAGCGCCGCCAAAAGCACTGCCGAGACGAACAACGCCGACATACTATTTAAAAATTCATTCAGACATGTCTTTTTCATGTTAATCCTCCATGTCAAAGTATTTACTGCGATGACGCTTCTTAAATAAAACAACCAGTTTTTATTATACAGTAAATGGATTTTTTTGAAAATATTTTTTCTTTTCAAATTAATGCGCTCAAATCAATGCACCCCAAAAACATCCTATGAAAACGCAAATGTAAAAGGCAGAAGAGACACCTTCCTTTACAATGTCTCCCCTGCCATCATTTCACAATCCATAATAACGCTTTCGCTTCTGTCCGTCTCGCCATTCATCAGTTTAAACAATAACTTTACGGCTTCTTTTGCCACCTGCTCCACCGGATTATAGATTGTATTTAATCTTGGCGTCACATAATCCAGTATATCAACACCGTCAAATCCCATAATTCCGTAGTCTTTCCCGGCTCTTTTATCTTTAGCCCCCATATACTTCATAATATCCAAGGCAAAAATATCTCCCGAGCAAAAGAATGCTGTTTTTTTGTCTGTACTTAGCAGCTCTTCATATGACCGCTCAACGTATTCCTCATTTCTGTCTATGACTATGCTCTCTATACACGCTTCGCCGCTGTTCCAAGATGCCACCGCCTCCTTAAATCCTTCTAAGCGCTGCCTATGGACATATGTATTTTCTTCTGTGCGCTCTAACGGCGGACAGACAAACACGATTTTCTCATAGCCTTTATGCAATATCTCTTCCGTCGCCTGTCGCGCCGCCTTCTTCTCCTGTATACTCACAAATGGAAGGTCCTCGGCAATCTTGTTGCCGATTGTCACAATCGGCGTGTCAAGACTACGCAGAAAATCCCTGTACTCACTGCCCTGATTGACGGAGGATAAAATAATGCCGTCCACGTGGTAATCCACCAGCCGTTCTAACTGTTCCTTTTCCATCTCTTTGTTCTGCTCATGCAGCGTGATATTGACAAAATATCCTCTCTCTCTTGCTTCCGTTCCGATAGCAGAAAGCAATTGGGAAAAATATCTGTTATTGACATCAAGCACAACCACACCGATATAGAAAGTCTGTCCTTTAACCAGCCCTCTGGCTAAAAGGTCCGGACGGTATCCGCATTCCTTTGCTTTGGTCAAAATCAGTTCTTTGGTCTGCGGATTAATTCTGCCCGTGTCCGTAAGCGCCCGATGCACCGTCATCCGTGAAACACCGCACATCTGGGCAAGTTCTTTTGCTGTAACTGCCACCTCTTCGCCTCCTGCCAAAGTAGATTCTTTCAGAATTTACTTTTAGTATATCAGCTAACCTCACAGGATTGCAATTCTTACCATATTCCACGACAATGCAGGCAAATGGCTGGTCAGAATGCCTTCCGAAAGACTGCTGCCATTGATTTGTTCAGGTTTCACCAGATCATGAATCATTTCATTGGTTGCCTTCTTATCGTCAGAATACATAGCCACATGCTCTATGATGCAGTCCGCCTGAAATCCCTGCAATTCTAACGTAATATCCGCTTTCTCTTCCATCCGGTTGACGGCAAATAGAACAACTTCTCCCTTTTCCTCGTTATGAACAACAACATAGTCCACATAGGGAACATGTTTTCTTAAAGCGCAGTCGTATGTCGGAATCTCATCTACGCCCTGCAGCACCTTGCCCAAACCGTAATTTGCCATGTGCATAAAAGGATAATAGATTGGCTGCACCCATACTTCTCCGCCCTCCTTTGTCATGATTGCCGCACTGATATTGGTCAGAAGAGACTGACAGGCAATCTTAATCCGATCCGCATATTTTAAGAAATTCATCATCATTCCGGCAAACAGCAGGGCATCCTCCATCGAATAAATTTGTTCGCTTAAATGCGGCGCCACCTGCCAAGGGCTTGCGTCCACCGAAGCCGCCACTTCCTTATCCGGCACCGACCATACGCCCCATTCGTCAAAACTGATATATATCGTCTTATCAGAGCGGTGCCACGCCTTGACATAGTCGCATGTCCCGATGACGGTTTTAATATAGTCTTCCATATCAAGCGACTGCGAAAGGAAGTTCTCCGTCCCCATTTCCTGTCCGCCGTAATATTGATGCAGAGAGACATAATCTACATAAGGATATGTATATTTCAAAGTTTCCGCTTCCCAATCCGGATAAGTCTTCATATCGGATTTGGAACTGCCGCAGGAAACTACTTCTATGCTGCTGTCCACCTGCTTCATTGCCTTCGCCGTCTCCTGTGCCAGCCGTCCGTATTCCTGTGCAGTTTTATGCCCAATCTGCCAATCCCCGTCCATCTCGTTGCCAAGACACCAAGTCTTGATGCCATAGGCT
Source organism: uncultured Lachnospiraceae bacterium (assembly GCA_947176505.1). Taxonomy (GTDB): domain Bacteria; phylum Bacillota; class Clostridia; order Lachnospirales; family Lachnospiraceae; genus UBA3282. Next base: position 57,356 of record CAMWQW010000010.1, on the reverse strand, counting down.
TTCTCTACACCGTGTTCCCTTCTTAAGTCACTGTAGTAAGTTCCTTCTTCTATATTACAATACTCCGCGAGCGATACCGCATTCTCGATTCCCTTCGTACCAAGATTCACCGCAAAAACCGGCTCGATTCCCGCCTTCTTCGCCCATCTCATAAACTCGTTTGTCCCAACTTCATTCGTCTCAATGGCACGCCATGCAATCTCCAGTCTGCGGGGACGCTTCTCTACCGGTCCTACCCCGTCCCGCCAGTCATAGCAGGAAACAAAATTTCCGCCGGGGTAACGCACCGCAGTCACTCCCATTTCCTTTACTTTCTCTAGGACATCGTGACGAAACCCGTCCTCATCCGCCGTCTCGTGTCCCGGCTCATAAATGCCCGTATATACTACCCGTCCCATGTGTTCCACAAAAGACCCGTAGATTCTCTTGTCAATCTCTCCCCTCACAAAATTCCGATTGACAATTATATGTGATTGTTCTTTTCCCATGTCATTCTCCATTTCTTGTGCTCTAAATTATTCTTTCATTCCGGCAGTCGCCACACCTTCGATAAAATATTTCTGACAGAAAATATATAGAATCAGCAGCGGCGTAAGCGAAATCATCGTCGCCGCAAGGGTCGGTCCGTACTTGATCACTTTATTTCCGACCAAAACTGCCAGACCTGCAGACAGCGTCCTCTTATTCTGCGAGCTGGTCAGCATCAAAGGATACAATAAGTCATTCCAGTTATTCATAAAATGAAAAATACCGAGACTCACAAGCGCCGGCTTACATAGCGGCAGCATGATAGAACGGAAAATCCGAAATTCGCTCATCCCGTCTATCCTTCCCGATTCCTCCAGAGATTTTGGCAGCCCGGTAAAAAAAGAACTCATCATATAGATTCCGAACGCGCTTGTTGCCCGCGGCAGTATCAACCCCAAATAAGTATCCAAAAGATTAAATTTATATACCTCGATATACAGAGGCGTCATGATAATCTGAAACGGGACCATCATAGTCAGCAAAATAATCGAAAACAGAAGCTTCGAGCCTCTAAACCGCATTCTCGCAAACGCGTAACCCGCCATCGAATCGAACAGTAAGCTGATAATCGTCACTCCTCCTGCAAAAATAACGGTGTTCTTGGTCATTTGTAAAATCGGAATGCTGTCCCCCACATACAAGTACTGATGTAGCGTCCACTCCTCCGGAAAAAACCGGGGCGGAAACTTAATCACGCCCACATCTGTCTTAAACGAAGACACGAGCAGCCATAGGATAGGAAGCAGCACCGAAAATGCTATCAGAGTCGTGAAGATAACCCCTGCCACAGTTGATAGTTTTATCTTTTTACCCTTATTCATCCGCATCCTCCCCTCGGCTCAATATAAACTTCCGCAGTACAAACGTCATTACCGCCACGATTACAAACAAGTAGACGGAAATCGCCGAAGCATACCCCAAATCATAGGGCGCCGTCTGAAATCCCCTGTCATAAATATACTGCACCACCGTCTCCGTCTTATTGAGCGGTCCGCCCTGTGTCATAACATACGCCTGATCGAACATCTGCATCGCGCCTATCGTCGAAGTGACAATACAAAAGCTGATGGTCGGCCAGATGCCCGGGACCGTGATATGAATAAATTTACTGAAGCTTCCCGCGCCGTCCATCTGAGCCGCCTCGTACAGCGATTGTGAGATATTGAGTACTGCTGCCGCAAGCAAAGTAAGTGTATATCCAAAACCTTTCCATGCGGTCACAACAATCACCGTAGGCATAGCAAACTTCGGGTCTTTTAAGAATGCGATTGTCTCAAGCCCCGCCTGCTTTAACCAGTAGGCGACAAGCCCCATATTCGGGTCAAGCAGCATGGACCACACGATGCCGATTGCTGTCATGGAGCAGACAAAGGGCAGGTAATAGACAGACCTGAGCAATTTAGAATATCTGTTATTCTTCGAAAGGCACACGGTCAAAAGCAAGGCAAGACCGACCTGCAACGGCACCTCTAACAATGTAAAGTACAGACTGTTAAAAGTAGCGTTTCTCACTCTGCCATCCTCAAACAAACGAAGGAAGTTCTTCAGTCCCACAAACCGGACATCCTTCATAAAAATGTTCATATCCGTAATGCTGATAACAAAAGAAGCAATCAGCGGAATAAATACGAATACAGATAAGATTATCATGGAAGGCAGTATAAAAAGGTACGCGCATTTCTGATTCTGCGCCTGATACCTCTTTCTTTTTCCTTTATTGTTCGTCATAGTTCCCTCGATTCTTCCAAAAAGAGTTGACTGATTAGGTCAACTCTTTTGATTGGCATCTTCCTACTGTGCAAGCACCTTATCCATAGCCTCAGACGCTTCTTTTAATGCATCTTCCGGCGTTGCGGCTCCTGTCATGACCTTCTCAAACATCGGAATCATAACGTCGTTGTCAATCTGGCTTGCCAAAGAGTAGCCAAGATTGTAAGAACGTCCGATTTCTGTTGCCTTGGATATGGAATTTAGTACTTCATCATTCTGTATCTCCGGATCTTCCATCAGAGTCTTGGACCATACCGGGAATCCGTTTCTCTGAGACCATTCTTTCAAAATATCATCGGTGAGCCAATACTGCATAAACTTGTACGCCGCCAGTTTATGAGACTCCTCTGTGCCTTTCGGAATCACATAGCTGCAGCCGCCCGCAGGTGAAAATGCCCCGGCACTGCCCGCCACGCAGGGCGCAATACCGAAATTAATACCCTGCTCGCGCAGTCCGTTAATCTGCCACGGTCCGCTCATATACATAGCAATCTGTCCGGCTTGAAGCATTGTGTCCGCTTCCGGACCGGTGATGTTCTCCGGTGAAACCTTTTTATTGACCATCAAATCCTGCAGCCATGTTAACGTCTCTAAGTTCTCCTCCGAGTCAAGAAGATTAGCATTGGTCTGCGGGTCATCCGCATCACCGCCGTTTGCCCATAAGAACTGCATATATGTAACATTGGTAGGCAGCGCAAGACCGTACTGGTTCTTGGACGAATCCGTAAGCTTCTCTGCATACTCTGACAGTTCTTCCAAAGTAGCCGGCGCTTTCTCCGGGTCTAACCCAGCCGCCTCAAACAAGTCTTTGTTCCAATATAAATAACTTACGTTATACTGCATCGGTGTGCCGTACAGTTTGCCGTCCACATGGGACAATTCTAATACGTTCTCCAAGAAATTGCTCTTGTCTACGCCCGTCACATCCCAGAAATCACTGATATCTTCCAGAGAATCATTGCTGACATAAGGCGCAAGATTCTCTACGCCGAACAGAACGAAATCCGGTGCCGTTCCGGTGGCGATTGCTGCCGGGAGCTTCTGCTGGAGCTGGTCGTTTGGCATAATATCCATCTGAATCTCAATATTATCCGTGTTTGTCTTATTATAATTATCTACGATCTCACGCAGGATATCGCCGTCGGAACCCGTAAATACATTCCAAAACTGCAACGTAATCTTCTCACCGGAAGCTGCCTGCTCCTGTGCGTCCGCCGTATCTCCTGCCGCATCCGGAACTGCCGCCTGCTCTTCCCCGGTCTGCGCCGAAGAATCGGAAGAGTCTGCCGCGGCTGTCTGATTGTTGTTCGCCCCATTACCGCATCCCGCAAGCAATGACATACACATTGCCGCGCCCAAAAGAATACTCATTAATTTCTTTTTCATCTGGTACCTCCTGTTTTCACATGGTTTTGTTGTGTTATGTAGTTTTCAATGGATTTTCCGACAGATGCTTTACATTTTGGCAAGAATAGTTTAAAATAACGAATGTGAAAAATATCCTAACGGTCTATCTGTTCTTTTGCGGGGACGATAACGGTTGGGGTATTTTTTTGTGTTCCTCCCGTAACACAAATATGATTTTCGTTTTCCATACTGCAAAAATATATTGTTCTGTCCAAGCTGCATACCGAATGTGCAATTTTCCATTGCGTACTCGTGTACGCTTTATAGAAATTATACACTTTGTACAAAGATGTGTCAATCAGAAAACGGAAAAAGTTTGATAATCATTGTTTTTATTGATAGAATGTAATCATAAAGCTGTACAATGATTGTTACAATTTAAGAGCAACAGGAGAGTTACGATGCCGGACAATAAATTACTTCAAGTACAAGATGCCGTAAACAAAATCATCAAGGGAAAAGAACATGTGGTAGAGAAAGTTCTTGCCGCGATAATCGGCGGCGGGCACATTTTGATGGAGGATATTCCGGGTGTCGGAAAAACCACGCTTGCCACTACTTTTGCGCGGGTGCTTTCTCTTAACTATAATCGGGTGCAGTTCACTCCCGATGTCCTTCCCAGCGACCTTCTCGGTTTTTCCATGTACCAAAGCGGGAAAGGAGAATTTGAGTTTCAGCAAGGCGCCGTCTTTACCAATCTTCTTCTGGCAGACGAAATCAATAGAACCTCCCCGAAAACGCAGTCTGCTCTCCTAGAAGTCATGGAGGAACGTCAGGCAAGTATTGAAGGGACCACCTATAAACTGCCTGATCCGTTTATCGTCATTGCAACAGAGAATCCTACGGGCTCCGCCGGCACTCAGCTTCTGCCGGAATCCCAGCTCGACCGCTTTCTCGTATGCCTGTCCATGGGATATCCGGGGCACGAAGACGCTGTTGCTCTCTTAAAAGGCGAGGTATGGAAGCAGCTTGCAGACATCGAGCCTATCCTTACTTTAGAGGAGTTGAAGGACTTGCAACGGCGGACGGAAGAAATCTTCGTCCATGACACCATCTACGAATACATCGTATCTCTCGTAGAAAGAACGCGAAACAGCCCGTTCTTTGCACAAGGCGCAAGTCCCCGTGCCGCCATTGCACTGCTTCGCATGTCGCGTGCCATGGCAATGTTAGCCGGAAGGGACTTCGTAACGGCAAAGGATGTCCAGAGCGTACTTGCCGATGTGCTCTGTCACCGTGTCCATTTAAGCGCAAGATCCCGCGCTGAGGGCATGAGCGTTGCCGCTGCCATAGGTAAACTGTTTGAAATGGTGCAAAGTCCTAATATGTAGATTGTGTGGAAACCAGATGAATACCGAAAAAAAGACCAAAAAAATTCATATATCCGTCCTGCATTTGGCGGCGTTTTTGCTTGTATATATTATCAACATACTTCTTTTTCTCGTCTTCCGAGGCTATACCTTCCTTGTGATGTGGATTATCTTCACCGCACTCCTCCCCTGCTCCTTCTGTATGGCATGGCGGCTCTCTTCCTATATAGAAGGATCCGTTTTCACGGAGAAAGAAACTGCCGGACCGGGAGAGGCAGTCGAAATTATAATCTCCATACAAAACCGCAGTTTTCTCTGTGCACTGAAAAGTATATGGTATCTCAACATCGGAAATTCCTTTTACGGTACATTCGATCACCACAAACTTATCCTTGCAATCCCTCCTCATGGGAAAAAACTGTTTCCGATGAACGTGACCATGACCGAACTTGGACGAATTGTTTTCGCCTGTAAAGAATGCAGCGTCTCTGACCTCCTTGGTATTTTCTCTATTCACTCAGACTGTGCTATGGAAAGCTGTCTGTCTATCCTCCCGCAGTCCGAAAGTACAGTACAGGCATCCGTCCCCGAAGCGCACTCCGGCGTGGCGGAGCTTTCGGAGAGCAGTCGGAAGGGGAATGACCACAGTGAAGTCAGTGACATCCGTACCTACCGCACCGGCGACCGCCCAAAAGACATTCACTGGAAGCTTTCGGCACGAAACCGTGAATTGATGGTCAAGGAACGAGTCTCTCTCTCCGGCAGCGAACATGTCCTGCTGCTAAATCTGCCCAATCAAAAAGCCGATGCGGAGAAGCTTTTGTCGGAGGGCTATCAGCAAATCAGAGAACTGCTCGGCACCCGGCTGACCATCCGTCTGCTCGTGTGGAACCAGAATCTTTTTTCTTTTGAAAATTATTCTGTTGGCTGCCCGGAAGAACTGGAAAACGCTTATTGTCAAATTTACTGTACTAATCTGTTCTCTCATAGCAGCGACCTTCTGCGCCAGTATATGAAAAACTGTTATCCTCAGCTTAACAGCTATCTATGTATGACGTTGAGAGAAGATAACGCACAGTTGGAGATTTGGGTCAATGGATAAGAGTCATCTGAAGAAAAAGAACCAACCGAATATCGTACTCTCCGAGGGCATCCTGCTGACCGGCAGCATATACGGAAATCGCGAAGGAAAACTTGCTAATCTGCTTGTGCGCGCCGCATTTTTGTTCGCTATCGTCACAGGCAGCCTCGGCGGAATGCTGTCTGCTTTTCATATTTCCTATGCAAAGTGGGCTTTTTTCCTGTCGGCTTTTATAGCCGCACTCTACTGTGCCTCTTTGTACTCTTCCGTCTGGTGGGAAAATATCGGTTATGTGCTGATTTTCATTTTTGCAATGTACACAGGGCTTTCTCTGCGGACTTACATCAGCAGCGGCTTCTACGGAATCTTAAACGACATTTCCGCCTCTGCTTCTCTCTTCTTCGAGTCCGACGCGCAGGTAAATTACGCGGAGCAGGTCGAAAACCATTCCTTCGCCATTTCCGTCGCCATGTGCTATTTTGCCCTGATTGGCTGTACGATTGCAAACGGATTGATTTCCCGCAAATCGAAATACCTCGCGGTCTCTGTTCCCTCCGTGCTCTTTCTGCTTGTGCCGATTTATCTGGAACATGAACCCGCTGCCGGTTACATCATCCTTTTGACTGTAGGAATTGTCACCGTATATATCCACCGCCAGAACCAATATCCGTGCCATCAGCCGAATATCAAGACATTGCACAAAGCTGCAAGACGGCATACTCTTTTAGGTAATTTCTCCGGCACCGCCGCCATGACTGCCCTGCTTGCAGTTGCGATACTATGCACGATTCTTGTGTCACTTACCGGACTGTTCTTCCCCAAGAATGTCTATCTGCAAGACAAAAAACAAAGCGCCGTGAAATTGAGAACCATGGACACTATGGAAAATTTCTATCTCCTCGGCGTGATGGGACTTATGAACTTCTATCCGACCACCGGCGGACTCGAAAGCGGGCGGCTGGGCGGTGTAAGCTCCGTTCGTCTGGACTATGAGCCGGACCTGACACTGGAATTTGTTCCCTATACATACGATAGGATTTATCTGAAATCCTTTACCGGAGCCGAATATCTCCCCTATGAAAACCGTTGGAGTATAGACGATCAGACCGCTTACGTCGAAAGCTGGCGTCATGATACGGCTGACCGCCTTGAAGACGCCTTTCTTTCCGGCAAGGACGGTTATGCGAAAGGTAAAATGAAAATCACAAATCTGGCTGCCATGACCGGCGTTTATTTGCCCTATTATTCCAAAGCAAGCGGCAGCATGATACGACCCGGTACAAGCGCAACATATACTTTTTTCCCTCTTTTGGCAGAAATCCCGGGCAGCAGTGCCATGCCTCTTGAGAGCGAACTGTGGCTTGATGTCCCCGAGGAAAATCTTGAGGCGGTTGCCGCTTTCTGCGCCGAAGCCGGACTTTCCGGTTCACCGCAGGAGATTGTCACGAAGCTCCGCAACTATTTTCAGGCGGAGTTCCCCTATACTTTAAGCCCCGGCGCCACACCGCGGAGAAAAGATTTCGTCAACTATTTCCTGACGGACAAACGCAAAGGCTACTGTGCCCACTACGCCAGTTCTGCAGTATTAATCCTGCGCTATATGGGCATTCCGGCACGGTATGCGGAAGGATACGCCGTGGATGCCACTGAAGTTGCAGAAGACGCCAAACGGATAGAGGGAGATGTCTCGGATTATTACGAAGGAACTTCCCTGCTTCCGCAAAGCTTTGTTGTATCCTATGACGCTTCGGACGGAAACGCCCATGCGTGGGTGGAAATATATGATGAGAATCTGGGCTGGTATCCGGTAGAAGTCACACCCTACCGAACAGGTACGGAAGAGGACCGAACCAGCATATGGGATATGTTCGCCAGACTATTCCAAACAGAAGAAAACATCGAAGACGTTGACGCCGGCACGCAAGACGGCGGTACCGGAAATGCCATCTTAGACGCCATACAATCATCGGCACCCCGCATTGTATTTGCACTCATCATACTGCTTATGCTTGTACCCGTGTGGATTGCAGTTCGAAAGGGAGTTGCTCTATATCACTATAAACATGCTGACCGCAGTGAAAAGCTGCTGATATTGTATCGTAATATGGTTCACAGGGCGTCCCGCGGGCAACGCAGGCAAAAATTGCATTCCGTTCCTGATGGACAAGCGATACAGCATCAATTGACCATATCGGTCAGAGATGTGACATCCATGAAAAACTTCGAAGAACAGGTCGCGTGGCTTGCCGAGAATAACATCTTAACGCAGGATGAGGCGCAGCTTTCCTACCTGATCCGGACGCTGAACGAGGCTGCCTTCTCGCAGAGAGAGATTACTGCTGATGCACTTGCGGAAACGTGCAAAATAATAGGCGATGCAGCGCACTAAACGCTGCATCGCGCTAAAGTTTCTCGTCTCTATCACTTAAATACGTCAGTCTGTTACGGATGTTGCTTGTAAGGTCATGATTTACGCCTAACACATTCATGGCTATCTGCAAGGCTTTCTTATATAAATCCTCTGCCTCCACATATTCGCCTTGTTGTTCATGCAAAGCAGCTAAACTGTAATATTCGTTCACTACAAGAGGATGATTCTCTCCCCACACTTCCTTATTAATTAAAAGAGCTTTTTTATACAATTCTTTCGCCGTCCCGTATTCACCCCGGGTTGCATATAAATATGCCAGATTGCCATAGGCAACTGCCGTGTACGAATGATTCTCTCCTAATAATTTCTCGTAGATAGACACAGCCTTCTTATATAAATCCTCTGCTTCGTCATACTTTCCCTGCCTTCCGTACAAACCGGCTAAGTTATTGTACACATCCGCTGTTCCAGTGCAATTTTCTAAAGACACTCTTTCAAATATAGATATGGATTTTCGGTATAGTTCTTCTGCTTCCCCAAATCTTTGCAGCCTTTCATATAATGCTGCCAGAGCATTATATGTTCTTGCTATATCCGGATGGTTTTCGCCCAATATCTCCTCACGAATACTAACCGCTTGCTTGAGCAGCTTTTCTGCATCCTCATATTTCCCCTGCTCCAAATAGTTAATTGCTAAATTGCCATAGGTTGCTGCCGTATTGGTATGCCTTTTACCCAATACTTTTATGGCAATTACCATTACCTGCTCCAGAATCTTCTCCGCTTCCGCATACTTACCTTGTTCTCCGTATATGACCGCTAAATTATTCCGATACTCTATCGTCACCGGATGTTCTTCGCCCAGCATATCCTCGCACATGAAAATGGCTCTTTGACACCATTCTTCCGCTTCCATATATTTCCCCTGTCTTTTATATATTTGCGAAAGAATATTATAACAGGCTGCGATATCCGGATGATTCTCCCCCAGTATCTTCCTGCGTATTTCAAGCGCCATAGCACATACTTTCTCTGCTTGTTGATATGCATACATTTCTCCATACACAACTGCCAAATCACAATAAACAGAAGCAGTTTCCAAATGCTCTGTTCCCAATACTTCTTCGTAAATATTTCTGACCTTTAACAGTAATCTTACACTCTCTTGATAATCAGCTTTATCGTTGTATTCGTCCGCCTGTTGCAACAGAGAATAAGCTTCGCGCAATCTGCATTTGACATCTTCCCCATGCAGCCCTTCGCCCTTCTGCATTTCTTCCCGCTGTTCTGCTTCCATATCTGACATCAATGTCATATTTCCATTCTTTACATCCGTCATATAATGATGAAATGTAATTCTGATTTTCAGAAAAGAATAGAAATCATATGCGCCCTTCGCAAGCTGGTCATCACCGTACGCCGTCGTAAAAAAGACCAGATTTTTACCCAGCCCCGCCAACATATCCCTGCTGAAATTCAAACGGCTGATATCCTGCTGCCCCGGTATCGCAAACTGAAAATTGACAATGAAAAAAGTACGGATATCCGCCTGCGTGTCAATCCAATCCTTCAATGCAGGAAACGAGTATTCTCCATGATACCGCTTATAATCATAAACACCTATCCTACCGCCCCGATAAACCTCAACAATTTCCTGCTGTATCGACTCTTCGGCAATCACCAGAAACAGTCCGTTCTCAGATTGATTGATAATCCATCCCAGCGTCTGATATCCTTCTTCATTTCTCTCCGACATTCTCAATCAACCCCTGTTCCGTGAAAAACCGTGCTACAAGCGGATGAAGATTGTGCCACCGCTTCCCGTTATATTCAAGAACAACCGATGCCTGCAGCATTTTCAACAGCATCTGCTTATCCTCAATCAATTCTTTATTCCCTTTATAAATATTAATTAAGAAATCATAATCTTTCTTCTCAATTCGTCTTGTCAAAGAAGTCTTTACTTCCTCCAGCGCTCTCTCAGCGTCTTCCATGGAAAGGTTCTCGCTGTTTCTGCGTTCCGCTCTTTTCGCCGCTGAATTAATGGTATGAAATAAATCCCTCAAGGAACCGCCGGAATAGTGGATTAGACTATCCAGTACTCCTTCTTCAAACAATGCTAAATCCGCCCGTTTCTCTACAATCTCACGAATCACATTGATACCGTCACAAAAGGGTTCACCCTCAATCGTCTCAATCTTAATCATCGGCAGCGTTTTGGTGATAAAATACCCTTCCATTGCTGCAAATCTGGTATCATAAGAAAGCCCGATAGGAAAAGTATAGATAACAGGAAAGGACATGCCTGAAAGAACTGCCGCATAGTTATAGAAAACGTTCCATGCATCTTCAGGGTTCAATTTATCCAAATCCTCAAAAATAATAATCGGAGCCTTTCCCTCTGTTTTCTTAGTGATTTCTCCTGCAATATTTCTAAGCAGCGCCATCCACTCGCTGGAACGAATGCTTATTTTCCGTCTGTACTCTTTTCTTACTTCTTCATTGTATTTCAAATCCGCTTTAATCTTCGCAAATATCTTCAAGACATTGAACAGTCCCGGCGTTTCAGCCGACATTCCCGCCTCTATATCCGCCGTTTCTTCTTTCTTAGACACCGAAGTCTCCATGCCCTCATCCCAGAAATGCATGATATCATCCAGAACATCCTTACTGATTGCGCATCCACATTCCTCTGCTATGCCAAGCAGTGCCTCTCCCATCAGAATAAAGAGGTCGGAGTATACAATGTTGAACATGTCCAGATCCGTACTGCAAATGATTGTCCTGACTTGATAGCCTTTTGCAGTTAATTGAGCCGAAAGCCTGTTTAATTCCGTACTCTTTCCGCAGCCCTTATGTCCGAGCAGCAGAAATGCATTCTGCGTTCCCTCAGCCTGACATATTTCAAAAATATCCTGAATCGGAGAATCATATTTATCGCTCATACGGTATTCCATTGTGTCATTACAATAGAACTCCTCCATCTGTTCACCTATCAACGGTTCCGGTGAAAATGCATTTATCATTTCAGATACATGGTTCGCATGTTTCATTTGCAAGGCTCCTTCTGCTTTGACTATCGTCTATTTGACTTTATTATATACTATGCTTCATGCATTCGCAAAAACTTTTTGTCCCATTATATCTTCTTAAGAAAACATAAAATCTTGTCAAAAAATGGTAAATTCTGGAAATAGTATGATACAATAACAATGTTTGCTTTTCATATTATTTAAGCATCTGTGTGCCACACAGCCGGGAGGAACGCCTTATGATGACAAAAGGATATGAGGACAGGAACGTTTACGATGCTGTACAGGAACGTTTTCATTACCTGTTTCAAGAGTTTAAAAACATCTACGTATCATTCAGCGGCGGCAAAGACAGCGGCGTTTTGCTAAACCTCCTGTTAGATTTTAAGCGCAAATATTATCCAGAACGCAGAATCGGCGTGTTTCATCAAGACTTTGAAGCGCAGTACAGCATGACCACAGATTATGTGACAAAAACGTTCAAATCTCTGGAAGGAGAATGCGACCTATACTGGGTCTGCCTGCCGATGGCGACACGGACGGCACTCAGCAGCTATGAGATGTACTGGTATCCGTGGGATGACAAGAAAGAAGAACTGTGGGTTCGCAAAAGACCCGAATATCCTTATGTGATCACCATCGACAATCCCTTTACCCATTATCGCTACCGCATGCACCAAGAAGACCTTGCCAAACAGTTCAGTCGGTTTTATAAAGAATCACACGGTCAGCAAAAAACCGTATGCCTGCTCGGTCTCCGCGCAGATGAGTCCCTGCAAAGGTACAGCGGAATCGTGAATAAAAAGTACGGGTATAAAGGCGAATGTTGGATTTCCAAGCAATTCAAAGACGTATGGTGCGCTTCACCGCTCTATGACTGGTCGAATCGTGATGTGTGGGTTGCAAACTATCGTTTTAATTATGATTATAACGCCTTGTATGATCTGTACTATAAGGCTGGTCTTACAATCAACCAGATGCGTGTGGCATCGCCTTTTAATGATTATTCCAAGGATTCCCTGAATCTGTATAGAGTAATCGACCCGGAAATCTGGACAAAGCTCGTGGGGCGTGTCCGCGGGGCTAACTTCGCCTGTATCTACGGAAGGACGAAGGCCATGGGATACCGCAATGTCACACTGCCGGAAGGACATACTTGGGAATCCTATACGAAGTTTCTGCTCGATACTCTTCCGGCAAGACTCCGCAACAATTATGTCAAAAAATTCAACACTTCCATCGAATTCTGGCATAAAACCGGAGGCGGTTTAGAGGAAGTCACGATACAGGAACTGCTCGACCACGGATACAACATTCGACGAAACGGCGTGTCAAACTATACCTTGATGAAAAATTCAAGAATCGTCTTTATCGGTCCCATCCCCGACAACACAGACGACATCAAGTCCACCAAAGATATTCCGAGCTGGAAACGGATGTGTTACTGTATTTTAAAAAACGACCATACATGCCGCTTTATGGGATTTGCTCCGACAAAACAGGAACAGATGCGAATTAACAAGATTAAGCGAAAATACGGAGAGATGATCAATGCCAAATAATACTTTTAAAAGCCCGGTATACAATGTAATTGCAGTCCCCTTTGAAAAAATCGTGCCTAATACATATAATCCTAACAACGTTGCACCCCCAGAGATGAAACTATTATACGACAGTATCAAAGAGGACGGTTACACAATGCCTATCGTATGTTATTATTCCGAGAGTCAGGACATTTACGCGATTGTGGACGGCTTCCATCGTTGGCGCGTAATGAAAGAATATCCCGATATCTACGAGCGTGAACATGGGATGCTGCCTGTCACGGTGATTGACAAACCCTTGGCAAACCGAATGGCAAGCACCGTCAGGCATAACCGCGCGCGCGGCTCCCATGATGTGGATTTGATGAGCAATATTGTGAAAGAACTGCATGAACTTGGTCGGAGCGACGCATGGATTTCCAAGCATCTGGGTATGGATAAAGATGAAATTCTGCGGCTTAAGCAAATCAGCGGGCTTGCTGCGCTCTTTAGGGACATCAATTTCGGTCAGGCATGGAGACCTGTTGAAGATTCGGAGGATGGAGAAGCATAGCAGACCTGCTACTTATAAATATCCGCAAACCATTCATACGGAATCTCAAATGTAGGACTGCCGCTGACACCCGGCTGAATCTCATATCTTTCATAGCATAATACGATTCCGTCCGGTGTCAGATAACATCTCAGATCTCCAAAATTTTTCACCAATACATTATTATCAAAAGCATCGTTCCACCAATCCATGCCTGTCATCTCACAATACTTATAAATGGCGCCTGTCAGACGCTTCATATAAATGCTCTCTTCCACCGTAAAAAGATCATTCATATGCATCATAAGACCCGTTTCACGGTCAAAGATTAGGGGCACTGAATTCTTCCACGCTCTCATTCCGCCCTCGTATCCTCCTACGGAATGATACATGGAAATATAGCTTTCCCCAATATATAAATGACTGTACTCATACTCTCTGTGCCATGCGATCCATTGATTCTGATCCAGCTCACTTGCTATTTCCTGAAAAAAGGAATCCTTGTCTTCCATTGCAAGTTCAAACAAAGTTTCCATCTGTTGGTTTAGCTGCTCATAAGAACCAAGTTTATCATTAAATTTAGGCAGTGTAATGCTGAAATCTCCATAAGTAGAGCCATCTTCCCTCGTTCCGAAAGGTTCTTCATAGTGCAGCTCTTCATCTGTATCCAGATATTGTTCCGCATTCTCATCCACTCTTCCCGGATAATAAAAATTGGCTTCATACAAAAGAGAGGTGTCAAGTACCAGCTCCTCCGCCGTCAGAGGTTCCATGTCCTCAAATACAACAAATGTTTCTCCATCCAAAATATGCCAAAGGACGCCTTTGTCTTCTGATTCATAATATTTTGCAAACACCTGTCCGTTTACCAGAAAGATACCCCTGTTATAACTCCCTACATACCAAGAATAAGTATCCTCTCTGTCCTGACCGCCGTTTTCTAAAGCTTTCTCTCTTTCTACCAAAAAGCTCTCTTCTCCTGTCGTCAACTCTATCTTACGTATTTCCTCATCATTCATTACATATGCCTGTCCACGTGCTATCGTAAGCCGCCACACACCGGATGCTAGAATCTCTTCTTCTCCCTGCGCATTCAGACGTACCAACTGCTCCTGCTCCACATCCACCCAATATAAGTCTCCCTGATAAGAAAACACATCCCATATCCGCTCTTCTTTCTCTAAGATTTTCTCCTCTTCTTTTCCATCCAAACCGCTTTTATAAAGTACGAAGCCCTCTTCTTCTAAAACCAGATAATAAAGGTATTCCCCATCCGTTGTAAATTCCATACATAACTTAGGATGCAGCAGCTTGCAGCCGCTTCCATCTAAATTCATGGAATAGAGATACCTGTCATCCTCCATCGGTTCCTCTGTCAACTGATAAAACGGATCATATTCTCTGTCGTAGACAGAACGAAAATAGATTTTATCCTCCAAAACGACCAATTCCTGCATGGGAAAATCAGAAAGCTTCGTAAGTCCACTTCCATCCGTTCCTACACGATAAAGTGTCCTGCTGTCACTGACATTGATAAAATAAACCTGTTCCTCCCTGACATAGATAGCGCCCGGAATCTGATCAGCTACTACCTCTACAGGCATATCTGTCCCCTTTGTGCGGCATAAGGAATAATTCTTTGTCTGACTTCTAAAATAATAATATCCGTCCGCATAAGTTATGTTGTTTCCCTGATGCAGATTTTGAAGACACTGTACATAAAACTCATCATCCTCACTGCACAATATTTGTGATTCCGTTTCTGCCTGCAAGCTTTCTTCCGATTGCAATTCCTCTTGCGTATTTAACTCCGGTTCGGTACTTACTCCTATGCTGCATCCTGTCATTAACAGCAGGATACTTAATCCCATGCATTTTTTAACGCTGTCTGCTCTCATGCCCGTCTCCTCAAATATGATTTTATCCGCCTTAAAATTTCTTTTCATACTTAGGATAGCGCATGAATGCATCATTTTCCCATCAATAATGCATCATTTTTGCATCATTTGACACTTCTTTACAAATAGAAGTACATCCCTGCTGAAATCGCTCTAGCTATCAGCCTTTGAAACTACGGCAAAAATGGACTATATACATACGAGGATGGGACAGGTCTATGATGAACTGAGCATCATGTATGAAGGACGGTTACCGGAATAAGATCCGTATGAACTGCCGCAAGACAGGCGGAAATTCCGCCTGCTCTTGACATGTACTGGCATGTGCTGTTATATATAAAACAAGGGCTGGAAGCTCGTCGGAGAGCTTTCAGCCCAATCATTATCATAGAAGATCAGTATTTACAGACTTTTGTTCACACACTCAAGATTTTATATTTACCCGACTTTTTCACTAAGCATTTTCAACATCATACCCTTGTTTCAGTTTTCCGGTCTTATAGCAAGCTGCAGAACCATACATGGCTCTGTTATATTGGCGATATGCTACCAAACGCATAATATCATACCATTCATAACCTCAATATTTCGATAAATGTCCCTTATCAAAAGATGAATTATATACAAATAAATTTTTGTACATTATCTGTGTTTTCCTATCCGGCACTTCTAACCTTACAGGTGCACTCATAAAAACGCCCTCTTAATTCTTTTTACTTCAATATTTCACATATTCTTATATTTCTCTATGATTTAGAATTACCTCTATCTTTTCATCCGGGAAATATCCTTTCCCTAAAACATTTTTATGTAGCATTATAGCTCAAAAGCTTTGATCACGCCAACTTTTTGAAATATAACTTTCAGCA
The DNA here is from genome assembly GCA_947176505.1 of uncultured Lachnospiraceae bacterium. Classification (GTDB taxonomy): domain Bacteria; phylum Bacillota; class Clostridia; order Lachnospirales; family Lachnospiraceae; genus UBA3282. The sequence continues at coordinate 41,014 of CAMWQW010000010.1, read as the reverse complement.
TATTATGCATTTGTGTATCTGGATTATCATGATATTCATGATTTTGTGGTGTTTTATTTGCTTCTTTTGCTAGATTAATTGACTCGATAAGTTCTGCCCTGACTATTGCGGTTTTAATATCCTCTATATCAATTTGTTCAAGAATTAACTCAACTTGCTCTTTTTTCTTTATATTTGCTCCTCTCCTTAGTCCATAAACCTGTCTTAATTTTCCAGCATAATCATCTTGGCTATTTACACCATCAAAAAAATCTTCTTTATGGAGGATTAACCATAAGTCAAAACAGTAATTTGTATATCCTAGCATTATTTGATTTTCCATTGCCAAATCAATAGCTTCTTCATATTTTACTCTCTTTCCATCATAATCAAAAACAGCCCCTTTATTTTGCTTACCTATGGATTTTGTAACTACTCGTTGGACAACACATTTAGGATCTCCTCCAAATGGTTCTGCAAAATCAAATAACAAATCACATGTCCTTGTCTCAATACTATTAACTAAATTTTGTACTTTATCAAAATATAATCTTTCCTGATTTACCCCTTCACACCCTATAATGCACAATAGTTTAGGTCGGCGTGCCTTGGTCTCTGGTCGGTTCAATTTCATTTTATCTCCCTTCCAATATATGCTTAAATGCAACCTCCAAATCCATATGTGGTAAGGCTCCATATTTTCCTGCTAAGTAATTTTTTAATATTCTTTCTTCCGGACACAATTTATAATCAGATAATGCATAAATATCACTAGTTAAAGTATCTTTATCTTTTTCAACCATCACAATTTGATCATGTCTTAATAATTCCCCATCTAAATAAATCGGATTATGTGTATTAAAAATCAATTGTGCACCTTTCTTATTAAGCTCTTTATTATTAAAAATTCTTATTAAAGAAACTACTATTTCAAAATGTAAAGAAGCATCCATCTCGTCCAATACGATTACCCCTCCATTTTCAAGCACATCTATAAACGGTTGCAACAATCGTATCAAATGGATTGTTCCTTTGGACTCCATCAATTCGGAATCAACAATCATAGAAATATAATAAGGTGAATCTGCTAATTCCTTATCTTTAAACGGAATTCTATACATAGAGCACATAGATAAATCGTCTTTATCTGTTTCTGATATAAAACCGATTTCTTGGTTTCCAAATTCTGCAAATCCCATAATTTCTTTAACTGAGTTACTTTCAAAAACTTTTCTTCCAAATTCTTTTTTTTCATTATCATCTCGCCCGATTATTGTTTCTAAATCCTTCTGTTGAAAATCCATATCATTGGCATTCATCACAACATTAAATTTAGTAAACCATTCCCGAATTTCGTTAAAATAGTCTCCATTAACTAAATTATTAATTGCACCTGAAATTACTAACTTTTTATCATCTAATGTATTATTTATTTTTTTCAAAAGTATATTGGCGAAATCCTCTTCGTTTTTTTCTATATATCCTTTTTTTACCAAAAAATTAATTGGAATCTGAATCTTATTTCTTTTATCTCTTTCAAAAATCTCATTACCATTAATAAACAAATATTCTTTAGTAATGCTATAAACATCAACATTGGTAAAGTGAATCCCATATCTATATATATTATCAGAAGTCGAAAATGTAATTTCTATTTCTACAGGTTCATACCAACTTTGATCTCTTATAAATGATAAAACACTTTTATAAGATTCTAATTCCTTACTGTCCAAATTTCCTTCGATTACTATTTTTTTTAATATATACATCGCAAGCACAATATTTGACTTTCCACTCGCGTTTGCTCCATAAATAACAGCCATTGGAAGTACTCTAAGATTATTTCCGGATATATTTCTATTAATAATATAATCACTATGCACTTTCTGCATACTAGATAACATTGTAAAAACTGTTTCATTTCTAAAAGATTTAAAGTTCTTTATTTTTAAATTTAACAACATTACTTTCGTTTCTCCATCCATCAATTTTTTATATTATACCATTTTTTGTTGTTCTATCAACATCTTTCTTGTTGTTCTACCTATATTGTATGCAAAGCTGTTCCCCATTTTCCCTTTTCATCTGTACATACCTCATAAATTCTTTGTATATCTTAATATAAAAGCTGTTCAACACAGTTTTAACACTGTATCAAACAGCTCCATTCTACCTTTCATACAATAGGTTTCTACTAATTCTATAATCTTCTGATTCGTCGGTATCCTGTTATCGTCTTTTTTATAATAAATCGTAAGCAGATACACCTCTTCATCATCCCGTACTGCATAATAAATAATAGGATATCCATTGGACTGTCCTGCCTTGGTATCTGTATTCGCTGTTCTTACTTTAAAGGTATGCCCGTCCGTCGGAATCTTTAAACCCGGAATCTATGTTCCAAGCAGATTTCCTTTTTTCAGTTCATCCGTTACAGCCTTAATCTCCTCACCAATATGCCTAACCCTTTTTTCCTGATGTAATACTTTACATCTTTTTCAAATTGTTCTGTAGGTATGACTGTGTACATTTATTGTTCTTCCTCTTTGCTCCATTTTTCAATATTTGCAAATAAGTCAATTAATGAACGCTTCAGAATTCTGCCTTCACGCATATTCTTTACTTTCTTACATGATTGCATAATAGATTCTGAGATTGTGCAGGTTCTTTCCAAATTTGAAACTGCGCTCATTACCTGTTCCCCTTCTCCACTACTTGACCTTTTCCTACTCTCTTATACATATCATATCACCTTTTAATATTTCTGTATAGTTAGTATGATTCTCTCCAAGCAAAAATATCTAATAAAAGCGCAATAAATGTTTTGTTTAACGCTAATGTTCTAAAAAGTACTTATTAATCCAAAATCCATTTTTATCCTACCCCGGCAAACTACCTTCCACACACAACGCCCCATACCCTACTCTCGAATTCGGATACTGCGTCTCCCCCCGGATTGGCTGTGCTCCCTTCCGCAGATACGCCTTCACCTTCTCCCCGTACAAATACGGATCATTCCCCTCTACAATCCCCCACTGCATCAGAAGCGCGGCAGCTCCTGTCACAAAAGGCGTTGCAAAAGATGTCCCCGTCACCGTAGAATACCCGCCGTCTCTGTTAGGCGCTGCCACACCTACACCCGGAGCTACCAAATCCGGCTTCACAAAAGAATCCGAAGTGCGGCTGTTAACCTGTTCCTGATATAAATAGCCTCTTCCGGAAAAGTCTGCATAAGACTCGTAGACAGGGTCATATGCACCCACCGTAATTACTTTGGAGGCAGTTGAGGGAATTGTCAATGTCACGTCCGGCGTCGGTCTGACAAAACGCGTCTGCGCATTGCGTACCGTACCGGAAGGCAGATAAAATGTGTAATTACCTGTAACAGTCTCTATCGGCTCCAACAGAAAAGTCCACACTCCGCTATTTACATAGCGACCGTTCGCTGTCGGGAGCAGATCAAAATAAATCTCTTGACTGGTAAGATACGGCGCCGGTTCCCCGTTATACAACAGAATCTCTGTCTCTTCAAGCTGAAATGTCTGTTTACCCGGTCGGTCAGTATCCACAATCAGATAGCTTCCGGTGGGTGACACTAAGATGACAGCATACCGGTCTGTATATTCCTTCCAAAGCTGTATATTTACGCCTGTTTCATAGTCTCCAACCACTAGCTCCACGCGTGTCATATTTCCAGTGACACTTCTGTCAAATATATCGACTGATCTGGTCACTGCTACATTACCGCCCACATGTCCGCCCGATGCACCTTCGTTGCCACTACCTACACAGACTACACTGCGACCAATCTCGGATGCATTATCCAGAAATCTTTCCAACAGGGATGTACCATTATGAGCGCCGTAGGTATTTCCGAAACTTAAGTTAATCGCTACGGGCATCTGCAATTCAATCGCCTTATTGACCGCATAAGTCAGTGCGCGCATTAACTCCGTGGTCCTCGGAAAAGACTCCGCCCGCGGTGTTCCAAGACGTACAATCAACAAGTCGCTCTCGCGTGCAACACCGGCATAAGCTATACCACCCGTACCGCCTCCCCCTGCTGCAATACCTGCCACTGCCGTCCCGTGTCCCGTTGTATCAATACTGGGAACAATCTGCTGAGCCTGCTGTCTGCTGCCTGCTGCCAGCGCCTCGTTAATCTGCACGCTGTCAAATTCCCTGCCAAGCACCTGATCCCACAGATACAATATCCGGGTAGTCCCGTCCGCCTTGCGAAAATCCTGATTCCAATAGCTGATGCCTGAATCTATCACTGCCACCAACACGCCTTTGCCGGTCAACGAGCCGAACAGCTGACTGCCCGGTGCATAGCAAGATGCGCTGTTTCCGGCTAAACCTGAGAAAAAAAGTCGTTTGGGCTTTTCCACATATTCTATCTGCTCCGTTTCGGCTAAAATGTCCATTTCCGATTCCGGCACCGTCAGGATTGCATAACCCGCAATCAATTCTTCCACAATAATTCCCCGTCCTGCCAATTTTTGTAAAGAACCATGATATTTTACGATTACTTCCCATGTTTTCTCCACAGTATCAAACCCTACGTTCAGTTCCAAAGACCTCTCCCGCTCTGCTTCCGGCGTATCAAGCGCCAGATTTAGAAGATTTTCATTTTTTTGAGAATCCATATTTTTGTGTACCTGTCCATAAGCCATAGACTTATACGATGCTTCCTTACCATATAGATATGCCGAAACATGCTTTGACTCTCATATCTGTTCGTGCTAAGATTATGTATATACTTATGAATCGCCGCGTATCGCGGTAAATTCGGAAATACGGAAGAATATCTTATTTCAGAAAGACAGAGGACGGTCATGAACGTATCCACAGTTGTCAAAAATACGGATACAGACACTACTGTAATCCATAACACAAAAGAATCAGCGCCGATTGAAGAATCCGTCTCCAATAAGAAAGTGCTCTGCGAAGCTGAGACGGAAGAGATACTCGCTGCCCATAGCAGGCGTTACGAGCAGAATGATTTCGGAACATTGGACTATCCCGTTAATGTCTTCTATCTTGACCTTCGCAAGTCTTACATGAACAGGATTCGCTGGCACTGGCACGAAGAAATGGAAATCCTGATAATCAATAACGGGTTTGCCGAAGTATCTACGGATGATACATCCTATACATTGAAACCCGGACAAGGCATTATCATTAACCAGAATGTTATGCACTCCATTCATTCTCTGAATAAGGAGAACTGTACCTTCTATTCCGTTGTATTTCATCCGGATTTCCTGTTCGGGCACAGAAGCAGTTACCTGCAAACTCAGTTTCTGCTTCCTATTCAGAATTTCCGTCTGTTCAAAATGCTTGTTTTAGATGAAACAAACGCATGGCACGAACGCATTATAGACGCCGTCAACGATGTTATCGCCGTCAATATGACAAAACCTTTCGGTTATGAAATATCTACTAAGGGATATCTATGCCGCTTCTGGTCGGAACTGATCAGCAGACTCCCGCAGCAGGAAACTGCACCTCCGCCTCATGTGTCTCTCGATGAGCAACGGGTAAAGCAAGCGATGCTCTATATTAGAACGCATCACGCAGAACCAATCTCTTTAGATGAGATTGCCAACAGCGTACATATCAGTAAAAGTGAATGCTGTCGCTGTTTTGCGCGCACTTTACAGATGACGCCTTTTGAATACTTAATGAAATACCGTATCTTTGAGGCGACCAAGAAAATGATGGAACATACCGACGAGCCAACCTCCATCGCTGATTTGGCCCTGTCAGTAGGATTTAACAATACAAGTTACTTTAATAAATTATTTAAAAAATTTCTGGGATGTACTCCCACATACTACAGAACACACAAAGTCCTGTCCGGCGAAACGTCAAGCAGCGGACCCTTCAGTGTTCCGCTGCCCTGACTCCCTGCTGCTTACAGATATCCTGCAAGCAGCATTTATCACAATATGGTTTAGTTCTGGCTGTGCACACTTCTCTGCCGTGCCAGACGAGCCTATGGCAGAAATCATTCCCCTCATTCGGCGGAATGATTTTCCACAACGCCATCTCCACTTTCTTAGGTTCTTTGATATTATCTACCAGTCCGATTCGGTTACACAGCCGGATGCAGTGGGTATCCGTCACAATAGCGGGCTTGCCGAACACGTCCCCCATAATCAGGTTAGCGCTCTTCCTTCCTACTCCGGGCAGTTTTAAGAGTGCATCAAAATCATCCGGCACTTTACCGCCATATTCCTCCTGCAGCATTTTCATGCAGGCACTGATATCCCTAGCCTTACTGTTTCCCAATCCGCAAGGGTGTACGATTTTCTCGATTTCTTCCACCGGAGCTGCGGCAAGCGATGTCACGTCAGGATATTTTTCATACAATTTCTCAACTACGACATTGACTCTCGCATCGGTACATTGCGCTGCCAAACGCACACTGACAAGCAGCTTCCATGCCTGATCATATTCCAATGAGCATCCCGCGTCAGGATATTCTCTTTTCAGCCTCTCTATGACTTCCAACGCCAATTCCTTTTTTCTCATGGCTTTCTCATGCTCCTATCCTATGTAATTTCTGACACCGCATATTATTTTGCCATGTCCTCTTACGTTTCCTTCTCGCCGTGCCATTATACTGCACCCGCTTATCGCGCCATCTCCTTATACTCGGTAGCGTACAACTTCCTCTTATTCTCATACATTCTGTCATCCGCAAGCGTAAGCAGTTTATCCATCTGTTCTTTGCTCTCAGCACGCCATACACTGCCAAGCGCCATAGGAGCATTATGCTCTTTCATCTCGCACTTTAACTGTTCCATCCTTCTGTTCAGTTCCTGCTCTTCAATCCCGGCACACACTGCAAGGAACTCGTCTCCGCCCACCCGGAAAAGCTCATACTCTTTGAATACTTTCTTCAGGCATTCGCTCGAACGGATTAACAACTGATCGCCTGCTTTATGTCCCATGCTGTCATTCATCTTTTTTAGTCCCATCACGTCACAATACAAAATTCCGACACTACGACCGGAGTCTATTTTCTCAAAGTAATCATGAACTGCATGTCTGTTACCGATTCCGGTCAATTGATCCTCAAAGCATAGCTCTTCGAGCCTTCGCATCTGATTCCTTCTGTGTATGAGCGCTACAAGGAAATGTCCTAGTATCTGAAGCAGCGTTGTAATATGTTCCAAAAATTTCTCAGGCGGATTATCCACGCCATAGAATCCGATAATCTCGCCCTCATTGACCAGAGGAGTCACTACCAAGGACCGTATCTTCTGTGGCGTCAGATACTCATATACGGCAGCATCTTCTTCCTTAATATTTTCCACATTTTTAATGATAACACTTTCGCCTTTGACAAATCTCTGATACCACATGCTTACGACTTCAAAAGGCACATCCTGAAGGTTTTCTTTCTGGGGAATGACATCGTTTGCACACCATTCATAGGTGTTATTGACCATCTTCCTGCCACTTTCCTCAAAAATATAAACTCTCTCACTCTGCAAAGACTGCCCTAAATATTCCAGCAAAACATCAATTGACTGTTCTGGTGTGTGCGCTGCCAACGCAAGCCTTAGTCCTTCATTGACCATGGCTTCATTAGCTTCATAGCCTATATTCTGCTGCTCCCACGCCCCTAAATCCACTGCCAGCTCGAAACGATATCTCCTGCCGTTTTCTTCGACTACAGTATCTTTTAATACCATTTTTTTCCTGATAATCGGAATGTAACGCACTTCCTCAAGGAAAAATCCTTCTTTAAGCCTGTCATGGTTACAGCATGCACAGGGTGCGCAACTTCCTGACAATATCTCGTAACATTTCTTTCCTTTGATATCTTTTATATCATTTACGCCGTATATTTCCCTCGCTTTCCTGTTCATATATATCAGGTCATGACTGTCAATATCTGCAACATATACAATCTCACCCAGTTCCTCATAAAATTCCCACAGTTTTGACACAGACCAATTCTGTTCCAATAATGTGTCTCGTCCCATAACCTATACTTTTCCTCTCTATTTTCCGACTGATAAGCGTCCTTTATTGTAACGCAAACTGCCAAGCTTGCGTTTATTCCAAACTTGCAAACTTGCGTTTATTATATCAAAAAAGAAAGAAGAATCCAACTTTATGGAACATATTACATTTTTTACGGTATAAATTGTCTCTGATATAAATACATGACAAATTCCGTCCTCCCGTCATGAGTTTTGCCCACCGTGACATATCCCTTCTCATCTTCCAAAATTCTTCGTACAATATACAATCCCAGACCTGAGCCTTCCGTCATCTCACTTCCTTTTCCTCTATAGAAACGTTTAAAAAGATGATGATACTCTTCCTCGTCAATTACTGTTCCGCTGTTTCTGACTGCAACACCGATATAGTTTGTCATCTTCACTGCCTCAATCTCAATTTCACTGCCATTATCCCCATACTTCACTGCATTGTCCAGCACATTGAAAATTGCCTCCGACGTCCATTTAGCGTCCGCCAATACTTCCTCCTGCACATCGCCTCTTAGCTCAACATTCATATCTTTTTGCCTCGCTTTTTCCATAACCTGCCCCACAGCGCGCAAAATCATCGTCTGTAAATTCTGCTTATCCGGATTTATACGGATTATTCCCATTTCCAGACGGGAAATCTTGGAAAAGCTCTCCCCAAGCCATGACAGTTTCTGCGCCTGCTCCTCCAGACACTTTGTAAAGCTTTTTTTCTCTTCCGCTGTCAAATCATCCCGTTCCAAAAATCCGGCATATATCCTGATGTTTGTAATCGGTGTATTAAGCTGATGCACCAAATCTCCTATATTCTCGTCAAGCTGCCTGCGCATCTGTTTTTCTCGTTCCTCATAAGAGTGCAGAATATCATAAAGCCGCATAAGCTGCCCCTGCAGCCTTGATAGAATGGTATCCTCCAAGGCAGGAAATACATTCTCCGGCTGCCCTCTCTCCAGACACTCAAGACAGTCGCCAAACTTGTAAAGCGTGTCACTCACCCTTCTCGCAACCGCATAATAAATTGCCGTCAAAAGCACCAGACATATTGTACCATACGCAACCATCAGTTTTATGCACAAGTCCGTCTCGTCGTACAAACTGCCACTCTGCCTTGCTGTCCATAAAAGTGCTATGCACAGGAAAAGCAGTATGAGCAACATGCCCATACCGCCTTTCCATATGATATCCGTATCTTTACGCAGCTTAGATAGAAATTCCCGCTTCATGATTGTCCGTCCTCCCATTTATAACCCATGCCAAATACGGTTTTGATATGCTCCGGATGCTCCGGGTTCTCCTCCACTTTCATGCGCAGTCTGCGGATTGTAACGTTGAGTGTCCTATCTTCCACAAAGCGTTCATCCACATCCCAGACCCTTTCAAGCAGCATATCCCGCGTCAACACAATTCCTCTGTTATGCAGGAAAAATTCAAGAAGACGGCATTCCAAGGCAGTCAGTTCCGCAGGCGTCCCATTCTGTGTCAGACACTTTTTCTCAAAATCATATACAAGTCCTCCGCTTACATAAATCTGCCTCGATACTCCCTCGCTGCGCTTTAACACCGCCGCAATCTTTGCAAGCAACACCGGCATGGAGAAAGGCTTCGTAATGTAATCGTCGCATCCCGCCTGAAACCCCTTCAACATATCCGCTTCCGAATCTCTCGCCGTCAGAAGAAGTACCGGGACAGGCTGTTCTGATAAAACATTCTTCAGAAAGTCCCTGCCGTCTCCATCCGGCAGATTGATATCCAGCAGAATCAGATTCATCTTTTGTTTTAGATGCATTTGTGCCTCCACAAGGGTATACGCGCTGTGAACCGCATACCCTTCTCTTCCCAAAGCAAAAGCAATCCCGGCATTTAGCGCCCTGTCATCCTCTATCACTAAAATATGTTTATCTGTCATGATTCCGCGCCTTTCTATCATAAATTGAGCTTCGCTCAATTACGAGCTTCACTCAATTACGAGCTTCACTCAATTGTGAACTTCGTTTCACGAACTCGAATAAGCGAAAGATGTTATATTTTCATCACACAACCTCGCGGAGTCTCTCCACGATCGATCTCCGGTTCATCACCTTTGTCAATACCCGTGTCATCACCACACACAACAACACCGAGAACAGCAGGAAAATCAATACCGCCTGCACCAATGCTGCCATCGAAAAGTTAAACAAAGCACCCGACCCGACCATATAAGAGATTACCGTACCTGCCACAGTTGCCAACCCCGCCGCCGTAAAGATATAACCTACATATTTATAGAAGATATCCTTCTCCATCTGTCGTCCCGTCATGCCGATCGACTGCATGGCGGCATATTCCACCTTTCTCGCCATTACGTCCGTGGTCACCGTATTGATAATATTGGCAATCCCTATGAGTCCCACAATTGCAATCAGGAATGCCCCAAACACAATGATGGTTCTCTTCATCTCTGTAAAATATACCCTATCCTGATAGACAGAATCAATCTGTAACTGAAAATTCCCGTCTTCCGCCATCACCTGCTCTACAATTTCCTGCTTCTCCTGTTCGGAAAGCGCACTGCCGTCTTTCGCATATTCCGCTCCATTGAAGGTAATCGCGCCCACAAGATTCTCATAATCGGAATAAATGCTCCGAAAAGTTTCCTGTGTCAGCCAGATATTGGACTTGCTCGCATTATCGCTGCCGTACGGATCCTGCTTGAGGACAACTGCCATAACCGTGAGCTCTTTGTCCACATAGCGGTCCGCTATGTCATCATAAAAAGTCACTGTTACCACATCTCCGGCATGAACCGCATATTCCATGTCCTCCGCCTGATTCCTGTTCAGGCTTCTGCCGTCTCGATGATAGACCATATAATTTCCCTGTGCAAATTGATCCGTATCTATGCTGCCCTCCAGCACAGTATAACACCGCATTTCATCTTCTAGCCCTTCTGCATCCATTCCGGTCACTCCAACCCTCAGATTTCCTCTTTCATTGAGCTCCACCGCCTGTACATCAGTGTCTTTCTCCGGAAGCAGGCTTTTGGCATAAGCAATCTGATCTTTGGCAATTTCTCCCCCGGTAGTAATCTCTGCTGATGTAAAATACCAATACGTCCCATTTTGTTCAATATAGTCCGGTTTCGTCCTTGCAGTATAATAAATCTTGAAATCCTCCGCAAATTCCACATTCTGTAACTTTTCTACCAATTCTTTGCTGATTGGTATAAAAGGCTCGTTCTGATCCCATATGATTCCTTTATGACGAATCTGAAAATCCGTATTATGACGCCTATCTATCTGTATTTCCACTGAAAATCCCATCGCCAGCGTATAGATTACCAGAAACAAAACGCCGCTTAAAGCAAAAGATATCACTGAGAATACTCCCTTTTTCTTCTTGGCACGGTATCTCGCCGCCTCCACCGGAGAGACGGTACATGCAATCCGGAAAGGCTTCAGGGTGCTGATGAACAGTGTCAGCCATGCAAACATGCCGCCTGACAGAAACGTCACCGCAACGCTCGCCGGCTGATAATACATGGCCATATTCTCCGCAAATACCGCCACAATCTTACCGGAAGCCGTCTGACCGATGATACTGCCTGTAAGTCCTCCGAGCACGATTCCCCAAAATGCGATTCGGTTCATCTGCCATAATAACATACGCCGAAGCTGCTTGGAAGACATCCCTATCGTCTTTAACTCTCCGTAGAATCGTATATCATTTACAACAGAGATATCAAAGATATTATAGATAAAGAAATATCCACAAAACATAATGCACAAAATAATTAAGAACATTGGAATGATAACGACTAACGTCATATCGCTCATTTTAAACGATATCCCGTTTCCTCCCACAGCTTCATTTAGTTCGGTCAGCTTTTCATCTTTGTCATGCCCGAATTTCAAGGGATTCAAATTATTCAGTTTCACATAAATCGTATCGTTGCCTGCCGGCAGCTCCGGGTTATAGACAGCAATAAACGTCTCGTCCGTATAAATCTCCTCATAGAAATCGGCACAGTTTCTAATCGGATTCTGATAATATCCGCACACTGTCATGGGAATCTCCTCTTCCACCTGCTCCCCATCCTTCTGTACCACCACATTAAGGGAATAGGACAACCCTACCTGTTGATTCAGCCCCAGCCGCTCTGAGAAAGTGTCCGACAGAAGAATCTCATTCGCCTCCTCCGGATAGTCTCCGACAATCAAATCCACCATATTTTTATCATAGTGCACTTCGTCCGCCGCCAGAAGGTATACATCCAGCGGATGAAACTCCTGATTATGAAGGCGTGTGTTGCTGCACCATCTCACATATGCCGCCCAGTCCACCTGTGGCTGTTGTCTTACTTTCTTAAGAATTTCCTCGTCTCCTGCTATTGCTGCACTGTCCGCTCCCGGACCCGGAGAGGCTCCAAAAGCACGAGTCGCAGTCTGAACGAAACCAATCCCCACCGAAAAAGTAACGCCAAGTAATATTGCACTTAGCGCAACGGCGAGAATCGCCAGCCTGTTCCTGACAGTGTGCGCCTTGTAATCTTGTGCCGCCAACTCTTTTTCCAATGCGGTATTGGAGTTTCTGAACATGATACTCATAAGGCCGCCTCCCTTCCGAACGCATTCTGTCCGGCACGCGCTCCTCTGTCGTCGCCCACCACTTTACCGTCCTCTAAATGAATGACTCTGTCCGCAAGCTGTGCAATCGCTTCATTGTGGGTAATCATAACGATGGTCTGATGAAACTCTCTGGATGTCATCTTAAGAAGCCCCATCACTTCCGCACTTGTCTTGGAATCCAGATTGCCGGTAGGTTCATCTGCAAGGAGCACCGCCGGCTTTGCAGCGATTGCTCTTGCGATAGACACCCTCTGCTGCTGCCCGCCGGATAACTGATTGGGATATCGGTCCATCTTATCCTCGATTCCCAGTTCCCTACAGATATGCTCAATATACTTCCGGTCCGGTTTCCTGCCGTCAAGCCTGATGGGCAGCACGATATTCTTGTAAACATTCTGTATCGAAATTAGATTATAGTTCTGGAATACGAAGCCGATATTTCTGCGGCGAAACACCGTAAGTTCCTCTTCCGACATTTTCATAATCGAATGCCCGTCTATAATAATCTCTCCGCTGTCCGCGTAGTCCAACCCGCCCATCAGATTCAGAAGCGTCGTTTTCCCGCTGCCGGATGTGCCAACGACTGCTGTAAAACTGCCCTTTTCTATGGAAAAGCTGATATCGTCCACAGCCTTGACCGTGTTATCTCCGCTTTGATAGTATTTCTTTAAGTTTACCGCTTGTAAGATTTCCATAATGATACTCACTCCTTATCTCTATTCTGTACCGGTTCGGCACTAAAGTCATCATAAGCCGGAGATATTACATACATGTTACAAGTTGCAAAATTATTATTTATCATTAAAAATCAGACCATAATATTATTATATCATGCATAGAAAAGACACAGCCGCCTATACAACTGTGTCTTCACAACTTATAGTTTAAAATACAATTTCCTTCTTATACAGCGCCCTTTCATCCAAAATCTGTTTGAAATTGCTATCATTCCGATGTCCCTTGATATCATCCATATATTCTATATAATCACAGACATACACATATACTTTAGAGACATTCCTGCCGTTAATAGCGTAGGTATCTGCAAATTGGCTGCTTCCGTTCGGAAGAAGCTGTCCGTCCGCATCAAGCACGACCAGAAATACCCCTTGCTCGATACGCTCTTCAGTACACTTCTCTTCCACCGTAATCTCAAACTTCGTCTTCACAACCTGATACAGACCGGCGCCGGTATCATTGGTCTCATCCACCGTAACCACTTGTGTACTGTCATTATCCATCTCTATATGCAGCTTGAAGGTAAAAGGTCCGTCAAACCACCAGTTTTCATATTTGTTCGGGAACTGATTCCGATCCGGCGGAGTAATCTCATTCATAAACGCATTCCACTCTTCGTCCGACATCGCCTCTAAATCCGCCTGTGTCTTTCCACGGTAATCAAGCGGTTCCGGCTCTGCCCTGTCCCCGATAATCTGCTCAATCGTGTAGTCCATATCAAAAGCGTCTAAAGCTCGATAACTTTCCTTAAGCATGGTGTCATTTCCGAAAATATCCAGCGCATCAATTCTGTAAATCCCTGCATAAGTATGTTCATCTATAAATTTCCCTTCCATAGATCCGTTGCCGCCATTTGCATACCCATGCGCCTCATCTCTCCCGGAAGGCATGAAAGAATAATCTGCCGTTCCTTTCAGATAAATAATCGGCTGCTCGCTCATATCCATCATCGTTGCCGGGAAAGCCTCCTCACTCGTAATCATCAGAGACAAATAAATTGCCTCCACGGAACAGTACGCCTCCGAAATGGATACCGTCACGCCATCCACAGTCTTGGTGTAAACAGAATCGGCTGTGACGCCATCACCCCCTGCTGTCCCATAATCACTACCTGTCGATGAACCGCCACTCTCTCCCTCTCCTGTATTGCCGCTTCCTTCCGGTTCTTCAAATTTCTGCGCAACAGAATCCAAATCCCCCTGATAAGAATAATCCTTCTGCAGGAATTTAAAAATATTTCTGATAACCGGAATCTTTGATGCCAGCGCCGGCTGCGACGCAAAGAAACCCATACAGAGAAGCAGCGCCGCTGCGGCTGTCGCAATCCGTATCATTGTCTTTTTACGCTTATTGCGCATATATATTTTTTCACCCTGTCGTATCCCCTTGCGTACACACTGTGACAAGCTATCGGGTATGGCAATCGTGTCAAATCTTTCACTTTTCATTCTATTTCTCCTTTTCTGCGCCTTTTCAACGCATTCCGAATTTATCTGGCCCTTGCATCGACCTCTTCATCGTCATCGAGTTGTCTTCGCAATACTTCCTTGGCACGGTACAGATACGCCTTCACGCTGCCTTGCGGAATGTTCATGACCTCTGCGATATCTTTGATTTTCATTCCCTGAAAGTACTGTAAAATAACTACTGTTTTGTATGTGGGCGGAAGTAAATCTATCGCATCGTAAAGATCCGTCTTTTCCTCTATAGATAACGGCTCATCCGGCGCCGCCTCATTGTACTCCTCAAAAGGACTGATGTTTCTGTACTTTTTCTGCGCCTTGTAAATACCGTTAATCAGTATGCGCGTAATCCATGTCTTAAAATACTGCGGCTCACGAAGCTTATCCATGGAAATCATTGCGCGCATAGCGCATTCCTGCACTGCATCCAAGGCGTCCTGTTCATTCTTGGTATACATATATGCCAGTTTATACAGGTATTCCTGATGCATGATAATCAGTTCTCCAAAAGCCTCTCTGTTTCCCCTAGCTGCCTTCTCGACCAGTTTTAGGCTTACTGTGTTATTCATCTTTATACCCATGCCTTTCTTTATCTTCTTGTTGTACGGTCATGCCTCTGCAGCGGCAGCACTCGTCATCTCATTTCGCACATGTGTTATACTGATTAGATATTAAAAATATGGAAAAGGTTACATCAATGATGTTATTTTATGCAACAATAAAAAGCGCCCTAGTTAATAAGGCACTTTCATATCATTTATTTCATCAATTTTTATGTTTCGCTTATAGTTTTTCTGCCTGATATGTCGAATAGCCTTCATAATAGTAACTACAATCGATACCCTTCATATATACCTCACGGTCATTTTAACCGGACTTCTTTCCATGGCAGGCAAGTAATCATCCTTAGCAATTCTTTATTAGTTTTCTCCCATCTTCACCAGCTTCGCTGCTTGGTCGGCGGCAATACACGCATCCAGTATCTCCTGAATATCACCGTTCATCACTTTGTCCAGCTTATATATCGTAAGGTTAATTCGATGGTCGGTGACACGTCCTTGCGGGAAATTATAAGTTCTGATTTTCTCCGAGCGGTCGCCCGTACCAATCTGACTGCGGCGCATTTCGGCTTCCGCGTCATGCCGCTGCTGCTGCTCGATATCATACAGCTTCGCCTTAAGCAGTGCAAAAGCCTTCGCTTTATTCTGAATCTGTGACTTCTCGGTCTGGCTGTACACCACAATACCTGTAGGATAGTGGGTCAGACGAACTGCTGAATCCGTGGTATTTACACACTGTCCGCCGTTTCCAGACGCCCTCATAACGTCTATTCGTATATCCTTATCCTCGATAACGATATCTATATCTTCGTCTACCTCGGGCATGACCGCCACGCTGATTGTCGATGTATGAATACGACCGCCACTCTCCGTTTCAGGCACACGCTGCACACGGTGCACGCCACTCTCATATTTTAACACGGAATAGGCGCCCTGTCCGCTCACCATGAAGGTAACGCTCTTCATACCGCCGATGCCGATTTCCTCCACTTCCATGGTCTCCACCTTCCATCGCCTGCCTTCCGCATAATGTACATACATACGGTAAATTTCCGCTGCAAACAATGCTGCTTCGTCACCGCCCGCGCCTGCACGAATCTCCACGATGACATTCTTCTCATCGTTGGGATCCTTAGGTAAAAGCAGAATTTTCAATTCATGCTCCAGCTCTTCCACACGTTTTTTGGCAGTGGAGAGTTCTTCTTTCAACATTTCTCGCATATCTTCATCAGACTCGCTCTCCAACATGGCAACAGAATCCTCGATATCCTGATTACACTTTTTATACTCCTTATAAGCATTCACAATGGGCGTAAGATTACTCTGCTCCTTCATGAGCGCACGAAAACGGTCCTGATTATCCGCAACGGTAGGCTCACTCAGCTCATTCATGATTTCTTCAAATTTTCTCAATAAATCTTCTAACTTGTCAAACATAATTACCTCCTGTTTGCGCTATATACACCATGCACAACTCTGTCAAGTCCTGCAAAATCTTTAACAACATCCACTTCCGTATATCCCGCGTTCTCCATAAGAGCACGAACTTCCTCACCCTGATCATATCCGATTTCAACCAAAAGCATTCCTTCACGATTCAGATATGTCGTCGCCCGCGCTATAATTTCTCGGTAAAAGAAAAGTCCGTCTTCTTGTCCGTCCAGCGCAAGACGCGGTTCATGTTCTTTGACTTCCGGCATCAGAGTATCTATAACACCTGTTCTTATATATGGCGGATTCGATACAATGATATCAAATTTCTCGTCAGAATCCAACCGTTCAAATAGGTTGCTGCAAACCCAAAATACATTCTGCTCTGATTCATCCGGCACACATAAGGCTTCACACGCTGTCTTTTTCTTCTGATTCAAAATCCGCTCTGCATTCTCCTTAGCGACTTGCAAAGCTTCTTCGGACAAATCAACCCCCACTCCCGTACAGTCATTGGAATAATGCAAAAGGCTTATCAGAATACAGCCTGAACCGGTACACATATCCAGTATCCTCATTCCGTCATGAAGATAACGCATAGCCTCCTCCACCAGTATTTCCGTATCCTGTCTCGGAACAAGCACATTTCTGTTTACTGCAAAAGTTAATCCCATAAAATCCTGCTCGCCCGTAATATACTGCAATGGAACATGTTTTTTGCGCTCTACAATACAGACTCTATACCGCTCATACTCTTCCGGTGATACACTCCGTTCTCCATGAACAAGCAGCGTATTACGGTCTGTACCGCAGCACCATTCGAGCAAAAGCCTCGCATCCAGTCCGGCTTCCTGAATATCCGCCTGCATCAGCTGTTCCATTCCCTGTTGATATATTTCCTGATATGTCATCTCTTCATTATATAACATATGTTATGTCTATTCATCCTCATTTTCTTCCGGCTCTTCGTCGTCTCGCAACCAAGAGTCGTCTACCTCATATCCGAACGCTTCATACAGATATGCCTTCCAATCAAAGACCGCCTCCACTGCCGCAATGGCAACTTCCACCATACTCTCATCCGGCTCTTTCGTCGTAAGCCTCTGCAGCCACATCCCCGGTGCCGAAATAATCCTGACCAATATATTATTACTTCTGCCTGCCAGACGGATAATCTCATAGGAAATACCCGCAATCACCGGAATCAGCGCAATACGAATCAAAACGCGGTATACCGGATTTTCCACCCGGATAAAGAAAAACAGAACCACACTCACCAGCATGACAAACAGCAGAAAACTGGTTCCGCAGCGTTTATGCTGTTTAGAGCTTCTCATAACATTCTTAACCGTCAGCGGACGTCCTTTTTCAATACAATTGATGCACTTATGTTCTGCCCCGTGATACATATAAACACGCCTGATATCTTTCATCAGAGAAATGCTAAGAACATATCCTACAAAAATAACAATACGAAGCGCTCCCTCAATGATTGCCATAAAAGACGCATTTCTGATATACTCCTCAAAAAGTGAAGTCACATAATAAGGCAGCACCATGAAAATGCCGATAGCAAGCACAAACGAAAGCACCATAACGATAGCGCTGAACACCTTGTCCGCCTTGTCTTTAAACAACTTATGAAAAGCTTTATCCGCCACAGTCTCCTTGGCATCTTCATCTTCGTAAAAAGCCGCTGAAAAGTTCAGGCACCTCATTCCCAGAATCAAAGAATCCACAAACTGAAAAACACCACGTATAAACGGAATATTCACGAGTTTGCTTCCGTGGACAATGCCGATATAATGCTCCACTTCCACCTCAATTTCTCCATCGGGCTTCCTGACCGCCACAGCATACTGATCCTTATTCTTCATCATGATTCCTTCCAGCACCGCCTGACCGCCGATTCCGGAATATTTCATCTTTCTCTTCTTAGCCATTACATATTCCTCATTATCTAAATCTATTCTATGTCATGCTATTAGAAAAGGTTGAGATATGCACCTCAACCTTTTTGTACAAACTTATTTGCTTTCCACACCGTACTTCTTGTTGAACTTGTCAATACGTCCGCGAGCCTGTGCTGCCTTCTGCTGTCCTGTGTAGAACGAATGGCACTTAGAACAAACTTCAACGTGAATCTCCGGTTTCGTAGAACCGGTCACAAATGTGTTACCGCAGTTGCACGTCACTGTTGCCTGATAATATTCAGGATGGATTCCTTCTTTCATCTTATAACCATGCTCCTTTTCTAAGTAAACTAAAAGTAAATAGGCGTATCTGCCATACTATTTCTCATCCCATGCTGCCGTAAATCGACAGCTTTTACATTGTAGCATAGGAATTTCATGTATGCAAGCCCTTTATCAAATAAATTCTTTAAATTAATACCTTATTAAATAAATTTCATTTTCTTAACCATATTCACAAACTCAAAATTGTTCTTCGTCCTTGCAAACATATCCAGAATTTTCTCCACAGCCTCGTCCGCTTTCATGCCGTTTAGAGCTTTACGGATAATATTAATGGCTTCCAGTTCATCCGGCGATAACAAAAGGTCTTCTCTTCTTGTACTGGATTTCGGTATATCAATTGCCGGAAACACCCTCTTCTCGGACAATTTACGGTCAAGCACCATCTCCATGTTACCGGTCCCCTTGAACTCCTCGTAGATAACATCATCCATCTTGCTGCCGGTCTCTACCAATGCTGTGGCAAGTATGGTCAGACTTCCTCCTTCTCTCATGTTACGCGCCGCACCAAAAATACGTTTCGGCATATGTAACGCTGCCGGATCAAGACCACCGGATAAAGTACGTCCGCTAGGCGGGACTACCAGATTGTATGCTCTGGTCAAACGAGTGATGCTGTCTAAGAGAATGACCACATCGCGTCCATGCTCCACGAGACGCTTTGCACGCTCAATTACCATCTCCGACACTCTCTTATGGTGTTCCGGTAATTCATCAAATGTAGAATAAATAACCTCCACATTCGGACCTTCAATCGCTTCCTTGATATCCGTCACTTCCTCCGGACGTTCGTCAATAAGTAAAATAATCAGATGTGCGTCCGAAGCATTCTTGGTAAGGGATTTCGCCACAGCCTTTAACAAAGTCGTTTTACCTGCTTTCGGCGGCGACACAATCATACCTCTCTGCCCTTTGCCGACAGGGCTGATCAAATCCATAATGCGCATCGCAACAGACGCTCCCGGTGTCTCCAGCTTCAGTCTCTCATTGGGGAAAATCGGTGTCAGATTCTCAAAATTCGGTCTTCGCATAGCAATTTCCGGCGGATAACCGTTGATGGATTTTACATATAAAAGAGCGCTGAACTTCTCGTTCTGTGTCTTAACTCTTGTATTCCCCTCTAAAATATCACCTGTTTTTAAACCAAAACGGCGAATCTGGCTGGGCGCTACATAAACATCATTCTCGCCGGGCAGATAATTCTCACAGCGTATAAATCCAAAGCCGTCACTCATAACCTCAAGAATACCGCTTGCAGTAATGCCGCTGTCCAGCTCCGCAGGAAACTTCTCTTCCTCTGTCCCGTCCTTCTTCTGCGGGACTACGGATTTTACCGCGACCTCTTTACCTGCCGCTTTATCCTTCTCATCCTCTGCCAGCATAGCTTCCACAATCTCCGCTTTTTTCATAGTCGAAGTACCCTTGATACCTCTCCCCTTTGCGATTGCCTTGAGATCGGCAAGCGCCAATGACTCATATTTTTCTCTCATACATGCCTCCTGTATTTTAATAAATCATCTATATACATTCTTCCGTATACGTTCTTTCGTCTAGGGATTTTATTACCTGATGTGTCAATCGAAATGATCTATTGTCATTATTGCACATTATACACTACCTTTTATAAAATAGGAAGTATTTTTTTGATATTGCACAGAAAATATAAATATTATATAATCTACACGTCAGCAATGAGCAGTGCCATAATGCAAGATGACAAATCGGCTGCTCGCAGACGTATTTGTCAGATTACATTATGTTAGGGCGAATGCCCGTGAGCGAGATGCAGCGCAGCGTAATCGAGCTCGCACTGCGAATTTCACTCCGTACCACAAACCAGCTACTTATCCACACGTTAAATTATAATTTAAGAAACGAGGTACTCCATGACAACAAACGAAAAAGCACTGAAATTGCATGAACAATGGCACGGCAAACTTGAAACCATATCCAAGACCCCTGTGAAAACGCGCGAAGACTTGTCGCTCGCCTATACGCCGGGTGTCGCGGAGCCTTGCAAGGTAATCGCTCAGGATCAAGAAGCCGCCTACACTTATACATGGAAATCCAATACCGTCGCCGTCGTATCTGACGGTAGCGCCGTACTCGGTCTGGGCAATATCGGTCCTTATGCCGCCATGCCGGTTATGGAAGGCAAAGCCGTATTATTCAAGGAATTTGGCGGCGTCAACGCGGTTCCGATTTGTCTGGATACTCAGGACACGGAAGAAATCATTAAGGCTGTAACCTATCTTGCACCCGGTTTCGGCGGCATTAATTTAGAGGATATCAGCGCTCCCCGTTGTTTTGAAATCGAGGAGCGTTTGAAAGAAATATTGAATATTCCGGTTTTTCATGACGACCAGCACGGAACTGCCATTGTTGTTCTTGCAGGCATCATCAATGCCTTAAAAGTTGTCGGGAAACAGAAAGAAAACTGTAAAGTTGTAGTAAACGGCGCCGGAAGCGCCGGTGTTGCCATCACAAAACTTTTGTTAAATTACGGTTTAACCAATATTATTATGTGCGACAAAGTCGGTATTATAGGCAAAAACACTGAAGGATTAAACTATATGCAAAAGAAAATGTCTGAGGCGACAAATCCGAATAATGAAAGCGGCTCTCTTGCCGATGCCTTAAAAGGCGCAGATATTTTTGTCGGCGTATCCGCCCCCAATATCGTAACGCCCGATATGGTATCTTCCATGAACAGCGATTCCATTTTGTTTGCCATGGCGAATCCGGTTCCTGAAATCATGCCCGACATCGCAAAAGCAGCCGGTGCCAGAGTTGTCGGCACGGGTCGTTCCGATTTCCCTAATCAGGTCAATAATGTGGTTGCATTCCCCGGCATTTTCAAAGGTGCACTGGAAGGGCGCGCAGTACAGATTACGGAAGAAATGAAGCTGGCTGCCGCTTATGCTATCGCAGGACTTGTACCGGAAGAAGAACTTAGCGAAGACAATATTATGCCTGAAGCCTTTGATCCGAAGGTTGCACAGGTTGTTGCTGACGCAGTGAAATCTCACATTAAATAAAGCGAAAGCTGTGCAGAAATCGAGTGGAACATGGAACAGAATGATTGGCATGGAAAACCTTATTACTCATTAGACGCCTACCTTAAGAATACTTACGGAAAAAAAATGTATAAAATCGCAATTGATGCCGGCTTCACATGTCCCAACCGCGACGGAACTCTTGGTGTCGAAGGCTGCATTTTCTGCAGCGCTGGCGGCAGTGGAGATCATGCAGTCAAGAAGACCGAATACCCTTCCGTTACCAAACAGATTACTGCGGGTATTTCCATGTTTGACGGCAAAGCAGTGAGTAACATCTCTTCTGAATTTATGCGTGATGCACAAGAAATGTTACGCTCCGAGTCTGATAATACGTCTCCGAATTCGGGTGTCCGCCGTTTTATTGCCTATTTTCAAGCATATACGAATACATATAGCTCCGTTCCCCATCTGCAATCGCTGTATACGGAAGCATTAATGGCTCCCTCCGTTGCCGGTATCTCTATCGCTACAAGACCGGATTGCATTTCAGAAGATATCGTGGCTATGCTGATTCATATTATGGATGAATATCCTGACAAGTTTGTCTGGATTGAATTAGGGCTTCAAACAATACACGACAAAACTGCTGATTTCATAAGACGTGGCTACCCGCTATCCGTTTACGACCAATGTGTTGCTATGCTGCGTCAAGCCCATATACCGATTATCACTCATGTGATTTTAGGGTTGCCTCACGAAATAAAAGAACACATGTTATCTACCATTAAATATTTAAATCAGAATGGTACATGGGGCGTAAAGCTGCAGCTTCTCCATGTACTGAAAGGCACCGGACTTGCCTCTCTCTATGAACAGAATGCATATCGTCCTTTATCCCAAGAAGATTATATCGACATTGTCATCGATTCTCTGGAACACCTTTCCCCCGACATCGTCGTGCATCGACTTACCGGAGACGGACCAAGAAATATACTGCTCGCTCCCCTCTGGAGTCTGAACAAACGTAATGTTTTAAACACTCTTCACCACACCATGAAACTCCGTAGTGCCCGCCAAGGACGCTTGATAGAAAGGCTTTATCCATGACACAAGACCCATTAACCCTGTACAAGTTAATCGTTCTCTACATGCTTGACCGTGCTAACTTTCCTTTGACCAAAGCCCAAGTAGGAAACTTTATATTGGAAAAGGAATACACGAATTTTCTGACTCTGCAGCAAGTGACTGCAGAACTGATTGACGCCGGTCTTGTGACCGCCAAATCAAACCGTAACCGCACACTTCTGGCAATTACCGACGAGGGCAGAGAAACTCTTTCTTTCTTCGAAAATCGAATCAATGACTCTATCAAGAAAGACATCAATGTTTTCTTCACCGACAACGAAATGGAGATGCGCAATGAAGTATCCATTCTTTCCGATTATTACAAAGCCGTTTCCGGTGAGTATGAAGCCCATCTTCTGGCAAAAGAAAAGGGGATCAAACTAGTGGAAATCACACTATCTGTCCCCGATGAAGATACCGCTTCCGCCATCTGTGCCAATTGGCAGAGGAAAAATCAGGATATCTATCAATATATCATAAAACAACTATTCTAGTTGTTTACAACTATTCTAGTTGTTTACAACTATTCTAGTTGTTTACAATTATCCTAGTTGTTTTATGATATAAATATTCTATTTCTTCGCTCAGTTTATTAATGTTTCGATATCACTTCTCCCCAACTGCTGATTCCGATTACCCGCAGTGCAAAGTCCGTATATGTGGCAGATTCCGGCGTGTCCACATACTTGAATGCATTATAGATAGACTTGCGTCCCCCGCCCAGCGTATTGATGCCAAGCGCCAGTCCCTGTGCTACCTCTGACGGCGCATCTGTCTCACGTGAGAAGAGCATACTGTCAATATACTGGTTTGATTCTATGACTTTATACGCATACACGAACGATGCCGCCTGCAAATCCTGTCCCGACGAAGACGTATATCCCATCTCACTTAAAATAACATGCCTTACTTCTCCCGAATCAGTCAAATATTCCTCTTTTTGCAGATAATCAGTCAGCACATGAATATTCTTGATGGTAATGACCGGTGTCGTCTCCGAATTTAACACATAGGAGCCAGCCCTTCCGCTTGTACTCCACGCTTTCGCGCTGGTCAACGGATAATTGTAGGGATGCTGTGCTACGCCCCAGTCAATATTGCCGCCTGCCGAGATATTTCTGTTAAATTCGTCCAGAATCTCCTTCGAGCTGTATCCGTTGCTGGAATACAGGCTCTTGCCCCACTGCTGGTCCAGTGAAATATAAACTCTCGCATTACCGTTTACACTTAATATCGTATTGTAGAAAATACGAAATGCTTTCGCATACTCTTCCACATAACTCGCAGTATCCATATATTCTATATAATTCCACTCACTTCTGGCATTGATTTCGTTGCCGATAACCCAGTTCATAACTTTGCCGTGCCCGCTGCCCGAGTATCGGTTAGCCAAGAAAGATGCAATTGCCGCAATGTATTCAGTGCCTTCCTCATCTGTAGCATTAAATGCGTAATACGGTGCTCTTCCGCCGGAGCGCGCCTTCGGATGAATCAACTGCATATATCCGGGATGAATATCATTCAAAATGATTGCCGTCGTCGTAATTCCCTTATTGGTCAACGTAGAGAAAATATAATCATACTCTGCAATAATCTGTCCGTTAAACGCATAGTTTCTTCCGTTATAAGTATAGTAGACTGTCGGATAATACGCGTTACTTGTATTACCTAGTATTCTGCTGAGAGGAATATTGTACGCCGCATGTCTTACCCCCAAATCATCCAACTCGGAACCGCCCAGCTTCTCCGGGTCCACCAAAAGCCCCTTCTTAGATGTGGTGCTCTCAAAAGACGGGCTGTATCTTGCTATCGCCTCCGGATTCGTGATAAAGTGCGGTTTACTGATCGGCAGAAAAACACCGTCCTTTTTCACTGCCACGACAAATTTGGAGCACAATCTGGAGCTGGCGCTGTTATAGTTTAAATTGACTGAGAAAGTCAAATCCACATCTTTCTGTTCTTCTATGATATATTCGTCGCTCCGTAACGCCGTATCATACATCTTTTCCTCAAAAAGGTAATAATACCCGTCATCGCTGATTGCCAAGCCCTCCGCAGACATTGTAACATCCACTTTACCCGTCTCTGTATTGATGCGGCAGCTCTCTATCGTAATAAAATCCGATGAATTTTCTTCCGTCAGTTCAATCTCCGGTGGTCTGCGGTGCACACCATCTATAAGAAATTTCGCCGCGTCCACCAATGCCTTGGATGTCTCCTTGCCAGCATCCTCCCGTACATGATCCTTTCTCCGCTGTGTCAGACTGTACTCCGCAAGTCCGACCGCCTCCGTATGTACCATGGCTTCTATCGCAGCGCTCTCATTTGCCTGTGTAGTCAGATAATGCCTGATTCCGAAGAAGCATCCTGTACCTGCCAGTGCAAGAACTGCAGCCGCAGATCCCATTATCGCCAAAAGCTTCTTACGCTTCCTGTCACGAACTTCTTTCGGCTCTTCCGGCTTCTGCTCTATCGTGTAAGTTTCCTCCACCGTAATCGTACGCTCCACCGCGCCATGCTCATTAAGCGTCACCGATTCTTCCATCTTCACGGATTCTTCCAGCACTTTGCCCCTTTGCTTTTCAGCTTTGATTCTTGCCTTTTCTTCTTTCAGCTGCTTCTTTATTCGCTGTTTCTTTGCCTTGGCTTTTTTCTTATTTGCTGCTACTTTTTCCTTATCTATCGTACGTTTCTTCTTTTTTTTCTTCTGGTTACCCGTAGAATCCGTCGTTTTATTTGATATCATGTGATGCTTCTTCCTTTATTCGTTTCATGTGCTCTCTAATCTTCGCTTCATATCCGTTATCCGTAGGCTTATAGAATTCTTTGCCGTTTAATTCATAAGGAAGGTACTGTTGCTCGACATAATGATTCGGATAATCATGCGCATATTTATAACCGGTTCCGTGTCCCAATTTCGCCGCTCCTTTATAATGTGCATCCTGCAAATGTGTCGGAATCGGCAGATTGCCTGTCTGCTTCACCGTCTCCATCGCCTGAAATATCGCTTCACAACCCGCATTGCTCTTAGGCGCGCACGCTACATAAGCCGCAGCCTGCGCCAGAATAATCTGTGCCTCCGGCATACCGACCCTCTCCACCGCCAACGATGCGCTCACCGCAACATTTAGCGCCATCGGGTCCGCGTTTCCTACATCCTCCGATGCGCAAATCATAATCCGCCTTGCGATAAAAGTCACGCTCTCTCCCGCGTACAACATCCGACTCAGATAATAAACAGCCGCATCCGGGTCAGACCCGCGCATACTCTTAATAAAGGCAGAAATTGTATCATAATGACTGTCACCCGATTTATCATATCGTAACACTCGTTTCTGAATACACTCCTGCGCCACATCCAATGTAATGTGAATCTTTCCGTCTTCACTGCGGTTGGTCGTCATAACGCCAAGCTCTACGGCATTAAGTGCATGTCTTGCGTCGCCGCCTGACAACTCCGCCAGAAAGTCCACTGCATCTTCGTCAATCACTGCCTCATAGGCACCCATCCCTTTGTCCTTATCATATATCGCCCGCAAAATCAGCGCCTTGATGTCCTCTATTGATAACGGATGTAATTCAAAAATAATGGATCTCGAAATCAACGCACTGTTCACCTCAAAATAAGGGTTCTCCGTCGTAGCGCCGATTAATATAAGCGTTCCATCCTCCACAAACGGAAGCAAATAATCTTGCTGCCCCTTATTAAAGCGGTGTATCTCATCAATAAACAGAATTGTTTTCTTCCCATACATTCCTTGCAGGTCTTTGGCTTTCGAAACAACTTCTTCCATGTCTTTCTTGCCTGCGACCGTGGCGTTAATCTGTGTAAATTCCGCGCTGGTCGTGTTGGCGATTACCTTGGCAAGCGTTGTCTTGCCTGTTCCGGGAGGTCCGTAAAATAGAATGGAACTTAACTTATCCGCCTTAATCGCACGGTAAAGCAGCTTGTCCTTTCCTATGATATGCTGCTGACCGACCACTTCTTCTAACGTAACAGGTCTAAGTCTTGCCGCAAGCGGTGACTCTTTCTCCTGATTTGTGCTTCGCATGTACTCAAATAAATCCATTTTCAGCCTATCCTTTGTATCTGTTCCTATCAGTCCATATAAAAGACTAATCTTTTATATTTTACCATTTTACTGATATAAGCGCAAATATAATATTTTCCAGCTCCTTTGACCCTCCTGACCTGTCTCCGTTTTCCTGCCGGACGGCTGCCCGAAAAGACTGTCTTGAAATGCGTGTTAAGGAATGATAAAATAGAACGCGATAACTTCACCCCGGTCAGATCGGGTACGATAAACCAGATAAAAACGGAGAATATCATGCAGATTTTTATATCGCATTCCTCTAAAGATGCTGAATTTGCCGAAAATATATGTGAACTTATAGAACAAAATGAAATCAAATGTTTCATTGCGCCCAGAGATATTCGTTCCGGCAGGGAATACGCCGAGGAACTGGTTAATGGAATCGACCATTCGACGGCTATGATTCTGTTGATGTCGGAGAATGCCAACCACTCTCCCCATGTGCTGCGCGAGGTTGAACGGGCGGTCAGCAAAAATATTCCGATTCTTGTATATAAACTGGAAGATGTATCTTTGTCCAAGTCCATGGAATATTTTCTCATGACACATCAATGGATTAACGCACAGGGCGATGACAACTATGTGGATATCCTTCGCTTTGTAAATGATTTGAAAAGTCACAACTGCTCTGCAAATCATAAGCTTTCCGAGCAGGCGGCATTTCGCCGCGAAAACTCTGTCAATTCAGTTAATCCGACTGTAGGCAGAACCTTTTTCGCGATCTCCGCTTTTGTCATGCTTGTACTTGCCATTGCGTCCATAATCGGCGTCAAAATACATAACGCGCGTAATTCTATTAAATATACCATCGCTGTAGGTGATACAATCACTTTCGGCAGCTATAACAATGAACCAATCAGCTGGCGCGTTTTGAAATTATCTGACGATCGCAACAATGCGGTCCTAATCTCCGCGGAAGTTCTCACGATGAAAGCCTATGATGCTCCGGAAGGCGGAAAATACAACTGGTTCGACGGCACGGATTACTGGTCTCAGGAATCCGATGCCGATACTGATATGGAATTGCAGAAGCTTGTACGTGGGAGTAATACTTGGAGTGTTTCCAACATCAGAACATGGCTCAATTGCGCCGATGAAGTCGTAACCTATGCCGATCAGGCTCCTACTGCCACCGCTATGGCGGAACGTAAGAACGGTTATCAGAATGAAGCCGGATTTCTACACGACTTTACCGAAGAAGAACTGAAGGCAATCATCGCCACAGAGAATATTACGGAAACTAACCCTTTATGCGACGCCGAGACAATCACTACCACCGACCGCGTCTATCTGCTCTCCCTAGAGGAATTACAATGGTTCGACGATGCCGGAATCAGTAAATTCGCCCTGCCTACAGACGCTGCCGTAGAACAGGATGAAAGCTGTTGGTATCTGTTAGATTATAATGACTTTAATATCGAAGAATGCTCTTGGTGGCTGCGAGAACCCGTTGAGGGGACCACAAGCAAATGCTATCTGGTTGGCAACGGCTACACAGACGAATTACTTCGTATGGAAAATGCAGGTCTCGAAGGATTCGGCATACGTCCGGCGCTGACCGTCGATTTGCGCAAGCTGCCATAAAAATCATATCTCATTAATGTCCGTGTCGTCCGGTAAATTCCACGACAAGCCCGGTCAGGCAGGTATCATCATAGACAGTCCCCGGATAAACATCCTCTATCACGAAGCGGAACGTAATCTCGCCACCGTCCACAGACATGATATCCTCCCACGGCAATTGAAAATACTGCGGGTAAATCGTGTCTTCCAGTTCAAGATAAGCGTAAGGTTTATCCTCCACATACATGAGAAGACGCTTGACTCGTCCATTTTCTTCCCATGTCTTCTGATTCTTGGCATAACCGTTCACGATACAGATTTCAGTGTAACGGATGTAGCCATCCATCGGATAGGAGCGCTGTTCAAAGTGCTCCGACGGAAGTCCCTCCCAGCGGTTCTTAGTATTCCATTGGTTACAGTCATGATACGTAATGCTTTCACCGATGCCGGGACCATCCACACCTTCCGCCCATGCATATTCTCTTCCGTAAGCGGTACATATATTCCTTACTGCATATCGTTCATCCGAAGAGACCAGTTCCGAAGAGGCTTCCAGTTCAAGAAATCCTTCGCCCGCGCAGAACTCTCCACAGGGAGCATGCCATTCGTCAAACCCGTAATCCGGTGCATCATCCGCATACTCCATAGAGCAGAAATTATCATCATCCCCGTTTTCTCCATAGAAAAAGTTCCTGATTTCAGGCTTCAAAACAAGCGGTTCTTCCGGATAACGGATTACCGGCTCCATACTGTCAATCTCAAAAACACATGCAGCGGTCATTCCGTACTTTGCAGCATATTCTTCTACAGGATTTACTTTATCATCCCGTTCTCCGTTATAGGCAATGCAAAAATTCTCGTCGCAGCCCGCAAAAGCTTCCTCCGATATGACGCACTCTCCATTCGGAACATATACCGCCCACATGTTCGGATTGTCTGCAAAGGCACGTTTCCCGATTACCGGATTCTCTTCTCCCTCGAATACTACTCTCCAGAATCCGCAATTCTCAAAGGCACCTTCGCCAATCCATTCTATTCTTTCCGGCATATATACAATGCTTTCTCCTTTCCCTATAGAAGTATCCTGAAAAGCATAATCCCCGATTACCCGCAAAGATTCCGGCAGCTTTTTCCCTGAAAGGTCTACTCCGCGAAACACTCCTGCCTCAATCTCTTCTACCGGAACACCATGTATATTATTAGGTACGTAATCCTCCCGGCTCCCTTCTTTCATGCCCGTAAGTACCGCATACTCTCTTCCCTCGTCCGAGCGAATCTCATAGAAAAAGCTTCCGCCATACAACAGCGGACTCCCATCGTCCTTCGCCTCTTCATGCGCAATTTCTGTGTCCAATGTCTTCTTATCTGCATTACAGCCTATAAAGATTATTGCAGTACATAACGCCACACATACAACAACATATGTTATTCTTTCTTTCATCTGATTGTCCCCTATCGCTTTCCTCTCATTTTAGTCAAACAAAAGCTCATCTACCGTCACAAACTCATAGCCCTGCTCCTGCAATGCGTCTACAATCTGTAATGCCGCTGTCACTGTACTCTTATACTCGTCATGCATAAGAATAATCGCGTTTTCCTCCGCCTTATCCGTAACCTTCTGCACGATGCACGCCACATTATCGCTACACCAGTCTAACGGGTCAATGGTCCATAAAACCGGAAACATATTCAGTTCCTTCTCAAATTTCTTATCCCAAGTGCCATACGGCGGACGCACATACTGAACTTCCTGTCCCGTCAGCTTCTCAATCATTTCATTTGTCTTAATCAGTTCCTGTTTAAACTCATCTCCGTTGTTCTTATTTAACTGCATGTGACTGTAAGTGTGATTTCCGATCAGATGACCTTCCTCACTCATACGCTCAATCATCTCCGGATACATCTCAACATGTTTCCCCATCACAAAGAAAGTAGCGTGCACTCCTCGTTCCTTCAATCCGTCCAAAAGCTGCTCCGTATAATAGGGATGCGGACCGTCATCAAAGGTGAGCGCAATCTTTTTGCTGTCCGCCATACTGTTTGCGGCAATTGCCTCAGCCCTGTAGTGTACAAATCCCGGTACGCATAGCAGCACTGCTACGGTCAGAAGAATTCCCGTTCTTATCAGCCTGCTTCTCACATTCATCGCATACTCCAATCCTTATTCTCAATGCATAACTCGCGTTTCTATAACGTTCACTATTTTATTCATCAAGAATTATGCGTCGTCTCTATACTTATATATGCAGTTTGGAAAGCGGTAAGAATCGAAAAAAACGCTCTTTCACTTCGCGGACTCGAAATGCGCATTATGTTCACTCTTGTCTCTCATGTAATGTAATCTGAAATGCCTTTGTATACCCATGCCCGTAATTGCAATACAATTTCAATTCTCCGCCATGCATCTGAACAATCTTGGATGCAATACTAAGTCCAAGTCCGCTCCCGCCCTTGGTACTTCTCGCCTGATCGCCTCTGGAAAAGGGTTCAAAGATGTGTCTGGCAAACTCCTTGTCAATCTCCATGCCGTCATCCGCCACTGTGATTGTATATTCCTCCAATTGAATAAGCACTTTGCCGCCTTCTCTCCCATATCTGACCGTATTAGTCAACAAGTTCGTAATAGCGCGTGTCATCTGAACCTTATCCATGCAATAGGGTATTGGCGTCTCCGGAATCTCTACCTTAAGTTCCATCTTGCAGTCTTCATAATCCGCATAGAGCATAGCTACGCATTCTCTTAGAATCTCTGAAAGGTCACTCTCCTCTTTGTGAAGCTCAAATCCGCTGCTATCCATCTTCACATATTCAAAGAGCAATGTAATCAGTTCGCTCATCCTCATAGATTTGCTATAAATAGCATCCAGATATTCCTGTTTCTTCTTCCCATGAACCACATTATCCGACAATGCCTTGCTGTAACTGCACAGCGTTGTAATCGGTGTCTTGATATCATGAGCGATATCCGATAACAGCAGATTTCTTTGTCTATCGTAAGCAAGCTGCTGCTCCTTTTCCTCTTCTATCAAATCATTGACCTTTTCGGTCACTACTCGATAATAGTAAAAAGCGCCTGCCAGATAGGGCAGAACGCTTATAAAAATTAATATAAAAAATAGTACAATAACCACAATCTTCAATACGGTTCCCCATTGTCCCGTAAACATGGGAGACCCAACCGCAATCTGAAAAGATTCATCCACATGCTCGTTGAGCACATATTGAGCATAATTCTTAATGCCTGTCGGCAAAAAAGACGTAATCAGATAAAATAACACATACAATAATAACACAACCGGACTTCCGTTTGATGTAATGCTAATCTGCTGTCCTTTTAGAAATAACGATACCCACGGAATAATAAAATTATCATAGAGTATTCCGATCACTTCTTCACTGACGAGAATAAAGAGCATAACAACAAGAAATCTTTTTATCAAGAACCATTTCAGGGATCGTTTTGCCTCTATATTGTTTCCGCCTTCCATATGTCCTTATGCCCTCCTCCCATTACAGTAGTCCTTTTCATTTCTCAAGCCGGTATCCAAGTCCCCTGATTGTCTTAATATATTCCCTGCCGTCACGCTCCAGCTTCGCACGCAGTTTGGAAATACATACCATAATACTGTTGTCCGACACCAGATATTCGTCCTCCCAGCCTGCCTCATAAAGCTGCTGCTTCGTAAACACCTTGCCCGGCTCTTCCATAAAAAGCTGCATAATCCGAAATTCCACCGAAGTCAGTTCTATCGGCTCTTCTGCGCGGTATAAAAGACATGCTTCCAAATCAAGTCTTAAATCCTGCACCGTCAATTCCTTAACCGCCTTCTGTCTGTCTCCTCCGGCACCAAGCGAATAAAATCTCCGTATATTGGAGTTCACTCTCGCCACTGCCTCCAACGGTCCGAAAGGCTTCGTGATATAATCATCCGCGCCAAGGTCAAGCCCTAATATCTTATCTGCATCCGAATCCTTCGCTGACAACATAATGACCGGTATGTTATTATTTTCTCTAATATTTCGTAACACTCGATATCCATCCAGTCCCGGCATCATAATATCCAGAATCGCCAAATCGGGCTGCTCTTTCTTAATCTTCTCCATAGCTTCCACGCCATCCGCCGCTTCTACTATTTCATATCCGTCTTTTTCAAGATACAGGTGAAGCACATCTCGTATCTCTGCTTCATCATCCGCTATCAGAATCTTATATCCCATGTCAATCCTCGTTTCTGTTCTCAAGCTGCTTTTTACAATCCAAATCTACATCTTTGCATAGTTATTGTCCGGCAAGGCTGCCTGCCGGGTCTTATCATACTGTTCACAAAGCTTGCGATACAGCGCCGCGTTTGTCAGCCAGACATATGGGTTTACGTAGAACAGCTCTACAATACCACATGTTATAAAACCTAGCATATGCCATAATATGAAGGAAAGATCAAGTACAAACGCATGCCACTTCTCACCATTCATCATGTCTTTACTCATCTGAAGCACTTGTCTGTAATCCATATCCGGATGCTCCGCCAGAATATAAGATACCATACGATATTGATAACTCTTATAAATACCCGGAATCACAAACAGTAGTGACCATAGAAAAACTCGTATGTCTTCATGAAACATCGTTCTTACCACATTTTTGTAAGAATGGTCAAAAGCATACAGTACTTCCTTCACCTCTGCTCTGTCATCAATACTCTTGATCATAAACCGCTGCACTCCTACACGGAAAGGATTATATAACAACAGTGCGACCGCAAATGTAACCGCACAAATAAACAATACAATAATTATCGCTATAACCGCAAAGGTAACCATGTATACCGTTACGGTCGTATCACCCAGTTCTTCTCTTGCGCTTTCAATCGGAAGTACAATTGTGTCAGAGATTCCCTCGTCCGCCATGTTATCTTCTATCCAAGCACTTTCATCGTCATCCGACACCATATCTTCCATATAAGTATACTTGGCGTCATCCGTTGTCGTATTCGTCGCCACAACACCATTAACACCGCTCGATACCGAGGAGCCGGACGCGCTCATACCCCCGCCTAAAACTGCAGCCAATGCCGCCACCAGCACAATCCTCCAATAATTCCTCTGCAAGGCTTCTTTTGCCCTTTGCTTTAATTCCTTTCTCGTCCACATAATGTTTCTCCTTTTTCCTCAGGTTTATTTTCTGCTGCTGTTTCCGTCTTCTGATAATTCCCAATGCATAACAGTCGTTTTGCACCTGATTACTTTGTTGTTAAAGCTAGAATAACACTTATTCCTTAACTGAAAAGCGGAGAAAACTTAACCTAACCTTAAGATTCACCCAGATTCATATAACGCACGTACAGCTTCTCAAACGCTTCCTGCTCAGCGAGATTTATTTTTACTATAGAAGAAAGGCTCTTCTCCAGTAACGCCTTGTCCGTTTTGTGTTTCCAAAGGTCACATCCTATCATAAATGCACCAGCCAGCGATGTATTCCCTACCGCTTCGACCTGACCGCGCATATGCGCAGGCAGAAGTCCGATGGAAAATGCTGCCTCCACGTCAAGGTAATAACCGAATCCGCCCGCCAGATAAACATGCAGAGTCGCCGGCTCTCCCATCTGCCGCCATAAAATTTCTATTCCAGCCCGCACTGCTGCCTTTGCCATCTGCAAATCGCGTATATCCTTGTTGCATAATCTCACCGCCGGATCGCCCACGGTAACACCTTCCGTAAAATAAGGATCTGTAAGCAGCCCCGTCTCATCCAATATCTCCTGTTTCAATAGGGAAGCCGTGGACGCAATCATATCGCTCCCTATTACTCCCGCGCCTGCACCGCCCTCAAAAGCAGGACCTGCCGCAGTGGCAGTGACCACCATGCGCGTACCGTCCGTAATCGCCATCTCTCCGTTCGTGCCTAAGTCAATCAGCAGCGTAGCATGTTTTCCGTTTTCTTCTCTATCCGCATTGCCTTCCCCGTTCCGCTTCTGCTCTCTGCTTCGCTGTGTCTTTGGAAGCATTCCCAGCGCATAGAGACCCGCTACGATATCCCCGCCCACAAAGGCACTGATACACGGAACCAGCCACACAGGAAATGTGAAATCGGAATGCATATATTCCTGCAGCCCAATCTCCACCGGTATAAAAGGACTTCTTCCCAGAGAAGATACGTCATATCCCATTAAGAGATGCTCCATCGTGGTATTTCCCGCAATGCACATGGCGCGCACACACTCTTCCTTCGATAAACATTGCTCAAATCGAGCAACTCCCCTCTCCAATACTTGTACGACAAGCTGCTGCAGCACTTCTCTGCTGCCGTCACACGATGCTTTCATTCTCGACAACACATCCGAACCATAGCGTCTCTGCGGATTCATCTCACAGTAAGTATCAATGATTCTTCCGCTTTCCATACCCATAAGCTGCATTGCTATGGTGGTAGTTCCTAAATCAACTGCAATAATCATGTCTTCCCCATGATTCTGACACGAAAACCTATTCTCCGGTTGTACAACACTAGATTTCATAACGCAAGATTTTTTAACATCCTGCTTATTAAAATCATTTCCTATAACAGAAGATTTCGTAACGTCTGATTTTCGGTTTGCAGTCCGGATATTTTGTTGACTATTATAGTCATTTTTTTCCGTCACCGCTATCATATCAGATACAATATCAATTTTAGGTGTATCTTCTAATGCCAATTTAATGACACAATTGTCTTTCGGCTTTGCCAGACATGCCAATCTGTATCCCTGCCGCAGTTCCTCCGGTTCCATCACGCTTCTTTCCAACGGTGTGGGCATAGTGGTTCCCTCTATAAATTGTATCTTACATCGACCACAATCCCCTCTACCGCCACAAAAACTACCACTGATTAATTCGTTTTTCAATAAAGTTGACATGACTGTCGTCGATGAATCATGTGTCACAATCACAGATGAGCCACTTGAAGACGTAGACCTTATATTCAGTTTTTCGTCATCCATAACAATAGTAATTTTAATTTTTTCAGACAAACTGATTTTTCTCCTCATCGTAATGATAATCAATATTTGACAGTTTAACCTCTATCTCTGCACGGTCAATATTCAAATCATCGCAAAGCGATTCCAGATTTGTATAGTAATCGCGTAATTTTAAGTTGATAAAGCTGAGTAACATCACGGGGTCCTTGGGAATCATTATTAATCATCCTTTCCTTATATTATCATAAGCCTACTCTTTCATCATTTAAGTTCCATCTCTACACGGTATTCTTTTCCGTCACTGACAATCCGCGCCATGCTGCCACAGATCAGGGGCATCATCGGCGGAAGATGTCCGATGTCCACATCCATCATTACCGGAACATTGTATTTGCGAAACATTTCGTATGTCGCCTGATAATGGTCAATGCCAAACTCCTCCACGTTCATGCCGACACGCGGTCTTCCGATCAGAAAGCCCTTACAGTTCTCAAACCATCCTGCATGATCCATCTGCCACATAGCTCTCCGGATACCCATCAGATTCAAGTCGCATGCTTCCAGAAACCAAATAATCCCGTCTTCCTTATACTTTTCATTAAATTCGCTCACCTTATCATATTTCGTTCCGAGCAAATTAACCAGACAGTCCACGCAGCCACCAAGCAGCCTGCCGGAAAAGTCAGCATTTGTCCCGCCATCCGGCAGAACGCATTTAATAACAGATGTTTCTGTTAAATTGTATGGTTCATAGGGATGTTCCTCATCCTTCATTGATTCTTTTTCCCACATATCATATCCCTGCATAATCAGCTTCTTGCCCTGCAAGAGAAGCATCGCATCTTCCAGCGATTGATGCCACGGCTCCATACCGAAAGACGATGCACAAGGACCGTACACAGAGGCAGTATCGCACAGCGTTGCCAGAAGAAACGTCATATTTGTATTGTCCGAGTACCCCATATACCACTTCGAATCCGCTTTACGAATACGGTCAAAATCTACATAGTCCAGTATTTCACACATCAACTCCCCGCCGCCGCAGGATATGATGCAATCACTTGTTACGTCGCAATAGTATTCCGTCAGCTCGGTCCCGCACTTGTCGGGGGTATTACTAATGCCGACTCCCTGTTCTACATAACAGTTCGGACCAAATATCAGGGAAAATCCCTGCTGCTGCCATTTTTCCTGCGCTCGCAAAAATCCACTCTTGTAAGGTTCCGTTGCACATCCGAAGGATGGAGCCACAAAAGCTATCGCACCGTTTTGCTGCAAAAATTTAGGATATCGCATGTTATTTACCTCCTGTTATATGCTTCCTTTTCAATCTTATCTCCATTCCGAAGCATCCTTTCACATCGTTTATAGTGTATCATTTACGCATATCACTGTAAATCAGAACTTCATGACAGTTATTCTCATACATGCCTTGTAATCAGTCTGCATCAAAACAATCTCTATCGCAAAAAAGCAGACGGAAATATCTTCCGCCTGCAAATTGTTCTGCCACTCTATTCTACTGCTTTATTCCGCTGATTTAATCGTCCTTTACTTCCGCACTGCCGCAAGCTCTCCGTCACGCAGCACAATCTGAATCGTATCCTTCGCCTCCACCTGATCCGCCAGAATCAGCTTTGCAGACAAGGTTTCCACATACTTCTGGATATATCTTTTCAGCGGTCTTGCACCATAAACCGGATCATAAGCATTCTCTACAATAAACCGTTCCGCCTCGGGCGTCAGCTCAATCCGCAGCTCCCTGTCGGCAAGCCGCCTGTTCAAATCGTCCACAATCAGACGAATAATACCGCCGATATTATCCTTGGTAAGCGGCTTGAATAGAATCGTCTCATCCAGCCTGTTTAAAAACTCCGGTCTGAAATGGTTCCTCAAATCACTCATAACCATCTCTTCCGCTTCCGACGTAATCGCACCCTGTGTGTCAATGCCATCTAACAGATAATTTGCACCGATATTCGAAGTCATAATCAGAATCGTATTCTTGAAATCTACCGTCCTGCCCTGAGAATCCGTAATCCGCCCATCGTCAAGTACCTGCAAAAGCACATTAAATACGTCCGGATGCGCCTTTTCAATCTCATCAAACAGGACCACCGAATAAGGTTTTCTTCTGACTGCTTCGGTCAATTGTCCGCCCTCTTCATATCCTACATATCCGGGAGGCGCGCCAATCAGCCTTGATACAGAGTATTTCTCCATATACTCGCTCATATCTATACGGACCATATTTGCCTCATCGTCAAACAAGGATGCCGCCAGCGCTTTGGCAAGCTCCGTCTTACCCACGCCGGTAGGACCCAAGAATAAGAAGGATCCAATCGGTTTAGTCGGGTCTTTGATTCCCGCCTTGGAACGGATGATGGCTTCCGTCACCTTCGTCACACCTTCATCCTGACCGATTACACGCTGGTGCAGTTCATCATCCAAATGCAGCGTTTTGTTCCGTTCACTCTCCGTCAGCTTGGAAACCGGGATGCCCGTCCATCTTGAGATAATCTTGGCAATCTCCTCATCCGAAACGCTCTCATGCACAAGGGACAAGTCCTCTTTGCTGACTTTCTCCTCCTCGATTTCCAATTGCTTTTTTAAGGATGGCAGCTTTCCGTAACTTAGTTCCGCCGCTTTCTCATAATCACCGTCACGCTGGGCTATCTGAATTTGATTGTTTACCTCATCAATTTCCTCTCGAATCTTTGAAAGCTTCTCTACGGAATTTTTTTCATTCTCCCATTGCGCCATGCGGTTCTTCAACTCTTCTTTTAACTCCGCCAACTCTCTTTGTAAATTGCCGAGACGCTCTTTACTCAAGTTATCGTCCTCTTTCCTGAGCGCAGTCTCTTCAATTTCAAACTGCATCACCTTGCGTTTCAGTTCATCAAGCTCTGTCGGCATAGAGTCCAGTTCCGTCTTAATCAGTGCGCACGCCTCATCCACCAAGTCGATTGCCTTATCCGGCAGAAATCTGTCGGAAATATAGCGATTCGACAACACTGCGGCACTGACTAACGCATTGTCCATAATCTTCACGCCATGGAATACCTCATACCGTTCCTTCAAGCCACGCAGGATAGATATCGTGTCTTCCACCGTCGGCTCCTCCACCATAACAGGCTGAAAACGTCTCTCAAGCGCCGCGTCCTTCTCGATATACTGGCGGTATTCGTCCAGTGTCGTAGCGCCGATACAATGCAGTTCTCCTCTTGCAAGCATAGGTTTTAGCATGTTTCCGGCGTCCATGGCACCGTCCGTCTTACCCGCACCCACAATAGTATGCAGTTCATCTATGAAAAGAATAATCTGTCCGTCGCTGT
Organism: uncultured Lachnospiraceae bacterium; assembly: GCA_947176505.1. Lineage (GTDB taxonomy): Bacteria > Bacillota > Clostridia > Lachnospirales > Lachnospiraceae > UBA3282. The sequence continues at coordinate 1,900 of CAMWQW010000010.1, read as the reverse complement.
TCTTCACGTCGTCAAGCACCGCTTTCAGACGCTCCTCAAATTCACCACGATATTTAGCACCTGCTACAAGGGCGCCCATATCCAGTGCAAAAATCTTCTTGTCTTTCAAGCCCTCTGGCACATCCCCCCTGACGATACGCTGTGCAAGTCCTTCGGCTACCGCTGTTTTGCCGACGCCGGGTTCACCGATAAGGACCGGATTATTCTTCGTCTTACGGGACAAAATACGGATGACATTACGAATCTCGTTATCTCTGCCGATAACCGGGTCAAGCTTCTGGCTTCTGGCTTTTTCCACTAAGTCCTGTCCATACTTCTCCAAAGTATCATAAGTTGCCTCCGGATTATCCGAAGTCACTCTCTGATTACCTCTCACCGTAGACAACGCCTGCAGGAAACGTTCTCTCGTGATGCCGAACTCTCTGAAAATCTCTTTGATTTCTCTATTAGGATGTTTGAGCATCGCTAAGAATAAATGTTCCACGGACACATACTCGTCACCAAGCGCTTTGGCTTCATCCTCTGCACCAATCAGTACCTTATTTAAGTCCTGACCAATATAAATCTGCCCTCCCTGCACCTTGGTCCGCTTTCGCAGCCCCTGTTCTACACGGTTTACGAAGTATTCCTTCTGTATTTCCATTTTCTCAATCAATTTCAGAATCAGGCTGTCGTCAATGGTGAGCAGACTGTAGAGTAAATGTTCCTGCTCAATCTCCTGATTACCGTATTCATATGCCAGTTTCTCGCATTGTTCTACCGACTGTATTGATTTCTGCGTAAATTTTGTTAAATTCATAGTACACACCTCCTCGCTGAATGTATGACATCCTGCTTTGTCTGTTCTACTTGCACTATCACAATACAACGTATTGTTAGCACTGTCAATAGGTGAGTGCTAATTATTTTATTAAAATTTTGCAAACCCAGTGCTTATGCAGGTTTGCGGACTGTATGTTTTTAAAATAACGCATGTTTTATGCTCTACTACACCATTTTTTCAAATTTTCGGTGTACTAATTCCCTGCCACCCTTGCATAACGCTCCACTTCTTCTCTGATATCCTGCTTATTTGCAATATGGTTATATACATCCATTGTCACATCACTGTGGGCGTGTCCCATGATATATTGCAGTACCTTGACATTCATCCCCTGCTTTGCCATATTTATGCAGGCGGTATGACGCAGGTTATGGGCGGAGATTCTGGGAAGCAAGTCTGCTTTGCGATGTTCTTTCTTTGCCTTTGCTACTTCTTCCTTATTATACTTATCAACAACATTGTTGACCACGTTATTAACTGCGCTCGGCATCAAAGGTCTTCCCGTCTTTGCAAGAAATATGAAATCGGAATACCCGTCTATTTCTTCTGTACTACGCCGCCCTGTAATCCGTAAATTTTTCGACCTTTGCCTTTACTGCATTTTTGGCAGCTTCCATCATTTTTGTCCTATTTTCATAGGCATAATCCATAGCAAGCCCCATCCAGTCCAAATACTGCCGCCCTTCGTCTGTGTCCGTTGGAAGGTAATCCAGCCTGTATTCTTCCGGAATCGTACGTCCCCATTTCGCAGCATTTTCCCTCGCCACGGCATTAAAATGCCCGCATATGCCGGCTACTACGAAATCCATCTCATATCTATATCTTTCATGATAATTTATATAATGATAAAGAAAAGCGCAATGAACAGGTGAACAACCGCTATTTTATAAAACACGCGCAATGGAAAATTTATGCAAAAATAGTTATACTTTTCATTGATAAATTTCTTTTAAATATTTCAAAAAAGTGTAACCGACAAAGATTTTTTCCCTCTATATGAGTGAGAGGCTATCAATATGAAAAGCCTGCAAATAAAAAGTCAAGGCTAAATTGATGAACATTGAAAATTTATACAGG
>CAMWQW010000009.1 GCA_947176505.1 uncultured Lachnospiraceae bacterium | reverse complement strand
TACTGGCTCCACTTTACTCCACACCAGGGCGCCCTTCCTGACGTCCTTGCCCCCGATACCGTTTTACCCCCCCGACCAATATTTTACACTTCCCCAGACGGGAAGCATCCCGAAGCCTGAGAGGGTCGTAATTTTGATGAAGCAGTTACAGGACATCGTTAAGAGCAAGTATCCTTCAATTGCCTTGGACGCCATGTCTACAAGTATTCTGACAGAGCTTTTCGGGCAGCTCTCTCTCGTACCGCCTGTAGAAAACTATTCTGAGAATCAAAAGCAGGTCTACTACGATATAATGGATTATATAAAAACAAATATTTCGCGGAATATCAAGATATCAGAGATTGCCGCTGCATTCGGCTATAACGAGAAATATCTCTCTCACCGATTCGCACAAATCTGCGGCATTCCGTTAAAGCAATATATCTTGAAGACAAAGATGGAGCAAGCAAACTACATGCTGACCGACACGAACAAATCTATCACAGAGATTGCCAAGGAACTGGGATTCCCAGACAGCCATAATTTCTCCAGAGCATACAAAAAAATCACCGGGCTTTCGCCCAGTGAATATCGCAACACCTTTTCTAAAAGACTGTTGTATCATGTTTGAATCAGACATTTAATTTGCCGGCATAACCTACTCCACATTCTTAAGCGCTTCGTCCATCGGTATCCGCTTGATTCTCCTGAAATCAAAAATCATGACGATCAGATACCCGATCAGGACAAATGCAAACATCTGAATATACCCTGTCGGATTGATAGAAAATGTAAACCAGCCGTTGTAGCTGAACATGATTGTTTTCCATGCCTGCGCCATGATAAACGTCCCCAAGATGACGCTGACAGCATCCGCAGCAATCAGTAACACAGTCGTTGATAACAAATACAGACCCGCTATTTCCCGATTCTCATATCCAAGAATCTTCGTCATAGATATAGCATTCTCGTTCTTCTCAATAATAATCTTGGTGAGAAGATAAATGAGCACTGCCGATAAAAGGGTACACAAAAACTGAAAATACTCCATATAAGATCCCATAGAATGATCAAGCTGATCACACATTTTGGTAATATCACGCTCGGTAATAACGGTGGCAATATCTTCCTCCTCAATGTGCGTAATTTCCGAATCAGTCAGATAGCCGCTAAATTCTTCCCCTGCCACTTCGAACTGATACTGTCTGTTCTCATATTTTTCGTCCAACCACACACTATCTCCGTTTTTCATCTCTTTCGCATAAGTACAACCGCTCTCTTGTCAAATTACTTTCAACAAAATAACATTATAAAAAACGTCAACATGAAATTCCCGCATACTGTGTCATATACAATTCGTAATACTTTCCTTTCTGCAACAGCAATGTATCATGGTCCCCGCTTTCCACAATCCTGCCGTGGTCCATCACAACAATAATATCCGCATCACGAATCGTTGAGATGCGATGTGCAATCACAATACTTGTGCGATTCTGCATAACCAGATGCATGGCATCCTGAATAGCTTTTTCCGTCCGGGTATCCACATTGGAAGTCGCTTCATCCAGAACCAGAATCTGAGGATCAGCCACAAAGGCACGGGCAATCGCAAGAAGCTGTCGCTGTCCCTGACTGATATTACTGCCGGATCCACTCAGTACCGTATCGTATCCTTTCGGAAGCAGCTCAATCATTTCTTTACATCGGCTCATTTTTACCGCTTCCTCAATTTCGTTAAATCCGGCATCAGGATTTCCGTACTTCAAGTTATTCATAACCGTATCCGAGAATAAAACTGTATCCTGCAAAACAATGGCAACATTTTTTCTCAAATCGTCTCTTGAAATATCCTTAATATCCTGCTGATTGATGAGAATCTCGCCATTGTCAATATCATAAAAACGCATAAGAAGATTGACAACCGTAGTCTTCCCGCTTCCTGTCGCCCCCACAAGCGCCACTTTTTTACCGGACGGAACGGTCAGCGTAAAATCTTTAAGAACCGGTCGCCCCGGCTCGTATGAGAACTGTACATTTCGGAAAATGACTTCCGCACTTTCCGTTTTCTTAATGTCCTCTCCTGTCTTGTCTTCATTGCTCTCATCCAGAACCATAAATACGCGTTCTGCTCCGGCAACCGCCGCCTGAAGCTGACCGTACACCTGCGCAATCTCATTGATTGGACGGCTAAACTGCTTCGCATAAACAATAAATGCCGAAATCACGCCCACTGAAATCATGCCGTTCACAGAGAAGTATCCTCCGAAAACCGCAATAATAACAAAACCGATATTTCCGATACAATTCATCACCGGTCCCATGACACCGCTGAACACATCCGTCCGTATTCCCGCTTTCGTGAGAGAATCCGAGGTTCTACAAAACTCCGTTATCGTAGCTTCCTGATGATTGTATGCAACTACCGTGCGGTAACCGGATATCATTTCTTCCACCGTGCCGTTTAACTGTCCAAGCAGCATCTGCCGTCTGCGTGAAAATTTACGTACTTTCTTTGAAAGAAACTTCGTTGCAAAAACAGTCAAGAACACTGTTGCAAAACTCAGCAATGCCAACTGCCAGCAATACCACAACATAATAGAAACCGTCCCTATGATTGTCAGCACGCCGGAAAATAACGACGGAAGTGATTGCGATACCGTAGTCGAAATATTCTCAATATCATTGGTCATACGGCTCATCACATCACCATGGGAATGTGTATCCAGATACCGTATCGGCAAATCCATCAGCTTGCCGAAAAGCTCCTCCCGCATCTGTTTGACGATTCGCTGGCTCAACTCGGCGCTAACCAGTCCCTGCAATAATTGACCTCCGCTGTATAGCAAATAGACAGCCGCCATCAGCATGAGTGTTTTTACAAGATTTCCACTCCTATTCTTTGCTATAATGTCAATTGCATTACTTTGCAGACTTGGCGCATATACTCCGCACAGTGTCCCGCAAATTACCACGACCAGCATCGCGGATACCATCACTTTTTCTTTTGCAAAATATACCGCAATACGTCGCAGCGCTGCACCTGCGTTCTGAGCATACTGCACCTGTGCAAATCTTTGTCCCCTGTTCATCATTCCCGGTATATTTCGCTCTTCAATTTTATGTTCTTTCCGTTCAGACATGCTTACCCCTCCTCTCCAATCTGGGAATAGTAAATATCTTGATAAATCGGACAGTTTTCCAGAAGCTTTTCATGTGTTCCTACAGCAGCCACCCTTCCATGATCCATAACAACAATTCTGTCTGCTCTGCGTACCGATGCGATGCGCTGTGCGACAATTATCTTCGTACTGTTTGGGTAGGATTGCTGTAATGTATCATACAGATTCGCCTCTGTTTTCAAATCCAGTGCGCTGGTGGAATCATCAAAAATCAAAATCCCGGCGCCTTTTAAAACTGCTCTCGCAATCGAAATTCTCTGCTTCTGTCCTCCGGACAGACTCATGCCGCGCTCGGCAACAAGCGTATCGTACCCGTCACAGGAAGCTAGAATAAAATCATCCGCCTGCGCTGCCACCGCCGCTGCCTTAATCTCATCAGCTTTGGCATTCGGTTTTCCCCACGAAATGTTCTCTCCGATCGTTGCTCCAAACAACTCGCTCTTTTGTAATACAACGGCAATCTTTTCCCGTAAGGCTTTCTGTTTATATTCCTTCACATCTACACCGTCAACCAGAACGGTGCCGGAAGATACATCATAAAAACGAGGAATCAAATGAATAAGGGAGCTTTTACCACATCCGGTAGACCCCATAACAGCCACCGTCTCACCCGGATATACCGTTAAGTCAATATGTTCAAGAACCGCCTGACCGGAACTAGGATATGTAAAGGAAACATCCTTAAATTCAATCATTCCGTGACAGTCAGTCTCCCCATCAAATGCTCCGGCTTTCAGTTCCGGCTCGCTTTGAAGCACCTCTCTTAAGCGCTTCCACGAGGCATACCCTCTTGAGATATTCTGGAATAGCATCACAAGCATTAAGACTCCGTTAAGAAGCTGTGTTGTATAAGTAATTGCTGCCATCACGGCGCCGGGAGTTGTCGTACCGCTTCCCACATCATAGGAACCTATCAGCAGGATCACCGCTACCGTCAAATACATCAGCGCATTGATGACAGGATTCATAAACGCAAAAATGACCAACACGCGAAGCTGCGTTTTGATCAATTCATCATTTGCTTTTCCAAAACGAAGTTTTTCATAGATTTCCCGTACACATGCTTTAATGATACGGATTCCCGAAATATCCTCCTGCATAATGCCGTTAACCGCATCAAGCTGCGCCTGTAAACCGGAAAACAGCGGATTCGCCTTCCACAGGCAAAATATGATACATCCTAAAACAAACGGAAATGCACATAGTACTGTCAAGCCGAAAGTTTTGTTCAAGCGGAACATAAAATACATGCTTCCAAACGTTAAAAGAGATGTTCGGATCATGCCGCGAACAAACTGCGATACAAAATTCTGTACCTGCGTAATATCGTTGGTCACCCTCGTCACAAGTGAACCGGTTCCAAATTTGTCAATCTGCGGGAACGAAAATGTCATAATATTACAAAAACAATCTTTGCGCATCTCATTTCCGATATTCTGTCCCGTCATGTGTACGAATGCATTGTTCATCGAGCCGCAGAAACCGCCGAATAGAACAAGCAGAATCATCTGAATCCCCAACTGCCAGACCAATTCCAAATTCCCGATACCGCCATTGTCTAATCCGAGCACTCCGTCATCAACAATCTGACGCATCAATCCCGGCTGGACCAAATCCATCATGACCTCACCAATCATAAATGACGCGGCAAGAATAGCAAATATCAAATATTGTCTAATATACTTCCACATAAATGTCAGCCTTTCTGTCCTATCTGTTTCATCTTTCGTTCTTGATTCCCAACATTGGTTTTCTCAACACCACTTAATTGCTTATAAGTCATCACAATAATAATGACAGAGACGATAAACGTCAGTATATCAGATACCGGCATAGAGTATAGGACACCATCCAATCCGTAGAATCTCGGCAAAAGGAGCGCAAACCCTACACCGAATACAATCTCCCTAACCATAGAAAGCATTGTTGATGCCACTGCTTTGCCCATTGCCTGTAGAAAAATAAACGCCGCCTTATTCACACAGGCAAAGACTACCATACAAAGGTAAATGCGAAATGCCCGGATTGCAAATTCTGTGTAATAGACACTTTCATTGGCAGCCCCGAAAATACCGATCAATCCACTAGGGAAAAACTCTACGATAATGAGCGCCAAAACACCGACAACAGCCTCTGCCGACAGCAATTTCGTAAATATCTCCTTTACCCTCCTGCTTAATCCCGCACCCATATTAAAGCCGACAATCGGAATACACCCTGCCGCCATACCTACCACAATAGAAATCACAATCTGGAAAAACTTCATAACGATACCCACAACCGCCATAGGAATCTGAGCGTACTGTGCCTGCCCAAATACAGCGTCCAACGCGCTATACTGCCTTATCATGTTATTGATAGCTGCCATCGCCGCAACAAGCGATATCTGTGATAAGAAACTGCAGATGCCAAGTCCCAGCGTCCTTTTTACAATCTCACCCTCAAGCTTAAAGTCGCTTCCGCTTAACTTAATGATCTTCGTATGGGTCAGATACCAAACCGCAAAAACCGCTGTCACAATCTGTCCCATTACCGTCGCGACCGCCGCTCCCATCATTCCCCAGCGGAATACAAAAATAAAAATCGGATCGAGTATAATGTTAACTACTGCTCCCGCAAGTGTTGACGCCATGGCATACTTGGGACTTCCGTCGGCACGAATCACCGGATTCATAGCCTGCCCGAACATATAAAAAGGAATACCGAGCGAAATCCAGAAGAAATACTCCTTGGAGTGGCGAAATGTCTCCTCGTTTACCGTTCCGCCAAACATAGCAATAATCTTATCGCTGAATGCAAGGTAGATCACACATAATGCCAGACTGAACAATACTGTAAGCAGTATGGAATTCCCCGTACTTTTTGCTGCATCACAAGGTTTATCTTTACCAAGACTTAAGCTTACAAACGCACAACACCCGTCCCCAACCATAACAGCTATTGCCAAGGCAATCACGGTCAGAGGAAATACCACCGTGTTTGCAGCGTTTCCATACGATCCAAGATAAGAAGCATTGGCTATAAATATCTGGTCAACTATATTGTACAAGGCACCTACAAGAAGCGAAATAATGCATGGAACAGCATATTTGCCCATCAGTCTCCCTATCGGTTCTTCCATTAAAAAAGAATTGTTTTTTGCTTCCATATCTGTTCTTCCTCCATAAAGCGAGCATATCTCGTTTGTGAGATTCGCTTTGCAAATTCAAAATAAAAAGAACGCATGGCAGGTAACCGGATTTACGCAGTTATGCCACACGTTCATATATATGGTACATATTTTACAACATAATTTCAAAGGGATTTTTACACAAAATTTATACGGTACTGTATATTAAAAATGCACAAATACCTCTTCCTTACCGTATAAAGTTCGTTCTCTCAAACGGTTCCTTCTCCGGAAGCCCGTACTCCTTTTTCCCTAGAGCAATGCTCCTCATCAGGAAGGTCATATTTCTCGCAAGGGTGCGCATACCCTGCAATCCTTCCGCGTCCTGCAAAGCCTCTCCGGGCGTTCTTCCGTGCACACTGTTCCAATACTGTCCGGATGCTACCGGCATACCGCAGATAGTAAAGAACTTATTCAGTTCATCAAAGGTCGCAGACAAACCTCCTCTTCGCGCTGCAACAACACTCGCTCCGACCTTCATTGTCTTGTCAAAATGCGTGCTGTAGAAAAGTCTTGTCAAAAACGCAACCAATGTCGCATTGGCTGATGCATAATACACAGGACTGCCGATCACCAGACCGTCACATGCTTCGAACTTTGCCGCGGTCTCGTTGACAATGTCATCAAATACACATTTGCCTTTGTCGGCACATGTACCGCAGGCAATGCAACCGCGTATATCCTTATTGCCCACATGAAGAATCTCTGTCTCTATTCCTTCTTTCTCAAAAATCTGCTGCATCTCATGAAGCGCCGTGTACGTATTTCCGTTTACCTTCGGACTGCCGTTAATCATCAATACTTTCATATTTATAATCCTTTCCTTCGCTTTTTGATTGTATCGCATTATTCTTACCAGATTAATGATAATGTGGTTTCTATTGCTCTTCTATGCCTGCTGTAATTTAGACGTAAAGTCAGCCATCGCCTCAGAAATCTTAATCTGCTGTGGACATACCGCCTCACAGCTTCTGCACCCAACACATGCCGACGGCTGCTTCTCCTGCGGCACCGCCATCAGCGCCATAGGCGCAATAAATCCTCCGCCCGTAAAATTATGTTCATTATACAATTCAAGTAACGACGGGATATCAATCCCTTTCGGACAATGACTCGTGCAGTAGCGGCATGCCGTACACGGCAGCCTCTTCTGTTTCAGCATATCTTCTGCAATACCAAGCAGCACTGTCATCTCCTCTTCTATCAACTTGCTTTCTGTTTCAAATGTCTTGATATTTTTCTGAAGCTGCTCCATATTGGACATGCCGGACAGAACCATCGTCACACCGTCTATACTCTGTAAAAACCGGAACGCCCATGCCGGAACATCCTCATCGGGACGAAGCATGTTTAGTTTCTCTTCATGCTCCGGTGCCAGCGATGCCAGCTTGCCCCCGCGAAGAGGCTCCATCACCCAGACCGGGAGATTATATTCCTTTAACAATTCTACCTTGGATTTGGCATCTTGGAAAGACCAGTCCAGCCAATTCAGCTGAATCTGGCAAAACTCCATCTTCTCACCATATGCTTCCAGAAATCTTTTCATAATCTCATAACTGCCATGTGCCGAAAATCCGAGATGCCTGATTCTTCCGTTTTCCTTCTGCTTCACTAAGTAATCATAAATACCGTACTTCGGATCAAGGTATGCATCAATGTTCATCTCACATACATTGTGGAAAAGATAGAAATCTGCTTGTGTCAAGTAAGGAATAAAAAAAATTTCATTTTTTAGCGAGCCACAGACAATGCCTGCCTATGGCTCATATTTTACCATTACTTTTCGTAAATTGGAACAGGTATTCATGTGATAATTTCAGTTTCAAACGGATTGCCGACTTTCCATACAATCTCTATGGCATCTGCCCCATAGACAACAACCTTATCAATCAACGCTTTTAACCTTTCCTTATCAAAGGACTCCAGCACGGAAAGCTCTGTCAGTTCTGCGTCAGGGATTTCCTCTGGCTTTGATACTGTCTGCATACTGTTCAGTTCTGCTTGTGCTTCACTCTTGATCTGTTCCAGTTCTTCCATTCTTACCTTGCCCTTTTCAATCCGGGCAACATAATCCTCTCTGGTGATTGTTCCGGCTTTATACTGTTCATACAGACGAAGCTTTGTGTCCTTCCATCGTGCCATTTCCCTTGTACTGTCAGCAACCGTTGTCTCTAAAACTGTTTTCCGGTCATTCTTCTGAACCTTTTTGCGGATATTCCTTGCTTCTATCAACATAACAGCCATTCCCCTTACCTGACACAAAACAGCATCTTCAAGCTCTTTTATCCTGACGTTTACCCTTTGACAGTCATTCTCAAATTGTTGTGAACCAGTTCTGCAAAAATATTTATCGTTTGTCCTGCTCCTGTGTTTCAAAGTTTTTCCACAATACCCACAGATAAAGAAAAGATTTTTCTTCCCCACCACTCTCCTGTTCACATTAAGACCAACGATATTTGCATTTGCCTTATCAAAAAGCTCTTTAGACACAAGGGCTTCGTGCTGGTTCTCTACAACAATCCATGTTTCCCTCGGCTGCTCTACCCTTTTCTTGTCGGTATCCATTCCACATTTTGCCCTGTTCCAGAACATTGTGCCAAGATACGTTTCATTTGTAATAATGTCCCTTACAGCACTGTTATCCCACTTCTTTATCTTTACTTGCGGCTGTTTATCAGGAAAATTGTCTCCTTTTAGTTTGTGGTACAGATACCTCGTCGGTATCTCTGACTCGTTGAGCTGTCTTGCGATTTCCGCATGATTTATTCCATCAGCAGCCATTTGAAAGATTTTTCGGACCACCCAAGCTACGTTTTCATCAATTAGAAGTTCATGCTTATCTTCCGGGTTCTTCCTGTACCCGTATGGCGCATACTGTCCGATGAACTCACCGTTCCTTGCCCTTATATCCCTTGCCGAGCGAACTTTCTTTGACAAATCCGCACTGTACATTCCATAGACGAGGTTCTTCAATGCAACGCTCATACCGCCCGTTGTCCCGAATTTATCACTGCTGTCATAATTATCATTCACAGACACAAACCGTATCTGTAAGATAGGGAAGATATATTCCAGATACCGCCCTACCTCAAGATAATCCCTGCCAAAACGGGAGAAGTCCTTGACAATGATCATATTAATATTTCCGCTTTTTGCAGCTTCAATCAGTGCCTGCACTCCCGGTCTGTTGAAATTAGTGCCAGAAAATCCATCATCACAAAATTCTGTGATACTGTATGACTGCCCCTGCATAAGTTCCTCTATATGATTTGTAAGGAGTACCCTTTGCGCCGAAATGCTGTTGCTTTCTTCGTTCTTCTCTTTGTTTGTGTCCTCATTGGAAAGGCGGAGATACATGCCAATCATAACCGTATCCATTTAAACCGCCTCCCTTTCCGCACTCAGGCTTTGCAGGTCATTTAATACATCCTCATATATCAAGTGTACCTCTATCCTTAAATTATCGTGTATCACAACCTTATCCACAAACGCTTCAACCATTTCTTTTGTTAGCTTGCGCTTATTAAGGTACTTATCAATTACCGCTTTCCAGTCCTCGTCAATGTGGTAGTCACTGGCAAATACCGCCTGTGCTTTTAACATTTCCTCAAGCCTTGCGGACAACTCTTTGATTTTTGCAGCATATTGTTCACTGATCTGCACATATTGTTCCTCGTCAATGAGCTTATCCCTGTAATCTTCAAAGATACCTGCCTTGACCTCTGTTGTCTTTTGCAGTTCTTTTCTTATCCTGTCTGCTTCTTTTCCGTAAATATCGTACTTTTTCAGGTTTTCCGTTTTGGCATTCATCCGCCTTACTGTTTCCTCTGCATCAATGCAGGCTCTCATGTGTTCACGGATTTCATTGAATACAGCATTGTTGACCGCATCCGCTGATATTTTGTGGCTGGTACATTCATTCCTTGCTGTATCAAGATACGTCTTGCACCTGTACGTCCTGTTTGTGTGGTTCTTGTTCTCTGTACGAAAACCCATGACTTTTCCACAGTCCGCACATACAATTCTTTTTCCCAACAGATTGAACTGTGCATGGTTAAAACCATTCCCGCCATGTGTATCATGAAAGTTCCTTACGTTTTTATCAAGCATTTCCTGTACTCTGTTAAAATCCTCCCTGCTGATAAGCGGTTCATGTGTATCTCGGATAATTACCCATTGATCCGCTGGCTGTTTCACCTTTCCAACATTTTCCAGCTTTGAGCGTTTCTGCTTGTTATGAACATAATCCCCCGCATAAACTTCACTGGTAAGAATATGTCTGACCGTAGCACTTCTCCAATCTGTCACATCCTCTTTGCCAATCTGTCCCCCTTTTTTTACTTTCTTATAGGACGAAGGATTCAGCACTTCCTTTGACAATGTTCTGCTAATCTCTTTTAGGGAACTTTCGGCAAGGAACATCTGGTATATCCTCACAACAATATCCCTCGTTTCAGGATCAGGTATCAGACGTTTGCTTTCCTTTAAATATCCATAAGGTACTTTGCCTGCACAAAATTCCCCGTTGCTCCATTTTGCCTTGTATGCCGACTTCATTTTGTCAGATAAGTCTTTCACATACATCTCATTTACCATGTTTTTCAGCGGCATCAGCAGTTCTTCGCCGGACTTATTGGAATCATAACCGTCAGTGACTGCTATGAACCTCACATCAAAGAACGGGAACACCCTTTCAATGTAATTGCCCGTCTCAACATAATTCCTGCCGAGCCTTGATAAATCTTTTACAACAACGCAGTTGAGCAAGCCGTTCCGCATATCCTTTATCATTTCCTCAAAGCCCGGTCTTTCAAAATTCGTGCCGGAATAGGAAATGTCGGCATACTCTTTGAAGATAACCATATCGTCATTCTCTGCCACAAACTTTCGCAACAATTCCATCTGTGTTTCAATCGTTGCCCGCTCCCTGTTGGCTTCTGTTTCCTCCGAAAGCCTTGCATATAAGCCGACTTTGTAGCAGGCTGATTTTACCGGGACAGAAGCCGCCACGGTCTGCTGTCCTAAATCATTGACATTGACAAAGTTAATCTTTTTTGACTTCCTAGCCATGCTACACCGCCTCCTTCCACTCAAACCGAACCCTGCCATGTTCATCACAGACAACCTTGCAGCCTGCATGTTGCAGATTGTTGAGGATTTCTTTATAGCAGTCCTCAAAGCTGAAAACCACTTCGATACTGTTCTTGTCTATTACCCGTACCCTGTCGATCAGCTCCACAGCCACGTTTCTTGTCAGCCTGTCGATGTTCTGATGTTCTGCAAAATAATCAAGCCATTTGTATTTATCTGTATTTGAAGCAAGTATATCCTTGATTTCCTGCTTCATCTTCCTTACGGATTCCTCTGCACTGTTCCGTTTCTGTGTATATGCCTCATGCAGCTCCATGTAATCTTCTTTGGATACGATACCGTCTTTCATATCCTCATAGAGCATATTGCGGAGTTCCTTGCAGCGCTCAACCTCTGTTTCTTTCTGTTCAATACGCTTTTCCAGTTCCTTAATATCCAGTTCCTGAAAAGGGATTGTAGAAACCTTTTCCATGACCTGTTTCAGATTAAGAATGTTGCTGATCTGAACCTGCAGGAACTGTAAAACCGTTTTTTCCAGCCTGTCCACTGCAATCCGGTGGTTGCTGCACTCTTTTGTTTCCTTATTGCGTGAACACACATAATACTGGTATTTCTTCCCTCCGGCATAGGCATTCTGCCTTACCATAGCCGCACCACAGTCAGCACAGACAATCAGCCCTGCCAGCGGATATACTTCTGACTGTTTTGGGGAAATCCGTGTATCCATGCCAAGAAGCCGCTGTACAATGGCAAAATCCCTGTCTGAAATGATAGCATCATGGTTCTTTTCTATCCTTACCCAGTCCTTCTCCGGCTTTAAGACAGTCTTTTTTACCTTGTGGTTTGGCGTTGTCTGCCTGCCCTGCACAAGATTTCCGATATAAAGTTCATTCTCTAAAATCCGTCTGACTGTTACGGAACTCCATACTGCCTTGTCGCTGGTCTTGAAACTGGTCTGGTAATTACTGCCTGTTGCGTTTTTATATTCCATAGGGGAAAGAATACCTGCATCATTCAGCCTGTTTGCAATGGCATCCTGACTGAGTCCGTGCAGCTTCATTCTGAAAATATCTTTTACAATGCCCGCCGCAATCGGATCAATGACTAAACTGTTCCTGTCATTTTCATTTTTCTGATACCCATAAGGGGCAAAGGAACCGATAAACTCCCCGTTTTTCCTCTTTACTTCCAAATGGCTCCGTATCTTTACGGAAATATCCCGGCAATACGCATCGTTGATTAGGTTTTTAAAAGGGATAATAATCTCGTCCGCCTGATCTTTCCCATTCAGACTGTCATAGTTGTCATTGATAGCGATAAAACGAACCCCCAGTGCGGGGAACAGCCGCTCAATGTACCTGCCGGACTCAATGTACTCACGCCCGAAACGTGAAAGGTCTTTTACAATGACACAATCAACAATGCCCTTTTTAATATCCTCAAGCATCAGCTTAAAAGCTGGACGCTCAAAATTAGAGCCTGAATAGCCGTCGTCAACCCGTTCCGATACTACTTCAATATCTTCTTTGTCTTTCAGGAAATCCCGGATAAGATTTTTCTGATTTGAAATGCTGTTGCTCTCTGCTTTCACAGCATTGGAAACATCGCCATCTTCCTTAGATAATCTAACGTAGATGGCTGCATGGTAGATTTTCTTAATCTTGTTACTCATGTTACCACTCCTTTTGATTTTCTAAGTCAGAAAACCCGAAAGGGAGTGCCTGTTTAGTCCCAAGTTAGAAATAATGAAATTTAGTCCTAACGCTATTCTAGCACACCCTGCGGATTTTTTCCACCAGATTCTGAAAAATATTTTTAAACTGACAAAAGCATATTTTCAAATGCTTCATTAAAGGATATACCGCCCGTAAACCGCACCTTGACTTTCATATTGCCGACACGCACCAGATAGGGATTGCCGACTTTTTTAAGATACTGCTTTTTTCTTTCTTCCAGTGGCAGCTCCCTGTCAATCTGAACCTTGCTTATATCCGCCAGTTCTTCCAGCTCCACATCTGCAAAATCTGTATCAAGCATTTTCCTGTATTCCTCTGCCGTCATTCCACTACCTCCCAACTATAAAACGCTGCCGGATATTACTGACAGCTATGTATGCCGGATTGCAGATCCGGCTTAGAAAGGTCTTTCAGAGTTTCTTATCATCTGCTTGCTTCCAGTTTCTTTTGGAAATTCCTGCATATTTCTTCGCTTACCCATTTCATATAATCCTTAATGTCTATCAAATCTCCCAAGTCATAGATTCTGGAACACATAAGCTGTTCTATCCTTTCAGGAGTGTATTCTCCCTGTCCTGTCAGCTCCGCAGTCAGCTTTTCCCTGATTTCTTCCTGTGTGGATTGCGGCATTGCGGATATATAGTAAGGCGGCAGATATGGCACACCTCTCTGCGTTACTGCATCCTCATACTGGTAGCCTGCTTCAAAGCCAAGAAAGAATTTTCTTATCTGTACTTTGGCTTTTCCCTTGTTTTCCTCACTGACTAATTCCATCAGCCCGTCAAAGAACTGAATCAGTTCCAATTTTGTAAAGCCCATCTTTACATACTCCTTTATCCTTAATACACAAAGAACATGCTGCCTGCTATTGCCCGCAGCTATGTAAAAAGCCGGACGCTTGTCCGGCTCCCGAAAATATACTGTTATGTCTTTTCCTTAATTATATCTGTCAAACACTCCCACCTGAACCTGTACACCCTCCGTAATCCTGTCAAGCGTTTCTTCATCAACCTTTCCCATGTGTTCTATGATACGGTCAAAGTTCAGTGCTGTTACCTGTTCGCATAATGCGACGCTGTGCTGATCCAGTCCCTCCGTCTTATATGACGATATGAATACATGGGTGGGCAGGTTCCGTTTCTTGTAAATCTTAGTAGACAGCGGAACTACCGTTATGACGGGACTGTGCCTGTTTGCCCTGTTGTTGCTGACTACGACCACAGGGCGCATACCGCCCTGCATACTTCCCTGATACTGTACGCCCAAATCCGCATACAGTATATCTCCTCTCCTTATCTTCATAAGCAGCGCTTGCCCCCGCCCCATATTGGTCTTTCCTTATCGGCAGGACTCTTTGTTACATCATAAATATGATACTGCATGGTAGAAAGCTCAAAAAAACCGACACCAATGTTGGCAGCGTCATACATAAATTCTTCCAGATCAGACTCGTCCGCTGTTATATCAGCCATGTTCTCCACGACAACCGTATCATACTGCCCGGTAATCAGACGGGTAATCAGCATATTCACCGCATCCCTGTCAATATCCCTGTTCGGTCCCTTGTTGACGATAGTTTCATTCATCAATGCTATCCCTGCCAAGCTGCACTTCTGACGGTTCTGCTGAATGATCTGGCGGATATTGCTTTCTGACTTGTTGGAGTTCATAAACATGACTGCCGGATGCACAAGCAAGCCGACCTCAAAACTTTTCACATTACTGCACATGATAATCACCTGTTCTTTCTTCTATTTTCATTGACTGAAACAAAAGAGAAGTTTTTGCCGGCATTATCCTCTCATACAGGCAAGCCTTGTCTGCTGTTATCTGATAACTGCAAGGCTTGCCTGTATCAGAGGATAACGTGGCGTTTCCGCCACATTACCCCTCTGTTCAATCTGAAAATATCAGACTGGCTCTCGCTTGTCCCCGAACCGGGTAACATACACTGGGACGGCTCTCATCCCACACTGCGCCTCCATCATGCCCAACCAGACGGAATCCGCAGGCAGCCACTCCCGAAAAATGCTTTCGCTGAAATTCCGGTGCCGTTTTACCTCATTACCTCTGACTGCCATGCCAGTAGGCACAATCCTCTGCTTCATACCTTCACGGGCAACAATAAAATCCTTGCAGGTACATCTTCGCACGAAACGGGATTCTGCCACCCCTTTATCCCTGCATAAGAATAGACGGATAAAAAGGCGAAAATAAAATCAGGTGTATGCGTGTCCTATTGAATTGTTTTGGCTTTCTCAAGCCTGCAACTATCATAACTGAAAGGGAGTGGTTTTCAGAGTGCCAGTATCCGCTATTTATAGCTGATATAACCCACCTTGACTATCAGATAAAAAAGAAAAAAGACCAGACTCCAGATATAATCTGTTGTCTGATCTCTTTCTGCTTGAGTACGTTCAATCAATTAAGCAAAATATTCTTGTAGTAATTCACATCAAAGAGCTTGTTCGATGCAAACTGATTAGCAACTTCTAAGAACATCTCTCTATCGCCTGTATGCAATAACTTAGAACCATATAAAACAAATAGCATCTGTATCCTGATAGCGTCTAAATTGTCAGCACCAGCTAACGAAGCCATTTTAGATTCATAATAACTTTGCATCAAAATTTGGTATGTATCTGGGAAAACTCCGCTGAACATCAACTCAAGAGCGTAACAAAAATACTTCTTGGCAATATCATCTGCATTATCCTCTTTTAGATTGCTGCTATCCAACTCATCGCCTTTTACTGCATAACCAATATATGTATCAACTACATATTTGATAAGCTCATTCATTGACTTCTGAAGTTCCTCAGAGAATCCCATGCATGTGAATGTATTATATAAGATATTATCTCTATCAATCACATTTAACACTCCCTAAAAATCATTGTTAATAGTAATACCTTCCGGTACAATTTTATCACTCTTGCTACCGTCCGAATAATTGATGTAGTAATACTCTAATGTAGCAGTTTTCCAGCCCGGCAAATACCAGCTACCAAAATCTTTATTATACAGACCGGGTACTGTCCCCTCAAATGAATAAGATTTTGATATGTTGCCCACAGTTATCTTAACTGAACCATTTACAGTTGAAACATCACCTGTGTCAAAACCCGTTCCATGCAAAACGACTTTGGTCTTTGTACTTCCCTTGAAATTAAAGGCTCCTCCTGCTATACGAGCCTCATCTTCAAGCTGCTGCTCCTGAACTTCAGGTTCACTTGCAAATGCCTGAACAGGCACCAATAATGATACCATTAAAGCAATAGCTAAAAATGCCGTTGCAAATTTTTTAAATAATTTCATTTCGATTTCCTCCTTTAACAGAAAATTATGTTTTGTTTCAAATACTACGGCTTTCATATTTGAATGTCAATAAATGTTTTATTTTTGATAACCAATTATTAAATCCATTCAGCACCATATTTAACCTCCTTGAGTCAATTATAGCAAACAATATTTTTTGCACAATAACCCTTGCAGAAAGCGACCTTTTATTGCAGAAAATGGAAAGTTAAACAATGCTCGATACGACATATTACGAAAATATAGACTGTTATATTGTAAACTATTTCCCATATTAAAAGACCAAACTAAGAATCCATCCACTGTTTGGTCTTTTAATATACCCGATGTTTTTATCTAATTTTCAATTATTCTTTATGCCCATCACGCTTTTTCCCATAGTAACATGTTATCCGAAAACTCCGTTACCAACTTTTCAGAATTTTTTAACCATGAAAGATATGATTTTATTGTACTTCCCAATAGCGCATACTGTTCATAGTTCATCACAAGATTGTACTGAGTGAAAACCTGCTGTAATATTGTTTCAAAATTCATTGGTTCTTCACACAGGGCAATAAGAAATTCCGCATTTTCATAAATTTTGGATATATTATACTCCACCAACTGCTTTATATCCTCTGTTGGCTTTGCATGAGCCGGAACGAACATCTTTGCCTGCATCTTCCCTACCTGTTCCAAAGTATGCAGATATGCCTCCACATCATATATGAACGTAAACTTGTATTTATCCAATGTTTCCTTACTATTTAAACAATCTGCTATAAAGGCTACCCCGTCCGGAGTCTTAATCCCAATCATATCAAAAAAATGTCCCGGCAAATCAATCACAGACAAACTTTTTGGAAAAGCCGCATCACAAATTTCTGTAACTTCGCTCGGCTTCGCCATAAGAAATTTATGCTGCAATTCTTTAAGAGGAAATCCTCCAAACAAAAAGGCAGGTTCTAAAACAGGATATTGTGTAAAAGCTGCCTCTATGCCTCTGCTAAATACTTTACATCCTGTCTGCTTTTGCAAATACTGATTTCCACCAATATGATCTGCATTGGAGTGTGTGTTAATAATGGCTTTCAAAGTCCAGCCATTTGTTTCTAAAATCTGTTTGACTTTTCTTCCAGCGTCCTTATCGTTGCCGCTGTCAATCAGATATGCCTCTGTTTCATTTTCTACATAGACACCTATTCTTGCAGGTGATTCAATATAATAACTTTGATCCCCTACTTTTATTAACTCATACATTTTCTTCGGCTCCTCTTGACATTTTCTGCTCTAAAGCTATAAGAGTATCTCTTTCTAATTCCAGTGGCATTGAACCAACATTGTCATATACAGTACAGCAATCGCACACCTTCACGTCCGTACCTGTGAGATTTTTCATCTTAACCGCACACAACGCCCTGCAATCATCTTTCCTGTCATAATTTTTGCTGCCAATCCAAGTAGCCAACAGGCACATGTCCCGAATATCATCTGCTATTTCAGCACCAACACAACGCCCCGGACACTCCTGAACAGTTCCCGGTAGTCTTATATACATACCGTTGTGCATCTGCTGACATTTTGCTGCCCCTGCATAACCAGAAATTCCTTCCTTCTTTAGTTTATCTAAATCAGTTATTCCCATGTTAATAGCTGACATATAAATATCTGAATAAAAATCAGCCAACCATCTAACATATCTTTCTTCCCTTGTCATGATATTACTCTCATCATAGCGAGAAATCAATTCTTTGTTTGCTTCAAATTGTCCCAAAAGCCATTCTAACTCATCTGTTCCTTTTCCACTAACCATAGTAGGAATAGTGATTACAGTTATATTCCTATGCATAGCCCACTCATACATAACCACCGTTTCATCACTAACCTCTGGTGTAACCGGAGCAGCCACAAGCGCCAATCTTTTTCCCTTTGCAGGATCATTGAAACCATATTTTACAAGTAGTTTTAATGCGCAATCTCTTTTCTCTGTATAGCTTGTCACTCCTCCATCCTTGCCGCATCCTACCATACGATCCTGAATTTCTGGCACAAATGAATTTCCGCCTAATAATATGCTTACATTGTCATATTCGGATAACCTGCGAACTAATTCTTCTGCTGTTTCAACGCCTTCATATCCGCAATCTTTGGCGATCTTATCGTCTCCTAATGCTGTACCTTTCGTGAAAATACCTATTTTAATATCCATTTGCCGCAGATCATCTAAGATATTGAACAAATCTGGAATCTTAAAAATCTCGCCAATTCCAAGAAACTTGACAGACTCCAATCCTATTTTTTTAGCCTCTGACAAAATCTGTTTCATATCAGACCATTTTAACAGCTTGTGCCCGTCAAGAATTTTTCTTACATAAAAATCATCTTCCTGATTAAAGCAGTGTGGGCAACGCTGCGTACAAGTAGTCCTGTACATTCCGGCAAACTCTCTTTTAAGTGCATCCATATCAATTACATCATTCTGTCCTTTAAACTCACCTTGTTCAAAACGTTTTTTCAACGTATTCATCGCATCAATCGCACTATCTGATGCCAATTCAATATCCAATGTCCTTAAACGCTTTACCTTGTAAATATTGCCGGAAATATGGCAAACTTTATCTAACAAACCATGTTCTTTTAGTTCCGCCACCTCACTGTCTGTTAGTTGTACCTCTATGTACTTTGTTTCCTCATAATCTATAAATGACCAACCATTTACATCAACATGAAAATCTTCAGGAAATGTCTGATAAATCTCTGGAATCTCCAAATCCATCAGCCTTTTTAAATACTCTTGTTTCTTTGAATAAGTAATCATAATAAATTTACCCCTTTCGTATTATCTGTATATTTTTATACAATAGTACATTCCCAAAACCTAAACCAAATGTCTTGCTATTTCCAAAACTAATATACCAGCATTTCTACCATTTTTAGATTCCAGAATATCCATATTTTCCAATATAACATCTTATAAAGCAGAATCAATACCCCTTGCAGAAAATAGTCTTTTTAAGCAGAAAACGGAAATAAAACAGCTTTACCACATTTAATGGTAAAACTGTTCTCTTTAAATTACTATGCCATTATTATTTTCTACCTATCTCTTTGCAACCTCCATTGATAATACTGCAATAAATTCTTCCGGGCTTGGCAACCGCCCTGATCCAAACAGGCTATCCCACTTATGCGTTGTTTCCTTGTTCAAAAAACCAATCATAATAGCTTTCTCCATTTCCTCTCTGATTACACTTTTTCTTTCTCTTTTAGCAATTTTCTTAATTACATCTTTAGCATCTCTTATCCATTCGCCTTTTCCTTTTCAGTAGTATAACTTCTTATCCATAATTTTTATAACTAACTATTAATTTTAACTAATATATACCTGTTCTAATAAACCCGAAAAGATTAAATTTGAACATTGCAAGGTCATTTTCTGTATAAAGTAGCCATTTTCTGCATGAGATATTGATAAGATCTCTTAAAATGATATAATGACTGCAAGAAAGGAGGTAATAAAAATGTATATAGGTACAAGTAATATTTTCTCACAGTTATTCTCGCAAACAGGTAAAAATACCTTTCTGGCAACAAATGGAACTCAAAGCAGTAATCCAAACGCAAAAGCTATATCGGATTTACTCTCAGGACGCCGCAAAAATTCCTACGGTGTGGAGGGGATGCGCATTACAGGCAGGAGTGATTGGAAAAAGATCATCAATGTATCTGATGAAATGAAACAACACGTTTACGAGGGCGTAAAAAAAGAGTTCTATAAGTATGGCGGAATGTCTGGTGACAGCGTTTCAGAACATAATGCATATTATGACAAAATACATTCCTATGTAAAAACTTTAAATGCGAAAGATCGTTCTTCCGCCACATGGACAGTAAGCCAATTACATCTTGAACTCGCCCATAGAGTAAATCAATCAGTTAAAGAAAGAATACCCTCATGGACATCCGGGCAGCCTATTCCACATGAAATACTTGATGAAATCTTCGCTGATGATACTTTGTTGCAAAACAGCATCAGTACAATAAGCGGTAACAAAGAATTAAATATGACCGTTTAAAGAAAAAGGGCTAAGAACAAAAAGGAGGGAGGATTCATATTTATCCTCCCCCTTCATACAGCCACCTCATTGTTTTTAGTATGTATAATCAACCCTCATTCGAGCAGTTGCCGTGGAAACCGTTCCAACTGTCTGAATTGATACTTTCCATGTTCCCTTTGCGTACAGTCCATTAAATTCAGTAAATGTAATTTCGCCACTTCTGGAAACATATTTTTCCGCATAATTCCCATAAGGATCTTCAACGATAATATAAAACCCTGAACTTCCGTTGCTTACTGTTACGTTTAATGTTACCTTTGTTACTTTTGCTTCACTATTTATGGAGCCAGATGAGATATTAAAAGCCGCAGACTCCATACCATTCAGCGAGTTCATTCTCCCTGTCTGTCCCGAAAAATAGCTAGATGCATATGTTGCGCTTTCAACTGTAACATCATTTGACACTGAATCTAATTCAGCCGCAGATACTGACATCGGTGTAATCAGCATTGCACAAAGCGCAAAACACATGAGCATTGAAAAGAATTTCTTCATAGGTATTACCTCTCTTTCTACAATGGAAACAAGGCGGCTGTATTTTTTATAATTTATCAATTTATCGTTGTAAAAACAACCCCTCTTGCAGAAAACGTCTCTATTATGCAGAAAATGACTAATTCCCCTTATCTAATATATATTAAATATTTATTTACTATTAGAACATAGTTTTATTTTAAGTAAACTTTTTCTTGTTTTGCTACTATTTGAGTCATCTTCATAATAAATTCTTCTGGGCTTGGCAATTTCCCTAGTCCAAATAGACTTTCCCACTTATACTTTGTTTCCTTATTCAAGAACCCGATCAAAATAGCCTTCTCCATTTCCTCCCTTATTTCCCTTTCACTTTTTCCCTCTCTTTTAGCAATCTTCTTAATGGCTTCTTTGGCAGCTCTCTCACTCATTTCTTTCTCCTTTCGGTACTATAACTTCTTATCCGTAAGTTCCTATAACTGATATGTTAATTTTAACTAATGTATACTTAATTAGTCAAATATTTTGTGTCTACATATTATGACGCTATTCGACAAAGGAGGTGCAAAATTGAATCCAAATGGAAGTATTAAAATCCACTTAGATGAACTGCTTAAAGCATCTGGTTTAAGTAAAAACAAATTTTGTCAAAAGGCAGAAATTCAACGTTCTCAGCTAAATGGATATATGAATAATACCATTACCCGACTAGATACGGAAGTACTTGTACGAATATGCCGGACACTAAATTGCTCCATTGCAGATTTATTAGAATACATTCCCCCAGATATTCAGTAATAAAAACAGTCTGAAATCACTAACACTGTTTCAGACTGTTTTTATACACCATTCTACTATTCATATCCTTTATTATTCGAGTAGTGTTCTATTATACTAACCTACTTTTTCACGTTCTTGCCGAACAAATTCCTCAAAAAGCTCATTAAAAGTGTTAATTGCAGCAGATTCCTTTTTCCAAATCAAATAGGTAAAAGAAATTGGGGGTGTTATATCTTTAGGTTCTACTAATTTAATTTGGGATTGTTTCAATCCCTTTACAATATAAACAGGCAAATATGATACTCCCTGATCTGCTTTTATTAAATCCTCCGTAGAGCGTACAGAAGCTATGCTCACAAAATTTGCATCAGGATATAGCTTAATAATAGACTTTTCTAAATCCTCCCAATATGTAGGGTGATTATTCGTCAATATTCTATATTTCCGAAAATACTCTATTTCTGATGACAAATTACTGTTCTCACTTATATTTGGCACAGCAAGTTGTATTTTTCCCTCACATACATTTTTGTATTGAACCTTTTTAACAAAAGGTTCTTTCCTGTCTATTCCAATATCATACTGTCCTTCCATTATTGCCTGCGGTATATTATCCTCTGATACCGTTGTAGAAATATTTATATTAGGCTCCTTCTGAAAAAAAATAGGCAAAAATTTGGGGATCAAATAATTATCAATATATGTGGTAACAACAACCTTCAATGTGGTTTTGTAGCTGGATTTCATATTTTTGATAGCATAAAGTCCGTTTTCATACGTAGTTATGGTTTCTCTGGCAATCTTACAAAAGAATTGTCCTGCTTCTGTTAATGTTATATTACGACCAGATGTTTCAACCAGTTCAACATCCAAAAGCGCTTCAAGGTTTTTAACATGATTGTATACTGATGTTTGGGTTATAAATAATTCATCAGCAGCCTTTCGATAGTTTTGATATTTGGCAACAACCAGAAAAGTATAATACCATTCAAGATTCATATATAACCTCCTTTTTTTAATTTTCCTTAGCATATCGACGTATTATACCACAATAAACAATAAATTTCTATTGCAGAAATAATATTAAATTTTCTTATACCTAATCGTAATATCAACTTTTTCTTAACAATACGTTAAGATATTTGAAATTTTCTTTTGTCAGAATATGTAATATTATATACCAGACAAAAGAGAGGAGGACACTGTAATGGTAAAATTTCAGGACAACACAGTTCGAGACGGAATGCAGCAACACAATGTAAATAAAAACTTCCGAACCAAACTTAGCATTTTTGAACTCATAGGACAATCAAATGTTGATTCAGTTGAAATTGGTATGTGCGCATCAGAAGATGATTACATGATGATTTGCGAAGAAGCAAAAAAGTTAAGTAAACATCAGGAAGTAGTTGTGCTGACAAGACTTGTAAAACAGGATATTGATATTACAGCAAGGCTAAAGAAAAAGGTAAATCAATTAACAATCAAGTTGTTAGTTCCCATATCTGATCTGCACATTGAGAAAAAATTGGGACTTACTCGTGAAAGCATGAAATCGAAACTGGAAAAGTGTCTGAATTATTTACAACAGCTAAATATCAGAACAGATATATGTTTTGAAGATGCAACACGGGCAAATAAACTTTATTTCATGGAGGTTTTACAGTTATGTAATAAATACCCTGTGCATTTAGTAACAATTGCAGATACGGTTGGTTGCATGGTTCCAGAAGAATTTGGGGCTTATATCCGAGAGATAAAGTTAAACGGGTACAATTTTGGAATAAGCGTACATTGTCATAATGATTTAGGGTTAGCTACAGCTAATTCCATTGCCGGAGTGTTAAACGGAGCAGAGCAAGTCGAAACTACATTTCTTGGAATTGGTGAAAGAGCTGGGAATACGTCTATAGAAGAAGTCAGCTATATTCTGTATAAAAAATACGGAATTGAATCCAATATTAATTTTAAAGAAATTATTTTGTTAGCTAACAAAATATCGGAAATTCTGGAATTTCCGATCACTGCAACGAAACCAATCATTGGCGATAATGTTTTCATCCACGAGTCCGGAATACATCAGGACGGTATGATGAAAGATTGTAACATGTACCAATTTGTTCAACCAGAAGAATTTGGAACGCAGATTAAACCATTAGACCACAATATAAGCGGCATATCAAGTTCTAAGATATTATCCAACAAAGTATCAAAAGAATTTGGAAATTTAGATGACACAAAAGATATAGTAAATTTTTACAGAAAAGCAGCTAAGATCATCAACCATATAACATTGGAAGAAGCCTGCGACCTGTACAAATTCATTCACCTTTTACAGACAACCTAATATACAGGAAAGGAATTTCATCATGAAAATAGTTACAAAATTAGAAAATGACATCACAGATATTTTAGCTCATATGAAAACCGACAATCCTATTGTCATACCAACAGACACCAATTACAATCTTGCATGTTTCCCAACTTCGGAGAAAGCCATTGATAAAATCTTTACATATAAGCAAAGACCAAAGGATAAACCATTATCATTATTTTTCCTTGATCCAGCAGATTGGAAAAAATACGGAATCTGTAAAAACAATCAGCTCATGGAATTATTGGTTTCACACTTTTTGCCGGGACCATTTAATATTATTATTGATAAAAAAGATACCAAATATGACTATATGCTTAATGGTGTCAATTCCATTGCGTTAGGCTGCATCTCAAATCCTACATGGCGGAAATTTATGGAGTATTTAGACGGAAACCCTATCGCAATAACTTCAGCAAACATATCTGGAACAGTTGATGATATGTTAGTAACAAAAGAAATTGCAGTATCACAACTGGGAAATTGTGTAAAATATTTTATTGAATCAGAACAGCCGATCAAGACATCAAAATCAAGTACCATCGTACTTCTTAAAGAGAAGGGCATTAAAATCTGTAGAGAAGGGGATATTGACAGGACAGCATTAGTAAATACGTTATGTAAGGAGGGATATGAAGTTGAATAAGCACATTAAGGCACAAATTTCACTGTATCGTATTTTCTCAAGAGCATATTTTCATTTACCGTTTATGGTAATTTATTTGTCTAAGATTGGTTTCAACCTCATTACCATTGAAGTAATTATGGCAGTGTATGGATTAGCAGTTTTTGCATATACAAAGTCTCCAACTAGCTTAAAACCAACCTATCACTTTTCATGCAAATATGTTTTGCTTATAAGCGAAGTCTTTAAATTCATAGGCTTAATACTTGTGGTATTAACACAGAATATCGCTGGAATCTGCTTAGCACAAATATTTCTCGGATTTGGCTATGGAATTGCCGCAGGCTGTGACACTCGGATCATTAATCATCATATTGATGATGGTGGAAAATTTCAATCTCGCAGTAATAGTTTAATGTTTGTCGCATTACTTGTTGCTGGACTTTTTGGGAGTGTTCTTTTTGACATAGACATCCGACTGCCTTTTATAGCAAGCGCACTTGCAGATATTGTCACTGGTATTGTATGTATGACATTGCCTAATGAACCGGGAAAAATGGAAACAGTCAGCAAAAATAGAACAAATGCAAAACTTACCTATCAAGAGAAAAGCCTTGTTTGCACTTATTGCCTTACCAGAGGTATTATTTTAACATTTTTTACTGGTTTTCTGCCGTATCATTTATTTATTGATATGAACATTCCAGTATACGGCTTTATCACCATACTAACCAGCTATACCTTTTTGGGAAATATATCTTCAAACTTCATAGCCGGAAGATTAAAAAAGGAGTATGCAGTACGAATCATGAATATTTGCTTATTGCTATCACTTATCATGTATTTCTCAAACAATCTTATAATGATAGTTGCTGCAACCATATTGTTAGGATTGACTTCTGGAGCTACACGCCCTATATGCCTGAACGGATTGCGTGATACTGGTTCAAATGTCGCTTTGGTGTCAAATATAATGGAAGGTATCTACTCCATTATAAACATTACACTGCTTATACTGGGCGGAGTATTATATTATTTCTATGGTTTTGTATATATGCACCTGCTTTTAGCAGTTGTATTTATAATTTATATCTTATTACATTATTATTTTATGAAAAGGAGCAATGAATATGAAAAACAAAGTTGAAACAGAAAACGGATACCTATTGAAAAAGTATTCAAAGTATGCTGCGGAAGAATATCAGTATAAGAGCAACCCCAAAGTATCATTTCCGATTACTTTTGAGGAAGTTCCAAGCGGAACAAAATCGTTTGCCCTAACACTGATTGATTTTGATGCTGTAGGCGTGTGCGGATTTCCGTGGATTCATTGGATTGCATGTGACATATCCGGCGAAATAAGTGAGCTTCCTGAAAACATAAGCGTAGATAATACTTTAAATATAATTCAGGGAAAAAATAGTTTTGCATCTGATTTTGTTGGTGAAACTGATCCCCAAATTATATACGGATATGTAGGTCCAACTCCACCGGATAAAGATCACAAATACACTCTTGATATTTATGCTTTGGATTGTCCGTCACTATCTTTAACAGCCGGATTTTCATTAAATGAATTGTATGATAAAATGGAAAGCCATATTTTAGCAAAGAATACAATCGTCCTTAAAGGTCAGTGTTAGAAAAGAAAAAATAAAGCACTTTATCAAAGGTAGCCTAAACTATTCTTATCCGCTAATCTATTTAATATGTACACCTAAAGAACAATCAAAAAGCACAGTCTGAATTGATATTTGATTTCAGACTGTGCTTATAATTGCTATTTTTTAAATATAATTTTTTTGTATATAAACAATGTACCGATATAATATACAACAAAGAATGACAAAAACAAACTGATGGTAACTATTTCTTGTTTAATTCCTGACACTATAAAAAACATTTGTAATGCCCCACTTGCATCTCTAATAACACTTCCTGTCATCATCGGAAATGCAAATATATTTATGAAAATTGCAGGAATTGCAGGTAAAAAATACAACAATAGTATCTGATTTCTTAAAAGTCTTTTTTGCTGCTTTCTTTCAATTCCTAAATAATTCAAAGTTTGATAATCTCTAAATTCTTTCTTAGCATCGCTCAAAATTTGCACCGAAAGAATTGTGCAAGCTATGGCACAAAATACAAAAGCAATATAGAATAATGGCAGAACCGTATAAACTGCCATAGATGCTGATTGATTCCGTATCCCTGTTTTTGAAATTATCTTAACATCTGCATTAAATGCTGTCAAATCGCTAATTTCTGATAGAGATAGAGATGAATTTGTGTTGATCCCCAACACCTGAATCTGAAAATTCAAGGTATCTATTGCGTTATCAGGAACTATAACTAAGACACCATTTCCATTTCCATATAATTCCTGCTGTAAAAGATCTTCACAGTATATACCGCCAAACTGATACTGCGTATTCCCTAATAACAAAAGCGGATTTTTTTCTACATACAATTTAAGGGGGACAACATTTTCAGAAGTACAGTGTAAAATGTAAGTATTATCTTCAAATGTAATAGCGGGCAATCCAAGCATATCACGCAAATTCATATAATCATTTATACTCATATAGGTATCTGTATTAGTTCTTGAAATAGTAAAACCAAATTTTCCGTGAACCGCTTTTTGAGTTTCCTGATAAAAGCTGTTGTTAAAATCTGTATATAAACTGTATTCATAACTGTTATCTAACTTATTTTTTTTTGAGAGATAAGATATATATTGTGAGAAATCTGCATACTCATCATCTTCAAAAAGAGCAATATCGAATGCAACTGCTTCAACACGCTTATCAACTTTATTAGAAAAATAGATTCCCCAATTGATAAAAAACAAGGCAAGCGTAATTAAAACAGAAACACCCACCATAAGAAAAAGCATACAACGCATTTTCTCAGTCAACTGCCGATAAACAAAAATCCGATTATTGCTATATTTCCATTTGACATCTTTCAAGCGTGAAAGGAAATACTGAAGCATAAATGCAAAGAAACCATAGGTAGCAATTATAAGCAACACCAAAGCAAACGTATTTACAACCTCTGGTAAGTTTTTAAAAGCAGAAAGTATAATAATTGCAATACCAACAACACCTTGTATCATCGGAAAAATAGTCATAAATAAATTACTTCGTATTTTGCTTTTTACAGCAGAATGAGACTTATCTAAATAAAGTAATTCACGTACATTAAGTTGCCGAATTACCTTCTTTGTCCTTTTAGAAACCCAAAACAAAATTACACACATATATATCAAAGTTAAGACAAGTGCCTTTGTCGAAACATAAAATGAAAATTGAAATGGAACTGCATACATCCGACATATTACAGCTTTGATTATCTGATAGAACAATATTCCCAAAAATAATCCAACTATCAGTACACCCCCATAAATTGACTGATTTTCTCTTATAAATAACTTTGCTATATCCTCATTTTCAATGCCTAACAACATATACAAGCCAAATTCTCTACTTCTTCTTTTTAAAATAAACATTACAATGTATTTTACCAGAAAACTCATAATAAGTACCACCAAGATACTAACCATCAAGATCAAAAAAGGCAAAATAGATTTTTCTTTTACAATAACAGCAACCTCCTCTGAAAATATAACCATATTAAACGACAGCAATAATGCAACTGTAATTATCATTGTAATAATATAAATTATATAATCCAGCATCTGTCTTTTTGCATTTCTTTGAGATAGTTTTCTTAACATGGCTCCTCACCTCCGAATGTTGACACTTCTAATAAAATTGAATGATAAAATTCATTCCTACTCATCTGCTTTTTTTGAAGTTCTTTATTGAAGTGTCCGTCTTTTAGAAAAAGAACACGATTTCCATAACTGGCAGAAAACGGATCATGTGTTACCATTAATATAGTGGCTTTCTCTTGTGCATTTAATTCTGTCAATAACTCCAATAACTGTTTGGCTGATACAGAATCCAATGCCCCTGTTGGCTCATCAGCCAGAATCAATTTGGGTCTGTTTACAAAGGCTCTTGCACAAGCACAACGTTGTTTTTGACCTCCTGATACCTGAGAAGGAAACTTGGTAGCTATATCATCAATTCCAAGACGTTGCATCAAACTTGTAACTATACGATGTGTTTCTTTTGCCGGAGTGTTTTTAATAGCAAGAGGTAGAGCAATGTTTTCTTCAATGCTAAGGGTATCTAACAAATTGAAATCCTGAAAAATGAATCCTAGATTCTTACGTCGGAAACTTGCCATTTCTTTGGGTAAAAGCGTAGCCAAATCTCGTTCATTCAAATAAATGTGTCCATCACTTACCATATCAATTGTCGAAATGCAATTCAGCAATGTAGTTTTACCAGAACCTGATGGACCCATAATGCTTACAAACTCTCCTGCATCTACATTAAACTGTATGTGGTCAAGTGCTTTTTTTAAATTAGATTTAGTACCATAGTATTTTTCAACATCAACAACCTTCAGAATTGTGTTCATAATCATTCTCCTTTAATTAAATAATAGAATACATATCAACATACTTATTGGCTGATGTATCAGATAAATCCAAATAGTTCTGCAGCCAATCATTGATAGTATTGGAATCTTATGACATGCTAAATTTTGCCACGAAAAATGTCCCATAAAAATCTTGCTTCCAAAAAAACCACACAAATATAAAAACATCCACGGAAAAAGCGGAAAGTAATCGCTTGACTGAAAACCGGGAAATGGGAATCCAAATGGTGTTAGCATTTTTATAGAATAAAATATTTCAGGAAGTTGTATATGAAACAGATTTCCAATTCCAATATATCCATACTGTATGTGTTTGCACAAGATAAATAGTAAAAAGCTAGCTATTAATCCCAGCATAGGCGGAATATGTTTAAATATTTTATGAAGCGGAAACATAAGTAAAATTGCACATCCCATAAAACTCAATATTCCAAACCATATTGTCTCTGATGGAATAAAAATCAGTGTAACAAGTGAAATAATTAATCCATATACATTAAAACATACCCCTCTCCGTATATTTCTTTCTATTCCCCATGACCAAACAAAACCTGAAATAAAGATAAACGTACAACAAATAGCTTGCTGCCAGAAATGAACAGCAGTCATCCCATACCACATTGGATTTTTACCATAAACAATAAATACATCATACAAAAAATGGAATACCACCATATTTACAATAGCAAACCCTCTAATTCCATCAATTAGGAAATATCTCATTTTTTGTTCTTGCATAAGCATCCCTCCTTGTTTAGTTATAACAATAATATAACAAGTCAAAGCGCCAATAATCTGTCATTGGAAAAAATAAAGGTTTGCAAGGAAAAAATAAGAAATCTATCATTTCCTAGAGGGGAATGATAGATTTCATTCTTTGTAA
Source organism: uncultured Lachnospiraceae bacterium (assembly GCA_947176505.1). Taxonomy (GTDB): domain Bacteria; phylum Bacillota; class Clostridia; order Lachnospirales; family Lachnospiraceae; genus UBA3282. Next base: position 118,600 of record CAMWQW010000009.1, on the reverse strand, counting down.
AATAACAAATTAGTTATGAATTAGCTATAAATAGAAGAACGCTTGAAGTAAAAATTCCATCTTTATATTCAGTAGACAAATTTCCATTATATTTATCCACAATTCGCTGTATATTTTTCAAACCATATCCGTGCCCATTATTAATATCAATTGTTAAATAGTTTTTTCTATCAACTAGCTGTGCATCTACACAATTATTCTGTACGCTAATACAAAGAACACCACGATCATACTTCATCAAGATATACAAATGAGGTTCTTCAACTTTAGAAAGGGCATTTAGGGCATTATCAAAAAGATTGCTCAATATAACATTAATATCAAATGTTGAAATATCTAAATATTCCGGAATTAAAATTTTCCAGTCTGTATTGATTTTTTCTGCTTTGGATTTCGCTATCATATAATTCAGTATACTGTCAATCCTTTCATTTCCAGAACAAATATATTCCTCGCTGTTTTCCATAAAAGCACCCATATCAGAAAGGTATTCCAACGCAGCTTCTTTCTTATCATTGGATATCAGATCAGCCAACATCTTAATATGGTGCTTTAAATCATGCTTTAAAGAACAAATATTTTTTTGTGATTGATGAATAATTTCAAATTGATTTTCATAAATACAAATTTCTTGTTTTAATAATTCCTGCTCCTGCTCTTGCCTTGATATTTTTACCCTTTCTAAAACAATCTCCAACACACCAAAAAGGATTGTTGTAATTATGGTGCTTATTAAATATTGTTCATTCCTAATTTGTGTTGTATGAAAAAGAACTAATGTGATTGTACGTTCCCCACCCCAAAATAGGATTGGTAGAATAGACGTAATAATAAATCGACGAATCATTTTCCCTTGATACAAAAAGGAAACAGCAAACAAGAATATAAACTCTGCAATTATCAGGGTTGAATTAGTAGCTGAAAATTTTTTTGAAACCGGCAAAAACCTTATGTAACTACTCAATACCCAATATACAGCAAATACAATGCCGAAAATCTTTCTGCTGACACGATACACGCCAATGTAATTATGGCAAAACCGCATTAGTATAAAAATATGTATAGCATCAAAAATCAAGATAATCATATATAAAAGTGTCAACAAATTCACCCCTTCCTATACAACTCAGTCAAACAATTTTTCATAGCTTTCCTATACTTTTGACTGATTGGCAACACCATACCATCAATCATTTGAACAGAATCATAGTGGTAAGCCGCAACATACATAGCATTCACGACAAAAGATTTATGAATGACCCAAAATCCCTTTCCTATGGTTTGTTCTGTTACCTCATGCATGTTCCCATAAAATTCTGTCATCCCATTTCCTGTATATATTTCAATTTTCTTCCCATTACAGGCAAAATAACGAATTTCATCTAAATACAATTTATAAATAGATTTTCCTATATTGAAATAAAAAGTATTTTTCTTTGTTTCATTCAATCGCATAAATTTTTCCAACGTTGCAACAATCTTTTCCTCTGTAATAGGTTTAATGAGAAAATCCAAAGGTCTTACCTGAAATAAACTCATCGCATAAGTATCTTTAGATGAAATATATACTATGCTAATATTTTCATTTCCTAATTGTTCCCTAATTTGTTTTCCTACCTGAACTCCATCTAGCTGAAACAGTTGAATATCAAGAAACACGATATCAAATATACAATTATCTTGAATCGAACAATATAGTGTTTCGCCAGAATAAAATACCTCCGTCTCAATCTGCAATGCATGGCTTTTCGCAAAATCCAAAATCATTTTTTCTATATCAGAACAAGTCCCGATCTCATCGTCACAGACAGCAACACGTATCATTTTCTATCACCACCTCTTCTATATCAAATGCTTCCCTTTATTGTAACCAATTCGTTTAAAATAGGCAAATACAAATTACTGGATTTTTATAGAATAAAGTAAATTTCTCCACAGTAAGCTGCGGAGAAAAAAAGAAGGAAATACTTAATTTACAAATTGCTAATCCTAACGATGCTTATATTTGAAAACATTTTTTGTAAGTAATCTTTTATTTCTTGTTCAGATAAATCCAGTAAATCGTTTAAAATTTGTCTTTCAGCATCAATAGATGTAACCTTTTCTACACCTAATACTTCATCTATACATTCTTTTAAGAAATCTTCATGTTTTAAAAATATTTTTTTATTTTTTATATATTCTCCATATTGAGATTTTATGCTGTTAATCTGGCACGTCTCAACCTCTGAATATAAAACTTTTGGCACTATATCTAAAATATTTGTACACTCATCCTTTAGTACAATGCGAATTTTTAATATTCTATTCTCTTGAAAAAATTTTTTAAGGGAACAGGTAATTCCCATTATCTCATAATCCAATGAAAGATAATCAAACAACTTCTTTCTTTGTATGTCTAGGAAAAAATCATAACCTGTTCTAAATTCATCCGGCAGCCATTTGTCAAGATTAATGTGCTTATATAATAATATCTCATATCCCGTATTGTGCTTCTCCAAAATCAATATACATTTATTTGTTTGGAGGCAATTTTTATTTAGAGCAATTAACTCTTTATTTAAAGCTGATTTAAAGTACTTCTTTAGCGTTTTTGCATATTTTGCTATTTGTAATGGTGACACAATGCAAATTACCATGTTATTGCTTACATAATTTTCCAAATAAAATCTACGAATTTTCTCTAAAGATAATCCACATACATCTGCTGCTTTGCCAACAGGTACTTTTTGCATTAAAAGTTCATTATCAAACAAATATTTATAAATTTCAAAATCATTATTATGAGTTTCATTTATTTCTTTAATAACATCAGTTTTAGCCTCGTCCAATGAAGCTTGATTAATATATACTCCTGAAATAATGTTATCTATTATCTGTATTGCCCTTTCATAATCGCATATTCTACAATTTAAAATATAAACCGTTTCAAAGTAATTTGTATAACCGTGACCATAAAAATACTCATCTTGTTCATGTTTATCCCATAACAAATTCATATGTTCTAAGCAATGTGCAATACCAGACTGTCCCACCTCTTCACTCATAGAACCAGACTTGATAACTAATGCTATTTGAAAATTTGGCATATTGATTTCTCTACAATAACAACTTAAATTATTTATTACCTCTCTATTTATTCTATCCTTCACAATCATCCTCATATGCTTCAGCCTGCATATTATATAAAGTAGCATATACTCCTTTCTTTCCTAATAGTTCTTGATGTGAACCTTTTTCTACAAGTTTATGATTTTCAATTACAAAGATTGTATCAACTAACTTAACAGTTGAAAATCTATGTGATATAAGTATACAAGTTCTGTTTGTAATAAGTGTTTTCAATTTATTATACAACTCGTATTCTGTTTTCGCATCTACAGATGCTGTCGGTTCATCTAAAATAAGTATTGGAAACTCCTGCATAAATGCACGACTAATTGCTATTTTCTGCCATTGACCAAGTGATAGTTGTATTGATTCATCCCACCCTTTTTTTAAATTCGTATCAAATCCATATTTTAATTTTTCAATAAAATCATATGCTCCACTTTTTTTTGCTGCATTTTTTATAAGCTCAGTATCAGACATTTTTTCCACACATCCAAATCCAATATTATGTTTAACATCAAATGGATATTGGATAAATTCCTGAAATACAACACCTATATTTTCCCAATAATCAGCTATAGATATATCTTTAATATCTACTCCATCAATAGTAATATTCCCCTTTGTCGGCTCATATAACCGAAGAAGTAATTTAACCATTGTAGTTTTTCCGGCACCATTTATCCCCACAAAAGCGTAAGATTTTTTATTTTCAATACAAAAAGATATATCCTCCAGGACATACTCTTCTGAATCACTATATCTAAAATACACATGATTAAATTCTATTTTAACATAATTTTTATTAAAAACTAATCCTGTATCGTCATCTTGAATTGGAATACTCAAGAAATAATTCAGATCTTTTATGTATAATCCATTTTCATATAATTTTATAATAGCTCTAAACATCGACGAAATACAATTATAGAAATTATCTATGGCACTAACAAACAATGTCAAATCCCCAATAGACATATTACTATATATAACTTTAAAAACTACATACAACTTTAAAAGATATAAAATTGTCAATTGAAGCGTTTCTGATAAACTTATATCCTTAACAAATTTTTTTCTAACACTTTTATTTTGTCCTATAAACTTATTGTTCAGTTTAAGAGTATATTCTTCTAAGAATTTGCCTAATCTATAAATTTTAAGTTCTTTTATGTTCTCGTAATTAATAAGTATATTTTTTACCTCTGCAATTTTCCTTAAATCTTCAATTCGTCCATTGAATATTTTATACTGCTTACCAGACATCTTAAAACTTACGACAGCAGCCGGAATGCTTACAATAATACAAAATAATATAATCCATCCGTTTAAAAGAAAAAGAACCCCAATAATTCCTGCTAACGTAACCACATTACGGATAAAAATCATTGTCATATTTAAAATGTTTATTAATCGTTGAGTAGACTCCATATTAACTTTTTGGATCATATCATAATTTTCTTTTTTATCAAAATATCTCATTTCAAGTTTAGCTGTTTTATTTATTGTAAGAGATGTTACATATTTATTTACATAATCAAATTCCATCTGCTCAAAATATTCTTCTATGTGCATAATAAAATTATTTATTCCCTCTACAGCATAATGAATAATAAGAATCAAAACAGGGGTTAAAATAACTTTAGTTGTTATTGATGCTACTACACTGTCAATAAAATATTTCCATACCATAATTCCTAGCGGGATCATCAAACCACTAATGATATTCGTAATAATCAAAAAAAGTGTATTAGTTTTGGAACTCATTATCAAAAGTTTCAATATATCTTTTACTTCTATGCAAAATGTTTTTACCTTATTAAACATTATCATTTCTCCTAATAATTTAAGCATATATCCAAAAGAATACATCTAATAATAAAGTATCTCTGGGAAAACCCCAGAGATACTCCACTTGTGCCAGCATCAGCTCTTAATTCTTCGCATTGTCAGAATATTTGAACAGCTGATCATCATTGCCTATGCAGAAGCAACCGCAACCAGAATCGGTATAATAGCTACTCATCAACCATAAGCTGCATGTACATCCGCTCCTTGTTTCGTAATTCGCTTCTGTACCAAGAGTTGTTGCCTCTCTCCCAACCGGATTAACCAATTTCATAGGATTGTCCTCCTTTCCATAAATATTTATCAAAACTCAAAAGAGTTGATATCTTATTGCATTTTTACTTCATTCAAAAAATCCAAGCTATCAGGATCACGTTCAAGGGATTCATGGTAATGTACAAGTCTCCGCTCACAAGTGTTTCTTGACGACATGCAACTTATCTCCTTTCGTTTCATATCAACCCCATTTTCATTAAAACAGGTAATATAACACAATGAACAGATATTTTTAGCCCAACATTCTGCGCATAATGGCGCAACCTTTTCTCCATATTCCTTTACATACTTTTCATAAATATCATGTTTTGATATACCATCATAAACATTTCCAATAGATGGAGAGTTTCCTATTCTTTCACAAGCTTTAAAATTTCCTTCTGTTGTACAATAAAGCCGTCTCATTCCCGGAATACAGCAGCCATGCATAGGCATAAAATCTAATGGTTCCTTTGTAAGCCAGCGTTTATGAATGCGCAAAAAGTCATTCTGAATAAAGTCACCAAATATGCCGCTATTTTCTCTTGTCAATTTTGACTGATTAATCTTTGCAAAAGCCCACTCCCCGATGGGATCTATTACCTCGTCAGGCTGTTTATAAAATTCTTCATCTGTCATCTCCTTAATTTCCTTATATCCCTCTAAATCTTTTTCATTTAAGCTATCCGGACTAACATAAGATAGTCTGCGAACAGTTTTTGAAGGCAACCATTCAAGGGAATCAAAGAAATTGCTGATCTCATTTACTTTTTCGATACTATATGGAGGACATACTACCGTATTAATAGAAATACATTTTTCAGCCCTGTTGCCAAATGCCTTTACTAATTTTTTTAAGCCTGCCATTGCTGCTTCAAAGCTCCCTACACCATTAGTATTTATCCTAAACTTATCATGTACCTCCATAGGACCATCTAAGCTAACCAGCAAACTGCAATCTTCAAGAGCCGCCAAATAATTTGCAATCTCATCTGTGACAAGCGTTAAATTGGTTGTAAACGAATATATTATTTCTTTGTCAGACATTATTTTTCTTGCATAATCAACACATTGTTTCACTAAAGGAAATCTCAAAAGCGGTTCTCCTCCATAGAAGCCTATGGTTAATTTTTCCTGACTATGTAATGCTGCAAAATCTAATGCTCTTTTTGCTACATTCCATTCCATGTTTTTTGCAGAAAAATTTCTATTTCTTTCAAACGCTTCATTATATATGCAATATTTGCATCTCAAATTGCACTGTTCCGTAACTTCCAAAATAATTTGCCGGACACCCTTTTCTGTACCATCATCAATATCCTTCTCATTAGGAAACTCAAAAAATGAAATTCCACGATCCTGAAACATATTTTCACTTTCATATAATTCCCTAATATTTTTCATCGCATCAAGATATTCCGGGTTATCAAGCATCCTGACTACAGTGGAGTAATCATTTTTATTGATTAAAGTTTCTAATAACTTATACTCATTCGCCTCACACTCACATACTTTTCCTGTGCCTGTATCATAAAAATAGTTCTTGGCTTTTGTTTTGAAGCATCTACCAAAGCGTGAATAATTCTTATCCCCACTAATTTTTTCTAAAAATTGTATCGCAGCATCTTTATTCATTTTTTCACTCCAATCTTTTTCCGTGTAAATGTTTATAGATAGATAATATATCAAAAAAACCAGAAAAATGTCTTAATGTAATTTTTACGAATTAACATGTAATTTTTCCCTTTTCCTCATAATGTTGAGTTACTATAATTTCCTACTTTAATACTATTCACTATATAAGGCGGGCGTATAGAAACCCTATACGCCGAACGTCTTTAAGATAGCTTGTCCATTTCTTTTGCCATTTCTTGTAGTATATGTAATAGATATTCCTTTTGCTTCTCATTTTTGCCATCTAATATACAGCGTATCCGCTCTGTTTCTGACAATATATCTGCCTGATCATACAAAAAAAATGATAACGGTACACGGAGTGCATCCGAAAGCCTTATAAAGTTCTCTAATGACATTGTTCTTTTTCCACCCTCAATCCGTTTTATGGAATCCAGTGAAAGCTCCGCCCGTTCCGCAAGCTCTGCTTGTGTTAAATTTTCTTTTTTCCGGTATAGTTTCACGTTGTCCGCAATAATATATCTTATATCCTTCATTTATTTGTTCTCCATTCTTATTTATTTTTGAAATGAAGAACTACATGGAGGACTACGGATACAAACCCAGACATGAAATTGTATATTTCGACAGGCATAAAAAAAAGAATACATTATGTCAGGACATGCCCTTCCATATGTATTCTTTCTCCTCTGTGCTTTTTTGTTAAATCGAGAAATCTTCCTTTCCCATATGCTATTAATATTAAAATATTCAGTATGCCCCTGTCCTAAATTTGCGTATGAAAACACACGCATGAATTTCAAATATCGAATGTCATTCGTGTGTTTTCATATTCTTCCGTACAGATTACTTACTGTATATTTTTTTAGTTCAATACAGTGGAAATGAGTTGACAAAACTGAAATGATAAAAAGAAACTACCTTTTTCCCAAAATACTGCCATACATATGAGTTCTCACATATATGGCAGTATTTTCTTCCGTATGCCAGCTTACTTATCTGGAAAATTTCTTAATTCCTGTCGGCTGCTTAGGCTGGTGCAGACAATACATACATCTACTGTCCGCTGCTACTTTTACAGAACTGCGTGCCACCTTTTCCAAAATTGCTGCTGTAAAATTTTTCTTATTATTACCTAACATATCATGCACCTCCAATTTTTATAATTCAATGATAGTATAATACCTTATTTTGTACATTTTTCATTTTATATGTTGAAATTCCGACACAGCATGTAATTTTTCCTTTGTAATCGTACTCAAACTAATATTCAATCCTTATATTTGCTTTACCGATATACGAGTATTTCATTTACATTTTATAGTTGTTAGCATATTTCTACTCTTTGTGTAAAAATATTATCAGAAAGGAAGTTATATATATGGCAGAAAATCGTATTCGTGAACTAAGAAAGAGTTTAAACATGTCACAAGAGGCTCTTGCTGAAATAATCTGTACTACTCAGCAAGCGGTAAGCAGAATGGAAACCCACGCTTATGACATTCCTTCTGAATCGCTGATAAAACTTGCAGACCACTTTAATGTTACTACCGACTACATACTTGGAATTTCTGATACCAAACGTGATTATAACGGACAATACCGCATGAATCAGGAAATGGATAAATGCTATGATATTGTTCTACGCTATCAGAAGTTGTCCGAAATTAACCAAAAGACACTTCGCTGCGTACTTGAGCGCTTAGAACAGGCGCAAAAAGAGAGCGAGGAAGTATCTGCAAAGGAAGTGGATAAGAATGCTAAGAATAGCAATATGTGATGATGATTCACAGTTTACCGGAGAACTTGAAACTTTGGTGCTTCAGGAAAGCCAACAGTTAGGAATCCGTGTAGATACAGAAGTATTCTCTGACGGAAAAAATCTACTGAAAAGTATTCAGAACGGCGATCACTACGAACTTATATTTATTGACATAGAAATGGAACAGGTTGACGGAATAACTGCTGCTCGTCGCATTCGTAAAATAGACAGGACTGTATTGTTAATTTATGTATCAGGCTATGATAAATACTTAAAGGAATTATTTGAAGTGGAACCATTCCGCTTTCTTTCAAAACCTTTAAATCATGCCCAGTTCTCCCGCTACTTTAAAGAATCCTGTAAACGCATCAATGAAACAGAGGTATTCTATCAGTTTACGTTCAACAAAGAAATTCGGAAAGTGTCTGTAAAAGACATTGTTTATTTTGAAAGCAATAACAGAATTGTTTATGTTCATCTCAAAGATGGATCTAATGAATACTTTTATGGAAAACTCAACAATGTTGAAAAAGAGCTGGCAGCAAGCAGGCAATATTTTCTGCGTATTCACCAGTCCTTTTTAGTAAATTACGACTACATAAAAAAGATGAACTTTTTTAATATTACCATCAGCTATATTGGAAAAGAAGTAGAATTGAAAATCAGTGAAGATCGCCAAAAAGAAGTGCGCCAACAGCTTTGCAAAATTGCGGGTGGAAAGGCGGTCATAGAAGAATGACAGAATATTTAACACTAATACAAGAGCTACTTTTGCCACTGCTCCATCTTCTCATTATACAAAAATACATGAAAATATTTTGGGGACAAGGGAAACAGCATTTAGAAAGTTACATAGAATGGGGCATATATTATGTATTTCTCTCTATAAACAATATTGGCATTGCTTTCCCACCCCATCTGCTATTGCTTGGAAATGTTCTGCTGATATTTTTGATTGCTTCTTCTACCCGTAAGAGAAACTTGACGCAGCGGTGTATATTCTCCATATTGATATGTACTGTATGGATGCTGGTGGAAGTTATCATTATGATGATATTAAGAACTGTCGGTTTTAACGCAGGAACGCTTCAAGATGCCGGGAGCTTCATCTCCAAAATGTGTATGCTGCTTTTATCAGTTGTTATAAGCCACTGTATCAAAGATAATCATTACTCTGAAATTCCACTGCATTATTTTTTGATTATTCTTCTGATACCATTTAGCAGCATTTATATCATGCACCATATCTTTCTAATTGCAGATATTCATAGCGAATATGCTATATTTTCTGCCACTGCCAGCTTTTTGCTTCTCGTTGTAAACTATGTTATCTTTGAGGTCTACGATTGGATAAGCCGGGATGCCGAACTGCGGGAACAAAACCGCCTGTATGCACAGCAACTTGATCTTTGCCGTCAGCAGGCAGAAGAACGTGAAAGTCTCTATCTCGAAATTCGTAGAATCCGGCATGATTTGAAAAAGCATCTTTCAGGACTGCTCGGAATGGTTCAAGCAAAACAGATAAACGAAGCGGAGAAATACATATTACAACTGTTAGATGTAGGTGTTGAAGATCGTATGGCAGAAGTTTCCCGCAGTGGTAATATAGTCGTAGATTCCTTAATAAACCACGCATATACCTTAGCGCAAAATAATAATATTCAGTTTAATATCAATGTTCTTATCCCCGCATCCCTTCCGTTTGAGAGCGGACATTTAGCTATAATTTTAGGGAACTTAATGGAAAACGCATTGGACGCCTGCCGGGATATAAAAGATGAGAAGAAATTTATATACCTTGATATTTCTTATACAAAGGAAGTTTTTCAGCTAATCATAAGAAACAATTACAAGACAAAGCGTAAAAAGGATAATATCGGTCACTACTTCACTACCAAAAGCAATACTATATATCATGGTCTTGGACTTTCATCAATAAGCCATGCTATCAAAAATTATCAGGGGCAAATGGAAATAACAGATAATAACAATGTATTTCAGGTGATAGTTGTTATGTATGGTTCTTATTCCGAGAGTAACAGATAAAAATATTATTGCTTTTCAACATCTAAAAAAGGAGTTGTCATGGAACATTTAGCAACAAAATTAGCGCATTATATACTTGAGAAAGGAATTATTACTGAGGATTTGATCGAGATTTACCAATATGGTTTTCAGTGCTTTTTAGAGCTATCCGTGAGTACCATATGCAGCATCATAATCGCCCTGTTTCTTGGTATGCTGCCGGAATGTATCTTCTTTTTCCTGCTTTTTATCCCTATGCGCTCATTTGGCGGCGGTGTACATATGAAAACATATTTTGCCTGTTTTATAGGCTCCTGTCTCATACTCACCTCTACCCTGTTGGCAGTAAAATATTTAACAATGCCACTTCTTATTGCTTTTGCGCTATACATATTTGCTGCCATTCTAATTCTGATCATAGGACCTGTTGACCATCCAAATCGGGAAGTAGATGCCCAGGATAACCGCACTTTCATTAAAAGAACCCATTTTACTATGCTTATCAGCTTTTTATTGGCTTTGTTCTTCGTTTTCACTCAAAACACAAGATATATGTTTCTTCAAGCAATCGTATTTACTTTTATATTCTCTACTTCCCTGATCGGACGATTGATATACAGGCAGCCTTAACTTTCTTCTTGCAAGACAGCCTGTATTTTATCCTGCCAGCTTAACATGACCTGCTTATACTGCTCTTTCAAACAATCTGGCACTTCATAATCAAGTTGGCAAATATCATCATAATCCTTCCGTGGCAATAGATCTTTATTTTCATAAAACCACTGCCAGCGCCAATTACGCAGCAAACTTTCAGCCATGCACTCCGGCGAAGAAAATATTTCATCAACTATCATTGACAAGTTCTGTTCTTCCTCTTTGTTTAATAAACCGATTAAAGACACATAACCCACTTGATATATATACGCAATATGGTAATCCTTAGATTTTTCGAGAACCTCCGAAAAAATACTTATTAACTCTTTATATTTATCCATTTCACACTCTCCTTAGTTTATTGCCGCAATGTGTATAAGTCACATTTCCCATAAATAAAAGTCTCAAAATCATGCTGAATTTATATAAACAGTTTAACCACTGTGTAAACCTATATGCATAAAATATCTTTTGTACTCATTTTATAATAACAAAAAAATATTTCAATCGCATTACCTTTGCAGAAAATGGCTTTATATTGCAGAAAACGGAGCAAAAGGACTAAAAGCCTTCCTCTACTTTCTGTATCCATTCCTTTACTTTTTCAACAACATCCGGCTTTCTCTCAAAATGCAGATAATGCCCGCCATCCAGCCGCAGCAATTCACTCTTATCTGTTTCTGTAATGACTTCTTTATGCAGCGTCTCCCATGATTCCAACAGCTCACAATTATCTCCTGAAACAAATTGCAATACCGGGATATTTTCAGGAAACTTCATATTCCTTACAGACTCCAGATTATCTTCCATATGTTTTATTTCATTCATAATATCTTTGCCATATGCGAAATCCATAGATAAAATACGGAATACTTCTAATTCTCTTTCAGAATATGGATAGGTAGTATCTGCATAAATTGCATTTTCCGGACGTGCTATGGAGCATAGCCGGGTAATTCCCAATATATTCGTTGCTTTTTGAAAATACGCCACGAGCTTGTTCAGCGTTACCATGCTAATAGGGAGTGGTTCTTCATCAGACTGTTTGGGAACAGACGGATCAATTCCTATAAATCCCTTTACTTCCTGCGGATAAGCATTTGCCCAGTATAATGAATACAAACCAGAAAGCGAGTGCGGCATCAAATAATACTGATCACAGCCTAACTTTTGGGTACATTCATGCAGTTCTTCCACAACAACACCAATTTCCCGTTCTGTTCCAACTCTATCCGAAAGCCCATATCCAAACGGTTCTATGGTAATAACCCGGAAATCCTCTGACAGTTCTTCCGCCAATGGAAGAAATTCTAGGATTGGTGAAGCAGATCCCCAACCGGGCAATAATATGATTGTGGTTTCATTATCTTCTCCTTTTACATCTACCACCATACTATGCCCATCCACTTCAATAGCTTTTCCATATGCAGCTTCGATTTTAGACTGCTCTGCTTTCTTGCAGAAAAAGTTCCAAACCATCAATGCTGCAGCAACTCCCAATAAAATCAGGAATATCCATTTCATAATTCTTAATACCTTTTTTCTCATGTTGTTCTCCTTATCTTTCTTACATCTGTCTTTATTACTTTTGGTCAAAATAAGCATACAGCCAATCTCTGAAAACACAATCTTCTTTATCCTGTCACTATTGACCGAATATCCGGCTTCACTGCTTTCTTCGATTAACTCTGAAGCATTATCAAGCATATCACTTATTCTAATCTGCATTACTTCCATATCCCTCTTTAATCAGAAATTTTTTAAGCACCTCTCTTCCTCGCCGCAGTCTGGTTTTTACTGTTTGGGGATTCATATGAAGCTCCTGCGCAATCTCATCCACTTTTTTGTACTGGTAATAGTAAGCTACAAAAATCTTCCAGTCTGACAGCTTTAATTGTTTCAAAATTTTTGCTATAATTCTCTGCTGCTCTCTTTGGACGATAATCTGTTCTATGCTGTTGTCAATTATCAGAATATCATCCATTAACCGTAAATTCTGCACTTTGGCGGCTCTTAGCCAGTCTTTGGCTTTATTCCTTGCAATGACTGCTATGTATGCTTTGATGCTGCTGTATTCTTCATAGTTGATTCTTTCAGCCGTATTCCACAATGCAATAAATGTGTCTGCAACCACCTCCTCTACATCTTCTTTTGTTCCTTTTGAGCTTAATAGGTTCCTGACAATGGCAGTGATATAAGCACTATACAAATCAATTATTTCCTCAAATGCTTTTTCATCTCTGTTCCGAAGTTTCCTTAGTATGCTCTTTTCGTCCATTCCTCCAAATCCTATCTGCTCAAATTTTTCATCAATACGATACTTGTAAGAATTTGGTTTCACTTTTAGGAAAAACAAAAATATTTTTATTACTGTTTAAAATTTCATACTACAATATGTCTTGCAAAAAAGGCGCATAGAACCCCCTATACACCTTTTTCGTTTTTCCTACATTTGCTATAAGAGCTTGTCCAAACCAAATGACATTTCTTCAAGCATATGTACTAAATATTCCTGCTGTTTTCCACTTTTATTGTTTAAGACATTTAGAATACGTTCTGTTATGGGAATTTCATTTAGATTTTCATATAAGAGATATAAGAGAGGAACAGCCAATGCATCTGCAATTCTCATAAAGTTTTCTAACGACATTGTTCTGCTCCCATTTTCGATCCGCTTTATAGAATCAACTGAAAGCTCCGCTTTCTCTGCTAGTTCAAATTGTGTTAAATTTTGTTTTTTACGGTATAATTTCACATTATCGGCAATAATATATTTTATATCATTCATTTTCTGATTCTCCATTCTTTTAATTTATTTGTGAAATGAAGAATCTGCAGGTGGTCCCCTTTTCGACTTTCGTATGTATATGTCTTGATAAATCAGCAATTTTCGACAGTAGCAAAAAAAAGAGTACACCGCACCGACCTGCCATGTCGATTTGTGTACTCGTAAGCTGCCGTATTCACTTTTTAGGAATATATTATACTGGATCACCCATCGCATATATCCCTTAAATACAAATCTATGTAAAAAATTTATCATCCAATATAACTTTCCCTACTGCAAAACCGCAGGGAACTAACAAAAGGTAAGGAAAAAAATACACATGACAAAATAGAATTAATATTCATCATGCGTATCTGTATTTTTTTCGATAACAACTTGCTAATATACTTGTTCTGCTCTATTAACTATAATTTATTCTCACTGATATTGATGCTGTTGATGCAATTCCTAATGTTTCTATCCATACAACCCAAGTTCCAGACAAATTTTTACCATTAAAGTTATCTACGCCTATAACACCAGTTGTATCAATAACACTCCAAAACAGAGTTCCGTCAGGAGCTTGCAGATATAATTTAAATGGATCACCTCCTGCACGGACATTTAAAATAATAGAAGAAATATTGCCACTCGCAGAACCTGTTGAAATATTTTGATGTCCAGATTCGGAGCCAAATGTTGAATTTAGCCGTATCGTTGGACCAACAAAATAATTTGACGAATATATTGACATGTTATACTCCTCTACTGTCACATAAGGCTCTTTAGATACTTCTTCTGCCAATACGGGCATAACATTAATTATGCACAAACCTATACACAAAATAATTGATAACACCTTTTTCATATACAATCCTCTTATAAGACTTTTTTTGATTAGCTGTTTACAAAACTGTCAACAATAACTATCACTTCGTTTATATCTAATTTAGCTTATTAGTTCTTTATTACGGGTATGCTTTAGCACATGCCTATTAGTTATATTCTACTCTTATCCCTACCCCAAATTATTTATCCAAACGTTTACCTATCTCTTCCACAATATCCCCTAAGTAATTAAATCTTCTTTCAATCACAACATCATTTGAAAATTTAATTGAAAATTCTTCTTCTATTTTAAGCAAGAAAAAATATGCCTCTGCTGGAAGTAATGCGATTTTTTCTCCAAATATGCTCTCTGATAGAGGATTTTCGCATTTAGTCAGATCACGGAATAGATATTCTCTAAATATATTAAACACCTTTTCCTCAATATAATTCTGCATATTACCACTCCCTACACCAACTCCGCCTCACTGTATTCTTGTAATTTATCAAGAACCAGTTCCGCAATCTTCTGTCCGTCAGTTCCATTCATTATATTAAAAATTGGTATTTCACTTTCAACACAAGAATTAATAAGTTTAGCCACCTCATTATAAGTAACCTTGTAATATTGTAGAAACCTGCTCTGTTCCGATTCATTGGTATCAACTTGAAAAGTCGATATATTGAACGCATCTACATCTATACCATACTTATAGCGAATGCCCGTTGCTAAGTTTTTAAAATATTCCGCATTATAATTTTCATATAAGCAACTCATAACTAATACATCTGGTCTTATTGCCTGCATTGCTTCAAACATGGTAATTCCAAAATACCCCGGAAACTTCTCATTATAAGGCATTATCCCTCCCGGTACACCAACAATTATTATATCCGGCTGTTCCTGCTTTTCTATATCCTTTATAAATTTATTAAAACAATATATTTTTTCTGTTTCATTCAAATCAGAATACATAAAATCAGGAAAAGAGTGAATGCCAAAAAGTTCCCCATATTGCTTTGATCCTATATGACTTACCGTATAACCCTGCTTCCTAAAGTATTGATTCACTTCTAATTGTATCTTAAATTTGTGGGTAAGCTCATTTAAACCAGCAATTACCACAATAGGCGTATTTATTTGCAACAGCTTCCATCTGTGCTTAATAATTGGCTGTTTATCAATTAAATAAGTTATCTGCTCCGACTTGTTAGAACACAGTTCCTTTACCTTATCACTAACTTCGGTTGCAAAAATAATTTCTTTATCATGATTAATCGCATCTTCTGCATAAATTAACACTGCCTGTTCTATTTCTGCATTAGTGCAATCGGCAACTATCAAAACTCCTTGAAATTCCTGTTCGTAATCTATGGTTTCAAGAATATTAACTCCTATATCCTTTCCACCATCCACTATTCCTGCGTCTTTCCCATTTACTCCCCAACCAGACGGTGCTAAGACTCCTATTATTTCATAGTCTATAAGCATATCCCTATATCTTAAAATTTCACAGCAATTATAATTATATGGAAAAAGCAATACCTTTTTCATTAGTCTGTTTCCTCCAATTCTTCAAAATCCATTTTCATATCTTTCAATATGCAATATTCCCTAAAATTTGTTTCTACAGCCCTCCTAATTGAATCACAACGAGACAGCCTTTTCTCTACTGATAATTTATCCTTATCTTCTGCATAAACCGCACATGAAGTGCAAAATCGGAATGCCCAACACCTTTTGCACACACTCTCTGAAATCTTTCCAACGTTTAACAATGTTTTTGCCTTATCTATATCTATTCCATGTTCTACATTACCAATAATCATCATCGCTGAATCTTCATTCGTTCTTTCGCATGGATAAAAGTTTCCGTCAGCGTTTACAAATAACCTTTGTAATCCCGGAACACAGGGACCGCCCGGATGTCCAATTTTATAGCCAGACTCGTCTCCCTTTAACATATCTGCAATATTATTCTTTATTCCACCCAAATAACCATTTACCAATGGTGAAACTTCTTCAATATTTCTGTAATAATCAAAAATCGCCTTAAATTGCTCATAAGAACGATTCATATAATACTCTGGCGTTTTTGCTATTTCTTCTGTATAATTAACATCATTTTTTTGCGAAGCATTTACCTCAATACCCTTTACCCTTTCATCTTTCATAAAAAATTCATTGGAAATACTATATCCATCTACCGGGTCCATAACCATATTAAAATGAACCCGCTGCAAAAAATCTGGATACTCTTTTCTTAACCAGCCAATGTTTTCAATAACCTTGTCAAAAGTTCCCTTTCCTGATTCTGCATAGACTCTGTTTTTATCTTGTATTTCTTTAGATCCGTCCAAACTTATCGTTAAATAGAAATGATTATCAATAAAAAATTGAATAATATCCCTATTAAGAATAGTTGCATTTGTTGTTAAATTATATTCAACTGGCTTTCCCAATGAACATCCGTTGATATATGAAACACATTTACGGATTAGTTCCATCTCCAAAGTTGGCTCACCACCATAAAAACCAAATCGCAATTTCGGCATTTGTGAACTATGTAAAATATAATAATCAATTGCTTTTTTTGCTGTTTCAAAAGACATTCTCTTATTATTATGCTTTCGGTTAATATAGCTTCCAGAGTATACACAATATTTACAACGCAAATTACAATTTTGCGTTACTTGCAGTGTAAGCATATGTAAGCTGTTATCTAATGCACTCTCTATATTCCTTGTCATGGGATGCTCTATTATTTCAATGTATTGTGAACTCAAATAACCTTCACTCAACAATTCCTTAATTGTATTATTGTCCCCTTTATAATCGCTCTGTTCCCCTATACTTAACTCTTTAATTTCATTATAGGTATCTCTATTCACTTTCAATATGACATTCTTTGGAACATCATATACATAATATTTTCCACAAGCTCTAAACAAATGGCAGTTTAATTTCTTTGTTGTACTTTCCATTATTCCTCCCATATGTTACAAAGGACTGCTTATTCAGCAGCCCCTCGTACACTTACTTCCTGACATACAATCAGCCAATCATCATTAATGTTCCATCGTTCTGGCTCTTAGTTCCATTATAGAGCATTGAATCAACGGAAGCAGCCGCACATGCCTTGCATACACAAAATGCGCCTCCACATGCATACGCCTGAACAGTATTAGTGTTACCTGTTCTTTTCTTTCCCAATTTCTTCATGTATCTCACCTCCTACTCTACAATTTTTATGTCATTAAAAAATAACATATCAAATTAAACAGTGATATCCATCTGTACCCTTTTTTCTTCTGTAACTTTTCTGACATGCCCATCTGCTCCGAAACTGGATACATCCCCTGCAGAAACAACTTCCGTGGCTTTGGCAGCTTTTCTCTTTTCCAATAACTTTTCCGCTGTTTCTGCCTTAATTATTCTTTTCTCTTTCAGCTTCTCTTCTTCTTTCTTTTTTGCTCGTTTCTCTTCTAATTGCTTTTGCACCTTTTCTTTATATACAGTGCCGGGATTTTCCATTGTGTCCTTACTCCTGCCGACCATCCAATATGACACTTTTCCATTCTTGTCAATGACAACCCCAGCCCCAAGAATTTCATCATTATTTTCTTGTGCAAACTTTTCTATCCGCTCTGCATTTCCACTCATACCTGAAACTACTTTCTCATACTTCGCCGCTGTCTGCGGATCAGTTGCCATCCTCTCCACAACACTAGCTGAAATAGCCACATTATTATAACCACGGCTACCTAACATATAGGCATCTGACTGTTTTTCGCTATTAAAATCTGCTACCGTAATATTTACATCCGAATATTTCTGTTTCAAGTCACTCAGATAGCTTTGAGCCGTCCCGCTCAACCCGCTACTTCCTTTTGTACTGTAACTTGTTCTGTTTGCCGCATATGTATTTGTATAATCACTTACTCCTGCTATTGCCATAGTATCATCCTCCTTGATAAAATTACTTGATTTTATAATAACAAATTTCTCTTTAAATTCAATTACCCTTGCAGAAAATGAACCGTTTTAGCAGAAAACGGCACAAAAAAATCTTTTCAGACAAGCCTTGCTACTCTGAAAAGATTTTCTTATACTCAATCTATTTTATCCATCATAATATTTAATTCATCACTTTTACCTATCAACTCATCATATATCCCAGTATCATCAATCACTCCCTCCTTCAGCACGACAATCTGATCTACTTTACTCAATATCTCTTTCTTATGTGTTATCACTATCACTGTTTTGTCTTTTAGCTTCGTATTCAGCAGTCCATTGATCTGCTGTTCTGAATAAGCATCCGTGTTTGAAGTAGCTTCATCAAATATTACAATCGGCTTGTCATGTATCAATGCCCTTGCAAGAGCTATCTTCTGTTTCTGCCCACCAGAAAGCATTGCCCCGTTCTGTCCTACCACATAATCCAAAGAAACCTCTTTTATAAAATCTTCAAGTCCACTATCCATACAAGCAACTTCTATCCTTGCATCGTCCACCTGTTTATACAAACAGATATTATTTCTTATCGTATCATTAAAAAGGTATATCTGCTGGCTTACCACAGATACCATATTTCTGTATGCTGACAATGGCAGTTCTGAAACATTCTCTGCCCCTAACAATATCTTTCCACTTGTCGGCTCATACATTCTGGTAAGAAGATTGATGATTGTTGTCTTTCCCGAACCATTACGCCCGATCATAGCGGTCTTACTGCCTTTTGCAAACAAAATGTCTATACCCTTTAAAATACATTTATCTTTTTCATATGCAAAAGAAACCTGCTCCAATTTCAAATCATTAAAACGCATATCTAAGGTCTTTCCGCTATCCGACTCTTCCTCTAAATCCATAAACGCATAATATCTTTTAGTTGACGGAATAATCCCTGATAAAAGGTATCCTATATTAAGGATTGCAGAAATCGGTCCTGTTACATAAGCGCTATATGTAATGAAAGCAAACACACTACCTACCGAAAGTTTTAAGTCAAATACCAAATTTGCACCCAATATATATAACAATGTGGAAAGGAACTGTACCATAACACTGTCTACGATAATATTCCATTGGCTTAACATATTCATCTGCTTTTGCTTTTCTATAATTTCATTCTGATTATGTGTAAATTCCTCATGTTTTTTATCAAAGATATTAAATAGTTTAACTTCCCGTACCCCTCCGACAGTATCTCCAAACCATTTCGCATATTTTTGATTTCTTATTATGAACTCATCCATAATCTGCTTTTGTTTCTTTGCAAAATATTTCATCACAATACACTTGATCGGTATAAATAAAAGCACCAGTATTGTCATTCTGAAATCTATGATAAATAACCCAATAATGCCGCCTGTCATGCTAAACGCTTGCGTAATCACAAAAAAAACGCTGCTGTCAGCAATAGATGTCATCTGGTTAATATCCGTGTTAATATTGTTCAGAGTCTCCGCATAATTGGTATTATTGAAATAATTAACCCGTAGCTTCATAAGATGTGAAAAAGACTGTTCCGAAAGAAAATACTGTATCTTTGCCGAAATATCTACACGTTTTTTTTCCTTAATTATATCTATAAGGGAATTTATAGTATAAATTACCATAGATGCCAAAACCAGCTTGATTAGCAATTTCTTATTACCACCAATAAAACCATCATCCATGATCCGTTGACTGATCAGCGGCACACAAAGATTCAATCCCGTAGAAATAAACAGACAGCAGACAATCACAATGATTGTTTTTCTGTATCTGTTCAACAACAGAAGTAATCTCTTTACAGCCTCTTTATTATCCATCTTCATCCTCCGTCAGTTTCGTTTCTATAATATGATATATTTCCTCAACATCTTTCCTGTCAATCGGTTCTGATATTTTTTTCTCCACCTTTTCTCCCTCAAAGGAGAACTCCACTATATTATTATCTCCCTCATTGTAAAGAACGATCTGCACGTCACAATCAGGATATACTTTCATATATTTATCTTGATCTTCCACTGGTATACACCATATGACCAAATCACTCTGTTTATAAAAAGTCTGGCTTTCTATAAAATTTTTCCAAGCACCAATATCTGATACAGGCTCCGGCATATATTCTAATGCATATAATACACACTCCGGCTCCATTCCTATCGTATATGCATTATAACCATCAATGGCAAATGCCCTCTTTAATTCCGTGAGTACATAGAACTTATCTATGGCATCTTCTACTGCCAGTATCACTACCGGAATTTCAAGACCATGTCCCTGATAATAATTATGTTTAATCTGTCGTTGTCTTGTTTCCTTGCTCCAAATGAATCCCTGAACATCTATATTATGAATATCCTCGTTTCCAAGATATATTAAATGCTTATTGCTTATATCCAAATTTTCCAATTCTGCCATAGAATAGGCTATTACAGTGTCTATTTTCCCCTGTATTTCATCATACGTCCCTATAACCGTTTCAAAATAATACTCTACCCTGCTTGTAGTCCCTCTGCCCGACACATATGCCCTATAAACCCAATCCGGCTCATATATCCCCTTTACCATTTGCAAATGGCTTTGCTCACTTGCATATAACTTTAACTTCTTTATATCTAACGTACTATCTACCTTTAACTTATTAGCAATCAATGCGCTTATATATGGAGCTGCATAACTGTTACTCAATGATGTGTTCATTTCCATATCATATATTTTAATTGCATGTACAGACGGTACAACAGTATCTATACCCATTTGCATATAATCTTTACAATAGTCTAATGGACTGTCTGTAGTTGCTACACCAATCACATTCATAAAACTGGCAGGATATGAAACAAAGCCCGAATTAGCTGTTGCCGCTATTATAATCATTCCCTTTGCAACATATTCGTTAATCAGGCATCTTAATTTTTCACAATCCCGAAAGTCTACTGTTCCTAAACTTAGATTAATCAGCCTTATATGATTTTTATAACACCAATCCAACGCTGGTTGAAAACTTGCAACTCCACCTTTTCCATTTTCATCTAAAATTCTTATACTAATCAAATCACAATCTGGACAATACTTCTCAATTATCATTGCACAGTTTGTCCCATGTTGGAACTGTTGCTGATCTATGTTTTTTGTATCAGCTACGCAAATACCTTTTTCAACAGCTACAGATTTTTCTAACCCTTTTGCCAAAAGAAGCTCATTAATGCCATTATCTATAATTGCAACTTTGACACCTTTATCCATACCATACCTCAAAAAATCTGATTGACATTATACGATGTCAATTCTGTAATCATACCTTCAAATGCCTTATCCATATCTTCAGGATTTAAAAAATCATATAATCTCTCCACTTTATTAAAGTATTTCTTATTTCCCATTTTAATAAAAGTCAGATTTTCATGCTTTAAACTTGCCGGATCAAGTAAGGCATTTGATAAATGAAAGCTATTAATCTCAAAATTGAATTTATACCTACAAGTCTGATTTATTTCCTCTAGCTGATCCTTTGTATAATTTTTGCCATAAAGCATACTCATAATGGTATAATCAGGCTCTACCGCTTGTGAAACCATGTATGCTGTCAATCCAAAGTCAAAGTGATGTTTTTTATTTACTGCCATTATACCTCCAGGAATGCCAATAACAACTATGTCAGGCTGTTCCTCCTGCTCAATATATTTTACATATTTTCTAAACAAGAGTATCCTTTCTGTATTATCCATAGGCTCAATCATAAATGATGGAAAAGAATGGAAGCCAAATAATTCACTATACTGTTTGCTTCCGATCTGGCTAACTTTATATCCATAATCCAACAAGTGTTTTCTTAATACAAGCTGTACATGAAATTTTTCTGTATAATGAGTAATGCCTGCTACAAAAACCACTGGAACATTTATGGTTTGTTCTTCTGATATGTCATTAAATTTATCATTTCCGATTTTTTGAATTTCAGCAACATCAATAACCTTTTTTCCATGCCTAATACTATCTTCTATAAAAGCATGTGAATGGTATGCTTTATCAATAAGAATAATATCATCAAATAACCCGTAGTCAATATCTGCTATGTCAAAAACTGGAATATTTTCTACTTCATTTTCAATAACATTGGAATCTTCCAATACACAAAACCCACTTATCTCATATCTATCAAATTCAATATACTCTGCAAGTGTCAAAAACTCCCTGTCACATGGAAATAAAATAGCTTTCTCTTTCATTTTCAGTCCCTCCAAATTATATAGATTGCGTAAAATCACATCCGCACTCTTTTAATACAATATAATCCTTTAACAGATTGTCTACATGATTACGAACACGTTCACATTTTTCCAGTCTTGCTTCTGATGCAATTTTCTCACCATTATCCGATGTCACCCCACACTGGGTACAGAAATTAAATGCCCAACACCGTTTACAATTTTCCTCTGTAACCTGCCCTACATTAAGGAAACGCTTTACGGCTTCAATATCAAACCCATCATAAATATTTCCAATACACATATCTTTACATGTTTCATTTACTCTCTCGCATGGAAATAATTTTCCATATGCATTAACGAAAGGTCTTTGAACCCCCGGTAAACAAGGTCCCGCTGGATGATTTATTGGCTGCATTACATTCTTAGACACTTTTCTCTTACTAATTGTCTCCTTTATATCTGACAGCTCCCGTACTACTAATTTTGACACTTTATCTCTTGACACTCTGTTCATCAAATACATTAAACCGATAAATCTTTGGTTACTAATCTCTATATAATTTTTCTGATTAGTTTGCACTATTTTATCTTTCCTGTTTGTTTCATTCACATAATTGGCACTAACAAATATGTCTTTAATAATAGGCTCTTGTGAAAAATACTGGTTGATCAAAGAAAAATCATTTTCATCATCTAAGACTGCATTAAACGTAACATTGGCTAATAAATCCGGTGCAATCTCCCTTATCCTCTCAATCCGTTCAATTACAGTATTAAATGTACCTCTTTTTCCATCCGCAAATGTTCTGTTCTTATCATGAACCTCCTGCGGACCATCAAGACTGACCATGACCGAGAACTTCTCTTTTTCAAAATATTTAATAACCTCATCAGACAAAAGCGAGGCATTTGTCGTTAAATTGAACGAAACTTTCTTCCGCTTAAAAATCATACGACAATAGTCCACACATCTCTTTATCAAATCCATTTCCAACAATGGTTCTCCACCGTAAAAGCTAACATTAATCTCTGAAGAATTTCTACTATGCTGCTCCAGAAAGTCCAATGCTGCTTTTGCAGTATCCCAACCCATTCTTTTATTATTATGCACTCTATTGTAATAACTTCCTGAATACACGCAGTATTCGCATCTAAAATTACAGTTTTGTGTCACCTGAATAGTTAGCCTGTTCATACTGTTTTCAAGTATATCCTCAATAAAGTCCGACATAGGATGTTCAATTCTTTCAATCTGATCGGGACACAACATCCCCATACTTTTCATATTTTCAATTACCATTAAATCTTCATTATTCAAGTCCTCTTTTTTCCCATGACCTGAAAGATATTTGCCGATTCTCTCATTTACTTTACTAATCATATTTGTATTAACATCAAATAAATACAAATCATTGTGAGTTTCAATAAAATGTACAAAAGGAATATCCATATTCAATCAAACCTTTCCATAATTTTCAAAAAACAGATAGCTTTCATAAAAATGAAAGCTATCTGCCACCCATGAGCCTGCCATCTGCTTACATGTAGATTACCAGCGTCTTGGAATTGTTCTGAATGTTGTTTGACTGCTTCTGTGCATAATCCACTGATCCTGTAGGATTAGTCGAAGGATTCAAACATTGGCAATCCGGCGCATAGCACCAGCAGCTACAAGCATAAGAAACTAAAGTTCCTGCTTCTGTTGATATTTTTTTACCCAAATTCTTCATACCCCGCATTCTCCTTTCCATAATATTAATTAACCTATTATACATAGGATAATTTCATTTTTTCATGCATAGATTGATTGCTGATACAATATTAGCAATACTATCAAAAGTGACTTGTGTCAGTTCACTTTCACTAAATTGAATATTGAATTTGCTCTCAATCAAGTACACCAATTTAACTATATCTCTTG
The DNA here is from genome assembly GCA_947176505.1 of uncultured Lachnospiraceae bacterium. GTDB lineage: Bacteria > Bacillota > Clostridia > Lachnospirales > Lachnospiraceae > UBA3282. Next base: position 93,586 of record CAMWQW010000009.1, on the reverse strand, counting down.
GCATCAAACCTAACAAATATAAATTATCTGTCTTACCCGCCTCTACACTGAAATGTTCTGCAATAAGTGTCTGTATATTCTTTTCAAGTTGTTTTTCCAAAAACGACACCCCTTCTATAACAATGTACCTTTCTCATAGCTTTCTATCGCCTTATCATATGCTTTTTGTTGCTGATAATGATGTTCATTGTCCTTCAGCAATTCTGATTCAAGTTGCACTGTACGATTCTCCTGCTCTATTTCAACACGTTTTTGAGAACTTTCCTCTAATATCCGCATATATTCGGCTCTCCGCTTCCGCTTTTCAGCCTGCTCTGCTTCAAACTGCCTCTGTTCCTCCTCTGTTGGACCGACTATATTACCACCTCCACTTGAGCCAGCCGCATGTGCAATTTCTCCATTCTCATCTAATATGACTACACAAGAATATATCCTCCCCGGCGGCAATGATGCTTCATCATTCACTATAAATCTTTCCACTTTTTCCATTACTTTTTGTGCCAATGTGGGATCATTCTTCATTTTTTCCTCTAATGCCGGAGGCACAACAATTGCTTTTTTTCCAAGTGTTGAATCTATTCTTGATTGCACTGATTTATCTGTCAATTTAGGTTCTGCTCCTGTTGGTTTCCAATCCAAAACAGACTCATCCACATTATCATTAAAAAACTGCTCATGCGGGAAATCATATCTTCCCCATGAACCTGTTGAAATTTTATAAGCATCCATCACATGATAGTAGGCTCCCGGAAATCTCGCCTGCCACATATCTTTGAAACTACATTCCGTTCTTGCAGCACTCTCCACTGCTTTTGAAGATAAAACCCCATTAAAACCAATATCCTTGCTTTGTTCTGCCACTTTATTTTGTTGGTTTATTTGATTCATGTAATAATTATTAGTTAAATAATCTAAGCCTAAATTCATATATCTCCTTTCCGCAGCCCCTCTATCATTCAGAACTACCTCGCTTTCCTGAAAAGGTCCAAGCGAATCATTTTATTATCCGTTCGGAAACTTATAAAATGCACACCAAGCATTATTCGTGAAATAAAAATACTTATTAATTTCCAATACCTCCCTCTTCAAAATTTATATTCATGATTTGCATGATTATATACTTATGTACATTTAATAGACTTTCCTGCATTTATAATAGCAAAATATGGTTAAAGGTCAATTACCCTTGCAGAAAGTGGTCCGTTTTTGCAGAAAACGGCAAAAAGTCTTTCAGATATACTATACCAATCTGAAAGACCTTTCTTGTACTTAATCTCTATCACAAGTTTTGATTTATGACTATCACCATATTGATTATTAAATCTTAATCCTCTTTCTTCTTCGGTCTTTTCGGCTGATGACCAATCCCAATGCAAAGAGGCGGATCTCCCCATATATCTTTTTTAACTTCATTGCGGACAATCCTCTCTACTACCTTGAGTGCAGTTTTTTTGATTTTTCTGTTTTCTTTCATTTTATACATACCTCCTGTTTTATAATTTTTGCCAAACACATCAAGAATGCACATAATATGATAGCTACCGCCATATAGCCAATATATAGAATATCAGCTTTCAAATAGATCAAGACAGCAATTATCATTACTTCCATTATAACAATCAGCCTTGCCGCTTTCTTAGACTCCTGCAATTCGCTTTTATTCATATCCATATTGGGATGGTTTATTGTTCCCATTACATAAATTAAAATTATTGCAAGAAACAGCATTCCATACATGACAGTCGGAATTCCACAAAGCATAGGTATAGCCTGTATAACCGCAATATATGTTATGACTGTACCTAAATAGCACTGCCAGAACTTATTCGCATGAAAACCTCCTGTCCGCTTCCTTAATGAAATAAAGAACGCCCAAAAACAAACAGTATGTAGGAATTTCTCAAAAAATACCCCTAAAAGCAAGATAGTTACAACTGTTACAATATTTTCAACCATAGCTATTAAAGCGTATTCGTAATATTCACAGCTTGATTTGCTTATTAGCTTCTCTATTTCCATTCGATTGACGATCTTTAATGCCATCTTCTCTATCATAACATGCCTCCTTTGTTATTTAGTATGAATTATATATGTGAAAAATCAAGCCCATTTGCAGAAAACAGACTTTTTTTGCAGAAAACGGCACAAAATAGTTTTGAGATAACTATTTAATATTGCATTCATGCAGGAATAATAATTGAGAAGAAAAATTCTTTATTCTTATCTTCAATGACATATGAGCCACCATATTTCTCAATGATTTTTAACACATTCTTAATCCCTACACCATGTTCATCCACGTTTGATACTTTTGTAGATTTTATTTCTCCATTTTCATATACAATATCATAATTAAATGTGTTTTTAACCGCAATGATTATATTATCATCCTCTTTAAAGAACTTAAACTTAATTACCTTTTTATTCTCACACGTCTCACATGCTTCAATGGCATTGTTCAGAAGATTGGCAAGGATAGTAACTACATCCTCATCTTTCATATTCAGCTCTGAAAGATCATTCACCCTAAATACAAAAACAATTCCCTTTGCTTCTGCCTCTTGGTACTTTGTATTGAGTATGGCATTTACGATTACATTATTGGTGTTAATGGCATCCGGCTCATTATTCAGTGAACCATAAATCTTTTTTACATATTCTTCTAATTTTAAATACTGCTTTTTATCCAGTAAGGATTCTATACATGAAATCTGGTTTTTATATTCGTGCGTCTTTCTTTTTTGGTTATCAAAGTTTTCAGAGATGGACCTGTACATTTCCAACTGGTTTTTTGCCTGAATCTGAAAAACCTTGTTTTCATGCATCTTAACTTCTCTTTCCATAATATCGTTAATCAGATAAAAGACAAGAATATTCATTCCCACTATTCCAAATGCAATGACTGCAAGCAAATTTGCCTGCTCTACTGTCTGTACATATTCAAAAACAGATAACATTACAGAAATAACTGCTATGGTAAAAACAGGAAAAAACAGAAACCTTAACCACTCTGTATCTAACATCATTTCCATTGATTTTTTTGCAAACTGCTTCCTTATAACAAGAATAAGGAAGAACAGTATTACTTTTACAAGCAGATACGCCAATACAGAAGCCATTGCGTGTTGCTGCTCTGATATTTTCATGTCTAAAGACAACCAACCCATAATCAAGAATACTAGAGAATCCATTGCAAGCAACAGCGCATCAAATAAAATAGCTAACACAAAGGATTTTTTCAGGCTAATTTTAACATGCCAAAGCATAAAGACCGAAAATATTAAAATAACAGCAATCTGTCTTATTAAGAAATGTCCCGATAAAGCATATACAAAAAAACATGTACTGCTAAGAAGTAATATAAATTGTATTACATTAATCCATCCTTTATACCGCACTTTCCCAAAAGTTTCATAAAAAATCTTACAGCACATTATTTCAATAAATATTAACAATATACTCCGCATTAAATAAAACATCTACACTTCTCCCCGACACGCTATAAACTTTTTCTTCACTTCCGTGTACCTTGCTTTTGGTATGGATAACTCAACCCCGTTTGTCAGTATCACTTTACAGCGTACAACATTCTTGATATGTTTTGCATTTACAAGATAACTCTGATGTGTCCTAATAAAACCATTCTCCGAAAGCATATCATCCAACACATTTAATATTTCATACATAGTATAAACTGCTTCCGTATCCTCCATAACATGAAACTCAAGTATATGCAGATTGCTCTCAATATACAATAATCTTTCCAGTGATATTTCCTTTCTGCCTTCCTTAAAGTCAAATTCCCTTTTTGCCACAGAATAATTCATTTTATCAATAATGGCATCCATACATTCATTAACTTTGCTCTGAAAGTTGGCATTACCCTTTAGTAAATACCTTACAACATCTAATCGGTATCCTTCCAACGAATAATCCACATATGCTGTCACAAACACTATAAAAACTTCACGACTTACTTTTCTGATCATTTCAGCCGTCTTGATGCCATCAACTTTATCCATATTAATATCCAAAAACACGACAGTATACTGTACTACCTCAATCCCTAATTCTACCAATGCCTCCCCGGAGCTATATGTATCTATCTCAAAAACAAGACCTTTTTCCATCATATAGCCGGAGATCAGTTCTTTTAATTCTTCTGTAAAAAGATTTTCATCATCACATATTGCAATTTTGAACATCCGCTTTATCTCCTCCTTTCCTGCTAATTGATAACAGTCTGTCCCTGATATTTTATACTCCACCATGTTGTATTTCGACACGTCTTGCTAAATCCTTTAACACTTTCTCTACATTCATAGTAAGGAAAGACGACATACCAAAATCCGCAATTCCCCTAATTATTTTATTTTTCTTTAGCACATTAGTCAACTAAATTGCAGAAAACGACCATATTTTGCAGAATTTGACACAGAAACAATACAAATCCACCATTTACAATTGCTAATAACTATTTCCTAATAACTATTTTCTAATAAAAAATCCTCCCGAACCAAACGTATGTATAGTTCAAGAGGATTTTATTAAATATGTTATCCATTTATAACTGAACTTCTTTAATTGCCTTAAATATATCTATTGCACATTCAGCATCTCATTCCGCAAAACTTGAAATCTCTTCTTTGATTTCAGATAGTGACATTGGTTCCTCCTTTACAATAGCCCTTGTAACAGAATCATAAATGGTATATAATTCTGGATCTTCATTCGGGCAAAATCTTGAATACAAATTAGTGTCTTGATCCAAAACATATCTTCCCATAAAATTACCCATTACAGCATATGCTCCACATATTCTGCCTTCCTGCTTTTGTTCCCCTAGAAAAACTATATATTGTTCTCCAACTTCCGGCAACGGAGCACCACCCAATGATTGCAATATAATCCCATTTGATATTTCTTCATCTGTAATATCCTCAAAATGAGCCGTACCATAAGTTTCAATAAATGTACTCATTCTCACATAACCATTTGATTCGCTGATACTTATTAAGCTATTTTCTTCAATATCCCCTTTTAAAGTTTCTGCAACGGCAAATGAATATATAGTTCTTGGTATAGCCTCATCATCTGTATACTGAATATTAGTGACTTCTCCAACTACAACATTTGTCGCTCCATTATATACTGATTCCAAATCGGGATATATTACTGCAAAATCCGCTGCTGCTGCCATATCTTGTATAATCGTCTTTCCCTCAATAACAAAGGAATTATTGAATTGAACAGTATTATCTTTCAATTCCGGCACCATACTTTCATTAGCAACATCATCATTTACAGTCGTTTCAGATTCAAAAGAAGCATTATGAGAAGATATTATTGATTCATTAGTTTGCTCTCCACACGCTGTAAAACTGCCGAGCATAAAAACAACCAAAATACTTAGTAACAATTTTTTCATCCTTTTATACCTCCCTGTTATTTATATAATGAGTTGATTCCATTTAATTCATCACTTGTACATTTATCAACTTGTATTGTATCACCATATGGATACATTAATGTCCTCGGATTTGTATCCACATGAAATAGTCCCATCGCATGACCAATTTCGTGCGCACAAACACCTTTTTGCCGATTTAATCCATTATCATTTCTGGATAAAGTCAAATAATTAGGACTATTTAATATAATTTGTGTCCATCCCCAGTTAGAACTTGTAGGCATATATCCGGTTGTCGAAACTTGTGTCTGACGACTCCAAAATAGTGTTACTCCAAACACACCATCTTCCACTTCATATTGACTTTTATAATAAAAATCAAATACACTATCTTTTTGCGTCGTTGTCTTTAAAACCGAAATAGGTGTAGTTATACCCATTGATGACGTTGTGTGAATCCATTCACTCCAAGCAGTTGCTATATCAGAGGTCATAGTTGATGTACATGAGCTATCCACATAATAATAGCGATTTGTATATCCATAATTACCAACTCCGCCATTAAGAGTGTATCCTCCTGTTACATACGCATATGCTGTTAAGTTATTTGACATCAACAACCCACACATTAACAACATTCCTACTGCTCTAATCCATACTCTTTTGATTTTCATATGAAATTCTCCTCTCAATATTATTTTGGCATACCACGGCGTGGTTTACATAACATATAATACCACAAAAAAAGATATTTCCAAGTATCTTTGCAGAAAATGGCATTATATTGCAGAAAATGACTCAATAACCATTTATGTATTGGCTTTTCAAATTATTATATCTATCGTTTCTAAAATCAGAACCTGTTTTAGTCCATTTCTGGTTTGTTTTTTTTAGAAAAAGTGTTATACTAGGTTTGTTTCCATTTCAACCTCTAAGAATAAAGCAATTTGGTGATATGTCAAGAGGAAAATGAAAAAGTTTTTCAGAGAAAAGGGTAACCTTAATAGACCTACGGCCCCCAAAAGAACGCAAGTTCGAGAGGCGCTATGGATTACCTACTCTTTTCCGGAGAGTAGAGTTGGCCCTTGTCCAGCAGACCAAAGAGCAGACGTATAAATTTACGGGAAGTCAACGCGAGTGCTCGTTTATGCTGATGGGTTCTTGTCTCAGCATATTTCTTATCATAGAAGACTTTATACTCCGGGCAGTGGTTAATAACACTTCCGGCAGCCTCTATGATGTAATAGCGCAGGTAACGGTTACCGGCCTTACTCATCCGTTTATCCTCGGCTTCAAAATCGCCAGAATCGTTATCGTTCCAAACGATGCCGCAGTACTTGGCAAGGGCGTTTGCATTCTGGAAAGCCTTGATGGAACCGAGTTCAGCAAGGATGCCGGCAGAATAAACCTTGCCGATTCCAGGTATGGAATTGAGCACTGTATATTCCTCAGGGTTTAACCCCTGGACTGTTTGAAGGATTGCCTTATCGATCGCTTTTAGTTCCTTTTCAAAAGAACTGATACAGTTGAAAGAGGAAGCGATTGAGATCGTAAGGGGTTCATAAAGGCATTTATCAAGCCTGTATGAATTGCGTGCCGCAGCCTGTACTATTTTTGCAGTTTCCTCCGGGCCGGCAATGCGGCCCCGGCTTTTGGAGTTGATGAATGCAACAAGGTCTTCAATGGAAGAAGTTACAATATCGTCATTGGTTGTGTACTCCGTAAGGATCGCTTCGGCTGTGGCGCCATATTTGTTTGAAAATGGGTGCTCCCCATTCCGGAGCAGTGCATACTCACTGAATTTCAGGAAGATGTTGTTCAACATGTAAGTCTTCTCCCTTGCAATACATTCGGTGATATGCATACGGTGCCTGGTCAGCCGCTGCAGGGCAAGGTATTGGGAACCGCGCCAGGGCTTGATGCTGATGCGTCCTACACGGGCAAAATCAGCGATGACAAAGGAATCAATGCCATCATTCTTTCCGATGTCGTTAAAGGATTTCTTATAGTTCCTGACTTCCTTTGGATTGAGACAGTAAACCCGGACAGAGAATGGGGCCAACAGCTCACTGGCAGATAAAAAGTTTGCCAGATGGACTCCATAGAAGCCAGTGGATTCCATGCCGATCACAACGTATTTGAACTGATGGTTTGCCTTTAGGACATCAACGATCATGCTTTCCAGAAGCTCTGCACCTTCCTGGGAATTGGGAGCCTGTTTCATTTTGATGAAGAACTCCTGATGGAAATCCAGTGCAGAAATGACATGGATACGGGATGCAATGTCAATCCCAACAAAAAGCGTTGAGAGGTAATCAATATGTTCTTTCACGGATCATCACCACCTTTCATAGCAGGAATCAAGAATGTAATCATGGCTTGTCCCAGATCACTATGCCGCCCTAAACCTCGCGTTATCAGCATTATCCGGCAAGAAATACCCTGCTGGTGGCTAGATACCGGAATGCAGCATTTGTGTAATAAGTCTAGGCATAGCGTTAGGGCTGCAGGCTTTCTTGGCAATAGCATAAGCTTTGCTGGAGCAACAGAGCAGTGACCATAGCTACAGTTCTTATGAACCTTATTGTAACATCTGGGGCCATGACTATAAAGTAACTTATTAACCAATAGACAGAGAATGGATGAACCAGCATGATTGAAGAAGAATCTTCGGAAAGGATGTTTAGAATTATCCTTCTGTCTAACCAAAAAAGAATAAGTTTGTAAGCTGTTTTTCTTGCTTACAAACTTATTATACGAGGAGCAATGACATAGATATGAAAATTCAAGACTTAGACATTTCTGCCGCCTCCAAATCTGCCTTAAAAAGCATAGGCTTGACAATGGTTTCGGAACTAGCAGGACAAAACTATATTACTCTGATAAATAAGTTCCCCAAAAACTATAATATTGAACCACTAATTGATGAATTAAACGCTTTAGGTTATCTGCTGCCACCAAATAACGAAATATCAATCTATGATGTACCTATGTCGAAACGATTGCAGAACGCCCTCATACGAAATGGTGTTATGTATCTTTCGCAGCTTTCTTCCTATTCTAAAGAAGATATTCTGCATTTTCGGAATTTAGGGGAAAAAACCATCTTAGAATTGGAACAAATTTGTCAAGAGTACAATATTGAAATACGATCAATGCTGTCAATCAAAGAATATTTTGATAAATACCAGTTTCCCTCAAAAATTTACCCCATGCTGTTCCAAAACAACATGTCCTGCTTAGCTGACTTTAAACATATGACAGCCAATGACCTTTACCTTATGTGCCAAGAGGATTACATCCTTGCCATGCAGACCTATTTCATTTTGAAGGAAAACGGGATTGTATTTGAAAACTGGCGTGATAAATTCATTTTTGAGATTCTGCCAGAAAAAAATGCTGCCCTGTTATGGAAAAAGCATAAAATCAGTATGCTTTCACAAATGCCGGACTGTAATGAATATACGCTGAAAGAAAGTCTCTCCTCTTCAAATTCATTTGCAACGGCAATAAAAGAATTGTTATCAATCGGATAGATATGTAAAATATGTTAATAAAATGACAGGTCACACCCGATCTGTCGTTTTATTTCAACAGCTCATCATATGTTGTTTCCAATACATTTCTGATTGCCCTAAGCTGTGACGCCTGTATATGCTGTATTCCCCTTTCTATCTTCACTAACGCTTCCCTGGTCATAGGTACATTCTCTAACTGCATCAACGCTACCATTTCTGTCTGCCGTATCCCTTTTTCTTTTCTGATGCGCCTTATGTTCCGCCCGATAAATATTTCGTCCTGCTTTATTTTCTGCTCCATATCATCACCACACTTCTGAACCCGTTTCGGTTCTTTTTAGAGTATTGTATTCAATAGAGCTATCGAAAAGGGACTTGTTTTAGTCCACTTTATGTAATTTTTATTGCAGAAAACGGTCAATAAGTAATATTCTCTTTAACCAAAATACTTCCACACCATCAAAGATTATCCTTTCTACCTTGACACATCGACAGAAATGCAATATCCATTTTCTGCAAAAAATGGTCTTTTTCTGCAAAATGTATTGCTATTCTGTTTCTATTACGAGTAAAATGGATGGATAAAGGAGTGCAAATTTATGGATTTACAGATAGATGATTTGAAAGTTTCCGACTATACCAAGAATACCCTTCATGAACTGGGCTTTACTATGGTTTCTGATCTGGAAGGTTATGACTACATTTCTTTGACACAAAAATTTCCTCTTAAACGTCACCGTGTTTTTTCCATTATTCAGGAACTTAATGGTGCTGGATACTTACTGCCTCCAGACAATGCAGTGTCAATTTACGATGTACCTATGTCTAAAAGGCTTTTCCATATTCTTGAGAGAAATTATTTCCTCTACTTATCCCAATTATCTCTATGCTCCAAAGAGGAACTTGCATGTTTGCGCAATCTTGGAGAGCAAACAATGATTGAGCTTGAGAAAATATGTCAAGAACACCATATAGAGTTGCGTTCTGTACATAATATTAAGGAGAATTTGGCTCCATATCACTTGCCTTTTACTTCAAGGCATTACGAAGCACTCTATAAGTACAATATTACTTCTATTGACGATTTCAACAAAATAACCACGCATGATTTACATATCATATGCCAGTACTACTACTACGACACCATGAAAACATATTATATCCTAAAGGATAATGGGGTTGTCTTTCAAACATGGGAAGATCAGTATCTGTTTGAACTTTTATCAGGAAAAATTGCTCAGAAAATAAGCAGAAAATACCGGATTGATACTATTTCAATGCTGCAATCCTACTCTGAAGAATATATTGAGAGTATGCCCTCGGCTATATTGCCTAGCGTAAAAGCGATGTTAGCAGAATATCGAAGCTAAACATCTATAATTGAGACAAAAATTTGGCAGGCAATAATTTGAATATCATTGCCTGCCAAATAAATGTAGAAAACATATGATTCTTCTGTCAGTCAGAATCATGCCACTCTCTCAAAACGAGTCCAAGCATAACTTTCACAAATTTACTAATATATCTCAAACCGCCTTGCATTACACTTAACAACTTTTTAAGCTTTTTCATATTCGGATTTTCTTAATATTTCTTCCATTGATTTTACATATTCATCAAATGTCATAACCACAGAAGATCCCACAAAACTATAAAGAGAATTTACTGTATTTTTGTCAATCAGAACCACTCTACTATAAAATTGCGCCTATCATTTAATCCCATATTTCCTGTACCATTAGGCAAAGATGTAAGACCGCCCCTTATCAACATTGTAATGTGCTTTTTAGTAATAAATCTTACATAAACCAGTTATAAAACTATGTAATCAAAAAACAATCCCCTTGCAGAATGCGCCCTGTTTTTGCAGAAAATGACCAATTACTCAAACATCCACTTGAATTAAACTCTAGGTCAATTCAAGCGGATGTTTACTCTATTTTCGTACTACTTACTTTTTTTTGATATGTACACTCCTAGCAAAATTATTATTGCACCAACAATTTGATATGTCTGCGGTATATCTCTTAAAACTATCAAAGTAAGAATTATTGCAATAACGGGAACTAAATTAATGCATTCTGATGCTTTAGAGGCTCCTATCTTTTCAATTCCTTGATTAAAGAAAAGATATGCAATAGCAGAAGAACCTATTGCTAAAAATGCTATGCAACCTATGCTATATACATTTAAAATCAAATCAATTTTCATGCTCTCCCTTATGCTCATAATTAACCAAGGAAGTAAACCTATTGTACCATATGCAAAAATATAAAATGTTTCTAACGTAGCTGATAATTTGGTAGTAAATTCTTTGCATAATATATTATAAACTGCAAAGCACACGGTACTTGCCAATAAAAGCAAATCACCAAAATTAAATTTCATATCAATGATATTCCGCATATTTCCTTGTGCTGCAATTACCATTACCCCAAAATAGGCTACAAGTAATCCTATAAATTGTAATTTATTAAAATTCTCTTTTCTACATATTAATGCTATTAAAAAGGTCAATAAAGGAGTAGTTGCTTCAAACAATGCTGCATTAAATGTTGAACTTATCTCTAAACCTCTAAAATAAAAATAATAGCATAGAGATACACCCACTAATCCTAAAACAGCCAATTTTATATGTTCATTAAGACTTATTTTAACTTTCCCTGCAGGTATTCTAACAATCAAGAAAAGAACAACGGCAGCACCACCAAACCTGGCAAATGTGGATATTGGAGGAGATGCATACTGCATAAGTATTTTAGCAGCAATTGATGAACCACCCCAAAAAAAAGCAGAAACTAATAATTTCGCATTAATATTTCTATTAATATTGTTTTCCATTATTATATCTCCCATCATAAAAATTCAGCAAATTGATTAGCAATATTAGAAAGTTCCATAAATAAATCATTTACATATTTAATAATTTCATCTTTATAGATATTGCTATTGATTTGTTCTCCATTTTCAAGCTTTTCTATCAAATCAATCATAAAGCAATATGTTAAATTCTGTAAAGTATGTATGCTCTTCTCTAATTTCTCTCTAATTTCATAACTTTCCTGTGTATTTTTGTAGAAGATTTCCAGTTTTACCTGTTCACGAAGTTTTCTTATCAAATAATCTTCATACTGAGCAACAAAGAAGTTTTCTTTTATAAATAGGGTAATATCATATATTTCTTCAACTTCTTTGCTATAGAAAGAATAATTTTGTACATCCCATAAATTACGCCGTTCTTTTAACTGCATATCTTTTGAAAGATTAATTCCCGGAAGAGTTTCTGCCCTTGATGAAACATTCCACAAACTACAAAATCCAATACTTTTAAGAAAAGAAACCGTATTTTTGACTTCTTTTAGCGATACTGCCTGATGAAAACAAATAACCCCATTTGTAGAACCCTCTATTCCCATATTATATAACTTTTCTATTGTATAATGAGAATCATTAGTATGAACTTTTTTGTTGTACAATTCCAACACTTCATCGTCACCAGCCTCAAGCCCTAAATAGGTTCCAATAAATCCTACCCCTTTCAAACGTTCAATTAAGTCTATATCCTCCTGTTTATCGAAATCAAAACTATCTGCCCTTATAAATGCATCAAATGGTATCCTAATTTCACTCTTTTCTAAAAGATCAATAAATTTTTCAATCCATTCCCTACTTTTCTTAGATTTGGTTACAAAAGTGGCATCATAAAAATGCAATATCATTTTATGATTATCCCTGAAATATGGATATAATTGCTTCATTTCCAAAACAACATTCTCCGGTGTACGTGTTCTCGTTTGCCCTATTCCATATTCATTTGAAAAAAACTTATATGCATTGCAGAATGAGCATGTAAAAGGACATCCCCTCTGAGCTAATATTCCTATTTCTATTGGCACATTATTCTTTAGTGCCAATTTTACTAACTGTTTTGATGCAAAAGGAACAGAATCTAAATTACTTATAGGTATTCTGTTCTCGTTTTGTATAATCTTACCATCTTCACTATATGTAATTCCTGCAACGCTTTTCAAATTCTTGTCATTTTTTAAACATTTTATTAAATCAATAAAAGTTTGTTCTCCTTCACCACGAACCACCGCATTTACAAATGAGTAGCGCTCCAATATTTCAATATCTAAATATGTTGCGTGTTCTCCACCAAAGACTATATATACGTCAGAACGATGAAATTTGATTAATTGTGCAATAAGAACTGCCGATTCCATTGTTGCATAATTTACACTAAAAGCAACTACATTAAATTTTTCTTTAAGAATAATTTCAGCCATTTCATACTCATTAAGCCTTTGGATTCTTAAATCATACGATACTACATTGCAGCCTTCTTCCTTTTCAATACAAGCATGGATTAATCCTAAACCAAGATTTTCATGATATCCATACATTTCCCTCATCTTATTATTAATAGTTTGAGCATTAACTAATGCGATTTTCATAACGTCTCCTTTCAATTGTGCTTGTAACAAATACGATTCCATTAATATACTATTGCTTAATAAAATTAATACATTACGAAATAATTCACTGTATTTCATATATTATTTTGAACCGCTGTCCTTCACAATGCTAACATACTCATTTACAAACGAAAATACACCTTGCAGAAAGTGACCTGTTTTTGCAGAAAACGACCAATAATACCAAAAGTCCCCTTGAATCAAACCTAAGTTTAATTCAAGAGGACTTTTCTCTATCGGCTTTTTCCGCTTTTTACAGGTACATTCTTTGTTGCTTTATCCTTTGCCATTTCTTTCTCTGTTTCCTGCTGATGTGCCTCAAAAGCCTCTGCCCCATACTGGAACTCCGGCTCTGCCACTACTGCAAGTTCAACCGGATTAACAGGTTCCATGCTGCCAACGCTGCCCATTTCCCGTTCTGCCTTATCCGTCTGATACTTTTTCACATCTGCGGCAAGCCGTTCCGTCTTTTCTATGGCGGCATCTGCACAGTTCAAGATACCGGACAGCAGCTTTCTCTTTGCCTGAAAAGGCTTTTTTACCAGCTCTGTCTTTGAGAACTTCTTTTCCCCATACTCCTTTTCCGGTTTATCCGCAAATGTACGGAACGTGTTGGCGATCTTCTGTCCAGCTTCCCTCATGCCTGTGCCGAAAGCGTCAATCTTTCCAATGCTCTTATCCACATCTGCTATGGATTCCTGTACGTTCTGGCGGATATTTTCTAATTTCTTCTTAATCCCAAGAAACTCCGCCACTTTATTTAAGGCAGTTTTCCCTTTCTGCTTTGCCGCTGTTACAATCTCCCCTGCCTTTGCCTTGATCTCTGTCTTAACCTCAAACAGTTTTTCTTTCATAGCTTTGCAGTCCTGTTCCAGCTTGTTTACTGCCCTTTTGAGTGACTGTTTCAGCCCTTTCTCTGCCTCACGTTCTTCCATCTTATGAAGCTGGTCTTTCACCGTCCCCAGTTCCTCTAAGACCGAATCCATCTTTTTCTCCATGACATCAACATACGCTGCCATTTCAAATATGCTGTTTGCAGCCTCTTTCATATTGTTCTTGCGGAGCAGTTCCATCAGTTCCATAAGGTTCTGTTCCTTTGTAAGCTGCATATTTTCTGTCATTTCCATATTTTTATTCCTTTCCGCAGGGCGGTTTTCCCGCCCTGCCCTTTCACATTTTATTGGTATAATAACTGCTTAACGGAACGGCAGCGGCTCCCCGCTGACCTTCATAAAGCCCCTGTCATCGGTCTGCATCTGCTGTGAGGCACGTTCCTGTCCTTCCTGCATCGCCTGTTCCTTTGCCTGTTGGTAAGTTTCAAGCACCGCATCGTTGAGCTTTTCCCTGAACTCCTTTGTGATCGGGAAACATACGTCCCTGTACTTGTTGCCCGCCTTATAAGACGGCATTGCCACGAACATTCCGTTCTTACCCTCCACCACGCTCACGTTGCCTACCGCAAAGCTGTCATTCAGCACGATGCTCGCAAGACCTACCATGTTGCTGCCCGCACGCTCAAAAGGCGTTACCCTTACCGTGAACTCCGGCTCGTCCGGTTCGTCAGCCTCCATCTTGACCTCCGCCTTTCCAGTCTGCTCCATTTCGTCATAGAGCTTTAAGATGTCCCCATACAGTTCCTCACGGAACTCCTTTGTGATCGGGTTGCACACATCCTTATAAACCGGATTGTTGTACTCGTCCCTTTCCTTTGTGCGGAAACTGGGCATGGATACGAAATTGCCCTTGCTGCCCTCAAGCACTGCCACATTCGTAACCTTGAAGCTGTCCCCGAACACCACGGTTGCAAATGCCCGCACGTTTTTCTCCGGGTTGTTTACTGCGTTTAACTGGATTGAATACTCCATAAGTTCCTCCTTTTCTATCCTTCTGGACGATAAAATATTTTTTCTTATCTGAACTGCCCCTTACTGGAAAATATCAGGCAGGTTCATTCTTCTGTTGGCTGGCTTTCATCCGGCATACGGATAAAACAGAATAATTGTTCCAAATGCCCCAAGTCCGTTTTCCCATGCAGGTAATTCGCAAGGGTTATCAGAAAGCCGTCCTGTTCATAGTAAATCCATTCTTCCTCTGTCTGCCCTTCCTCTTTCACGACGGTAATTGCAAAATCAGGCAGATAGCCGCCTTCTTCCCCATCATAATTGCAGAATATCCCTTCATGCAGGTTCAGCCCCAGTTCCGGGATATGCACCCACCATCCGCTTATGACAATCTGGTAATCTTCATCGCTTTCCATGATGTCGTCCGGCACTTCTGCAAGCTGTTCCATCTCCGCAAGGATTTCTTCCACTTCCCCCAGTCTGTATGCCTTTTCCATCTAAATCCCCCGTTCTATTGTCAGATTCCTGCGAATTTGTGCCTCCGCACAAATTTGCCATGTGAAATCTCTGATTTTGCATTAACTCCTCCCTGGTCCCTCTCACTTCACAAGGCTCCTGTTCCAACTGTTCCGGTGTGCATTGCCCGTCCAGCCATTCATGCACCGTGTCCACGAAATTTTCCTCTGCATCATACAGGTATTCCTTATCCGACCTGTCATAAATGACGGTCAGGAAAGTCAGCGGTACAAGCCGCCCATCTTCCATATGGCAGAAAAAACCCTCATGCACGTTGATCTCATAACGTGGCAGGTAAACATGGATACCGCTTGTGAACAGTATGCCGCCGTCCATATCCATCTCTCTGTCCGGTTCTGTTGGTTCAGCGCTGCTTTCCCGCAGAATGTCCTCCACCGTGCCAAACTGGTATTTCTTTCTGTCCTCTCCCATGCTATTCGCCCTCCATATAGATACAGTGGTAAATAAGGCGCATGGTTCCGCTGTTCTCACAGGTCAGCAGGGTAAGCTCCGTTTCTTCCCCCTGCGCTTTCACGGAATTGTCATACGGTCCTACGACTTCCCAAGAAACGACTTCATACTGATGCACGTTTCCCTCTTTGTCCGTAATCTTTACCATATCCCCCTCGGAAAGCCTGTTAAGGTACTTGAAATAAGTGCCGTACCTGCTCCCCCTGTGTCCGGCAAGCACACAGTTCCCAATACTTCCGATTGCCGCCGTGTCGGATATATGCCCGATCCCATAAGCAAGCTGCTTACTGTCCGCACCCTCCACAACGGGATATTTCAGGTCTAAGGCTTCTATCTCAATCAGACCGATCACATTCCCGGACGAAAGCAGGGCTGCATCCGCTTCATTAATGGGGGCTTTGGTATCCGCCGCCTCCGTTTCATTTTTTCTTTCCTTTTCTTCCTCTTTTTCATCATCCTCCATATGCTCCTGTTCCACGCTTTGCTCAAACTGTTCTATCAGTTCATTGGTCTTTTGGTTCCCGTAGAAATGATAGAAAAGGGGGACTGACATAGCCGCCAGTCCCGCCGTAATCAATACTGCTGCCAAGATTTTCCGTATCATCGTCCCTCTTTTCCGGGCGGCAGGCTGCGGTAATCTGCATGGTAACTGTCCGGTTCCGCCACCCTTGCATTGTCCTGTTTTTCGCACAGGTCTATTTCCTCAGTCTTTCCGTTCTCAAGATCCAATTGTACATTCAGCTCATTCAGACGTGCGGTTTTCTCATTCAGTTCATCTTCCTGTGTGAAAGGTTTGTCATATTCCTGCTTTGACTGCTCCATATCACGCTGGTACTGTTCAATGCGTTTTTCCAGTTCCGATATATTGACAGATATGCCGTGGCAGAGGTTTTCAAGCTTCACCATGTTCCCCACGGGGCTTGCGGAAAGTTCCACCTTGTAGTCTGTCTTTCCCCGCAGCACCAAATAATTTGAACCGATGATGTTCTTTTCCACCAGAAGTTCAAACCCTTTGTAACTCCCGATATGGGTGGTATCCGAATTCTTGCATTTGCTGATCTCCTGAAGCATGACCGTGCCGCCATCCGTGCGGTCTGTGAATTTTACGCTGTTTCCTGCAGTGTCAATGGTAATGGCAAAATCCGGTTCCGCAATAAGCGCCGCCTCCACAGCTTTTGTGTCCTCACGCACACATTCCAGTTTTGCCGCAGCAGCCTTGATAAGTTTCGGGTAACGGATCATGAAATTATCCTGCAGGGTATACCGCTGGCTGTCATAACTGCTTTTTAGCATTTTCAGGCGCTGTACGTCATTTTCAAGCTGCATTTTTTCTTTTATCAGCGGGTTCCCTGTCGCCACGGCTTTTATCTCCGCATACGAAAGGGTTGCCTCGTCAATATCCTCACAGGTTCTTGACACAGCCCTGCTTGTCATGACCTGCGAAATGAAACGCTGCTTATTTTCGACCAGCGACCAAGAATAAGCGTCAAATGTCCCTTTTGTGACATAACGGTAGATAGCCACCTCGTCATTCTCGTTGCCCTGCCTTACGCCACGCCCCTCACGCTGTTCAATACATGAAGGCTTGTCGAGTAGGTCAGCGGTATTACTACCGCCTTCCCCTCTAAGAACCGTGCATGAGAGTTTCCCCTCACACGGCTCAAGCAATTCAAAGCATCTACCAATATAGATGCCGGCTAGTCAACTAACGATTTTGTTTATAGCATTTGTCATGCACGAGATAACGGACAATTTGCCCATTTTCTTTCTGTTCCCGTACATTCCATTGTGTTTCAGCAGTGATTGGCTGACCGCATAGCGGACACTTTCTTTCCTGCTTGTTCCACATATAAAGCAAAGATTTTCTTCCTTTCAGAGACAACAGCATTTTATATGTCATTCTCTCCTCAAAGTACTCCTTCCACTCTGCATCAAACGGGTTTGCTTCGCTCTTGATTTTCTTATGCCGCAGGATTTTAGTCTCAAAAGCAAGTTTCAATGGAAAAATATCTTTTCTCCCATTCTTTTCTGATTCCACAAGGAATCTCCACCGTCTTGTTTTGTAGAAATGGAAGTATTTGTTTGCAATCCAGCGTTTTCCCTTTTTCGGATGCCGCCTTTTCGCCCACTGCCATAATTTGCGGAATATCTGGTCGTCCACTCTCTGGAACGTCTTTGATGATGCCCCGCATCTGTAATAATTCGCCCAGCCTGTAATCTTTGGATTTAAGAGCCTTATCAATGTTTCCTGCCTACAGGATTTATTGCTGTCAATCGTATAACGGATTCCGTCTAAAAATTTCTTTACACATTTCTTTGACGGCTGTGTCAACAGAACGCCTTTAAACTTTCTGATGTTGAAGCCAAGAAAATCAAAACCGTCGTCAATGTGTGTGATAACCGTTTTTTCCTCTGACAACTCCAATCCTCTTTCAGCAAGAAATTCAACCAGCATCGGTTTAATTTCTCTTTCCAAGACCTCCTTTTCTGCACTTGTGATGATAAAATCATCAGCATAGCGTACAAGGTTCACCATAGGCGAATACAGTTTCCCGCCTTTGGAATACCTCCTGTACTTCTGTGCAAGAATTGGCTGGATACCGTCCAATGTCATGTTTGCAAGTGTTGGTGAAATGATTCCACCCTGCATCGTACCTTCTTCGGTTCTATATAATTCCCCTTTGAAGATAACTCCGCATTTCAACCATTTCTTCAATACCTTTTTGTCAGTTGGGATATTTGCAAGCAGCCATTCGTGGCTGATATGGTCGAAACACCCTTTAATATCGCCCTCTAAAATCCATTGTGGCGAATATCCATGTGACAGGACTGTGTGGCACTGCTGAATGGCATCCTGACAGCACCTTTCTTTTCTAAACCCATAGGAATGAGGGTCTGCCGTCATTTCTGCCAATGGCTCAAGAGCCAGCAGATACAATGCCTGCATTGCCCTGTCTTTCATTGTTGGTATTCCTAACGGGCGTAACTTTCCATTCGCTTTCTTAATAAATACTCTGCGTAATGGCTGTGGTTTGTAACCATTCCTCTTTAAATCCAGGACAGCTTCATACTTTGCTTTGTCGGTAGACCATAAAACTCCGTCTACTCCTGGCGTTTTCTTACCTTCGTTAGTTGTCACTCTTTTTACAGCGATAGCTTTTGCCGCAAAAGAATGTGTCAGCGTCCATTGCAAAGACTGCACTTTGCCGTGTCTGCCTTCTTTCCTAGCCTTTACAATACGTTCTTGTAGCTTTTTAACCTGCGCTTCACATTTCTTCCAGTCAATGGATTTCCATGCAAAACCATGGCCAGCAGCCGCACACGTTGTTTGATTAACGTTCATTTGCTTTGCTCCTTTCAAAAGTTCTATAAGTTTCTTGTAAAGAATTACCTAACGTAGAAGTCTGCGCCCTTTCGGGTTAGGGCAAATCTTGAACCCCTATCCACTCCATTACGGAATGGCATTCGCTTTTTCTACAATCCCATACCTGCACCCCTATCGGTTTTCCTTACGAAAAACTTTCCTGTATAAACAGGAGAGATACAGGCTTACCTTGTTCCACATAGATAACAACAGGTAGGTTAGGCTCTGTCTCATCCACCGGCGGTGCTTTTATCCGTGTAATCCTACCATGGAGAGGATTATCTGACCGCTTCCCATTTTGGGCTGGAGCCTGTCAGCATCTTTGGCTCTTTGGACGTTACGATGTTTAAATGACAGTTCACATATGTTAGCCATACTACCCAAGCCTTGCTCCCTAACCGCATTGATGCTCGCAGATTCGCTTCTGCCTCACGGCTTCGGCTTTACCACTTACGTGGAGGGCTACTTTGTCATGCCAGCTTCCCAACACCGTCATTACTTCTGATGCAGGTGGCACTAGGCTACCGCTAACGGAATAGCGGGTTTAATCAATATTTCGTTGTTAAACAATTATCTATGCGACTTCAAGTCGCACCCACGGGCAGTCTACATGGTGCATTGCCGTGATGTGTGCCTGTACGTTTACGCCCGTCCCGCACTGGTCTGTTGAACCGATCAGTATCTTTTTTTTGCCGCTTCTCATATCCCTGAAAAGCGCCTCACGCTGTGCATCGGTCTTTGCGTCATGAATAAAGGCGATTTCCCCTGCCGGGATTCCCTGTTTTACCAGTTCTGTTTTCAGGAAATTGTAAATGTCAAACTGCCCTCCGTTCTTTATGCGTTCTTCCCAGTCCGGTGTCCATGTGGTTTTGGGTGTCCCGATGTCCGAGAAAATAAGCTGGCAGCCGATCTTACCATCCTTGTTTCCGGCAAAATACTCGGCTGCCACATTCGCTGCTACCTTATTCAGTTTCCCGTCCGGGTTATTGGGCGCATCACGTTCCAGCAGTCTTGCGTCAGTTCCCAAAAGCCTTGCTTCTCCTGTAATCTTTAAGAAATTATCCTCTTTCGGATCGACGCCGCCTGCATGAATCCTTTCCGCACGTTTTGCAAATTCTTCCATGACCTGCTTTACATACCAGTCCGGTTCGCTCTGCACGATGATTGGTTTTCCCGTCCTTAATGCAGGTACGGGAAGGTTGAGCATATCGGGAGTCTGCACGTCCGCCACCTCACGGAAGGAGGTCATAAGCTCCGGTACGTTTGTGAATTTATTAAAACGGCTTTTAAAGCGGAAACCGCTGCCTTCCACGGTCAGTTCCAGTGCAGTTGTCACTTCCCCGAAATTCGCCGCCCATGAATCAAAATGGTAAATGCCCATCCGTTCCAGTGTCTTTTTCTGTAAATAAAGCTGCATCACATACATTTCGCACATGGTATTGCTTACGGGGGTTCCGGTTGCGAACACAATACCCCTGCCATCATTAATCTCATCAAGATACTGGCATTTCAGGTACATGTCCATTGCCTTTTTAGAACCCGTGCTGGATATGCCTGAAACATTGTTGATTTTTGAGAAGATCGACAAATTTTTAAAATGATGCGCCTCGTCTACCATGACAGAATCAATACCCAGTTCCTCAAAGGTAATCAGGTCATCCTTGCTGCTTTCATCTGTCAGCGCACTTAACTGTTCTTTCAGCTTTTTCTTCTGTGCCTCCATTTGCTTGACGGTCCACTGTTCCCCGTTTTCCGACCTGATTTCTTCAATCGCAAAGGTTATCTCCTGTATCTGCTCCCGCAGCATTCGCTCTTTACGCTCCTTTGAGATCGGTATCTTCTCAAACTGCGAATGTGACATGATGATACAGTCATAGTCCCCGGTTGCAATGCGTGACACAAACTGTTTCCTGCGGCTTTTCTCAAAGTCACGCTCTGTTGCCACAAGGATATTTGCAGACGGGTACAGGCGCATGAACTCCCCTGCCGTCTGCCCTACAATGGACTTCGGCACCACAATGACGTTTTTGCTTGCAAGACCGAGCCGCCGCTGCTCCATACATGCCGCCATCATGGTAAAAGTTTTTCCAGCCCCTACACAATGTGCCAGCAGGGTATTCCCGCCGAGAAGGACTCTTGCGATGGCGTTTTTCTGGTGGTCACGCAGCTTGATTTCCGGGTTCATTCCGGGGAATGTCAGATGGGAGCCGTCATATTCCCGCAGGCGGATATTGTTGAATGTCTCATTGTAATAATCCACATATTTCTGCCGCCTCTCCTGATCCGTAAATATCCAGTTCTTGAAAGCCTCCTTCATCTGGTTCTGTTTTTCCCTTGCAAGCATGGTTTCCTTTTTATTTACTTCATAATGGTATTTTCCGTCCCCGTCGTCTATCCTGTCACGGACTGTCACTGTGCGCAGGTTCAGCGTCTCCTCTAAAATGGAATAAGCGTCGATCCGCTTTGTGCCGTAAGTTTCCGTTGCCGCAATCGATCTGTTGTCCATATTTTTCCTTTCCACAAACCAGTTCATATTATAGGTGTTGAGTTTTATCTGTATTCCTGAATTTGTGTACTGTGTACGGACTGCTCTTGCACGGAGCGGTGTTTTCAGCAGCTCATAAATGAACTGCTCATAGTCCTGTGCTTCAATCCATGTGGTTCCGATACGCACGTCGATTTCTGACGCATCAAGACGTTCCGGCTGCACGGTTTTCAGTGCTTCCACATTTACACTAAACAGTTCCGGTTTCTCCCTCCGGTAAGCCTCCGCAATCCTTAACTTGTCACGCACGTTGCCGGACAGGTATTCATCCGCTGTTTTCCATCCCATGTTCAGATTGTCAGGGTTGTATTCTGTAGGTTCCAGATATACCAGCCCCTCCAAATCCTTTAAAAGCACCGCTCTTTTTAATTCCTCCATGCTCTCCGGCGCAGTGCCGCCCTCCGCTTCTGATGGGAATGTACCGCCTTCCAGCGGGTTTTGCATCACTTTACTGATATCCGGCTCATAGATACTCAGCATGAACGGGATATTGACGGTTCCGAACTCATTGACGGACACATTCAGCGCCTCCACCGCCGTTTCCACACGCTCCACCTGATTTTTCGCACGGATCGTCTGCTTATAAAACATATCCGCTTTTTCCACCTTCCCGTCCTCGTCCACGACCTCAAGGGAGCATAAAAGCGGATAGTCCGCATCGTCACGGAACGCCTGCCCGTTGCCCCGCCCGGTCAGCGGTCCATATTTTTTTACACAGGCATCATATTTGTCATTCAGCAGCTTCTGCTGTGCGACCAGTTCCTCCCTGCTGCACCCTTCTGTCTGGATAAAGATAAGCTGTCTTGTAATAGTGCGGATTTCATCCATATGCCGTATGCGTTCCTCTGCCATTGCCGACACTTCCTTGCGGTACATGACGGAATTTTCACGGTAATAAAGTTTGCCGTCCACAAAGGTATAGGTGTAATTCTTTACGTCGGGATCTGCCTCAATGATGTCCTGTGTTTTTTCTTCTTCATCTGCAAGCTCCACGACATCGGTGATCCTGCCGGAAAGCTGCCCCACTGCCGCCGCCAGTGCAGATTTTAAGTCAAAATTTTCATCATGGTTAATGCAGCTTGTATAATTGCTGTCATTCCCAAACATACGGGTGTCATATTCCATTGTGCCGAGCATCATTTCCGGGTGTGTTACAAAATAGGAATTGACCGCTATGCCGTCCTCCGTCCTTCCAAGATGCACCCAGTCCGGCTCCGACACGATCTTGCGCTCCCTTTTCTGCAGAAAGATAATGTCGCTTGTGACATCGGTTCCTGCGCTGTCCTTAAAAGCAGTGTTGGGCAGACGGATCGCTCCAAGAAGTTCCGCCCGCTCTGCAAGGTATTTTCTTACGGAAGAACTGGCTTTATCGAGTGTCCCCTTGCTTGTGATAAACGCTATAATGCCGCCCGGTCTTACCTTATCCAGTGTCTTTGCAAAAAAATAGTCATGAATGCGGAAATTATTCTTTGCGTATTTTGCGTCATAGAGCTTGTAGTCCCCGAATGGCACGTTGCCCACTGCAACATCAAAAAAATTATCAGGATATTGTGTTTCCTCAAATCCCTTTATTTTTATCTGTGCTTTGGGGTACAGCAGCTTTGCGATCCGCCCGCTGATGTCGTCTTTCTCCACGCCATACAGTCTGCTCTCCTGCATATTTTCCGGCAGCGTCCCAAAAAAATGACCGACGCCAAGCGCCGGCTCTAAAATACTGCCTTTCTGGAACCCAAATTTATCCAGTGCATCATAAACTGCCTGTGTAATGACAGGGGAAGTGTAAAATGCCGTGTTGACGGTTTCCCTTGCGTCCTCATATTCTGACGTGGAAAGGAGGTCTTTCAGCTCTGCATACTCTTTCTGCCAGCTTTCGTTTTTTTCATCAAAAGCCTGCGCTATGCCGCCCCACCCTACATACCGTGCAAGCACTTTCTGTTCTTCCAGTGTCGCAGTCCTGCCCTCATGCTCGATCTGTTTTAACAGCCGGATTGCCGCCACGTTCCACTGGTATCTTGTTTTCTGCCCGCCTTTTGGCAATTCTGCGCCCTCAAAATGAAAATTCCCATTGCGCTGCCTGTTCCGTAAGCTGGTCAGTTTATCGTCAAACTGCTTCTCCAAGCCGGACATTTTTTCATATGGCAGTTTTGCATAATCCCGCAGGTATGCCGACATTCTTATCTCCCCTGTGAACATCTTCGCTTTTATCAGGTATTCCATGACTGCATAAAGCTGTTCATAGGCTACAGTGTCTTTCCTGCGTTCCCCGTTCCGGTTCTTGTAATCAACAATAAAATTATCGTTTTCGGCAACATATTCTACCAGACTGTAGGCATTGTTATGAAAACCTTTTTTCGGCTTCTCCCCGTCCCAAAAACTGACAGTGGATTTCAGGAAATAGAGTTTATCTTCTTTTGAAAGACTGCTCTCCGACACCATCTGTAGAAATGGCTGGTACGGCGTAACTGCGGAACATGACTTTAAATAAATTTCCAGCGCATCACGCAGGTCCTCGTCCATTGCCTCCACCTGCCGCAATGCCTCCGGGAACAGACTGCCCGAAGCGGGCTTTGCAGCACTCCCGTCAGAATTGATTACCTCCCCTTCCACACGTTCTGCCGTTTCCGGTGTCTCTGATCTGGCTCCCTGCCCCTGTTGTGTTTCCGCTATTTCTTCCTGTGCGTTTTCCGCTATTTCTTCTGTAAATTCCTGTTGTTCCTGTCCTTCCTGCCTTTCCTCTGTCTGTCCGTCAATACTGACTGCCTCAAAATCCAGTTCCTGCCGCATACGTTCCTTATACTCATGGTAAATCTCCATGAACCACGGCATTGCTGCAAATGCTTCCGGCGCTTCTTTGAAACGCTCAAATATCCCTTCTGTCAGATAATCATTTTCCTCTATCATGTGCAGGATCAGGTCAGCACAGTAGCGGTAATCCACCCGCTTTTCCCCCTTTGTGCCGTCTGCCCGTGGATAGGAAATATCAATCCCCTCTTTATCCCTGCTGATTTTGCACTTGCCGTAGGAATTGTCTGTGTATTCCGACATGAAGAAGCCTTCCCGCTGCTCCCCATACACGCTTGCAAGAAACCCTGCCTTGCTCTCCATGTTTAAGTTTGTGGTAAAAATGTCATAGATTAAGGTCTTTACAGAGATATACTGGATTTCTTCATTGAAATATCCCTTTAATGGTTCCAGCCACAGGTTTTCTTCCTGCTTTTCTGCTTCTTCGGCGGTAAGCTCCACCGTGTCAAAAATTTTCCGTTGGATAAACTCTGCCTTGTCCGGGTTATGGCTTGAAAACCTGTCATGCTCAAGCTGTCCCATCACATCATACGGAATCCTGTTGTCCCTGCGTGTTCCGTCAAACACAAGCACTTCTTTAAACAGAAAATCATAAAACTGCCTGCCATGCCATATTGTTTCCCCGTCGCTTGCAATGATTTCATCATAGGCATCGTCCCATGACACTTCCATCTGTTCCTGTATGCCCGTCTGTGCGAAAACCGCCTGCAGGGTGTCTATGCGGTTCTGCTGGCGCTGTTCCGCATCCTCCGAAAGATATTTGTCCGCATCTTCTTTTAAAAACTTTATCCATGATACAGGGTGTTCCTCTATTACACTGTCAATTTCAGAATAAGGCACATTCGTCTGGTATGTGCCGTCTGCTACCATGCTTTCCACATAAGCGGCACAGTCCCACCAGTCAAGTTCCGTTTTCCATTTCGTGCCCTCTCCGTCAAAATATTCAATGAATATGCCCTCGTCAGTCTGTTCGATGTTGCACCTGCCGTAACGGTTTTCAAAATTGTTATCCACGCCGGAGGCATAAGGATTTTTACAGAGTATTCTTTCAATAAACTGCACCTTGTCACTCATGGGCAGATCCTTTGTGAATACCTCATAAAGCAGAATGTTCGGAACCGGATTCCAGAAACTTTTCTGAAAAAACTTATCCATAGGCTCCTGCCATACTGCCGCCGATACTTTATCAGGATCAAATGGCTTTGGCGGTGTATAATATTCCCCTGTCATGATCAGCGCACCCAGTTCACGCTCTATAGCCTTCCAATTAACATAGCCTTCTTTTTCAATCCCACCCTCACGCCACTGGAAACGGAGTCCTTTTGCACTAAACGAATCATATCCGTGCAGCCCGTCCCCCTCAAGGGGCCAGCCTGCACCGCCCTGCCCGTATTCCTTGCGGATTGCTTTCACACGCTCCCCTGGATCGGAAATATCCTGAAACATTGCATAAATGCGTCTTTTCCCATGTTCATAGCCGCTGCCCTGCATAAGCACCTGTGTTATATACTCATGCGGCACGGTAAGCGCCTGTTCCGGTTTCTGGTAGGAATACTCTTTGGGAATATCCATATCCCCGTTTGCTGCAATCAAAAAGGAAGCCTGTTCATAGCTTCCTTTCTGCGTGTCAGAACTCCCCAAAGAATTGATCTCATTTAATTCCTGCTCGATTTCCCGGTCAAGTTCTGCTTTCCTTGTATTCTGCTGTTCACTGTCCCCTGTCTGCTGTACGCTTTCCTCTAATGGAACTTCATCACTACTTCTTTCATCACGATTTCCTCTGCCTGCATCCTCGCCTGCTGCCGTAGCTGCCACATCTCCATTGTCGAGTTTTTGTCCTTCGGCGGGTTGTTTTTCAGATAGCTGCTCTCCAGCCCGTCCATCATCCGGTTCGCCTCGTCCTCCACTTCCTGCATCTTCTCCGCCAGTTTCCCGAACCGCTGCAGTGTCCGGTATCTGTCGTTGTGGTTCTCTTTCAGGTACTCCATCGCCCTCACTGCGAACCTCCCCAGATTTGTCATGTTCACCGTTTCCTCCGGTGTTTTGAGGTCCGGGTACAGCATCCCGTCCGCTCCCTCGTGATACGTCATTGTTATCTCTGCCATTTGCAATACTCCTTTCTGCCATCTGTGTCAAATCTTTTGCGATGCCTCTCAGCACTTCGCAGGATATATCGCTGAGCAGAGATCCTAAACGGTAGACTTCCTCCTCCTTTGTAAATGCGGTAATAAAGGAGAAATCCTGTTTTTCAGTGGGAAGGTCAAAGCCGCACCGTGTAAATACCGCATACATGACGCTTCTTTTTAACGCTTCCACTGCCGTAATCTCTTGCACTCTGCCATTTTCCGTAATCTGTTTGTTTCCAGCCAGATTCTCGAACTCGGTGATACGTTCACCAAATTCTGAGTCAATTATGACTCCGATCCGCTTTTCTGTAAAGTCTTTTATGAAATTTTTATCAGATTCTTTTTCTTCCGTCCGGGCTGCGCCTTCTTTTTCCCGCAGCCATGCGGCATAGGCTTTCATGGTACTCTTATCAAGCTCCCATGTCAGCTTAACCTCCCTTCCTCCGGTATCTGATATGTCAAAAACATACCGCATATCCGGTTTTAAGGCTCTTGAGGGAAAAATTGCGATCCCCTTGCTGCCACGCCTTACATAACGCCCCACTTTTTTCCATGTGTCGAAATCCGCAACCAGCTTCGCCCCCGGTCTTTGCATATAGACCATAAGGATATTGTCAAACTCATAGCGGTAGAGCTGCCCTGTAAGCCTGCATATGCTTTTCCATGCCCGCCCGTTTCCAGTCACTTCATCTATGGCAGCATCATACAGCTTTGATGTTTTCGTATCTGCGCTCATTGATTATACCTCCAATATTGCCTCCCTGATGTCCTTACCGTCTATCTCGTCCCCAAGACAGTCCCATCCTTCGTATGTCTGCCTTGCGAACAGTTCTATCCGTGGCAGGTCCCCGCACAGTTCAACAATCCGCTCCCGTATCACGTCCGGCTTTTTGCTGTGTTCCATGATCCGTGCATCGCACACCTGCGGAACAGCTTTCGATACCCTCTTTGGTCTGCCTTTCGTTCCAATAATACAGATTTCCGAATTGGAACGGGTCCAGAAACCGAGTCCCATAAAGAACGTGTCCGCCTTTTTATTCCTTTTTACCCAGTTGAACCCGCAGGTCTTATAAATAAATCCCCATGACTCCATAACAGAGATTCCTTCCAGCAGGCAGGGAAACGTGATCCACAAAAAAAGGATACAGTCGTCATCGGCTATTCTTTCAACAGGCAATGACCGTATATCCTCAATGTTCATTGTATGATAATGGTTTTCTGCGCTCCTGCCTTCCCCCTTTTTGGAATATACCTTGTACTGCCACGGCGGATCGGCATAAATGATGTTATATTTCTTTCCCAATAAACCTATGCCTCCTGTACCCTGATCAGTGCAGAAAACAGCTTATATTCTTCCTTATCCATCTCAACGGTAAAGGAAACCGCATTTTCCCGCCGCACTGCCCTGTCTGCTGCTTTCTTTATCTTCTTTGCAAGGCGCAGGAGTACAAAATTATCTTTGGAAAGCTCCATGCACTCCTTAAAGCCAGTATTCTCATTTTCAAGCTGCTTCTGTCTTTCCTGTATTTCCTCCACAAGCCTTGCTTCGGCTGCTTTTTTGTCCGCAATGTCTATGGAGACTTCCGCCTTTGTCCTGCCGGAGCGTTCCCACTCCTTATGCAGCAGCTTTAACAGATACTCCATGTTTTTACCTGTTTCTTTTCCTGTCATTCTTTCCATTTGATTTCCCCCTTGTCAGCGTGACTGCCCTGATATTTTTTTCTGTTCTTCTCTTTGATCGTACATTCCGTCATACATACCCTTGTCAAGCATCTTACCAAATACGTCCGGCTCACTTGTCCCAAAAGTATTTTCCAGACAGTCTTTTGCAGCATTTCTTACCCTGTCAGGCAGTCCCTCTTTCTGCTCCACATTCTTCTGCATCCAGAAATTCCTCCGTATCTTATCCCGCAGGTCTGAAATATTCTCCACCTTATCCGGCTCACCATACTCCTGTTTTAAAATGTCAAAGTCAATGCCTATAATGTCGTCACCAAGATAAATACCGTGATCCCATTCTATGCCTCTTACCATGCTATCTTCATCAGGACGTTCCCCTTTAGGATACCGCTCATAAAACTGTACTCCCATCCCAACTATAATCTGTCTGTCCGTTAAACCCACTAAAAGCAGGTTTTTGGGACTTAACGGCGCAAGCACACGGTAGTCATTCCCGTTCAGGTTGTGCAGTGTCTCGCCAGCATAGAAAGTACGTTCCACACGTTCATAGTGCAGGTAAGGGAACAGGGAATGTCCGTCTGTTTTCAGGTTGTATATCCGCAGTACGTCAAGACAGTCCTTAGAACAGCGTTCCGCATCAAAAGACCACTCGCCGTCGTTAAAATGTCCCGAAAGAAATTCCCTTAATTGTGACTCCTCTCTGCAAAATGCCGCTTCAATGCTTTTGTTTGCTGCTAAATACAGTTGGCTCCATTCCCTCTTATCTTCCTTTGTTTCATACAGACTACTTATCGCACCTGCCATATCCTCTGCATATTCTCCCCACAGTTTCAATGCTGTTTCCATATAGTCCGTAAGATTCAGCAGATAGTTTGTTTCCGTCCCTTTCCGGTTTTCCACCACCATAATCATATCTTCTAACTTCATGCCTTCCTCCTTTTATCCGCATAAAAGGCAGCGCCTATCGGCACTGCCCTGCTTCCATGCCGAACTGGAACAGGGAAAGCTGCCCGTTTCCCTGCACCTGTTCCGGAGCTTTTTTCTTTTCATCTATCAGTTGCATCATCCGTGTGGCACACTGGGCAAAGGACTCCAGATACCCCTCCGGTCTGCCCGCATGTCGGCGCATTGAAATCAGATCCCCGTCCTTTATGGCTTTTGCAAGTCCTGAAGCATAACCAAGCACGTTATAAAGGCTTATCTGCTTTGCCTCTTTTTCTGTCAGCATATCCTTGTTAGCAAGAAGATACAGGAAGTTGGGATCAGAAATATAATATTCCAATGCCTGTGCCGCACCGTCCTTTATCTCCCCCGCCCTTGCCATATAGCTGTTTTTTACCTCCGGCGGCAGCTCACGGTAGAAAATTTCAGGGTATTTTTCATAATCAGCACCATACTCCTCCACCATCCTGTTTTTATAATACATGATGTGGTTCCTCACAAGGTTCATATTCGTTCCGTCCGCATAAAACGGATCACTGCCGCCATGTTCTTTCAGGTATTCCCACTGTGCAAACGAACTTGCAAGTTCTCCCGCAAGGTTTTCATTTTCTTTCTTTTTTCCCATACGCACCGCCTATCTCGGTCTGCCTATGAACACAATGGAAGAACGCCCCTGCACTGGTCTGTACACAACGCCAAGACGTGTATTTGCTGCCTCCACCACCTTTCCGTTGCCTGCATAGATCGCCACATGCGAAATGTTCATAAAGCGCCCGTTCCTTTCATAACTGTAAAATATCAGGTCCCCCGGCTGCATCTCGTCATAATTCACAAGCAGGTTATTGTCATAACAGAGTTTTCCCTCACTTGCCGCCGTATTGGAACCCTCGTACATGATGCTAACCCCTGCACTGCGCCATGCATAGTAGGCAAGCGAGCTGCAATCATAATAATCCCCGCTGTCACGGTATGCCTGACTGTACGGATAGCCTACCTTTGACAGTGCAAACGCCACTACCTTCTTTCCGTTTTCATCTGAAATGGCATCCACGATTGCCTGATATTGTTCCGGCGAAATCGCTTCTCCCGGATCGCCGCCCCCTCCGCCGCCAGTATAACCGATCATTGCAAGGTATTCCGGCTTCATCAGTTCGGCAAGCATCGCCTGTTCTTCCGCATTGAACCCATAGACGGAAATCATGTCATAACATGTTTTCAGTTCCACGTTGACCTCTTTTACCGTCGTGGTTGTCGTGTTGCCCTCATCATCAGTGTCCGTATCCGTCCTGCTGGTAATGGTATAGCTGCACATATCATCAAAGACGGCTTTCAGGTTCTGCTTTGCCTTATCCGTCATATCCGTTGCCGTATCGCCGTCGCCGTGCTTTATCATGTATACCATGAGAATGTCACAGAAATTGTCCGGTGTGCCGGAACCCTCAAAATTGACATAGATTTTCTCACTGGTATCATAACCGTCATGATTTTCCAGTTGCTCCCTGACTTCCTCATTAAACTCTGCCACATATGCTGAAAGGACTTCCTGTGTCGTTTCTCCCGATGATATGGACGGGAAGAAGATTGCAAACGGCGAATTGTAAATGACTGCTATAACAGCAATAATAGGGAGCGCAACCAGAGCCACCAGCGCAAACAATCCGATCAGGAACAGCCCGACATAACGCACAATGTACTTTGCCATCATGGAAAAACGCAGCATCACGATGTCTTTTAAGGCTTTCCCGATATTGTCCTGATTTTCTTCCTGCCGCAGTTTTGCCACAAACAGCTTTATCATACGGTTCCTTGTGGAATTTTTCACATCACGCTTATCCATAGCAATCCCGACAGCCTCACCCGCCGCAATTCCGGCAAGTACGCCGCCTGCCCCTGTACCTGCCGTAGCCGCCGCTGTTTTTGCCGCAGCTTTTGATGTTTCTTTCGCCACTTTCTTCCCTGTCTCTTTTGCTGTTTCCTTTGCCGCCGTCTGTGCAGTTTTCCTTGCTGCCTTAACCGCACTTTCCTTTACTGCCTTTTCCCTGATACGGCTTCTGGACTGTTTTTTCTTGATCCTCTGCTGTTTTTCCTTTGCCGCTTTTGAACGGTAGAGATTCCTGCCCGCATCGACGGCATTTGTGGCAGGCTTTGCCAGCGCATCAGCCGCCATATATGCCTCATACACTTCATTTCCGCCGTCCATTTCATCTAATGCGGTCTTAGCCGCCACGGAAACAACAGCCGCAGACACCGGGGGCTTCTTTTTGATTGCCGCCTCCTTTTCCGCTTTCGTTTTACGGTACGAAGCAACCCCTGTCTGCTTTGCATACATACGGTTTTCACGGTTCACGGACTGCCGGACTTCCTGCTCTTTCCCCTGTCTGCCCTGCATGGTTGTGTCCGCATATCTGTCCTGTATAGTCCTGCTTTCTCTCCTGCCCTGTACAGTCCTGTCCTGAAATGTTCCGTAGAGGTTCCCGCTTTGCATGTTTTCGCTGCTGCATCTGTGCTGTGCAGTTACATTTTCTTTTCTGCCATACATAGTTCCGCTGCTGTTTCTGCTTTGCACATTACCGTTACCATCTCTGCCCCGCATGGGTGTGTCCGCATATCCGCCCTGCGCAGTCCCATTGTCTTTTCTGACCCTGTATTCCACGTTTCCAGCAGCCGTTTTTGTCTGCCCTGTCTTTCTTTTATCCGTAACATGGACAGAACTCTTTTTTAACTTTATCTTCCCGTCTGCTGCCACGTTTTTCTCTGCCACGGTTCCTGCAATCTTCGGACCATGCTGGACGGTAAGAACATTCCTGCCCTTGATTTTTGTTTCGGGTGTTCCCTTTATTTTCAGTTTGGGCTTTTCCTTTGTGTGGATCACCATAGGCTTGTCATCCACTTTTTTAATGTTCAATCTGCCTCACCTCCGTTTCAGGGCAAAAAAACAGCACCTAAACCATATGGCTTAAATGCCGTTCAGATTGCCCTTTCTTTCCGCTGCTTTGCTTCATGCGTAAAACCCGGATCGTATTTTCCATTCTCAAGATTATTTATGAATACTTCCTGCCTGCCCGTCCCAAATTCTTCATACATCGCCTTTACCGCTTCACTTTTGATACTGTCGGTTGCAAGCGCATTTTGTGACAGCGTGTAGAACAGATTGAACTTGTCCCGCAGACGGGAACGGCAGGCGTCGATCTCCTTCATCTGCCCGGATGCCCCATACTCCTGCCGTAAACTGTCATTCGTACTGATACCCAGTAATTTCAGGCAGTCAAGGCATTCTTCGGAACATCTCTGTCTGTCAAATCTCCATTCCTTGTCTGTGTTATATCCTCCCCGCAAAAATGTTTCCAGTTGCTTTTCATCTGCACAGTACCTTGCAAAAAGTGTTGTGTTCTCCGCAAAACAACTCTCCATCCATTTTTCTTTTCCTCCGCACGTCCTTCCAAGTGTTTCCATATCCTCAGCAAGTTCTTTCAATGACAGCCAGCTCTCTTTCACTGCAAAATCAATAAAATCAAGTAAATCCATAAGTGAATTTGCTTCGCTCCCTTTGTGTTTTTCCGTCACAAGAATCATATCCGTAATATTCATAACAGCCTCCAATCTGTAAGGGCAGAGCCATAAGTCCTGCCCTTAACCCTGTATTGCCAAAGTGTGACTATTTACTGCTGTTCAGCATTCTTTTTCTTCTCCATTGCGATTTTCTCATGGATATTGGTATTATACAGGTTATAGAGGTCTGTCCCCTTTTCAATGGTATTATCAAACGGGATTACCACGTTCCCGCACTTCATAAGCCCCATTCCGCTTGACGTATTGGTTACAAAACGCAACTGCGCCTCCGACACGCCGATTACTTCTGCCATGCGTGAACTGTCTGTGTTCGCCTGTTTCAAGAGAGCCACGAACTCCGAGTTTGCAAGCATGGTTGTAGCCGTGTAATTTTGCAGCAGGTCAACAATGTTCTGCGTGATACCTGTACACAAGCCGCCCTGTTTTCTCACTTTCTTCCATAACTGCTGTAAATACTTAGCGGAATACTCCGAATTTAACAGCACATGGAACTCGTCAATGTAGAGCCATGTTGCAATGCCCCTCTTGCCGTTTGCAATGATGCGGTTCTGTATGCTCT
Source organism: uncultured Lachnospiraceae bacterium (assembly GCA_947176505.1). Lineage (GTDB taxonomy): Bacteria > Bacillota > Clostridia > Lachnospirales > Lachnospiraceae > UBA3282. The sequence goes on along the minus strand of CAMWQW010000009.1, from coordinate 59,764 downwards.
CCATCATTACAAGCATGGTAATTGGCGAAAGTTCCGTACCCAAGTCACGGATTCCATATACCGTAAAGCGGTTATCCACATCCACATTCGTCTGGTGGTTGAAGATATTCAGCGAACCGTTGACAAACAGTTCCAGTGACAGTGCTATATCCCTTGCCTCGTCCTCTGGCTGGTTCATCAGTATCTCATAGAAATCGGACATGATCGGCACATATTTCTCCCTGTTCCTTGCAATCTCAATGTAGAGCTTGCGTACACAGCGGTCAATAATGGACTTCTGCCTTGAATTAAGGCTTTCCCCCATACACTGTTCACACAGTCCGAGCATAAATTCCCCTTTTTCCCTTATCATGCCCTTGCTGTCGTTAAGGTCAAGACTCCATACGTCCATATCAAGCGGATTGACATAGTTATCCGTATAGGTTGACATATTCACCACTGTCCCGCCGTAAGTCTGCGCAATATCAAAGTATTCATTCATCGGATCAATGACAATAATCTCATCATTGCCGGATAAGAACACGTTGCCCATTTCCATTTTACAGAAAAATGACTTGCCCGAACCCGGAACACCGAACACAAAGCCGTTGCCGTTAATCAGCTTTTTGCGGTTTCCGATATTGATGTTCTTTGACACCTGATTGATACCATAATAACAGCCCTGTTTGTCGTTCAGTTCCTGCACGTTGAAAGGCATAAGCACCGCAAGGCTTTGTGTCAGCATGGTGCGCATGGTTTCCACCTGCCTTACCCCAATCGGCAGTGCGGTATTTAATGACTCCCTCTGTTTCAGATAGTGTTCCTCTATCGTGACGGAGTTCCGCTTGCCTATGGTTTCCACCGTCTCCGTCATGCTGTCAAGTTCCTCTTTCGTGTCTGCCATAAGGATAATCGTTACGGACACATAATAAAGGCACTGGTCATTTTCCCTTACATCGTCCATGATCTCCTCAATCTCTTTTTTCTCAATCCGCTTGTTGTATGAGATTTCCGATGAAAAATCGTTGTTCTTGTTCCTCACACGCTGCTGCTTGATGATGTCCGATTCAATACCGAGGTATTTCTTCTGCAAAATCTTTGTTGTCATATCCTTTGGGATAGGCACTACATCAATGCTTGTGATGGAATGTACCGGAAGGCTTGTGATCTCATTCAGGAAACGGTCTGAAAGGCTGGACGGGTATTTCTTGATGAACAACGCACGGCAGAATTTCTTTTCGTCCTTAAAATAGTCCGGGTAAAACTGTATCATGCCGTTGCACAGGTCATTGCGGAAGTCTGCACCGACCTTTTTTGCCTCCCTGATGTCAAAATCAAAACTGTTCTCATCCCCCAGATGGTAATAGTCATACAGTACCTTGATACGCTCATTGCCGGAAAGCGGCACGATCTCAGCTCCCAGTTCCCCGAATGCCTTATGCACCGACGCTTCAATGGTTGCAAACTGCGCCTTTGCCTCCTCAAAGTTTTTGCGTTCAATGGTAATGGTAAGATAGCGTTCCTGCTCAATCCCCTGCCTGCCCTCATGGATCTTCTGTTCCATGATGTCATTGTAAATCCTGCGGAAACCGTCATATCCATCATTCTGCCGCTGCAAGAACACATAGTCTCTGACCTGTTCCATGTCCTTGTTCTTATTGTTGATTGTAATTTTAAAACTCACATCAAGCGAATTTAAAAACTTGCAGTAACGCTCAAAAATGTCAATCTGCTCTGTTTCATTTGTAGTGGTATAATTGATGTCCTGAAAACGGTAACACTTGGAGAAGCGGTTCTTTGCCACTTCAAAAATGCCGTTCTCTGCCACCTTCATGATCTCAATCGTCTGTTGTATGGATTTCGGTGCTTTGTAAAGCGGTTCGCTTGCTTTTTTCAGCTCCTTAAACCCGTCTGCAAATAAGCCCAAATCTGACCTCCTATTCTATGCCATAAAAGGCATTGCAGCCGGGAAGTCCCGGCTGCATGATACCGGAACTTCCCGACCAATAAAGGTCAGTTATTCCACTTATAGTTGCTTTGTGTTTTTCCTAATGTCTGATTCTGTACACGATTACGCCTACTGCGGCTGCGATGACTGCAACAACAGCCACGATTTTCCCTGTTCTCTTTTTCATATGCCTGCCTCCTTTCCTTTTTTATGGGTTCCTTAATGCTTTGCCCTGTAAATGGCTGTGCCGATAACGGCTCCCACTACTACTGCAACGATCCCTGCTGCTACTTTCACTGCTTTCTTCTTCATCATTTTCTTTTCCTGCCTTTCTTATTTTTTTTGCTTGTTTTCTTTTTCCCGCTGCCTTTCTTTCTGCCCTTCTTTTTATCTGCCTTTTTCACAGCTTCCTCCTCCATGCGTATCTCACGGATTGTTTCCTCCCCTTCGGTGGACGCATAGGCAAGCGGGCGGTTGGCAAAGAGCATACGCATTTTTCTCCCCATATACTCATAAAACCCCATCCCGTTGAACGAATAGAACCCTCCGAGCGCTATCGGGGCGGCAACCGGGATTGCCACATATACACTGGGAGTAAGACCGATATAGCGGTACAGTAACAGCACGATCCCGCCGCCTGCCGCAACCGACGCCACGGAGAAAATAAGCTGCTTTGCCGTCAGCCCCATGACAACCGATTCCTTGTAACGGTCTATATCCTTGTTGATTTCAATTACCATCTTTACACCTCCTGTCTGTTCCTACCTGCTTTTTTCTTTTTTCTCCGGCTTCTTGTCAAATCCGTTTGCCTGCTCATATGCTGCCATTCCATCAGGGCAGAGTCCACGCATCTTTTCCGCACTGAACAGATAAAGGGGATAACTGCAATAGCCGCTCCTCTGCTCTATTCCCGTGAACTCCGCAATCCCGTTTTTCACAAGGAAATCCTCAAGTTCCGGCATGTTGTTTGTATCCACAAAGGCACAGTAGGGCGGTACGGAAGAAAGCAGGTTTACCGTCACATCGCCGTAAGGCTCCGGGAAACCGTCCTCCTCTGTTGTCATTCCTACATAAAGGCTGTTGTTATCCACATAGGTGTTGACTGTCAGCGTTACATTTTCCGTAGTCCCAAATTTGGTTTCCAGTTCCAGTGTCCCCTCCGTTTTTTCTTCCGTCTGCACTGTTTCCGGCTTCACTGGTGTATATTCCGAACCATTCCGTTCCATGATCTCTGCAAACTGGCAGATATGGTACAGATTGCTGCCGACTTCCGTATGGGTTTCATCAATATAGCGGCAGACACGCTCCTGTTCCCCGCCGTCCGAATACCTGATTTTAATCTTCTCCCCATCTTCAATGCGGAACAGCTCATCATACCTGCTGTTAATGAACCGGATGCCCTTTTCTGCCTTACTGATATGGTGGTCCAGCCATTCTTTCACATAACAGTGGATTTCTATATTGTCACTCTCTTTTTCAGGATTGCAGCGTACAAGGAATGCGAACTTTTCTGTTTCCACACGGAAACCGTACTCCGCCCCCGGAAATCCATTTTGGGGATGCAGCAGCGTAAATTCCCGCATTGCATCCAGATTTTGCAAAACACTGTTTTCGCCGGAATTTAATACTTCCTGTAACTGCGCCTCAAATTCATCCGTTTTCAACCGATTGCTTAATTCATGGAACTCGGAATGAAATTCATTGTCTGCCCCATATCCGCCCTGCAGGATTCCGATGCTTCCTGTCTGTCCCCGGATCTGCATACTCTGTTTGTAAGCGTATTTCTGTTCCGCCTGTGTCAATGGTCTTATTTCCATACTGCCCTCCTATAATCCTAATGCTTTGCTGGTAAGCGACTGCGCCCCTTTCACGCTCCCCACGGTAAGGGCAATCGTAAAGGTCATCTCACACAGATATATGAGTGTTTTTGCCCAGTCCGAGTAGCTGCCCGTAAAGGACGGAAGCCCCGCACTGATGAACGCATTGCACAGCATGATTGCCAGTGCCATCGTAACCGCCTCAAACACCACGGATAAGAAATATTTGGCATAGGTGCTTGCCGTGTTCGCCACGTTACGGTTGCCCGCCAGCGTGGAAAAGGCAATGGAACCGATTGGCACGATGACCATGATTTTCAGGAAACGGAAGTAGACCGTATATATCATAAAAAAGCCGCAGATAATGACAATGACGCTCAAAAGAGCTGCCAGTATCAGCATGATAAGCCCCTCACCGAAACCTAAATCCTTTATGACCTCTGCCTGTGTGCTGTCAATGGTAAGCGTTGTGTAACTCCCCGCCGACAGTGCGTTCACAAGGTTCCCGATTGTATTGAAGAACGCTTTCATTATGGTCACATTGTTTGCCACGAGCCATTCCGAAAGTCCGAGCCGTATCAGCATACGCAGGATTACTTCAAAACGCATTTCCTCACGCACGTCCACGCTCTCCGAACAGAAACCTATCACGAAGAACAGCACTACAAGGGAGGAACCCACTGCCACGAAGATCGGCTGCACGCTTTCCACCAGCCCCCACGGACCGCCTCCTTTAAAACTTACCGGGGACTGCCCCAACAGGGCAAATACAAGGCTTACCTGATTGTTCCAGAAACCAAATACCATTTCCAGAAGGTCAAGTATCTTTTCCCCTAACTTGAAAATATCCACTTAATCCTCACCTCTCTCCTTTCCGGGAAAGGGCAGCGCACCGCACCGCCCTCCCCCTGCTGCTGTTTTTTCTTAGAAGCCGAGAAAAGAAAGAACCGTGGAGATACCTGCCATCATAACCCCGGCTACAATACCTTTTAATGCCGAGTTCATGGTTGAGGAATCCTGCTGCTGGTATGCCTGTGCAAACTCCATGACGTTCTTTGCAAGGATAATGACGCCCACCGCACCAATGACCGCAATCACGAGTGTCTTTAAGTTGTCAAGCGGCTGTGTGATCGCACCTGTTCCGGCACCGGATGCAAACACTGTCATAGGCAGTCCGCCCACTGCAAGGTATGCCGCACCGCAAAACGCTGTCACTGCCTTCTTTGCCTTTGATAACCTGCCCTTTCCTGCCTTTGCCTCTGCTGCCATTGTCTCTGTTGCCATTGTTCCTGAAATAATCTCTGTTCTACGCATAAAAATAATCTCCTTTTTCATTTTGGTTTTTAAATTGTTACTGGCTGCTCTATCAAGACGGGGTTTCCCCCGGAATACTGTTTAATCGGGCTTTCCCCGATGCGATGCTGCTTTAACCACCACCTTTCCATTGGGGAACTGTCCCTAATTTTCTGAATGCCGCACTGTCTGGAATGTCTTTCTGACCTCCCGCATTTTTATGACATCCGTTTCCGGGTAGAATACTGCCAGTATGGTCTTTGTGGGCATACCGAGCGCAATCATCCTGTGCAGTTCGTCTTTCTGCTCTTTGGAATACTTCCACTGCGCCATACGGTTCATAATGGTATCTTCGCCATCCAGCCTGCGCCCTCCGGCAGACTGTTTTGGCACAGCCGCTTTTACTGCCTGTTTCTGCCCCGTATGCACATCTTCCCGTGTCGGTTCACTCTCCTGTTCCGGTTCCTCCTGTGCATACATAAGTTCATTGTCCTGCTCCCTGTTAAGCTGCTCTTTTTCTTCCTGCTCCTCCATGCTGATAAAGCGTTTCTTCATGCCAGCGTCCGTGAGAAGCTCAAAGTCCCTGTAATCAATCTTGTCAATATAGACATTTTCGCCTTTCTTTTTCAGCCCCTCATAATAGGCGAGTGCCTTCGGCGTAAGCAGTTGGTATGGCTGCACCTGACCGCCCCCTCCGCTGTTTGGGACATGGACATACGGTTTTCCTTTCCCATCGGCAGTCTGGTCAAATGCCGGATGCCCGAATGGTATAAACTTGCTGTCCATAATCGGATCAAAACCACGGATAAAAATGATACATTTCTTGTTGTCAAGTTTCCGCACTTCGTCCGGCGTAAAAAGCTCCCTGCCAAGCACGTCATAATTGCGTGAGGAACTTCCCTGCCTGCCCTTTGTCTCGCCGCTTGATTTCTTGTCAATCGTACCTTTTCCAAGCAGTTCCGAAACATATTTGTGCGTACTCTGCTCATTGCCGCCGAGATAGATAAACGTGTCACAGTTGCCCGGTATGGTTTCCCATGTATCCTTGAAAAGCGCCTTTAACTGAGCGAAATTCTGGATAATGATGATACTGGAAATCTCCCTGGACCGCATGGTTGACAGGAGGGAACAGTAATCATCCGGCAGTGCGACGTTGTAGGCTAAGAATCCGGCGCCTTACTGTCTCACGACAGCAGGTTTCCGAACCCTCGCCCCGGAACCGCACGTACACCTCTCGATGTATACGGCTCCCCACTATACATCCTCTACAATTATTTATGGATTCTGTCATAGCAGTCTCCACACACTACAAGCGTCTTTCTTTTCTTCCTGTTCATAATCGCTCCCCATTCTGTATTAACATCAAGGTCGCTCATACTCTTTACTTGATACACCTTAACCGCTGGCACATATGCGCCACACATTTCGCAGACATTCGCCTTATACCTGAAAAACAGTTCTTTCGGCTTATTCATCTGCTCATATTCAGGTATGATGTCTGCATAACTCCCAAGGGCATATTTCACCCTGCGGAATCCCTCATTGTAGAGGACTGCATACTTTGTACCTTTCTGTGTTTTGTACGGCACTTTAAACTCTTTGTTTTTGGTATATTTGAGCTTCGCTTTTGTCATTGTGATACGGTATTTTGCCGCAACGGTCTTGTACAGGCTGTATTCCATGACATAATGGAACTTATTTAGTACGGAGACATTGCTCGCAAGACGGTAGTAATTGTAAATCCCCCGAATCTGCGCATTATATTTCCGTACCATTTCATGCACTGGCAGGAAAATATAGTCGTTCCGCTGTAACGGCTTCCAGACTTCTTTTTCCCCTGTCCTTGACACGATTTTCAGCACACCGTAACCTAACAGTTTCCCCACCCATTTCTCTTTTGGCAGGTACAGCTTGATTTTGCCGGTGTAGGCTTTAACAGTCCCTTTTCCTTTGGCTTTTTTCAGCGCACTGTCATTGCATACCGTAACGTCATAGCCGAGAAACCTCGCTTTGTCGTCACTGTTCGTGATGAGCGTCTTTTCCACAGACAATTCCAGTTTCAGCGTTTCCTCAAAGTATCTCCCAATATCGGACTTTATCTTTTCAGCGTCCTCTTTGCTTCCGATTACGCCAATAAGAAAATCATCGGCGTAACGGACGTACTGTATCCGCTTATAGCCTGTGTCCATTGGGTCTCCCATAGGGATTTTCTGGAACGCCCTCTTTAACTCTCCCAGCCGACGCACTGCTTCCTGCTTTTCTGTATCAGAGTAGCCGTCCCATTCTTTTCGGATTTTGGCTTTGCACCTTTGGCGGTATGACTGCTTTCTGGAGTACTCATTGTTCCTTTTTCTGCCCATGCCTTTGTCGAATCCCTTTTTGTAGTCCTCCATGAATCTGTCAAACTCATTAAGGTAGATATTTGCAAGGATTGGACTGATACCAGAACCCTGGGCTATGCCGCTGAAAGTAGCGTTATATTCCCAGTTCTCCATATACCCTGCATTAAGGAATTTCCAAATCAGCTCAATAAAGGCTTCATCTTTAATCCGCCTGCGCAGGATATTTACAAGGCTGTGGTGGTCTATCGTATCAAAGTACGATTTTATATCTCCCTCCACAAACCATTTCACACCTGTAAAGTTCTGCTGTAACTGTAGAAGTGCCGTATGGCAGCTCCTGCCGGGTCTGAAGCCGTGTGAATAATTGGAGAAAGTCGGGTCATAGATACTTTCAAGAATCATCTTAATGACTTCTTCTACCAGTTTGTCGTCTGACGACGATATCCCAAGCGGTCTCATTTTCCCATTTTTCTTTTTAATATACTGTCTGCGGACGGGGTTCGGCTGATAGCTGTGGTTTTTCACCGCATGGATAATCCGCTCAACTCTTTCTTTACCGTAACCGTCGAGTGTCAGCCCATCTATGCCGGGTGTCATTGCGCCCTTGTTGGCGTAGATGTTTTGGAGAGCCTGCAAATAGAAATCCTCATTATAAAGATTCCTGTACAGTCTCTCATATTTGTAGTTTTCCTCTTTCGAGTGTTTCTGTAGATTCTCCAAAATAATCTTTGGACTTCTCATGATGTCTCACACACCTTTCCTAAATTATTTCAGTCGTATAGCTGTCTCCCTTCGCCATGTGAACGGCATTACCGCCTCGGACTACTATGGAGACTCCGTAGCCATGCAGGATATTCAGACACTGTATGCCATAGCTTAAAATGGTAAGCGTTCCTGTTTAGGCTATCCTCGTTTAGGCTTGTCTGCACGAGCGTGTCATGTTGTCGGCTATGACGTTCGCCGTTTTCCGCTTATTGCGGCTGGTCAGTGCGGAATGTGATGTGTAGACGCAGTTCGCAAACTCTGCGTACACCCTGCACTGCCTGACGTATAATAGCTATCTTCCGTCAGTGCTGACGATAAAGCCCCTCTGGCTGTCATTTAAGCAGTGTAGCTGTTTAACCTCATACATGACATTTCATCTTGATGCCCGTTCACAGCCTGATAACTGGCTGAATAGCACCGTTGCCGACATGCTATACTCCCCGTCGGGTTTCCCTCTCGGATAAGTCGGTTGATGATAGGAATTAGGCTTCAAATGAAGCCCTCACATTGAACCTACTATCTTGCTAAAGATAGATTACAAACAAGCCCGCGCGGAACGAATGGGTTCCGCTTACGAGCGCACTGCAAACTCATCAAGCATGAAGGTTACATGGATCGGAAGCCGCCCGCCGCAGTTGAAGTCTGCCTGATAGTATAGCTCCTGAAAAATCTGCGTATAAAGCATTCCGATGATGAAGTTGTAGGACTTGTCGGAATCCGGTATGACGCAGAACAGCGCCGTTTTCGTTTCCCCATCCCCGTTTACGCCGATCCCAAGTTCCGCAAGTTCTAAATCATCCCTTGACAGAAGCCTTAGTACCTGCTTGTTTTCCAGAAAGGCAAGCCGTGAGTTTGCACTGATAATAATGGAACGGACGGTATCGCCCGCACCACGCATACACTTGTTGTACTGCTTCACCGCAGGGTGCGCCGCACCAAGTTTTGAAGTCTCCTCCAAAAATTTCATGCGTACATCCAGTCTTGAGGGTTTATTCTGCTCTGTCACTTCCGCCTCCCCCAAAAGCTGCAGGACTGTCTCAAAGTTCCTTCTTGCGGGCGGTTCTTCCAGCCACACATAATAAAAGATTGCCTGTAAGAACAGACCTTCCGCCTTTTCCCAGAACGGATCGGAGGGAGTTGCGCCCTTTGGCGTGGTATTGCTGATAAGGTTGGTGATCAGCTTTACAACGTCTGTTTCCTCACGGATATAGGAAAACGGGTTGTAACAGTCCGATTTTTCCATTTCCAGAAGGTTTATGACCTTTACGCTGTAACCGTTGTTTTTTAACATCTCCCCGCAGCTTCTAAGGATTTCCCCTTTTGGATCAGTACAGATAAAGGAACAGTTATGCGGCATCTGCATCAGGTTCGGCTTTACCTCATAAAAGGTCTTTCCTGCACCGGAACCTCCGCATATCAGAATGTTCCCATTGAGTTTCAGCCGCCGGAAGTCCAGCGACATTTTCACGTTCTGGCTCAAAATGCGGTTGAAATTCACATCCTTGTCCGCCAGTATCTTGTTTGCCATCTGCGGCGATTCAAACCTTGCCGTACCAAACTCCTTTCCCGGCATGAAGTTCCGCTGGCTTGTGATATACATTAAAAGGGCGGTAGCATAGACTATTAAGGCTATCACTACCGCTTTTATGGTTGTTTCATTATAATAATTTGCAAGAGGTTTGGCGCACACACGGTTGAAGGACTCCAGAAAAGCGTTCATTTCCATCCCCGGCTCCCATGCGCCGTTTAACAGATACCCCGCATAAGCACACAGCAGCGCCCCCAGTACGACAAACCACACGGATACTTTTTTCTTGTTCTGCACCATAGGCGGCTACCTCTTTTTCGGCGCAGGCGCTTTTTTCGGTGCGGGCTTTTTCTTCCGCATACGCTCCTGTTCCTTTGCTTTCCGCTCCATATCCGCATACCGTTTCCGCACCTCTGCACTCACCCTGTCATAATGCCCTTCATACAGGTCTTTCCCTTTCATGGTGCCGACTACCCTGTTGTCCTCAGAATATATCTTGTAATCCTTGTTACGGTCAAGGAAAGTCAGGATTGTCTTGCCCTCATGGATCTCCATTGCCCTGTCCTTGTTGATCCATACATACTGTGCATTTTCGCCCCATGTCCCCGGTATCCTTGTCTTGATGGCATGGTCATTTTCCTCCGTTATCAGTTTCTTTGTGATGGTAATGTCCGTAAGCTCCGGGTTCTGTGCGGCGGCTACTGCCTGCACACGCTGCGAAAGTTCACGGTATCCTTTCATGCGGCTCAAAAACAGTTCCTTATCCATCAGGACTTTGTGTTTCCCGCCTTCCTCTTTGGAAAGGACGCCGATCCGTTCAAGCTGCCCCACCACTTTTTCCGCCTGTTCGTTTTCAAGGCTGAAATTTTCCTTTACTTCCTCCACACTGATGCTCTTTTTCTCCATCGCATAGCTGCCGACTTTTTCAATCAGCCCTTCAAGCGCTTCGCCCGCCCTTGCCGCTTCCTCAGTGTGGAGGCTGTCGTTTCCCTTTTTCTGCTCTTTCAAAAAAGACAGCACCTTATCCATTTCCTTTTCATCCCCGTTTTTGAGGTAATCGTCAAACGTGGCAATCCTGCCGGATTTCAGTTTCTGTATCATCATGTTTACCCGTGGGACTGCCTCCGTATGAAAAATGATCTCGCTCATGCCGTCCTTTTTATTGATGTCGGGCAGCACGGAATAGAGAAGCCCGTATTTCTTTGCCATCTTCTCTACTTTCTTCGTGTCCTCCGTGGGGAACTGGAATACCTGTAAATCCCCGCCTTTCATAAGGAGCCTGCGCATGTCCGTTTTTCCCATCGTTTTTTCATGGTCCATGACTGCAATCAGGAAATCAACCGCCTTTTTCATTCCCTCAATGGTGCCGCCGCAGACCTTCATTGCGATCTCTATCCCGTCATATCCGACACGGATAATCTGCACCGCCTCCTGTATCTCTTCCGCCATACATTCCACCTCCTACAAACTTGCTTCTTTTTTTACCCGTTCCTGCATCTGTGCAGTATCCGTCCGCCTGATTTCATCCTCGCTCATGGAAATGCCGCAGGCAGACAGAAGTTCCGATAAGGTCTTTACTGCCTGTTCTTCCTGCACACGGTACATTTCAAGCGATATGAGCAGGTTTTCAATCCTCTGTATCCAGTCCGGCACAAATCCCGTGAGCGTCTGGTATTTCCTGCATACGGCATCCCTGTCTGCTCCCGCATCCGTAAGCTCGTCAATCAGTTTATCTGTCAGTTCCTTATCATTCGTCCGAAAAGCAAACTGAACCACAAACTCCCTGTCCCTCTCCGTCATGGATATATTTTTCTGCCGGAACAGTTCCGCCGTTTCTGTTACTGCTTTCAGCCCCATTGCTGCGCCTCCTTCATCTTATTTTCGTAGACTGCGATATTTATGATCTCCTCCATCTGCTCTGCCGGAATTTTGCTGTTGATTAACACAAGCAACTGCTTCTCCGACAGCCCCTTCTCAATGGCGTTCCTTATCTGTACAAGCTGTTCCGGCGAAAGGTCTTTTTCCGCAAGCAGCTTTACGATGTCCGTTTTCTTCTTGAAAAACAGCCGTGAGAACATGGAACTCATCACACTCCCCCTGTCTTTCCTCTCCATGCGCTCCACCGGGACAAACCGGATAATATTTCCGTCCTTATCGACAACCGCAGCATGATATTCGATTCCGGGATAAAGCGCCGTTTCGTGCGTATCAGGCACACTGTTTCCAGCCTGTACTTCCGGCTCCTTTTCTTTCTCCGGCTTTTTGGGTTCCGGCACTGCATCCGGCTCTGCCCTGCCTGCTTTTTTTACCTGTTCCTCCAACGCTTTCCGCTCCTTCCTTATTTCATCAATTTCCCTGTGCAGCCTTGCAATCTCCGCCCTCGCCTCATTTAATTCGTTCTGCTGTTTTTCCAGTGTCCCGTCCTTTTCGGAAAGCTGTGCAAGGAGGTTGTTCTGTATCTGTGCATCCTGCCCCGCAGTCCCGATTTCTTTCAGCTTCTCATTTAAAGCGTCATACCGTTTCTCCTGACAGGAAATCTTTTCAACCACCTCACGGATCTGCTGCATAAGCTCCCTTGCATATGCTGTATCCTGCCCGCTCACTGGCTCTGCCTCCCTTGCCTTGCAAAGCACCTGTGAGAAAAGGCGCTTCATGGTATATGCTGTATTTTCCGCACTGGAAAGCACTCCGGTTATGGTATCCATCGGAACCCCTTTTTCATAGAACTCAAGCGCCACCGCCATCTGCTCGCCGCTTAAACCCTCTTTTAAGATTGCCGCCTTTTCCTCTTTGCTGTAGCCGTTACGCAGACATTTTGAATACACACACATCTGCCTGTAATCATACCTGCCGCTACTGTATTCCTCTGTTTCCTCCTTTGTCAGCCCGAACCGCAGGTCATCCTCTATCAGCTTTAAGATTTCCTCGGTATACTTTGGGTTCTGTTTCAGCCTGCCAAGATATGCTTTCAGATCCATGCCGCTAAGCACTGTCCGTTCCTGCATAAAACCTCCAATCCTGCCCATTTTGGGGCAAAAATTAAACAGCCGCTTCTGGCTGTTACACTCATCTGGATTTTTCTTTCCGTTCCCTCTCCTTTTCCTGTTTCTTTTCCGGCTCCGGTTTTCCTGCCCTTTCCCCTGCCTTAATCTCCGCAAGGATACGGGCAGCAATCCTTTCCTCTTTTGCCACTGCCTTCTCTTTTTCCCTTATCCGTGCTATCTCGCTCCGGTAGTGTTCCTTAAATTCCGCAAGCTGCCCTGCCGTATACCCTTCCCTTGCAAGCCTTGCCGACAGTTTCACATATTCCTCATGCTCTTTCTCAAACAGGTTTTCTCCACGCTGGAAAGAGTTTTCACACTCTTTCAGCCCTTCCAACTGGTCTGCAATGTCAAAGAGCGGTTTCATTCTCGCACGTTCCTTAAATATACGGCTCTTTTCCCTTGAAGTCTCTTTCTTTCTGCCTGCCATCTGCAAATGCAGCTCTTTTATTGCATTTTCCGTCTGCCCCTTATCCCCGGTCACGTTATGCCTTACAAGAAAAAGGTAATCTTCCTGTAACTTCTGCATTTTCCTGATGTCGTCACGGTACTGCCACACCTTGCTGTACGGACGTTTCTTTAACAGCCCCGTCTGGTAAAGCCTCGCAAAATAGCGTTTCTGTATGCCGGACATTTTCGCCCTTTTATATCGTTTTACCCGGCACCGCACGATTCTCGTCTCCTGCACCGCCTGCATCTTCTTATAAGAAGAAAGGCTCTCCTGCCCGATCCGTTCCCGTATGCGTTCTTCCGTATAATTTTCCCCAAGCGACCTGCACCGTCTGAACCTGCTCATGCCCATAGGCTTGATTGCAAGGTATTTCCCTTCTGTCCGGTATGCGTTCTTTATCCCATACCCCATTTCAGAAAGCACGGATAAAAAAGACTCATAGGTTGCCGACTGAATGATTGCTGCGTCAATGTCACGCTTTATCATATCCGCCCACACAAATTTCCCGTCACGGAAGTCATTCCATTCCTTATAATTTTCAGATTTCTTTGCCCTGTCCTCCGATATTTCAATCGTTGAAAGACCATATTCTTCACACAGGCGGTTCGTGATCGGCTGTATCTCTTTTGCCCAGTCCCCTTTCTTATAACGGTACTTCCTGCCATCCCGGAAACTTACACTGTTGAAGATGATGTGACCGTGGATATGGTCCGTGTTGTCATGCACCGCATACAGGGCTTCATAATCTTTTCCGAGATACTCCTTTGCAAATTTCCCAATCACTTCAAAGGCAGTATCCGCATCCACTTCCCCCTCCACAAAGGATATGATAAGGTGGTATCCCTGCCGCTGGTCTGTCTTTTGGAATTGTTCCTTTGTCTGCCGCATCTGCTCATACACCTGCTCCTGCTGGCAGTTAAGGGAACCCACGAACCGCCCGCCGCCCGTTTTCTCCGGCACAGTGATATAGTCAAGCGCCTGTTTCAAGTGTTTCCCCGCATAACCTGCGCCGCAGTCCCCGATATAAAGTATCTTGCTGATCGCCAATCTTTTCCGCCACCTTTACCTTGTTTTCCCTCTGTCCTGTTTCTTTTCCGGTTCCATGACATACTCCTGCATCTCATGTGTGCAGGGAACATATTCCTTCATTGTTTCAAGACAGAAGAAAATATCCGCTTTCTTATCCGTAGAAGCCGCATAAAATCCCTCATAAGAATATGGGTGTTTCTGCTTCCCGCAATAATCATCTTCCATCATACCAAGTTCGTCGTCACGTCTAAGCCGCCTTGTCTTTTCATAAAAGTCCCCGTCCTTTTCTGTGAACTGGCGGATCGGCTTGAAATGACAGCCCTGATAAAGAAAATAGCCGTTCTCACACAGGCGTTCTTCCTGTGTTTCTGTCAGTGTTTCCGTCAAATGGTTCCTCCTTTCCTTACACGCTGCCTATTTTATCCGCTGTCTCTCTGACTGTCAGATTGAGTTTTTTCATATAGGCACATAAAAGCTCCCTGTCCTCCGTGCGGTACAGTTTTGAATTATAGTTCTTTGTGATCTGGTTGATGTTATTCCCGATTGCATTGACCTCATTAATCAGTTCTTTCAGAAGGATACGGATTTCAGGGTAATCGTTGGGCTTCTGCGATAACAGCAGCCGGATATATTCAGATTCCTTCATCCCTCTTTCCTGTGCCTGTTTTTTGAGTCTGTCCGCTTCCTGCTGTGTCAGACGGAAAGGTTTGATGATGTCCTTTTTTTCTGCCGCCATCTACCGTGATCTCCCTCCGTTCTTCTTTAATGCAGGGGAAACATCCGGGAGCAGGTCCTCACCCGCTTTTATCTGGTCTGCCATTTTCTTGACAGCGGCATCAATCCCGCCCTCCCTGCTCATATCCTCAATCAGTGCTTCAGCAAGTGTCACTGCAAGCGCATCAAGCTCTTTTCCGTACTTTGTGCGGTCAAACATCTTATCCAGTATTTGTTCATCTTCACGCAAGGAATCAAGATGGCTTTTCTTATTTGCAAAATCAATCATATCCTTTGGGTTCGTTACTGCCGCTTCCGCATCCTTTAACATTTCAAAATTCCACTCTGCAACTGCATCGACTGCATCATCTATGGTGTACGGCTCCCAGTCCACCTTATCCTGCCCGTCGCACAGATCACCACGGAACATCTCACCGTCCATGTGTCCCAACAGATAACCATGCCCTTCCATATAGCCAACCAGCTTCTGCCCTTCTTCCTCTGTTATGGGGAATGTCTCTTTGACAAACTCTGCAAGTTCTTTCCCGTCCTTGAAACTTCCCGGCTCCCGCCCTCTTATTACCTGTGAAAGATACATCTGCTCGCCTGTGTACCCGAAATCCTCATATCCGAATTGCAGGGCTTTTTCTGCCCCCAGTTCCAGTTCCTCCGCAAGAAGCACCGCACCAAAATAATTCACCCTGACATTTTCCTCCACAGACACCGGGAACCCGTCATCATCGCCATGCCGCAGCTCATAGCAGTGCATCCCCTCCGGCACTGTTTCCTTATCCACACGCAGCTCCGTGAAATATCCCGTCCTGCCCATCAGTTCTACTTCCTCAAGCACCTCTTTTTGCACGTCCACGGTTTCCATCTGCAACCACCTCCTTATCCGTATGATATTAAACCCATGATTTCCGCCCCCGCTCAAATTCCGATAGGAATTTGCCAGATACGCACTTTGTAATACAAGTGCCTCTGGTTAGGGGACTGCCCCTAAAACCCCGCTGATACATATAGTGAACTTAAAATATGATAGAATATTTTTATTTTGATTGCACTTTCTGCAATCATTTTCCTGTTCTGATAGCACTTTTTAAGTTCATTTTTGGGAGGGCAGCCACGCCGCTTTTTCTGCCGTTTTTCAATGATAGTGCTTTTTGCAATCACTTTTACAGAATGATTGCACTTTTTAAGTTCTTTTTCCATGAATGAACTCACTTTTTGCAATCAGGCAGATTACCGTGCCATTTCCCGTTTTGGCGTGGCTGCTATGAGACATTTTTTTGCTTCCTGCAGCCACTGGTTGTAATCCTTGAACGGCTTCGGCGGCGGGCAGTCCTCCACCTCATAATCCAGTCCGTAGTATTTTTCCATGAGCGCATCCGCCGCTTTCCTGCCCGGTTCGTCATTGTCAAGACAGAAAGAAATCTTCCTGACTTTCGGGTGTTCCTCTAAAAATGTGGCAAGCGGCGCATCGGAAAGCATCCCAAGAGCCAGCTTGTTTGTCTCATAATCCCCACGGATTTCCACATAACTCATCAGGTCTATTGCCGCCTCAAATACCATGACCTCATCGCTGTTCCCATACCAGATATTGAACCCGTAATTCTTGTCATTGCCCGCCACGTCGCACTTAAAGGCTTTCCCGTCCCGGTCAAACACTCCCCTCATGCTTGCAAAGCGTGTTTTCCCCTGCACGTCATTCCCCTTAAAGACAATGTTGTGGTGGCTCTTTTCCTCATAGATCAGCCCGCACCTTACGAAATATTCCACTGTATGCCTGTCAAGCGCCCTGTCCCCTGTCAGGTACGAATAAAGATAGTCATTGTTCTTTGAACGGGCGGGAAGTACGAAAGGCTTTTTCTTTTCTTCCGTGGAATGCTTTTTTTCCACATACACATTGGCACTCTTTTTCTCCCAGTCCCCGTCCCTCCGGTAGCCTGAAAAATCGAGCAGCCAGAAAACGGCATCCTTGACTTCCATCCCCGCAAAGACACGCAGGAAATCTATCTGTGAACCGCCGTTGTTTCCCTTTTCATGTTCCCTTGACCACCGGAACCAGTTCGTGCGGTTATAAATCCGTATCGAATCCATTTCTTTCAGGGTGTGGTATCTGCCTATCTTTTTCACAGTGTAGCCGAGGCTTGCCGCTACCGCTGTCAGGTCAACGCCCTTTGCAATCGCAAGTTCCTCTGCCGTAAAACTTCTTCTTTCTTCCATCGCCTCACCTTGCTTTCCCTTTTTCCGCTACCATTGCCGTTTTCCCAAAATCCAGTGATTTATAGTCTGTAGAGAGATAAATTTTCGGGTGTTCCAGCAGCCCTTTTTCATTAAAGCTGAAATACTGGCTGTTGTCGCCTCCTACGATCACATGGTCATGCAGCGTAATCCCCATCAGGTCCGTCAGTTTCAGCATCCGGTCAGTAATCATGGTATCCTGTTTGGAGGGGGTAAGGCTACCGCTCGGATGGTTATGGACTAGGATCATCTTCGCCGCATTGGAAAGGATGCTTGCCTTAAACAGCTCCCTCGGCTCTGCAATGGTCTGATCGACTGCCCCCATGCTTACAATGCTGCAATTAATAGGGCTTCCATCCGATTTCAGGTTAATGATGCACAGCACCTCCCTGTCCATTTCACATAAAAAATCCCCCACTACTTTTACGGCATCCTGGGGAGTTGTGATCTTATGGTCTGAAAACAGCGGCGCATCCTTTACCAGCCTTACCGATACGACTTCCAGTTTAAAGGGTTCCTGTTCCTGCATCTGTTTCCTCCCCTCCCGGCTCAATACGGATAATAAATTCCCCCTCCTGCCGCTGCACCAGTTCCATAAGTTCCTTTACGGTCAGTTCTTTTGGTGTTTCTTCCATAAATATCCGCTAAACCTCCTATCTGGACTGCTTCGCTTCATAAATGTGTCCCTGTTCTGCCACAACTCCGTCCAGCCTTTTGTTTGGCGTGTCAGTTGCAAGCGTAATCTTCCGCAGGTCCTTGTCATAGTGGTACACCTGATTGGAAAGCCGTTCATCAAGTTTCACCTGATCCATGTTTATATCCGCAACCATCTGTGCCAGTTCTTCCGGCTCGCCCATATCGACAGACACAGCAATGACCTCATGCACAGACGAGGGGAGAATATACAGGTCACTTCCCACTTTTTCTGCCAGTGTATGCAGCTTATCTTCATAAAGCATGGAAACCGCACCACTGATTCTACATTCATTTGAAATAACCCACATGGTCTGGTCCGGTTCCATTTCTCCAATCATAAGGTCTGCCATTGATGCCGGCATACCGTCAGCCAGAAACATTTCCCTCATTACCTCATTCATGGATTTTACGGCGGGAGGCAGTATGCGTCTGGTATTTTCCGCAGCAACCTTAAATAACTGTTCTTCTCCCATCCCAAGTTCCTTTGCCAGATTATTATTGATTATGGTACTCGAAATTCCCCGTTCATCCACGCTTACCACCCATCGGTAAATAATGGACAGGTCCTGAAACTCCCTGTGCGGCATTTTCTGTAACATATCTTCATTCTGTATGGTATTTACAAGCTGGAATATGATATTGTCCTTTGCCGCCTGCAAATCCAGCGGCGGCAATGCGGGCTGTTTAAATGCCCTATCCATTGCCTCTGCTGCATTTTGCATGGTTTCCTGCAAATCACCTGTCCTTAAATATTCCTTATACATGTCACTGATATATATAGTGGGTGAAGGATTCCCTCTTGCGCCATCCATATAGAAGCTGAGTCCGTCCAGCTTACAGTTAATCTTTTCCACCGAGTCAACCCTTACCTCCATATTGTGATAACTCTCAGGCATATAGGATAAAAATTTCTCCATTACCACATCTTTGAATATTTCATAATCCATCATTATTCACATTCTCCTTTCCTATCCTCCTGTATTCCTGCAACTGCTCCAACCTGAAACTTTTACATTTCATACATGCCGTTTCCATGCAGCATAAAGCGTCCACAGGCACATCAAGAGCCTCTGCAATCTTTACAAGGGTATCTGCCTTTGGAACTCTTGCGCCGCTCTCATACTGTGCAATACGCACATCCGCACTGTTTCGGAAACCTGCCTTCCCACCAAGTTCCTTTAAGGTCATTCCCTTTTGCTTACGGTAAAACCGTATCCTCTCCCCTGTTGTCATGTGTCCTCCTTTCCATGCCGCAAAAATGCGGGACATATAAGCTGATTCCGCTTACATGCCCCGCCGGGTTCATGCATGGTTATTCATTACTTTTACGCTTCTGCGCCGTCTTTTTTCTTCTTCCAGAAGATGATGCCGAGTCCGGCAGCGACAGCCGCAAGACCGAACCCTGCAAATACCCACGGGTTCATATTGTCCCCAGTCTGCGGGAGTTTCGGTTCCGTAGGCTTGTTTGTCACTTCAAGGGTGTACTCAATCACTTTCGTCTTTCCGTCCTTGTATTCAAACTTCACTTCCTTTGGCGTGGAATCAAGGAGATACCCTTCCGGTGCTTCCACTTCCACTACGGTATAAGTGACTGCCTCCTCATACTTCCCGTCCTTAAATGTTGCAATCGGAAGTTCGCCGCTTTCTGCGTGACCGTCCTTGTCAGTGGTAAGTGTCTCGATCACTTTCCCGTCCGTGTCACGGATTTCAAATTTTGCGCCTGCAAGCGCTTTTCCGTCCTCTGACTTCTTGCTGATGATGATCTTTCCAACTGCCGCTTCGTCCTTCATTGCTACTTTCTGGATTTCATCAGTCTCCTTCACCTCAAACTCAATATCCTGTGCGATTACATAGCCAAACGGCGCTGTTTCTTCACGGAGAATATATTTTCCGGCAGGCAGCTTCTCGATCATGTGCGGCTCTTTGCCGGAAGTCCACTTCTCCACCAGATTGCCGTCTGCATCAATGACGGAAAGGACAGCCCCCTCAAGCTCATTATCGCCTGTAATGTCCGTCTTTGAAATCTGCACCTTAATCGGTTTGTTTTCAAATTCTGCCTCGAACTCGATCACTTCCTTATCATCGCCCTGATAAGACGCATCCACGTCAAATACCTTGCCAGACTTCACATATCCCTTTGGCGCTGTCATTTCCTGCACATAATACTTTCCAAGCGGGAGGTCAGACACAAAGGTCAGCTTTCCGTCCTTTCCGGTCACGCCACGCTCAATTTCAGTTCCGGCTTTTACAACTACTTTGCCATCCCTGTTCACGATGTCCTCTTTCGCAAACAGTCCGAATACAGCCCCCTCAAGGACTTCTTTCGTGCCTGCCTCTTTCTTTACCACGGTGATCTGCACTTTCTGTCTCTCATTGCTGATGTTCATTCCTGCATAAACCACTGCTGTTTCCTGATCGATATAGGAAAGGTCTGCTTCGATTGGCGTATCATCCAGAACGAACCCTTCCAAAGTCTTTGTCTCCACAAGGTAATATTTCCCAAGCGGTAAGCTGTCAATGCCTGCATAACCTTTCTCGTCAGTGACGATGGTTGCCACAAGCTCGTCCGCCTCATAATAGATTGTGCCAAGACCGTCCGGGCTTACAATGTCCTCTGCCGCATAGACTTCAAATTCAACTCCTGCAAGACTGTCCTTAAAATAATTGAAAATGAAGTCATACCAGTGTCCTTTCATAAGGGTAGTGTCCGTTACAAATTCGCCGTCTTTGTTGATGATGATTGCGCCTGTCGGAACTTCGTCTTTCATCACTGCACTCTGAATGTCAGCGGTATCTTCCACTGTAAACTGGATTTCCTCTGCTTTCAGGTAGCCGTAAGGCGCAAACTCCTCACGGAGCGTATAAGTCTCCCCTGCTGTCAGCCTCTTGATAACATGGGCTTCTCCTGCCACGGAAGTCCATCTGTCAACCACGTTGCCGTCCTTGTCAATGACTGTAAGCATTGCGCCGGAAAGTTCTGCGCCGCTTGCAATGTCCTCCTTAGTAAACTCAAAGGTTGTAGGCTCATTCAGAAATTCGCTGCTGTATTCAGCAACGGCTTCATGCTGTCCCTGATACTCTGTCTCAAAAGTAACCACTTCCTCACTGGAAACATAGCCTTTCGGCGCTGCCAGTTCCTTAGCCTCATAAACCGCAAAAGGATAATCCTTTTTGAAAGCGATCCTGCCGTTTTCGTCAGAGACGGCAGTTTCAAGAAATGTGCCTGCTTCAATGATTACTTCCCCATTGGCATTTTCAATATCCTCTGCGGCAAACAGACCGAACTTAGCACCTGCAACCGGGGTATCTTCCTCTGCATCTTTCTTAATAACTGACATATCCAGTTTCTGTCTGTCATTGGTAAATGTCACGTTTTCATAGATTACCGGGGTTTTATCGTCCACATAAACGAATGTTACAAGCTGTTCTTCCCCGTTCAGCACATATCCATAAGGCGCTTCTGTTTCCACTACACGGTACTGTCCGAGCGGAAGCCCTGAAATGCTGGCTTTCCCATCTTCCCCGATTGTGAGCGTTCCTACAAGTTCGCCTTTTCTGTAATATCTTGTCCTGTTGCCGTCCCCGTCTGTCTGCATGTCAGCAGTATAAATATCCTCTGCGGCATAGACCTCAAATTTTGCCCCTGCAAGGGAGCCTTCCCTGTAAACGAACTCCTTTTCTTCAGAATCAGCAAACAAGCCGCCCTTGTAGCCGTCAAGGATTTCGCCTTTCTTCTCCACTGTCAGTTCCCCGACAGCAGGTTCATCCTCATATTCCACGGTAATGATTGCATCATAAGTGTCCGGATCAGTCTCATAGAACGTATCGGAATCAACCGCCACTTCCACATAATTTGTGTTCAGCACATACCCGTAAGGCGCTTTCACTTCCTCAATGCGGTAATTCCCAATCTTCAATACGTCAGGCAGGATCAAGTCGCCATCTTCGTCCGTGAAGAAAGAAGTGTGTGTAACCTTTGACGGATAAGTTGTAACCATCTTGACATACTCATTTTTGTCAAGGTTAAAAATCTTAAACTCTGTATTTGGGATAAGGACTGTCTGCTTTGTGTCAGCGTCCTTCTTGATTACACGCAGCTTTGCGGTAAATTCACGGTCAATGAATACACGCCATACCTGCGGCTCTGCCGGGTGGTTCTCCACAATCCTTACTTCAAAAGGTCTTACTGGCTGCATGTTATGCGGTGTGACTGTCTCAACTACCACATAAGTCCCATAAGGGATTGGCTGTGTCACGATATGCCCCTTTGCATCCGTGAAAAGGGTAGTCTCACCCTTGCTGCCGATTTCAACAGGTTTTGCGCTGTCAAAATCATAACTTCCATCTTCCAGTACGGATAAGGAAGATTTCAGGTATGCGGTAAAGCCTGCGCCGGACAATACAGGCGCTTCGGTGTCGTCCCCGTTGTCGGATACCTTGATAAGCTGGAACGGCTGCTTGATGACCTGCTCCGGCGATGTTGTGCTTCTTGACACTTCCGCTACCAGATCGCCCTCATAATCGCATACAACATCATGTTCTTCTTCATCAAGGAGATACCCCTCTGACGGTGTGATTTCCTTTACATAGTAGTTGCCAAGATAGAGGTTCTTTACCTCTGCATTGCCGCCCTCGTCCGTTGTCATTGTCGCAACAAGGTCCCCTGCATGGAAGATAATGCCTGTTGCGCCGTCCGGGTGTGCAATATCGTCACGGGCATACAGACCATAGACTGCGCCCTCCAGCTTTGCGTCTCCCTGCGGAACTGCTTTTCCTGTCTCTTTATCCACCTTGTAGATATGGATTTTTGCGGTTGTCCTGTCATTTGTAAAAGTGTGTGCAAATGATGCTTTTGCGGTTGTCTCCGACAGGTAATTGAACGTAAAGCTGTATACGTCAGAACTGTTCCTGTAATATGCGTAAGGAGCCTGTGTCTCTGAAATATAATAGCTGTTTGCAATCGGAAGGTCTACCGTGTAAGCGGCGCTGCCGTCCTCCCCTGTTGTAACGGTCTGTAATGCAGTCCCCTTTGTCACAATGACCTGTCCTGCATAATTCCTGATGTCACTGCCAGCATAAAGCGTGTACTGTCCGCCGTCCAGAGGGTTCGCTGTCTCGGAATCTTTCTTTGTAACGGAAACTTCCGCTTTCTGTCGGGTATTCAGGACGGTTGTTGACTCATACTGCACTTCCACCGTCTGATCCTTATACTCGATTTTTACGGTCTGCGGTGTGGTGTTGATAGTGTATCCGTCAATGCTCTTTGTCTCTGTCACGATATAGGTTCCAAGATGAAGGTCTGTAAGAACCACCTGCCCGTCACTTCCTGCCACAAGGTTTTCAGCGATCACATCCCCGTTGCTGTAGACCTTTGTGCCGTCAGCTTTGTAAATGTCTGCGCCTGCTGTCACTTTGAAAACAGCACCCGGCAGTTTCTTTTTCTCATAAGTGAAGTTGCTGCCATTCCATCCGGTCAGGACTTCCCCCTCTTTATAAATGGTAATCGCCCCAAGCTGCTCTTTGTCCGTTGCGCTGATCCCGGTTGTCTGTCCTGCTTTTACGGTCAGTGTGTGGACTTTGCCGCTGAGTACATATCCTTTCGGTGCGGTAATTTCCTTTACATAGTAAGTTCCCGCCACAAGTGCGCCTGATTTTGCATAACCGTTTCCGTCAGTGGTCATGGTGTCTACCTTATTGGTGCATCCGCTGTCGGAATAAATCCCGTATACGGCTCCTTTCAGCTTCACACCGCTGGACTCATCGGTTTTTACGATCTCCCCATATCCGATATTCTCTGTCTTTACCTTAAAATAGGCATGGATAGGATCGGCGCTTGGTCTTTCCGAAACAAACTCCTGATAGTTTGCTTTTTCCGTAAGCCAGAACACACAGCTTGAAGTAGTCTCTACCTCTCCTGCCGTGGAGTTCATGGTTGCCATTGCCGCTGTCGTGTTCACTTCTTTGCTGGAAATGGTGACTTTGTTCCCATTCTTTTCCACTTTGTACCCGCTCAGCGAAATATCAAAACTGCCAAGTACGCCGTTGCTGTCAGTCAGGGTTTTCTCAAAACGCTGGTTCCCCTCATTCCATTTCAGCTCATAGGTTTCAGCGCCGCTCTGTGTCCTGCTTGCAAAACTCGGTCTTATCGCATTATAAGACTTATTGATGTTGTTTTTCAGCCTTGTATAATAGTCATAGGACGCTGACGGGTTTGGTGCCGTATCGCACAGCTTCCTTGCTGCGGAATCGCCGCTGCCTGTGCCGAACAGGTTCCCAACAATCACCCACACCATTGCCTGTGTCGCTATGAACTCATCACACTGGTCATTTGACGGCGGCGTTGCACTGTTGCTGTTAAATCCAAAATACAGGCAGTAGCTTAAAAGTTTTTCCTGCTGTGCCGTCATGGAAGTGCTTGAATTAGGGTAGCTGTTCATGAGCTGCCCGCCGTCTGCCGCCAGACCAAAATTCATGCAGTAGGCGGCATTGCCGTCCAGTATGGCATACAGGATTTTTCCGTGGTCATAGCCTGCCTTTAACTCGCTTACCTCGCCGGACGCCCTTGTTGATGCGTACCAGAAAGCGATGTTTGCACTGGAACTTGCTGCAAATGCAGTAGTCCCATTGCCAAACAGCGTTGTAAAGACCGTGAGCAGGGCTAAAAATCCTGCCATAAATCTTTTCATTTTCTGTTTCATTCAGATTTCCTCCTTAAAATAGGGCAAAAAAATAACAAGTCATATAAAATGGCTTGTTATTTTCCGTTTACTGTTATTCTGTTTGAATTTCTATCTTTGTCTGTTTCCCTTTATATCTAAGCGGAACACATATATCAAAACCGGATATACAGATAAAGGGAAACTAAACATTTTACATTTGGAACTGTCTTTCCGCTCCGTATGCCATACAGCGGCAGGGGCTGTTCCCTTACCGTCTGCCTGCCATAACACCAACCATCGTCAGTACAACCCTTGCAACCAGTGCAAGCAGCAACAGGAACAGTTTTGCTATTCCAAGTACCAGTTTCAGCAGCATCAGCACCGCCTGCAATATCCATTTTAATATGGTCAGCAGTACCATCGCCGTCTTTCTCAAAACCATTCCCACCATAGACATTTCCCTCATCCTCTACCGCAATCCTTACATTGTACTGATTCTTCCATATTAACCGCCTCCTGCACAATGCTTTCATGCCTGCGGATATTAAGGATTGCCATATCAGCAACGAACTGGTTTACGGATTTTATATTTCTGTATTCAGCTCCGCCAATACCCAGTGTACCTTCCGGCGCTGCCTGTTGTCAAGTCTAAGACATAATCCGGTACAATCCTGCATAATTCGGCATTGGTGCTATCCTACCTGTAACAACGGAACTCATAAAAGTCTGTCCCGTTCAGGTTATACACTCCTGCATACTCGATATTAAACACAGGCTCCGTTTCCAGCAGCATCATCCCCGCAATATAATCCGCTATTTCCTCCTCACTGCCGAGTTTCCTGCCGGACGTGGTGGACGCTTTGTTCAGGTCTGTTTCCACAAATACACTGTAATACCCCAGTCCGTCATACGGATAATAGGAATTGTATTCTTCCTGTGTGATCTTTCCCTCTGCCAGCAGGCTTGCAAGGTTGTCCGTGGTGGTTATCATGCCGCCCGCCTGACACTTTGCAACCGCCTGACTGCATACAGATACGGGATTGTACGGCAATGCGGTCACTATCGCACTCCGGTTTTGTTTCTTCCTGCTTCGCTTCTTCCTGTTTTGGAACATCTATACTGCTTTGTGCGGGTTCTGTTTCCTCTTTCCGCTCTGGCTGCACAGACTGGATTTCAGGCGTTTCCCCCGCTCCCTTATCCTCCTTATCCTCCTTATCCCCATCTTCCGGTTCCGTTTCCTTTGGCATTTCCTTTTCGCTCTGCCCCTTGTCTGTCTCCCCGTTTTCTGCCTGATCCGCAGCAGGGATTTCATCATCCCCCGCCATATCTGTTTCCTCAGTGCCTCCTGCCATTTCAGTCTTTTCCGTCTCCATATCAGCCGGAATATCCTTATTGCCACACCCGGCAATTAGCAAGATACTTACGGATAAAATCAGAAATAATCTCTTTTTCATATGAATCACCTATCCTTTCCCCATAAGGAAAAGGCAGGCTGTGTCCGTGTGCCGCTGTCCTCTCCCTTATGGGCAGACTCTGCATAATCTGCACGGGACACATATCAGTTCAGGACTGTCCCGTATTCTGTGCATTGTTTCCTCCTATGATACTGTCTTGTTCAGCTTACTCCAGTATGCAAGCATTCTTTTCAGTCTCTTGTCCTTTGCGTATGCCTTGTAAAATTTCAGCATCCACATATTTACCACCTCCTTCCAATGTTGTTATACCCTCTCACCGTCTGCCTGACGAAACACCTGCCATTGTCAGTACAATCCTCATAACCAGAGCAAGAAGCAGCAGGAACAGTTTTGCAATTCCAAATACCAGCTTCAATGCCACAAGCACCGCCTGTAATATCCATTTCAATATGGTAAGCAATACCACCCCTGTCTTTCTTAAAACAATTCCTGCCATATGTCATTCCTCCTATCCCCAGTTGTCAACCAGTTCCATCATGGTTGGATCTGTGATTTCCTCTGTATTATGTGTTTCTGTCTCCTTAGTCATGGTTTCCATGACAATCCTTCCCATGCTGCCCTCCGCCACCCGTGCCGCCCCGCCTCCGAGGGCAGCGCCGAGCAGCATGATAATTTCAGTCTTAACATCATTCTTTAGTTCCTCACGGATGCCATCAAGGTCACTCTTTAAAATGTATTCTTCTTCCTTTTTCTTCTGTTCCCCTGTCCCTTTCAGCAGGTTTTCATCCCCGAAGCTGTTTGTGTAGAAATCTATGGCATCCGTTATGAACTGGTTTACAGACTTATGAATGTCTGTATTCAGTTCCGCAAGCACCTTGTTTACCCTGCGGTGCTGCTCATTGTCAAGGTTGAGTCGGTAACTCCGGTAAATAATATTTGACTTTGCCATATGCCCCACCCCTATCCAATCTGATTACGGTGCTTTGCAAGAAAAACCCTGCCAAGCTGCTCATACCCCTTTGCGTTTGCCCTGATGTCCTCAATATACTGGATATTTGCGCCCTCATGCGAACCGAACAGCCGCATGACCGCCGCCCCGCCGCCTACAAACACAATCGGTATCACATCAAGATTATAACCGTGTTCTTTCAGGGTATTGTATACTTTCTGAGCGAAATCACGCAGGCAGTCCCTTATAATATTCATGTACTTATCCGGCAGCATCGCTTCTCCGGTTGCCATGACCTGCTGTATCACATTTTCCTCAAGTTCCTGCCCGATCTGCCTGTTGCACTCCTCATTGATCGTCCTCATGCAGCGGATAAGTCCCTGCTGGCTTGTGATACATTCCGCCTCATTCGGCTTACCGTTCTGTATTGGCATGATGTCAATCGTCCAGCTCCCTATATCCACTACCACTACACGCTCCGGCAGGGCTTTCAACTGCTCCGCAACCGCCGCATAGCATTGAGGGAACACGGACACCCTTGCTATCCTTGCTGTATACTTCTCTTTTTCAAAGAGGAAACTTACTTCTTTCTTCTTTGACAGATAATCAATGAAGTCCTGCTTCTCTGCACCAAACCTTGTCAGCGGAAGTCCTACCGATAAAAGGACATCTGTATTTCTCATTCCCCGCCTGTTCAGTTCCTTTGCGACTGCCGCAAGGGTAAGCAGGTAGAAGTTGTCATTCTCAACTTTCGTGTCCCTGACCTCAAGACGTTTCCCGCCTACCTTGTAATACTTTCCGTCCAGTTCCACCACATCATCATAAAATGCGGGTTCTGTAGTGATTTCCTTTACCCCTGTTGTAAAAATCTGTGTGGCTGTTTTCATGTTCGCCCA
The DNA here is from genome assembly GCA_947176505.1 of uncultured Lachnospiraceae bacterium. GTDB lineage: Bacteria > Bacillota > Clostridia > Lachnospirales > Lachnospiraceae > UBA3282. The sequence continues at coordinate 31,998 of CAMWQW010000009.1, read as the reverse complement.
GCCGTGATCGATTCCGATTACTTCAATATGTTTTTCCATTTTGTTCTTCCTCCATATACTTTTCATAATGCCTTATCTCCTTAATATCTTTCTCATACAGGGAAAGCAATATTTTTCTGACTGTCTGTACGGGCATCCGAAGCACATGCTTTCTTTGTCCACTTCCATGATCTCAGGTCTGCTTTCTTCCCCGATACACTTTTTGGCAAGGCACTGACTGTTGTTTCCGTAAAAAAATTTACAGTTCATACAGCTTTTCAGATCTTTTTCCAGTTTTACCTGTGCCGCAATAATTTCGCTTTGTTTTGGAGCATCCTGCATCCTTACATTAATTCCCATCCAAGCCACCCGCCTCTCTTGCAGCGGAAAGCCTGTATATTTCTTCCATTTTTCTGTCTGCCATACCTGCTGATCTTGCAAGCGAAAAGTATAGCACAAGCATTAAAAATACAATAATTCCTGCCCCTATCATCTGCCGCCCCTCCTTTTCTGTTCCGTTTTCTTCTTCTGCTCTGTTTCCATCATCTTGACATACTCACGAATATCAATCAGATCCTCTACGTCATAGATTTTGGAACTCATAGCACGGTCAATGTTTTCAGGGGTACATTCGCCTGCCTCTGTTAATGCTGTGATTATCTTTTCTTTGATTTCTTGCTGCACATCATCCGACATCGCTACTATATAATGTGGCGGCAGATAGGAAACTGTTTTTTCAACCTCCTCCCCATACTCGTAACTCTTTTCAAAGTCACTGATGAATTTTTCCTTTACCAATACTGCCCTTATCTTGTTTTCCTCACTGGCTAATTCCACCAGTCCGTCTAAGAACTCAATCAGCTCTCTCCTTGTCATTGCCACTTTCTTTCCCTCCTTTTTGCAATAAAAAAAGTAGGAATAAGTCAGCAATAGCCAAACGGAACAACCGTTTCGAGAGCCAATTTAGTCCTACCTAAATGATCTTATATTAAATTTTCACCTCTCATTCCACTAAAAGCCAAAGCCCGACCATATCTGTATCGACCATATCTGACTTCCGTAATGTAGGTTTTGAATTGTTCAGCGCTGCCCATTCTTAACCCCAATCAGGTATAAAAAATAGGACTAAATTAGGCTTAACCCCTTGATTTTACTGGGTTTCTTCTAACTTAGCCCTATTATAACACGGGCATCGAAATATTCTACCCCGCATTTTTCAAGCTGCTTCTCAAAAATTTCTTCCACTTTATCCATGTTGCTTAAATCATACCCCGGAAATTTTGTTGCCAGATAGAAACTGTTTCGGGGATAGCTACCCAGTACACGCCCCATGACTGTCTCTGAGTTGCCGTCGTGATATCCCCACGCCGTATCATAATAGTTCACACCGTTCTTCATCGCATAATCAACCATCTCCGCTGTCGCAGCTTCGTTGATCTCAGCATCGTTTTCTCCTGTCGGCAGGCGCATTGCTCCCATACCGAGCGCAGACAATTTCAGGTCTTGAAAATCTTTGTAAATCATTGTTTCTCCTCCTTTTTCATTTTTATTAATGTCGTCATATAACTGCCTCTATCAATCCGTTTTGTAAACCGTTGCATTATTTCTTTATCATACACTATAACGCAGTAATATTTCTATTGCAAATACTTATATAGAATACCTTATCATTCCAAAAAAGCATATCTTCACAAGCTTCCGCAAATAATACAAAAAATCCTGCATTCATGCAAAACGCCAAATGCAGGACTCCCGTTTCGCTGTCAAAACGGTAGTATGTATTTTATTCAATCTGGGCAATCAAATTCCAAAAAGGGGATTGCTCATCCTTTTTCTTATCCGGTTCATCGTAGAAGCTTATCCTGTCATGATAATCAGGTACCACTCTCTTGATGCAGTTTTTTGCAAGCTGTTCCTGACTCCTATTCACACAAATGATATATATGCCCTCTTTGCGCTCCGGCAAAACTTCCTGTCTGTCATCTGCATCCGAATCCGCCAGATTCATCGCCGCAAATCCCATCATCCCAAGCTTTCTCTTAAACTTGATAAAAAACGAAATTCCTTCCCTGAAGAAAACTTTCTTAATTCTCTCCTTCGTTGCGTTATCATATACCTCGCACAATGCAATCTCATTATTCACTTTTACTCTCGACAATTTAGATTCTACCATAATAACCTCTCTTTCACTACGGACCAAAGAGCTGCTCTCCTCAGTAAGCTTATGCTTACAAGTACCTATCCTATCACAAAGGCTGTGAAAATGTCGTGAAGGAAATCGGTAGAATTTCTTAAGATTTTCTTACGGCATCCACCCACTGCCAAGCCGCCTGTTACAGCTTTGTACCTATGATACTTCCCCCGCCCAGCACATATCCGTCTTCATAGAAAACCACTGCCTGTCCCGGCGTGATGGCGCGCACCGGCGCATGAAAGGTACATTTGATGATATCCTCCTCTACACACTCTATGGTACATCGCTCTCCCGCATGTGCATAACGTATCTTCGCCAGAACTTCTTTTGGCTTTGGTAAACTTTCCATTCCCATATAATTAATGTGATTGCAATACAGAGTCTCTCCGAACACATCTTCTGCCTCACCGATAACGACCTCATCCGTCTCCGGTCTGATCTGTGTCACAAATACGGGATGTCCCATGGCAAGATTCAATCCCTTACGCTGTCCTACCGTATAATGTGTGATACCGAGATGGCGCCCTAATATTTCACCGTCCTTCGTCACGAAATTACCTGCTCCCGGAACTCTTTCACCCGCCGCTTTATCAATATAGGAAGCATAGTCATGATCCGGTATAAAGCAAATCTCCTGACTGTCCGGCTTATGAGCCACCGGAAGTCCTGCTCTTAGCGCAAGCTCACGTATTTCTTCTTTCGTATATTCCCCTACCGGCATCAGCGTATGCGCAAGCTGTTCCTGCGTCAAGCTATATAAGGCATAGGTCTGATCCTTCTTCGCAGTGACGGAATTTCTGACTGCATATCTGCCGTTTTGCATTTTGGCAATTCGTGCATAGTGTCCCGTGGCAATATAATCTGCGCCAATCTCCAGACTCCGCCTGAGCATGGACTCCCATTTTACATAGCGGTTGCATGCAATACAAGGATTCGGTGTTCTGCCTGCCAGATACTCTTCCACAAAATAATCCATGACCTTACACTTGAACTCTTCCTTGAAATTCATGACATAGTAAGGAATATCCAACGCCTGTGCGACTCTTCTCGCATCGTCCACTGCGCTTAAGCCGCAGCAGCCCCCGTTCTCTTCCTGCGCATCCCGCTCCTCATCCTGCCAAATCTGCATGGTCACTCCAATCACATCATATCCCTGCTCTTTTAAAAGATAGGCAGCCACAGACGAATCAACCCCGCCGGACATACCTACTACGATTTTCTTCTTATTCATAATTCTGTTCTTCCTCTTCCTGCTTACGCATAAACATAAACCATATCCAACATTAAAATGGTGTCCTATGAAATTACAAAAATGGAAAAACCCGTTAGTGACCGGAACTGTCATTCTCACACTGACAGGACTCCTCAGCCGTTTTATCGGCTTTTTCTATCGAATTTTTTTATCCAACGTGTTCGGCGCAGAAGGCATGGGAATCTACCAGCTTATCTCGCCCGTGCTTGCGCTCTCATTCGCCCTGACCGTATCCGGTATACAGACTGCCATCTCAAAATACGTCGCCAGCGAAACAAGCACCCACGACTACAAAACCTCTTTCCGAACTCTTTGGGCTGGCTTTATTCTTGCAATGGCGCTATCCATAGTCTGTGCTTTATATATCTATCTGTATGCAGATTGGATTGCCGCCACGCTTTTGCTCGAAGCACGGACAGCGCCCCTTTTGCGCATCATTGCCCTGTCCATCCCTATGGCAACCGTACATTCCTGCATTAACGGATATTTTTACGGTATCCGCAAGACCGCAATCCCCGCCATATCCCAATTGGCGGAGCAAATCTGCCGCGTGGGTTCGGTCTATTTAATCTATCATATATGCAGACAGCATCATACGACACCGACTATCAGTTTTGCCGTAGTCGGTCTGGTCATCGGTGAAAGTGCATCCATGATCGTCTCCGTGATAGCGATTCTTTCACGCGCACATCAAGTATTTCCGGCTCGTGATTACCAATCCCCCAAAGGACTGTTATCCGGTCGGACGCTGCGCACCGCCGGAACATCATCGGCTTCTTCCGGCGCTTTGATCAGCGTATACCGCCGCATTATGGGGCAGCTGCTACAACTCGCCGTACCGCTGTCCGCCAACCGCCTGATTATCAATTTACTGCAAAGCATCGAAGCAATCTATATTCCCAACCGCTTGATGGCTTATGGGTTAAACAATGCGGATGCTCTCGGTGTTTATGGCGTACTGACAGGGATGAGCCTGCCGCTTATCCTGTTTCCCTCCGCCATTACCAACTCCATCTCCGTGCTGTTGCTGCCTATTGTTTCAGAAGCGGATGCAAGCGGAAACAAAAATGCCGTAAGACGTGCCATCATGACTTCCATACGCTACTGCCTGCTGCTCGGCTTCGGATGTACCGCCATGTTTCTTCTTATAGGACGTCCCGCGGGGCGACTGCTGTTTCATTCGGAGCTGGCAGGCAGCTTTATTATAACGCTCAGCTTTATCTGTCCTTTTATGTATATTGCAAGCACATTAAACAGTATATTAAACGGACTCGGCAAAACAGCCCAGACTTTTCTGTTCAGCGTAGTCAGCCTTCTGCTGCGTCTGCTGTTCGTATTCATCGCCATTCCTATCTACGGAATCAAAGGATACCTGTGGGGTACTCTTGCCAGCCAAATGCTGCAGACACTGTTGTGCACAATATCGGCACTACATATCTCACACAAAACGCATAGGGCTTGCGATTCTTAACTTAATATACTATAATGTATGTGTTTTTGCCAGAGAAAAACATAGAAATAAGCGGCTGTACAAACAACCGCCAAGATACCATATAAGAGGAGTATGAGAAAATGTCATTTCATTATGTAGCAAAATTACCGACGCCGGAGGAAATCCGCAAACAATTTCCGATGCCTGACCATCTCGTCAAGCTCAAGAAAGAACGCGACGATGAGATACGCGATGTCATCACCGGTAAAAGCAATAAATTTCTGTTAATCATCGGTCCTTGTTCCGCAGACAACGAGGAAGCGGTTTGTGATTATGTAAACCGGCTTGCACGCGTCAATGAAAAGGTTAAGGATAAACTGATTCTGATTCCCAGAATCTACACGAACAAGCCGCGTACTACCGGCGAAGGATATAAAGGTATCGTCAGCCAGCCTGACCCGGAGAAAAAACCTGACTTTACAAGCGGCTTGATCGCCATGCGCAAAATGCATATTCGCGCCATCGAGGAATCTAAACTGACTGCCGCAGATGAAATGCTCTATCCCGATAACTGGGGATATGTGGAAGATATCCTCTCTTATGTTGCCATCGGCGCCCGCTCTGTAGAAGATCAACATCATCGCATGACTGCCAGCGGTTTCGATGTGCCGACCGGCATGAAGAATCCTACCAGCGGCACCCTCTCCGTTATGCTGAACTCTATTTATGCAGCGCAGCATCCCCATGATTTTATCTATAGAGGTCATGAGGTGAACACCGGCGGCAACCCACTGGCTCACGCCGTTCTGCGCGGTTCCGTCAACAAACATGGAAGAAGCCTTCCCAACTATCACTATGAAGACCTTGCCATGCTCTACTCATTATATCAGGAATTTGACCTTGTAAATCCGGCATGTATCATCGATGCCAACCACAGTAATTCTAATAAGCAGTATGAGCAGCAGGTTCGTATCGTCAAGGAAGTGATGCACAGCCGAAAGTTAAACAGCGATATTCACCGTATGGTGAAAGGTGTCATGGTAGAAAGCTATATCGAAGAAGGATGTCAGAAAATCGGCGAAGGCATCTACGGCAAATCTATCACAGACCCGTGTCTCGGCTGGGAGGCTTCTGAACGATTGATTTATGATATAGCAGAATATGAATAGAAAATCGTCGCCAGACAGCGACGATTCAGAGAGCGCTTCGCATTCTCAATTAGTCGGCGGGACATATGTTCCGCCTTTTTTTCTCTTGACTTTGGTACGAAATCATACTATAATTACAAATGGTACGATTTCGTACTATTTACGTGTATGACACTCTCTTTACGTATATCACTACTGTCATATGCTTAAACTTCATTTAAAACATAAAGGAGCCAACATGAATATACACTCGTCCAAAGAATTGAAACGCTACAATTACCTGTCCAGTGAAATTGACGCCGCCTATCACGAGCTTTCCTCTATGCTGGGACTCCCGGACAGTTCCATGATTGTCCTATATACAATCTGTGACAACGGAGATTCTTGTCTTCTGAAAGATATTGTCCGCAATTCCGGCATCAGTAAGCAAACTGTTAATTCCGCCCTGCGCAAACTGGAATCGGAAGGCATCATCTACCTAGAAAGCACCGGCGCTAAAAACAAGACCGTCTGCCTTACAAAACAGGGCAAAGAGCTGGCTGACCGTACTGCCCGCCAGATTATTGATATTGAAAATGACATTTTCTCATCATGGAGTCAGGAAGATGTTAAAAAATATCTGGAATTAACTGAACGATATCTACAAGATTTCAGAAACAGAATCAAAGGAATACAATAACTATGAAAACAAATATTCAATTATCAGACCATTTTACCTACAACAAACTACTGCGCTTTACATTCCCTTCCATCGTCATGATGGTCTTCACATCAATCTATGGCGTTGTAGACGGTTTCTTCGTGTCTAATTTTGCAGGAAAAACCGCTTTTGCAGCAGTTAATCTCATATATCCATTTGTTATGATATTGGGCGGCATGGGATTTATGATCGGCACCGGCGGAACTGCCCTCGTATCCCTCGTGCTCGGACAAGATGACCGCGTAAAGGCTAACCGCTATTTTTCCATGATGATATATATCACATTGATTCTCGGAATCATCCTGTCTGTGGCAGGTATTATTTTTATGCGTCCCGCTACCGCTTTCTTAGGCGCCACGCCGGAGATGATGGAAGATTGTGTTCTTTACGGTAGAATTGTAACAGGCTTCACCTCAACATTCATGCTGCAGAATGTCTTCCAGAGCTTCCTGATTGCCGCCGAGAGACCGAAACTCGGTCTGGCTGCGACTGTTGCCGCCGGTGTCACCAATATGTTTCTTGACGCTTTGTTTGTGGGCGCTTTCAGATGGGGCGTAGCCGGCGCTGCCTTTGCCACCGGCTTAAGTCAGTGTATCGGAGGCGTTCTGCCCTTTTTATATTTTGTCCGTCCCAATACCAGCCTGCTTCGGCTCACATGGACGAAACTTGAGCTCAAACCGGTGCTGCAAGCCTGCGTCAACGGTTCCTCCGAGCTGATGAGCAATATTTCCACTTCTGTCGTCAGCATGATTTACAATTTTCAACTTATGAAATATGTAGGTGAAAACGGTGTGTCGGCATATGGCGTGCTGATGTATGTACAATTCATTTTTATTGCCATTTACATCGGTTATTCCATAGGTTCTGCACCGGTAATCAGCTACCATTACGGCGCCGGCAATCATATGGAATTAAAAAATATGCTGGCAAAAAGCGTCACTCTGGCAAGCAGTGCGGGAGTTGTTCTGACCATATCCGCATTCCTGCTTGCTGCTCCGCTTGCTCAAATATTTGTCGGCTATGACGCAGAGCTGTTCGAACTAACCAGCCACGCCTTCCGATTGTTTGCGTTCTCTTTTTTATTCGCCGGATTGAATATTTTTGCGTCCTCGTTTTTTACGGCGCTCAACAACGGAGCAATCTCTGCTGCGATATCCTTCATGCGCACCCTTATCTTCCAGACTGCTTCCGTGTTGTTTCTGCCGCTCTTCTTCGGCGTAGACGGTATCTGGTGGGCAATCACCGTCGCAGAAGTGTGTGCATGCATCCTCTCCGCCGCTTTTTTAATTGCGAAGCGTGGAAAGTACCATTATATGTGATAATACTTCCTATCCCTGCCGCACAATCCTATAGTATGTCTTCGCCGTAATCAGATAGCTTATACCATACACCACCGCAAACAACGCCGACACCCCTATGATGCTGCCCACAAAAACCTGCATATCAAACAATGAAATTACGGCGAACAGACATTTGACCATAAACATTCCAGCCATCGTATGAAAAAGCGCTCCTGCAAGCGGCAGACCGAATACCATCAGAATCTGTCTGTGTACCGTCCCCTGAATCTCTTTATCGCTCATGCCGACCTTCTGCATAATACCGAAGCTGTTCCTATCTTCATATCCCTCTGTAATCTGTTTATAATACATAATAAGAATCAGGCACATGAAGAAAATCATACCGAACAAAATACCGATGAACAGGAGCGAGCCGTACGTAATCTGATTATTTTCTCTCCAATCTACACCATTTTGAAGGTTTTCGAATCCCGGCTGACTCTGTCCCCACTCACTAAACTCCTCCAGTAATGCCTTTTTCTTCTCGTCTTCGCCTTCCAGAAGAAGCTTTACACGTTGTCTCTCATCACTATCTATAAAAATGCCCGTATCTTCCACGCCATGCACTCCGCACCACGCACGAACACATGCATCGCGCACCGCCTTGTCCTTAACTATTATCATATAACGGGCATTATACGTATTGCCATCCGCCTTGGAGTGCGGGAAAAAACCGTCAAGTTCTTCCTGTATCTGCAATGTCATGCCGAAGAAATCCACAGTGTCGTATCCGAAGTCTTTGCCGCTGCAATACATGAGCGCCTCGTTCTCCGCAAGACTCACCGAGCGGTTCTCTATACGGTTATAGTCATCCTGCACAAGAAAATCTATCTGATATTCATCCGCAGAGCTCTCTCCCGTCTGCATCTCAAATCTGTTCTCTGTTTTCTTAACATCAAGCGTTATCTCATCATATACATCTACCCGCTTTACAGTCAGACCATACTTATTCTCCAATGCCTCAATTTCCTGCATCACGTCTTGTTCTGACACTTTTTCTTCCACATACGCCATTGTCAAGTCATAAGGATATACAAAATGTACACAGCCGTCCAAACCGACACAGAGCGCCACCGTACATATCAGCGTAATGAGTGCCATCGTCGAAAAAATGCAAATATTAGAAAGACTCGCCGCACTCTTTTTCATACGGTAAAGCATTCCCGAAACGGTAATGAAGTTCTTCGGTCGGTAGTAGATCTTCCTTCTTGTCTTCATCCATTTTAAAAACGCAATGCTTCCAGATGTAAACAGAAAGTAAGTCCCTACGATAACCAAAAAAACTGCCATGAAAAAGTTCATAAAAATCATCGTATCAACCTGCGCGGTGACGGAACAGTAATAGCCGCCGCACAACGCTGCCACGCCAAGCATTGCATAAAACCACAGAAATCTCGGTTCTTTCTCACCTTTTTTGCTCCCGCTCATCAGCTCTATTGGTCTCGCCTTACCTACCTCCCACAAGCTTCCCATATAATTGATCAAGTATACAACCCCAAAATAGACCATCGTCTCCCGAAAGGCTGCAGGCTCAAATACAAAACCTATCTCTGCCGGCATTCTGCATATACGAAGGAGCAGCAAAAAGAACAGTTTGGAAAATACCACTCCAAAAATGATTCCCCCGCACAGTGCCACAGCGTAAAGCAGAAAAGTTTCAAAGAACATCATGGCACCGATATGTTTTTTCTCTAATCCCAACATATGATACAGCCCAAACTCTTTCCGACGTCTTTTGACCAGAAATCCGTTCGCATAAATCAAGAAAATCAAAAGGATAATCGAAAGCAGACCCTTGCCCAATTTCAGCATAATCCACATATATGCACTTTTCGGCATCAATTTGATAATGTCATTATGCAGGATTGATGCAAATACGAAATAAGTAAATACAGAAAAGCTCCCCGCTGCAAGATACGGATAATATACGTTTTTGTTACTTATAATCCCTTTACACGCCAGCCTCGGCAATAATTTCATGCGTAATTGATTGGTTGCATTGTTTCTCTCATTCACGCCGTCTTCACCCCTTTTCCATTCTTCGTACCTTCAATCTGCGGATTGTCTTTTTCTTCCGTATCCGCTGTTACTTCACCCTGCGACTGTGTCTGCAGTACCGTCAACGTATCGGAAATCATCTTATACATAGCATCATTACTCTGGTTTCCCTTATAAATCTGGTGAAATACACATCCGTCTTTGATAAAGAGAACCCGTCCCGCATTACTTGCCGCCTGAACGGAGTGTGTCACCATCAAGATTGTCTGACCTTCTTTATTTATTTCTCCGAACAATTTGAGCAATTTGCCTGCCGCACGGGAATCAAGCGCTCCGGTGGGTTCATCCGCCAGAATAATATCCGGCTGTGTAATCAGTGCACGACATACGGCTGCCCGCTGTTTCTGCCCACCCGATACCTCATACGGATATTTCTCCAGAATGTCCGAAATATCCAGCTTCTTTGCAAGCGGTTGCAGCTTATCTTCCATCCTTTTATAATCTGCTCCCGCCAGTACAAGCGGCAGATAAATATTGTCTTTTAACGACAAAGTATCTAACAGATTGAAATCCTGAAATACGAATCCCAAATGCTCTCTTCTGAACGCGCAGATTTCTCTTTGCTTAATCTCCGATAAGTCTCTGCCGTTTAACAGCACCTGTCCGCTTGTCGCTTTATCCAAAGAAGCCAGAATATTGAGAAGCGTCGTCTTGCCGGACCCGGATTCCCCCATGACTGCTACATACTCTCCTTCCTCCACAGAAAAATTTACATCGCAAAGCGCCTGCACTTTGACCGCTCCAAACCTTGTCGTATATACTTTTTTTACGTTTTTTACCTCTAATAATGACATATCATGTCTTACCTCCTGTCTGTATCTGATTTACTTTCCCTCTTTCAATGTGAGAAAATGTCTGCGAAGTACTTATATATTATCTTCACATCTACAAGACCATTATAGAAAAAGAAGAAATGCGCTGCCATGCATCAGGCTTACATTTCCTCTCCGTAATCTTACATTTATGTCACAGTCAAAAAATTCGTTTCCAAAAACTGCTCTCATATATTCTCCAATGTAGATTGCACTAATCCCAAAATAACCTTTGTTCCCACTTGCGGCTCTGATTTCACTGTAATCGTATGCGACATCCTCTCCATAATCTGATTGCACAAATACAACCCAAGCCCTGTCGCTTTCTTGTCAATCCGCCCGTTATATCCTGTAAAACCTCTCTCAAATATTCTGGGAAGGTCGCTCTCTGTGATACCGATTCCCGTATCTTCAATCACCAGATATGACACGTTTCCCTGCTTCCTGTTGCCTTCCTCATCTGACCCGTAAATCGCAATGCCGCCTTGATAAGTATATTTTAACGCATTGGAAAACACCTGCTCTATCACAAAACCGAGCCATTTCTCATCCGTCACCGCACGAATTTCAAATTCCTCCATCCGGAATGACAGCCCGCTTCGCAGGAAAAGAACAGAATATTTCCGTATTGCCTGCTTTACAATCTCCCGCACATCGGTTTCCGTGAATAAAAAATCTGAGGAAGGATTGTCCAATCTGGCAAAATAGAGCGCCATCTGCGCATACTGCTCAATTTTAAACAGCTCTTCCGTCTCTTTTTGTCTGTCACATTGTTTTTGCAGTTCTATTTCATTCTGTTCTTCCAAGTCCGTCTGACTGTTCCCTGAACCGGCTTCGTTTTGGAGCAGCAGCCTAAGCGCGGCAATCGGCGTTTTAATTTGATGCGTCCACAGCGTATAATAATCCGCCATATCTTTCTGCTTCTCGTCGTACTTCGTCAGAAGCTTTCTCTTCTCCTGCTCCTCTTCCAATAACAGCTGACGATACAGTTTCTCCGGCAGTCCTTGCGGTTCCGGCAAATCCCGTATCCGCTCCTCCTCCTTTTGCAGCGCATAAAAAAGCGCATGGCATCTTGCCCGGTAGCTGCAATAATCTGCAATCACAGCCAGAACTCCCAAAAACAATGTAAGTTCCACGGCATAGAACATATTCCTGACTACCCGTAGGTAATCATAGAGCGCCGCTACCACAAAAAAAACAGCCACTATCAATAAATAGAAACCTATCAGCTTATATCTGTCATGCACATATGATCGGCGTATCTGTCCATTTATCTCCTTCTTACTCATCATCAGCTTATATTCTCCTTAGCTGCCAGTTGATATCCGACACCTTTCTTTGTCACGATAAAATCATGAATCCCCGTCTCCTCCAGCTTCTTTCTAAGACGGTTCATATTGACAGTCAGCGTATTGTCGTCCACGAAGCACTCGTCATCCCACAGCTTTTTCATGATATTCTCGCGAGTTACCGTACTGCCGGCATGTTCAAAAAGAAGCTGCATAATCCGAAATTCATTCTTGGACAACTCAAGCTTGGTCCCTGAATGGAGAAGCGTCATATCCATCAAATTTAAAATCACATTCCCGTACTCTATCACAGACGACTGCTGCTGGAAGGAATACGTTCGACGTAAAATCGCCTGCACTTTGGCAAGCAGTACCTCCAAGTCAAAAGGCTTCGTAATAAAATCATCACCGCCCATATTCATCGCCATGACAATATTCATATTATCGGAAGCAGACGAAATAAACACCACGGGAACCTGCGAAATCTTACGAATCTCGCTACACCAATAATAGCCGTTATAAAAAGGCAGTCCGATGTCCAGAAGAACAAGCTGCGGTTCAAAAGAGATAAACTCCGTCAAAATATTCTCAAAATTTTTCGCACAGACAGTCTCATATCCCCACCTGTCCAAATATTTTCCGACTTGCTCGGAAATCGTGCTGTCATCTTCAACAATAAATATTTTATACATGATGCCTTCTGTCCCTCTCCGTCAAATTGTTCCGTCTGCAACCGCACACATCTTTGCATAGCCTGTTCCGAATACTCAGGATGCCTCTCCATTATAATAAAAAGCACGGGGTGTTTCAATCGAAACAGTCCCATGCCTTTATGACAATATTATTACTTATCCGCGCGGATGTGTCTTCGCATACACTTCTCTTATATGACTGTGATTTAAATTCGCGTAAATCTGTGTAGTCGATATATCGGAATGTCCAAGCATCTCCTGTACGCTCCTTAAATCTGCTCCGTTCTCTACCAGATGCGCCGCAAAAGAATGTCTGAGCGTATGCGGCGTGATGTCGGCTTTGATATCCGCTTTCTTCGCATAATATTTAATCAGCTTCCAAAATCCCTGCCTGCTCATCGGCTGCCCCGAACAATTGGCAAAAAGCACATCGGATGATTTATTCTCCAGCATCTCAGCACGCGTCCCATCCAAATATCTTGTCAATGCATTCTTTGCTTCCGCCCCGAAAGGGATGATACGCTCCTTATTGCGGTCACGGCATAAAATGAAATTCATCTGCATGTTCACATCAGAAAGTTTCAGCGTAATAAGTTCTGTCACTCTGATTCCGGTAGCATACAGCAGCTCCAACATTGCTTTATCTCGTACTTCCTTGGGTGAATCACCGGAAGGCTGTTCCAACAATCTTACCACCTCGTCCGGAGACATAATCTCAGGGATTTTCTTTTCAATCTTTGGTGCCTTTAGCGGTTCAGAAAGGTCTTTCGGAACAATTCCCTCCTGCACCATATAATGATAAAACGCTTTTAAAGACGCTATATTCCTTGACACCGTAGCCGCTGCAAACTTATTGTCTTCCAGATATTTCACATAATCTTCTAAATCCTGTTCCGATATTGCGGCTGTCTCATGAATACCGCGCTCTGCCATAAAATGTTGTACTTTCTCAAGATCTCTCTTATATGACATCTCGGTATTCGCAGAAGTATTCTTCACATTATGTAAATATGCTATGAATGCTTTAATCTCTTTTTCCATGTAACCGGAAACCCTTCCCTGAGTGACCCCTCTTATGTAAATCAACTCATCGTCTGCCTATCATTATAATCAGATTTTTAGAGAAAAGCAAATGGATTTTTTCCCGATTATACGGGCATTTCAGCCATTTCCGGGTGAAAACACAACATATCGTCAAAGTAAGAATTTATGTCTACTATATGTGGGTAAAATCGCTCAAAAAAATTTTTTAAAATATTTTTAGCACCAAATGTAACATTTTAGGATTAACATAACTCTCCAAAAGACATCCTATTATGACAACTACTACGATACCCATTATTTGCGCACCTTTTTTTAGATAAATCTGTTTACTGTATCGCATATAACATTCCCTATATGGACTCTTTGAATACAACATTCTGTTAACTTCTACTGCCCACACAAACAATGCTATATACGCCGGAATCATCACGACTCCCTGTGGCATAACTCCCGCTGCCATCAGTAACAAACCCCGAATGCCGTAACGAATGACCGACACGGAAAGCAGGCATCCGGCTGACAATCCCGTATAACATATGTATGCGCATACAGCCGGTAAACCTATCATTGTTGTGGCTAATAGCGCAAGCATACAGACTGTAAATAATCTATGTTTCATAACATAAGAAAACAGAGCGCTACCGTCAAGGACACTGTTCTTTAACCGGGTTATCATGTTAGCTCCCAGCAGGCTGCCTCCTTGAATCCATGTATCATATCCTACGTTGACAATCAATATTCCGAGAAACAGTCCGATCATAAACAGATAAATCACATAATAGCAATTTTTTAGCGAGGATTGCTGCACTATGTTTCCCCTCTTTCAATATATATTCTACATTCTTTATGGTTCTATCTTCCTATATATATGACTGCAAAACAGTGTACATGCAGATTTTACCTAATATCATCTCACAATTACAAAATCAGCCTCGACTATGGAACGTCAAAAACCACCTGTGACAATCCAGTACTATGCATGTCACAGGTGGTTTTCAAATCATAATATTCTGTTCTAGTACAAGTCTCTCAACGTATCATTGCTGATAATCGCATCATAGAAGCTCTTGTTGATATCCGCAAACTTATTCACTACATTCGGAATATTTTCCAAGATAGGATTGCTTAACATCATCTTCTCCCGAACATATTCCATCGCTAACTCGTGCGCAAGCTCCTTCGCCGCATTTTCATTCATAGACGTTTCCTCCGTTGTCATTCTCCCTCAAATTACCGGGCAAAATCCTATTTCTTCCTGTATTTATTGTGATATGCCAATATCGCTGAAACGGTTTTGCCATCCTGTATTTTGCAGCCATAAATCATCTGCAACAGCTCATCTACATCACAGCTCTCTACATCCAGATACTCATCCTCATCTAAATGCTGCTTGCTTCTCTTTAAATCTGTCGCCACATAGACATCAATCTTCTCATCACAAAACGCAACCGTGGTACGCAGCGATAAGAGCAATTCGAGCTTGCCTGCCGTATATCCGGTCTCTTCTTCAAGCTCTCTTGCCGCCGCAAGCTCGGTGGGCTCGTTCACATCATTCAAGCCGCCTGCCGGAATCTCTAAAGTCTCTCTGTCCAATGCATTCCTGTACTGTCTGACCATTAAAAGCTTCCCATCTTCTTTCACTGCTACCACAGCCGCAGCGCCTTTATGCTTAATATAATCCCACTTCGCAATGTTACCGTTGGGAATTTTAATTGTATCTTGATAATAATCTATAATGACACCTTTATGCACCAATTCTCTGCCAATGCGTTCATACTTATCCATACAAACCTCACCACCTGCGATATAATTTAAACTCTGCTTTTATCATACAACATTCTGCATCTTCTGTCCAATACAGTTTAACACCGTCGTCATATGATCCTCATGTCGAATAGTGTGATGAGGTCCAAATGACACCATTTATGACGCAAGCAGTTTCTCTACACTGACTAACTTCACACACAGTACAAACAAATCCGTTGCGGCAGCCATCTCCTCCGAAGTAGGGTAAGACGGTGCAATACGGATATTACTATCCTTAGGGTCTATGCCATAAGGATATGTGGCGCCCGCTCCGGTCAGAACAACTCCAGCCTCTTTACATTTAGCCACAATCGCTTTCGCACATCCCTCCAGCGCATCAAAAGATATGAAATAACCGCCTAATGGTCTGGTCCATTCTCCGATTCCGAGTCCGCCAAGCTCTCTATCAAGAATTGTAAGCGTCGCCTCAAATTTCGGTCTTATGATATCGGCATGTTTCTTCATATGAGCCAACATTCCGTCCAAATTTTTGAAATATCTCGCATGGCGAAGTTGATTAACTTTATCATGTCCGATTGTCTGAATCGTCATAAACTTCTTGGCTTCCTCAACATTCGCTTTGGAGGATGCAAAAGCTGCAATACCCGCACCCGAAAAAGTGATTTTGGAAGTGGATGCAAATTCATATACCATATCCGGGTTGCCCGCTTTCTCACACTCACTCAAAATCTCTAAGATTTCTTCCTGCCTGTCCTCATACAAATGATGAATTGCATATGCATTATCCCAGTAAATACGGAAATCCTTTGCCGCCGGTTTCAAAGACGCAAATCTTCTGACTGTCTCATCGGAATAAACGATTCCCTGCGGATTAGAATATTTCGGTACACACCAGATGCCCTTCACAGCTTCATCCTCTGACACATACTTTTCTACAAGATCCATATCAGGTCCTTCCGGTGTCATCGGAATCGTAATCATCTCTATTCCGAAAAGCTGCGTAATTGCAAAATGCCTGTCATATCCCGGTACCGGACATAAAAACTTTACTTTATCTAACTTACACCACGGTGTACTTCCGAGCACGCCATGTGTCACCGCACGGGAAACCGTATCATACATAATAGACAGACTGGCGTTACCATATACTATCACATTCTCCGCCGGAATGCCGCCCATCACATCAGCCATCAAGTGCTTTGCTTCCGGAATACCATCCATCAAGCCATAGTTTCTCGTATCAACACCATTCATTGTATTCATATCCGATTCGGAATTCAAAACATCCATCAGACCCATTGTCATATCAAGCTGTGCCGGAGTAGGTTTGCCTCTGGACATATCCAGCTTTAATCCTTTACCTTTCGCATCTTCAAATTGCTTGTCAAGCTCTGACTTCAACTCCAGAAGTTCTTCTTTGCTCATTTCTTTGTACGGTTTCATCGTTAAACTGTACTCCTTTCTCAGCCTGCTTTTATTATTTGTAAGACTCTGATTGATACCATGCACAAATGCACTTCACACTTTATTTCTGTTCCCATGCATTGAATAATTGTATACAATCATACACTTTAAATATTCTACTACATATCTTAAGATTCCACAAGTAGATAGATAAGACAATTTTCCCCTCAATTTCTTGTCATTTATAGTAATTCTGTACATAGTACTCCGTATGGATATGAATAGCTCCGTATGAATATGAAAAGCCCTATAGATTTCTCTATAGGGCTATCAATACTATTTAGCATAGTCAATAACACGGCTCTCACGAATCACGTTAACTTTAATCTGTCCGGGATACTCTAATTCAGCTTCAATCTGCTTAGAAATATCTCTTGCGAGTAATACCATGTCAGAATCGTTAATCTGTTCCGGAACTACCATAACACGAATCTCTCTACCTGCCTGAATAGCAAAAGATTTGTCAACACCTTTGAAATTGTTTGTAATGTCTTCTAATTGTTTTAGTCTTGTTGTATATGTTTCTAATGTCTCTCTTCTTGCACCCGGTCTTGCTGCAGATATCGTATCCGCCGCCTGTACAAGACATGCAATAAGAGTCTGCGCTTCGACATCTCCATGATGTGACTCCACTGCATTAATTACAGTCGGTGATTCTTTGTACTTTCTACAAAGCTCAACGCCCAACTGAATATGCGAACCTTCCATCTCATGATCCACTGCTTTACCGATATCATGCAACAGTCCTGCACGTTTCGCCATTCTGACGTCTAATCCCATCTCTGCCGCTAACAATCCCGATAACTGAGCAACTTCAATGGAATGTTTCAAAGCGTTCTGACCATAGCTGGTTCTAAACTTCATCTTACCAAGTAATCTCACGAGTTCAGGATGGATACCATGCACGCCTACTTCAAGTGTAGCTGTTTCACCTTCCTCTTTGATCATTACTTCTACTTCTTTCTGCGCTTTCTCGACCATCTCTTCAATTCTGGCAGGATGAATACGTCCATCCACAATCAATTTCTCAAGCGCAATTCTTGCCACTTCTCTGCGAATCGGGTCAAAACCGGATAAAATGACTGCTTCCGGTGTATCATCAATAATTAAATCAACACCCGTCATCGTTTCGAGAGTTCTAATATTCCGTCCCTCTCTACCGATGATTCTTCCCTTCATCTCATCGTTCGGAAGCTGTACGACAGATATTGTCGTCTCAGACACATGGTCTGCAGCACATTTCTGAATTGCTGTAACAACGTATTCCTTCGCCTTCTTATCTGCCTCTTCCTTCGCCCTGCTCTCCATCTCTTTAATCATGACAGCAGTTTCATGTTTCACTTCATCTTCAACAATTTTCAACAAATAATCTTTTGCTTGTTCGGAGGTCAATCCAGAGATTCGTTCCAGTTCCTGTAATCTCTGCTCGTTTAACTTAGAGATTTCTTCACGCTGTTTCGCCAAAGACTCTTCTCTCTGTGCTAAACTGGCTTCTTTCTTCTCAATAGCATCTGCTTTCTTATCAATGTTCTCTTCCTTCTGCTGCACACGGCGTTCGTAACGCTGTGCTTCCGCACGACGTTCCTTGATTTCTTTGTCAAGTTCATTCTTGGTACGAATGGACTCTTCCTTGACTTCAAGTAGTGACTCACGCTTCTTCGCTTCAGCAGTTTTAAGAGCTTCGTCGATAATTTCTCTGGCTTTCTCATCTGCATTGCCAATCTTGGCTTCCACAACTTTCTTACGATAATTGATTGCTAACATTGCGGATACCGGAATGGAAATCGCCAACACGATGACTACCACTAACACAACTTGCCATATCGCCATTACAGGAGCACCTCCTTATTTAGTTTTCATTGTACATAATCTATTCTAGAATGTTTATGCTGTCTCAGCGTTTAATAATAATAACATTCTATAATAAGCAAAATTACAACACTTCAATTCTATACTGAATTTTATGTTATGTCAAGCAAAAGTGCTTTGCTAATCGTGTCACTCTGAAATCCTTTCCTATATAAGAATCCGTACATTTTCTGCTGTTCCTGCTTTGTCGCTGTATCCGCGCAATATTTCTTCTTATTCAACAATGCCAACGCCATGGATAATTCATCCTGCTCTACACCCAGTTCTTCCAGTTCATCAAACGCTTTATCAATGGTTTCTTTTGCAATCCCTTTACGCATTAAATCGGTTTCTATACGCTTCTTACTTTTGCTTTGCATATTATATTCAATAAAATCTTTTGCATAGCGGCTGTCATCTATATAGCCGTAAGATTCTACATAGGCTATTGCCTCTGTCACGCATTCTACCGGATACTCTCCCATTTTTAACTTATCTTCTAACTGCTTTCGTGTATAATCTCTTGACTGAAGCAGATTCATGCTGCGCAGTTTCGCCCGTTTGGGCAATATCTGCGTCATGATATGCTGATAAGTTTCTTCTGTAAGCTCTTTATTCTCTTTAATCTGAAATTGACGCAGTTCGCCTTTGTATAATACAAAAGCGAACTGCCCATCTAAATAGACCCGATACCGTGCTTTCGATATTTCGGATATCTGTGTCACAAGCATTTGTTATTTCCCCGACTTACTTTCTTCCTTATCTGCCTTCTTTGCTGTCGTATCTGCTGGTTTCTTATCATCTTCCACATCTGAATCAAGATTAAACAGTTCTCTGACTTTGCGCTCTACCTCCGCGCATACTGCCTGATTATCTCTAAGGTACTGCTTTGCATTCTCCCTGCCCTGACCAATCTTATTGCCTTCATAAGCATACCATGCGCCGCTCTTATTGATAATATTATTCTCTGCTGCAAGGTCAAGGATATCTCCGACAACGGAAATACCTTCTCCGAACATGATATCAAATTCTGCTTCTTTAAACGGCGGCGCTATCTTATTCTTAACTACTTTCACTCTTGTTCTGTTACCGATAACCTCTCCGCCTTGTTTCAGAGATTCGATTCTCCTGACATCCAGACGCACGGAAGAATAAAACTTCAATGCGCGTCCTCCGGTGGTCGTCTCCGGATTACCAAACATGACACCGACTTTCTCACGCAGCTGATTAATAAATATAACCGTACAATTAGATTTACTGATAACAGCCGTAAGTTTACGAAGCGCCTGCGACATCAAACGCGCCTGAAGTCCCACATGGCTGTCTCCCATATCGCCGTCAATCTCTGCCTTCGGCACCAGTGCCGCAACAGAGTCCACAACAATGATATCCACTGCCCCGGAACGCACCATCGTCTCCGTAATCTCCAACGCCTGTTCACCGCAATCCGGCTGGGAAATATAAAGATTATCAATATCCACCCCGATATTCTTCGCATATACGGGATCAAGTGCATGTTCCGCATCGATAAATCCGGCAATGCCACCCCTCTTCTGTACCTCGGCAATCATATGTAATGTTACTGTAGTTTTACCGCTGGATTCCGGACCGTAAATCTCCACAATTCTTCCCTTCGGAATACCGCCGAGTCCCAGTGCAAGGTCAAGACTCAGCGAACCGGTAGGAATCGTCTCCACGTTCATCTGTACGGAAGGGTCGCCCAACTTCATAACCGCCCCCTTGCCGAACTGCCTCTCTATCTGTCCTAAAGCCGCGTCCAATGCTTTTAATTTTTCTTCTCTTTCCATATCCATGTTCTCCTTTTCATTTAGAACATTTGTTCTTTTACCAGAATAAAACAAATGTTCGATTTTGTCAATCTTATTTTTTCAAAACTTCTGATTCACAGTATATCACCTTATATGTCCAATAAATGACACTTCAACCCTCCTCCCGTAAATAATTTTCGGAAATAACAAAACGAGAACTCTCGATTGTAAAATCCGCCTGTAATAAAATAATGGAAATCGTGGCGAAATGCCTGACATGCATAACAGAATTCCATTTCTTCAGACATGTTCAGTCTATCAGAAACGGAATCCGTATGCAAGATGCTTTACTGAAATATTTATAAATATAGTAATACGGAACTTCTCCTATAATATATACTCTAACTGACAATCGTAAGGTTCTCTTTCCACATGTTCCCTATTATATTCCTTTGCTTCCACGCAGCCCATGGCATGATAAAATGCCTGTGTCTCCACCGCCGAATGGGATGATATGTACAGTTTGCCTGCTCCTTTCTGTTTCGCCCATTCTGCTGCCGCAGCAAAAAGGATTTTCCCGATGCCCATGCCCCGCATATCTTCAGACACATGGATGCTCGATAAATCCAGATATCTGTTTTCTCCGCCGAATAACGTCGATTCCACAGACGTAAATCCCTTTAATATTCCGTTACAAAAAGCCGCATACACAAAGCCGTTTGTACGGATTGTATTTTGCAGACATGTAACCAGAACCTGATAGTCAGCCTCTGTCCAATCATCAACGAACGGAGCTTCCTTGATAATCCAGCACCCATTCTCATATCTTCGGCACTTCGTAACATTCTGGCGGCGTATAAACCCGGCAAAAAGCTCACGACATAATTCTTCCGTTGCCAGTTGTCTGTATTGAATCCCATTTTTCATATAACTCTCCGTCAACTCCATCACCCTCGTTAAATTAAAAAAGTTTCAGCGTTTTACTCAGACCGGTATAGGATATCCTGCATATCAATTCTGCATTCTGATCTGCTCTTCCTTAATGACAGGATACTTCATCAGCACAGTACCGTTCAAGTCCTCTCTATGCATATCTACCGCAGTAATCTGATGATTATCATAAGCTGTATAATAATATATTCCTTTATCTGCATTGCAACAGCATGTGTAAATTGTAATCTCGTATTTCCCGTCATCCAATTCACAACACCCACGCTGCTGATCCACCGCATTGAGAATATGGAAAAACTGACTCACACTTTCTTTTTCTCCTTCTCCTGAAATAGAGTTCATCTTCACAAACACCGCTCTTACAAATCTGGATTGCGACGACAAATCACCCGGCAGACCGATGGCTCCCATTCCACGACTGTAGCACTCCAATTCCAGTCCGTCCGCAAAAGTATTGGTCGGAGATTTTGCAGACAGATGCATATAATTGTTCAGCGCAAACATCTGTCGGTCAAAGGGCGGATTGTTCGTCAGGATGCCCACCGGATTTTCATAGATTCTGATTCCATCTTTCACCGCTTCCACCGTTATGGCGCCTCTTTTGTCCGCGATGATCCAATGTAACTGTGCCATCGGAAGCGTATCGTCAAATGACATATCGAGCAGATTCATCTTCTCCACAAGCGTCCTCGCTTCTTCCACTGTCGCACATTGACCAAGAATCCACGGAATCACTTCAAACTGCGCAATATTATCCACCCCATCCTTATGCTTCCAAGAGGCGGCGTTGCCTACGAAATTCAAACCCGCAATTCCCAGCCCCTTCTCATTAACCGCCTCATGGTACAGCGGATAGTCCTTCGTCACATATGCCATGCCAATCATAGCAAAGTGCGTTTCCATACTACCTGCCTCTCTAAAATGAAAAGGATAATTTCTGGGTGTTATCGTCACCTCATCACCATAAGAAAAATCATAATCCAATGTTCTCCCGAAATAGAAATCTTTGGTCTGATATGTTGCTGCCGTACACATAATGTTCCCCTCCTTATCGCTTTACATGAGTATAACCTACTCAGCAGATTTAATACTTTTTAGCACAAACACCTGCAATGGATATTCCTGTTCTATACAAAGCTCTGACGGTTCAAATCCCAGAGAACGATACAATTCCCGCGGAGCATTTCCTTTCGGATCGCCTTCACGAAATGTCGTAACGGTTATATCTCTCGTCCGGTCCAGCTTCGTCAGCATCAGTTCAATCATTCTGCGCGCAATTCCCTGTCTACGGTATTCCGGATGAACCGCCATACAGGAAAGCATATTATATTTTCCTGAAAAAAGCAGGATACCCACAACGATATTGCCATGCAGCGCACATATGGCGCTCTGTCGTTTAATATTCTTGATAACCGTATCCCGATACCCGTCAAGCAGCTCCTGTGTTTCCAATCCGGGAAAATTGTCTCTTACAATTTCTACCAGATTCATCCATGAGGCAAGGTTGTGCATCGTGGCAAATCCAATCTGAATGTCCTGCCCCTGATTACCGTGTGCATCATATCCACGCACTTCAAACAAACGATCTAAGAACCAATAAGGTATCATAATTCCCTGCTCCTGCATCTGAATCACTTCTTCTTTAGATGCCCACCTGACAGCCTGAACTTCCTCTTCCTGCAAGCGAAGTTCCTCTATATCCACTTCTCGTTCCAGCAAATAATAATCATCAAATCCATCCTCAAAATTGATCGTAAAATCCGGTCTGACTCCCGACAAATCGAGTTTAAGACCAATTTCCTCAAGCACTTCTCTCTCCGCCGCCTGAGCGCTGCTCTCACCTTTTAAGGCTGAACCTCCTACAGTGATGTCCCACATGTTGGACCATCCCTTTTTAAAGGGTTGTCTTTGTTGTATCAGCAATTGATTACGATTGTTAAAAATGCAGATATGAACAACCATATGGTACTCCCCATCCTGCATTTTTTCTCCCCGTCTATGTAATGCTCCGGTTTTCTCCCGGTCTCTTGTATAAACATCCCATAGCTCCGTTTCCTTTTTAATTGACATACAATTCCTCCAACAATTCAAAATAATTCTCAAATGTCTTTCGGCAGCACTCCGGATTCATAATTGTTATCTTTCCTGTTTTCAGACCAATCAAAGAAAAAGCCATCGCCATACGGTGGTCCTCATATGTCTCAACAGCGCATTCTTTTATGTCGCCGGGCACAATCTTTATTCCGTCGCACTCCGGTGTCTCCTCACATGTTATCCCCATCCGGTTCAGTTCCGATACAATCGCATGAATCCTATCCGTCTCCTGAAAGCGGATATGACCGATGTTACGAATCACCGTAGACGCTTTGGCAAAAGGCGCTATCGCCGCCATTGTCATTGTCTGGTCGGAAAAGTCCTTCATGGAAATATCCATACCGGGATAGCCGTCAAGACCGCTTCCCGAAACTTTAACACCGTCCGCCTCGTCGACACTCATACATCCCATATCCTGCAAAACGTTTATAAATTTGATATCCCCCTGCAAAGAATCCAAATGTACATTTTTGACTTTGACATCCGTCTGCAATAACGGCGCCATGGCATAGAAATAACATGCGCCGGACACATCCGGTTCTACTTGGTATTCTTCAAGCCCGAAATCTTCTATATGCGCAATCCGATATCCCCGTTCCGTTTTAGAAGCCTTGATTCCGAACTGTTCCATCATGGCAATCGTCATTTTGATATAAGATCCTTCCGCACGGTCTCCTTCGAGCGTCACAGTCAATCCGTTTTCCGGAAGTACACCGGACATAAGAAGCGCGCTGGCAAACTGACTGCTGACTTTGGTGTCAATATTGACTTCCTTTAAATCTACACAGTGAGATTTCATCACAAACGGAAAATGATCTTCCTCGCCTTGAAATACAAATTCGACACCTGCTCCTTTTAAAATATCCAATAGAGGCTGCATAGGACGTCTGCACATCTGCGGCGAAGCCTGAAGCTCGTACTCTCCTCCCGAAAGAGCTAGCATGACCGTCAAAAATCTTGCCGCCGTGCCAGCACTTCTGACGTTTATTGTGGCATTCGTATTGGGAATCTTACCACCCGTTCCCTGAATTACCACATCCTTCTTCTCCTCATCTGCCTCCACTTCAAATCCAAGATTCACAAGACTGTCCAAGAAAGCTCTGGAGTCGTCGCTGAACAAAACGCCATGCAGTCTGCAACGCCGATTAGATAATGCTGCCAACAACAGCGCCCTATTGGTAATACTTTTGGAACCCGGCACCTGCACTTCTATTTTATTGATACTTTCTAATTTTTTCACATAATATTGATTCATAGATATTAATTCCTTTTTCCTTTTGTGTACGCTATTTGTTAAATCATATGGATTATCTCCCGTTTATAATCTTCATTTATTATATACTCTCCTATCTTTACTTGACAAGCACAGGAACCATATGTAATAATCAAACCAGTGGTTTAATTACTATTAAAAAAAGATATACATAATACAAAAATGCAGATAACATCAAACATGGCATACTATTACAGCAGAAAGCATTTCAACAGAAACGGGGAATCACATGGGACGCAGAAAGAAAGAGCCGGGCAGCGTACATCGTCAGAATATTGCAGACACAGCGCAGGAATTATTTATGCAAAAAGGCATTGAGGGCACTTCTATGAGCGAGATTGCCAAAAAAGCCGGATATAGCAAAGCAACTTTGTATGTTTATTTTAAAAATAAAGAAGAACTTGTAGGATTTCTTGTCTTGGAAAGCATGGAGAAACTGTATACACATATCTTAAACGCGCTGAAGACAACCCGTCATACAAAAGAACGTTACGATAATATCTGTCAGGCACTGGTCACGTACCAACAGGAATACCCCTTTTATTTTCAATTGGCACTCAGTGAGATTAATATTGACTTTACTCACACGGATTTTCTTCCGGAAGAGCTGGAAACGTTCCGGATAGGAGAAAAAATCAACGATAAAGTACGCCAGTTTATACAAGAGGGCATTGATAACGGCGATTTACGCGCGGACATTCCGATTATGCCCACTATTTTTTCATTCTGGAGTATGATGTCCGGTCTGATTCTGACTTCAGAACATAAGCGTACTTACATACAACAGGAAATCGGCATTCCACAGGAAGAATTTCTTTCCTATGGATTTCAGACACTATATCGGGCAATCGCCGCCAAAACGCTTTAACACAATAATATCAGATTGGAGATACACAATGACCGGAATCTATTTCAGCGGCACAGGAAATACCAAACACTGCATCACAAAATTCATCGAATCTTTGTCCTGCTTCGCCACCAAATCAGCACCGCAGGCAGTGCAAATCATTTCTATTGAAGAATCCGACCTCGCAGCAGGCGCGTTAAAAAATGAACAGAACTTGGTTGTCCTTGCATACCCAATCTACTACAGCAACCTTCCTAAAATCATGCGGGATTTTATCGTGGAACATAAAGACCTATGGAAAGGTCAAAATGTCTATATCATCTGCACGATGGGACTGTTCAGCGGCGACGGTACAGGCGTGTCCGCCAGATTACTGAAGCAATACGGCGCAAACATTGTCGGCGGTACTCATGTCATCATGCCTGACTGCATCAGCGATGTGAAGCTATTGAAATACTCTCCCGAAAAAAATAAGGAAATCGTTTTAAAAGCAGACCAAAAATTGGAAGCAGCCGCACACAAATTGGCAAATTACAAGCCGTCGCGGGAAGGTTTAAATTTCTTATCGCATCTGACCGGCTTATTCGGTCAACGGCTTTGGTTCTCCCATAAGACCAAACACTATTCCGACAAATTGAAAATCCATACAGAATCATGCATAAAATGTGGCAAATGCACTTCCGTCTGCCCTATGCACAATCTGACACTCTCCGACGCCAGCATCATAACCGCCGGAAAATGCACAATGTGTTACCGCTGTATCAATCAATGCCCGCAAAAAGCAATCACATTGATTGGAAAGCGGCGTTAGAACACCACTCCATAATCGGGATGATTGCTTCTTTACTCGTGATGTCAAAGGAGTGTGAGACAATCTGCTGCATCTGACTGTCAACCTTCGCCTCCTTTAACATGGCTCTGAATATTGACATCATGAGTTTGTCCCCGACTCCCATCTTCTCATAGCATAATCCACCCGGCAGATAAAATGTCTTAATCTGCGTCCATTCCTGCTCCGTGAAATTCTGTCTCAAAGTCTTCTCAACATCCGGCATCTCTGCCGGCATCGCGCCTGTTGCAAAAACCGCTATTCTACCCTGTTTTAGCTGTCCACTCATCTTGTTCAACTGTGCCTTAAACCATTTCAGACCGTTAATCTGCCCTGCATGGAAACCGCCGCCAAACACGACGATGTCGTACTCTCCGAATGATATCTTCTTACGCTTTTTATACGAGACCAAATCACAGGACATATCCTTCGAAAGTCCCTCTCTGAGCCATTCCGCATACTTTTTCGTAAAACCGGTTTTGCTGTAATAAACTATTAAAATATTGTTTCCCGTCTTCTTAGCATCCGCCGTCTTTTGACTGTTCATTGTTTCATCTCCACCAAATATAATATTTTCATCAAACATAATATCATAATAATGGCTTTTGGCAGTATTTTCAATATATTCAATATATTTAAAAAGTACAGATTATGACTTTACCTGTATTTCCTTGAAAACCATCTTAAGATTATGTATGATAGAGATACATAGGACGCAGGCACGGCGGACTCTCTGCCTGCAAAAAGGAACGGAGAGCAAAGATGGTATATCATTACAGCATTAAAGAAGGCGAATTACTCTTAAATAACTGTAAAAAAAACAGATTGCTCGTGCAATCCGCTTTTCTGCTGCGTATCTTTAAAATACTGATGCTAATTCTCTCTTTCTGTATCACTGTATATTTGACCTATCTCATATTCAGAGAGTGTATCACAGACGCCACTCTGAGCAACTGCATCCCGCTTGGCTCTATTTTTGCCACCTTCGGCTCCGCAGTGATTTCCGTCATCTCACTATACTGTAATAAACAGATTCGCTCTTTTCAAGAAAATCTTTCTGCGCTTCATGAACAGATTCCCAATCTGACCTCATGGAAGAGATGGCCTTTCTTAAAAAGATATGACCGTGAAAAGGCAGGTACATGGAAATATAATTACTACATACTCAAAAATCCGCAAATAACTTTCCACAGCGATGATATATCCCTGACAATACCGCTTCCCACTTGTTCTGCCGATTTCCACGATCTTCCTATATTCGCAAATGTACTGAAAATGTTTTGTTTTCACAAACACTTTTCCGATTCCGTTGTCAAGCATCGTGATATGCCGGAGCAAAAGGATATCTTTACATTCTATTGTACTCTGATGATTTATAAAAATATTATCAGATATAAAGCAGGCACACTCTTAATGCTGATCGGCTCGGAGTTTGTCCTGTCCAGCATCCTTTTTTCTTTTTTCTATACGTCTGTCGTCGGACCATTGTAAGTACTGAGCACCTGTATCTGCATCATCTATTGCTCTGTATCCTGAGTCTTCTGTCTCTCTTTCTTCTTTCGTAATAAATATAATCGCATTAATCTCGGATAAAGGGCGGTAATAAGTGTTTGGGTGGTCTGTCTTGACATAATATCCTCCGTTTCCGACAGCCTTTTTGCTTCTTTACAGACATTAAATTCGCAGATTCTATTTCATGGATTATCATATATAAACCGTGTCTATTTTTCTTCCCATATGGTACAATATCACTAAAAATTCAATGTGGAATGGGAGATTAAAAATGCGAAAAATCGTTTTATTTATTGCCATGAGCCTTGACGGGTATATTGCAGATACGGATGGCAAGGTTGACTGGCTGGCTGGGCAGGACAGCAATGTTGAAGGCGATGACAGCTATGCGGATTTTGTAAACAGCGTTGATACTGTTATCATGGGTTGGACTACCTATCATCAGATTGTAACGGACTTATCGCCCGGAGAATGGGTATATGACAATCTGCAAAGTTATGTAATCACACATAAGGGGTATCCGTCTAAAAACAATATAACATTTGTTTCAGAAAGCCCGTGTATGCTTGTCAATAGATTAAAGCAGAAAAACGGCAAGGATATTTGGATATGCGGCGGGGCTGATATTGTTCATCAGCTCATGCAGAACAATCTGATTGATAAATACCATATTTCTGTCATTCCAACGATTTTGGGGAATGGCATACGGCTTTTTAATGTAATAAACCGAAAAACAGATTTACAGCTCATTACATCAAAAAGCAGTAACGGCATTGTGGAATTAGTGTATCAAAAACGATAGGCTATTCAGCGGTCACGCTCCCCGGCATGACCGCTTTTTCATGTTACGGCTTAGGCTGTAAAAGGCGGGCTTGGGGTGGCACCCCCAACAAGATTCCCATAGGACAAAATGAGCGATAAGCGAATTTTGGTACTATGGTAGAATCTTGCTCTAAGAAAGTGGCGGCTTCCTCTGTGCTGACTTCATTCAATACCTTTAGTGCCGCAAGCGGGGATTTTGCCAAAACAGCGGCGATATTTCTCCCTCTAAAACCTACAACACCACGCAAGCAAAATTGACGGAGATTTGCGGAAATTTCTTTCTATCCCCTTTGCACGGTATAATACTGACGATTTTTCATAATCCAAAAATGGGCGCAAAAAACAGGAAACCTTTTCTTGATTTCCTGTCTTGGTGTGCCGTTCTATGTAGCGGCGATTATCCAGTTTTCTTTTGGCTAAAATTCTACAAACTGGAATTCTGATAAGACACTTTTTATAGCATTTATTAACTGTTATATTTTATCTTCAAAAAGTTCGTAAACCCTTGAAAATGCTAAATTTATAGCAAGTGAGTTTGCCCTTAGGCTTTCCCTTGTGTTATATCCTTTTCTCAAACAATCCAACGGATTGTTTTTGTTACGAACCCTCATAAGGGCAAAAATAAGGGAAAGAAAAACCTGTAACAAATTATAACATGAAATGAACAGGACAGGAAGAACTGATTGGAATGCTTTCAAAAGTTTCTCCAAAACACAGACAAGAAGGGACTGATAAGATATGAGTTTCGTTTATGCAGCGTATAATATGCTCCATAACTGTATTGATATAACTTCATTCAACGGATATATTTTACGAATAGACTGCGGAAAAGCAGAAGAAGGATTGAGAACAACACCATGCTCTGAATGTGCCTTAAATGCTTTGGCAATAGATAAACCCCTTGAATATGCAACATTGTATCTTGAGGGTGGTATGCAGACATGGGTGGATGCGGAAGATTCATTAGAATTGTGGTAACATATTTTCTTTGTACAGAGGACTGGTCAAAATATAAACCAGTTCTCTATTCATTTATAAAATTACCTACACTTACATTATATATGAACGAAGTTTTACAATGATAAATCATTAGGAACTGTTTGGAATAACTTGTTAATTCTGACAGTTTAGTGCCAAATAACTCACATAGATACAAAATAGTCTACAACTTGCAGACTATTTTGTATCCATCATTTTTGCGACTTCAGACTCCAATGTTTCTATTGTAGGAAGACTGCTCTGATATTCTTTGCTGAGCGCATTGCTTAATTCATACCCTGCAATACCAATCGGCTGTGAAACTTCTTCCAAAGAATATTCCGCCACAACATTATCCTTATCCTTGCAAATAAGCAAACCTATCGCTGGATTATCACCATTTCCTGTTAATTGTTTATTTACTGCTGTAACGTAAAAATTCAATTTTCCAACATACTCCGGTTCAAATCTCTTTGTTTTAAGTTCTACTACAACATAACAATGAAGTTTTATGTGATAAAACAGCAAATCAATATAAAATTCACGCTCTCCAACCTGTAACTGAACCTGACGCCCCACATAGGAAAAACCTGTTCCCAACTCCAACAGGAACTGTGTAATTTGATTTACCAGAGCATCTTCCAATTCTTTTTCATCATAATCATCCCGCATTGTTAAAAAATCGAAACTATATGGATCTTTTAATGTCTGTATAGCCAAATCAGAAGCATTGGCAGGAAGTTTATCCTTAAAATTCGTAATGGCTTTTCCCTTACGCTCATATAATCCGCTTTCAGCGTGTCCTCTCCGAGTCCATGACTTACGTTACCCAAATACTCACGAATGTTGAAAACTGTATATTTACTCGTTTCCTGCATTCGCTTTCTTCCTTTTCTCCATAAATTTTGCTATATCTTTTGGGTCAGTCAAAAAAGTCGCACTGACATTGATATGAGGCGTAGGATTATTGGCAGATGCTTCAATCGCATCGGCAAACAGCTCCACCTGCTTCAGCCATTGCCGCCGCTGCTTTCCCTCGGCAAATGTCGGCTGTTTGGTCTGCTTCTTTGCCTTTACCAATTGCTAACGGTATGAATTTATTATATTTTTTTGCTAATTATTAAGAACATAAAAAGTACTCAAATGCTGATAAACACTAGATTTTCTAGCATTTATCAGCGTTTTTAGATTTACTGGAAACTTAATTAATACTTAAACCGGCGCTTGCATAGCCTACAACTGTGTTGAGCAAAGATAATCCACTTGCCGTTGCTGAAAATACCAGCATCAACCGGGTTTGAGTCGTTACCGGAATATTAAGTCCGGTAAGTGAACCGTTTAACAGTGTACCAACGGATATTACTCCGCCAAGTGACGGTGTCAGGTTTATCAGTGTTCCGGCAATCGGAGAAAATACGTTATTCGGCGTTGAGGACTGATAAATCTGTGCTCTTATTGTAACAGTAGACCCTACTAAAGAAAGTGCTACTGTTGTGCTAAAGAACGCACTGAACGAAGTAAGGATACCATCACGTGGAACTTGGAATGCAAAGTTAGAAAGTGTTCCGCTGGCATTTGTAATATCAATTGTTGCTCCCAAAAGTGTAAGACCTTGCGCACTGCTTCCAAAGCCAACAAATGCGGGAAGTCCCGCAAGTCCTCCAGCGATTGTTGTCAAGGATACCGGAAGCCCTGATGCAAACGGAATGATTGCTCCCGTGCCCGCAACTCCTGTTGGTCCCGTGGCTCCTGTGGCTCCCGTGGCTCCTGTCGCTCCCGTGGCTCCTGTCGCCCCTGTCGCTCCTGTTGCCCCTGTCGCTCCTGTTGCCCCTGGTGCGCCGTGGGCTAGAGTAGCTCCAGTGGGTCCGGGGGCAACGGAAGCGACGGTGGCGGCGGGGGGGCGG
>CAMWQW010000008.1 GCA_947176505.1 uncultured Lachnospiraceae bacterium | reverse complement strand
TAAACTGTTCTTTTTTTGTTGCCGCTCTGAATCTGATACTTTCCTTAAGAATTATATCACTAATCCACTTATCATACCACATATAACTGTCCCAGCTTCCCACCGTCTTCATTTCCAAGTCCGCTGATTGCCATTTTCAAGTTGCCCTTCCTTAATTCCACTTACTTAAAGCCAACTTTATTTCCTATGCATGAAATCCCAATACGCCTGCATACTGTACCGGTAATATGCCTCAGCCCTCTTTTGACTTAACAGCCGCATATCACTAATCTGCTTTTGGAACATATCCATAAAATCCATCCGGTCATTTAATCCCATAGCCCCGGTTTCCAACGGAAGGGAAGTGAAGCCTCCCAGTTTGCTTACACCCAAATGCGCCTCCAACGCCCGCATCTCTACAACAGTTGCACACTTAGGGTTTATCTTGTTGATATGTATGGTCTTTTCAAATTCATCTCCATTCTCATCAACACCCTTCGCGATGACTGTCGGGTCATCTTCCGTTGAATTTTCCGCATATTTGAGATAAAAGGATAGACCTGTTCCATTTCCGCCGGAATACAGCATATCTTCCTCCGGCATATAAATCTGATAGGTTTTTGGTATATTTGCCGCATGGTTTAACTGCTTGGCAAAACTTTTTTCTGTCGTATTCTGCTGTGTCCTTCCTGCTCCAAACCCTGCCATCGGATAACCTGTTTTTCCTATTCCGTTAATATACATCTTCCCATTGCTCCCTTTCTAAAGTTTTCACTGTATGATGTCAATGCTTTATGATTAGTAACTATTCTCTTAAAGCCGCTTAAGAAATTCCTGATAAAATAACTTCTCCTTCATCCTGTTTTCAATCTGCTCAGCCGTCCTGCCTTGGCTCGGTCCCAAAGGATGTTCCAATGAATACAATGCTTCTTTAGCTGCACAGATAGCAGACTGCACAGAGTTTCCTAACAAATCACATACACCGTTATCTCGATATCCTTTCTCCAAACTCCGCACCATGAGCTGAGAAATGTGGCTGAGCTTCCCTGAATTGGAAACACCCATACCGTCCACTCCCGCCACATCTGCCGCATCCAGCCACGCCTGCCTTACCTTCTGTGGCGCATTAGGTGCAATTTGGTCAAAAATCTGTTCCCGATACTGTCTTGCAGTTTTCTTCGTACCACCATCTGCCTCCGTACCGAACTCTTTCCCTTCGATGCCCGCCTTGGAAACAGCATCCGCAAATGTTCCTTGAATGTCTCCACCCTTGCGGTTATAATCTGTATGTTGTTCCCCGTAACTCCAATTATTCCGTTGATTCGGTGATAATGCTCCTAATCCCATTGTCATTCTCCTCCCTGCTATCTTCTATCGACTCTATTGCTGACTCTTTATTTCCATGAATCCCAACAGCTTCTTATAATCCAGATATCCGTTCATGTTATGCGCATCATACTGCATCTGCATAAAATCTCTGATGATATCTATCCAGTTAACTTTATCAAACACACTGCCGGCATCATACTTCAGTTGTTTGCTTTGATTGTGCCTGCGTGCGACGGCAAAACCCAGAAAAGCATTCGGACACTGTCCACTGTTACTCAAATACCAAGAGTATGCCGACATTTCTACCTCATCACAGTTTTTCGGATCAATCTTTGAAATGTCCACCATTCGTTCTGTCATATCACCGTCCGCATCCCATGTCTTCACATGATAGACCGGATT
Source organism: uncultured Lachnospiraceae bacterium (assembly GCA_947176505.1). GTDB lineage: Bacteria > Bacillota > Clostridia > Lachnospirales > Lachnospiraceae > UBA3282. The sequence goes on along the minus strand of CAMWQW010000008.1, from coordinate 172,718 downwards.
TGCCGCGTCGAAATCCTTAGGTTTATAAACCGCGATACTTACCTCTGTTAAAATAGTCCCCTCCTTATGGTAAATTCTTAAACATATTCATAATCATATCATAGGTCATGGATGACGTGTCAATAGACAGCTCCTTCCCATCTTTTGATTTAATTACCGTGCCATTTGTTCCTACAAAAGCAGTTGTGTTATCATCAAGATGCTGTATCGTTCCTACCATTTCTGCAAATTTTTTCAGCCACGACTCACCCGTTTCTTTGCACATTTCCTTAAACTTTGCCGCATCTTCCCCTATTATATAGGGATGCTTTCCATCCCTGACATACCATGAAAAACCTGTTTCTTTGTCCGTATATTTCGGGTCAGTTGTCGCCCATTCCTCCAATGTCTTATCACCATACCATGTCTGCAGACCGCTATCCTCTGATATGGTGCTTTCCTCTTGCTCCGTTAACGGATTTGTTGCTTTAAGCGCCCCATAAATATCCTGCACGTTGGCATTCTGCCTTGTGCCTCCGGGAGCAGATGCCTCTGCTGCCTGCTTCTGAGGGCAAAATTGTCCGGCTATACTTTTGTTATACTTATTCGTTAGTACATTGTTCTGATAGTAATTTTGTCCTATTCCACTTATGCTCATCTTTCAAATCCTCCATTGTTTTTGATACTGCGGTCCATCTGTCGTTCAAGACCGCCCGGTCAAATTTCATACCGACCATCTCCTTCCGTTTAGCACGCAATATCCTTTATCAATAATACGAATGACTCTATGAAAAAGTTTCATTGCAAAAATGAAAATCCCCGCAAAAGATCCAAAAGCAAGCTGTTTTTGCAGGATTATGTCATAAAAGATGGCGTTTGTGTCATGAAATAATTACGGTTGACTCTTCCGTTAGGGAAGCGTTTATAATAAATATAAAATAATAAAAAGGAAATTTACTATGACAGAGCTGATTAAAATAAGAGAAGTCTCAGCAAAATATAATATATCTGCGCGCGCATTACGCTATTATGAAGATATGGGACTGCTGCAAAGTACGAGAAGCGCCGATTATGCCTATCGGTTGTATGATGATCAGGCAATTAAGCGGCTGGAACAAATTTTAATATTACGCAAGTTGAATATTAGTATTAAAGATATTCAGTTAGTATTTCAGACCTCCGGCTCAGAAATTCTTCTGGATGTTCTAGGAAGAAAGGTGAAAGATATCAATGGTGAGATTACACTGCTCCAAGATTTAAAAGATATTATTTTAGAATTTATCGAGCAGATTAAACTGTCAGATTTTAGCAGAGACGCTGATGTGAAGAAATTGTATGAAAAAGCGGCAAAAGCAGAAAACCAAATTGCGAATATTTCTTATGACGGAAACGCATCCAAAATAAATCGTCTGCTGGATGTTGCAGACAAACTAAAAAAAGCCCCTGAAGTGCGGATTATCCAAATCAATCCATTCAGAGCTTTTTCATCCGGTGCAGATACGATTGAAAATGTTCTGGGAACTTTTCAGCAATGGCAGGAAGAACACAACCATTTAGTCAAGAAGATGATATATGGCGCTCCGGATTTCCTTTGGTTTGAAGAAAATATGCAAGCTGTCTGGATTTGGGCGGTTGAGGAATGGGTTACACAAAAAGATACGGCTCCTTATGAATTAATCGAATTTGAGGGTGGATTATATGCTGCCGCCATGTCGATAGACGGGGATGACGATATGGGCAACCGGGTGTATTCGGGAATTATAAAATGGCTGGAAGATAGCGGGTTCGAACTTGATGAGCGTCCGGGGCACAGAACGATGGGACATATGGTCAACCCGTCAGATGCGATTAAGAATGCTTTAGGGTACGATCAAATGGATATATACGTACCCATAAAAATCCGCGGTAAACAGCAATAATCCGACGGACTCACTACAGAGAGGAGAGCATAGTATTATGAGCGATGTTTATTTAGTCACTAAATGGGCTTTGATACGCCGTAATGAGTTGGTAGATATTCCTGAGAAATTAGAAATACATTCTGATTTTTTACAACGGCTTTCTCATGAGGAGTTTGAAAGTGCATTCAGAGATATTGGGGAAATGTTTCTCCAGATGTATTCTGATATGGCGGACTCTCCTCAAAGATTCGGATTACCATTATATAAAATTGACGAGTATGATTATTTTTCTAGTCAGGCAAGAGAAGCAAGAACCGCGCCGTGGAATCTGTTCTATTTCATGTTCTGCATGTTTGCCTGCGGCAATTTTAAGGAAAATGTACTGGTTGCAGAAACAGCTGAAATCAAAAAAATAAATAAGGCTAAGAAGACAAATTTATTATTAGAAGCATTGCGTGATTATGGCTTTGTATTTGAGGGAATCAAAAAATGCAGCTTATCATCAGGAGACTATCTGGAAATTGATTATCCGGATAATCGAAACATATTAGAGGTCCTTTCTGTTGTTGCCAAAAAAGTAAAAAGTACGCAAATAAAGGATGTAAAAAATTATTACTCAAATGTTATCGCATTCAGCAATGCATTTATCGGATGGAACTATAAAATATTGACTGAGGATTTGCATACCTGCAGTTTGGCAGACGGCTGTGATTATGTTGCGGATAAGATGCATGATGAATCGGATAAGGAAGTGATATCCACAATTGATAACATTCTCACGGAATATGGATATACAAAGAAAAAAGGGGATTCGAACGAAGGTCCTTCTGTTCGGTATTATTGTAGGAAATCATCTGTATATGATTACGCACTGACTTCCGATATGGGAACTCTGTATCTGGAACTGAGAATCCGCAATGCAGAGAAATGTTTAGAGTATTTAAGTGAATGCCCCGAAAGAATATTAGAAATATTCCGCTATAGTGACACCGGGTGCCAAAACCGCATAAACGGAACCTGCAGATCCGGAGTAAAATACGTGTTTGAACAGAAAGAAAGGTGGCATTGCGGATGTTGTGGCGCACCGTTTAAAATACATCCAACAAAAGAGGACATTCCTCATTATTTACAGTTAATGGAATTAGGCGGCAAAAAATAAACAGGAAATTATTCTCCCGGAATTGTGTCACGAAGCATTTTCACTACAATGGCGAAATATATCCCAACCGAAGCGCTTTCGTAACAGCTTCAACCGCTGACGAAACATCCAGCTTTTCAAAGATGTGCTGTAAATGATTTGATAAAGTCCTTTCACTCATGTATAACTCATCCGCGATGCTTTTGCGTTTTTTCCCTGTACTAATTAACTGCAGAATTTTTCGCTCGGTTTCCGTCAACTCTTCAATAATCACTTCTTTGTTTTCAGGCGGAAAACAACTGCTGCCGTGGAAAATACGGATTAACGAATCTGCCAACTCACCGGGGCTTATGCTCTTATTGAGAAAGCCGCTGGCACCGATTTTTTTGGCTTCGTACCGATATACAGGCAAATCATACCCTGTCAGAATGACTATTTTAATCAAAGGATAGGACTGCAGCAAATCAGCTGCTATTTCTAATCCGTCCTCGCTGCCAAGATTACCGAGATTAATGTCCATTAGAATAATATCTATCTTTTCTTCACAAAGCAGTCGATCTAAATCCTGCAGGTTTTGCACGATATATAATTTCTCAATTTCCGGATATTCATCCAGAACTATGGCAAGACTTTTCGCAAAAAGTTTATGGTCGTCAACTAACAAAATATTGATAGGAAACATCCCCTTTCATCGGAATATAAATTTGTATGCAAACTCCATGTGGCTCGTAATCAGATATTTCCATAGTGCCATCTAAAGCTCCTATCTGTTCGGAAATAGAACTGAGCCCTTTATGGTTTGTCTGATCCGTTAAAAGCAGTCCGGACAGTTCCGCCGTTCCATTGTCAGCGACACACAAATGAATCCTGTCGTCTTTCAGTGTAAGAGTCACCCATGCCTTACTGCCATCGGAATGTTTATAAATATTGGTCAGCAGTTCTTTTATCAACCGGTAAACAAGCACATTGTATGGTTCAACCAGAAAAAGCGTTTCTGCGCATTCAAAAGATACTTGCAAATCCCGCATGGGAAAATTCTGTGAAACAACATTTATCAAATTCCGGTAGTTTTCTTTTAGAGTTAACTTCTTCAATATAACAGGATGATAGTCCTGCATCTGCTCACGGATCTTTTTATTCAGAACTTCTAGCGTATCCATGACAGTGTCCCGTATCAGCGGTCGGTGTATTTTTGTTATCATATTTTTGACGGACAGAATGTCTTGCAAAATTTCATCGTGAAGAAAATTTGCAAATTCTGTTTTCAGCCCTTCTTCTTTTTGCAACTGCTGTATGGCAATGTAATACCCACTCTCTTTCATCAGACTGCCTTTACCCTCTTTGAAGCACTGTCCTAAAATGATGTTACACAGATAAATAAAAGAGAACAGTAAATTGATTGCCACGAACAGTTCATTCAACGGGTATCCTGCAATCAGATATGTCAGCCCGAGAACCATAAGCGACAGTCCAACGATAGCCACGGACTGCTGTTTGCTGAATATATCAGATAACGGTGAACTGTTATGCCCTTTTATGACAATACCGTGCACACTTAAACCAAACAGCAGAATGGTTATATAGATTCCGAAATTAGAAATATGATACGGAATCCCTATTGTGGTAAAATAGTAAACGCAAAATACCATCATTGTCGCCAATGCAGAAAATGAAATGCTCTTCCATTCGCTCTTTAAAACAAATGCAATTCTCCTCCAATGATAGACCATAACAAACAAAAAACAAGTCCAGCTTATGAAAAACTGTATTACATATAAAAGAGCATATATTTTGTCAGATAAACCGATGCCGACAAGCGCTGCAACGCAGACTGCATAAAGCACTGTGTTCACCGCCTTGCGGAATTTATATCCGCCTCCCTGAAAAAGAAACATTAAAATAAACTGAATAGATACATACCAAATCAATGGACTTAAGGCAGCAAAGACAAGCTGCGCCGCTGGTCGTGTATCTGACAGCAGAAGCATATACCAGCAGTCTAAAACCAACAGCCCGCAAAACAGGGAAACAATTTTGTTCTCTCTTACATTACATGCACTGATATAAGTAATATCAATCAGCATGAATGTAACAAGTATCAGCGGAACGATATTTTCAATCGTCATCGGCGTATTATGACTGAAAATCCGGCTCATATAAAGGATGCTCAGAATATGATTCAACCAAAATAATAAACTTAATGTCTGATACCTCGTTTTTATATGCATATCTTTCCCTCATCTGGATTTCAGTTATGATTTCAGTATTATTTTACAGCAAGAACGGACAGTCAGCCAATAATAAATTAAGTATATAATCGCTGTCAGCGCGATAGCCGCCAGTGTGGGAACATACAGAGAAAGAGAATTTTTCAATATGTTCTGCATAAGACCGGTTTTATATACAATTGTAGCAAAAAAGCAGTCTATTAATCCAAATAAGAACGGAATACAGAAAAAAACTGCAATCTGCTTTTTCACAATTCTCCTGATCGCCGTCTCTGTATATCCCATTTTACCCAGAATCTCATAGTCCTCTTTGGAATCGGTCAAGGATGACAAATTGTTAAAATATAATATACTCCCCGTTGCAATAAAGAACAGAACAACCAGAAAACCAATAAGTAAAAATGTGGAACTGCTTAAAGAAAAAATTTCATTTATTCTATGGGTATGCCCCTGTAAGTAAGGACTATTCTCCAGCAAATCTTTAAGTTCATCGAATAAACTTTCCTGATTTTCAATTGTTTCTCCGTTTATACTCAAAATACTGGTTTTGGGCATTCCTCCCAATTGAATCCGTTCATAAGTGGCATCGCTGACGATCAATGTCCCCACACTGTTTGCAAATGAAATGGGATTATTGAGCGTGACTTCTTTTACGGTAACCAATATGTCATTCCGGTTAACGGATAATAAATATGTTTTTCCTGTTTCATCACTGCCATCAGTATTGGGTTGATACTTTACCAGAATACACTCATCATCTTTTAACCCACATAAATCCTTTATCACATCTTCTCTTTTCTGTGCCTGTAGAAGCGAAAGATACTGTGAATATGAAATACATTCGAAACCTTTCTCCCTTAACAGCGCCTGATTATCCGAATCGCCTTTCGATGTTCCCACACTATATTCCATAGGAAGATTCAAGGATTTTGATGTCACCTTATAAATATCCGTCTGTGTATAAGTAACCGTATTTTCAGGCGCATATTCGCTGACCAACTGCTTCACCTTTTCGACCTGATCCCCCTTTTCAATCCTGCACTCTAGTTCAGAAGGCGCCATACGAGAGACCGCCGCAATCGGATAATAGAGAGATAATGCCATAACGCTTGAAATCGTTAATGTTGCCGCTGAAAACAGCGTGAGCATAATCAATGTTTTTGCGTTCGAGCGAATGCGATAAATAAAATTAGGTATGGTAATAATTTTTATTTGTGTATAAAATGTCCGTTTCCTTTCCTTACTAATCTCCATCACATAAGGCAGAAATGCCGATATAAAAAATATTGTACCAAATAAAATGAATATTGCCGTCAACATACCAACCGGATAGAATCCGATGGAAAACCAGACAGACTTTCTGCCCCTGAAAATATCCAGTGCCAGCCCATATCCGCATAAAATCATTACAAAGCCCAATATCGCCGGACAATAGTGAAACGCCATACCCTTTTCCGCCTTTTTTTCAAATCGAATCAGGCTCATAAGAGAAGCCTTAAAGAGAAATCTGCTGTTGGAAATACATAGAGCAAAGATTACAACCATAATAAAGCCTACCGTTTTCTTTAAGGCATTCACATTAAAAAGCGGTATCAGTGCATTATCCACCGATAACCTTAAAAGAGCAGTAATTCCCGCTACAATACCCTTATGCGCAATGGCGCCTGTCACTAATCCGATTCCCAGAGCGCCGAAGCAAATGAAAATATTTTCAAAAGTAAGCAAAGATAAAATCGTAATCTTCTGATATCCCAACAGTGCATAAATGCCAAGTTCCTTCGTACGGCGTTTCAAAAAGAATCGATTGGAATACGCCATAAAAAAGATTACAAATGCCATCAAAAATATAGAAATAGTATTACACATAGACTCCACCCGTCCGTTTTCGGAAATCTTGTCAAGCATTATCCGATTCATTGAAAAAGATGTAAACGCAAAAAAAGTAGTGATAATAAGTGAAACGGAAGTCAGGTAGAGTTTATAATAAGAAAAATTTTTACGCAGGTTTTTAAATGCCATTGTCAAAGTGCTCATTGCTTCACCCTACCTTTCCGTATCCAATCGTGCGACTTCCGCAGCGATAGACTCATAAAAATCATGTCTACTGCCATCCTGTTTAGAAAGTTCCTTCACAATTTGACCATCTTTGAAAATCAGGATACGGTTAGTAAAGCTTGCGGCATAGGCATCGTGAGTAACCATCAAGATCGTTGTATCAAGTTCCTGATTTGCTTCCAGCAGCGTATTCAGTAATTCGGTAGCTGAACCGGAATCCAGAGCACCGGTCGGTTCGTCTGCAAATAATATACTCGGCTTTTTAATAATTGCTCTTGCTGCGGAAGCTCTCTGTCGCTGCCCGCCTGACAGTTCCGATGGATATTTGTCCAGCTGCGGCGCAATACCAAATCTCTCAGCCAGAGTAAGCACCATACCTTCGATTTTTTTAGGCAACAGCTTCTGGAGCGTAAGCGGAACCGATATATTTTCGCGAATCGTAAGGCTGTCAAGCAAAAAATATTCTTGGAAAATAAAACCCAAATTGTCTCGCCGAAAATCAGCCGCACTTTTGCCAGTCAATCTCCTCAAGTTGATTCCGTTAATCAGGATGTCTCCGCCCGAAGGAACATCTATGGTAGAAAGGACATTCAATAATGTTGTCTTGCCGGAACCGGACGCTCCCATAATACCGATAAATTCACCGGCTGCGACAGAGAACGAAACCTTCTTTAGACTTGGTCGCTGTGCTTTTTCATAAGTTTTTGTCACTTCATGCGCTTCTAACAATGTATTCATTCTTCTTCTCTCCTTATTTTTTTGATAATCCCATTGTATGAGCATACAGTATAAAATAAATGAGTAAATCCGGCATATTTTTCCTGAATTACTCATTTATAAAAAACTTTATGAAATTAGTCATTTTTCTTTTAAAGCATATGCTTTACTACTTGATTACCCTCCTATTCCGGTACTGCGCATACATCAACAGAATCCCCGATACTGCACCGAAAAAAATGAAAGATTGAATATAAGGCATAAAGTTATAGGTGCCGCCCGTCCAGAAATCGGCAAAATCATTGCTGATATAAGTCATGGGCAAAGTGTTAGCTACCTTCTGCAATGCTTTCGGAAGCTGTTCCGTGGAGATTCCCATCATACCTGTCAACATCATCAACGTAAAATAAACAAACATCGTTATCCCAAATGTAATACCGAACTTTCGAAAAATATTTGCAACTGAATGGGCAATCACTAAGAGTATGATTCCAATCAAATACAGCGATACTAACAGACAGATTACAGACGATACTGCCGGCTTCGGAATATCCATTGTGAACATCTGAAATACAGCAAAGATTACAAAGGCAATCGTCATAAAAATCATGTGTGCAATAATCTTTGCCGTCAGAAGACTCCTCTCGTGAAAACCGAACAGGTGCATTCTTATAGGCACTTCATGCTCCACTTCCTGAGAATACAGCGCGCCATACCCGATAAACATAATTGACATCGGAATGACAAGTATCATGCTGAGCATAATAGATACCATAGCGTTATCTCTCGCCGCTTGTGGAATCTGACTGTCGATTACTCTTGAGAAAATTATTGTCATCATATTTGGAAATACGATTCCGAAGAAATGTGGCATAAAATTACCGTTGATATTACGAAGCTCATATAAAACCATATTTATATTGCATTTTTTCTGTTTCATCTTTATCCTCCCATATTATGCCTTTGCATAAAACTGTTCTCTGGCGTTAATGGACATAATTTCAATATCCGAATTGCTCCGTTTAAAATTCACATTATGTTCCACCAAAATCGACAGCAGCCCTTTTTCCTCTTCCGCATCACGGCAGGATAATGCAATCAAATGATTAGGCGATTTTAATGCGCTGAACTCTTTCGTCAACTCCTGATTCTTCCGATTATTATCCAGAATAAAAATTGCATCGCCACAGTACGTCTTGAATAACTCTTCTGTTCTTCCGTAAGCGATAACTTTCCCCCGATCTAACAACAATATCTTATCTGCAAGCTGTTCCAGCTCCTCATAATAGTGGGATACAATTATCAGAGAATCTTTTTTATCCTGATACCAATCCACCAATTTCTCCATCAGCTTCTGCCTTGTCTCAAAATCCAAACCCGATGTGACTTCATCATAAAATGTCAACTCCGCCTTCTGCATCATAATCATAATAATTGTAAATTTCTGTTTCTGTCCACCCGAAAGCGCATTGTACCTTTTCGGCAGACATTGCCCAAATTCAAAAAAATCAATCAACTCCTGTAATTCCTTGTTCTCTTTGATTTTCGTATTCAGAATCATCTCCATAATCCGCTTGACAGGCATAGTCGTCACATACGCATTACTTTGCATATGAGCTGCCATCTGCTCTGGCTTTAACTGTGTTATAATTTTACCCTCATAATTTATAAGTCCAAGGAGCGCTTTCACCAAAGTACTTTTTCCGGCACCGTTAGAACCGATTACCCCGATGCGCTCGCCTTCCTCAATACAGAGCGGACTGTTAATCTGTAACGCGGTTTGGTTTCCGTATTTTACCTGTAGCTGTTTAATTGCAAGTAACATATCTCACCTCTTTATATTCTGCATTTACTGTTGCTGTTCTGTTCATGGACCTGACGCTTTTAGTTCCGTCTTTTGATAAATTATCACTTTATAAAAGACAAGTTCGCCCGTACACCATTATCAATATTTGTTATTTTCAGCTCATATCCCATAAGCTTACTGTAATAGGCTGCCACATACAGCCCCAATCCTTTTCCCTTCCCGCTTCCGTCACTACTGACAAAAGGTTTAAGAACACTCGGGAGTAGCTTCTCATCTATCATGACACCATAATTGACAATACATATTGCCTCGTTACTAATCTCAATAGTAATCTGCTGCCCTTTCGGCGTATATGAGACGGCATTAGACAATAAATTGTCCACAATTTTTTTCAGAATTTTTCGGTCCGTATAAACAACTCCGCTCCCCGTAATCGTTACCCGCAGTCCCTTATCTTCCGTCTGTACTGCATATTCTCCCGCAAGTTCCTGCACTACCGTCTCGACTACCGTTTTCTCCTGCTGCATATTCTCCGCATGATAATTTAAGTACAAAATATCCTCCACTATCTTTCTCATGGATAGAAGCTGCTTTTTCACCTCCGGCAGATATGTTTTTGTGTCCTTATACTTTCCGACCTCATTCATCATACCCTCAACCAGAAGAAGCGCCGCTGTAATAGGTGTCTTTAGCTGATGAGATGACGCTCGCAGGAATACCTCCTGCCGCTCGTTTTCTTCTTCCAGCAAACAGTTCTTACGTTCCAGCTCTTCGTAATTGTCCCGCAGCTTTCCGTACAGCTCATGCAGATTCCGTCCTAAAATGCCAATCTCATCCTTATTGTCTGACAAGAATGCAAACTCATCAGGTTCAAAATGCTCTGCCAGACCCGCACTCTCTGCATGATTGGCAAGTCTGATTATGGGGTTGACAATTCTTCCTGAAAAGAATCCGGAAGAAATCAACACTACCAGAAAAATAACTGCGATAATCATCGGCAGGCTTCCCATAACGATTGGCGTAATTTCCTCCATCTGCGGCGTCATCGTCGGTAAAACCGTAATGATAAAAGCATCCTGCATCTGTCCCATAGCAATATATGTGATGTAGCTGTAATTGCCGTCAGATACCCCCACCTCATACACCATAATACCGCCGGGCATCGTATGCAGCTTAGAATATTCTCCCTGATAAACCTGTTCGCCACTCTGCCCCTTTTGATCCAGTTTAATTGTAATTGGCGCGTCCTCGGAAATCAGATTCTGACCTGCAAATATATCCTTAAATCTGTCCTGCCATTCACTGAAATAGTTCGTGAAGTCTTTCTGCTTTAATCCGTAAGACATATCTTCCCTATCCGCAGTCTGCGAATCGATCATATTCTCCAACTGTTCCAAGCTCTCTGCTTCGCCCATCATCATTCTGGCGCAGTCCAGAAGGTTCTGAAGCTCCTCATCCTGTATGGTAATCGTCAGCTTAAAGAATTTCCCTGCTATATAAACCTCGTCCCCTGTATTCGGAACCTCCATTGTGTAGACGGACGACGGATTCTTAACCGTCAGATTATCGTAACTTCTCTCTTCCATGTAGCCCTTCTGAATCTTAGCTGCAGATTCCAAATTGCTATTCATCACATAATCCACATACAGGGATGGCAGCATTAATACAAAATACCCTATGACAAAAGCAATCATAATAACTGCCAGCGCCACACTGTACAGAAACGTTTTCTTCCTAAGCCCCATACTTACCCCTCCCGAAACTGATATCCCACGCCGATTACCGTTTTGATACAATCCTCCGGCAGCTTCTTTCTCAGATTTTTAACATGCGCATCAATGATTCTGTCGTTACCTACATAATCCTCGTTGAAAATTCTTAAAATCAATTGTTCTCTTGTAAACGCCCGCTTTGGTTCTCTCATAAGAACCTGTAATAACAGAAACTCACTCAGCGTAAGTTCCAGAGACTTTCCGTCGTAAAATGCCTGATAAGAATCATCGTGAATGGTAAGCCCTTTTTCCTGCTGCAGTTCGGTTCTCTTTACACGGCGCAGAATTGTTTCCATTCTTTTTAACAAAATAATGGGAGAAACCGGCTTGATTACATAGTCATCCGCATAGGAGTTAAATGCCTGCACCTGCGTCTTCTCATCATCCAGCGCCGTCAGCATAATCGTCGCCATCTCCGGTCTGTGTTCCTTAATATATTGCAGAATTTCCAGCCCGCTCACTTTCGGCACCATAATGTCCAGTACCGCCATATCAAATTGCTGACTCGTGAGAAATTCCAGCGCCTGCTCGCCGTCTTCAGCGCAGGTAACATGATAGTTCTGCATTTTCATATATTCAGTCAGGACTTCCCGTATGGTCGGTTCGTCTTCCAAAAATAAAATGTTCATGTCTCTTATTACGCTCCCGTCCGGTTTCTTTTTTATGGTTTTATGCGCGCGTCATATACCTTACATTGCTTATTGTAGCACAGTAGTATGAATTTCAGATGAAGATGATGTGTTTTTACGGAGATAATATTGTTCTGTACGGCACTTCCGATATAACATAAAAAAATCCGCGTTTATCGTTGCAGATTTTGATAAAAATAAAAACTGTATCAATAAACATGGATTTTTTATACAAAGAATTATATTCAGACCGCATATACTCTAGTCGAAATCTCTTTGCGGTCTCCTATCGCAGCTCCTTCAAAAAATACAACACCAAATCATCATCATTACAGCACGCTGCATATGGTTCACATACTTTGTCGCAATACCACACACCGCTGCCATCTGGAATATAGCCACGTTTCACATACATTCTCTGGGCGCTGCCGTAACCGCTGTGTAATCCCACGCCCAGACATACCTTATCGCAGTATTCTCCGGCAATCTGCTCTGCCACATCCATCATCTTACTGCCAATCCCGTGACGTCTGTATTTTTCAAGGACACCGAAATCCACGATTTCCGGATATCCTTTATCTGCATATGCTCCCCACTCGGATTCAGGGTAAACATTGATATATCCTGCCACATTCCCCTGATACTCCGCTACAAGAACGACAGCGTTCTTCTCCTGTCTGTCCCTTAGGCGTGCCATATATTTATCAATGGTTGCATCCCAACCCTGTGCAATCTCTTCCTGCGTGATAATTGCCGCATCTTCCTGCCGCATATCCCGAATTGTTATTTTATCGTCCGTGTAATATATTTTATTATACTGCTCTGCCATCCTGCGCCTCCTCTAACTTCAACTATCGCTTCCAATAGTTACTCCCTATTTTTCCATCTTGGCTCTTTAACATACCGCATTACATCGTCATAAATTGCCCGATAGCCATCCTCCTTGATGTGCATACCTTCTATCGTATATTCGGCTTTCAATCTGCCCTGCTCATCTTTCAAATTGCGGTTTACATCAATGTACTTCTGCCCGTGCCGCTGTGCTAATTTCTCCACTTCTGCATTAGCCCTGTTAATTTTCTCATTGGTACGAATCTTAAGACATTCTTTCATCTCTTCCGTCGCCGCTTCATAATTAATCGGGTAATATGCCATCAGATAGATTTCCACTTCCGGAAGATTCTCCTCTATCATCGTAAGAATGCGGTCATACCTCCACATTAATTCCGATATCTGAATCTGTGGATTACTCAAATCGTTGGTTCCGATATTAATAAACATCCTGCGTGGTTTTAAGTCTAAAACGCAAGCGTCAAGCGCACCCAACAATTCCTCCGATACAAAACCGCTTATGCCACGATTATAGATAATCGTGGCATCACCTTTTTCATCAAGCAGTTTGTTAATAGGAAACATTTCCATAAGTGAAGAACCTGCAAAGACAATTTCTCCCTGCTTCGCCAATTTGTTTTCTTCCCTGTAACGTGTAATTTTCATCTCTTTATCTGTCATGATGTCCTCTGTCCCTTCACATTGTTCTTCTCCCAATGCTCTTTCACTATTCGCCTGTCAGCTCCCGATACTCCTTCGTCCCGACATCACTCCACGCCTTCTTGCCCGACGCTACTACTTTTCCCGTATCAATCTCCACTGCGTACATATCCTCAATCACCTCGTCACTTGTCCCTCCGGCTGAGCGATATAATTGCAAATTCTTTTAAAATTTTCATAATTTAAATCCTTATATAAAGCTATTTTATCACCACAGATTAAAAGAAAACAATATGAAAATCACCTTTTAGCATAAAAACCATATATTACATTTAATGAACCTTTAGAAGCGCTCAAACAAGTCTGATTAGAACCCGAAGATATGGATCCAAAAAATGAAGATATTTTACAAGACTTTTGAAAATCTTTGATTTACAATGGTTTTTGGCAAGGAGGAAATTTGAATGAAGAAAGAAATCAGAACCGTTGTTTATGATGAATCATTGCGGATTGAAGCCTACCGTTTTGAGGGAATCGTTCAGCCGTTTCCAAACCATTTTCATGAGCATTATGTGATTGGTTTTGTAGAGAACGGTGAACGCTGTCTGTCTTGCAGGAACATAGACTACACGATTGGACAGGGAAATGTTGTTTTATTTAATCCGGGCGATAACCATGCTTGCGTACAGTCTGATAATGGTACATTGGACTACCGTGGCTTTAATATCAGCAAAGAAATTATGCTTGATTTGGCAGAGGAAGTGACAGGGAAACGAGAACTTCCGGGATTTTCAGAGAATGTGATTTGTGATGATGAAGTAATCTGCTATCTGCGCCCACTACATGAAATGGTGATGAATGGAAACAGCGACTTCGGAAAAGAAGAAAATTTGTTGCTCCTGTTGTCCAGTTTGATTCAGAATTATGGTCAGCCTTTTGAAAGCTGTATTCCAGAGTGTAGACAGGAAATTGAAAAAGCCTGTATGTTTATGGAACAGCACTTTACGGAGCGTATTTATTTAGACCAGATTTGTCGCCAAGCAGGACTAAGCAAGTCAACGCTTCTTAGGGCATTTACGAAATCAAAGGGGATTACCCCATACCGTTATTTAGAAACAATCCGTATCAATGAAGCAAAGAAACTGTTGTCAAACGGTGTATCTCCCCTTGACGCAGCAATATGGACAGGTTTTTCCGACCAAAGCCACTTTACAAATTATTTTACCAGTTTTATCGGGCTTGCGCCGGGAGTGTACCGTGAAATCTTTTTTGAAAAAGATAAGGGCGGTGAATAAAATGGTGACAGAAAAACGCACAGGGCATTTGGCTGCTCTGATTACAATCCTTATATGGGGAACTACCTTTATTTCCACAAAAATCTTGCTTGCAGACTTTCAGCCCGTGGAAATCTTATTTTTCCGTTTTATTATGGGCTATTTGGTTTTACTGATAGCATATCCGCACCGCATAAAGAGATTAAACCAGAAACAGGAAATAACCTTTGCCGCTGCGGGCTTTTGTGGAGTATGTCTATACTATTTGCTGGAAAATGTTGCATTGACTTATACAATGGCTTCCAATGTAGGTGTGATTATATCCGTAGCTCCGTTTATTACCGCAATATTGGCGCACCTGTTTATGAAGTCAGAAGAAAAGTTACAAATAAATTTTTTTATTGGCTTTATTGTTGCAATGGCAGGAATTATATTGATTAGCTTCAATGGCTCACAGCTAAAATTAAATCCTGCTGGAGATATTTTAGCATTTGCCGCCGCTTTTGTATGGGCTTGCTATTCTATCTTGACAAAAAAGATTGGTAGTTTTGGGCTCCCTGTTATCCTTACAACACGCAGGACATTTTTCTATGGCATTTTGTTTATGATACCTACACTATTCCTGTTTGACTTTCAGTTAGATGCGTTGCGTTTTATGGATATGACAAATCTGCTCAATATTTTATATTTGGGAATCGGAGCGTCTGCCCTCTGCTTTGTAACATGGAATTATGCTGTAAAAATATTAGGGGCAGTTAAAACAAGCATTTACATATACATGGTTCCTGTCATAACCCTTATAACGTCTATGCTGATACTGAAAGAAACGGTTACATTTCTTTCTATAACAGGAACAATATTAGCCGTTGTCGGGCTGTTTCTTTCTGAATACAGCAGAGAATGAAAAGCTATTAGCGCATTACAGAGAATCAGGATTTCATAAAGCGTATCTTTACCGTTGTTATCAAAAGGAGGGCTAAAAAATGGATTTACAAAATGAAAAGTGTGTTATGGTAATTGATGAAAATCTGCCGTTGGGAATAATCGCAAATACGGCGGCTATCATGGGTATCACTTTAGGAAAGAAAATGCCGGAAGTCGTTGGTACTGATGTATACGACAGAACCGGGAATGAACATTTAGGAATTATTGAATTTCCCGTACCCATTTTGAAAGGCAACGCAGATATAATAAAAACTATTCGTGAAAAATTGTATGAGCCGGGCTTTTCGGATTTGACTGTCGTTGATTTTTCAGATTTAGCGCAGGGATGCAAGGCTTATGATGAATTTATAGAGAAGATGAAAGAAGTATCAGAAATTGACTTAAATTATTTTGGAATTGCGATTTGTGGTGCAAAAAAGAAAGTCAATAAATTGACTGGAAGCATGGCTTTACTGCGGTAAAGCTCATGCACGGTAAAGAAGCAAGAAACTAAACACCTATTTATCTTCACCGCCAGAACTTTTCCGCATCCCTGCATATGCAATCAATGTTACAACAATATATCCTGCTATTGCAATCACAGACGATTCAATTCCGAATTCCCCACCTGTAATCGCAAACGACTTTGTTTCCAGAATATAAGAGAAAACAGAATACTCATCCAACCCTTCCCCTATGGAAAGAACACCTCCCAAAACGATTATGTTCCACAATCCATGCACCATCACACTGCTCCAAACAGAACGCGATTCCAACGTGATAAAGGAAAACATGATTCCGACAAAGGTGCCTGCTGCTAACACTTGCAGACAACTTATTATACTAAAATTCATCCCGATAATATGAACCAGTCCAAAAAGAAGTGACGGAATGAGTACTGCTGCCATTCTTCCAATCTTGTAGTCGAGCAGGCTCATGATAAAGCCCCTAAAAACCATTTCTTCGACAACACCAGCCGCAATTCCCGTAAAAAATATTCCCGCGCAAATAACCGCTGCAGCCTCCAGACTTCCCATCGTTCCCTTTTGCAATTCTCCTGGAAAAAGCAAATAAATCCCGACCACCACCAATGGCAATATAAAGGCAATCAACAGCCATTTAGTTTTTATCTTTATCTTGGGTATTCTCAAATCTGATAGCTGCAGTTTTAATACCCTCTCTGCATAAACCTTTAGTAATAGATACGCAAACACAACATATAAAACTCCCGCCACAGCATTACACACAAATACTGGCAACCGAATAATTGAAAATATGTTTGCCAAAACTTGCGCCGCAAGCTGCGCAATAACCAAGATGACTAACGAGCCGACAATTCCCAACACCACTTTTGAGGTTTTAATTTGCTTCATTTTGTTCCTCCTATTTGTACTCTCTCCTGCATTTCATAAATACAAGCTAGTTATCAGCAGGCATAATCTCAACACTCCCCACATGTGCCTTCGCATAAAACTGTACTTTGTATGTCCCTTTCTTATCAAGCCAAACTGTATATACTCCATCGGGATTTGTCTCATCAAAGTAAACAGTCTCCCCTAAATCCCCTAAAATATTATTTCTGACAATCTTTAATCTAAGTTTTCCCTCTCCCGTTGCGCAAGAAACCGACAATGTCATTGGTTCATCAACCTGAAATTCAGTGCTCATCGGGTTCGCAGACACACCATTACCACGATAGCGAATACGTTCACTTTCAGACCAGTTATTTTCTATTTCATCCAGCCCGACATCTTCTATAGATTCTCCTATACTTTCCAGTTCCCCTATGCTTTCCAAATTTTCTATATTTTCTATGTCTTCCACACTGTCGTGCCCCATGATACCGGTAAACGTCACGTTCTGATCCGTTTCCACTTTTATATGAAACTCACATACGGCGCTCTCTTCCTCACCGGCAAATTCGATACTTCCCCCGCCTTCCGCCACATCTAACTGTACATCAATTTTCTTGTTAATGCCCTCCGCAATCAAAATCTCCGTACCATCCGATGCCGTATATATCAGTCGAAGGCTGCCTTTTGTACAATCTATACTTCCGGTGATGTTTACACTGCCGCCTCCCTCTGATACTGCTATATCCGTGATGACAGTATTATCATCGCCTGCCGCTTGGTACAGCGTTCCTATTACTTTACATCCCGTTTCATCTTGATCCATACTGTAGTGTTCAAAATAACTTGTGTAAACATTAAAAATCCCTACCGACGATTCCATATCCGCATCTTCATTTGCCATTGATATTGTGACTCCACAGCCCGAAAGAATCATACATGCAATCATTGATAAAATAATAATTTTTCTCATATCTTCCTCCTATCCCGTCACGTTATTCGCAGCCTACATCAGTGATCTTATTTACTGTAACGAATCGGAGTAAAAAGAATCTTCAAAAAATTTTATTTTCCGGCACCTTAAAACCACCCTTCTCAAAAACGGTCAACGGCGTATAATAATAATTAACCGCAGCGGTTAATGCAAAGGAGCCTTATGAACGATAAATTTTTCACCTTGCCAAAAACAAAACAGGAAGCAATCATCAACGCCGGTTTTCATGTATTTTCGCAAAACTCCTACAAGAAAAGCCCTATGAGCGAAATCGCGGATGCCGCTGGAATCAGCAAATCACTGCTCTTCCATTATTTCCACAACAAAAGAGAATTATATCTTTTCCTATGGGATCGTTGTATGGAGATTACCACCAAATCACTTGAGGAAAATCTTTCTTTCGTCCCGGAAGACTTGTTTGAGATGATGTTCAAAGGATTAAAAATAAAAGCAGATATTATGCGTCAGTATCCTGACCTCGGAGCATTTGTCGTCAAATCATACTATGAAAAAGATCCTGACGTATGTGAAGACATTCAGCAATTAATTGCCAAATATACCAATTTTAATAAGATCGCTTTCTTTACCTCCTTAGATTCTGAGCAATTCATCCCCGGACTTGACCTGCAGATGATGTATCAGACAATGTACTGGGCATCAGAGGGATATCTGTGGGAAAAAGTCCAGCAAGGCAGTTTAACCGCCGATGAAATGGAAGCAGACTTTATCAAAATAATTGATTTCTGGAAAAAAGCCTATACGAAAAGAGGATTAACATGAATGCAATTCAGACTTTAAATTTAACCAAATACTACGGAAAAGCAAGGGGAATCATTGACTTAACCCTAACCGTAAAAGAAGGGGAATTTTTCGGCTTTATCGGTCCGAACGGCGCGGGTAAATCTACGACTATCCGCACCTTACTGGGACTGATTACCCCCGGTTCCGGCTCGGCGCAGATTCTTGGCATGGATATTCGTAAGGATCGGGAGAAAATCTTATCTAAGATAGGTTATCTCCCTTCAGAAGCTATATTTTATTCCGGCACAAAGGTTCGAGAAATCTTAAAACTGTCTGCCGACCTGCATAAAAAGGATTGTACCGAAGAAGGCGCCGTTTTATGCGACCGACTACAGCTTAACCTGTCACGCAAAGTATCTGAACTATCTTTTGGTAATCGCAAGAAGGTAGCAATCGTCTGCGCACTCCAGCACAATCCTGAACTGTTGATTTTAGACGAGCCCACCAGCGGGCTTGATCCTTTGATGCAACGGGAATTTTTCAGCATCCTGAAAGAGAGAAACAACAGCGGGACAACAATATTTCTTTCGAGTCACATCCTCTCGGAGATTCAGCACAACTGCACACGGGCTGCCATCATACGGGAAGGAAGAATGATTGCTTGTGATAGTGTGGACGCCCTATCGAAAACAAATGCCAAACGGGTCACTATTCATGGCAATGTGCAATTACATGAATCAGATATGCTCCGCAATATGGAAGAATTAAACGGTGCTGTAAGCTTCCTCTACAGCGGCGATATCAAACCGCTGCTTAAAATACTCAGCGAGCAGGATATCACTGACCTTATCATATCGGAACCGGACTTGGAAGAAATCTTTATGCACTATTACGAAAGCTAGAACTTACAAGACATTTAGAAGGTAGCAAAAAATACTTTGAAAATTTACTATAAAAGGAGCGCTTCATGGTTATGACTCTAATCAAACACGAACTAAGACAAGGGTGGAAATCCCTTATGATCTGGACAATCTCTATCGGATTTTTTGTGGCAATATGCGTGTTCATGTATCCGGAGATGGGAAACGAAATGGAAGGTGTAAACGATATGTTTTCCTCTATGGGATCCTTTACCGCCGCCTTCGGCATGGACAGACTGAACTTTGGCACGTTGATCGGTTTTTACGCCATCGAGTGCGGCAATATACTGGGCATCGGCGGAGCTTTTTTTGCAGCCCTTCTCGGAATCAGTGCGCTTGCCAAAGAAGAGAAAGAACGGACTGCGGAATTTCTGCTGACTCATCCGATAAGCAGAGTTCGTATTATCACAGAGAAGCTCGCTGCCGTTATGCTTCAGATACTTATTATGAATATTGTTATTTTCATACTATCAATTGCATCCATAGCCGCAATCGGTGAAGAGATCCTCTGGAATGAATTATGTCTGCTGCATTTATCCTATTTCTTCGTACAGATTGAACTTTCTGGTATCTGTTTCGGAATTTCTGCTCATCTTAAGCATGGCGGACTCGGTATTGGTCTGGGAATCGCCATTGTCATGTACTTTCTGAACATTGTTGCAAATATTTCAGAAAGCGCGGAATTTCTGAAGTACATTACTCCTTTCGGCTATGCAGAAGGCGCAGATATTCTTGACAAAATAAGCTTAGATATTGGCAAACTTATGCTCGGTATGGCTTTTACCGTAATTGGAATCGCACTCGCATATTGGAAGTACACTCGCAAAGATATACAATAGGAATATAAAGTTAAAAGGGACTGTCGCTTTAACGAATGAAATCACTAAGTGCGACAGCCCCTTTTATATTGCGCATATCTAAATGGATGGAGGTGGATTCGAACCACCGAAGCAATTTGCAGCAGATTTACAGTCTGTCCCCTTTGGCCACTCGGGAATCCATCCATAATAAAAAGTGAGAAAATATTCTTCCTCACTTTTTATATCACATCATTATATGAATTGCAAGAAATTTTTGATTGTATGATCTTCATAACGCAGGATGATTGCAGAAGTTGCCGGAAGCGTCACCGTCACTTTACCGGAAACAACCGGATATTCTTTCTCCTCTATCGTATATCCCTCCGCCGTAGTGAGCATAAGCTGTTTCATTGTACATTCTTTCGGAATTCCCAGATACCATACGGACATCTCTTTTGTAATCTCATGATCATTATTGTTGACTAAGATTACCGACTGTCCTTGTCTTGTAAATCTGCCATATCCGATTACGTTATAATCGCTCTCGATATATTTGATTGATCCTGTCAAAAATTCTTTATGCTCTTTATGAATCTTGATAATCGCCTTGTGAAAATCAATTAATTCCTGATCCTCATGTCCCCACGGATAGGTACGTCTGTTATCAGGATCCGTAAATCCGCACACACCTGCTTCATCACCGTAATATATTGTCGGCGCACCGGGCCAAGTCATCTGAATCACTACCGCTTCCCGCAATATAGCCTTATTTACGTCTGCATTCGCTGCCTCAGGTCCCAGAGTGTTCGTTCTGCCGACTTTTCTGTTGGTTCTGGTCAGAAAACGAGAATGATCATGATTAGACAATTCATTCATTGCCACCTGCAGGGATGGTGTCGTGAAATTAGCTCCATGATGCATCATGGCTCCCCAGAAGCTGTCGGCATTGCCGCGTAAATCTTCTCTATAGTCATCACTATGCTTCTGCATGCCTGTCAAAAACCATGTTACCGGCTCCATAAAGGCATCGTAATTCATGACGGTATCCCATTCATCACCCTGTAGCCAGTCTTTAGGACTGCCGTAATGCTCCGCCAAAATAATAGCATCAGGATTCACCATTTTGACTGTCTTGCGAAACTCTTTCCAGAACTTATGGTTAAATTCTGGTGAATGTCCTAAATCCGCCGCCACGTCTAATCTCCAGCCATCCACATTGTACGGCGGAGAAAGCCATTTCCTCGCAATATACAAAACGTAATCCATCAGGTGTCTGGAATTCTCGTAATTGAGCTTCGGAAGTGTGTCATGTCCCCACCAGCCGTCATAAGACCCGTTGTAGGGCCACTTATAATTGTCATGGAACTGGAAATAATCATGATACGCACTGTCCTGCGAAATATAGGCGCCTTTCTCGTATCCCGGCACATTTTCATAAATGCGCTCTCTGTCCATCCATTTGTTGAACGAACCGCAGTGATTAAACACGCCGTCCAGAATGACCTTCATTCCCCTTAAATGTGCTTCCTTAACTACCTCGGCAAAAAGCGCGTTGCTTGCTTCCAGATTCTCCTTGTTGGAGATACGGTCAATATATCTTGTAGCAAACCGGTTTTCTTGCTGGTCTGGTCTGAGCAGTTCACCTTCATCATGAACAATCCTGCCAAAATGCGGATCAATATAGTCATAGTCCTGAATATCGTATTTATGGTTGGACGGGGACACGAATAAAGGGTTAAAATAAATGACATCTACACCTAACTCCTGTAGATAATCCATCTTATCCAGAACTCCCTGCAAGTCTCCGCCATAAAACTCTCTGACTCCCATTGCTGCCGGATATTTGTTCCAGTCATCTACCTTAACCGTCTTATCTCCTATATACTGATACTCGTTGGTCAACACATCATTCGTAGGATCCCCGTTACAGAAGCGGTCCACATATATCTGATAGAATACCGCTCCCTTTGCCCACTCCGGCGTTTTAAAGCCCGGAATCAACCGGAAATGATAGTATTCGTTAATATCCTTGCAAACCCCTCTTGTATCATAATAGCAAGTAATTTTCCCCACTTGTACTTCGAAATAATATATCAGCGTCTCGTTCTCCAATTGTATGGAATGAGAATAATAATCAAAGTTATTATCTGACTCAGTTTTGAGCATAAGATGTTTCTCACCTTTACAGACGATAAACACACGATCAATATTATTTATCGCAGAGCGAAAGTGAATGTTGACTTCCCCATACGCACTTGGTTCCGGCGGATATACATAATCTTCTGTCATATCCGAAAATAATGCTTTCCTGTTAAATACCGGGCGCATGGATGTAAAATATTGTTGATTCTTTTCTGCTTTTTGAAATTGACTTAAATCCATGTTATTACGCCTTCCTATAAACTGCTTATATGCTATTTTATACTATATATTGTGGATATTCAAGGATTTTAAGCAACTTATGGTTAAAAAAACAAGCAAAGCTCGTTTACGAGATTCTTTTTTTAGCTTGAAAACACAGACTTTCTTGAATGTAAAAAAGACAGCTTATATAAACTGTCTTTTTTAGAGAAGGTATTTCTTTCTTATGGGGTATAGCAAAAAACTATATAATGTATTGGGGGTTACAAGTAGTATAATAGCATACCCCCTATCTGTCTACAATACCAAGGATTCACAAATATTACAATTTCATATATGCTTTTTTGTGCAATGTGCATAATTCCATCTACGTCGTCACGGTCACATCTTCCGGCTGAGGATACTTAACATCAAATAATGCCTCAAATTCGGCACGACTGATTTTTTCTTTCTCCAAAAGCAGTTCGGCACATTTATGCAATACATCTTCATGCTTCATGATAATCTCTTTGGCTTTCTTGTAGCAGTCGTCGATAATCGCTTTCACTTCTTTGTCAATCTCGCCGGAAACCGCCTCACTGTGACTCTTCGCATGCGCAAGGTCTCTTCCGATAAATACCTCATCATCGTCATCGTCATAGTTGATCACGCCAATATTTTCCGACATACCATACCGCGTAACCATCCGACGTGCAACTTTCGTCGCTTTCTTAATATCACTTG
Organism: uncultured Lachnospiraceae bacterium; assembly: GCA_947176505.1. Taxonomy (GTDB): domain Bacteria; phylum Bacillota; class Clostridia; order Lachnospirales; family Lachnospiraceae; genus UBA3282. Next base: position 148,912 of record CAMWQW010000008.1, on the reverse strand, counting down.
AAGCTCCTGTCGTAATATCGTCAAAAATTATCTCTTCCGCAATACGCCCACCGAGGGATACCATGATATCCTCTATCATTTTACCTTTAGTCAGGAACATTTCATCTTTCTCGGGAAGAGGCATCGTGTAACCTGCCGCTCCGATTCCTGTAGGAATGATAGACACCGTATACACAGGTCCGACATCCGGAAGTACATGGAATAGAATAGCATGTCCCGCCTCGTGATATGCCGTAATCTTCTTCTCCTTATCGGAGATAATCCGGCTCTTCTTCTCCGTACCGATACCTACCTTGACGAAAGCTCTCTTGATGTCTTCCTGCTTTACGAAGACTCTCTTGTCCATGGCAGCATTGATTGCCGCCTCATTTAAAAGATTCTCCAAATCCGCTCCGGTAAATCCTGCTGTCGTCTGCGCAATCTGTGAAAGGTCTACGTCATCACCAAGTGGCTTATTCTGCGCATGTACCTTTAGAATATCTTCTCTTCCTCTCACATCCGGCGGCGCCACTGTAATTTTGCGGTCAAAACGTCCCGGTCTTAAGATTGCGGGATCCAATATATCCACACGATTTGTAGCCGCCATCACGATAATTCCTTCATTCACGCCGAATCCGTCCATCTCGACAAGCAATTGGTTCAACGTCTGCTCACGCTCATCGTGTCCGCCGCCCATACCGGTACCACGGCGTCTTGCCACGGCATCAATCTCATCAATAAAGATAATACACGGCGCATGTCTCTTCGCCTCCGCAAACATATCACGCACGCGGGAAGCTCCTACACCGACAAACATCTCCACAAAGTCCGAACCGGAAATACTAAAGAACGGCACATTTGCCTCGCCTGCAATCGCCTTCGCAAGAAGCGTCTTACCGGTACCCGGCGCTCCCTCCAAAAGAATACCTTTCGGGATACGCGCACCCACCTTCGTAAACTTACCGGGGTCTCTCAAAAATTCTACTATTTCCTGCAGCTCTTCCTTCTCTTCTTTCAGACCGGCTACGCCGTCCAGCTTAATCTTATTCTCTCCGCCTAATGTCAATTTGGCACGGCTCCTGCCGAAATTCATCATCTTTCCGCCGCCACCGCCATTGGCATTCTGCGCATTCATCATCACAAAGAAAAATACGCATACGACCACTACGAGCAGAATCGGAAATACACTGTTTAAAAACCAGCTTTCCTCCGGTACACTTTCCACTGTAGGGTCAAGTCCGTAGCTTCTGACTAACGTCTCCATCTCCGTTACATCCGTTACATACAAGATACGCTCTTGCCCGCTCTTTAAAGTGACCTCCAACGAACCTGTAGGTGTATCTTTATTGGGGCAGATGTTGACAAATGCAACCTCATTTTTCTCCAGCTGGCTTACAAACTCGCCTCGCGTATAACCGTTATTCTGCACCCTCAGCGTACCAATCCAGACAGTAAACAGTAACAATCCTATGATAATGATAAAATACAAATAAAAACTTCTGTTATTCCTACTCAAAGCAAACCTCTTTCATCAATCAAATTTTACAACGCCGATATAAGGCAGATTGCGGTATTTCTGATCATAATCCAATCCATAACCAACTACAAACTCATCGGGAATCTGAAAGCCGGTGTAATCTACCTTGACATCCACCACTCTTCTCTCCGGCTTATCAAGCAACGTGCATAACTTCACATCCGCAGGTCCTCTATCCTTTAGCATTTCCATAAGATAGCTTAATGTTCTTCCCGAATCTACAATATCTTCCACCACCAGCACATTTTTATTGCCTAACGGTTCATCCAAGTCCTTTACAATTCTGACAACACCGCTGGACTTAGTATCTCCGCCATAACTGGATACAGACATAAAATCTAAAGACACCGGCACGGTAATCCTCTTCGCAAGCTCACACATAAAGAAACTGCCTCCTTTAAGTACACAGACCAAGTGCACCTGCTTGCCGGCATAATCCTTGGAAATCTGATTGCCGATTTCTTGGATCCTCTTGTCAACTTCCTCCTCAGACAATAACACCTCTATTCGTTCTGCCATGACGCCCTCCTCTTAGCTGTACCTGTAAGATACGCTTTGTACTTTCCTCCACTTTATAGCGCTGACTCATCCGATATCCGGGAACCCACATAACATGTGCTCCGTCAGTCAACAGATGCATACTGTCGCGCTGTAACTTAGGAATCTTTTCATTGATCATGTATTGTTTGACAGACTTTGTATGGCATGCGCTGTCAATTGTAAGATAATCTCCCGTCTGCCTTGTCCGTAACAGCACAGCCGTAGTTATTTTATCATAATCAAACCATTTCGTATATCTATTTTCCGGAATATTTTGCTGTTTTTCACTAAATCCCGCATCACATGCTAACAATGTAAACGTATATGTTCCTTCACCGGGCACGGAAATTTCCATCGGCGGCTCAATCACATATGCTTTCTCCGCCCTTTCATTCCCTTTATTCTGCGTACTGCAATCATTTGCACCCCTATATAATATGAGCAAGTCATATTCCTTGTATGCCTTGATATTGTACGGCAGTGATAACTCTTTGCTGCCATCTCTCATAATTAATTTTACTAAATCCGTTATGTGCTGTCCTGTAATATCTTTCCTATGAGGCGTTAGTTTCTCCATACATAAGAGCAGAACTCTCTGATACATAACTGAATCCTGCGCCAGCAATTTTGTTCCTTGAATCCGCAGACACATCTGCTGCCGTGCATTCCCCGCCTCGTTTAATGTCTCTTCTGCTTTTCTCCGCTCTTCCGGATTCGTAGTTTCGGCTTCATGTGCGACCTCTTCCACATATGTTTCATATAACTTTTTTGCCTGTTTCGTCAAATATCTCTCCGTTTCAGAGAGCATGTCCGCTAATTCAGCCATGTGGGCTACCGCTCCTGAACATATTTCCTGCCTTGCATACGAGATGATATGATGTCGTATCTTATTGCGGGTATATGCATCCGTTTCATTCGTACTATCCTGACAATATTTTAACCGATGTTTTGCAAGGTATGCCTCTATCTCTGCCCGTTCGAGACACAGAATCGGACGGATGACATTTTCCCGGACAGGCTGAATAGAACCAAGCCCTTTTATCCCGCTTCCCCTAAAAAGATGAAACAGCATCGTCTCTGCCCTGTCTTCCGCGTTATGAGCAACCGCAATTTTACAGCTTTCTCCCTTTTTCTTCTGCTGCTCCAATACTTCTTCAAATACTTGATACCTCAACTGTCTTCCCGCTTCTTCCGGAGACATCTTATTCTCTGCCGCATATTTGTTCATATCCACTTTCTGAAGAAAAAAAGGAATATCCAGACTCTTACACAGCGACTCTGTGTACGCCGCATCCTCTGCTGCCTCTGCGCGGACTCCATGATTTACATGCATCGCAATAAGCCTGTATGACATCTCCCCGGACAGCCTATGCATAAGGTGTAGGAGACAGACAGAATCCGCTCCGCCTGACACTCCGACGGCTATCAAGTCACCCGCCTCTATCATATGATGCTTTTCTATATAATTTTTGACCTTATCATACACTGTATCTTTCATGATAACTCCGCATTTATGCATCGTAAAACTTATACTTCCGTATCTTCTTGTCAACTGCAATGATCGGCTTGATTCCAGACTCCGGTTACCAGTACTGTCATATCGTCTCTAATCTGCCCATTGCTCTGTTTAAGACAATAAGCCAAAATCTGGTTTGCAATTTCATTCGGATTGCTGTAGTCCATCTTACCGATGATTTCCGGAAGCACCTCTTCACCAATTCCCTGTGAAAGTGCGTCTAAAATACCATCAGAGAGCATAATCACGTAGTCGCCGCTCTGCAGTGTCCGATATAATACTTCCATGTCTATTTGTCCGAAAACACCCAAAGGAAAATTCTGCGTCGAGAGCCTGTCCACCAGACGTCCGCGTTTAATGTATGTGCATGCTGCGCCTACTTTAATAAATTCACACTCGCCCGTATATAAATTCATTTCGCATATATCCAAAGTAGACAGATTATCTTCTTTACCGGATGCCGTTAGCGCCCCGTTGATCATCTGAATTGCCGATTCCTTACGAAATCCGGCTTCCAACAGTCTCTCCATCATCTCGATGACTCGTCCGGAATCGCTACATGCCTTATCACCGGAACCCATACCATCCGATAGGATAATTGTCATCTTGCCATCGTCCGACTCATAAAAAGTATAATTGTCTCCCGAAATCTTTTCTGTCTCTTTGACTGCCTTAGCCACTCCGGTCAGCAAATGATAAGCCGGTTCCTCCAGAAAATAGTATGTATTCCACTCCGGAGTCAGATACATGGGTGCATTTTTTGCCACTCGAAGCTTACTCCCCATAGCCGCCGATATGAAATCTGCCACATCTTCCACAGATATATGTTCTCTTTCTCCAAACCTGATCATTTTATCGCTGGCAGTCTTCATAGTCAAGCTGATTTCAACATGTCCATCCTCATGTTCCAGTTCAAAAAAATTCTTGAGCTGGATACCGGATTCTTTCAGCAGCTTAGACATCTGTCGATATCTTCTCTCACCCATAGGATGATAACGACATGTCTCCTTTGCAACCTCTGCCATTATATGTGCCATCTCCTTGAGGTGCCCTGCCAATAGCTCTTGATTTTCTTGGAACTTACGCTGCCATAAATAGCCAAGGCGGTCATCAGTCTTACCCGGCTCTTGATCATCAACGCTTTCTTCATCCTGTTCAAACAAATCCGCCAAATCCCTAAAAGATTCCGCGTAGCCCAGAAGTCTCTGCCTTCCATACTCCGGTATAATTGTTATTCTATTATCATCTCTGACCTCTGCCTGTTTCTTCATGACATGCCTCCCTCATTCTTGATCATCCAGCACTACATTCTCTGAACAATTATTTTTAGTCAATACTCAATATATGAGGAGGTTGTCCGAATTATTACCAAAAGTAAAAAGCAGATTCCGGAACATTATCCAAAACCCGCTTAATTCCCATCTTTAAAAATAATCTCGCCTTCATACACCAGTCCCAGCTTCTCTTTTGCAATTTCTTCTACATACTTCTTGGTCTGTGTGTATTTCTCATATTCTGCGATTTGTTCTGTTCTTAACTCTTCCGCTTCAATCTCCTGCATCAAAGCTTCTTCTCTCATTGCATAGGTTGCACGTTTGTCACGAAGTTCTACACTTTTGACTGTAACCACAATCAGCATCATTAAAACAACTGTGGTAACTAAAAGCATGCCCATCTTATTATGGCGCTTCCTACGATATGCTGCTTTTCTCGCCATGTTGTTAATGATACCCCACTTTCATTTTCACTGTTTACATAAAACCATTCTAAGGGTTTTTATGAAAACCGTCAACCGCTTTTTAATAAATTCTTTTACTTTTTTAAATTTTTTATTAAGGAATCGAACACACCTTCGAACGGCGTAAAATAGGCATTTTAGCGGTCTCAGCACAAATTGTATGACGCGAAAAACAAACCACATTATCTTGTGTATATATGTTGACATAATACTCACAAATCTATTTTTTACAGTCAATTTGTAAAATAGCATTCCGGCAGCGGCTCCTACTACCGCAAACCACCTTAGGACACCGTTATTCTCTCTGTAGAGCATATAGAACACACTGATTCCGCATACAAACCAGTAAATAAAATCTTCTACAGACATCCAGAACTTCCCATGTCTGAACAGCCTCCTGAATATCAGTATCCAGTCATAGGCAAACGTAATAATCAAACCCATTAGGATGGAGTGTAGAAAAAAAGTGACTTCCTGTACAATGCCTTGACTCATATTCTGCTATTTCCCCCAAGAGTTACTTGAACAATCTGGCTATCAGCGATTCGCCTTTCGAACCGTACCCTGCATTCTCCGAATAAGTAAAACTGTCAATCCGTCCGTCTACGTCCACTTCACCCTTGTCAAGAGACAATCTGCTGACATGCAGCTCACTGCCTTTAATCATCAGCATACCCTGTTCTGTCTCCAGCAAAATTTCATTGACATCAAATGACAGTACATCATTGACTCCGTTGATGGTACATGTCCTTCTATCGGTAAGCATCAGTTTGTGAGGTCTCTTATTTACATGATTCAAATCTTCCATACATACCTCCCCAAAACCGCGAAGCATAATGTGCCTGTCAGTTTTGCTACTTGTTAAATGTATGCTGGATTCTCTTCAAATATGACTGTCTCGTATCATTATGTCAGATATCGGAACAATTCTTTGGCTTCCTCCTTGCGAACAGTCTCCTGAACGTCCAGAACTTCCACTTTAACTTCCTTATTTCCGAATTGAATTGCAATAATATCCCCAACCTTAACATTGGCGGATGCCTTTGCAGGTTTATCATTAATGAGTACTCTGCCTGCATCACATGCTTCATTCGCTATCGTGCGTCGCTTAATCAAACGGGACACTTTTAAATATTTGTCTAGTCTCATGTTTACCTCCATATCGAAGCATCTTGCTTCTCTTTTTTGCAAAGCCATTACTATTATACAAATAAAAGCCTATATGCGATGCATACAGGCTTTTATCACTCTTCATCATTAAAACTATGCGTTAAGCATGTCCTTCAATGCCTTACCAGCTTTGAACTTGGGTGCCTTAGAAGCAGCAATCTTCATAACAGCGCCACTCTGAGGATTTCTACCTTCTCTTGCTGCTCTCTTAGAAACTTCAAAAGTACCGAAACCAACTAACTGTACTTTACCATCTTTCTTCAGCTCCTCAGCAACAACATCTGTAAATGCCTTTAAAGCCTTTTCTGCATCTTTTTTAGATAAGCCTGCCTGATCAGCCATAGCTGCAACTAATTCTGTCTTGTTCATCTTAAACTCCTCCTCTTAAATGAGTCTTCTATTATTTACTTAGATGTTTCTCTTTTGAAACGCCTACATACATTTATAAACGTTTTTACCACCGTTGTCAAGCATAAAAAAGGCATTTTTACGGCATTTTTCGGTATTTTAAGAAATCATATCAGGACATATACGTTATGTAAATTCGCATTGTCGATTTATGCAATTATACCATCATATTTTACGACGGCGTTTTTTCATATTTTTCGATGAAATCTTCTATCCTGTCAGTAAGTATCTGCTCGGATGAAAGCTTATACAATCTGGCAATGTCTGACATCCGCATAAGCATATCCGCCATAATCTGCTCCAACTCTTTACCATGTGCCTCAGCTTTGCATGTTCTAAGCGCATCTACTGCGCTCTGAATCCCTTCTATATCCTCTGCATAGGTACATCCCGGCTCATAATACTTATCCGCTTTCTTCAATACTTTGGCTGCTCTGGTAAGTGCCGGTAGTTCCTGCGGTATCTCCCGCAGTGGCGACGATACCCATTCTTTACCTTTCTTCTCTTCTTTCTTAATGTCCTCCCAGTTTGTAAGCACTTCTTCCGGCGTATCTGCACTGCCTGTACCGAATACGTGCGGATGCCTGCGCACCATCTTACGACTGACATCATCCACTACATCCGCCATCGTAAAAAGCCCTTCTTCCGAAGCAATCTGTGCGTGCATTACAACCTGCAGCAATACGTCACCTAATTCTTCCTGCATATTCTCGGCATTGCCGGTCTGATTATAAATACGAATGGAGGCAAGCAGCTCTGCTGCCTCCTCCATCATACAGGGCTTGAGGCTTTCATGGGTCTGCACTTTATCCCATGGACAACCGTTCTCGCTCCTAAGCGTTTTAATAATATCCAGAAACTCTTCGTATGTATATTTCTTATCTGTGCTATTCATTTATTCTCTGTTTTCCTTCCATTCGGTAGGCTAAGTAGTATTTCCGCTGGTCTGTGACTGTGTTTCTCCGCAAATTGTACATTTCCCGTTTTCATAACTGTGTTTATGGTCTGGATTTATTTCTCCACATACTGTACACTTGCCGTTATCATAGCTATGTTCATGATTTGGATTTATTTCCCCGCATATTTTGCACTTTCCATTTTCATAGCTATGTTCATGGTCTGGATTTATTTCCCCACATATTGTACACTTACCGTTTTCATAACTATGTTCATGGTCTGGATTTATTTCTCCACATATTGTACACTTACCGTTTTCATATTTATGTTCATGCGCAGGGTCTATTTCTCCGCATTTTGTGCATTTTCCATTTATATAATTATGTTCACACTCACCACCCGTCGTCCCGCTGCTGGTCGTATCTGTCGATGTGGTCTTGTCACTGGTGCTTCCGGTGGATGTCGTATTATCACTTATGGATGAATTCGTCCCATCCTTCTCCAAATCGGTGAAGGAATAGGTGATATCTTCTTTGTCATTGTACAGATAAATCGTATAACTCTTTGTCTTATACCCGCTCTTTCGCAGTGTAATGGTATGCCTGCCGACTTCCTTCTTGAATCTGACTGGTGAGACTCCCATATAGATACTGTCCAGATATACTTCAACACCCTTGGGCGAATCAATATATACTTTATTGCCGTTAGAGGCGCTTACCGTATTATCGCTGACAGACGACAAGTTATTGGAAGAAATACTGTTGCCTGACTTAGGTTTATCCTTGTCAGTGAGTAGATCGGGTTCTTCCTCTTCTATATCATTCTGGCTGATGGTCGGATAATTACTGTCATCCTCTTTCTGCTCTTCCAATGTAAAGGAGATTTTCGCATACTCCGAACCAACCTGAATATATTTTGTCAGAGAGTCGTAGCCTCTTGCCTCCAAATGTATCTGATGTATTCCGTACGGCAGCTCTATTGCTCTGCTGATATCGACTTCCTTATGGTCTATCGTTACTTTGGCATTCTCCGGCGTAACAGATATGAGAATCCTTCCTGTTTTATCTTCCGGAATCTCAAGGTCGCCCACATCCAGCACTACTTCTTTGTCGCGTTCTATGATTACACTTTTTGTACAGCTTGCACCGTTATTTGAAAGAAATACTTGATATTCTCCTTCCGGCACCACCAAAAGCATGTCCTCCGTAATCTCTCGGATAACGGCATTGCCTACTTCTATCCAACCGCCAATCAATGGCTGGTCATTTCTGAGCCGCAGATAACCATGTCCTTTCTCGACGTTGATGCTGTAAATCTTATGGTCGATTCCCTGTACGGACACAACATCCTGCATAACGATATCCATTACTTCCACACGTCTGCCTTCTGAAAGCACAACGACGTCATCCGGCAGAGAATAAGTTGTCGAACCGATACTCGCCGTCTTATTAACGCCTCCTAAATCGTAATTCACTACATTATCATAAACCCACGCCGCAGGAGACAACTGCATGCTGGCAATCTGCCTTCTTCCTTTCAAGAAATTTACATCCACCACGTCTCCTGCCCTGATCTGGGAAATCGTCATAGGGCTGCCATACTTATCTTCAATATAAGTAGTACCGTCATAGTACAACGTATACTGCTTACCCGTACTCATATTCATAAAAGTTACGCTTTTATTCTGCAGGTCTGAAGACATGACCACCGCCGTATCCGCAGAATCATAGCTGCCCACAGTGGTAACTGTAAATCCTGTATCCACTGCGCTGCCCTCGCTGCCTTTCGCCATACCTATATTGCTCGCCTGTGACGTACAGCCGGTAATCAATAATGCCAGCATGACAATCACTGCTGCTGCCTGTGAAATTCTTCCGTGCATCTTATATCGTATCCTTTCTTCAATACTGTAAAACCACTTTTGTACTGATGTATGAATCATTCGTCCGCTTACAGTTTAAATATGCTCTCCAAAAAGAGCTGCTTTTCTCTTTCCTGTGCAAATAATTTCTCTATCTTTTCCATATTTCTTCCGGGTATCCATGCTTTGCCGCTGTTGTAATAGAAATTAACAATCTTCCAGAATTTCTCAGGATACGCCAATCTGTAATACAATTGTTTATAATCCTTATCTGTCAGAGTCTTCTCTTTATTATAACTCTCAAGCAGCATATCTCCAAGTGTCTGCGACCAGTTATTTTTTTCCAAAAGCTTTCGCAGAAACAGATACAAATCCCGTACCGGATAGTCTCTCACACACTTTTCAAAATTAAGCAGAACGTTTCCGGACTCTGTCTGCATAATATTATGGTACTGATAATCGCCGTGACACACAATAGGAAAATCATATGAATCTTCCTCATAGGCATAATAACGCAATTCATCAGTAATTTGCAAGGCATTATTCATGAAATAATCATAATGTTTCATTAAATATATTTCAAAATCCGTTTTTTGGCTCTTCTCGCGCAAAAACTTTCTGACCTTTTTTAATTCCCGATTATGTTTTTCATATTCCTTATCAACACGATAAACCGGCTGTTCGGACAAAATATCACATTCCGACAAATCAGATACATTGTGTAGCTTTGCCAAAAGAGAAACCGCCTGTCGGCACTCTTCTATATCTCTGTGATTACACTCTCTGCCTTCATAATAGGTCTTAACAATATAAGCAACTCTATCCTGATCATACACGATCATCTCATCCTCTTTTGTCCGCAGGATAGATTCTGCCTGCACCACGCCGCTTTCATTAATATGTTTTAACAGAAAATCCTGAAATTCCACTTTGTCGGCAGGTCCGCAATATTCTTTTAAAATAAACAAGCCGCGGTCTGAGTCGCATAATATCGCTCCCCTCCCCTTCCATGTCCGGTTTACCTCTATCTCATATTGCTCCAATAAGCTGACTGCTCTGTCATTCACACGAATACCCCCCGCTTTGTCGTCTATCCTATCTTATGAGAAGGGGTTTAAAAGTATGAAAAAAACATCGCATTATAATTTATTTGAGTTTATTTATCACTCCGTATCTTTTCCTCGGAAATCCGCAACAACTCTTCGCGGGTATTGCATTCCGGATTATCTAATACCAAATCAAGTAACTCTTGAAGCAACTCTCCGATTTCCCTGCCGGGTGACATGCCGAGCGCAATTAAGTCACTTCCCGTCACCGCCAGACTTTTCAGGCTTAAACACTCTTTCCTCCGACAGATTCCGTCGTACAACTCTTTCATCTGCGCAAGCTTTTGCATTTTCTCTTCTCTCAGATAGTCACTCTGCGCCTGAATATCAGCACGTCTTACGGCAAACAACAGAGGAAAAAAATCCTCGCCCATACGACTCACGGCACGTCTGACGCCGCTTTCGGTAAGTCCTATTTCCTGATCATGATAACGCACAATCTTTATTACCTTATCCTGAGTATCATTGTCAAATTTCAATCGCTGCAGGATATCCCTCGTCATTTTCTCCCCCACGTCCGCATGTCCTTTGTTGTGGGTAACTCCTGCTTCGTCTATTGTCAATGTCTGCGGCTTGCCGATATCATGAAAAAGCATGCCGAGCCGCAACACTTTATCTGCTTCTATCTCCTGCATGGAATGAAGAATATGCTCCCCAACACTGTAGCAGTGATGCGGATTGTTCTGCGCTGTCTCCATACACAAATCAAATTCCGGCAGTATCTGCTTTGTAATACCTGTCTCATAAGCCATACGCAGGTAGTCAGGATAAGGTGAAGTCACAAGCTTAACCAATTCCGACTGAATCCGTTCCGCACTGATTAATTTCAGATTCGTCGCCATCTTACGGATTGCCGCCTTCGTGCCTTCTTCAATCTGATAACCCAGTTGAGCCGAAAACCTGACTGCACGAAGCATTCGCAGCGCATCTTCCGCAAAGCGTTCCTGTGCATTTCCGACACATCTCACTACATTCTGTTGTATATCCTTCATACCACCAAATATATCCACCAGACCGGACTGTTCATTATATGCCATTGCATTGATAGTGAAATCCCGACGCTTTAAATCTTCTTCAAGACATGCCGTAAATGTAACCTCTTTCGGATGTCTGCCGTCCTCATAGTCACCGTCTATTCGATATGTAGTAACCTCGAAGCCTTCCCTGTCAAACATAATCGTCACTGTACCGTGCTTAATTCCGGTGTCGATTGTCCTTGGAAAAAGCTGTTTTACTTCTTCAGGCTTTGCCGATGTCGTGATATCCCAGTCATTGGGCTCTCTCCCCAACACGGAATCCCGTATGCAGCCGCCTACCGCATAAGCTTCATAGCCTGCTGCCCCCAGTCTGTCGATAATCTCACTCACTTTATCCGGTAACTGTATCTGCATATCAATCCTCATAACTGCATATGCTTGCCACATGCACTTCCTCTTCCATGATTATATATATCCTGCCGTGAGAAAAGCGTAAGACAGAAGTTGCACTAAGGCAATGTAGCAGCTTAGTGCAATCTGATAAAATTCTTCCGAGTTTACGACAACGTGAAACATTGAAGGAGAACCCATTTTATCCGATACTCGGTCCCTTAAAGATATTATTTACATCTTCGAGATGAACATCCGGCTTCTCTTCATCTATTGTCAATGAGTTTACCAGCTCCTCCATCTCACTTTTGGACATCACATCCTGACTTCTTCCAATAAATTCTTCTTTCTCAGCATCCGTCATATCTACGAAACGGTCCATCGCTTCACGGTTCGTTGTAATTGCTAACCCTAAACTCAACGGTAAATCATTATAGTCCATTTTATTCCCATCCTTCCTGTACTTACCCGTTTACTATGTTTCACTTTTAGCATGTACAGGATATTTGAGAAATATACATGGCTGTAGAAACAGCCATGTATTATAGTGTTATAATTTTAGGCGAGCGTCGCAATGCCTCGCAAACGAATATCTTCACTGGACGCACCTACCAGAATCTCATAATCCCCGGCGTTCGCAATGAACTCGTGCAAATGCTCGTCAAAGTATGCAAAGTCTGTCTGTTTTAATACCAATTCTACTTTTCTGGATTTGCCCGGCGCCAGCTCAATCTTGGCATATGTTTTCAACTCTTTATCCGGTCGGTCAACCTTGGACGCAATGGGAGCCACATAGACCTGCACTATCTCCGAGCCAATCTTTTTGCCAGTATTCTTAACCGTGAAAGTCAGCTTAACATCTCTGCCTTTCTCTGTCTTTAACGTTAATCCGCTATAAGCAAATTCCGTGTACGACAATCCGTGTCCGAAGCAGAAAGCAGGAGCGATATGCTGTCTGTCAAAATAGCGGTATCCGATGTACAATCCTTCTTCCAATTTGATTTTGCCCCATACACCAAACTGTCCGTTCTTGGCAGTAACACAGTCCTGATATTTCTCAGGAAATGTCTCTGCAAGTTTACCGGAAGGATTGACATCCCCGAAAATAATTTTCGCAAACGCATTGCCCGTCTCCATACCTGCATAATAACTCCACAAAATCGCCGATGCTTTTTTTCTCCAAGGCATTTCTACCGGAGAACCGCCAATCAGTGTGACAATCATGTCTTTCCTTACATTTAAGAGCGCATCGATCAGCAAATCCTGCTCATAGGGCAGCTCCATGTCAGACCGGTCAAAGCCTTCGCTGTCGATGTCATGATTTAAACCACCTACAAAGATAACTGCATCAGCATTTTTTGCCGCCTCGACTGCCTGTGCAAAGAGCGCTTTATTTTTCTCATGAATCTCAGCTTTCTCTTTCTCTAACTGTGCCAGCCGCTCTTCTTCTCCCTTACGGTGCATTTCATTCTCGTTTGCTTCATCCCTGACTGCCATTCCGATGTCTGTATCTTTCAAATCATCCAGACTGTCCGCCTGCCAGTTATGGTCAAAAGTTTTCGGTTTCTCAGGTACATAATATCCTTTCAGATATTGAATCTCCGTATTGCCGCCCAGATATGTCTTGAGTCCCATCAGCGGACAGATTTCATACAATGCCTTAATCTCTGCACTACCGCCGCCATCCGAATGTATCTTCGCGGCATTTTGCCCGATTACCACAAGCTTCTTAATCTTGCCCGCATTGAGTGGCAGCGTACGATTATCATTTTTTAATAGGATCATAGACTCTTCTGCGGTACGCAGAGCCATCTCTCTATGCTCAGGTGTATTGTAAGAGCCGGCTTTCCGCTCTTCTTTCTGCTTGCCGATCATCTTAAGTCGGAACATCATACGCAGAATGTTACGCACTTTGGCATTCACGGCTTCCTCTGATATCTCACCTTTTTTAATTGCTTCTTTTAACGGATTAGCAAGCTTATACTCATCAAAATCCGGGAACACTGACATCTCAATATCCAATGAACATTCTGCCGCTTCTTTCGTCTTGTGCACGCCGCCCCAATCACTGATTACCGTTCCGTCAAATCCCCATTCATTACGCAGTACCAAATCTAACAGATTCTTATTCTCGCAACAATGATATCCGTTAATCTTGTTGTACGCGCCCATAATAGAGTACGCATTTCCTTCCTGTACTGCTGCCTTAAACGCCGGAAGGTATATCTCATATAATGTTCTGACATCAATTTCCTCATCAACCATTAAGCGATCCGTCTCTTGCACGTTCGCCGCAAAATGTTTCACACATGCCGCCACATCATTCTCCTGAACACCTTTGACAAACGGCACTGCAAGCGTCGCTGTCAGCTTCGGGTCTTCACTCATGTACTCAAAATTCCTGCCGCATAAAGGACTTCTCTTAATATTAATGCCCGGCGCAAGTATCACGTCCTTGCCGCGTCCTCTCGCTTCCGCACCCAGAACATGTCCCATCTCATAAGCTCTATAAGGATTCCAAGTAGATGCCAGCGCACTATTGCTTGGCAGATATGATACATTGTCGTCATTATTGCCTGCCGGAATCCATCTGTCACGCATAAATTCCGCTCTTACGCCCATCGGTCCGTCAGACGTCATCACTCCCGGAATCCCTAGACGCTCCACCCCGCCGGACTGAAAAAGTGACGCTCCGTGAAGCATGGAGACTTTTTCATCCAATGTCATTTTGCCAAGAAGCTTTTCAATCTCTTTCTCAATTTTCTTGCCATTCTTCTTTGCATCCGCCTTCATAATTATACAATTCCTTTCCGATATTCTTATTCCATTTTAGGGAAGCGGAAACAGCCTGATTTCTACTGTTTCACACTCCCCTAAATAATTGTTCTGAATAATTACAGTATATCGGGAAAATCCTTGATATACAATCAAATTTTAATGTAAATTACCAAATTTATCCTCTTTATCTCTTCTCCGGAATCCATACCCTCATCTGGTTTAATCCACGGTTTCCCCAAGTATAATAAGGGACTAACGTAATCTTGCATTCTTTTTCTTCAGGCGCATCATAACTGTAAAGCTTATCGCTGACTGTTTCCCTGTATCCTTCCGCATATATTTCCTGTATTCCGTATAATTTATCCGGAAGATATTCACTGACCGTAACAGCACCGTCCTTCTTCAAGGAAAGAGAAAGCACATCATTCTCATTGTCGACTCCTTCTGCGCAATAAATTAACGGTCCTCGTTCTATCGCTGCCTTGCCCGTATTGGCAGATACTTTATTACTCGTATATACCTTACGAACGGACATATCAAATTCTACAGTTAATACATCTTCCACTTTAAAGTCCCTATGGAGATGCGCATATCCTTCTTTGAGCTCATACTCGATAGGCTTTCCGTTGACACAGATTACGGTATTGTCACTCCATGCCGGTATACGGATTGCTAACGGCACCGCCATTGTCTCACCCTTGGGAAGGAAACGGTATTCAATCTTACTGTCATACGGATATGCCGTCTGCAATGTAATCTTGCCTCCGAACGTATCACTTACATCCAGCGTTCCTTCTATAAATAAATTGGAGAACAGTTTACCCGGAATCACATGCCATGCATATTCCGCTAAGGAAGACAATAATCTTGCTACATTGGGCGGACAGCAGGCACAGGCAAACCATTTCGGTCTAACGGGCAGCGCATGTTTATGTGTCTGTGCTTCACCGGATATCCCCGGAAGCGCTTCCAATGGATTCACGTAAAAGAATCTGGTGCCGTCAAGCTGCATTCCCGCTAATACACAGTTATATAAGGCGCGTTCCATCACATCTGCATACTTACCGTCTCTGTCGAGATACAACATTTTATTAGAGAAAAAGATTAATCCGATTGCCGCACAAGTCTCTGCATATGCCGTATCATTCGGCAGATGATAGTCCTTTGTAAACGCCTCGCCCTCATACGCGGAACCGATTGCACCCGTTACATACATTCTGTTCTGCGTAATATTATTCCAGAGAGTCTTACACGCTTCCGTCAGACTTACATCACCCGTCTCCATAGCCGCATCCGCCATGCCGGTATACAAATAAACCGCTCTGACTGCATGTCCCACCGCCTTATTTTGCATTCTGACCGGCGCCGTGTTCTGCGCATATTCTTTGTCATCGGCATTATTGCCCCATACCGTCCAATTATTTCTTCTCTTTTCCTGCTTATAATAATCGCTGTTAACCCCTCGCACATTAATAAAATGGAGTGCCAGTTCTTTATATTTCTCTTCTTTCGTACAGCGGAATAACCTCATAAGCGCCAGTTCAATCTCAGGATGTCCCGGATATCCTTCCGCACCTTCCTCGATAAAATGTTTATAGATATGATCCGCCATACCGCACATGATTTCCAAAAGTCTTGACTTACCGGTACACTCTGCATAGGCAACCGCAGCTTCAATCATATGTCCCGCACAGTATAATTCATGCGCCTCATGAAGATTTGTCCATCTCTTATCCGGTTCCTTAACTGTAAAATATGTGTTAAGATATCCGTCGTCCTGCTGCGCTTTTCCAATCAGTTCTATAATCTCATCACATCTTTTCTCCAGTTCCGCATCCGGTTGCTGCGCCAATGAATATGCCGCACCTTCCAGCCATTTTGCCACGTCGCTGTCCTGAAATACCATGCCGTAAAACTCACCGTCACATTTTCCTGTACGCAGCTTCTCTGCCGCCATACGGAAGTTTTCAATACAATGGCTTTTTTCCGCTCCCTCAATCCGGTCATTCAACGCATTTTCCTGATACGGAAGCACTACTTCCTTAATCAGCTTCTCATATCTGCCCCAAAACCCATCCGTTACATCAAATTTTTTGACTAATTTTAAATCACCCATTTTGCTTTCCCTCCATTTTAATATGCGCATTGTATACAATGCTGATGCGTTCTAAAGCACACAATAATGCCGGTATACTTCTTCTACATCTATCAAATTATGCTATAATATGTATTATAGTCCTATTATATATCATATAAAATGGATATTATTCTGTAATATTTGTATTTTTTTCCGATTTATATTCTCGGAATGTATTCTTTCCGGTATTCTCTTGGTGTACACCCTTTCTCCCTATGAAACACCTTGCTAAAATAAAATACATCCGTAAATCCCGTTAAACTGGCAATCTCCGTAATCGACTTATCCGTTTCTTCCAAAAGCTGTTCCGCCTTGCGCAAACGCAGCTTGCATTGATACTCCTTAATTGTCTGCCCTGTTGCACTTTTGAACAGTGTACCGGCATATTTGTAAGACAGTCCGCATGTTTTTTCTATTTCCTGCGCCGTAAATCCTGAGACGTAATGATTCCTAATGTATTCCTGTATCCGCCGTACATAAACACTTTCCACAGCGCCTGTCTGCATATTCCACGCACTTTCCAGACAAATCTGCCAAAGCATTACTGATGTAAGCGGAATGTTCCCATGTGTATGTGCTTCTACCAATTTTTCAAAAAAACGCCTGATACGGTCTGTCTCAGTACAGTCAGTCAACTTCGGAACCGTAACATATTTCTCGTTCGCAGATCGATCAAGACAAACCTTCGTATCGTAAAAAATATTTTTCGGCAGCTCATCCATCTGTTCTCCCGGCTCTTCACAGAAAAAATGCGCATAATACCATGCAGATCCTTTCTCAAACGGTTTCTCACCCCAATGGTGAACACCGCTTTTTAAGAAAAAGAGCTGGTGCGGCATAATCTGATAAGAAATGCCGTCTTCTATAATCTCCATAGAACCCTGCAATAAATAGATTGCTACATGAAAAGGCGCAATGCGGTCCGCATGAATCATGGAACCCAATGTGATACTGTAATCCGCCTCACAGACAAAGGGCATTACATTGCACGGTATTCTAAGAAAATGTTTATTCATTGTTCCCTCCTGTCGAAGCATTTTACTAAAATATGTAGGCAAAATTACGATTTTACTCTATAATCATAAAATTTCCATAATCTATTGCAACTTTTCACACAAGAATCATTGACAACTGTCCCTAAAATGTTGTATTATCTTAAGTGCTTACGAAATCGAAGCGTGGCTCAGTTTGGTAGAGCGCTGCGTTCGGGACGCAGAGGTCGCAGGTTCAAATCCTGTCGCTTCGACGATAAAACGGAGACAGATTTGTCTCCGTTTTTTTATAGTACCTTTTTAAGCTCTGCTTCCAATTCTTCCTTCGACACTGCCCCGACAATCGTTGCAACTGTCTCACCTTTCACGAACACTTTCATCGTAGGAATGGACATAACCCGATACATTCTTGCAAGTCCGTCCTCTTCATCAATATTGCACTTACCTACTTTGATTTTCCCGTCATACTCCTCCGCAAGCTGCGCTATAATAGGCGCCATCATCTTGCAGGGTCCACACCAGTCCGCATAGAAATCTACGAGTACCGGCGTTTCCGCTTCAAGAACCTCCTTGTCAAAATTCGCTGTTGTAAATTTGTGTTCCATAATGTCTCCTTTCCCTTGTATGGTATTGTCACAGTTTTGCCACAATCGTTATCTTGAAATGACATATTTATAAATCGGATTTCCTATTGATGAAAACTTTTCTTCATATTCAGTCATCACATTACCCTGCATCATCTCTTCATTGTGATGTAAATCCTCTGTCACTTGTTCTAAATGCCATCCGGCTGGTTCCAGCTCCTCTAATGCAAATTGAAACAAATCATGGTTATCCGTCTTAAATTCAATCACACCGTCTCTTGCTAGTATCTCATCATAACGGTGTAAAAATTCGCGGGACGGCAATCTTCTCTTCGCATGTCTGTCTTTCGGCCACGGATCGGAAAAATTCAAATAAATCCTGTCTACTTCCTCCCGCCCGAAGACTTCCGTAATTTCCTCAGCATCCATGCGTATAAAATACAAATTCGATAGAGGATCCTGTTCCATCTTCTGCAGCCCTCGAAGCAGTACACTGGAATATTTTTCAATTCCTACATAATTGATTCCCGGATTCATTCTTGCTAAATCCATAATAAATCTTCCTTTACCCATACCAATCTCTATGCGCACAGGATGATTATTTCCGAAAAGCTCATTCCATTTTCCTCTATAATTATTCGGTTCGTGTACAACATAATCGCTTGCGGCAATTACTTCTCTGGAACCTGTTATGTTTCGCAGTCTCATTTAAATTATATCCTTTCGTTGGTGGAAAATCATGTTTCCATACGAATTATTCTTCCTATTCTGCCCCTATTGTACCACGCTTTTTCGCTTCCGGATAGATTGAAAAATACACCTTTTATAATTCCCATCATATCACATTAAACCTATATTTTGTATTTTTTGTGAAATTACTATAGTTTTTTGACAAAATAGTGTATGATGGTAAATGGTAACAATACACTTTACGCTGTCATAAAATACGGCTTTTTGACATATACTTCTCTATCATGGAAAGGTCAAACAATTATGTTGTTTTTTTCTAATATACAAACTCGAAAAACCAAAAGACATACTGCAGTCTGTGTCATGCTTGCACTTTCTGTCTTTTTGGGCAGCCTTTTTAGCTTCCCTATGACTGTTCATGCTACATTGGAAGAATTAGAGGCAGAAGCAGAAGCACGCAAAGCACTCCCGATTCAGTCAAATGATATTGAAAACTGGCCCGTCGGTCCGGCTGTCAGTGCAGAATCCGCCATACTGATGGATGCCAACACCGGCGTTATTTTGTATGCCAAAAATATCCATAAGAAATTATATCCTGCCAGCACAACAAAACTTCTTACCTGCCTGATTGCAATGGAACGCGGTAACCTTGACGATATGGTTAATTTTTCCCATGAAGCAGTCTTCACTGTTCCTGTAGGAGGTTCTAATATGGGTATGGACGAAGGAGAGTCCATTACTTTAGAGGAAGCGCTCTACGGCGTTCTTGTCGGATCTGCCAATGAAGTGGCAAATGCAGTCGGAGAATATATTTCCGGTTCCATTGACGATTTTGTATCCGATATGAATGAACGTGCTGTCGAACTCGGCTGTACGGACAGTCACTTTATGAATACCAATGGACTTCATGATCCAGACCACTATACGTCTGCTTATGACCTTGCACTGATTTCATGCAGCTTTTTCCAGAATGAAATGCTCTGTAAAATCGGTAACACCGCTCGTTATCATTTTGAACCGACTGCTACGCAGCCCGATGATTTTTATTTAATTAACAAACACAGAATCATAAACGGAGAAATCCCTTATGAGGGAATTTTAGGCGGTAAAACCGGCTACACCGACGAAGCAAGACAGACTCTGGTAACCTGTGTGGAGCAAAACGGTATGAAACTGATTTGTGTCGTATTTAAGGAGGAATCTCCAAGCCAATTTACTGATACAGTGGAATTATTTGATTACGGATTCAATAATTTCCAAGTAATGAATATCTCTGAAAATGAAAACAAATACCAGATGGAAGTCTCTGGTTTTCTTCAGACCGGCAATGACATTTTCGGTAACTCTAAGCCAATCCTTTCGATTGATTCTGACAGTTATGTCATAATTCCAAATACAATTAATTTTTCAGATATGGATTCTTCTATTGATTACAGTGTATCAAATGATAATTGCATTGCGAAAATTCAGTACTCTTATCATGATACTTACGTCGGAAGTGCATATCTCGAACTGGCAACGGATAATACCTCAACTTATGATTTCGATACATATATCGAAACAACCACTGTAAATGTCGAGAAAACAGAAACAGAACCTTCTCAGGATAACACAATCTTTATCAACGTGAAAAAGGTTCTGATGGGTATTCTTATATTTGCCGTTATAGCTATATTATTATTCGTTCTCCGTGCACTTATCATGAACAACAACAATGCCCGGCGCAGAAAAAACCGAGTAAAACGTAAACAAAAAAGACGGGAACGTATACGCTCTAGCTTTGATGATTTCGATTTTTAGAAGCAGATTTATCTTTCTTCTGTTTCTTACTCTTTTCCTGTTTATTACGGATTCCTTCAACTTCTGTCTCCGTAATAAACTTCTCCGTTTTTACAACATATACCTTACCTTCTTCCGCCTTGCGGATGCGAATCTTTGATTTCATATAACCATGCTTATCGCAATAAGATACACTATAATAATGCTTTCCGTTGGGAGTAAACCAACGGATTTTTTTGCGGAGATTCTTACGGCACAGATAGCATTTTGTTCCTATTACCGTCCTATCTTCCAGTGCCTGTATCTTGTCTTCAAAAGCCCGTGATATATATTTTGCATAATTATCAAAAATAACATGTATTTCAGACTCTTTATTCTTCGGAAGATGGAATACATCAAAAGAATAATTCTCAAGAACCTTTTTGTCCATGCCCGCTAATATTTTCGCGGTGTAATACGCATCGCTGAACGCGCGATGAAAAGGAATGTCTTTCTCAATAGACAAATAGTCTATCGCATACTCTAAGGCTCTTCTTGACTTTTTGTCTTCATAGGCAATGCTGAACAGCTTCTGTACGTCTAAAAATATGATTGGTCTATCTCCAAGCGGCTCCAACTCATAGTAGCGAATATTCCTTTGAAGCTCCGTCAAATCCAATGGTCCCCATGTGCAGAAGATATACTCTTCCCCACACCATTCTCGAAACTGCTCCATCACTTCCGGAAAAGGGCGACCTTTCTCAAGCTGTTCCATCTGTAAATGAATCAGCCTTCTGGTAATACGATGCATCTCGTGATATACTTGCGGTTTCACAAGCTCACTGAATTCACTAATCATACTCCGCTCATTATTCAGTTTGATGGCGCCAATCTCTACAATCTCAAAAGGAAGAGTTTTGACCGCCTCCTCCAGACCCGTACTGCTCTGATTCCATTCCAAATCTAAAATAATATAATTCATGATTGTTTAATCATAGCACAAATTATATTCTACTACAAGTCGCCGTCATAAAGCTCAACAAGAAAAGGGCTAATGCAAAAAATATTTGATCTTCTTAATTTAAAGTTTTAGAATCGCCAAAGTAGTAAATTAAATATTATGTTTCTTCGCTTTTATCCTCATTATCTTCTTTTGGCTGTTCAACTTCTTTCACAACCTCATCAATGAGCTTTACAAAGTCCACGGCGTTTTTGGAAGTAATAACGGGCTTTCCCGTTTCTGCTTCCAGAGCCTGTCTTGCAATTCCCGCTACCCGCCCTCCACGGCGGGCAACTTTTTGATTTTCTTCAAATGTTGTCGGCTTTTCCTCTTTGGATATATCGGTAGTAGAAGTCTCCGCAAGCATATTCAAAATAAGCTCTGTCGTACTCATGTTATCACGCAGATTTTGTTTTTTCAATCCTTTCAGCTTTTTATACTGCTGCGTGTTCATGCCAGACCAAGCCCGTGTAATCTCATTGGTTAAGATTGCATATTCTTTGCCTTGTGTTACACCTCTGTCCTGCCATTCATCAGTCAGCTCCTTACGGACTTGGATAGCTTGTAAACGCTGATTTATCCACTCTCGTGTATAGCCTTTCTGCAGGTATGTAGTAAGGGCACGGTCAATCGTAAGCTCTGGGTCAATAGTTTCCTCGATTCGCTCCGCACCGACACTGGCTAGCCATGCCTTAAATGGCTCTGCTTTCGGTGAAGGGATTGACTGAACGAGCCTTAGTATTCCCTCTATGGTAGCTGCCTGTATTTTTCGTTTTTTTCCGTCTGCCGCAATCATTTGAACTGGGGTACAAATTGTACCCCACTTGCTGTTAAGCTCTGGGTCACGGCTTCTCATTTTTTTGATATACTGTTTGGGGTCAACGCTATCCGCTAATACAGCGACCACATCTACAACCGAGAAATACCATTCTTCTTGTTCTTCGTCCCAAGCGGTACGGATTTTTCTATTTTCAAATAATTGAATTTTATCGTTTTCCATATATATAAATCTGCCCCTTTCTGGCAACGATTTATCTGACAGCAGGATTATGACCTGCCTACTCGGAAATTTTAGTAAGATTAGTATAACACATTTTTTTAAAAATATGAAACGCCGAAAACCTTGATTTTATAGGTTTTCGGCGGGGTTTTTGGCGTTCCCGAGGTGACTCGAACACCCGACCTACCGCTTAGGAGGCGGTCGCTCTATCCAACTGAGCTACGGAAACATTTATAAAAACTATTAAATTGTGGAACTCGTAACATTTTTCTTTCCCTCCCAAGGCGGGTGCTATAACACTTTCTTAGGAGGCGGCTGCACTATCCACTGTGCTACACCAACTTATATGAAAAATCTGTCAAAAGACAAATTTTTCATTTATAAACTATTCCTATTATAAAGAACTTTGCGCCGAATGTCAAAACATTAAACCGAAGGATAATTAATATATCCCTGCATCCAGACAACACCTTTAAATCTTCTTCCTACTTGTGGCTCTCCGTACAAATCCTGTTTGTTGATACATACATCAAACTGCAGATCGTTACAACTTAAATGCATCACATAGATTTCTTCTTTGGTAATCTTATTTGTCCGAAGAGATATATCCATTATTTCTCCCATGATAGAATATTGGTCGCACTCCACACCATATGGCATAAAATACGTATCTACCAGACTAAACACATCCTCTGTCAGTATTTTCCTAGAGATGGATGTATAAGTGTCCATATCTTCCAAAGTTAAAGTCTCGATGGCATCCTCGTCGCCTTTTCTGGCTGCATCAATCAACTGGTTTCTATTCATGGATGCTTTTTGTACCTTTTGCTTCTGTTTTTCATTCTTGCTGATTGGCAGCAATATACTGCCTTTCAACGATAATCCCGACAGCGTGAGAGTCGTTCCCCTGATTGGCAAAGTATTCTCATACTGTGCCTTAACATAGGGCACCATGTTTTGCAGATAAAAAATCAGGCTTACACCAACTTTAATATCATCACAGACTCCCGCATAAGATTCTTTATCTGCATGTCGTTCCACGGACACATCTTCACACGAACTAATCCCGGTGCCACGCAGATAAGGATAGAAGTAATCATAAGTAAATCTGTCGTTCTCATCAAACTCACCACAAACGGCAATACCCATATCCTTGGCAAAATCTTCACAAAATTCTGCAAGTATGGTTTCTTCACCATTGGACGTATAAGAACGATGCGACGCATTTAAAATAATATCCGTAACAAGCTTTTGCTGTTCCCGTCTATCAGTTAATTTGCTAAAACCAATAGCTCGCATAAATTTATGCAAAAATTCCACCTCCTTTTCAAAATGATACAAGACAGTTTATCGAATCTCTGTCATGCCTCCCATATAAGGACGAAGCACTTCCGGAATACGAACAGAACCGTCAGCCTGCAAATTATTTTCTAAGAATGCAATCAACATTCTGGGTGGTG
Source organism: uncultured Lachnospiraceae bacterium (assembly GCA_947176505.1). Taxonomy (GTDB): domain Bacteria; phylum Bacillota; class Clostridia; order Lachnospirales; family Lachnospiraceae; genus UBA3282. The sequence goes on along the minus strand of CAMWQW010000008.1, from coordinate 124,394 downwards.
CAACCACTGTATTATTGAGCGTATGCGCAAAATATTTACCGTCTTTACTGTTTACACGAATACGCAGCCTTCTTGCCTGTGCATCCCCTAAATTAGAACAGCTTCCGACTTCAAAATATTTCTGCTGTCTGGGAGACCATGCTTCCACGTCATATGATTTTACTTTCAAATCTGCCAAATCACCGGAACAACACTCAATTGTTCTTACCGGAATGTCTAAAGAACGGAATAAATCTACTGTATTCTGCCACAATTTTTCAAACCACATAGGAGACTCTTCCGGTTTGCACACAACAATCATCTCCTGTTTCTCAAACTGATGAATACGGTAAACGCCTCTTTCCTCAATACCGTGCGCACCTTTTTCTTTACGGAAACATGGAGAATAACTGGTCAATGTATGCGGAAGTTCTTCCTCCTGAATAATCGTATCGATAAACTTACCAATCATAGAATGCTCAGAAGTTCCAATCAGATACAAATCTTCTCCTTCAATTTTGTACATCATAGCATCCATCTCAGCAAAACTCATGACGCCATCTACAACTGCACTCCTGATCATAAAAGGCGGTACACAGTAAGTAAAGCCTCTGCCAATCATAAAATCTCTCGCATAAGCAATAACAGCCGAATGTAATCTTGCAATGTCTCCCATCAAATAATAGAATCCGTTACCTGCCACGCGTCCTGCTGCGTCCATATCAATCCCCTGAAATCTTTCCATGATTTCTGTATGATAAGGTATTTCGAAATCCGGTACAATTGGCTCTCCATATTTCTGTATCTCGACATTTTCCGAATCGTCTTTACCAATCGGCACTGAAGGATCAATAATGTTCGGAATCGTCATCATATTTTTCCTGATCTTCTCACGAAGCTCGCTCTCTTTTGCTTCCAATTCAGCAAGACGGGTAGCATTTGCAGCAACTTCTGCTTTCTTTGCTTCGGCTTCCTCTTTCTTACCCTGTCCCATAAGCGCGCCGATTTCTTTAGAGATTTTGTTCCTGTTGGCGCGGATATCATCGGCTTCCTGTTGTGTTTTACGGACTTCCGCATCCAATTCAATTACTTCATCCACTAAAGAAAGTTTACTATCCTGAAACTTCTTCTTAATATTGTCCTTAACAATATCGGGATTTTCCCTTAAAAATTTAATGTCTATCATAATATTCTTCCTCCTGCATATTGCTCTGGTGTAAACTTTAAAAGTTTTCTTACGCTAATCAATAGCTTCTTCTATATATACATTATTGACTTCTATCAAATCTTTAACTACATCAACACTATTACCATCTTTATCTTTCATAATACGCAAAACCGGTCTGTCCGGAAACTCTTTATTCTGATATAGAACAACCCCGACTTCCCGCTCGCTTGTCCGCACAGTAGTTCCTGCGGGATAAACTGCCGTAAATTCTAAAAAGATATCGACTATCTCAGCGTCAAATTTAATGTTCCTGTAATTTTTCAAATACTCTATCGCTTCATATACTTTCACGCGCTTACATCCGATTCCGCATATCATTTCATCAAATGCATCACAAACTTGTATAATCCTGCACTCTTTAGAAATATCCGTTGCCTTAAGGGGATATCCGGATCCGTCCAAACGCTCATGGTGATATAATATCATATTTTTACTTGCATTGGAAATCCAATTTTCACCGCGTAGAGCCGTATACCCATAAATCGGATGCTTTTTATATTCCGCACATTCCGATTCCGGGAGTTGAGAGAAATCAATATCCGTATAGTCAATTGTCAGATAGCGAAGCCCTAAATCATGTAATAAACAACTGACACCTATGTCATGTATTATGTGTTTCGGAATCTTCATCTTTAATGCTACGATTGTAGCAAAACTACATATACTGATAGAGTGTTCATAAATATCAGAACTTCTTCCTTTAATATCATATATTTGTTCTACTACTTCATCCTCTTCAAGAATATTTGTGATAATACGATCTGCCGTTTGACATAGCTCTTCCAATTCTTCGTTATGACTATAAGTATGTTTTTCCAAAATACTCTTTACTTTAGATTTAAAAGACTCCTCAACTTCCTCTTTAAGAATTACAACTCTCTTAGCATGTGGTTCTTTCTCTTCAATCCATACTTCTTTGACTTGAAGCTCAATAAGTTTTTCAATATATTCTTTTTTTAATTGTGTCCCCATAGACAGGAGTATCTGATATTCCGGCGTAAAAACATCTTTTGCCAAAATCTCCTCTCCTACCAATTCTTCAACATTGCATACCTTCATATTTTTATCCCACTACACCCTTATTTGTATCATCAATTCTATATCCCCTATTTGTACCCCAAATCTCACATCCCTAATTATATATCTATTTATTCTTCTATTATCATATCCATAGCAATATCTAATGCTCTTTTCTCTTCATCCCCTAAAGAGATTTCGCACATTCCGTTTTTAATTTCTTTCGTATAAGTATAACAACCTTCTGCGCCATGGACAGAGTTTAATACAAAGCCATTATCGTTTTCATCTAAAAGTGCAAGTGAAAAACTAAGCTGTCCTCCCATCTGATTATAAGCATCATATTTCACAATACCGACTTTCTGAAAAGCACTCTCAAATTTTCTGTACAATGATTGAATATCTTTGTGATTTTTCTCTGTTGATGTCTTAATAAATTTGTTGTCTTCATAGATACCTTCTATATCTTGTTCCAGACTTTTAGCATTTTTGCCCGACATGAATTTCTTATATCGTTTGGATAATTTATTAATTTTCACTGTCTGAACAATTGTTATTATAATCAAAATAAGAACCAATACATATGAAGCAATAAATAAATATGTCAAATCTAAATTGCCTAATCCTATCTGTTGGAGTAAATTATAATTCATCGACTTCGTACCTTTCTATGCTGCTTCTTATCGTCTGTATCAATAAGGCTGATTATTTCTATTTAGATAACAACTCAATAATCCTATCTAAATCATCATGATTGTAAAATTCTATCTCGATTTTACCGGTTCCGTTTCCCTTAGGAGAAATCTCAACTTTTGTGCCAAGAGACTGCTTGAGTTTTTCTTCTATATCTTGATAAATAATCTCCAGACTCTTATCTTCTACAATTTCTTTTTTAGGCTTTTCCGGCTTATTCAAATTCTTGACAAGCTTCTCAACATCACGGACACTTAACTTCTCATCAAATATTTTCTGTGCAATTGTGTACTGCTGTTCCGGATCTTCAATAGAAATCAATGCTCTTGCATGTCCGGTAGACAACATATCATCTATAATCATCTGCTGCACTTCATCGCATAATTTAAGAAGTCTCATAGAATTGGTCACTGCCGTTCTACTCTTAGAAACTCTCTCTGCCACTTCATCCTGCTTTAAATTAAACTCCGTCAAAAGTCTCTTGTATGCTTGTGCTTCTTCAATAGGATTTAAATCTTCTCTTTGAATATTTTCAATCAGAGATATTTCTACAATTTCCTGCTCAGTATAGTCACGAATGATAACCGGAACCTCTTTTAATCCTGCCAGCTTGGCAGCACGCCATCGACGTTCACCGGCGATAATCTCATAATACGTCTTTCTATCCTGAACCAGAATAGGCTGTAAAAGTCCGAATTGTTTAATAGAGTCAGCCAGTTCCTGCAAAGCGTCTTCATCAAAATTCTTTCTTGGCTGCTCTCTGTTCGGCTCTACCTGTGTAATCTTAACAATGGTTTCCGACACTTTGTCTTCCGGCTTACTTTCTACTTTTTCAGGTGATGAACTTTCCGGAACAGGAATCATTGCGTCCAGCCCTTTACCTAAACCTCTTTTTACTTTTACTGCCATACTCCTATGCATCCTTTCTGTTAATTACTTCATCCGCCAGTAACATATACGCCTCTGCACCCGCAGACTTAGGATCATACATGCTAATTGGCATTCCGTAACTGGGGGCTTCCGCTAATCTGATATTTCTAGGTATTACAGTATTATATACATTCTGCTTAAAATGATTTTTGACATTTTCCACTACCTGCATCGACAGATTCGTTCTGGAATCATACATAGTAAAGACAACGCCCTCCATATCTAAATCAGGATTCAATCTCTCCTTTACCAAATTAACAGTATGGATTAATTGGCTTAAACCTTCCAACGCATAATATTCACATTGGATAGGTACAAGCACGGAATCTGCTGTAGTCATAGAATTAATAGTAAGCAAATTCAATGACGGAGGACAATCAATAATAATAAAATCATACTTGTCCTTAATCCAATCAACTTCTGATTTCAATATGTATTCCTTCTTATCAACTCCAATCAATTCAATCTCCGCTGCTGCCAGATTAACATTAGAAGGAATAACTGATACTCCCGGAATTACATCACTTAAAATACACTCATTAATAGAACATTCTCCTAATATCAACTCATAAATCGTATTCTCTAAATCATTTTTTTCAACACCAAATCCACTTGTTGTATTTCCCTGTGGATCCGTATCAATTACTAATACTTTCTTTCCTTTCTCTGCTAATGACGCAGATAAATTAATTGAAGTTGTTGTCTTACCAACTCCGCCCTTCTGATTTGCTATTGCAATCGTTCTTCCCATACTTATTTCTTCCTCTACCTTTCGTTTTGTATTTCGACAAAACGTTTCTCTCCAAAATAGTTTCTTTTTCTGTCCGTTTACGATTATATCACTAAATCATGGGATAATCTATAGGAATTTATTACAGATAAAAATAACTTTCTAAATTGTATTATTCATGAAAACAGTTAATTTATCTGAAATACATTTACAAATAAATGTTTCACGCTCTATTTGTTGTATAAATATAAAATGTTTCACGCTTTCATTCACAATATCTTGGGTGAATTTGTTTCACGTGAAACATTATCTTGTGTCCATAATCCAAATATAGGTAAATATTTTTAAAATGTTTCACGTGAAACATGTCCTACTATGTTATTTTCAACACCATTTTAACACATCAAGTGGATTATCAAGTCCAAGAAACTCCTCTTTTCTCCCCACCGGCTGCATAGTATTTTCTTTTAAATACCAAACAGCTTGAACAGCCTCCATTCCCAGCTCTCGTGCTGCTTCTAATTCACAACTTCCACCATCACCAACATAAAGACACTCTTCCGGCTTCACAGAAAGAGTCTGCATACATCTATCAAAAATCATTTTGTCCGGTTTACATACTCCTTGTTCTGAAGACAGAAAAACAGCATCAAAATAAGGAAACAATATACTTTCACGAATCACAATTTCTTCTTCTGAAAATGTATTACTAATCAAACCAATTAGTATTTTCTTTTCTTTCAATTCAGAAAGCATAGAAAGAATTTCAGAATGTAACTGCTTAAAAGCTACCCTCTTTGTATCGATACGCTTCTGCTTAATATTTTCAATAAGCTCTTTAGAATAACAATTATATTTACAAAGAATCATTTCCATCGTATCTTCAAAAGTTAACTTTCCGATACTACGATCATATTCCGTTGGTTCCCATAATGAAAGAAACTCTTCCACAGGTATTCCCACATCCTCTGCAATCTCCCGTCCAAAATATATTGGACTGCTATATAAAGTAATTAAAGTTTCAAACATATCAAATATCACAGCACGAACCATAGTTCAAACTCCTTATTCCTAATCAAAGCAATCATTCAATAACAAAAGAATTAAAAAAGTGTAATAATATTATTCTTAATCGCAAAAACAGCTGCCTGAGTTCTATCAGAAACATCTATCTTCTTGAAAATATTTGAGATATGATTTTTGACTGTTCTTTCACTAATATTTAAACTAGTAGCAATTTCTTTATTAAACATTCCGTTAGCTACCTGAATCAATACCTCTAATTCCCTACTTGTCAATGATTCAATTTTATCTCTATCAATATCTCTGTTTGCTAATCGATTATTTAATGCAGGAATCAAACTGGCTTGAATATAATTTTCGCCAGATAACACAGCTTGAATTGCTTTCTTTAATTCTGAAGATTCGGAATCTTTCAATATGTACCCATTTACACCAATATCAACAGCCTTTAATAAATATTCCAATTCATTATGAACTGTCAAAATTAAAACTTTAATGTCATAATTTTTCCTTTTTATCTCCTCTAAAACTTCCAAGCCATTTTTCTCCGGCATATTAACATCTAATAGCAATACATCAGGGTGAATATTTTTCAATTGTTTAAGACAATCCACTCCATTAGATGCTTCAGCCATCACTTCAATTGTTCCATCGAATTCTAATAATTGTTTAATTCCCTCTCTTATCAAACTGTGATCATCTGCTATCATTACTTTTATTTTCATAATTTTCTCCTACTCTTTATACAGAAAGCTCCGACTTAGGAACTTCAATTTCGATAGTGGTCCCGCAGCTCGCATCAATATTAATTTTTCCACCCAAGAACAGGACTCTTTCTTTAATAACTGATAAACCAAAATGTTTATCTTTCTTAGACGCCTCATTCACATCAAATCCTGTACCATTATCTTTCACCAAGATACGATATATTTTTCCACAATCTTTCAACTTTACAATAATTTCATTTCCCTTAGAATGTTTAATAGAATTCTGTACACACTCTTGGATAATTCTATAAATAGAAATAAATAATACCTGTAAATATGAATCAGAATATATTCTATCTATTTGATCAATATCAGTTATTACATGAAACTGTTTGTCCTGATTCAAAACAACGAGTAACTTTTCTATCGTATCCTTCAAACCAAGATCATCAACTGTCATTGGACGTAAATCAAATATGCTATTTCTAATATCATCAATAACTTTGCGGATTCCATTCTCAACCGTCGCTAATTCCAATTTAGCTTTAATAGGATCTTGATCTATATAAAGAGAACTTAATTCAACTTTATGAATAAGATGTGTAAGATTTTGTAAAGAAGTATCATGCAAATCTCTTGCTATCCTTTGACGTTCCTTTTCCTGAACATCCAGCATAGAAAGTTGTTTCACGTGCAACATAGATGATTTATCAGCAATAACTTTTTCAAGTTGATCAATCCTACTATCCTGTAAATGAATTTGTTTTTCCAATTCATCACATTCAGCAATTAACTGCTCTTTTTGCTGATTATTCTGTTCTATAACATCACGATATACATCTTCCACTTTTCGAGGAAGAAATACTCTTAAATCGCTTTCATCTTTATTTAGAAGGCTATTAAGATATACATCTATCTCAGAAATTCTATTTTTTCTTTCATCTAACTCAGAGCACTTCCTTATTTTTTCTTTCTTCATTTCATCATATATTGATTGAATAATTTCTAAATTTGCCGTATCCATAAATTATCTCCGCACAAAACATTTAAATCTATAATCACTGTCAAACAACCTTTCCGTTATTTTTATCATATACTAAATCCATTATTATGAAAAGTAATAGAAAATAATTTTACATGGATATTTGTAAGAAATTAAATTATCAAGTATAATATCAATATAAGATAAACATATAAGTAATCAATACAATTGAAATATATAAATTATTTATTAATATACAAAGCATAAAGGAGCCAACTATGAACAAAAAACTTACTACTGGAATATTATTATCAGCTTCATCTATCTCATTGATTCATGTAATCAATCGAATCCATACTTCTCTATGTACGATGAAAAATTTATTACCAAATTCCGAAAACAATTATTATGATTGGCGTTTCGGTAAAATAAGATATCAGAAAAAAGGCAGTGGAAGTCCATTACTTTTTATCCATGACTTAACAGTAGGAAGTTCAAATTATGAATATCACAGATTAATTAATAACCTTACTGAGAATCATGAAATATATTCTATAGATTTATTGGGATACGGATTATCAGATAAACCTCCTATAACATATACAAATAATCTCTATGAACAATTAGTCTGTGATTTTATCAAAAATATAATCAAGAAGAAAACTTCTGTTATCGTATCCGGTGAGTCTGTTCCTTTTGTAATGCTCGCCTGCCATAATAATCCTGATATTATTAACAAATTAATTTGTATTAACCCGCAGAATCTTTATCTGCAAAATCAGATTCCCTCCAATCAGACTAAACTGATGAAACTTTTTCTTGAAACACCGATTTTGGGAACATTTACTTATCATGTATTAACAAATAAACATACATTAGAAAAAATGTTTAGAGAAGAATATTTCTGTCACTCTGATGAAATCAAGGAAAAATATATTTTAAATTATCTCGAGGCAGCATATACCGGAAAATACTATTCCAAATATGCTTTTGCAAGCTATGTCGGAAAATATATGAATATGAATATTCTTCATGAATTAAAAGAAATCAATAACAGTATCTTAATGATTGGCGGTGAAAAAGAACAAGATATCAAAACAACAATTGAAAACTATAAATATTACAATGCCGCAATTGAAGATGTATACATCCCCGCAACAAAACATCTTCCCCAGTTAGAAGCACCAGATGAAATCATAGAACAAATTACAATTTTCTTATGCGATAAATAATTAGCTTGCCAAGCATAGATTTTTGTAATACTTTATATATTAATCTCCATGCAACGGTACATTCATAACAACGCAATTATTTGTTAGTGGGTCACGCATTTCATAATAGAATATTACGGCAGCTGGTTGATCAAAAATAGCTTCGAATATTTCTACGTGCAGAATTTTGGTAAGTTCGCGATAATTGCAATCTGCTAATTCCGGAAATAGAATATGTGATTCCGATTCACCATATAAGATATCACGTATATCGTTCTTCCTGTTTTCCAAAGACGGAATAAAGGAAGGACGATTTTTCATATTTTCACGCAAATATAAATCATAAGTAATATATTCATATAAAATCTTTGAACACAACTCTAAAGAATAATCTCCATAAAAAATCTCTGTTTCAGCTTCAATATGATGTATACCAAACTCCAACAGAATTTCATACTTTCGAACGCGTGAAGATTGTATTCCGAATAAATGATGTTCTTCATACCAAGAAGCTAAACATTCATACATAGAATAAGGAGTATCAAAAAAAGAATTTAAATAATTAAGTGTATTCCTAAACTGACCGCTATTATAATATATTTCCAGAACTTCCTCTATCTGCTTCAAACGGCATATATCTTCATAAGAAAGCCACTTTGTAGAGAGTACTTCATAGGGTGGCAAATATGTATATTGTAATTCGTATTTTATAGAACGTAATTCCATATTAGAACCTTTTAGTACTTTAAGGAATCCCAATTGCAATTGCTCAGGATACAAAGAATAGACATCATTAAAAGATGTCTGAAATGTAAGCAAATCTTCAAATGGAAGACCTGCTATTAAATCTAAATGTACATGAATATTTTGATAAGAAGAAATTCTTTTAACAGCATTAGAAATTTTTTTAAAATCTGTTACACGGTCTATTTCTCGGATAGTCTCCGGACATGTCGATTGAACACCTATTTCTAATTGAACTGCACCGGGACGAAATTGTTCAAAAAGTTCAAAATAATCATCATCTAACAAATCTGCCGCAATCTCAAAATGAAAGTTTGTAACTTTATTATCATTTTCTAATATATGCCGTAAAATCGGTAACGCATGACTTTTTCTGCAATTAAAAGTACGATCGACAAACTTTACTTGAGGAACTTTTTGATTCAGAAAAAAATCCAGCTCCTGACATACACGCCAAACGGATCTGAAATCCATATTTTTATCAATAGAAGAAAGACAATAACTACATGAAAAAGGGCATCCACGGCTGCTCTCATAATATATAATACGATGTTCAAAATCAGTTAAATCCTGATACCAAAAAGGAATTTCATCTAATGCTAATCTACAAATAATATTTCCGTCAAGAATAACCGGCAGGTTATCAGAATGACCTTCTACATAAGAAGATACCAGACGGGCAAAAACACCTTCTCCTGGTCCCGTCATAACACCTCTCAGTTTCCATTTTTGAATTATTTCAGAAGCATTATAAGAAACCTCAGGACCACCCGCCCAAATATCCGTATCCGGTAAAATTTTGTGCAAATCATAAATAATATTCTCAATGATATTACGATTCCAGATATAACATGAGAATGCAATCACATCAGGATTCTTCTTATAAATTTCACTCAAAATATAAGAAGACTGCTGATTAATCGTAAATTCCATTATATTAACATAGGACTCATATTTACCTGTACAAGACTTCAAAGAAAAAACAGCAGGATTAGAATGTATATATTTTGCATTGATTGCCACAAGTAAAATATTCATCGAATACATTTTCTCCCTATATTAATTTATTAGCTTTCAGCGGTTTCTTACTTGCCATTCCCGCTTTTCTCGGATATTTATCCGGCGTTATACTTTCTTTCACCACTACAAACAAGTTACGACACAAATCAGAATCCGGAAGAATAAAAGAAATCTGCTCTTCAACTTTTCCGCCTAACAAACGTAACGCATATTCAGCATCCCGTATTTCTTCAACAATTTTCTCTGATTTATAAGAAATAAATTTTCCTCCTACTTTGACATACGGAAGACAATATTCCAAAAGCACAGAAAGATTGGATACTGCTCTGGACACACATAAATCAAATTTCTCTCTTAATTGACCGGGTTTAGCATAATCTTCCGCTCTGCCATGAATCGCTTCGATTCCTTCCAATCCCAATTCACTTATTACTTCATTTAGAAAGTCAACCCTCTTATTCAACGAATCCAATAATGTAACATTAAGATTCGGGAAAGCAATCTTTAGCGGTATTCCCGGAAAACCGGCGCCTGTTCCGATATCAATCATAGTAATCCCACCTTCAGATTGATTCAGATCATATGCTTTCACCAATGACAAACTATCTACAAAATGTTTCTTAAGCACCTCGTCGAAATCCGTAATGGCAGTCAGATTCACGACTTTATTTTTTTCAATCAACATTTCATAATACAAGATAAACTGTTCAATTTGAGAATCCGACAAACTAATATGAAGTTCATGCAAATCCTTATAAAATTGGTCAAAATTATATTTATTCATCATATTATTCAATATAAAAAATATCCCTCACATACCCAAATTATATATTATTAATAAACATCACTTCACAAATCGTTTAGCAAAATATTTCAATCGTATAATGCAGATTACTAAGACTTACTTTTATAATGCTCCAAATAAACGAGCAATACGGAAATATCCGCCGGTGATACGCCGGAAATTCTTGAAGCTTGTCCGACGGAAACTGGTTTATATGCAATCAGCTTCTGTCTTGCCTCCAACCGAAGTGAACTGACGTCATTATAATCCAAATCAGAAGGAATGCGTTTCTTTTCCATTTTCTTATACTGCTCCACTTGACGATGTTGTCTCTCAATGTATCCCTCATACTTTATTTCAATCTCTACCTGCTCGATCACATCTTCAGGAAGAGGTTCACGATTTGAATCAATCTCAGATAACACCTTATAATTTAGTTCAGGACGACACATCAATTCGGCAAGACTTGCCGCTGTTTTTAAAGTAGCGCTCCCATGAGATAAAAGAAACTCCTGATTATCTTTTGCTGCTCCGATTATTGTATTCTTTAATCTCTCAATTTCCCGGTCAATCAACTTCTTCTTATAAACAGTAGCTTTATATACTTCTTCTGGAACCAAACCTGCTTCATATCCTATTTTACGAAGCCTCAAATCAGCATTATCCTGACGTAGTAAAAGACGATACTCTGCTCTGGAAGTCATCATACGATAAGGTTCTAAATTTTCCTTTGTTACCAGATCATCAATCAATACACCAATATATGCCTGAGAACGATCCAGAATAATTGGTTCTTTACCAAAAATAGTCAGAGCAGCATTCATTCCGGCAATCAAACCTTGTGCCGCCGCCTCTTCATAGCCACTGCTTCCGTTAAACTGTCCTCCGCTGAATAAACCTTTAATATCTTTAAATTCTAACGTAGGATACAATTGTCTCGGATTAATACAATCATATTCAATGGCATAAGCATTCCTGACAATCTTACAATGTTCCAATCCCGGTACGGTACGATACATAGCAAGCTGTACATCCTCAGGAAGAGAAGAAGACATTCCTCCTACATACATCTCATTTGTATGAATACCTTCAGGCTCGATAAAAACCTGATGCCTTTCTTTATCCGCAAATTTCACTACTTTATCTTCAATCGAAGGACAGTATCTTGGTCCTGTTCCTTCTATAATTCCGGCATAAATCGGAGAACGGTCGAGATTAGCACGAATAATCTCATGAGTTTTCTCATTTGTATAAGTCAGCCAGCAAGACACTTGATCAATCTGCACATCGTCCGGGTTTGTTGAGAATGAAAAAGGAATCACTTTTTCATCACCAAGCTGTTCTTCCATTTTACTGTAATCAATTGTATTACCATCCATTCTGGCAGGTGTACCAGTCTTAAATCGCTGTATCTCAATACCATGATTTATAAGAGAATCCGTCAAGTGATTAGCCGCCTGTAATCCATTGGGACCGGTATATGTAATTGCTTCACCGCACAGACATCTTGCCTTCAAATATGTACCTGTACATAAGATAACTGCCTTACATTCATAAACAGCTCCTGTAAAAGTCTTAACACCTGTCACCTTCTTAGTAGCAATGCAATCAGATTCTGAAGAACTATCATATGACTCTGACAGGAGCTCACACACTTCCGCCTGTTTTATTGTTAAATGCTCTTGATTTTCCAAAACTTTACGCATTGCACGACTATAATCCGCTTTATCAGCCTGAGCACGCAAAGAATGAACAGCAGGACCCTTAGATTTATTCAACATTTTAGATTGTATAAAAGTTTTATCTATATTTTTGCCCATCTCTCCGCCAAGCGCATCAATCTCACGCACGAGATGTCCTTTAGAGGTACCTCCCACATTAGGATTACATGGCATCAATGCAATGCTGTCCACACTAACCGTAAAGATTACTGTCTCCAAACCCAGTCTTGCACAAGCAAGCGCTGCCTCACATCCGGCATGTCCCGCACCTACTACACATACATCAACTTTTTCTCTGATTTCCGCCATATCTTATTCCTCATTTTTAATTCTTTTACTTACCCATACAAAACTTAGAGAATATTTCATTTACTAAATCATCCCCAATTTCTTCCCCTATGATCATTCCGAGCGATACATAAGCACTCATTAAATCAATAGAATAAAAATCTTCCGGCATATCCATCTCTAAGCTTTTGCATACTTGAATCATACTTTCTTTTGCACTTCTGATTTCTTCTTTATGTCTCATATTTGTAATATATACTTCATCATTATAAGAAATCTCTCCATGAAAAAACAACTCTTTAATAGCATCTGTCAATGTTTCTATTCCATTATCTTCTTTCATGGAAGTTTTAATTATTCTATATATACTATCATTGTGTAGAATCTTATTTATCTCATTAGAGATACTTTCTTCACTTACTACTTCATTCAAATCAGATTTATTCAGAAGTATTATTACTTTTTTGTCTTGAACCATACGAATAATATCTTCATCATTTTCATCAAGCGGTATAGACGAATCTACCACATATAGAATTAAATCAGCATTGGAAGAAATCTTTCTTGCACGCTCTACACCAATTTTTTCTACTATATCCTCAGTATTTCTTATTCCCGCAGTATCAATCACATTTAACATGATACCATCCAAAGAAATAAATTCTTCCAGTGTATCTCTTGTAGTTCCGGCAATATCTGTTACAATCGCTTTTTCTTCGCCAATCAAAAGATTTAAAAGCGAAGATTTACCCGCATTCGGTTTTCCTACAATAACAGTATGAATACCTTCTTTTAATATTTTACCATTATCTGCAGAGCTCAATAATTTATCTAATTCATTTATAATATGATTCACTTTAACAGTCAACCTATCATGATAACCATCCAAGCTGATATGTTCCGGATCATCTAAGGCTGATTCAATAAATGCAATTTCATATAAAATTTCTTCGCGCAAATTTCTAATCTTATCAGAAACAGAACCTTTTAACTGTTTTACCGAGGATTGAAGTGCAAATTCATTTTTTGCATGGATAATATCCATAACAGCCTCTGCTTTAGAAAGATCAATTCTACCGTTCAAAAAAGCACGTTTTGTAAATTCTCCCGGTTCAGCTACCCTTGCCCCTGCTTTCAACACAATATCAAGGATTTTTTTCATCATAAAAATGCCGCCATGACAATTAATTTCAACTGTATCTTCCGTAGTATAACTTCTGGGAGCTTTCATAATCGAAACCATCACTTCATCCACGATAGTCTCATTTTCATCTACTATAAAACCATAATGAATTGTATGAGAATCATATTTAAATAAAGATTTCTCATCTTTAATGTTTCTAAATATATTATTAACGATGACAATTGCATCTTCACCACTGATCCTTATAATGCCTATACCGGAATCTGATACAGCAGTCGCAATTGCCGCTATTGTATCCGTCTTCATATAAATCTCCATTTTGATAAAAACAGCAAGAATATAAATTCCTGCTGTTTTTATTATTTCTGTATCATTATTTGTTATTTCCAAACAATATGTTTACATTAATTATTTCTATCATACTTTTTCAGAACAACTACCACATGTCTGAAAGGTTCGTCCCCTTCACTATGTGTCGTAACATACTTGTCATTTTGAAGAGCAGAATGTATAATCCTTCTCTCATAAGGATTCATAGGTTCTAAAGAAACAGGTCTTTTTGTTCTCTTAACCTTATATGAAATATTCTTTGCCAGATTTTCAAGAGTCTCTTTTCTTCTCTGACGATAATTTTCCGTATCAACTTTAACTCTGATATAGTTCTCAACATTTTTATTTACTACCAGAGATACAAGATACTGCAAAGAATCTAATGTTTGTCCTCTCTTACCGATTAAAACACCCATCTCGTCGCCACTCAAGATGACTTCCATAGAATTATCTGTTTCATCATATTTCACATCTACAACAACTGTCATATCCATAGCAGCAAATACATCTTTTAAGAAATCTTTAGCAGTATCTTCCACGGAAGATTTGATTCTTGCTTTAATGATAGCAGGTTTAGAACCGATTCCTAAGAATCCTGAAGAACCTTCTTCTATTACTTCAAATTCTAATTTGTCGCTGGTTACAATTAATTTCTGACATGCTTCTGTAATTGCATCATTAACTGTCTTTGCAGATACTTCAATAAATTCCATAAATAATCAATCCTCCAATCTATTATTTATTATTTTTTTCATTATACTGCCTTACCATATTTGCCTTTGACATCATACTTCCCGGTTTAGCATTTTTATTGTAATATTCTGTAGATTTCTTAATTTCTTCTTCTTTTTCCTCCTGAGTCATCGTAGGAACAGACTGTTTCTTAGAAATATTACTTACATTTTTTGTATTCATATTTGCATAAGCTGCCATCTGTTCTGCCCTGACACCGGCTTTTTCCATCTTTTTCTTGGATTTTTCTTCATTATTCTTAATAAGCTCATCCAAATCCATCTTATCAATGTGTTTATTAATTACAACCTGCTGAATACTTCTCACAACAGCACCAGCCACCCAGTATAATCCCATACCTGCAGGAAGCGTATAACAAAAAATTGCCGACATAATAGGCATCATCATATTCATGGTCTTCATAGACTGCATCATGGCTGCCTGCTGATCGTTAGCATTCTTATTATCTTGCTGCGTATTCTGCTGCGGCATTAATTTTACATTAATCCATTGTGTTACAGCAGATAAAATCGGAATTGCAAGAGCTGCAACCACCATCAGATAAGAACCTGAAGACATAGCTTCTTTTACAGTAAAAGAGGGTGAATTAGCAATATTTAAACCCAAGAAATTATTATACTGATTTAATAAGTCAAGTGTATGATCTACATCTGCAGACAAAGAAGGAAACTTGTCTGCAATACTAAGCCATTCCGCAGAAGAGGCTTTATTCAATACGTCAATAAATGTATTCTGCACATAAGTTGTCACGCCGCCTGTAAAAGACTCATTTGAAAACTGCTTTGCATACATTCTGGCTTGAGTAAAAGACTGAACAAATTCTGAACTTCCAGCCTGTGCAATTAAATTATCAACTAAAGGAAAAAATGCTTCTTTAATCTTTCCTACATAAGCCGGCATATTATAAATAACACGGTATAATGCAAGCAAAATAGGCATCTGAATTAATAACTGAAGACAACTTCCGGTCGGAGAAACACCGTATTTTGCATAAACAGCTTTTGTCTCCATATTCATCGCCATCATAGAATCATTATCTTTTTTATTCTTATACTTTGCCTGAATTGCCTGAAGTTCAGGATTCATCTTTGCAGATAATTTAGAGAATTTCTGCTGTTTGATCGTAAGAGGCATCATAAGAAGATACATAACTATTGTAAATAATATGATAGCAAGTCCGATATTAGGAATGCCTATTTTATCCAAAACATAAAAGATACCTTCCATAATATATCCCAGAAGCTTTACAATGGGACCAAGTATTCTACCGGTATCTTTTGTCAATAAAACACCTAACACTAACGGATTACCTCCTTAATTTTTCTCTGCTCCTTTACGGAACAGGATCATAACCACCTTTTGAAAAAGGATTACATCTGCATATTCTCCAAAGCGCCATAAGACCTCCTTTGAAAGCTCCATACTTTTCAACCGCTTCCAAACCATACTCCGAACAAGTAGGATAATAAGGACATTTTGTGCTCTTCATAGGAGAAATATATTTTCTATAGAATTTAATAAGATAAATAAATAATTTTTTCATATCAATTTCTAATCAATTTGCAGGGCAAATTATTCTTCAACATAAAAATATATCTTAATAATATGATGAAGTTTTGAAAGATGTAATAACGCACTTTCGATTTCTCTATAACCAACCGAAGCCGCACTTTTTCTTGCAACGACTACTATATCTAAACCACTATTAAATATATTTTCATGTAGCCGGTAACTCTCTCTCACCAGTCTGGCAAATCTGTGTCTTACGACACTGTTTCCTACCTTCTTACTGGCGGATATTCCCAGTCTGTTTTTATCAGTGTTGTTTTCCAATACATACATTACCAAATATTTGTTAGCATAACTTTTACCGTTTCTGTAAACATTCTGGAAATCTTGATTTTTCTTCAGGGATTCTGAAAAAACCATTTTCGACCGTACCTTTCTTATTACTTATTTATACGGAGAAAAAAAGGGCACATACCTGCGCCCTATGCTGATAATTTCTTTCTTCCTTTTGCACGTCTTGCTGCGATTACTTTTCTTCCGCCCGGAGTACTCATTCTCTTTCTGAATCCGTGTACTTTAGATCTCTGTCTCTTTTTGGGCTGATAAGTCATTTTCATACCGATGCACCTCCTTTTTACAAACCTTAATATTTATATAAGGCAGACATTTTAAACATTAATTGGAAAAACAACATGTTGATTATATATAATTAATGAAGAAACGTCAAGTAAATACGCCATTTTTTTATCCTTAAAAAATCATAAAAATATCTATAAATTCTATATTTTTTTATTGTTCTACATTTTGTTATTTAAATTCTAATTCTCATACTATATCTTGTATATGTATTTCCGAGTTTGCGAAATAAATCTCATAATTGAAAAAAATATTTTTTTTATCCACTTTACATAAATATATCCACAGAATGTTTATAAAATGTGGATAACTTGTTATTCTAATGCTAATAACTTATTTTTTTGTTTAATATTGGCTTAAATAATATGTTTATATGATTAAGACAAGTTATACACATTATATTTGAATGTTTAAAAAAATATGTAAACTTGTTGATATTTATTGTGAAATTATGTGGAAAACTTATCATTTGAAATTTCAGCCCATTTGTATTATTATATATTGTAGGGTAATTTCGATGTTATTGTAAATTAGTAAACGGAGTTAAAGCATGGATTCTATCAAAGAAAATTGGGACCTAATCAAAGAAACATTGAGAAAAGAGTACGAACTGTCTGATATTTCTTACTCTACTTGGATTATCCCCCTCACTTTTCATCAGGTGAAGGATAATGTTGTTACTATCATGATTCCGTCTGATCAGGCTCATGCCTTAAATTATATATCATCCAAGTATAGAAGTTATTTTCAAGTCACAATATCTGAGATGATGAATCATACTTATGATATTGCTTTTATATTGGAAAAAGATATTGAAAATGAAGAGGCAAACAAGGCTTATCTGACAAATCCTGTTTACAATATGAATTATGAAAATTCAAATCTTAATCCTAAATATAAATTTAATACTTTTGTGGTAGGCAGCAACAATAAATTTGCCCACTCTGCTTCTCTTGCCGTGGCTGAATCTCCGGGCAAAGTATATAATCCTCTTTATATATACGGAGGAGCAGGTCTTGGCAAAACACATTTAATGCATTCCATAGGACATTTTATATTAGAAGAAAATCCTAATATGAAAATTTTATATGTTACATCTGAAGTATTTACAAATGAAGTGATTGACTGCATCAGAAGCGGTGATGCCACCAAAATGAATATGCTCAGAGAAAAGTACAGAACAGTAGACGTACTTCTCATAGACGATATACAATTTATTATAGGAAAAGAAAGTACACAGGAAGAATTTTTCCATACATTTAATACACTCCATTCTGTCGGTAAACAGATTATTCTTTCTTCTGATAAACCTCCTAAAGAAATGGATACTTTGGAAGAAAGATTCAGATCCAGATTTGAATGGGGACTCATTGCAGATATACAGCCCCCTGACTATGAAACAAGAATGGCTATATTAAAGAAAAATGCGGAAATCTATCATAAAAAAGATATTGATGATGAAGTATTTCAATATATTGCCAATAATATCAAATCAAATATAAGAGAATTAGAGGGAGCTTTTAATAAAATTATAGCATTCTCTAAATTAAATAATGTAGATATCAACTTAGAATATGCAGAAGAAGCATTAAAAGATGTTATATATCCTGATCAACCGAAAGAAATTACTCCTTCTCTTATTATAGATGTAGTATCTGAACATTTTGGTGTTAACCCGGAAGATATTACTTCTAAAAAGAGAAACTCAGAATTTGTACAGCCAAGACAAGTAGTTATGTATTTGTGCAGGACTTTAACAGATACTTCTCTTGCCAGTATTGCAAAACTTCTCGGTAAAAAGGATCACACAACTGTTATTCACGGAATCAACAAAATAACAACAGAGCTGGAAATAAACGAGGAACTTAGAAACAAAATAGAGATCATTAAGAAGAAAATAAATCCTTCCTAATTCTTGTCCACAAACGATGTGTAAATAACGTTGATAATATGATTTCATAATTTTTATATAAAATCATATGAAAAACACAATGTTTATAACTTACAAATTATTTTCAAGTTATAAGAAGTTTTTAACATCTTATTCGTTTTAATTTTTATTGAAAAATAGTATAATAGATAAGGTTATACACATATCAACATCTATTATTACTAATAATACTAAATTAATTATAAATATATATCTTTATGGCGCCTTAAATTATTGTTCATATGTAAGAAAGGAAAATATACACAAATGAAAATTGTATGTACAAAATCTAATTTGTTAAATGGTGTTCAAATTGTTTCCAAAGCTGTTCCCAGTAAAACTACAATGTCTATTCTGGAATGTATACTTGTTGATACAAGGAATGGTGAAATTAAATTAACAGCTAATGATATGGAATTAGGTATTGAAACAACGATTGAAGGTGAAATAATAGATAAAGGTATTATTGCGCTTGATGCAAAGATTTTCTTAGAAATTGTAAGAAAACTTCCGGACAATGATATTACAATAGAAACAACAGATTCTTACAAGACAACTATTACCTGTGAAAAGGCGAAATTTAATATTATAGGAAAATCAGGAGAAGATTTTTCATTTCTTCCGGAAATCGAGAGAAACGACAGTGTCATAGTATCTCAGTTTACTCTGAAAGAAGTAATAAGACAGACAATATTCTCTATTTCCGATAATGATAATAATAAATTAATGACAGGAGAACTATTTGAAATTAATAATAATACTTTAAAAGTAGTTTCTCTTGACGGTCATAGAATTTCAATCAGAAAGATAAGAATGAAAAATTCTTATGAAAATAAAAAAGTAGTAGTTCCGGGAAAAACATTAAATGAAATAAGTAAAATACTTTCAGGGGATATGGATAAGGATGTAAATATTTATTTCACGGACAAACACATTTTATTTGAATTTAACAGAACAATTGTTGTATCAAGGTTGATAGAAGGTGAATATTTCAAGATTGACCAGATGCTTTCCAGTGATTATGAAACAAAAGTAAAGATTAATAAGAAAGAATTGTTGGATTGTATCGACAGAGCTACGCTTCTTGTAAAAGAAGGTGATAAAAAACCTATTATTATTAACATATCAGATGCAGCAATGGAACTTAAAATGAATTCCACTGTGGGAAGTATGGATGAGGAAATAGATATTACCAAAGAAGGAAAGGATCTTATGATTGGTTTTAATCCTAAATTCCTGATTGATTCTTTGCGTGTAATAGAAGATGAAGAAGTAGATCTTTATATGGTTAATCCGAAGGCTCCATGCTTTATCAGAAACAGTGATGAATCATATATTTATGTGATTCTTCCGGTTAACTTTACGACTGTAAACTGATATTGATAGATAATGAGTAAAACATTTTGGGTATGAGACTATTATATAATTTGATTTTCTCATAAAGGTATAAAGAAGCAAAATATGGAAATAATTAAAATAAAAGATGAGCATATCAAACTTGGTCAATTGTTGAAATTAGCCGGGTTAGTAGATTCCGGTGTGGATGCAAAGATAGAAATACAAGAGGGATTTGTCAAATTGAACGGCGAGGTGGAAGTTCAACGTGGAAAAAAGATATATCCCGGTGATGTGATAGAGTTTGATGGGCAGCAGGTTAGGGTAGAAAACTGATGATTATAAAATCATTAGAATTAGCAGATTTCAGGAATTACGAATCTTTACATATTGAGTTTAGCGACGGAACAAATATTTTATATGGTGATAATGCACAGGGTAAAACTAATATTCTGGAAGCCATATATTTGTCTGCTATTACGAAATCTCATAAAGGAAGTAAGGATAGAGATATTGTTAATTTTGATAAAGAAGAAGCTCATATAAGGACTTATCTTGAAAAAGATGGTGTAGAGACGAGAGTTGATATGCATCTTCGAAAGAATAAGTCTAAGGGAATAGCAATAGATGGGCAGAAAATTAAAAAAGCAGCAGAATTAATAGGTTTATTAAACGTAGTTTTCTTTTCTCCGGAAGATTTGAGCATTATCAAAAACGGTCCTGCGGAGAGAAGAAGATTTGTAGATATGGAGTTGTGTCAATTAGATCAATTTTATCTCTATAATCTTAATCATTACAACAAAATCGTAAATCAACGCAATAAACTTCTCAAAGACATGTATTTTAATCCGTCTCTCAGAGATACTTTGAATATATGGGATTCTCAGCTTATTTCTTTTGGAAGTAAGATTATAGAGAGAAGGAAATTATTTGTAGAACAATTAAATGAAATCATATTAGAGATACATAGAAAATTGTCGGGTGGCAAAGAAGATTTAGTGATTCAATATGAACCTGATGTCATGATAGAAGATTATGATAAAGTTCTAAACATGAATCAGGAAAAAGATATTAAACTAAAACAAACCACGACAGGTCCTCACAGAGATGATTTTTGCTTTACGGTAGGAAATATTGATATTCGCAAATTCGGTTCTCAAGGACAACAGAGAACGGCGGCATTGTCTCTCAAATTATCGGAAATAGAATTGGTTAAGAAAATAACGAAGGAAAATCCGGTACTTCTTTTAGACGATGTATTGTCGGAACTTGACAGTAACAGACAGAATTATCTGCTCAGTACGATAGGCGATATTCAAACTATTATTACTTGTACAGGTTTGGATGAATTTGTGAATAACAGATTTGAAATCGACAAAGTTTTTCATATAGAGAATGGTACAATAGTAAATAACAATTTAGATGAAAAATAATAGATATTGATGTTTCAATGAATAAGGGTTTACTGATTGCAGCATATAAATAGTTGCAGCAAAGAAGGGCATGGTGAATAAATGGCTAATGAATATGGAGCAGATCAAATACAGATTCTGGAAGGTCTCGAAGCTGTCAGAAAAAGACCGGGAATGTATATAGGAAGTACCTCTTTGAGAGGTCTTCATCATCTTGTATATGAAATTGTTGATAATTCGGTGGATGAAGCGCTTGCGGGATTTTGTAATACAATATATGTGACTATCAATGAAGATAATTCTATTATTGTAGAGGATGACGGAAGGGGTATTCCTGTAGGAATTAACCAAAAAGCGGGTATTCCTGCGGTGGAAGTTGTATTTACGATTCTTCATGCAGGCGGTAAGTTTGGCGGCGGAGGATATAAAGTGTCCGGAGGTTTGCACGGTGTGGGAGCCTCTGTTGTTAATGCGCTTTCTGATTGGTTGGAAGTGGAAATCTGTTCCGAGGGAAAAGTATATAGGCAGCGTTATGAAAGAGGACATGTATGTTATCCT
The DNA here is from genome assembly GCA_947176505.1 of uncultured Lachnospiraceae bacterium. Classification (GTDB taxonomy): domain Bacteria; phylum Bacillota; class Clostridia; order Lachnospirales; family Lachnospiraceae; genus UBA3282. Next base: position 101,730 of record CAMWQW010000008.1, on the reverse strand, counting down.
TTGGAAGTTGTTGGAGATTGTGAACCGGAAAAAACGGGTACGAGAGTTCATTTTAAACCTGATGGAACGATTTTTGAAGAAACAGTATATGACTATGATACATTAAAAACAAGACTCCGTGAAACTGCTTTTCTTACCAAAGGATTAAAAATTGTCCTGATTGATGCAAGAGAAGGTAAAGAACAGAAGAAAGAGTTTCATTATGAAGGAGGTATTAAAGAATTTGTTACATATTTGAATAAGAGTAAAGAAGCTCTTTACAATGATGTAATGTATTTTGAAGGCTCTAAGAATGGTGTTTATGTAGAAGTAGCACTGCAGCATAATGATTCTTATAATGAAAGTGTTTATACATTTGTAAATAATATTAACACACCTGAAGGCGGTACTCATTTAGTAGGTTTCAGAAATGCGTTGACTAAAACATTTAACGATTATGCGCGAAATAATAAATTGTTAAAAGATAATGAAGCAAATCTTTCAGGTGAAGATATACGAGAAGGTCTTACGGCTATTATAAGTATTAAGATTGAAGATCCGCAGTTTGAAGGACAAACAAAGCAGAAATTGGGTAATTCTGAGGCAAGGGGAGCTGTTGATAACGTAGTCAGCGAACAACTTACTTATTTTTTAGAACAGAATCCCGCAGTTGCCAAGACAATCTGTGAAAAATCAATCCTAGCGCAGCGTGCAAGGGAAGCAGCAAGAAAAGCAAGAGATTTGACACGTCGTAAAACGGCTCTTGAAGGAAGCGCTCTTCCGGGTAAATTAGCTGACTGTTCAGATAAAGATCCTAAGAATTGTGAAATATATATCGTAGAGGGTGATTCCGCGGGAGGTTCCGCTAAGACTGCCAGAAGTCGTGCAACGCAGGCAATTCTTCCTCTTCGCGGTAAGATATTAAATGTGGAAAAAGCAAGACTCGATAAGATATATGCCAATGCTGAAATCAAAGCTATGATTACAGCATTCGGAACAGGTATACATGATGATTTCGATATCAGTAAACTTCGTTATGATAAGATTATTATTATGACGGATGCCGATGTTGACGGAGCTCATATTGCTACGTTGATGCTTACCTTCATTTATCGTTTTATGCCGGAACTTATTAAACAAGGACATGTTTATCTGGCAAAACCTCCTTTGTACAAATTGGAGAAAAACAGACAGGTATGGTATGCATACAGCGATGAGGAATTAGAGAAAATTCTTGCTGAGGTAGGTCGTGATCAGAATAACAAAATTCAACGTTATAAAGGATTAGGAGAGATGGATGCCGATCAGTTGTGGGAAACAACTATGGATCCTGAAAAACGTATTCTTCTTAGAGTAAATATCAATGAAGAAGAAGAGTCCGAAGTTGATCTTACTTTTAATACATTGATGGGCGATAAAGTAGAACCTCGCCGAATCTTTATTGAAGAAAATGCGAAGTTTGTTAAAAATCTGGACATTTAGGAAAGGTACATGGTTACAGAATGGACGATCAAATTTTTGATAAAATCGAGGAAGTAGACCTTAAGAAAAAAATGGAAGATTCTTATATTGACTATGCCATGAGTGTTATTGCGGCTCGTGCGCTTCCCGATGTAAGAGACGGATTAAAACCTGTACAGCGTAGAGTTCTGTATTCCATGATTGAATTAAACAATGGTCCGGACAAGCCTCACAGAAAAAGTGCACGTATTGTCGGTGATACAATGGGTAAGTATCATCCTCATGGAGATAGTTCTATCTATGGTGCATTGGTTAATATGGCACAAGAATGGTCAACTCGTTATCCGCTTGTTGACGGTCACGGTAACTTTGGTTCTGTGGACGGTGATGGCGCTGCTGCCATGCGTTATACTGAAGCGAGACTGAGTAAGATATCTATGGAACTTCTTGCAGATATCAATAAAGATACTGTAGATTTTGTACCGAACTTTGATGATACGGAGAAGGAACCAACCGTACTTCCAAGCCGGTACCCTAATCTGCTTGTTAACGGTACTTCAGGTATTGCAGTCGGTATGGCTACTAATATACCGCCTCATAATCTTCGTGAAGTGGTAAATGCTGTTGTTAAAATCATAGATAACAGAGTAATTGAAAACAGACAGACTGAAATAGAAGAGATATTAAATATTGTCAAAGCTCCTGATTTTCCTACCGGAGGTATTATACTTGGAACAAGGGGAGCAGAGGAAGCGTATCGTACCGGAAGGGGTAAGGTAAGGGTTCGTGCCGTGACAGATATTGAGACAATGCCTAACGGTAAGAGTCGTATTATTGTGACAGAACTTCCTTACATGGTAAATAAGGCAAACCTTATTCTTAAGATTGCCGATTTGGTTAAATTAAAGAAAATTGATGGAATCACTGATCTTAGAGACGAGACAAACCGCGAAGGTATGAGAATTGTTATAGAACTTCGTAAGGATGCTAATGCTAACGTTATTCTGAATCAGTTATATAAACATACGCAGTTACAGGATTCCTTCGGCGTTATCATGCTGGCTCTTGTTAACAATGAACCGAAAGTCATGAATCTTCTTGATATGCTTACCCATTATCTAAAGCATCAGGAAGAGGTAGTTACAAGAAGAACTAGATATGACCTCAACAAAGCAGAAGAAAGGGATCATATTTTACAAGGATTGCTGATTGCATTAGATCACATTGATGAAGTGATTCAGATTATCAGAAGCAGTCAGACAACTCAAATTGCAAAAGAAAGATTAATTGAACGTTTTGGACTTTCTGATGTTCAGGCTCAGGCAATCGTGGATATGCGTCTGCGTGCTCTGACAGGCTTGGAAAGAGAGAAACTTGAGAATGAGCATAAAGAATTATTGGCTAAAATCGCCGAATTAAAAGCGATTCTTGCTGATGAGAAATTACTTCTTGGAGTCATCAAAGAAGAAATGCTCATTACTGCTGAGAAATATGGTGATGACAGAAGAAGTCAAATTGGTTTTGATATCTATGATATTAACATGGAAGATTTGATCCCGAAAGAAAATACAGTTATTGCTATGACCAGTCTTGGTTATGTGAAACGTATGACTGTAGATAATTTCAAGGCACAAAACCGCGGCGGTAAAGGAATTAAAGGAATGCAGACAATTGAAGAAGATTATATTGAGGATCTTCTTATGACGACGACTCATCATTATCTGATGTTTTTTACGAATTTAGGTCGTGTGTATCGTCTGAAAGCCTATGAAATTCCGGAATCAAGCCGTACTTCCAGAGGGATTGCAATTGTAAATATTTTGCAATTGAATCCGGGAGAAAAAATATCTGCTATGATTCCGATTAAAGCATATGAAGAGAATAAAAATCTTTTCATGGTAACAAAAAGAGGTATTGTTAAGAAAACTTCTGTGATGGAATTCAGCAATGTTCGAAAGAATGGTCTTATGGCTATCAATCTTCGTGAAGATGATGAATTAATTGAAGTTAAGACCACTTCCATGGAAACGGAAATTTTCCTGATAACAAAACTGGGTATGTGTATTCGTTTTAAAGAAACAGATGTGCGTCATACAGGACGAGCTTCCATGGGAGTAATCGGTATGAATCTGTCTGACGGAGATGAAATAGTCGGTATGCAGCTTGACCATCAAGGTGATTCTCTTCTGATCGTATCTGAGAATGGTATGGGTAAACGTACTTACTTAGAAGAATTTACGGTACAGAAACGTGGCGGCAAAGGTGTGAAATGCTATAAGATTACCGAGAAGACAGGTGATGTAGTCGGCGTAAAGGCAGTCAATGACGATCATGAAATCATGATGATTACTACCGAAGGAATTATTATACAGCTTCGTATGGAAGATATATCCACACTCGGAAGAATTACTTCAGGCGTTAAGATGATTAATTTGGATGATAACGTTAAAGTTGCCAAGATTGCCAAAGTACGTGAGAAATTAAGCGACGGTAATCAGGAATTTGAAAATATTGAAGACGCTATGGAAGAAATTCCGGAAGAAGAGAAATATAACATACCTGATGACACAAATGAAGAAGTAACTTTGCCGATAGAAGATACTGATTCCGAATAATTTATGATACAATGAAAAACTCCGGAAGGTTTAAATGAGCTTTCCGGAGTTTTAAAAAATTTTACAAAATAAGGATAGATTTAATATGTTAAAATTAGCAGTAATCGGAGATATTCACAGTAATCATATTGCATTAGAAACTTGTATTACTCATGCTCTTGACAGAAATGTAGACGAATTTATTTTTCTGGGAGATTATGTCAGTGATTGTCCTTATCCGCAACGAACAATGAAAGTAATTTATGAGATGAAGCGAAAATATCGCTGTTATTTTATCAGAGGAAACAGAGAAGATTATATGTTGAATCATAGAAATCATCCCGAAGAAAGATGGACTTATTCTTCTGCCAGCGGCAATCTGCTCTATACTTATGAGAATCTGACGAATAAAGATTTTGATTTTTATGAAAGTTTGGATATTCAAGGAATCTATACAAAAAGAGGATATCCTAGTTTTCGTTATTGTCATGGTTCTCTGACGTCATCCAGTGAATTATTAAAACCGGAAAATGAAAATTTAGAAAATATTATATCTAATCTGGATGTCGATTTATTGATTGGCGGACACACTCATACGCAGGAAATTATGCAATTTGGCAGTAAGAAGCTGATTCATCCCGGTTCGGTAGGAATTCCGTGGTATCATGATGGAAAGACACAATATATGATATTGCACGGGACAGATAAAGGATGGGAGGAAGAATTTTTTCAATTAGATTATAATGTGGATGCTGTAAAAGAAGAATTTAAAACATCCGGGATCATGGAAAAGGCATTTTATTGGTCTAAATTGAATCTCCACGCACTGTCTACCGGAGATGATTATACGTCTCCATGTCTTCAGCTTGTAAAAAAATTATGTGAGGAGGCAGAAGGAAGCGTGATTTGGCCGGATATCCCTGAGAAATATTGGGAGATGGCATTTAGGGAATTTGTACATTAATTCATGAAGTCGATAGTTAAAAGCTGTTAAAGTACAAATAATTACTTTAACAGCTTTTATGGCTTGTGGTATATTTAATTATTTTTTGCATTGATTATAATTGATGCAATTGCGCAGCATATGCCACCTACTGCAAATATAACAACATACGGCATTCCCCATCCGCCTCTTATGAATCCAAAGAGCAGATAGATAATTGTAGAGATAAGCATAATACATCCGCAGGCACGACTCTTTTGTTCTGATTTTTTATATTCTCTTGAATTTATATCATGCTCTTTATTGTATTCGTCAATATTGTATTTGGATTTCTGTAAACTTGCATAAACAATGACTGTTACACCAATCATAATACAGAACATAAAGAAAGATGATTCTAAAGACTCTAAATATTCATAATAATCTATCTGCGGATAGGCGGCATCTAATCCCATGATAATGATGATTCCTATTAAAATAGCAGATACGCCTGCAGCAATCATGATTGAAAATTTCTTATTAAAAGCATCTATTTCATTTTGTGAATAGAAATTCTCAACAATTGGATGTTTCTTAATAAAATCAGAATGTTGTATTCCTGCTATAATTAAAATTGCTACACTGATTGTCAGGAAAACAAGAAGTATCATAGTAGAAAATTCTTCCCTAATCACTTCTCCCCTTCCTACAAAAAAGTTACATCCGTAAATAAAAAACATAGAACAAATGCCCAAAAAGATTAATCCAACACCAAGAGATATAAATTTGCTGAATTCATTCATATGTCTGTCGTATTCTTTTTTTTCTTCTAAATTGACATCTTTAATAGTTCCCTGTACAAAATCATCAATACTGCAATGAAATATCTGACATAATTGAAATAATTTTTCCATTTCGGGATATGTGGTATCGGATTCCCATTTAGATACGGATTGCCTTGATACCTCAAGCTGTTCCGCCAGTTGTTCCTGTGTGATATTGTCTCTTTTTCTTAAATATTGTAGATTTTCCCCTAAGCTCATTTTTTAGTCCTTTCTTAATTGTGATTGTTTTGTAACTTCAACTTTATGAAGCACTTTTTATTATGACCGGTCATTATCTATCATGTATTTTAGAAAAACATGGATGTAAATTCTATCACTTTCGTGTTGCTTTTAAATTTTTTCATGTAAATTTCAGGTTGCAATCCTATAAATACGGGCTTTTTTATCATATCATGGATAAAGTAATAAATCATTATTTACATAGTACTCAATATAGATTTTTTAGAGAAGATAGTTAAAATATTAAATTTGTAGATTTTGATAATATGAAAGATAAGTGTTAAAATAATAATTAAGCCGTAAATTAATATTTATGAATATACAAAGGATTATATCTATGAAGAAACAGGTAGAAGGACAATTAAATCTATTCGATTATATATCACAGGAAGAAAAAAGTATTTCTGTAAAAAGTGAACATATAGAATCAGAGAAACAAAGTGAAGAAAATCAAGTTATATTATATAAAGAATGTTCTCTCTGTTGGTGCAGTACATGCAGACATAATGAGAAAGGACAGGCGCTTCCCCGTAATTTTGCCGGGGAGAAAAAGCCTTGTCCTTCCTGCGATTTCTGTATGAAGCAAAAGAGAGCTGAAATATGTGAAATTGGCTCTTATGAAAACGGGTGTAAACTGAGAGCGGAAGAAGAAGGAATTATGATCAAGTGATTTTCTCGAAATCTTCTACACCGTGTTTACACCAAGGACACACAAAATCAGGAGGGAGTTCTTCTCCTTCATAAATATAGCCGCAGACTACGCAGCGCCATCCTTTGGAAGAAGAGGCAGCAGGCTGTGGTTTTACAAATTCATGATAAAAAGAATAAGTCATTGCTTTTTCGCCGGAAAGAACCTCACAATCCGATACGAGAGCAAGGAACAGCATATGGCTTCCACAGTCAAAACTATTTACAACTTTACAGTCTAAATATGCCGTAGTGTGTTCGTGCAAATAAGGAAGTTCTTGTTTAGTCATGGAAAAAGGAAAGTCTACAAATTTATCAGTATTTCTTCCGCTTTGGAATCCAAAATGTTGAAAGAGAGAAAATGGAGCTGTTTCAGATAGTACGGAAACCGCTAATATCCCGGATTTTTGAATTAATTCACAGGTTAGGTTGTCTTTATTAATTGCAACCACAATTTGTTTCGGGTTATCTGTCACCTGCGTTACCGTATTGATAATACATCCATTCATTTTTTTGTCGTGTTTTGTTGAAACTACATACAGACCATAAGATAGTTGAAATAATGCTTTTGGGTTCATGTAAAATTCCTTTCTGTGTAAGATAAGTAGAAATATTATGGATTAGGAATAGTATACACAGAATATTAATAATTATGTATGTGAAATATTTTTATATATGTCATTTCGTTTAAGAGAAAATACAATTGAAAAAATTTTTATCTGCTACTATACTGAAATAAGTATAGTTTCAGAAAGGTAAGGCGATTACATGAAATTTGCGGATGCGGAAGAAAAAAGAATCTATATGACTAAAGAGCCGGTAAAAAAACTTGTGTGTAGACTTGCTGTTCCGACGATATTGAGTATGTTGGTTACTTCTTTTTATAATATGGCGGATACCTTTTTTGTAGGTAAGCTGGATACACAATCTACGGCTGCAGTCGGAGTTGCTTTTTCATTGATGGCGATTATTCAGGCAGTGGGATTTTTGTTTGGACATGGTTCAGGTAATTTTATTTCAAGAAAATTAGGGGCAGGGAATATAGAGGAAGCGGAAAAAATGTCTGCCGTCGGGTTTTTTACATCGTTTTTTGCTGGAATTATTATCATGCTTAGCTGCATTTTCTTTATTGAGCCTCTTTCCTACGCGCTTGGTTCTACGCCGACGATTTTGCCATATACGGTAGCTTATTTGAGAATTATTTTGTTTGGCGCACCGGCAATGACGGCGTCTCTTGTTTTAAATAACCAAATGCGTTTTCAGGGTAGTGCGTTTTATGCAATGATTGGAATTGTGTCGGGTGCGGTAATTAATATTGTTTTAGATCCTATTCTAATATTTACATGCGGAATGGGAGTTGCGGGAGCGGCACTGGCAACTACAATCAGCCAATATCTGAGTTTTATTTTTCTTCTGGTTATGGCAACAAAAGGAGGAAATATTAGGATTCGTTTCCGCAACTTTAAACCAAGTCTGCACTTTTATCAGGAAATTATAAGAGGGGGAATACCGGCATTATTCAGACAAGGACTTGCCAGCGTTGCTACGATTTGTTTAAATCATGCTGCCAGTGTGTATGGCGATGCGGCGATTGCGGGAATGTCCATTGTGTCCCGTATTATGATGTTTGCCAACTCTGCTTTGATTGGATTCGGACAGGGATTTCAGCCTGTCTGTGGGTTTAATTATGGAGCGGGGAAATATAAGAGAGTACTGGAAGGTTATTGGTTCTGTGTGAAGTTTGCTTTTGTGGTACTTTCCGGATTGGCAGTAGTTGTCTATATTTTTGCACCGCAGCTTGTGACTGTTTTCCGTAAAGATGATTTGGAAGTTATTGAAGTGGGAACGGCGGCACTGCGCTATTCTGTTATTGCTTTCCCATTGAGCTCATGGATAATTATGTGTAACATGATGCTGCAATCTATCGGTAAAGGAGTGAAGGCGTCAATCGTTTCTTCGGCTAGACAAGGAATATTTTTCTTGCCGCTTATTGCTATTCTTCCGTATTTTTTGGAGTTAAAGGGCGTTGAGGTTTGTCAGGCTGTGTCGGATGTTTGTGCGTTGACGTTATCAATACCGATTGGGATGAGCGTGATTCGCGAGATGAAAGCAGCAGACGAGGACAATAAGAGAGAAGAAAACATAGAGGCGGTAGAAAATAAAAAACCGTAGGTGAAGTACCGGATAAGATGAGAATATTACATTGTTTTGGATGAATTATTTTAGGATCTTGAGATATTTTCCCAAGATCCTTTTTCTTTCTTCTATAAATTGACTATTCTGTTAGTATAAAGTGTTCGGATACAAAATACCTTACTTCATAAAATAAAATAAATTATGAAATTCTCTTTTTTATTGTAACTTAAATCCAAGTTATGTCAATATCTTTTTACAATTTTATGGTGAATGGAGGGAAATTAAATGGCGAGAAAAGGGCGTAATATCTATAAACGTAAAGACGGAAGATGGGAAGGACGGGTTATCTTAGGTTATGATGGAAATAAAAAGCGTAAATATCATTCTATTTACGGAAAAAACTATAATGAAGTAAGGAAGAAGATGCAAAAATATATAGAAAAATACGGTGATATCAGAGGAAAGGGGGATACAATAGGGGTTATCCTATATTTCTGGCTGGAACAGAAAAGAAAAGATTGGAAACCGTCAACTTATGCAAATTATCGAAAAATTGTCGAAAACCATCTGTTACCGTATTGGGCGCAAATGTATCCGGAGATGTTGACTGTTGACAAGGTACGGAAATTTATTTTGACCAAAAAAGATGACGGTCTATCTTCTGAGTATATTAAAAATATATTTGGCTTATTTCGACAGGCGCTCAAATATTATGAGAATGAGCATGAAAATATTCATTATATAATTCCCATTCCATCATTCACTGGAAAAAAAGAAAACAAATCTTCTAAAAAAGAACTCCCCTCCATCGAAACTATAAACGAAGTAGAAAAGCAACTGTATACGAAAGAGGTGCCGGAACAGGCAGGCATATTGATTGCTATCAATTCCGGAATCAGAATCGGAGAGCTATGTGCCTTACAGTGGAAAGATGTGGATTTGGATACCGGAATAATTCATATCAATAAGACAATGCAGCGGATAAGCACATATTCAGGTCAAAAAAAAGAGACGGAAGTCTATATTATGAAGCCTAAGACAAGCAGTTCCGTAAGAGATATTCCGTTACCTAGTAATCTGGTTAAATTTCTTAAGTGTAAAAAAGGTAAACCGGAAGAATATGTTGTTCCGGGAAAAAGAGTTGAATATTGTGAGCCTCGTACATTGCAGTATCGGTTTGAACGTTTTTTGAATGATAACGGGTTTACTATCTTTCATTTTCATGCGCTAAGACACTGCTTTGCAAGCAGGTGCGTTGAGTTGGGATTTGATGCGAAAAGTTTGTGTGAGATTATGGGACATTCCGACATACACATAACATTACAGTTATATGTACACACATCTGTAAAACAAAAGCGCATCTTAATGGAAAGATTGAACAGTAAGTTTTAGACCGTCAAAAAAATGGTAGCGTATTATTTCAATGCTTAAAAAGTCTCAAAAATCCTTATTTCATAATTTATTTTATTTTATGAAATTTTCAAAATTTTATAAGGAGGAGAGAGAATGAAAACAAAATTCATTCAAAGAATGATGGCAAGCGCTTTGACAGTTGCTCTTATAGCAGCACCTTCTATGAGTGTATTTGCAAGCGGCGATCCTGTTACGGGTAGTGGTGATCCTGTGATAGGCGGATCATGTAGTCAGCCTGCAGAGACAGTGGAAGAAAAAGTGATTGCTATCATTAATGAAAGTAATGATGGCGGCGGTTCCGTAAGCAGTATTGCTGAAATTCCTGTAACTAATACAGTTGCAGGTGTGAAATCGACAATACAGGGTGTATATATTGCAACCAGCGTAAACGGAACAGCAATCACAAGCAGCCTTGCAGGAATCGCAGGAAGTTATGGTCTTGCGGCAGGAGAAGTTCCATACGCAAGATTTTCCAACATGGATGTGAAGAAGAGCAATCTTGCCAAGGCAGTAATCGATAATGCGGCGGCAGCTTTAGGCGCTACGGTAGGTCCCTGCATCAACATTGAGATTGGTAAGAAAGCCGGCGGACAGTTCAGTCTGCTTTCACAGGATGGTGAGAAGATTACAGTAAAAGTTGGTATTCCGAAGTCATTTACACAGGATGGTAAGACTTTTGCAGTGATTTGTGTACGTCCGGGCGGAGCAGTAACTGTTCTTCAGGATACAGATTCCAATCCAGATACGATCACTTTCGATACAACAGGTGGTCAGGGTGCATATGCAATCGTTAAGTACTAATGATGTGCAAGCAGTAGCCGGAGGAAGAAGGATATTCTTCTTCCGGTACTTGTTGCTATTTATATTGCTTATTTTCTGCATTTTTCAATTTAATATTTATAAAATATGTGGATTTTCCATATATCCGGACGAGTTTGGCTATTGGGCGAGTGCAGCGCAGGCATTAGGTTATGACTGGTCTTCCACGGCAGCTCTCGGCTCGTATTATTCTTTTGGATACGGAATTATTCTTACACCGATATTGTGGATTTGTAAAGACAGCGTGACAGCATACCGTGCAGCGCTTGCAGTTAATATGTTGTTACAATGCAGTGCAGTCGGAATACTTTGGGTAATTTATAAGAGACTGCACTTTGCAGAAGATTCAAAAGAAAGAAAAATGCAGGCTGTGTTGGCTGTAGGTATAGCAGCCTTCTATCCGCCGTGGTCCTTTTATGTACAAATGACGTTGGCGGAAGCGCTGCTTATGTTTCTGTATATATTCATCTGTTATCAGATGCTTTTGTTTGTTGAAAAACCGAATATGATAAATGCAATATTACTTGTGCTGTCACTTATATATATATATTTTGTGCATATGCGTACAGTAGCTGTAGTAATTGCAGCAGTAATAACGCTTATTTTGTATGCATGGAAAACATTTTCCGCACGGAAGTATCTGGCATCAATATTTGCAGTGTTAGTAATAGGCACAGTCTGCGGGATGTGGATGAAAACAAGAGTTACGGATACCGTATATGCTGTATCAGATGTAAGGTTATTGTCTGTTAACGATTATCGGGGACGCCTTGAAACATTGAAAAGCCTGTTTACTTCTCAAGGTATCAAAGCATTTCTGATAAGCAGTGCGGGAAAATTGTACTATCTGATTATGGCATCCTTCGGGCTGTTTGTTCCGGCTGTATTTATTTGTTTTCATAAGACATATCGAATGTTTCAAAATTTACTTATAAATCATGGGAAGCAAGAAAAGTCGGAAAATGACGGGAATATAGAATATTTTTACTTTTTCTGTCTGCTTTCGATGCTGGGAGAATTTATCATCACTACGACAGCAACCATGTCCCCTGACAGATTAGACGGATTTATCTATGGAAGATATAATGAGCATTTGCTTCCTGTTTTTGTCGGAATCGGATTGCTTGCTTTCTGTGAGATGAAACATAAATTACGTGTTTTTATAGAAAGTACAGTTTTATCGGCAATTTTATTTACAGTTACATTTTGGTACGCAGTACATAGCGGACTGACTATTATGCAAGGATATTTCGCTCCGGGAGTCAGTTATTTGTCAGATGACTGGAATTATAAGGTTACATGGGAATTTCCGAAAGCATTCTTCTTTGGCACCTTTTTGATGATATTTGTAATGATGTGTGTTTATGTTGGAAAACGCTTTGGTAAATACATATATGCGTTGGGTGTAATTCTTTTCATGGAAATATTACTTGCCCTTGGCCTCGGAGAAAAGTATACGAAGCCCTTCAACGATGTGGATTATTACAATCTGAGAATTGCACAGTATATGACAGAGTATGAAGCACCGGTCAGCTATTTGTATAGCGGCGGATTCCAGTACATTGATTTGATACAGTTTGCCATGAAAGATAGGAAAGTAGACATTATCAGATTGCAGGATATGGAGTCTGCGCATAAAGAAATTACGCAGGTAAATGAAATAAGAGTGATGGAATCAGCAGAGTTAGAAAGCATATTACCGAAAGACGGATTTCTGATCGTGGATCAAGGTTGTAAGTATATGGAAGAGATTGAACAAAAATACAAAAAATGCAGTGAAAGTCAGGCATTTGTATTGTTTATAGTTGAATGAAAAGGTGAAAAAAATGTATGCTGTTAAAACGGCATGGACAATAGTTTAATCAGAAAAAAAGTGGAGGTATGCCGTATGAAGCTGCTTATCCAGATTCCCTGTTATAACGAGGCGGAGACATTGGAGGTTGCGCTCAATGACCTTCCAAAGAAGTTAGAAGGAATAGATGAAATAGAATATTTGATCATCAATGACGGCAGTCAGGATAATACTGTGGAAGTGGCGAAAAAATGGGGAGTACATCATGTAGTCAACTTCAAACAGAATAAAGGACTCGCTAAAGGATTTATGGCGGGACTGGATGGGTGTCTTAGAAACGGCGCTGATATCATTGTCAATACAGATGCTGATAATCAGTATTGTGCGGAAGATATCCAGAAACTGATACAGCCTATTCTGGACGGACAAGCGGATATGGTAATCGGAGAAAGACCCATTGATCAGACGGAACATTTTTCTTTTATTAAGAAAAAGCTGCAACATTTCGGAAGCTGGGTCGTACGAAAGGCATCCAATACAAATATACCTGATGCGCCGAGTGGCTTCAGAGCATTCAGCAGAGACGCGGCAATGCACATTAATGTAGTAAATGATTATACATATACGCTTGAAACAATCGTACAAGCGGGTAGGGAGAAGATGGCAATTACGAGCGTGCCGGTGAGAACGAATGCGGAACTGAGACCGTCAAGACTTTTTAACAGTATATGGGGATATGTGAAAAAGAGTATGTTGACAATTCTCAGAGCGTATATGATGTACAAACCGCTTAAGTGTTTTACATATCTGGCAATTACACCTATAGTAATCGGTTTGATGATTGGTTTTCGATTTCTGTTCTATATGACAATAGGGCAATCAGGAGGACATGTCCAGTCGCTTATTCTGGCGTGTACTCTGATTATTATAGGTTTCCTGACTTTCATGATCGGGCTTCTGGCGGATGTGATTGCAGCTAACAGGAAGCTTCTCCAAGACACGCAATACCATGCGAGAAAGACAGAATACGATGCGATTTATATGCAGATGAAAATGGAGAAAGAAGTAGTAAAAACTTATCAAGTGGTCGGGAAAAAGATACATCAGGAAATGCCTGTTCAGGAAGAGCTGCAGGCGGAGATGTAGGAGAATATGTACCTTGACAATTTCATATTTTATATCAGAATTTTTCTTGCTAAGATAATAATTCTTTGATATAGTGATAAAAGAGAATATCGTATCAATTTCTATGATACTGTTTTCTGCTATGTCAACATGGAATCATGCTTAGTTCTAAGAATTTCAAGCAAGTATCCCAAAACAAAATTTAATAGGAAAGTGTATGGGATACGGTAATCATGCCTTGGAAAGTTATTTGTATACCATACCGGAGAGGAAGGTATTACAAATGACAGAAAAGCTCCGTAACAGTAAGGTAAAGGATCGCTCCAGTAAGATTATTTTTGAGGATCCGATATTATGCTCACAGTTTCTAAGGGGATATGTAGATATCCCAATCTTAAAAGATGTGAAGCCTGAGGATATTGAGGACGTAACAGAACGTTTTGTACACATGTTCACGGAAGAAAGAAATTCGGATATTGTGAAAAAAGTTCACACAAAAATAAATGATACGCCGTTTTTTCTTATATCTCTTATTGAACATAAATCAGTTGTGGATTATAATGTAGTTATGCAGATACTCCGTTATATGGTTTTCATATGGGAAGACTATGAGAAGGATATGGAAAAGCAGAGGAATGGAATCAGCAGGACGAAAGAGTTTAGGTATCCGCCTATTCTGCCGATTATCTTCTATGACGGTTCAGATAACTGGACTGCGGCAACCAGACTTCAAGAAAGAATCCTCTTCAGCGATATGTTTGTAAAATATATTCCTGACTATCAATGTATCTTAGTGCAGCTTAATGATTATAGTAATGAGGAGCTGCTCAAAAAGAAAGAAGAACTTTCAATTGTGATGCTGATAGATAAACTTCGAAATGCAGTCGATTATGGAGGATTCGCTCAGAAACTCAGCGAAGAGTATTTGAATGAAGTTACAGATAAATCTCCGGAGTATTTGCTGGATATCATTGCACAGGTTACAGAAATATTACTTCTAAAACTGAATGTACCGAATGAGGACGTGGAACTGTTCACAGAGCGGATAAAGGAGAGAAAAATGGGAGAATTGTTGGCAAACTTTGAGGCTTGGGATGTACAGGCGATACGGAGAGAGGCAAGAGAAGAATTTCGAGAAGAAGGACTAAAAGAAGGACTGGAACAGGGATTGGAACAAGGATTAAAAGAAGGAATAGAAGAGGGTATTCAAAAATTAGTACAGGCTATGAGAACCGTTGTAAATTCCCAAACAAGCGCGAAACAGCAGTTAATGGAGCAGTATGATTTGAGTGAAGAGGAAGCTGAGAAGAAAGTAGAATTGTACTGGTAAAAGATAAAAATATTTTCTGAGTAGTTCATGTATTGTTTATACTGCTAGCGACATGGATAATAAGTATGAAAATTGAATATGTTTAGATTAAGAATCCTGATATAAGGTATGAGATTGGACTGGTAAGTACAGTGTGGACATGCTTTGTGTCGGGATTTTTGTGTGTGGAGAAAGGTAAATGCAAATGAGTGTAAATATGGAGGCACAGGATTGGACTCCTATGATTTCAATAATTATTGCTGTATATAACGAGGAAAAACGTTTAGATAAGTGTATACAATCGGTGTTGCAACAAGTGTATCAGGATTTTGAAATAGTGATAGTGAATGACGGGAGTACAGATGATAGTACAAAAATTATAGATAGTTATATAAAAAAATATAGTAGAAGAATAGTCGGTATTCATAAGCAAAATGGCGGACAAGCATCCGCAAGAAATTGTGGGATAAATATTTCAAAGGGAAAGTATGTTACATTTTTAGATGCCGATGATTATATTGATCGAAATTACCTGCTTGTCTTAATTTCTATAGCTGAGAAACATAAATGTGATATGGTGTGTAGTGGGCAGTATAAAGTGAAAGAAGACGGAACAATTATTGACCGTATCATTTATAAGTCACACAATGGACAGTGTTTGACAAGACGCCTTAATATTTCTGGAAAAATGTATTTATCTTCCTATGTCAGAGCAAATAATATTTATTTTACGGAAGGAAAAACTTATGAAGATAATTCATTTAATTTAGAGGCTTTTTTTTTGAGCAGTAAAATTTATTGTTTAGATTATATAGGATATTATCAAGTGGTACATGAAGGGAGTACTACGAGCAAAGTAATACAAAAAGAGAACTTACCGCTAATAGAATGGAATAACTGTATTGAAAAAATTCTTTCATGTAAAAAGGAAAAAGTAGATTTTCAATTATTTGAATTTACAATGTTAAGTTTTCTTACATATTTATTATTGGTGCGTATCAGAAAAAGAGAGTATTTAAGCAATGCGGACAGAAAATCAAATATTGATAATGCAGTAAACATTGCCAAAGTATTTCAAGAAATGACAAATAGATATTTCCCCTATGCCAAAAAAAACAGATATACAAAACTTTTTCGTTATATGGAATTACCGTTTTCGCAGAAATTAGGAGTAAAAGTGTTTTCTTGGGTATGCCATTGGAATAAATTAGACTATTTTACGAGGCTATTTTATAAAGTTGCAAAGTAAGGAAAGAAAATGGAAGAATTAATTAGCGTAATCATACCAATTTATAATTTAGAACAATATCTGCAAAACTGTATTGAGAGTGTTATTACACAGACTTACCAAAATCTTGAAATCATATTGGTTGATGATGGTTCAACAGACAGCAGCATTGATATTTGCCGGGAATATGAAAAGAAAGACAGAAGAATCCAAATTATCGCTAAACAAAAAAATGAAGGTGCAGGACCAGCACGTAATGTCGGGATTGATATCTCACATGGGGCATATATTATGTTCGTGGATGGAGATGATTTTATTGCACGAAATTGTATTGAAGAATTATATACAATGTTGTTAATCAGTGGAGGAGATATTTCAATATGCCTTGGGAGAGCAGTATATGACATAGAACGCATAATAGATATAGAAACCAAATCTCTGATTAACTTTGAAAGTATGACGTCTAAACAGGCATTAGAAAACTTGTGTTATCAAAGAAAAATCACACCCGGACCATGTGGAAAGTTATTTAGAAAGAATCTATTCAGTAATTTGAGATTTCCGGACACGGGATATGAGGATATGGCGATTATATATCGCTTGATAGAGCGGGCAGATTCAATATCGTTCTGTCCGGTTGAAAAATATTATTATTTGCAGCGAAAAAATAATACTACATTAGGAAGTTTTAACAAGAAGAAACTGGATAGGATTTTTGTAGCAGAAGAAATGATGGAGTTTATAAGCAAAAAGTATAGTGATTTAGCAAAATGCGCAGAAGTAAGATTTTTTATTGCCAATATTCAGACATTAAATGTGCTACCGTTTTGCCTATTACAATCAAGATGTGGAAAAGAGATAAGTAGAAATATCAAAAAATACAGACGGGTTGTAATAAGTGATCATAATGCTAAAATTTCCACACGTTGTATGGCATTTGCCGGTTATATGGGAATATTTCCTTTGAAGTTGTTAGGAATTATATATAATTTTTATCAGGGAAATTATAAAGCTCGATTGAGGTAAGGATATAGAGATAGAATGAGAAGAAAGGTACTTTTTTTAGGAACCCAAAATATTAAAGAGCATGTTATGAATGGTGGAATGCAGTGTTCTAAAAGAAATTTAGATTTAATTGCGCAGATAATAGATGAGGAAGATTTATTTTCAGCAATTATATGGAATTCAGAAGAACAATTTGTACATAATCGGTTTTTCAAACGTTGCGAGAATAATAAAGAGTCGTTGATTTCTTCAATCAGGCTATGCAGATTATATAAATTTTCGGAAGAAGAAAAAATACTGGCATATATTAAGCAAGTTAATCCGGATATTTTATTTACAGATACGGGAATATTGGGAAAGATTCTGAAAAAGGTTAACAGGACAGTCAGGATTGTTGTTTTTTTACATAATGTTGAGGTAATGTATGCAAAACACAGGATAGAAAACGAAGGCTGGAAGTATTTTCCGGCATATATTGCAACGGCATATAATGAAAAGTTGTCTATAAGATATGCTGATAAATTAATATGCTTAAATAATAGAGATTCCCGATTAGTAAAAAAAGTATATGGTAGGAGTTCAGATTATTTATTGCCGATTAGTTTTAAAGATAGATTCGTTCTAAATAGAATAAACAGAAAAGACTCTTCAAAGGTATTATTGTTTATCGGCTCAAATTTTGGACCAAATTATGATGGAATTAAATGGTTTATAGAGAGTGTTATGTGTAAACTGCAAGAGTATAAATTAATTATCGTTGGAAAAGATTTTGAGAAAATGAGGAAAGAGTTAGAAAAATATAATGTATCGGTAGTTGGAACCGTAGAAAATTTAGAAGATTACTATTACAAATATTTCAATATGATACTGCCCATTAAATATGGGGATGGAATGAAAGTAAAAACTGCGGAAGCGATGATGTTTGGAATGAATATATTTGCAACTGATGAAGCGCTTGAAGGTTACGAAGCGGACTATGTACAAGGAATTTTCAGATGTAATTCTGCAGATGATTTTATACGGGAAATCCGATTAAATTCGGAAGTCAACGGAGAAGGTACGTGGAATAAAGATGTCAGAGATGTTTATTTGAAAAATTATTGTTTTGATAATCAGATTGAACAAATGAAAAAAATATTATGTGATTGGTGAATACAAAAATGATATATATAATTTTATTTATTATTTGTGTAAGTGTCTGTTGGATATTAGTAAGATATATGCCGTTTAAAGAGATGAATCCTTTAAAACATATGTTAGAAGCTAATAATCTTTTTTGTATTCAGTATCTAATTTTTTCGTGTTATTTTTTCTTATTTGAATCTTTTGCAGTCTGGAAAGTTTTAATATGTGCATTGACGTTTAGTGTGATTTTCATATTTGTACTGATGTTAAAAGGAGTTTCATGTAAAAAATGGGATTATGCAAGGATTTCAAGACAGGAGATTGTATTACTATTGGTAATTCTATTTGTGATTTTGCCTCTTATTAATATTACTTCCGAGGAAATTGCAATAGACACGGACCAAGGAGCATACTTTTTACATACATGTACATTAATGGAAGAAAAAAGCAAAGAGATACATTTTTTGCAAGAAATAGGAAAAATTTCAAATGAAGTTGATAATGGAATTAGAGAATTAACAAATGATTTAAAATGTTATTATCATGAAAAAAATGAAGATATTTTTTATATCCATGCATTAGGATCGTGGTGTTCATATACTGCTTTATTTGGTAAAATGTTTGGCGTTTGGTATAGCAGAAAAGCGGTTAACTATTTATATATTTTGATAGTTTTAAATTTTTTTTACGTATGTAAAAAAATTATGGCAAGCAAGTATAATCTTTATTTATATATAGTCATGTTTGCATTATCTCCACCACTATTATATATAGGTAAGGCTGGGTTATCAGAGATAGTAATACTTTATTTGGTGGGGATAGGTTTAAATTATATTTTTCAAAAAGGAATATTCTTTTCGCTAATTAGTGGGATATGCATCGGACTCATAGGATATGTACATATATCAATGTATGCTTATATACCTATTGTTACTGGAATAGTATTATTGCGAAGTACACAAAGAAAAAAATTGGCATGGTTTAATATAGTTCAATTAATAATGTTTGGTTTTTCAATATGGTATGCATATAAGATATCTCCTATATATGTAAAAAAACAGTATTTGAGATTTACTTTAAATGGGAAGCTAGATTATTTTTTTATTTTTGTATTGGTTGATTTATTAGTAATTATAGCAGTTATTATACAAATTCTTATTTTGAAAGAAAAGATAAAGGTTATTGATAAGATAGGAACAATTCTATATGAAAATTATAGGAAAATTTCTGTAGCTATATGGGCAATGATTTTTGCCAGTACTGTTTATTATACTTATTTTATGTGTTTTACCGATAAATTTGTTA
Source organism: uncultured Lachnospiraceae bacterium (assembly GCA_947176505.1). Lineage (GTDB taxonomy): Bacteria > Bacillota > Clostridia > Lachnospirales > Lachnospiraceae > UBA3282. Next base: position 81,766 of record CAMWQW010000008.1, on the reverse strand, counting down.
TTAAAGACGGAGAAGATGCAGCAACATGGATAGTTCGAAACAGCTATGTAAATAAAGGAATATCGGCAATTTCACATTTAAACATTGTTAATATATCTCGAGCGGTAGGCATAATAGGAATATTAATTTTTATTGCAATTCCATTTTTAAACCGTAAATTATCTGATATTACAATAACTCTATATTATGTAGGGTTATATGCAATGATTATATGGACAGTATTGCAAATGGACACCCCGTCGAATTATTATTGTTCCAGATATTTTGTACCTGTATTAATACCTATGATTGTTTTATCTATTGTTTCCTATGTTCAAAGTCAAAATTGGTGTATTTATTTTATAATGATAGTACTGTTGTATAGTCACCGATTTCTACCGGCTTTTTTAATGGGAGGACCTAAGGTTGGGCAGTATGAATTACTTCAAGATACATTGGAAGTAATTCCAGAAAATGCAATTGTATTTTGCCATCCCGAAAGCCATATGATTAATGCAAGGCTTTCAAATAATTTACGCATTTTAAATGATAATGAAATATATAATTTGAATAACATGGATGAAGTCTTGAATTTTTATTCAAATAGCAATATCAATGCATATATTATTTCTGAATTGGAGTTAGAACATAATGCTGATTTGTTAAAGTCAAAGATATTTTTGAGTCAATACAGTTTCGGTAATGGAAGGAACGGAACGTATGATATAGGAGTAGATACATATGAAATACCATTATTTATCTATAAAGTGGGAGAATGATAAACGGATGAAGAAGATTATGAGTATGCGCGTTAGAATGTGTAATTTGTATTTTAGAGATGCGGCAAGAAATAAAGGCTGGGAAGAGCAGAACATTTTTTTGAAATCTCAAAATATATTGGAGACTTTAACTGCCCATAAAACAAAGATTTGGGCAATTATAAATGGCAAATACAATTATTTAAGGCAAGTTGAGCTTGTATTGACGACGAAATGTTCTCTTCGATGCAGAGATTGCGCCAACTTGATGCAATATTATGAGAAACCATATGATATAGAACCAAAAAAAGTTACGGCAGCCTTTAAAAAATTTGTGAGATACTTTGATGAAATAAATACTGTAGTTTTGGTTGGTGGCGAACCGTTACTTTCAAAAAATCTTACGGAGATTATTTTATTTCTTGCAGATTTTCATCAAGTTAATCATATTCATATTTTTACCAATGGGACAATTATACCGCATGAAAAAGATATTTGTGCATTAAAAAATGCTAAGGTAAAGATTATAATCAGTGATTACGGAAAATTATCAAGAAATAGAGATAATTTGATTAATTGGTGTAAGAAGAATAAAGTTAAATATCATCTTAAAAGTGAAGATTTAGAATGGGGATATTTAGGTGATATGCAGCCTAGAAAACGGACTCCAAAAATGTTACAAAAACAATTTAGAAATTGTAATAATTATTGCAGAAGTATTTTAAACGGGAAACTCTTCTATTGTCCGCGGGCGGCACATAGTGATGATTTAGGATATGTCAAAGAAAGTCGCGACTATGTAGATTTGTTAAGCGGTAAAGTCAGTAGATCCGCAATTATGAATATTGTTTATAGTTTAACGTATTTTGCAGCATGTGATTATTGTAATTATGGAACAAAAGAAATGGTTCCGATTAAGCCGGGAGTACAGATGCAGAGAAGTGGAAAAGAAAATATACCTAAAAAATAGTTTTTATTCCGTATTAAATTATGCATTATTAATTATATTAAGTTTGCTTGTACGTAAAGTTTTAATCCTATATTTTCCAATTGAGTACACGGGCTATGAAGCTTTGTTTTCGGATATCTTTACGTTATTGTCCATCGCTGATATGGGCATGGAAAGTATTATTACATACAATCTGTATGAGCAGATATCAAGAGATAAAAGCAGTATTGGAAGTGTCATGGAACTGGCAAGAAAACTGTATCAGATGATAGCGTTGGCGGTGCTTGTTTTAGGAGGGGTCGCCGGAGTATTTTTGCCGCTTATGTTTCATAACGGAAAATATGATTTTACTTTATTACTGACTATTTATATTATTCAAGTTTGTAATTTGAGCATTTCTTATCTGACAGGATATAAGAGGCTTTTATTGATAGCAGATCAAAAAGAATATATATGCCTGAAATGGGATTCAAAAATCTTGGTTTTCATTCAAATCAGTAGGATTTTTATCTTAGGAATATTTAAAAATTATTTATTATATGTCGGTCTATGTATTGTTCAGACATTATTACAGAATATAGGAATTAGCAGGAAATGTAATAAGGAATACGGGAAACTATATGGTGGTGAGAAAGAAGAAGGAAGGACAAAATATAATATTAGACATGATATCGGTAATTTTTTATGTCACAGAATATCTTCGGTAATTTATTCTGCTACAGATAATGTTGTCATTACCGCTATGTTAGGATTGGTAACGACTGGACTATATTCAAATTATTATATGGTGGCAAAATATACATATTCGCTTGCAACGAAGATTATGAAACCTATGCAGGCATCAATCGGGAATTATCTTTATACCAAAACAAGCGATAAAGATAAAATTGTATTGTTGGAGACATTAAATGACGGTGCTTTTATCTTTGCATCTTTTATATGTAATAGTTTAATACAGCTGTCGACACCATTTATTATCTTATGGTTGGGCATTGAATATGTACAAAATAAGGAATTGGTTGTGTTATTGGCAATAAACATCTTTATTGCAATCAATCAGGATTTTATATATTATTTCAGAAACTCTTATGGAAAATATGATTTTGATAAAAAATATATGGTAATGTCTTCCGTAGTGAATCTTGGGTTGAGTGTTATCTTAAGTAAAATATGGGGGTTATCGGGGATTGTTCTGGCAACCATAGTCGGACATTTATTTATTTGGTACGGAAGAGCAAAATTTGTGTATATAGAGATTTTTAAAATGAATGTAAATGAATATTGGTTTAGTCAGACCAAAAAAATAGGAATATTATGTCTGCAATTATTTGTTACACAGCTATTGACCAGAAATTGTGGAATGACTATATGGGATTGTTTTATTAGGGAAGGTGTGGTAGTTGTATTTTTATTAGTGAATATAGTTTGTTTTTATCGGAAAAAGTACAATTGATGATTCTCGTCAGGGGGCAATTTGCAGATAACGATAATCTGCATTTTAAATGTCTCTTTACAGATATGATATATCCCATTGGAGAATTTTTAACTACTATATTTCGCTCATTCTTAAGATGGCGGATGAGTTTGCGGGGATGCCGGAATGTCAGGAAGGTAATGCTGATATATAAAAATATACGATATTGTATTGTGCAATTTTATTAAAAAAGAAAGGTTTTTCCAAATGCATAAAAAAATCACCTACACATGGCTGTCAGATAAATGCATCTGCGTTTTACTGGTTCTATCCATGTTTTCTGTGGCAAAAATAGAGATTGCCGGATTTCCGCTATATAGCCTGTTGCTTTTAGTAATAGCGTCTGTTTGGCTGGTTTTTAAGATAATCTATGCGTGCAGGGAAGGGATTCCGTTCCCGACAGTAAGGTATCTGACGGATACGGCAGCAATAGCAGCTATCGTTTATGCTGTATTATCAGTGATTGTAAAACTTTTTGATACTTCGGAGGAAGGCTGGATTGACTTTTCGTGGAATGCCGAAGTAATTGCGCTGGCAGTCATTTGTTTGCTGGTTTCCTCGGGAGTACAATTTAAAATGTTCCATTTGGATTTGCTGCTATATTGCGGGTTGTTGATGGCAGGACTTTATCTGCTGGGCAGTCTGACGGACGGATGGAACAGCGACATTATGGAGCCGTTTTTTGCAGATACAGCACGGGTATCATCATATTTTCTACTTATCAGTATGGTTGCGGCGTATGGGTATTGTGTATGCCGGGATAAAATACATTCCGGGTTTTACATGATGGTGTCCGGTATCAGTTTTTTTGTATTATTTCTCAATCGAAATGTATTTAGTCTGTGGCTGATAGGAATTTATTTTCTGATCATTCCGGTAATGCTTCGACCGACTGCAGTATTGGTGAAAAGGTCGATGCAATTGCTTTTTATATATTTATTCACGTTAAGTAATATGAGTCTTATTACGGAGTACACGCAGATTATTCGACCGGAAGTTTCCTATTCGTTGGAGCATAGTGTTTATATAGATTTGCTTTTGGCAGCAGGAGGGGCTATTTTTTTCCATTATTGGGATAGGATCCCGGAGGGAATGGATTTGGATAGACTGGTGCTCCGGAAGATGCAGAAAGTATATCGGTTTATTTCGATGACAGTACTGCTGATATTTTTTACAGTGGTCCTTAGCGGCGGATGGGCGGCATTGCCGGACGGTATCATGTACGATATGATTAAATCTTTTGCGGTTCCTTTAGCTGGGGCTGTAGGGCAGAATGAGAGCGGCATCTTGCAATGTTTTCGGACAATAGGAGTGCTTCCGGGAATATTTTTGATAATTTTGATGGTGCTTTTTATAGATAAAATGCGTAGAAATTATGCATCGGACAAGCCGGTTACGGCGATTCTCATTTTGATTTCCGGCATTTTCCTGATTCAGCTTTTATTCTGGAATCCGGGAATACATAACACAGTATGCTATTTCTATCTGCTTGCGACAGCCTGCTTTTATAAAGAAGAGCGGGAACATGCGGAGAGCATCGGCATCAAAATATCGGATTTGGAAATCAGGATTCAGGAAATACAATTATAAGGTAGAAAGGATATCATCATGAAAAAGCAAGTAAGAATAACAGGCATACTGGCAGTAGTGGGAATCTGCTTCGCATTATTCGGCACAGCAGGTAATATGCAATATGTTAAGGCTTTGGAAGATGCCGCGGAAATAGCCGAACTAAGCCAGCTTATGACAGCAGAGGAAACCGTTGACATGAAGACCGCACCGGAAGACGATGCAGAAGTAATCATGTCATATCAAAAAGGAGATTCCGTTTTTGTTACCGGGGAGACAGCCGACGGTTGGTATCGTGCCATTTATCAAGATAAAGAAGGATACATTCCCAAACAATATCTTAGTGTGCAGGAGATAGACGTGGAGGCGCTGAATGAGGAAATGGCTAGAACAGAGCAGGAGGCTCAGCTTGTCGTGGAGACGGTTGAGCGTTATCGCGCAGATGTACGTCGTTCTAAGATATGGGGCAGCGTAATTATTGTATTGGTGCTTGGTATTTTTGTCACCGGTATTATTTCAGGGATTAAGAGCTCGAAGGGCAAAGAAGAGAAAAAGATATAGTATTACATAAAAGGCGGCTTTGTTTAAAAGGAAAATAATACCCAGCCATTTTCGGCTGGGTATTATGATACTTGAATTAATGTAAATATTTTTCAGCAGCATGCAAAGAGAAATTGAAGCTTCGTATATGCATATCTTCTGAAAGAAGCCGCATTCTATTATGATATCGGCTCATCCATAAAAGCTCGTCATTAATATCATCTTCACCGTCGAGGACGGCAAGATAGTCCGCCAGATAAGGGTTGGTTTTTTCATTGAGTATAATCGATGCCGCGTCCGAAGACAGTTTTGCCAAATATTTCTGACTGTCGCGGGTATCATATTCATCAAGATATTCTATATGCTGTGGACTCAAATTATATTTCGCAATCCAGTAGTCCGGGTGCGAAAAGGACAGTCCGATATAGAATACCGTGACAACAACCATACTGTAAGTAAAGAGCGGAAACTTATTCATATAGATTGAAATCGTTACGCCTGCCATTAACAGAAAGATAACTGCCAGAGACCAAAGTACAAATATACGCAGAAATGTAAGGTTATAGCGGTTAATGTACATGAGCATCCGCAACGCACTGGACAGAATCATAATGAATGTGCATCCACTAATAATTGTCAAGATAGCTTTAAGTACGGCGTTATCACGGAAAAGATACAGGCATACCAGTACAATAAGCAGGTTTAGTATGCAGACAGTGAGCAGCTGGAAAAATCCTTCTCTTGCATAACTTGAATAGGTATATCCGTCCGGTAGCTGCATATTGCCGATAAAGAGATATAAGATTTGTATTATGCTGAACATAAGGTAAATAATAGACAGCGTTACAGTGATAATAATAGCTATGATCGGTTCGAAAGTGCGATGGTCGGTTATTTCTTCTTTTACCTCTTTCATGCAAAAAGCAGCATAGACTGCATAGGAGGCAAAAAATACGCCAATAGTCATAAATGCCGTCCCAAAAATAGTAACAAAATTTATGGATTCTAATATGCGGGAAAAAATACTTGCAAATACTGCATCAGCGCTGGCAAGAAGGACTGTCACAAATAAAAGAAGCGGAATTGCAATGACTGTGCCGATGAGTACCGGAAGAAAATAGCTCTTTTTCCCGTCTTTATTCTTTTTTCGGGCATCAAAATAAGAAATCATGTCGCTAAAAGGACGGAAGACGCAGACAAAAATAGTGCCGGTCATCTGTGTAAGCGCGCTGAAATACTTCGGAAAGTTCCAGTTCTTATCCATATAAACAGTGTGTATCATCATGATAAAAGCAAGCAGAAATATACCGCATTTATTCATGGCAAGTAATTGTGGTGAGCTCGTAAGACAATTAGAAATACCCAGAAGCACAATACTAACGATATAAAAAACGCTGTCTTTTTTGTAAGGAACCCCTAACTTTCGCATAGAGAAGAAGAAATAGCAAAGGGTTCCTATGACGAAAAAAGGGTAGGTAATACCGGAAGTATTTCTATATAAGCAAAAAGTATAGAATATTGCATAGAGCAGACTCCCGATGCTGAAGAAAGAAAAGTGTTCTTTTAATCTTTTGGTATATACGGAGTCTTCACGCTTTGCCGCATATGGTCTTGGCTGTGCGGTATAGGGAGAGTTCGGCTCCGCATTTGGGTTGTTTAAATAGGGATTATTTGCATATTGGTTATTCTGTTCCATAGTTAACTCCTTTCAATTATTCAGGCATGTCGGTCATTTTGCCGTTCTCGTGGCTGCTTTCTTCAGAATCTTCGTCTTCCACATATTGCAGAATATCTCCGGGCTGACATTCCAGCGCTTTGCAGATTTCATTCAGGGTGGAGAGTCGGATTGCTTTCGCTTTGTTATTTTTTAAGATGGAAAGATTCGCAAGGGTAATGTCAATTTCGCCTGCCAGTTCGGTCAGTCCTTTCTTGCGCTTTGCCATCATAACATCCAAGTTGATGATGATTGCCATAGTAGCCTCCTCAATATATTTCAATATGATGTACTGTCGATTTCAGGTATTTCGGTGCGTTAAATTGTCAGGTCATTTTCCAGTTTATAGGTGATTGCTTTGTCAAAGACACCTGCCAGCACTTTGCTGAACAGTCCAGCGATCACAAATACCAGTATTATGATGAGCACTGCCGGAGTAAGGTATATAAACAGCCGACATGCCGTGATGACAGCAATGAAAAAGCTGTAGGTGCTCATTTTTTCAAGGCTTACAACGTTTTCCTTGATAAAGCAGTCGTCGTTGATGACGGTTTTAAACATTTTGCGTAGCTGCTGTATGATTAAAATCGCAAAAATTCCCGATAAGATGAAAATTACACAGAGGGAGTAGTAATTTTCCCTAAAATAAGTATTGTATCTGCCATAGAATTTGAAGCTTAAGGGGAGAGTTGCAATGACAACAATTCCGGAATAAAACATGAAATCCAACAGGTATTTGGTAAACAGAGTCAGTTTATCTTTCATTGATTAATATCCTCCTGATGCAGTCAATTGTTCTTTGTAAGCATACTGTACCACGCATAAAAATGAAAGTCAATAAAAATTTATCGAATATCAATAAATAATTATTTATTTGCGATAATAAGAAAAAGGGGTAAGCAAAAAGGGGAAACGTAAAAATAAAAAATGTTCGTAGACAATGAAAACAGAATACAGTAGATTAAAAAGAATTACAAATTCAGCTACCGGTTGAATTATTTATAGAATTTCTTTGTTTTGGTTATTGTACGCCGGCAATATCCCAAATTATACTTAAAATGAAATATACAAACTGTATCATAGAGATGAAAGTTTTGGAGGAGATAATATGACGGATAGTATTAGAGTCGGCAGCTTTATTATGAGCAAAAGAAAAGAAGCGGGTATGACGCAGCAGCAGTTGGCGGAAAAGTTAAATATTTCTTTTCAGTCAGTTTCTAAATGGGAGACGGGAAACGCGTATCCGAATGTAGAGATTCTCTGTGATTTAGCAATGGTTCTCGGTGTAACAACAGATGAAATTCTTACAGGGAGTGAGAAATCAGAGGACGGTCTTTCATACAGCAAGGCGGGTGTAGATATTGCCTATACAGATACTATTAAGAAAGAAATGGCAAAACATTTAGAAACGGAGGATAAGAGGGTGCTCAATAAGATGGGAGCGTTTGCATCCCTCTATGATATTTATTTTCCGGCAATGAAGGAGCCGGTTCTTGTATTAAAGTCGGAAGAGCCCGGTTCCAAACAGAAGCTTGCTATGGAATATGGCTATACGGAATCTATCTGTCATGATATGATCAATCATCTCGTAAACGATATTATTGTTATGGGAGCAAAACCGCTCGCAGTATTAGATACGATTGTTTGTGGCAACGCGGAGAAAGATACAATTAAGAGTTTGGTCAAGGGAATTGCAGATGCCTGTCGTGAAAATGAATGTACGCTTGTGGGCGGTGAGACTTCGATTCAGCCGCTTGTGGTAGACGCGGGCGTATACGTTCTGACCTCAAGCATTGTAGGAATCGTGGAGAAAAAAGATGTGGTTGACGGTTCTGCGATTCGGGAGGGTGATGTAGTGCTGGCAGTAGCTTCCAACGGACTGCATACCAACGGGTATTCACTTGTCCGGATGCTGATGGATAAAGCGCCACAGATTAAACTGGATAAAATCGAGGGCATGACTTTCATCGAGCAGATTATGAAGCCGCATACACCATACTATAGAGCCGTGAAAGAATTGTTCGGAAAAAATGTTCTTCACGGTATGGCACATATTACAGGCGGAGGAATAGAAGGAAATCTGGGAAGAGTAATACCGGAAGGTTTGACGGCGGAGATTGATTTATCTAAGTTACGCCTGCTTCCCATCTTTAAGTATATCAAGAAAAACGGAAATATCAGTGACGAGGAGATGCTGCATACTTTTAACTGCGGTGTAGGATTAAATATTGTGACGGACGAAAAAGATGCGGCGGCAGTTATCCGTCATATTTCGAAGTTCTATGATTGCTATGAGATAGGAAGAATTCGGAGTGGAGAAGAGAGAGTCGGGTTTGTGAACCGGTTGGAGTGGGTTTGAGAAACATACGAAATATATTTTAAACTGGTTATTTGAAAATAAGAAATCCTTTAAAACAGACAGTGTAATATATAAGCTGATGTTTTGAAGGATTTTTTATATCCAAGGATTGCGAGTCAAAGAGGGGATTAGCATGGATAGAGTCTGGGTACACGCAGTTGACGCAAGAATACATTTGTATTATAATAGTATTCGATATTGGAGGTACATATTTTTGGAAGATAAGAAACTGATTATCCACCCACAGAAATATACAAGTGAATCCAAAGTTATTTCTATGCGGCTGCCGATTGACATGCTGGTGGAGGTAGACCGAGTTGCCAAGGAGACCGGAAGAACACGTAACGAGATTATGCAGCTTTGTCTTGAGTTTGCATTGGAAAATATGGTTATAGAAGAGTAAAAGGCGTTTGTTTTAAAGCGATTTATAGGGAAAAATAGAGGAAATATGGAGCAGAAGATAAAAAGAGAAAGTCTTGCAGATCTTATTAAATGCGATACCGATAATGAAACGCTTGTATGGAAGTATCCGGTAGAGGACTTCAGGATGGGAGCGCAGTTAATTGTTCATGAGAGTCAGGAAGCCGTATTTTATAAGGATGGGCGTGCATTGGACGTGTTTGGTGCCGGGCGCTATACATTAGAGACACAGCAATTACCCATCTTAGGTCAATTCACGAAATCTCCCTCCGATGCGGAGAGGACTATCCATTCGGAGATTTATTATATCAATATGACAACACAGATGGGAATTAAATGGGGAACGGATTCAAAGATTCGGCTGCTTGAACCGATTTCCGGATTGCCTATAGAGATTGGAGCCTGTGGAGAGTTTAATATCCATGTGAATAATTCCAGAAGACTATTGTTAAAGGTGGTTGGGACAACGGCTGGTTTTACGCAAGGAAACCTGTTTGGTGTAAACGGGGAAAAAGGATATTTTCGCTCGTTTGTGATAACACAGGTCAAGAGTACGCTCGCGCAGATTATTAAAGAAGAAAATATAAACATTTTGGAGATCGATGCAGAACTTGTACGGCTTTCCGATATTTTAAAGACGAGAATCAATAATATGATTGAAGAGTACGGACTGACAATGCCGGACTTTTTTATTAACCGGATTATTACACCGGATGATGACCCGAATTATCGTCGGATGAAAGAGCAGTATGCGCAGCAGTACCTTCTTGTGAAACAGGAGGAAATCAGATGCAGAGAGGCAAAAGCCGCTGCAGAACGCAAGGTGTTGGAAGCGCAGACAGAAGCAAGGCTTAAGGTGATCGAAGCACAAGGCAGCGCGAAGGTTTGGAAGATTCAAAATGAAGCCATGGGAAATGTGGCTGGAGCTCCTGACAGTTTCTGCGATAACCGTGATACGAAGAGGAGTGAAGAGAAATTATGAGTGAGAATATCGTGGCTTGGATTGCATTGATTCTTTCATTACTGGCGCTCTCGCTGCATGTATATACATGGGGTGTATTGAAAAGAAATCAAGTACATGTAAAAGACAGCACATATGATATTCCGGAAAAAAGAGATCTGACCAAAATGAAAGGGCTGTGTACACGGATAAGCCGTCTTATCAGTCAATGCGGTGAGGAGCGGATAAAAGAAACACTTCGGAAGCTGGAGGAAGAAGTCAGGTACAGCAATCCGGTATCAAGGGATGTTTCAGAAGAGATTGATGAGGAGATTATTGTTCTATTCACGGAAATTGAGTCGACAGTGCTTGATGAAGACGTGGAGAATACCATTGAACTGTGTGAGCGGATGAAGGGACTTTTGAGAGAAAGAGACAGAATATGCAAGTACGTGAAATGAGGGAATATAGAATATGTCTGTGCTGATATGCAAAATGTGCGGCGGTGATTTGGAGGTCGTAGAGGGGATGACGACGGTCAGATGTCCTTACTGCGGAACAAATCAGACATTGCCTAGGTTTGATAATGAACGCCGGCTCAGATTATATGACCGGGCGAATCATTTTCGCCGTGGTAATGATTATGATAAGGCTATGGCTGTGTATGAGCAGATTTTAAACGAGGATCAGACGGACAGTGAAGCTTACTGGGGTATTGTTCTTTGCCGTTATGGAATAGAGTATGTGGAAGACCCGGTAACGCATCGGATGATTCCCACCATTAACAGAGCACAATACAATTCTATTTTGGCGGATGGGGATTACAAGGCAGCGCTGCGTTATGCGGATGCTGTTCAGGCAGGGATTTATGAACAGGAAGCAAAAGTTATAGATACGATTCAGAAAGGTATCTTTCTTGTATCGCAAAAGGAAACGCCTTATGATATTTTTATCTGCTGTCGTGAGACGGATAAAGACGGAAATCGGACGAAAGACAGCGTATTGGCGGATGAACTCTATCATCAGTTGGCTAAAAACGGCTATAAAGTATTCTTTGCAAGGATTACGCTGCAGGATAAACCGGGAGTGGCGTACGAGCCGTATATCTTTGCGGCGCTTCACTCGGCAAGAGTGATGATTGTGGTAGGAACTGTGCCGGAAAATTTACAGGCAGTATGGGTAAGAAATGAGTGGAGCCGATATCTTTCTTTGATTAAGCAGGGGGAAAAGAAAGTGTTGATTCCTGCATATCGTGATATGAATCCCTATGATTTGCCGGAAGATTTTTCTCATTTGCAGGCACTTGACATGTCCAGACTAGGATTTGTGCAGGACTTAACCTACAGCCTCAATAAGATTCTCGGTGACGGCGGATCAAAGCCGTGGTCTACGGGGAGAAAAATCGCCATTGCGGTATTAAGCGTTATTGTTGCGGTTCTTATGATATGGAATTTCAAAATGTCATTTGAGAGGTTGAGGGCATCTTATGTGGGAAACACGGAGGATACTGCAGAACGGACATTCGGAGAAACGGAGGAACTGGGTGAGACAGAAGAAAGACCGGGAATTTCGGATACAAGGCGTCAGGAGGAAGTTTTGACGCAGTGGGAAGCGGTGGACGAAGACATTTCATTCTCCGGGATTCTGGCACAGTTTGTTTCCCGTGTTTATGAGTGTCCGGCACAGGACGTTTCAGATAGTCAGTTAGCTGAGATACAGCAGCTTGTGATAAGACGTAATAGTGAGTGCCTGCAAATCGGTTATAGCTTTGACGCGCCTGCGAAAGATTATATTAAAGGCTTTGAGGACGGCTCGGAGGACGGTCTTGAATGGTTTTTATTTTCTGCAGATGAAGAAATGAATCTAAACGGTCTTCAGCGGTTTTCCAATCTGAAAAAACTGGATGTAGATGCTTTGCTCCATGCCAAATATATTGATGGATTACCATTAGAGAGCATCAGCGCCCGTTTCGATAATCCGGAAGAAGCAGCAGGTATGTTAGCGAATCCCGGAACTGTCAGAGAGTTAGGATTCAATGTCGGTGTAGAAAGTCTGAATGGAATTGGTTTGTTTGAAAATTTGGAGACACTCTACATTGATTACGGCGACCTTGATAATATTGATGAGCTGGCTCATGTAGAACATTTAAAAAACCTTACGATAAAGAGTGACGAAAATCTAACGGACTTTACGGTTCTTGGAGAACTTACGGATTTGGAAAAGCTGAACTTGGAGACGGAGGGGTTAAAGACAATTAAGTTTATCAGCAGCCTGCAGCATCTGGACACCTTGAAGATTGAATGGACAAAATTGAACGCTCTTTACGGGTTGGAAGAGTGTACGGAATTAAGGTATCTGTCAATCATCGATTGCTTGGAGTTAAAAGAGGTAAGCGCGGTGTCAGAGTTGAATAACTTACGGGAACTTTCTTTGGGAATACCTTACGGATGCCCTGAGCCTGATCTGGGCGGTCTGACGAAGTTAACTAAATTAACGCTTGAAGGTTTTGAAGATTGTTCCTTTATAGAGAGCATGACTAATTTGACAGAACTGAACTTGATTTACAGCAAACTGCCGCAAGGGATTGATCCATCAAGAATGACTTCTTTAAAAAGGCTTTCCCTTATTTATACGGGATTTCGGGAAGTACAAATTGCCGATATAGAAGCCTTTCAAACGTTGGAGATTTTAAAGCTTCATGGGATAACTTTCTATGACGATATATCGGGCATCTTTCAAATGCCGCATCTAAGAGAGTTGGATATCCACAATACGGAATGTGAAATTAATTTTGATATGATTGCTGAGAATCATACATTGGAAGTTCTGCATATGGATGAGATTTATTTGTTTCAAAACGCATGGTTTGAGTATGTTGACGGGATGAAGACCGGAGGCTGGGACGAAGTAGTATTAGAGGAACACATAGATTTTCTGAAGAAGTTTCCGAAGCTTAAAGAGTTATATTTACGTGAAAATGAACTGACGGATCTTTCTTTTGCCGAAGAAATGTTTTCTCTGGAAATTCTGGATGTTTCAGAGAATTATATTACGCAGCTTAGTCCACTTGCAAAATTACCATCTTTACAAAAAGTAATTTGTGCAGGCAATCCGATTGCAGATGAAAATGTGTTGGAAGATTCTGTAGTGGTTATTATGGAGCTGGAGGAGGAGTAGACGGAAGATTAAGATTCAAAGAACATCGGTAAATAATCAGGTAAAATTTTGTGTTAAGAAAGGACATGAATATTATGAAAAAGATGATAAGAAACATGATAGCGGCAGCTATGGCATTGACATTGATGCTTGCAGGATGCGGCAGCAAAGAAGTGGTTATGAAAGAATTTACATCCAAAGACCAGACGGTAAGCATACAGATGAATGAAACGTGGAGTATGGAAGATTTGGGAGCCGGAGCGGAAGGATTCATTGGAGCAATGAATAAAGATGGTTCGGAGGTAGGGATTGTTGCACAGATGTCAAAAAATATTTATGGTGCAACAATTACTGATATGGATATCTGGAAAGAAATGGTGCGGTCGATATATCCGGTATTCGGAGAAAAGTTGGTTGACAACCCGGCAGTCCCGGGTATGGAAGTGGCGGGAACCTATAGCTGTACAATGACGATAGACGAGGTTAGCGGCTCCGGATATCTGCTATATGGTGAGACGGATTATGCTTACTATTGTATTTTGTATGCAGCTACAAAATTAAACACGACTAAAACAGAATATTTTTACAAGATGTGTGAGTCCTTTAAAGAAACAGCACCGGAAGTTGAAGAGTCATTTGAACATACGGATACAATACAGTGGTTTAACAATACATGCGCCGTTTTGACGGCAGTTAACAATTGGGATTATACGATATTCGGCGGGATGCCCGTAAGTGATACCGGTAAGAATGCTGTTCAGACCCTTCTAAGTGAATGGTGGGATGTTACGGATCATGAGACAGCGAAGGAAACAATGGACTGGTTATTAGGAGAGGGACATCGCGTTTCCTTTGCGGAGGACATGGGTGTATTGGAGGAAATCGGGCTTGCGGATGTTCCCGAAGCTGAGAGAGTTGACATGATTCTCGAGAATTTTGATGTGGATGAAGACGGAGCGCGTGATTATGCGGATTGGTTCGCGTTTTATGAGCAGTACGGACCAGATGCTGCAGCCGGATGGGATTACAGCCGTGCGATGTCTCTGCTTGGATATTATTATCTTGCGGGTTATTATACGGAAGAAGAGGCATTGGATCAGTCGTTGGAAACGGCTGCCGTGATTCAGAACACTTTTGATTCATGGGACAGCTTTATGGAAAGTTATTTTGTCGGATATGAATATTGGGCAGGAGAAAGCAGCGATGAACGGCGTGCGATTTATGAAGAGATTAAGGCAGCTTCCGACAGCCCATTCCAGCTGGATTGGGGAATGGCACTCGAGAAAACATGGTAGGAAAGTATATTAACAAGTAAATTAAAACATATAAATAAAGCGGATCAATCCGGACCGCTTACAATAAAGGAGGGAAGAGGAATGTATGGGATATTTGAAGTAGGTATTACCATTGCTTTTATCGCGATTGCGGCAATCTGTATTGTCAGAAACATTAAAAAGAAAAAAGATAGCGATAAGTAGTCAAAAATGCCCCGCCGGGAAAGGTGGGGCATTTTTGATGTAGTGTTGATATAAACATATTTAAGATTACCTTTTCAACCTCGACATGAAATGATAAGATAAGGATGAAAGGTACTTTATTATAATTATAAGGAAGGTAATATCATGGCATCTAATGATTATATTGCAGCGTTAAAACAAGGTAGACGCAGTTACCGGACAGCACTTACGAAAGGTGAATATCCTTATCTTCCGGTATTGGATGAAATGATCTCATATACTGAGGTTGCGGCAATTGAGAATTTGGGAATTATGGATATTCCGCTGTCTAAAATTGTGGGAACAAAAACAGTGGGACGTTCTAATGCGTTTGCCAATAATTTTATGCCGCTTCTTCCTGAAGAATCGGAATTTGGCTTAAAATGGTCGTCATTATATAATCATCAGATTGATGATGGAATCAACGACCCGATTATAGCCTATGAATTTATGAACCAGTTTTATGTGCAGGAAGGCAATAAGCGGGTCAGTGTTATGAAGTATCTGAAAACATACAGCATTCCTGCAAGTGTTACCCGACTGGTACCCAAGAAATCGGACGATCCGGAAAATCGTCTGTATTATGAGTTTCTGGATTTCTATGAAGTGTCACACAGCTATGATGTCTGCTTCTCTAAGGAAGGAAGTTATAAAAAGCTGCTTAAATGTATGGGGAAAAAGCCGGATGAAGTATGGAGCGATGATGACAGAATGAATCTGCATACTGCCTGCTATAATTTTGAGCTTGCATTCAATAAAGCACACGGCGATAAGTTGAATATTATTGTTTCCGACGCGTTTCTGATTTATGTGGAAATCTTTGGGTATGATAAAGTAATAGACCAGACGGAGCAGGAAATGAACCGTTCGCTTCAAAAGATATGGACAGAGATTACACTTGCCGACGGCGGCAGTCAGGTGGAACTGATTCAGGACCCCGAGCAGGTAAAAGCCTCTCTTTTGAACAAACTGCTTCCGACAGGAGTGCCGGATTCCTTGAAAATAGCATTTATATATATGAAGACACCGGCAACGTCCAGTTGGGCGTATGCACATGAACTGGGCAGGCACTATCTGGAACAGGCATTTGAGGGTAAGATAGAAACGATGGCTTTTGATCGGGCGGATTCGGATACCGAAGTGGAGAAAGCTATCGAGCAGGCAATAGCGGAAGGGTGTGAATTGATTTTCACGACGGCTACGCAGATGATAAATCAAAGCGTACGTTCCGCAATTCAACATCCAAAAGTAAAAATATATAACTGCTCTATTAAAATGTCATACTCCTCTATCTGTACATATTATGCAAGAATGTATGAATCCAAGTTTCTGATGGGAGCTATTGCGGCAGCATTGTCTCGAACTGACAGACTCGGTTATGTAGCAGATTACCCTATTTATGGTACGTTGGCAAATATCAATGCATTTGCATTAGGAGCCAAGATGATTAATCCTTATGTTCAGGTGTGTCTGGAATGGACAAAGGTTAAAGGTGTCGATGCCAGAGAAAGACTGAAACAGGAAGGAATCGTTTTTGTCTCCGACAATGATATGATTACGCCGGAGAATGCTTCCCGGGCATATGGCTTATATAAAAAAAGGGAGGACGGGACTCTTGAGAACTTGGCGACACCCATCTGGGATTGGGGAAAATTCTATGAGAAGATTGTTCGAAATATTTTCAGTGGCGGCAGCACGGAAATAGATGCGCAAAAAGGGAAAAAGGCTGTCAATTACTGGTGGGGAATGTCGGCGGACGTTATTGATGTCATCTGTTCTAAGTCTATGCCTCACGGAACCAGCAGACTAATAGAATTTCTGAAAAGTTCAATTCGCGCGGGAGCATTTTATCCTTTTGACGGTCCAATCTATGCGCAAGGTGGTGTTCTACGGTGCGAGAAAGGTCAAAGTCTCGGTGCAAATGAAATTATTACTATGGACTGGCTTGTGGAGAGCGTCATCGGGAAGATTCCGGAATTAGATGAACTGACGGATGAGGCGCGAACGCTTGTAGAGTTTCAGGGGATTAAGGTTGATGAATCTGATACGGGGAAAAGTGCCGGGGTTCAGGATAACAAGTCGGATGAAAACGGAGGGTCCCAATGAAAATCTTAGTGCTTGCTGATCAGAAATCTAAATATTTGTATGATTTCTATGAGCCGAATAAATTAAAGGATATTGACCTCATTATTTCATGCGGCGACCTCTCTCCGGTATATTTATCTTTTTTTGTAACACTCTGCAATGTACCGTTGCTTTATGTCAGAGGCAACCATGACGGAAGATATGAAGAGACGCCGCCGGAAGGATGCATCTGTATTGAAGATGATATTTATGTTCACGATGGAATTCGTATTATGGGGTTGGGCGGATCCATGGAATATATACCCAAATCAAGCAATCAGTATTCAGAACAAAAGATGAGAAAGCGTGTTTGGAAACTGAAGTATAAATTATGGAAGAATAAAGGGTTTGATATTCTTGTGGCACATGCTCCCGCGTATCAGATTAACGATTTGGAGGATTTACCTCACCGCGGATTTGAAGTTTTCCGCACCCTGATGGAGAAGTACGAACCGAAATTCTTTTTTCACGGACATGTACATGCCAATTACAGCAGAGGGTTTAAGCGGATAGACACATATGAAAAAACAACGATAGTGAATGCTTACGAATATTATATTGTGGACTATCCGCAGAACACATTGGAGAGATAGGAGAAAGTATATATGGTTCTGGGAGATTTTGCGGCATGGAACATGCAGAATATATTGATTCGGGTTATCGTGGCTGCCGTATTGGGATGTGTAATCGGTCTTGACAGAGGCATGAAACATCGTGGGGCAGGAACCAAAACAATTACGGTAGTTTGTCTTGGTGCAACGTTGGTTATGCTGACAGAACAGTATATACAAATTCATTTTCCCGGATTGGCTAATATGAACCGTTTGTCAGCGCAGGTAATTAGCGGCGTAGGCTTTATCGGTGTGGGCACGATTATTATATCCAAACACCGTGTCAGAGGACTTACCACTGCGGCTACGCTCTGGGCAAGCGCATGTATCGGACTTGCCGTGGGAATCGGATTCATAGAAGGAGGCATATTGATTACTGTCATGATGCTCCTTTCGTTGCATATTCTCCCTTTTGTGGAGCGTTTTGCCACGAGACATTCCCGCTATTGTAATGCATTTATCGACCTTGAGAAGAGTCAGGATTTACATGTAGTCATTCATGATTTGAAAGAAGCCGGAATCGTGATAGACTCTATGGACATGAGCGAATCGAGAATTGCCGGAGAAGGTGTGTCTGTACATATGGTTCTTTACATAAAGAAATCTGCGGAACGCACGGAGGTTTATGATATTCTTATGAAGTCGGACAAGGTGGTGTCGGTGGATTTTTTGTAGGAATGGGTACAGTATTATCCATGTCACCAATTTGTTTCCCTTCGTTATTCTAGGTGTTTCTTTCTATTTCCCGAACACTCAACTAAAATAAAACCACGAAAGATAACGTGTCCATGCATACGACGTTATTAGTCGGTATATGTTAAGCGAAACGGAGGGTTTTACGATGCAGATTGAATTTGGAGAGAAACTCAAAAAATGCAGGGAAGAAAAAGGTATGACGCAGCAAACGCTGGCAGACAGACTTTATGTCACGCGGCAGGCGGTATCGCGTTGGGAGTGCGGAGCAAGGTATCCTGATTTGCTGACGGCAAAGCGCATTTCTGAGGAATTAGAAATTTCATTAGATGAACTGGTATCGGGAGAGAAATATGTCCGTGATATAGAGAAAGAACCGGTTATTACCGCGTCAGTGCCGCTGCTGGTTCAGACTGCGCTTTATGCCGCGGCTTGTATACCGTTTCTGTTGATGTGTTTTTTTATAGTGATAAGCGTTATTCCGCGGAGTGCTGAATTCGGATTGGCTGACGAAGTAAAGAATATATGGACAGCAGAAATAGTGGCGTATAATTTTGTGTATCTTGTGATGATGGGAATCGGATTATATTATTCTGTATGCAACGAGTTATCACCTCGCCGAATCGGATGGATTCTGAGTATCTGTCTATGGATGAAAGCAATACTGTCTTCTGTAGTGATTTTTCGTATGCTGCCGGTGCTTATGAAAGGCAACGGCACATTAACATGGGACTCTAAGGCAAAAGTTTTGTTTGATTATACTGCGCCGTTTATCATATTGGGGTTTTTCAGTGCAAAAAATTATTTAGACGTTAAGTATATCTATGCGGTTGTAGCCATTCTTGCAATTTTCTTTATTCGATCTTACTATTGGATATTTCAGGTGGGGTTTGACATTGGACTCAGTGTAAATATCATTCATGTAATGGGGGATTTGGCATATCTTATGCTGCTTGCTTTTCAGGCGTATACCTTGAATAGAAAACGCGCGGCTGCAAATCTGTAGCCGCGCAAATTGAAATAGATATCATTATTTAAGAATCAGCCCTACCGGACAGTGGTCGGAACCCATCACATCCTTATAGATAACTGCGTCCTGTAGTCTGTTTTCCAGACACTTTGAGGTGAGGAAATAGTCGATACGCCACCCTGCATTCTTAACTCTGGCATTAAACTGATAAGACCACCACGAGTATGCGCCTTCCAAGTCCGGATAAAAATACCGGAATGTATCAATGAATCCGGCTTCTGTCAGAGCAGTGAATTTTGCCCTCTCGTCATCTGTAAACCCGGCGTTTTTGCGATTAGTCTTCGGGTTTTTCAAATCGATTTCCTTATGCGCCACATTTAAATCGCCGCAGAAGATTACCGGTTTCTTCTCCTCCAGTTTTTTCAGATAAGACAAGAAATCTTCTTCCCATTTCATGCGGTATTCCAGTCGTGTCAGTTCACGCTGGGAGTTTGGCGTATAAACGGTGATGAAATAATAATCAGGATATTCCAAGGTGATCACGCGCCCCTCGTGGTCATGTTCTTCGATGCCGATTCCGTAAGCAGCACAGAGGGCTTCCTCTTTGGCAAAAACAGCAGTTCCTGAATAGCCTTTTTTCTCCGCATAATTCCAATACTGATGATATTCGGGCAGATCCAAATCAATCTGTCCCTCTTGAAGCTTTGTCTCCTGCACACAGAAGATATCTGCATCTTCTGTCCGTACGAAGTCCAAGAATCCTTTTTGGGCGCAAGCCCGCAGCCCATTGACATTCCAAGATATAAATTTCATAATGGCTCCTTTCTTTCGTGTAAACAAATTATTGTGCTCATTTGATTGCATTCTGATTTTGATGTACAAAATAATCAGTCATAATATTTCTTAATCAGTTCGTCCACAATCTCCTGTGACAGATCATACATTCCATCAAGCCTTGCTTCATAATTATCTATTGTCAGTCGTTCTTCGCCTTTCTGCATCTTGTCATAGATGTAATAGTTTATGTCTTTGGAAAAATGAATCATATCCATATAGTTGTCGAGATTTGTAATAATTTCCTTATCGTCTTGATAGAAATAGATTTCGACATTGTCATATTGTAAAAGGGTTCCGACAGCCTGCTTCTCATTATAGATGACGGCGTCCCTCTCGCCGCTGCGGTAAGCGTTGTCCCACCAGAGCATGGAGTAGGGGGAGAAGAAGAATTTAAAAGTAGTCTCCGGGTGCGCTTCCACCTGCGCGGTGAGCAGCGCTATATTTCCGGCAAGCTCATCGGAGTTTACAGTTTCCGGCTGCATAGCTTTGATGACAGGAAGACGGGTATATAATCCCATTGCCATATCGCGTCCGAAATATTTCCATTGTGCCCAGTTGTAGGAGTTGCCTTCATCATAATCGCCGATAAAGGAGTAGGCGAGCATGTAGGGAAGCTTTTCCATCAACACATCTTTGTTGAGCAGATAAGGATAGTCATTCAGTAAGTTTTTATCATACAGATACATCGGACATCCGGTGGAGACGTAGGTCGGTTCCGTGCTTGCCGACAAGGAGGAAGGGTCAATGTTGTAGAAAACATATTTCAAGTCATGCCCCTCATAGGCGTTGTCTAGCAGATAACACAAGTCAGCAGTGGCGCCGTAAGAGCGGATTGCCTTGATTGTTTTAGAACCAAATCCTTCGTCAAACCAGTGGTTATTATAATTTTCGCAGACAGAGGAACCCACAATCAATGCATCATAGTCAAAAGTACGCAGAGTACCGATACATTGGTATTCTTTATCTGTCAGTACCGCTTTTAAGCCGGGCAGCGGTTTGTGGTATTGGTAAAAAGGGTCAAAAACTACCACTACTGCAACGACTGCCGCCAATAGGATAAACATCCGTATAAAAAATAGTTTTATAAATTTCTGATCAGAATTCATACGACCATCTCTCCGTTTTTTCAAGTTCGCGAAGTGAAACTCGCAATTGGGCAAAGCTCGCAATCGAGTGGAGCTCGCAATCGAGTGGAGCTCGCAATCGAGCGAAGCTCGATTTTTTAAAAGTTAAAATACAAAAATGTACTTACCTGCGAGAGCGAAACAATGCACCATAGTAAGAGCATACATATTACCCAGCATCTTCCTGAAGTCAGTTCGCCGCGCATAGCGCGTTCGTAGGCATTTGGTTTGAAAATCAGATAGAACGCAAATACAAATAATAAGAACATAAAAACTAAATAAATATATTCTGCCAAGCCCGGAACCGCTATTTCCAGAGCCTGCTTAACTACGTAGATTTCAGAAATATCGAGCTGCGCAGCCACTTCGTAAATCTTGCCGGTGAAGTTTCCTGCAAAGAGATTCTTAAATAACTGTATCGCTCCAAGCATACTTTCGCTTCTAAAGAAGAAAAGTGACAGATTAAAAAGCGTAAAGGTGAATATCCAGCCCAGCCATGCGGGAATATGGAAGCGGGCGGGTCTTTTGCCGTCATGTCCCTGTACACCTATGATACCCAGATTATCCCAGACTACGAGAAGACCGTGCATGACACCCCATGTCACATAGGTCCATGCCGCCCCATGCCATAAGCCGCTCAATAAGAAAATAATGAATGTGTTGACCAACATCCGGGCACGCCCTTTTTTGCTGCCGCCAAGCGGAATGTATACGTATGTGATGAAGAATCGGGAGAGCGTGATATGCCATCTCTGCCAGAACTCTTTAATACTGCAGGAGCGGTATGGTGCATTGAAATTGACAGGCAAATCGACATTGAACATTTTCCCGAGTCCCATCGCCATATCGGAATAACCGCTGAAATCAAAATACAATTCAAATGTATAGGACAATATCACGATAATCGTGGAAATGCTGTCCAAGGAAAAAGTCTGTGCAAATCCGTAGTTTGCCATCAATGCAAAAGTGTCTGCAAGGAGTACTTTTTTGGCAAGTCCAAGTACAAATAAATAGATGCCTCTGGAAAAAGACGAGGCAATAAAACGGCGTTTGGACAAGTCCTCAAATTGAGGAATCATCTCTTTATACAAAACAATCGGACCGGCAATCAATTGAGGGAAAAAGGTCACAAAAGTGACGTAATTAATAAAGGAATAGTGCTCGGTTTTTCCCAGACATCTGTCAATAATGAAAGATAGCTGTTGGAAAGTAAAGAAACTGATGCCAAGGGGCAGCAGTATATGTTTTAATGTAAAGTCCGTATGAAAGGCGTAGTTAATATTCTCAATAAAGAAATCATAATATTTAAAATAGAACAAAATACCGAGATTTAAAAGGATGCCGGTAATCAGACCAATTCGAGTCCATACGCCGAGAGCTGATTTTACGGACGATTCGTTATCTGTGGCGTTGCTTATCGGAGAGTAATTGTTAACAGGTATCTTTGTTATCAAGAAGCTTAATAAATAGTTTAATCCGATGCTGGACAAAATGATAGCCAGATAATAGACGTTGAAATAGGCGTAAAACCATAGCGACATACCTACTAAGAATAGATTTGCCAACGAGTATTTCCGGTAATGGTTCAGCCCATACCATCCAATCAGAACTACGGGCAGAAATATGAAGATGAAAATATAAGAGTTAAATAACATAAAATCAAGTAATTCCTTTTTACAAATACATATTTTTCTAATAAAGGTAAAAACTAGTGTATAGTATATATCTATTTTGACAAATATAAACAAGCAAACAGATAAATACAGTATATCAAATAGCGGCGACAGAGACAACAGAGAAACTTTCGGGACGGATTGAGTGTGAACATAACCAAAAGAAACGGAAATAGGTAGGAGAAAGCGGAGGGAAACAGACAAATATGACAAAAAGCACAAGAAGGTTAAAAACATTTATGATGGCAATGAGCCTGTTTCTGATGACGGGCTGTGGTAATGAGCTGCCGGAGGACGAGTTGGTCAATAACGGGCAGGCTTTTGAAATGCAGAAAATCAGCGACGATCTGCAGGCGAGTAATTTCCCTTTTCAGGATGAGAAAAAGTTTGTAACGTTGACGGAATTGAAAGATGGCGTAAAGGAACTCTTAGGTGACAAATATTGGCCCGAGGTAGATTTAACAAAAGAAGAATTGGAACAGAGAACAGGAATTACTGAAGATATGTATGTGGATTTTCTGGCAGAAAGACAAGTGTTAGATTCCCATATTGACACAATGATTATTATTCATGCCAAAGAAGCGCATGTCGGGGACGTGGAGCAGGCGTTGGAGCAGTATCGTACAAGCGTAATCGAAGAGAACAGAGGACACCCGCAAAATCTATGCAAAGCGGAGGCTTCCCGTATGGAGACAATAGAAGATTATGTGTGTTTCGTGCAGTTAGGGGCGGATACTACCATCGTGGCGGATAAGGGAGAGGATGAAATCATTGCCTACTGTCAGGAGGAAAATGAGAGGGCATTATATGTTCTGGAAAAGGAGATTCTGGAATAAAAGATTCATCTGCCGCCTCCGTTCTCGTATCTCCATTGTCTGGGTGATATGCCGTATACATTTTTGAATGCCCTTGAAAAATGCAGCTGGTTCGGGTAGCCTACTGCATTACCTATATCAGCTATGGACAATCCGGTCAGCTTTAACAATTCAGTTGCCTTCGTCATGCGGTAGGAAATCAAAAATTCTTGTGGAGGCTTTCCCATATTCTCATGAAAAATCTTGCCGAAATAGCTTCTGTTCAAACCGCAGGAAGCGGCAATGTCTTCCACGGAAATATCATTCTGAAAATTTTGCTCTATAAAAGAAAATGCTTCTTTAATGTAGAAATCCCGCAGACTGTTTCCCATACCGGTCTGAGCAGATGTAGAGGAGCGGAGAAAACTGTCAATAAAAAGATACAGATGTCCAATCAGATGAAAAGGCGAAGCATCCTTGTGATTGACGATATAAAGCATTTCTGACTTCATCGTCTCGGCGATATCCTTATTATGGGCTTTATAAATCGGCTGGTTTTGATTGATTCCGGCTAATTCGATTGTTTCCTTAGCACGCAGCCCGTCAAATTCTAACCATGCATATTCCCATGGAATTTCATGGTCTGCAATATAGGTACATATCTGATGCGGAAACATCATAAATCCCTGACCGCTCTTAATTTGATAGGTGATAGATTCCCCTTGCGTATTGTCTGCAATCAAAGTACCCGTACCGGACAGGCACAGGTGGAACAGATAATGATTTCGGGCGGCGGGACCAAAGGAGTGAGAAGGGTCACATTGTTCCCATCCGAATTGATATAAACCTAAATCAATAAAATTTTCACTTGGAAAAACAGAAAAAATTACTTCACTCATAAGATACCTCATATACTGTATTAAGGCAATTATATACCAAAATGCTAGATGACTTCAACGATATGAAATAAAAATAGCATAATGGTATAAAACAACAGATATGATGCTATTTAGTGATGGCAAAAAGGTATGTTATAATCCAATTACTAAAACAGGGAAGGAGATATGATATGAAAAGGAGCAAAATAAAATACCTTGAAGCGGCATTATGCTGCGCGGCGGTGGCGACTGTCGGAGGGTGTGGGAATGCGTCTGACGACGGTAAGATTCAAATCGAGATTGTTCAGTACAAACCCGAAGCTGCTAACTATTTCAGCACGGTAGAAGAAGAGTTTAATGCAACACATGATGACATTCATCTCAAAATCAGCTCTCCTAATGACGCGATGACAATACTGAGAACAAGATTTATCAGAGAGGATTATCCCGATATTATAGGAATTGGCGGTGATATTAATTATTCCTATTTTGTGGATGCCGAAATTCTGGCAGATGTATCAGATTATGAAGGACTTCAGAATATTAATCAGGCATATCTGGATATTGACGAGGCGCTTGAGCTTGTTCCCACCGACGGAATATATGCAGTGCCATATGTGGCAAATGCGGCGGGCGTGCTGTATAACAGGGATATGTTTGCTGAGCATGGCTGGGAAATTCCGCAGAACTGGGATGAACTCATTACATTATGTGATGAGATTAAGGCGGAGGGAATCCTGCCGTTCTACTTCGGATTCAAAGATACGTGGACTTGTCTTGCACCTTGGAATGCCATGGCAGTTGATTTAGCGCCGGCAGATACGGCAAAACAAGTAAATCGCGGTGAGACAACATTCTCAAAAGAGTATCGGGAAGTATCCGAGAAATACTTGAAGCTGTTGAATTATGGTCCCGACGATCCTTTTGCATACGGATATAATGATGCATGTACAGCCTTTGCAAGAGGAGAATCTGCGATGTATCCTATCGGAAGTTATGCGGCACCGCAGATTTTATCTGTCAATCCGGATTTGAACTTAGATTCTTTCGTAATGCCGGCAAGTGATAATTCTGACGGTAATACATTAAATTCTGGAATTGACCTTCAGTTCTGTGTGATGGCTGACTGTCCGAATAAAGAAGCGGCATATGAGGTATTAAATTTCCTGTATGCTGATGAAAATATCCAGAAATATATCGATGCGCAGACTGCGATACCATGTAAAGAAGGAGATTTCGAATTACCTTCTATTCTGGATGGTATGACAGACTACATTCTGGAAGGCAATATGACAGATTATCAGGACCATTATTATCCTTCTGAGATGGCGGTAGACGCACAGATACAGACCTTTTTGCTGCAAAAGGATGTTGATGCATTCTTAAGTAAGTTTGATACGGACTGGTTAAGATATAACAGAGATATCATCCGCCTCGTGCAAGATTATGAAAAACAACATGGAAACGCGAATTAGATAGGAAAGGAGAGATAAGATTATGAAAAATGAAAGAAAGAGAACGTTTTTGTTAATTACAATTCCGATTCTTGCGTTATTTGTCTGCTTCAATACCATTCCGTTGATTCGCGGTGTGATATACAGTTTCACGAATTTTAAAGGATTCGGAAGTTACGATTGGGTTGGATTTAGGAATTACGTTGATTTATTTTCGGATGCCCGTGTCGGTAAATCATATTTGTTTACATTTAAACTTGCAATTGTGTCAACCATTGTAGTGAATGTAATCAGCTTGATTCTTGCATTAGGATTAAACAGTAAGATAAGGGCTAAGAGCTTTTTCCGCGGGGCATATTTCCTGCCGAACATATTAGGTGCGCTTGTTGTAGGTTACATCTTTAACTACTTTTTCACATATATTCTTCCCGCAGTGGCGGATATGGTCGGAATAGAAGCGTTAAGTTCCAGTATTTTATCAAATCCGAGTGCGGCGTGGATTGGCGTCATGGTTGTATGTGCATGGCAGGCGATTGCAATGAACACGATTATTTATATTTCTGGGTTGCAGACAGTACCGGAAGATGTGTATGAGGCAGGAGGATTAGACGGAGCAACCGGATGGAAGCAGTTTAAATATCTTACCTTCCCGTTAATCATCCCGTTTTTCTCTATCAATATGGTACTTTGCGTTAAGAACTTTCTGATGGTATTCGACCAGATTATGGCATTGACAAAGGGTGGTCCGGCGCAGAGTACGGAATCTATCTCGTATCTGATTTACAATAACGGTATGTCGGGTGGACAATTTGGATTCCAGAGTGCTAACGCGGTTGTTTTCTTCATCGTAATCGTGGTTATTTCAGTTGCGCAGATGAAATTTTCCGGTAAAAAGGAGGAGCAGCTATAATGAAAAATATGATGAACAAAAAAGTAAATACACCGGCAATGATTTTGTTAATTCTCGGTTTGTCTACAATCATATTTCCTTTATACTTAACGATTGTAATTGCATTTAAGCAGCCTTCAGAGATGACGAACAGTATCAGCGGTATTTTATCACTGCCTAAAGTATGGAGTCTTAACAATTTCAGAGAGGCAATGGAGATTACGAATTTCTGGAATTCACTCAGGAACAGTTTACTGATTACTCTGCTTACAGTCGCATTGTCAATTGCAGTTCATTCCCTGATGGGTTATGCTTTGGGAAGAAATAAAGCGCACAGTAAGTTTTACAGCTTTGTATATTTGTTCATCGTCAGTGGTATGTTCGTTCCTTTTGCAATTCTGATGATGCCTATCGCAAAGCAAACGGCTGAAATGGGATTGGCGAATTGGTTTGGTGTTGTTCTGCTGTATGTGGTATTCTATATGCCGATGAATGTACTTTTGTATTCGGGATATCTTGTCAATATACCGATGGCGTTAGAGGAGGCAGCGAAAGTGGACGGCGCATCTACATGGAGAACCTATTGGAAGATTATCTTCCCTGTTATGCGCCCCATGCATGCAACGGTTGCGGTCTTGACAGCGCTTGCGGTATGGAATGACGTAATGACACCACTTATTGTTATGGCGGGTTCCGAGCAAAATACGCTGCCGCTGGCACAGTTGAATTTCCAGTCGCAGTTCGGTACAAACTATAACCTTGCGTTTGCGTCCTACTTACTTTCATTGATTCCGATTCTGATCTTCTACATTATTTGTCAGAAACAGATTCTGAATGGTGTCGTAAACGGAGCGGTAAAATAAATGTAATAATATGTACAAGGACAGGTAAAGTGTATGGCGATTGTTTATCAGAAAGAAAAACGAATTTTTACATTACAGACTCAAAGTACGACTTATCAAATGAAAATAGATGATTTCGGTTTTCTTCTGCACTTGTATTACGGAGGCAGGATAGACGGTAATATGGATTATCTGTTGACCTACTATGACAGGGGCTTTTCGGGGAATCCTTATGATGTAGGGAATGACAGGACATATTCCATGGATGCGCTGCCGCAGGAATATCCGACTATGGGAATCGGCGATTTCAGGAATAGCGCTCTTGTTATTAAAAACCATGACGGATCTGAATGCTGTGACCTGCGTTATGCCAGACATTATATCAGTAAAGGAAAATATGAGCTGCCGGGACTACCGGCAGTTCATGCCAAGGAGCAGGATGCGGAAACATTGGAAGTGATTTTGGAAGACCAAATCAGCAAGGTACAGGTCCGGCTGCTGTACGGTGTATTGGAAAAAGAGGACATTATCACAAGAAGCGCAGAGGTTATCAACGGCGGAGTGAGCGGTATTGTCGTGGAAAAGGCGGCGTCAGCAAGTCTTGATTTTGTGAGCGGAACATATGATTTGATTACCTTCTATGGCAGGCATGCAATGGAGAGGAATTTCCAGCGAAATGAGATAGTGCATGGCAGCTATGTAATCGGCAGCCGCAGAGGGACTTCTAGTCATCAATATAACCCGGCAGTGATTATTGCGGGCAAGGATACTACTGAAGATTATGGAAAATGCTATGGCATGGTTTTCGTCTACAGTGGGAATTTCATGTGCGAGGCGGAGCAGGATCAGTATAATCAGACAAGAGTTATGATGGGACTGCAAAGCGATTTGTTTCACTATTCGTTAGCGCCGGGAGAGATGTTGGCGATTCCGGAGACGATACTATGCTATTCAAATAAGGGATTTGGTGATTTAACGATAAAATATCATCGCTGTATCAGAGAGCATATATGCAGAGGAAAGTATAGCGATAGCTCAAGACCGATTTTGGTCAATAGCTGGGAAGCGGCTTATTTTGATTTTGACGGAGAGACAATTTACCGTCTGGCAAAAGATGCGGCAGAGTTGGGAATTGATATGGTCGTTATGGATGACGGCTGGTTCGGAAAGAGGGGCGATGATAACGGCGGACTGGGAGACTGGCAGGTCAATGAGGAAAAGCTGGGATGTACGCTTGGTGAACTGGCTGGCAGGATTAATGATATCGGCGTGAAGTTCGGAATCTGGATTGAGCCGGAGATGGTTTCGGAGGATAGCGAACTTTACAGAGAACATCCTGATTGGGCATTGCAGATTCCGGGAAGAAAATCGATTCGGGGAAGAAATCAGCTTGTCCTTGACTTCTCGCGGTCGGAAGTGAGGAATCATGTTTTTAGGCAGATATGCGATGTCTTGGACCAAGGAAATATAGAATATGTAAAATGGGACATGAACAGAAGTATTACGGATATTTATTCATCGACGGACAGTCAGGGAAGAACCGCTTATGATTATGTGCTTGGCGTATATGATTTCTTGGAGAAGCTGCGAGAGAAATATCCGCAAATGTTGATAGAAGGATGCAGCGGCGGCGGCGGAAGGTTTGACGCAGGAATGATGTACTATACGCCACAGATCTGGTGTAGCGATAATTCGGATGCATTGGACAGGCTGCGCATACAGTATGGCACATCGTTTTTCTATCCGATGTCAACAATCGGGGCGCACGTGTCTGCAGTACCGAATCATCAGACAGGACGAAGCGCCAGCCTGCATACAAGGGGTATTGTGGCGATGACGGGTGCTTTCGGATACGAATTATCTCTTGCCAAGCTTAGTGAAGAAGAAAAAGAAGAGATTAAAGGGCAGATTAGGCGATACAGGAAGTACGAAGAACTGATTCGTAAAGGAGACTATTATCGTCTGTCGAATCCCTTTCAGGATGAGTATGCGGCATGGATGCATGTGTCGGAGGATAAGAGAAAGGTGCTGATGCATGTAGTCATGCTGGAAAATCACGGAAATATGACGGTAAATTATGTCAGAATGAGAGGCTTACTGCCGGATGCAGTCTATGAGGAAGCGGAAACCGGACGAAGCTATTACGGTTCGGCGTTGATGGAGGCGGGGCTTCCCATGCCGGTGGAGCTTGGAGAGCACCTTGCGTATCAGTTTGTATTTTACGCCAAAGACAGTGAATGATATCGTGTTTATGCAAATTCAAAAAAGCAACCAAAACCTTGGCTTGACTGGTGCGGTTGCTTTTTTTGTGTTGTTTTTTGGTATTTTGTTTTCACGTAGCAATATAAATAAAGATATGATAAAATGTGCAATAGGGAAAGGATAGGGAAGCGTATGCAGGATTTTATTAAGATTTCAAGATATGCAGGAATGCGCAATGACTTGGCGCAGGCAGGCGGCGGAAATACTTCCGTGAAATTAGACGATCACACAATGCTCGTTAAGAGTTCCGGCTGTCAGTTGGCGGACGTGGACGAGCAGACGGGTTATTCCAAAGTAGACTATAGGAAAATTGTGGATTACTTTAAAGAGCAAGTAGAGATGCAGGAAGAAGATGTCCTGACGGAAGAAATCGGTAAGAGGTTGTTGGAAGAGGTACATATCGAAGGAGGACGCGCATCCATAGAGACGTTTCTCCATGCTGTTACGGGCAAATATACACTGCATTCCCATCCGATGCTTGTCAATATATTGACGGTGAGAGCGGGAGGTATGGATATTTTACATACACTTTTTCCGAAAGCGGTATTCGTCCCCTACAGGAAACCGGGCGCAGCGCTGGCGGAGACATATTATAAATTATACCGAAAGCAGCAGGCACAGGGCGCGGACGGCACCATTATTTTCTTGGCGAATCATGGACTGGTAGTCAGTGGTGATGATGCAGACACGGTAATCGGGAAGACAGAGGAGACTTTGAATATCATTGCGGAGTACTTGTGCATAGATGACAGTGCATACCGCGAGGCGACGGCATTATATCAGGCGATACAACAGATTGATGTGCTGAAAGGTAATATTGTGTATGTTTCCGAGAATCGTTATTTGTCGAAGGAATATGCGGGGACAAAGCTGGTTGAGAAAGGAATATGGGAACATGCTTTCTGTCCGGACTGCGTAGTCTATGCAAATAAGAAATTATTGTGGCTTGAGAAAGACTATGAAGAGAGGGATATTCTGGATTTTATGGACCGGCACGGCATTCCGACGTTGATATATTATGAAGGGAATTTCTATATTCTGGCAGAGAGTGTAAAAAAAGCGCAGGAGATAGAGAATGTCATGAGTTTTGCGGCGAGAGTACAGTGTGTGAATTTGGGACATAAAATGAATTACCTAAGCGATGCACAGGAGGATGAACTTCTCAATTGGGACGCAGAGAAATACCGCAGGCAGAAGAAGTAACACAAAGGAGAATATGCATGAATGTAATCATTCCGATGACGGGGTACGGCTCCCGTTTTGTGGCAGCAGGCTATCAAGATTTAAAACCCTTTATTAAGATTATGGATATGCCGATTATAGAGTGGATTGTAACGAAAATGTACCCTTCGGATGTGCAGTTTGTTTTTGTGTGCCGTGGGGAGCATCTGAGTAAAGATTCGACTATGAAGAAAAGGCTGCTCCAACTTGCGCCGGAGGCAATTATTGTATCTATAGAAGACTGGGTCAAGAAAGGTCCGGTGTATGATGTACTCCGGGCGTATCGGATGCTGTGTGAGAAAAATCAGATTGACACAGACGATTGCTGTATCATCAATTATTGTGACTTTTATATGACTTGGGATTATACGGAATTTGTGAGAGAGGCAAAGGAACGGAGTTGTGACGGAGCCGTGCCCTGTTATACGGGATTTCACCCGAATCTGCTTCCGGAGAAGAATTATTATGCTTCTTGTCTGACCGATGAACAGGACAATCTGATAGAGATTCGTGAAAAGTATTCATTTGAAAAAGATAAGACAAAGGCAAAGCATTCGCCGGGCGTGTATTATTTTAAGAACGGCGATACGATGGAGAGATATTGTCAGATATTGACAGAGCATGACGAATGTGCCATTAATGGGGAGTTTTATGCATCTCTTCCTTATAATTTCATGGTGCAGGACGGGCTCAAGGTGTGGGTGCCGACGAATGTAAAGTATTTCTGTCAGTGGGGAACGCCGGAAGATATGCAGGAGTTCGTTTACTGGACGGATTTGATTCGGCGGGCAGCGCAGGTAAAGGATGGGAAGAAAGACGGCAGTAAAAAGGACACAAAATTTACCGGCAGAATTTTAATTCCCATGGCGGGAGCAGGGCAACGTTTTGCCGATGCAGGGTATCGGGTACATAAACCGGCGATTATGACGACGGACAGACAGACCGGTGAAAAGAAGCCGATGGTCGTGTGCGCCACGCAGGATTTGCCGGGAGTGGCGGTTGACGGCAGCAACGTTATCTATGTGGACAGAACTTTTCATAAAGAAGACGGCGTGGAAGATACGATTCGTGCCTATTATCCGAAGGCGGAGTTTATTACGGTTGACCATTTGACAGAGGGGCAGGCTTGTACCTGCATGTTGGCGGAAGACTATTTAGATCCGGAAGAACCGCTTCTGATTGCGGGCTGTGATAACGGCATGGACATTGACCAGTCAGTATATGAGCGTTTGACGAAAGAGTGCGATTGTATTGTTTTCACTTATCGCCATAATGAGGCTGTGCTGGCGAATCCTAATGCCTACGGCTGGATGATTACGGACGATGATGGAAACATCGTAGGCACATCGATTAAAAAAGCAATTTCCGATACGCCGATGGAAGACCCGGCGGTGGTAGCCACTTTCTGGTTTAAAAAAGCAGGGATTTTCTTGGAGGCGACCAAGAAGATGATTGCGGAGAATGACCGCATCAACGGGGAGTATTATGTGGATCAGGTGGCAAAGCATGTGCTTGATTTGGGATATCGCGCGAAGATTTTTGACATTGACCGGTACGTGGGCTGGGGTACACCGGCGGACTATGAAGGTTATGAGAAGACATGGCAGTACTTTAAAGAATTTATAGAAACAAGAGAGGCATGAGCAGCTCATGTTGCAGAGATTAAATACGCTCGATTTGGAAAAGAATTACTATAAGATATTGAAGACTGCCGTTGTGGCGACAGTTCTATTTAAGCTGCTCCTGATGGGTCTGTTTTCTTCGGATTATCAGGATATGATGTTTATCCCTTTTGTGAAATGTTTTCTTGGCGGTGAGAATCCGTATCAATATTATTATGATAATCAGCTTCTTTCTTCTTTTCCGTATCCTCCGGTCATGCTTTTTATTGAGTGCATCGGAGGGGCTCTTATCAGTTTTTGCGAGGCGGCTCCGATATTTTTTCGTAATCTGCTGTTTAAATTACCGCTGCTTTTGATGGATTTATTGGGGTTGTATTATCTGATGCACATATCCAAATCAAAAAGAAAATATATTCTTGTACTCTACTTCCTGTCTCCTATTGTGCTGTATTCTTCTTACATGCACGGACAGTTGGATATCATACCGACTGTGTTTTTGATCGGTGCTATTTATTATCTGACTAAGACGGATATTGCAGTTGAACAAGCGGTACATAATGAGAGAAAATTCGTGGTATTTCTGACTTTGGCGTTGGCATCGAAGTTTCACATAGCGGTAGTATTTCCGTTGTTTTTCCTATATCTCTATAAGAAGAAGGGACGAAAAAAAGCCGTGATTATGACGGGACTTCCGATTCTATTTACGGCAGTTATCACCGCGCCTTTTTGGGGCAGCGGTTTTGTTAATATGGTGCTGTTCAATAAAGAGCAGAGCGCGATTGATAATGTATATATTGAGTACGGCAGCGCGCATTTATTGCTTTGCGTGCTGGTACTGCTTTTCATTTATTTTCAGGCGTTTCATATTAATCAGATGAACAGGGACTTGCTGATTAGTATGACGGGACTTCTGTTTTCCGTATTTCTGGCATTTGTGCCGGCGATGCCCGCATGGTTTATATGGGTGGTGCCGTTTTTCATGCTCTATCTTGCCGGGCTGTCCGTGAACAGAGGCAAGATGGTGATGGTGTACGGCGTGTTTAATTGTCTGTATTTGTTGTATTATGTCTTCTTTCATGTGACCCGGTTTACGGATTTGTCATTACTTGGAAGAAATTTAGACGGACTTAAAATTGTCGATGAGAGCATCGAAAATATCATATTTACATTGATGGTGGGCGTTTTTCTGATTATGGTTGTCTCCATGTATCTGTACGGTGTGAACAGCAATTCTTACTACCGCAGGAGAAACCGTCCGTTTACGATTGGTATTGCGGGAGACAGCGGGGCGGGTAAAAGCCGACTGCTTGTCATGTTGGGTGAGTTACTTTCCGAGGACAGTATTTTAAATATCGAAGGAGATGGCGACCACAAATGGGAGCGTGGCGATAATAACTGGAATGAGATGACGCACTTGAATCCCCAAGCTAATTATCTGTACAGGCAGGCAGAGGATTTGAGAGTATTGCGCGGTAATAATTCGGTGAAACGGGCAGATTATGATCACAATACGGGAACATTTACTGCTAAGAGAAGGATGCTGCCCAAACCGTACATTATCATGTGCGGGCTGCATTCCCTGTATCTGCCGCAGATGAGGCAGGTGTTAGATATGAAGATTTATCTGGACACGGACGAAGCACTCCGATGCTATTGGAAGCTTGAAAGAGATCGAGGCAGCAGGGGGCATGCTTGGGCGGCGGTAAGAGAACAGATTGAGAAACGCCGGGACGACGCGGAGAAATATATTCATCCGCAGAAGCAATATGCAGATCTTGTTATCCGATATTTTGATACCGGACTGCCGCAGGATTTGGCTGGGATAGTCGGTTTAGAGGATGCGTACAGAGCAAATCTCGGTGTGGAATTTCTAATGGATGTGGGAATCAATGCGGAGCCTATGCTGGCGCTATTGCAGGAAAACGGAGTGAATAGTACGCTGTCATACGATAATGATTTGATGCATCAGAGAATTCTCTTTGCGGGTGAAGACTTGCAGGTCGGCAGAGAGATTTGGGAGAAGGTTGCCCAAGTGGGAATTTCGCAGATTGAGGATTTGACAGGAGGGCATATTGCATGGGAAGATGGCATAAACGGAGTGGTACAATTGATGCTTTTGGCAGTGATTGGTGAAATTATGAAGAGGGATTAGAGTAACCGGCAGGTTAAAGCCTTGACATAGAGGGTTAGGAATAGACGATGATTCATGCAGTGATATTTGATTTGGACAATACGTTATATGCATATGATCCGCTGGACGCAGAGGCAAGGAGTAGAGTGCGGGATTATGCGTGTAGAGAGATAGGAATCACCGAGGAGCAGTATGATGAGGCATATCTGTTCGGCAGGAGTGAGACGAAGAGGCAGCTCAATGATGTAGGAGCATCTCACAACAGAATGTTGTATTTTCAGAAAGCGTTGGAATATATGGGTTTGAATCCCATGCCTCATTCCTTGCGTATGTATGAGACGTACTGGGGAACTTTTCTGGAGAAAATGACGTTGTATGACGGTGCGCGGGAGTTTATTGACTGTCTGCATGAGCACGGAATTAAAGTGATGGTCTGTACTGACCTGACAGCGCATATTCAGCATCGCAAGCTGGAAGCGCTAGGGCTGGCACAGGATATTTGCTGTCTTGTGACAAGCGAAGAGGCGGGAAGGGAAAAACCGTCACCGGAAATATTTACACTTTGCCTCAAGAAGCTTGATTTGCCGCCTGATGAAGTGTGCTGCATTGGTGACAGTCTTGTTAAGGACGTAGAAGGGGCGAAAGCCGCAGGGATGCAGGCGGTTCATTTTCATCCTGAGGATGTGAGTGTACCGCAATATCAAGAGGCATTACAACGGATATTACGAGGGTAGGACATAACTGATAAAATATGACATAAAAGAATATATAAAGATACAGGCGAAAAGAGAGATAGAAAGACATGGAGGGAGAAAAACAGGTATGAAATTATCAGTCGTAGTACCATGTTATAATGAAGAACAGAATATACCGTTGATTCTTGACCGGTTCGGGGAGATTATTGAAAGAGACGATATAGAAGTCATTCTTGTGGATAACGGTTCTACGGATGACAGCGCCCGGATTCTTACAGATTTGCTGCCAAGGTATTCCTTTGCCAGAACGGTTAAAGTAGATGTGAATCAGGGGTACGGTTACGGTATTTTGCAGGGTTTAAAAGAATGTAAGGGGGAGTATATCGGATGGACGCACGCGGATATGCAGACTGACCCGGCGGATATTCTCAGAGCGCTTGCTATGATAGAAAAGGAGAACGGGCTTGTTTTCGTTAAAGGCAACCGCAAGGGCAGACCGTTGTTTGATGTTTTCTTTACTGCCGGGATGAGCCTGTTTGAGACTTGCTATCTGCGTAAAAAGCTTTACGATATTAATGCACAGCCTAATATTTTTCCGAAGATATTTTACGACGGATGGGAGAATCCGCCCCACGATTTTTCACTGGATTTATATGCGCTTTATATGGCGCGAACGAAGAATCTGAAAGTAGTCAGATTTCCGGTACTGTTTCCGGAGAGGATTCACGGAGAATCTAAGTGGAATACGGGATTAAAGTCCAAGTGGAAGTTTATTAAAAGAACAATTGAATTTAGTGTGAACCTGAAAAAGAACGGGAATCTGTAGCAGGGAGGGAAGATATGGAATATATAGCGCACAGAGTCAATACCGTAGAAGAGCTGCGCAAGCTGCCTGTAGAGTACGGTGTCGAATTGGATTTAAGAGATGATTTGAACGGACGGATTTATATATCACATAATCCTTTTGAGCCGGGGGAAGATTTCGAGGATTACTGTAAGGAATATCACCACGGGACGATGATTCTGAATATCAAGAGTGAGCGGATTGAGCATAAGGTTTTGGAATATATGAAACAGTATCGTATTGAGAAATATTTTTTTCTTGATTCCTCATTTCCGATGATTAAGCTTCTGACGGATATGGGTGTAAAGGATGTGGCGCTCAGATTCAGCGAGTTGGAGGGATTAGATACGATTCGTAATATGGCTGGCAAGGCTGACTGGGTGTGGGTAGACTGCTTTACGAAGGTACCGCTTGACAGGGAAGGTTATCTGGAATTAAAGAAGCTGGGTTATAAACTATGCTTCGTGTCTCCCGAGTTGGAGGCGCAGGAGGAAAAGATTGCGGCTTACAGGCAATATATTGAAGAGCAGGGTATTGTATTTGATGCAGTTTGCACCAAAAGTTATCATATAAAAGATTGGATGTAGAGATAAGGAAGCGAGTACATATGAAAATATCCGGACAGGAAATAAAGTGCAGAATCGGAATGGCGGCGGCGGTCGCCGTGACGTTGTTTGCGGGATTGTTATTATTCTATAGGCACTGGCAGTTTGAGATGCCACTCTATCCGAATGTAGATGAGCAGCTATCTTTGGATTGTATCTTTGATTTGCTGAACCAGCATATTTATGCGGGCGATATTTATGTGCTGGATTTCTTCCGTTATCCGCATTTTACGTTTTATTATGCAGTGTCGGGGGTCCGTATACTCGGCAAGTTACTGAGCGGAACAGATACAATCATCTTACTACGGTATGTTGTATGCGGAACGGCAGTTTTGTCCAATGTATGCATTTATTTTTCTGTAAAAAGGATGACGGGAGAGCGCAAGTGGGCGTTTGTCGCGCTGGTGTTGTCTGTTTTTTCCTTATACGGGTATGCGTATCTGTATTATACGGGACCGGATACGATGATTTATGCAGTGGCGAATGTCATCATGCTTCTCGGATGTATGATTTATCAAGATGAAAATAAGGAGCGGGTGGTTTATCTGTGGTATCCGCTTATGGCGATTTGTATCGGACTTGCCACGGCATCGAAAGTCCACGGTATTTTATTCGGAGTGTTCTGGTTGGCGCTCCACATTAAGAAGAAATATTGGAAGAGCTACCGGAACAATTTTCTGTTTCTTTTGGATTGTATTTTGCTTGCAATGGTATTTTGTCTTTGTAATTATTCGATGTTTTTCCACTTTAAGACATTTGTATGGGACAATCTGTATAATCTGAACCACTATGCATGGGGACATCCCGGAATAGAACATAATTTTCCGCTGCTCGGATATTTTGAGGCGTATGCGCTTACCGGTTACGGAGTTGTGGGCGGAATTTTATTTGTTATAGGAATTGTTTCTTTGATTCGCCGGAAAGATTGGCAGAAAGCAGTAGTGTTTCTGCTCATGCCGTTGGGAGTTATCCTCTTTTTGTCAAGGTATCAGATTGTGCTGGGGAGGAATCTTTCACTGGTTCAGCCATTCTTTTTTCTTTTTATGGTATATGGATTAATGGAAGTGAAAGGCTGGATGAGTAAGTGTAAGAGGCTTCGTCTTGACCGGAAGTGGGTGATACCTGCATTGATTGCGCTGATGGTGGTATGCAACGGGTCGGTGGCAGTCAACAGTTATCGGTATGAACTGACATATACACAGGCAGCAGAGTATATCAACGCACAGATTCCGGAAGGAGCGACGATTTACAGCACTTCTTTTGCGCCCGCCATGGATACTGAACGGTATACAGTCATAGATATAGGAGAGGACATTTCGCTTCTGCCGGATGCACTTGAAGGAGGAGAGTACTATGTTGATACCGAGTATGCCACCGGATATTTTGGTCAGAAAAAGGATTATTTGATTATACAGGGTGATGAAATGTATCCTGACCTGAAGGCAGCTTATGAAGCAAAAACGGGAAATTATACGAAACTGCAAAGCTATACCGGTATCTCCTACGGGAAAGAGTGGAAATACCGGATTG
Organism: uncultured Lachnospiraceae bacterium; assembly: GCA_947176505.1. Lineage (GTDB taxonomy): Bacteria > Bacillota > Clostridia > Lachnospirales > Lachnospiraceae > UBA3282. Next base: position 42,613 of record CAMWQW010000008.1, on the reverse strand, counting down.
GATATCTCGATATGTTCAGATACAGCCCGAAAGAATATTATGTAGGACCGACAATCATGATTTACGGACAATAGCTTTTCTACCAATGCATGATTTCTCGGATTTTGTCGGCAACAGCCGCCGCTGAGCGCCGGTGTGTATCGAGGCTCGGGTGGAAATCCACGACGTAGCCGTCAGCTTCTGTCTGTGTAGGAAGGAACAGAGTTGAAATACGCTCACTGCCGGAGGACTGCCGATATCGGGTAACTGCCTCTTCGATGTAAGAACTTAATTCATGATTCATAATGCCGTAAACACACAGGATATAGGCATTCGGGTTTTTATCGTGAATCATTGTCAGAAAATCGTGGTAACAGGAAGCAAAAGACGTTTGCCTGTCGGCGTCGCTTCCGCAGTAACTATGGTCATTCGTGCCGAGGTTTAACACAATGAGTTCCGGCTCAAAACGATGGAAATCCCAATCGGTTATGGTGATAGCGGTTCCATTATATGTTCCTCTGGAAAAACCGACCAGAGGATAGTACGGAGGTACAAGTTCCGTGGTATTGCGGCTATCCGTATTTTCATCCGTAAAGCCGGAATAAACGCCGTAACCGCTGTAGGAGACAATACTGTAATCGACATCCAGTGCCTGAGCAACGCGGTAGGCATATGCCTTGGTGACATCTTCCGTGGAAGTGTTGAAAGTATGTGACATGTCACTGTCATCCGTGCCGTAACCGCAGGTAATCGAATCTCCTATGAATTCGACGAGGTGTGCTTTGACAGGGGTAGGAGATATTTTCGCGTCGTCATCTATGATCAGTTCGCGGATACCAGCAACAGACATAGGAGCTTCCGAGAGCTTGAGTATTCGGACGGTGCATGAGAGAGGCGATTCGCTATCTATGACTGTATAGCGGGGCTGCGCGGATTGGATCATTTCATCCAGAATACGGTTATGATCTATGTAGACGGCTATGCGGGCATGATCCGTGGGAGCTGCAGTATGATCGTCTCCCTGCAGGCATATTTCTAAATATTTTCCTTCATATGAAAATTCTATGCCGCAGGCGGAAAGCGCCAGCCAAAGGATATCATTTTTTAAGAGTGTGCGTCCGAGACACTTTACGGAATTGGCAGTCGGCTTGATAGATTGCATGTTAGTTCTCCTCGTAGGTATGTATATCGCTGCTCGAGACACTATAGAGTTTTTATGAACAGCATAATATTATTGTACACAATCTTTTTTCAAATTACTATCCGAAATAGTTATTTTGTGATAAACTAAAAAAGATAGGTTGCAGTTTGAGGGCAGCTTTCCCAATGTATGAATGAAAATACGATTAACAATATAATTTTATAAAGAGGCGGGTACGATGCGAGAGTTTGTAATTACAACAGACAGTAATTGTGACATGGATTTGACTTATCTGGCAGAGCATGGAGTGGGCGTCATTCCCCATTATTATACGGTGGATGATGAAGTGTATGGTGACGGTGCGGAATTAACCGTCAGGGAGTTTTACGATGCCATGCGTGAGGGCAGGAAAGCGGCGACTATGGCGAGCAACCCTGCGGTGATCAGGGAGCGGTTTGAAGAATATGCGAAACAGAACAAAGACATTCTTCATATCAGCTTTTCTTCTGCGCTCAGTAGTGCGTATGAAAATATTGTCGGCGGCGCCAAGGAGATTATGGATAAATATCCGGAAATGAAGATTATTGTGATTGACACATTGTCGGCTTCGCTTGGTGAGGGTATCGTAATCTGTAAGGCGATAGAGATGAAGGAAGAAGGCAAGACGATAGAAGAGGCTGCCGAATGGGCGAGAGAGAACAGTCCGCATTTAAACATTCAGTTTACGGTAGATGATTTGAATTTCCTGTATCGCGGCGGACGTTTGTCCAGATCATCGGCGATTCTTGGAACAGTAATCAATATCAAGCCGATTCTTTATTTCGATAAAGCTGGTAAATTAGTAGCGCTCGATAAAGTAAGGGGGCGCAAAAAGTCGCTTATGACGTTAGTCAATAATATGGAAGAGAGGCTTGGCGAGTATAAGGATAAACAAGTTTTTATCGGTATTGTTCACGGAGACTGTGAGATGGATGCACGGTATGTCGCGAATCAGATTACGGAACGTTTCGGCTATACGGATATTATGATCAGACCAATCGGACCAAGTATCGGGGCACATTCCGGTCCGGGTGCCGTGGGATTGATTTTCTTGGGAGATGAGAAATAAAATATGAGAACGAAGAAGACATCAGTAAAAAAGCAGAGTGATGAGGTTTTCCAACAGAGGCTTAAAAAGCACCATGATGAGCTTCGCTGGCTATATATGGAATTGTACGATAACGGTTCCATGTTTGCAGAATTGTGCGACCGGATGCGGCAGTTCTTTTTGGAGAGGAATCAGGAACTGAAAGCCCGTGATGCTAAGCGTGAGACGGATCAGGAATGGTATAAACAAAATGACATGCTCGGAATGATGTTCTATATTGATAATTTTGCCGGTAATATGAAAGGCGTAGAATCTAAGTTGGATTATATCGAGCAGTGTAACGTCAATTATATTCATTTGATGCCTTTTCTGGATACTCCGAAGGGACGTTCAGACGGAGGATATGCGGTCTCAGATTTTCGTAAGGTTCAGCCGAAATTGGGTTCCATGGAAGATTTGGATGCTCTGACGACATCCTGTCACAGGAAGAATATTAATGTTTGTATGGATTTTGTGATGAATCATACGTCCGAAGACCATGAGTGGGCACAAAAGGCTCGTAAGGGAGACGGTGAATACATGAGCCGGTATTTCTTTTTTGACACGGCTGAGGAGACAGCCATGTATGAGAGAACCGTACCACAAGTATTCCCGACTACAGCCCCGGGGAATTTTACATGGCTTGAAGATACCGGGAAATATGTGATGACTTCGTTTTATCCTTATCAATGGGATTTAAATTATAAGAATCCCCGTGTATTTAACGAGATGATGTACAATTTTCTTTATTTGGCAAACAGAGGAATAGATATTATCCGTATTGATGCAGTGCCATATATCTGGAAGGAATTAAATACATCCTGCCGTAATCTTTTGCAGGTACACACAATTGTTCGCATGATGCGTATCATCAGCGAGATAGTCTGTCCCGGAATCCTCTTGCTGGGAGAGGTAGTTATGGAGCCGGAGAAAGTGACTCCGTATTTCGGTACGGTGGAGAAACCGGAATGCCATATGCTCTACAACGTTACTACAATGGCGACGACTTGGCATACCGTAGCAACAAGAGATGTGAGATTGCTAAAAAGACAGCTTGATATTGTTAATGCACTGCCCAAGGATTATGTATTTCTGAATTACCTTCGCTGCCATGACGATATCGGATGGGGGCTCGATTATGGTACGCTGCAAAGGGAGGGTTTTGAAGAGAGAAGTCATAAACAATATTTGAATGACTATTTCCAAGGCTATGCCGGCGGCAGCAATAGTCGCGGAGAACTTTATAATGCCGATCCGATTACAGGAGATGCCAGATTCTGTGGGACCACCGCATCTATGTGCGGCGTTGAGAAAGCGGGTTTTGAACAGGATAAGGCGGCGATGGATCAAGCGGTCAGACTTGACCTGATGCTCCATGCATATATGTTTATGCAGTCGGGAATCCCTGTATTATACAGCGGGGATGAGATAGGTCAGCTCAATGATTACACCTATAAAGAGGATCCGGATAAGGCAGCAGATTCCCGGTATATACACCGCGGGGTGATGGACTGGAAACTGGCAGAAAACATTCAGGATACAAATACTGTACAAGGAAGAATATTCCAAGGACTGAAACAGTTAGAGCAAATTCGCAAAGCGGAGAAAGTATTTGTTTCAGAGGCAGACGCATGGACGGTTGAGACGAATGACCGGGCGGTGTTATGTATTGGAAGATATTACGATGGAGAGAAGATGATTGGCGTATTCAATTTCAGCGAATATGACAAGACGGTACGGATTGAGGAGAACAGTGCCAAATATACGGAATTGTTATCAGGAAAAACAACCAAATTGGATGAGGTCAACATACCTGCCTATGGGTTTTACTATTTCAAAGAAGTATAAAGGATAACGAACAAATGAATAAAACAGGGTTATACCGTATGCGTATGAAACGGTATAACCCTGTTCTTATGTCTGTAAAATTTCGTGTTAGGGCATTGGCGTAAAGTCATTACCTTGAGACGGCATTTGTCCGAATCCGTTATTCTGCATTTGCCCAAAACCTTCATTTTGAGGCGGCACCTGTCCGAATGCATCCATCTGAGGCTGCTGTGTCTGCGCGTAACGAAGCCCTAAGAAGGCGTTGCGGTCGCGATGGTACAAATCTCTGAGTTCTTCGGAAAAGCCCACCACCATATGCGGAAAATTATTTGCATAATACTCCAGAATTTTGTCCTTGTCTTTTTTCTTAATATCAAAGCTGTCAGCTACTTTGCCGTCACCGTTTACCGGATAAAGTACAATGCTGTAATTGCTGCCGGTATAAAGACCGTTCGTGTAGTTTTTCGTGCGGTGCTGGTATAACCAAGCAATATTATTATTTAAGTATGCACGAGGTGAAGTCGAGGCAGTATTATATGTAAAGATACGACCGACACGGATACCCTTACCAAATACACAGGCATTTTCATAGTCAGATACAATCTGTCCTTCTGCGTAAGCACCAAGCTGGGCAAAATCCTTCTTGATGTCCTTTAAATAAACACCGAGGCATGCTTTAATCAGAGCCCACAGACCGATTAAGAAGAAAATAATGCCGGCACCGCACATGAGATAAAGACGTAATGGACTGATGTCATCGGCAAATCTGTCGTCCACCAGAACGTAATATACGGCACATTCTTCAATTTCGTCGTCAGTAAATTCCATATCCTTGAACCATTCTTTAAAATATTTCGATTCGTCGTAATCCATAGGGCGTACATTACCTTTGACGAGAACTGTACGGTCTAGGGAGACATCATTTCCCATAAGATATTCCCATGTGTCGTCACAAATACTGTCCAGTTCCGGCGCTTTACTTTCTTTGACGCGAACACTGATATAATTCTCCCATTCTGTACCATAGGGAATAATGTAATATTCGTAAATCTGACCATCGCTGGACTCATATTCAGCAAAGCAGTCGTATACGGCGGAGATTTCGCTGCTTGCAATGGTATTATCCAAATCACTCTGTGCAATATCGTCCAGATTTGTACCGCCGGAAAACATGCTGAATACCTGCGGGACTGCTCCGCCGTTAATAAGAAATAGAACAGCAGCCACTATGGTCATAATGATTGTTACGGGCAGCACATTTTTAATAGATTTCTTCTTGAGTTGTTTTAATAGTTCTTCCATGTTGTCCCCCTCTTCATGTGTAAATGCGTATATGATAATACATACATTATTATTCTATAAGAGATAAGAGGGATTGTCCATTCTTTTTTATTGTAGTAGAAACTCTTGCAGCAACAATTCCAGCTCTTCCATTTCCGATCCGGAAATGGTGCCGGAAGAATCCGAAAGAGCAGCCGTTTCATGGTGATGCTTGTCCCTGTTTTCTTCTGCTTCCGGCTGCACTAGTTTCATGTCCAGTTCGGTCTGCTCTAAACGATTTGCCAGATGGTTTTCCAGATAGTCCACCAGATTAATCCGCAGTATATTGATTTTTCCGGGAACATCAATCAGCGAGGAAACAGCAAAATAGCAGTACAGACCGAGAAAGCTGATGATATAGAAAGGAGCGATGCTTAAGAAGTTCTCATTATGTATGATACTTAAGCATGCGCCGATTCCGGCAACAAGAACCGAAAGAAGCATAAGCTGTCCCGACAGATGCTTCAGCATAGACAAAGGCATGATTCCGAACTTCATATGACTGATAAACCTGTCCACGAAGACGGAGACGTTGGAGACTCTTTCATTGATTTTGCAACAGCCGGAAAATTTGAGCTTAAGTTGTTGCAGGGATTTATTTGTTGTACTGGACATATGCTCTGTTTCCCAGATAAAACGATGGTAAATCACTCCCATTACAATCTGGCATATGATACTAGCAAACAGCAGTGCCAGAATTACGGCTATAAAGTTTCTATGTTGAAAAAAAGTTGTAAACATGATTCGTCACACCCTCCCCAGATACGATAAAATAATCCGCATAACTATATTATATTAGATAATTTATAATGTAAAAGCTGTAAGGCATCGTTAAATTAATCTGTTTTACGGTATATTTCAGCGTTTGTACGTCATACACGCGGCTACAGTGCTGACGCGCTGCATACTGGAAATAAATAGAAAAATATGGTACAATAGACGCAAATGTGACAGCTATCTAAATGCTAAATGTGTAAAAAGAATTTATCTGGGGAAAATATTTATCGTAAACAGGAGGGAATACAAATGGTTTATCATCCGCAAGGAGTATGTTCTAAGGCAATTGACTTGGAAGTGGAGGACGGTGTGATTAAATCCGTAGAATTTACGGGAGGATGCAATGGTAATCTGCAGGGAATATCCAGATTAGTCTCTGGAATGAAGATAGAAGATGCAATTGAAAAGCTGCGCGGCATAAAATGCGGATTCAAGAGTACTTCCTGCCCCGATCAACTGGCATGTGCTTTACAGGAAATCTTAGACAATTAGGAGGTTTCTTTCATAATGAGTAAAAAGATTGTGCTTACCGGCGGCGGAACTGCCGGACATGTAACACCCAATATGGCGCTTATTCCGAAACTGCGGGAGCTACAGTATGAGATAGCTTATATGGGTTCTTATGACGGTATTGAGAAAAAGCTGATGGAAGACTTTAATATTCCGTATTTCGGCATTGCAACGGGTAAATTCAGAAGATATTTTGACCCGAAGAACTTTTCCGATCCGTTCCGTGTAATCAAAGGAATGAGAGAGGCAAGGAAATATCTTAAAGAGATAAAGCCGGACGTGGTCTTTTCCAAGGGAGGGTTTGTCAGCGTACCTGTAGTCCGTGCCGCATATTCATTAGGCATTCCTTGTATTATACACGAGTCCGATATGACGCCGGGACTCGCCAATAAACTTTGTATTCCGGTGGCAAAGAAAGTATGTTGTAATTTTCCCGAAACTTTTAGTATGCTTCCGGCAAGTAAAGCCGTGCTGACCGGTTCACCGATTAGGAAAGAACTTGCTATGGGCAGCAAGGAAGCCGGTTACAGATTATGCGGATTTGACGCTTCCAAACCGGTTATTATGGTAGTAGGAGGCAGTCTTGGTTCGGCGGCGATTAATCAGGCAGTCAGAGATGTACTTCCGGAGCTTCTGAAAGATTTTCAGGTGGTGCATTTGTGCGGCAAGGAAAAGATGGATAATCTTCTTCTTACCACATCCGGATATAAACAGTTTGAGTATGTTCGATCTGAGATGAAAGATTTCTTTGCTATGGCTGATTTGGTAATCTCCAGAGCGGGCGCCAATGCAATCAGTGAACTGCTTGCTTTAAAGAAACCCAATATCTTGATTCCGTTGCCGGCGAGCAGCAGCAGGGGCGATCAGATTATGAATGCAAAGTCTTTTGAATCGCAAGGATTCAGTATCGTAATTGACGAGGATGATTTGACCAACAAACTGTTATTAGAGAAGATTCAGGAATTATATTTTAACAGGTTTACCTATATTGACGCGATGAGTAAGAGCAATCAGCGAGATGCCATCGGAACAATTATCGGATTGATTGAGAACGCAGTCAATGAAAAGTGAGCCGATTTGGAAAAATCTTGAAAAACCATGTATGCAATGCTACACTTATGTGTGGTGGCAAATAGAAAAATAAGTGAACTGGTTAGCTGTAAATACTGAAGTACGGCTAAACACTTCGGAATGGAGGATGAAATGAGCAAAGTTACATTTGACTATTCTAAAGCAGCTTCTTTTATTGGAGAGAATGAAGTAGAATCCATGAAGAAACTGGCGCTTGATGCGAAGGAAGTACTTGTATCAAAGACAGGGGCGGGGAACGATTTCTTAGGCTGGATTGACCTGCCGGTTGACTATGATAAGGAAGAGTTTGCAAGGATCAAGCAGGCAGCAGCTAAGATTCAGAGTGATTCCGAGGTTTTAGTTGTAATCGGTATCGGCGGTTCCTATCTTGGCGCGAGAGCGGCAATCGAATTTTTACGCCACAGCTTCTATAATGTAGTGGATAAGTCCGTCAGAAAGACACCGGAGATTTATTTTGTAGGCAATTCTATCAGTTCTACTTATATTAAACATTTGATTGATGTCATTGGAGACAGAGATTTCTCTATCAACATGATTTCTAAATCCGGCACGACTACGGAGCCGGCAATTGCGTTCCGCGTATTTAAGGAGATGGCAGAGAAGAAATACGGTAAAGAAGGGGCAGCAAAGAGAATCTACGCGACCACCGATAAGGCAAGAGGTTCCCTTAAGAATCTTGCTAATGAAGAAGGATATGAGAGCTTTGTTGTTCCGGATGACGTGGGCGGACGCTTCTCCGTATTGACAGCAGTAGGTCTTCTTCCGATTGCGGTATCCGGCGCGGATATTGATAAATTGATGGAAGGCGCGGCAGAAGGCAGAAAGATGGCATTAGAGGCTCCCTTCGAGGAGAATGATGCAGTAAAATATGCGGCGCTTCGTAATATTTTGCTGAGAAAAGGTAAAGTAATTGAAATTCTTGCCAACTATGAACCGAGTGCACACTATGTATCCGAATGGTGGAAACAGCTTTACGGAGAGTCTGAGGGTAAAGACCAGAAGGGTATTTTCCCGGCAAGCGTTGATCTTACCACAGACTTACATTCCATGGGGCAGTTCATTCAGGATGGTTCCAGAACGATGTTTGAGACCGTGTTGAACATCGAGGCAAGCAGGGAAGAGATTATTATTGGTGAAGAGCCGGTTGATTTAGATGGTTTGAACTATCTGGCAGGTAAGAATGTTGATTTCGTCAATAAGAGTGCGATGAATGGTACAATTCTTGCACATACGGACGGACAGGTTCCGAACTTCATGATTAATGTTCCTGAAGTGAATGAGTTCTATCTGGGTGAGCTGTTCTACTTCTTCGAGTTCGCATGCGGTGTCAGCGGATATCTGCTTGGTGTAAATCCGTTTAACCAGCCGGGTGTCGAGAGTTACAAGAAGAACATGTTTGCGCTTCTCGGCAAGCCGGGTTATGAGGCACAGAGAGAAGAACTGTTGAAGAGATTGTAGAGATATAGCAGAATTAAATGATAACTAATATGGAATACCAGACAGTTATCTAAGTATGGATAAAGGCACATATCTTTCGTACGAAGTTCTCTTTGAACTTAAGACGAAAATATGTGCCTTTTCTAAAAAGTCTTATCACATTATTTACCTATCAAATCAAGTGTTGACTCATAATGTTGATTAACACAATAATTTACATTTCTAACGGTATGCCTATATATTCATCATAGACGTCTTTTGTACTGTCTTCGATAGAATAATGCATAATAAATTCGGGAGACTTCTTAAGCATCTTGTTAATTGTGGATTTTGCAATAGCTTTTTGTGCTTCCAGTTCTGTCATTTTATATTCAATTACTAATTCTTCCATGAGCAAAAGCTTATATTGCTCAATATTTACTTTACTCATTAACAGCCTCCCCTTTCTGTTTATTTTTTGTAATTATATCACATTCAAATAATTCAAGGCAAGTTAAACTTCTTTGAGTGTGGAAGGATACTTGGTTTGTATGATATGAATATCTCATATTACGCAAATCATTATCGGTCACTTTTTCCTTTAAGGCTTTAAGTTCTTTGGTTAATAAAGAAATCTGATTATCTGCAATACTACCAATAACAATGTCAAATTTCTGTTTCAAATTGTGAAAACAGGAATTTACATCTTTCATATATTCAAAACCATTTCTATTATTTACAATAAATTGTGCCCATTTTATATTTTCTTCTTTAAATTCTAAAATATTCATTTCTTTAAATAATGATTCGTTGATATGATATTTTAAAATTACCGGGAAAACAAGTTCTTCACCGTAATGCATATTTGTTTTAGCGGTCTTATTTTCAGCAGTGGATTTTGCAAATCTATATGAATCGGTTGTATAGAATCCCTGTCCAAAATCAACTTTCGGTTTTCTTTTTTTAATATAATTCCATTATTGATAATGCTTTCGGCGCAACTTGAAATAGTTCCATGATATACATCCAAAATAGTCCTCCAATCTATTGTACATGAAAAATATCTGCTGGTGAGGTAAGTGCAAAAGTAAGAAAATTTGTCTTACAAGCATAATAACATATGCATGTCGCAGAATCAACGAAATAGATTTTTCAGTGGATTTTCGGCAATATTTTTGGGCTACGCTTCTTGTTTCTTTGCTTCCTCATAAAACAACAACGTCGTGACCGTAAACAGATTATCTTTTACTTCGAATTCCAGACTTCCGTTATATTTTTCGACTGTCTCACGCACATTGCGAAGTCCGATTCCGTGGTGCAGGGAGTCGGATTTGGTAGTAGGGAAAATCCCGAACAATTTGCGGGGCGGTACACAGGGGTTTTGTATTTTAATAATCAAAAATTGATGGATTCTGCGGATGGTTATTTCGACAAAGGGGGAGGTTCCGTTCCGCCGCATATAGCGCAGGCAGGCTTCCATTGCATTGTCCAGCAGGTTAAACAAAATTACGCATAAGTCATCAGAGGTGATGGTGCTGTTTGGGGGAAATTCCGCGTTTACATTCAATTCAATCCCCTGTTTGCGGGCTTCATGAATGGTATGATTTAAGATGGCGTCAACCATATCAACGCCACTCCATGTCATATCGGATATTTCATTGATTGGCGTACTGATGGAACTGACATATTCTGTTATTTCAGACATGCCCTGACTTTTGGCAAGGTGATAAATCATCTGTAAGTGATGATTCATGTCATGGTATAGATGTTCATTATTTTGATAGAGCTTTGTGAGAAGATGATAGTTTTCTTCCAATACTTGATTTTTGCGTTCGAGAAATCTGATTTTACTTCTGCGTGTTTGTAACATTGGCGCCCCTGTTCCATGTGCTTATTACTTGGATTTTGCACATTATACTTTATCTTTCCAATACCTGTTCAATTTCTTTTTAAATTCCGACAGACGACTCTGGGAAATGGGCAGATGAGTCATATCCGTAAGTATGCAGTCGGTATGGGATATTCCGGATACATGCCGTAAATTCACAATGAAGCCTCTTTCGATAAAGTAAAATTCTTCTGAGTGTAATTCGCTAAAAACCTCCGTAAGCGTTTTGCGTATACGTCTGGTTTGGTCCGTCTGATATTCCGTCTGATTTTCTGCTTCAATTCGTTTTGCGGTCGCAGTTATATGGAAGAGTGCGTTTTTTCCGTCCTTTTCAATATAAAGAATTTCTTTGAACGGGATTCGTTCGAGGCGATTCTGATTGCTGATAATGTAGGAGTCCGTATTTTGGATTTCCAGAAGCGAGACAGCGTCTTTTAACGCATGAGGCAGGCGCTCTTTTAGTTGGTTCTTGGGAATATAACGGAAGATATGAAGTTCATAGGCGTCCACGGCGTACTTATAGTGGGCAGTCACGAAGACCATGAGGGCATCGGGCAGCAACGCATGAATTCGACGAGCCAGCTCCATTCCGGATATGTCCGGCATTTCAATATCAAGAAGCAGCAAATCAAAGGACTTGCCGTCTTGGATATCATAAAGGAGCGCTTTCCCATCAGTGTATGTTGATAAGATAGAAAAAACCTGTTGTTTAGACAGGCAGTCCTCTGTAGTTTTCTTGATTTCATTCAAAAGAAGCGTTTCGTCATCGCAGATAGCAATTTGAAGCATACAGTCCTCCGCTAAGGTATATTTGTCCATAATCAGTATAGATAATATTCGGGGTACATGCAATGGAAATTGGAGGACAAAAAAGATGGATTGGGGGACAGAGAATAAGGAAATGATTTTTTTATGATATACTGAACGCAAGTTAAAACGAAGCGGAACCAGACAATGCTGTGCATACAACAGGCATAAAGATAAATTCGGAGGGAAAAGAAAGCATGAAAGACAGTTTTGTATACAGGGTATTTGCCTCCTGTAAGTTTGCATTACAAATCGGATGGAAAATTAACCGCAAGCGGGTGATTATGGAACTTTTACAATGGGTTTTTGTTTACATTGACTGGCTTGTCGTTTCCTGCGTCTTGATTCGGTTTATTCTTGATATGGCAATGAAGCGAACGTCTTTTGGAAAAATGATGCTGTATGTCTGGAGTGTTGTGGCGCTGGAGGCGTTGCTTGAAATATTCAGTCGATTTTTTGAAACTTATGTCAAGCCGATTACTGATGTAGAATTATATGCAGGTATCAACAAAATGTTGTATGACAAAGCGTGCCAAGTGGATATGCTTTGTTTTGAGGACAGTGAATTCTACAATGAGTATATGATGGCAGTCAGTCAGGCGCACATCAAATTGCCGGATACGCTGCAGGGAGCCTGCCAGATTGTGGCGAGATTTGTCGCCATGATTGGCGCGACGGTTATCATTTATCAGATTGACCGCTTTGCAATATTATTTACAATTTTCCCGATTCTTGGCAACTTTGTTTTTTACGGCATTTTGAACAGTAGGATTTTTCGCATGGAAAAGGAAAATATTGTATTCCAACGGATGGCTGACTATGTGAACAGGACCATTCATCTGGGAGAGTATGCGAAGGAAATCCGGATGACGAATGTATTTCGTCTGTTGAAAAAACAGTATGACAGAGCGGTCAATGCGATTCAAAAAGTAATCGGGAGGTATTCTATTGGGAATATGATTTTGTTCTGGCTGTTCCAGTATTTTACATTTACGTTACTGCAAGAAGGGGCGGTGCTCTATGCAGGATATCGCGTGTTGGTCAGCGGAACAATGGCTTTTGCGCAGATGGCGGTGATTCAGACAACGATGAATTCCAATACATGGACATTGATCGGGTTTGCGGATTCGGTAATGACGGTGGTGAAGAACGGATTATATTTGGAGCAGACGCGTAATTTCCTTGAATATGAACCTGCGATTCCGGAAGACCAAGACGGACTGATTCCGGAACTGCCGATTCGCTCCGTCGAGTTCGAACATGTGTCTTTCGGATACAAAAAACGAGCAGAAGCAGATTTTCAAAGCAATAGAGGAAGCGTATATGTCCTGAAAGATATCAATTTCAAAATTGAAGGCAATCAGAGTGTGGCGTTAGCAGGCTATAACGGTGCAGGCAAGAGCACATTGATGAAGTTGTTGATGCGGCTGTACGATCCGGATGAGGGGCGCATTTTGGTGAACGGAATAGACATTCGGGAGTATCAGGTGAAGGCATACAGGGAGCTGTTTGCCACTGCTTTTCAGAACGGCAGGATATTTGCGGACACCATAGAGGAGAATATTCTGATGGGACGGCACACCGAAGAAGATAAGGATAAAGAAAAGGTGCGGCGTGCACTTAAGCTTGCAGATATGTATGAAGAGGTGGAGAACCAGCCGCTTCGGGAAAAGACCATACTCACCCGTGAGTTTTCCAAAGAAGGTGTGGTTTTTTCCGGCGGACAGAACCAGAAAATACTGGCGGCGAGAGCTTTTGCGAAAGAGAGTCCGATTGCGGTATTCGATGAACCAAGCAGCGCCCTTGATCCAATTGCGGAATATCAGTTATTTGAAAATATAAGAGAGTACGGTAAGGATAGGATGTTGTTCTTTATTTCACACAGATTATCTTCCGTACGTGATGCGAATATTGTTTTCTATATGAAAAACGGCAGGATTCAGGAAAGAGGCTCGCACGGCGAATTGATGAGCCGGAACGGGGAATATGCGTCTTTGTATCGATTACAGGCAGAGAATTATCAATTTTAGGAGAGGGACAGCATGAAAGAAATGCTTACATGGCGGCAGGTTTTAGCGCAACAGTGGTACCTGACCAAATTTTGTTTTAAGAAAGCGCCGGGAGTTATGGCGTTCCATCTATTTGAAAGTATTAAGCTGCAAGTTTCTATTTTTATGGAATTTACATGGACAGTTAACTATGTTCTGACCGTGGCAGAAGAGGGCGGAGACTTTAAGAAGATTCTATGGTGTATGGGAATCTTGATGGCAGCTATTGCGTTTTCCACGGTAACTTTTGCAATTTATAAACACTATGTATTTCCGCGAGGCAAGCAGGTATTGTATCAGGCGCTGCGGATGGAAATTTATGAAAAGGCAAAAGATATAGATTTATCTTGCTATGATGACAAGGACTTTTATGAGACATTTATTCTGGCAACGGAGGAAACGGACCGCTGCATGGACAGATATTTGGTTTTTGAAGAGTCAGTGATTGCGCGATTGGTCGGTGTATTATGTTCCGTATTTTATTGTGCATATATTAATCCGGCGGCACTGCTCGTTTTGATTGTTATTCTTCCGTTGGAATTGCTCTGCGTCGTACAGGAAAATAAAAAGACGGTGGCAGCGCGTATGGAGCGTGTTACTCATGAACAGAAGCGGGAGTATGGAAACCGGGTATTCTATCTGTCCGATTATGCCGGAGAGCTTCGTTTATATCCGCAGATGAAAGATAAATGCAGAACGGACTATGCAAATGCAAATAATCAAATAGAGTCGGTCAATAAAAAATACGGAAAACAATTATTTGCCTACGGACTGTTTCATGATGTGCTGTTGTCCCGTGTTGTCAAGGAGGGAGCAGTCTGGACGGTTCTTTTGTATCAAATGCTTGTTCTGGGGGTAGTGTCGGGTGCGCAGCTCATCACAAGCCGTAACTGTGTATTGCGGATTTCCGCAAATGTAAAAATTATAGTCGGAGGCTTACGGTCGATGGCAGAAAACGCAGCCTATGTCTATCGTATCAGGGAATTTTTGCAAATGGAATCGACGATTGTCTCAAATAGAAATGATGTTGTACCGGAAGGCAGCGGCAGCCTGTCGGTAGAGCATGTGGATTTCGGTTATCTTGCGGATAAGCAGGTATTAAAAGATGTTACGCTCACTGTCGAGCCGGGACAAAAGATTGCGCTTGTAGGTTATAACGGTTCGGGTAAGACCACTTTAGTGAAACTGTTACTGCGGCTGTATGATCCCTTGTCAGGCAGAATCTGCTATCACGGTAAAGATATCAGAGATTATCAAGTCATGGATTACCGGCGCAGTATCGGTTCCGTGTTTCAGGATTTCAAGATCTATGCAGCAACGCTTAAGGAAAATGTGCTGATGGATGTGGAAGCAGGAAGCAGAGATGAGAATTACGAAGTGGAGAAGGCACTGTATGATGCGCATTTCACATTGGAAGACAACAGACTTTCCTATCAGGTCGAGACACCGCTGACTACAGAGTTTGAAAAGGACGGAGTGAATCTGTCCGGAGGAGAGGCGCAGAAAGTCGCCATTGCGCGTACATTGTATCGGAAACAGGATATGATTATCATGGACGAACCAAGCAGCGCCCTTGATCCGTTAGCGGAGTATCGTTTGAATCAGGAGTTAAATGAGATTGCAAGAGATAAGACAGTGATTTTTATTTCCCATAGATTGTCCACGGTCCGCGATGCAGACTGCATCTATATGATGGAGAAGGGAAGAATCGTGGAAGCCGGAACCCATGATCAACTGCTCAGGGCAAACGGAAAATACGCGGCGATGTGGAGGATACAGGCAGGGCTTTATGCGGATACCGGAGTGTAAAAGCTTATTCATTTCTTTTCCTTGTATGTGGCGGCAAAGGGTATAAATGTGTGCATTGGCAATGACGATGCAACCACTCACATTTATATCCATTCTTGCCGCCGTGGGTAAATACAGATTTGAAGTTGGGAAAAGGGGATTGACATTATAGTTAGTATATGCTAACCTTATTTTCAGAAGACGTTCAGACTAGGAGTTGATCAAATGGGAACAGTAATTGTATTAGCGATTGTAGCAGGAGCGGTGGCGCTTGCGCTGCGGAGTATGATTAAGGATAAGAAAGCAGGCAAGTCGCTGCAATGCGGCGGTGATTGCTCCCGTTGTGGCGGCGGATGCCATTAAATCGGGAGTTTGGAGTATTAGGAATCCGTTTAATAGCTGATATAATGAAAAGAAGAGGTGTTCCGAGATGAGAGGTCTTGGGACGCCTTTTTGTGCATAAGAGATGGAAAAAGTTTAAGCTTAGAATATCACTTCCCTAGGAGAGCTGTTGACAGAAAGTTATATAAACTTATAAAAAGTTATATAAGAGAACCGTCGAATCAAATATATTTGGTTACGGGGGTTCGGGGTTCTGGAAAGACAGTTATGATGTCTGCTATTGCTGCTGAATTAAAGAAAGATGAGGAATGGGTCGTGATTGAGTTGAATCCGACTAGAGATCTTTTACAAAGTCTGGCAGCCAAGTTATATAGCCTTCCGGAAATGCATACGCATTTTATTCAGGCAAAGCTTGATTTCTCAGTTTTAGGGCTTGGAGTATCAATAGAAGGCACGACCCCTATAACGGATATCGGGAGTGCAATTGAAATTATGCTGACAGAGCTCCAAAAGAAAGAAAAGAGACTGTTAGTTACGATAGATGAAATTGTAAATAGCGGATTTGTCAGGATATTTGCCAGTTCTTTTCAAATTTTTTTAAGACAGGAGTATCCGATTTTTTTATTAATGACCGGACTATATGACAATATTTATAACCTTCAAAACGAAGATGCACTTACATTCCTATATAGGGCACCTAAAATGATATTGGAGCCATTAAACTATACCGCAGTCAGAAAACAGTATATGGATATTTTTCACTTGGATATGGAAAAAGCAGGTGAAATGACCGGATTGACCAAAGGATACCCGTTTGCATTTCAAGTGTTAGGCTACCTTCGCTGGGAAAACAAGGACATAGAGTCAATCGACGAAATACTTCCGGAATATGACCAATATCTTGAAGAATATGTATACGGCAAAATATGGTCGGAACTTTCTGAACTGGATAGAAAGATAGTGGTTGAAATGTCCGTAAGCGGAGAAACTAAAGTAAAAAAATCAGAGACAGTGTAGAAATGAAATCAGAATTGTTCTCCGTATATAGAGATCGTTTGAAACGAAAGGGTATTTTAGACACAAGTAAATATGGGGAGGTATCATTTGCCTTACCGAGATTTGCGGAGTTTGTGCAAACAAGAATGATGTGGTAAATCCTGCTGACAAGCCGCCTGCAACTGTCGGTTGACAAATTTCCAAGCACTCTATATAGTCAATTCCGGGGTTTTGCTCTATGATTTAAACAGATTGAAAACAGTTGTTCAATCAAGATAGCTATCTGTATAATCTAGGAAGGATTAAAATTAAGAACAGGGTATAAGGAGAGATTATTATATGACGCTTGGAGAAAAAATATACCGGCTTAGAACCGTGCAGGGGATGTCGCAAGAAAGTTTCGGGGATACGTTGGGTGTATCAAGACAGTCGGTGTCGAAATGGGAGACGGATCAGTCGGTTCCGGAGTTGGATAAGATTGTCGCTATCAGCGAGATATTTGGAGTCAGCACAGACTATCTGCTCAAAGAAACAGTACAAAGTCTGGATGCGCAACAGACAGCGCAAAACGGAACTGACACAGGCAGCGGATATTCCGGCAGAACGGATGGAGATGCACAGGGGACACGTGTCATTGTGGAAAGGTCGTCTTTTCATTACGAGTATAAGAGCAAGAAGACTTTTCTGGGAATGCCGCTTGTGCATGTCAATATCGGTCTGCGGCCCGTGCGTGCAAAAGGCGTGATTGCAATCGGTAACGCGGCGCAGGGTATTATTGCAATCGGAATCGCGGGACTGGGTATTATTACGTTGGCGCCGGTGAGCGTCGGGCTTCTTCTGGCAGTCGGAGTATGCGCAGTCGGAGGGATCGCATTAGGTTCCCTTGCAGTCGGCGTGATTGCATGCGGCGCAATATGTGTGGGAGTCTTTACGTTGGGTGCGCTGGCAGTGGGGCAATTCAGTTTCGGAGCTTTAGCGGTAGGGCAGCAGATAGCGATTGGCGATTCGGCGCACGGGAATATCGCGCTGGGATTCAGTGAGGCAACCGGCAGTATTTATGAAGAAATACGTGCGGCGGACGGCAGCTTTGACCATCAGGCAATGCTTGCGGCGATTGACGCCAACGTACCGAGTTATTTTCGTATTTTTGCAAGCTGGATGAAAGCAATCATCAGGGCTATGGCATAGTTGAAAAATGATGACCGGAATAGTAAAATGATAAGAGCAAAACAGTTCAAAAGGAGTTGTATGTTATGCCCTTTGCATTTCGTATTTCGGTCATTATTTTTGTCTTTATCCTTTCCGGACTCGGTATGTTCTGGCTGGCTGTCGGTATTGTCGGCAAGAAAGTAAGAACCCGCCCGTTTCTCATCTACGCAGCATGTTCCTGCGCGGTTTATGTGCTGTCTGTTGTCTTGTCATCGTGGTTTGTCGAGGAGGAATTTCTTTTTGGACCATATTTCTCGTTGTTGTTTGCAGTCATAGGTTATACGGTTGAGGCGGCAGCGCTGGGGCTGGTGGTTCGAAAATGTTATGGTATTCCCTTTGTACAAGGATTAACTGCCGCCATGCTCAGTCATTTCATTATTTACACGGTAGATGATGTAGTGTCTGCGGCGACAAAAGCTTATAGCCCTGTGTTTGGCGGAATGTACCTCTATACCTTTATAACCATTGTCCTACCTAAGCTGTGGGGATTTTTCATCGCTTTTCTGGCTGCATATGTACTATGCAAAAGCGGATTTTACCGTTATTTTGCGGCTCTGTTTTCCGGCAGGTTCAAAACCGTCGTGATAGTAGCAGTCAGCTGGATATTTATGCTTTTCTGGACATTCATTGACTTTTTCTATCCTAATACGGAACCGAACGCGTTGTACGCTCTTTTCTTTTTCTCCTTGATTACAGTGGTCTTATTGTGGGTACAGTTTATGGCGATGTACACTGCAGGACAGGAGAAGATTCATGTGCAGGAGGAGACAATTGCGCAGCAGCAGTCACATATGGAATTATTGGAAGAGCTGCAGCAGGAAATCCGGGCGTTTCGGCATGATGTGACCAATCTTTTCTCAGGACTGACTTTGCAGGCGCAGGAAGGCGACCTTGACGGGATACAGGAGTTTATGAAGAAGACGAGCAGTTATTTTGATGAAAAGCTTGGAAATGAAATCAAGCAGATGGATTGTCTGAATAATATACAGCTCTACCCGATACGCAGTCTGCTTACCACGAAATTGGCGGCAATGCGCCAGAAGCATATTCAGGGTGCACTGGAAGTACTTTATCCGGTGCAGGAAAAACAGGTTATGGAGACAGCGGACTTTTTGCGCGGTCTGGGTATTTTGATTGACAATGCCATAGAGGCGGTTCCGTCTAAAGACGGGCAGATACGACTCGTATTGCTGCAGGAGGAAAGAGAGCTTTACGTGGCGGTAGTCAATAACTATGAGGCAGAGCCGGATTTAAATGCAATTTCGGAAAAGGGATACACGACCAAAGGAGCTGGTCACGGGACCGGGCTTAGCAGCTACCGCAAGATTATATCCCGTTATCCCGGCTGTGTTACGAGGACTTACTTACGAGACGGTTTTTTTGTGCAGGAGCTGCGTATGCCGGTACAGTCCGCATAACATACACAATCAGCTAAGAGAAAGAAAGATTTATATAAGAAAATGATAACGGATTGGGGGAAGAATATATGATTCCCGTATATATTTGTGATGACGAACAGGTAATCAGCGCACATCTGAAGAAAATCGTATCAGATCAGATTATGATCTTGGATGCGGATATGGGACCTGTGCGGGTGACAGATAGCCCGTCAGAGCTGCTTAAGCTGCAACGGCAGGATACGGTTCCGGCAGTTTATTTTCTGGATATAGATTTTCCGGGGCAGATCAGCGGTCTTGCGTTGGCGCAGGAACTGCGACGGTACGATCCCAGAGGATTTATCGTATTTATCACGGCGCATGGAGATCTGGCATTTGAAACATTCCGCCTTCGTCTGGAAGCTTTGGATTACATTGTGAAAGGTGATTATGATGCCATGTCCGTGAGAGTGCGGGAATGTTTCGAGAGCATTCAGGAAAGACTGCACGATGAACCATCGGGACAGGGCAGTTATTGCACACTTAAATTATTTGACACGGTACGGCATATTCCGATACAGGATATTTTATACTTTGAAGCTTTGGGATATAAACACACGCTGCGGCTGCATCTTGTCAATGAACTTCTGGAGTTCAACAGCAGCCTTGACCATTTTGAAGAGCAGCTAGGAGAGGGATTCTGGCGATGCCACAGGGGATTTCTCGTAAATCGCGGGCATGTCCGGAAAGTGCATTTGAAAGAACAGATTGTAGAGCTTGACACGGGAGAAGAGTGTCCGTTGTCCCGCAAAGCAAAGACGGAGTACAGAGCGGGATTATCATGAAGTCTTTCTGTTATTATCGAAGAAATTTACAGTTGGCGTAGCCAAACAGACAGTTTGCGAAGAAACTAAGTTATTACGAAAGTGCGTTGCTATAATGAGTTCAACATCAAACAAAGGAGCGTGGTCATTATGGCAAACACAAAGAGAATCAATCAAGTATTAGAGGGATTGGGTTATGAGGCGAAGGAAGGCAAGTCAATTGTTGTATCTTATGCGCCGGTAAATTTGAGCGATAGGCTTGTAAAGCTTTTATGGAACAATTTCTTTTCACTTTCTTTCTGCAAGGACTCTATCGTACTGCTTCCGTTTTCTCATACAGGATGGGCGGATGTCAAAAAGGAAGTGGCTTTGGAACTGCCCTATGATTCTATTCTTGGCGTACAGGTGACGGAGGCTGGATTAAACTACCGTATTGATATCCGGTTTGAGGATGAGGTAATCTCATTGATGGCGCAGCAGGCAGAATTAAGCGCGCTTCGTAACTCGGGAGTGTACAGTCTGGAGGATTGGACTTTTATCAACAACTGGCATGCAAAGAATCTGCAAGGAACGTTAGAGGCTTTAAAAGAGCTTGGCAATAAATAGACCGGGGTACGGAAATAACGGAGAGGGATTAAGTTTTGATTGAACTTAATCCCTTTTTGAGTTGCTAAAAAACAATTTTACAGATTTTAAAATTATATAAAAATCATAATCAATCATAAACGGTCAAACTTATGCATATTATATAAAAAGAAATAGAATTATTTGTGAATAAATGTGATTGAATTTGACTGATTATGAATGTATAATACAATTACAATTTAAACATGGTCTATAGATAATGGAATTATGATAAAAGTAAGGAGGAAGTGAGATGATTTACACGGTTACTTTTAATCCGTCACTGGATTATATTGTTTCGGTAGAAGATTTCCAATTAGGACTTACGAATCGAACCAGTTCGGAATTGATGCTTCCCGGAGGCAAGGGGCTTAACGTGTCGATGGTACTCGGAAATCTTGGTATTATGAATACTGCGCTCGGTTTTGTAGCGGGGTTTACGGGAGAAGAGATTGTCCGTCGGATTGAAGAGATGGGTGTGAAATCCGATCTCATTCCGATTCGCGAGGGTATTTCAAGAATCAATTTGAAGTTAAAATCTATTGACGGGACTGAAATCAATGGATGCGGACCCCTAATCAGTGAAGAAAATATACAGAAGCTGATGAGTAAGCTGGACGTTCTGGACAAGGGAGATGTGTTAATCCTTGCAGGGAGCATTCCGGGTTCCGTGCCAAATGATATTTACCGAAAAATCATGCAGCGTCTGGACAAAAAAGGTGTGATGATCGTAGTAGATGCCACAAAAGGGTTACTGGTCAATGTGCTGGAATACCATCCTTTCTTAGTAAAACCAAATAATCATGAGTTAGGTGAGATTTTTGAAGTGGAACTTAAAACAAGAGAAGAAGTAGTTCCTTATGCCAAGAAGATGCAGGAGATGGGAGCGGTTAACGTGTTGGTGTCAATGGCAGGTGAAGGCGCAGTGCTGGTGGCGGCGGACGGAGAGGTTTACACAGCGTCTGCACCGGAAGGCAGACTTGTTAACGGCGTAGGCGCCGGAGATTCTATGGTTGCCGGATTTGTCGCGGGATGGCTTGATAAGAAAGAATACAGTCATGCTTTTGCGATGGGTGTGGCGGCAGGCAGCGCAAGTGCATTTTCTGAACTTTTGGCAACGAAAGAAGAAATAGAAGCGGTATATAACAGGTTATCAATAAATTTGGCACGGCGGCAATCACTGCGGGAAACTGCGATATTATGACGGCGGTTATGAGAGAATCCCACTATTTACGGTGCAGCAAGGTTGATGTACACTGTTGATAGTGGGATTTCGTTTGGAGGATTTATATGTTATCAGAACAAAGACATGAAATGATTTTAAAGCTGCTGGAAGAAAAACGCAGTGTCACAGTGACGGAGTTGACGAGACTTTTGAATATATCAGAATCTACTGCCAGAAGGGATATCGTTCTGTTAGATAAGGCAGGCAGGCTTGTGAAAGTATTTGGCGGTGCGGTGCTTGCCGATACGACCTATGTACCGACAGAGCCGACGGTGACGCAGAAAGCTGAATTGAATAGAGATGAAAAAATGCAAATTGCAAAATATGCGGCTTCGTTGATTCAACCGCAGGATTTTGTTTATCTTGATGCGGGAACGACCACCGGTTATATGATTGGATTCATTGAAGAGACAAGTGCGACATTTGTGACAAATGCCGTAGCTCATGCACAGCGGCTGGCGGCAAAAGGCATGCATGTTCTGTTAGTGGGAGGTACGCTTAAGAGTACCACGGAAGCGGTTGTGGGAACGATGGCAGCTCTGACACTTAAAGATTATCATTTTTCAAAAGGATTTTTCGGGGCAAATGGTGTCAGCAGGACGGCAGGTTTTACCACGCCTGAGGCTAATGAAGCATTGGTGAAGAGGACAGCGTTGGAGCAGTGTCGGACAGCCTATATTTTATGTGATAACAGTAAGTTTAATGTAGTCAGTTCGGTCACGTTTGCTCCTCTCACAGCGGCTGCGATTCTGACGGATTTAAAACCGGAAGAGTTTGAGGATGCCGGAAATATAGTCGTGTGTTAATGAGCAGATATAAGAAAAGCTAAATCGCTATATCAAGGAATATTGACATGTGAGAAGGGTCGTGCTAGTATATATTTAGTAATACAAAGTATATAGTAATATAAAATTAGAGGATGATTGCAGAGAGGAAAACATGTGGCGGTGAGAGAAAAGTATGAACGGCAGATGAAAAAAGGAGTTCTTGATATGCTGGTTCTGCAGCTCCTCACGGAAGAGAAGAAATACGGATATCAATTGATTATGGAATTGAGAGAAAAGAGCGGCGATACTTTTTGCTTAAAGGAGGGGACCCTCTATCCGATTCTTTACCGACTGGAAGACGAAGGGCTTGTGGAGAGCAGATGGTCTGAGGCAGAGGATAAACAGCTTCCAAGGAAATACTATGTGATGACGGATAAGGGCAGAAAGGCACTTGATGAAATCTACCTAAGCTGGCAGCAGATTGCAGATGGAGTAGAACAGATTATGGGCGAACGTGTATAGGGCAATCACAACCTCAAAATAATAAAACTGAAAATATATGGAAACAGATGTAAAGGGAGACGGGTAAATGAGCGCAGAAAAATATGTGAAAGATATTGTCAGCAGAATCAAATGCAGCAGCTCTAAAAAGAAAGAGATTAAGGCGCAGCTTCTATCCGATATTTCCGTGCGCATGCAGCAGGGTGAGCTGTTAGATGCGATCATCGAGAGTATGGGGAGCGCGCAGGAGATAGCGGATGCATTCAGTCTGGATATGCCGGAATCAGAGCGAAAAATATATCGGAAAAAGAAGATAGGCGTCATTGTAGCAGCGATTGTTATAGGAGCATTTCTGTTGTGTGCATATGTGTGGTGGGTCTTTCCGAAATCATTGAACATAAAGGATGTCGAATCAGTTACAGAGGAAGCTGTTGACGCGCAGGTAGAAACGGTGGTCATGCTGCTTAACGAGAATGACTTTGAGACGCTGCGGGCGATGTCCGTTGATGAAATGCAGAATGTATTGACGCAGGAAACTATTGATAAGGCAAGAGACCCTATTTCAAGCGACTGGGGAGAAATGCTGATGATTGGTTCCACCTATGCACAGGGCATAAAACAAAAGGGCAGGGTATTTATCTTTACGCAGACGGATGTAATGTACGAGAATGTCAGCGTGACCTATACGATTACTTTTGATGAGAATTTGAGGCTGGCGGGAGTTTATATGAGATGATTACGATGTTATGGGGCGGCATTTTGTGTACGGTACAATGCATTGTTATGATAGTGCCGGTTTTCTTTACAGAAAGAGCTTTGAAAAGGAGAGGAGATACATGATTGCTTTTATGATTTGGCTGGCAGTAAGTGCAGCAATATTTATTTTAGGAATTTATGCTATGATCTCAAACAGAGCGGTCGCCTTTGGCTTTTGGGCTAACGCGAAAATGTTTCCGGTGGAAGATGTAAAAGGATATAATCATGCTGTGGGAAAGCTTTGGTGTGTATTCGGAGTAGTTCTTGCACTCTTGGGGATTCCGCTTTTAGCTGGGCAGAATACGGGGTATATTATAATTTCTATTTTAGGGTGTATGGCGGAAGCGATAGCGGCAATGGTTGTTTATGTGACAATTATTGAAAAAAAGTACCGTAAAGATACTTAGTAAATAAAAGTTTAGCGGACAGGAAAGAGTAAAAATGCAAACACAACATATACAAATTGCAGATATGTCCTGTAATTTGTTTCTTCCGAAAGACTATCACGAAAGTGTTAGGAGTTATCCGGTTATCTATGTCAACGGAGATGTGCCGATACAGGAAATTATAACCGAAGTCAATCAGGCAGGATATGAAGCAGATTTCATTCTGCTTTCTATACAGCCGGGAAACTGGAACGACGATTTTACACCGTGGAGTGCACCTGCCTTCCGCAAAGATGAAGATGCGCCGGCGGGGCTGGCGGGTATATACATTTCCCGCCTGACAGGAGCTATCAAGCCATATATGGATACCAATTACCGCACGAAGCCGGAAGCGGAGAATACGGCGCTATTTGGTTATTCTCTTGGAGGGCTGGCAGCAGTTTACGCACTTTATAAGACGGATGTGTTTGGTATGACCGGAAGTCTCTCCGGGTCTCTTTGGTATGATGGGTTCTGTGAATTTATGGAAAAAAATCAGCCTTTTAGAAAAGACGTGAAGGTGTACTTGTCTCTTGGGAAAAAGGAGAAATTGAGCCGGAATCCGCGTATGAGTAAAGTGGCGGAATGTACGGAAAGGGCAAGGGATATTCTGGTTGGTCAGCTCGGCGTACAGAATGGACAGTCAGGTGCACAGAATGTCTGCCTTGAATGGAACGAAGGCGGACATTTCCATGACATTCCGAAACGGTTTGCTAAGGCGGTTGTATGGTGGATATCCTATGAGCCGGCATAGTATTGATATTTCCATGTCATGACTCCCGCCCGTATCGTGCCAGTTCATAGTCTTCGTGAAGTTTAATATATTCTTCGTTGCCGGCGATTCCCGCGTTCACTTCAATCTCTCTGGGCGACTCATATATGGCAGGACGATCTTTGCGGTGCCGTCTGATTGCTTTACGGTATTTTTTTCTGATGCGCTCCCGCTCTGACAGCCTGCGGTTTATAGGTGCAGATTTTTTAATCGGCAGAGGCGTTTCTTTTGTTTCATGCAGTTCTTCTACGACATCCCCGTTTTCATCAATTGCCTTGCGAAAATCGTGAAAAGACGCAAAGATTTTCTTAAGAAGTATTATCGCAAGTATTAGAAAGACGATGAATTCCATGGCATAGGTAAGATAGATTAACCATTGCGGTGTAGGTTTTGGCTCACCGTATTCCGCTATCAGAGCAGCCATGGGATCTTCGGTATTTTCCGCTGTATGATTGTTCTCTTCCGGATCGGGATAGTTTGTTTCCATATCAGTAAACCAATTTCTAAGGTCGCGATAGTGGCGGTTTGAGACAGTAAATAGAGAAGGCAATAGGGTAAGCAGAAAAAGCATAAGGAAAATTGCAAGCATTCCGTTCCCAATGCCGTAAATTCTTTTGGAGGGAAGATTACATGTCCTTTTGTTAAGAGACAGATAAGTTTCTGTTTCACATACGTACTGATACAAAAGAGTAATCAAAGAGTACATAATTGCACTGAATAAAGCAGCGTTGCAGACGGAAGGGCTGTTTAAGTTGAGTGCAATTGTATAAATTACTACAAAATAGATTAAAACCATGAAAGACGGTTCTCGCAAAACGGCGTGATACGGATGCCAGTTCGGATCCTCGCCTTGGGAAAGCTTTGTTTCTTTATATTTATTAAGGCGTTCGGCAAAACGGTCAATGATTACAAACACAGTCTCGCATAAAATCATAATTTGGTATGCCCACGACATCATATTTGAATTTAGGGAAACGGAGAAGCTCCAACTTATCATTCCTGTTATTGCGAAAATGACAATGCTGGTAATAAAATAGGAAAGAAATCCCTTGCATTTTTCGACAGCAAAGTCACTTGCTACAATCGGCAGCAGGATGATAAGGCATCTGATATATAAATTCTGCCCGATAGAATCCATAGGTTCGGCGCCCATAGAATAGAGAAGAGGAATAATGATAGCTATGATTAGGGTGGCGTGAATCCATCCCGCGCTTTTTCGGATTAATTTTCTCACGCTTGTGCTCCTTCCCGTTTGATCAGACGGATATTGTCGGATGTTATGATGTCACAGAGTTCGCTTCTTGAATAGGGCACAACCCAGATTGCGGGCTGCTCTTTTCCTATAAACTGTTCAATGGCAGTTTGGTTTTGTATAGCGTTTTTGGAGATGAAGATGCTGAATGCATCTTTCCATCTTTCAGCAGAGAGTGTTTTTCGCGAAGTAGGCGAAAGGTCGGTCTGCGGACAAAACAGCATCTTAAGAAATGACGTGAATGGGATGACAGAGTCATCGCTTTTGCATTTTGCAAGCATTTGCTCAATATTGGCAAGTTGCTTTTTGCCGCCTGCGGGTTCTACCACATTTATGTCTGTGTTGACACAAATACCAACCTCCATTCCGCGAGCGATAAACTTCCGGGTAAGAGTGGCGGCAACGGAGATACTTTCTTCGATTAAATGCTCGTATTTCAAAATACCGCGGTCTTCTATATCCAGATAAAGCACTACTTTCTGCGTGAGGGTGGACTCGAAAGTGTTAACCATCAGTTCGCCTGTTCGGGCGCTTGCTTTCCAGTTAATTGTATTCATAGGGTCGGTGACGGTGTATTCCCGAATGGACGAGAAAGCAAAGGGGTCTTCATAGAGCCGTTTCGCGCATTGGATATTCCCCATAAGCCGTTCACAGGCAATAAGAATATCGGCAACATTTGTTCTGGCAGCATATACATACAGCGCCGTGTCGGCAGGGCATTCTATGGAGAAGCGTTTTCTGTACAACATAGAAAATGCGGTCAGGTGTGATTTATCAATTTGGTAATAACCTCTTTGCTTACAGTCAAGCGTAAGTTTTCTTGTGATGCGCTGGTTACCCAGCAGGGCAAAAATATCCCTTTTGTATGTATAATCGCTCACACTCGTGTTCTCACAGTCATGAAAAGACAATTTTTTATCCATGTGAAAGGCGACTTCCAACACGGGAAGCATCATACTCTTGCGATTTTCTATCTGCTCTGTCAATTCTGCCTGCTCGCCTGCATAAACAAAATCCTGACAAAAAGCTAAGCTGATTGTCAGATTTTTGTTCCAATGTGTGGCATAATACAGATTCCAGAGAATAATCAGGGATAAAAAAGCTAGTAGAAATAAACTGATCATGGTTTCGTCCAGTCCTCCGTAGGAAGCGGAATACTGTATAAGAGTCCGGAAATAAGAGACTCTTTTTCTTCCGTATAGGCGGTTTCGGAGATTAATCTGTGGGCAAGCACCGGGACAGCAACGGCCTTAATGTCTTCCGGCGCTACGAAATCCCGTCCCTGAACCATGGCATATCCCTGCGACGCGCGCAGCAGCGCGAGTGTGCCTCTGGGACTGACACCCTCAGAAATGCTTCGATCTTTGGCAGAAGAGTTACCATATTTTCGTGTTCCCTGAATAAGGTCTACAATATAATTTCGCAAGTCTGCGTGTACATAAATATTTCTGCATTCGCATTGTAAAGAAATGATTTCGTCACGCGTGCATACCGACTGAACCGTGTCCAATGGCTGTGCATTTATGTAGCAGTCAATCATTTGACGTTCTTCGTCACGGTTCAGACTGCCCATGCTGATGCGCATGAGGAAGCGATCCATCTGTGCTTCCGGTAGCGGGTAGCAACCGAGCGTTTCCACCGGATTCTGCGTTGCAATGACAAAGAATGGTTCTGCCAGTGTTCGTGTCACGCCGTCCACCGTTACTTGTTTTTCACCCATACATTCCAGCAGACTTGATTGCGTTCTCGGTGTTGCACGGTTGATTTCGTCTGCCAACAGCAGATTGGTAAATACGGGACCTTCTTTGAAAACAAAGGCGCCTTTTTCCTGATTATAATATGACAGACCCGTCACATCGCTTGGAAGAAGGTCGGGTGTAAACTGGATTCTGCCAAAGGCGCAATCCATAGATTTTGCCAATGATTTCGCAAGAACCGTCTTGCCGGTGCCGGGGACATCCTCCAAGAGCACATGTCCGCCTGCGACGAGAGCAGTCAGAAGAAGTTCTGTGACATGTTCCTTTCCGATAATGGTTTTTGATACATTGTCTTTGATTTTTAAGAGTAAGTCGTTCATGCAGTGTGCCTTATCCCTTCATAAATGTGTATTATTGCGGTCAGAAAACAAGCCGCTGGACTTGCGTCTATTATACATTATCACTGGCTTAGTATAAAGTAAAAATAGGTTGATTCTCTTATATATTTTTGGCTTACAAGAATAAAGACGGAACTTTTTATTTAATACATAGTGGTTCTATATTCCAAGAAAAGGTTGACATATGTAACCCAGACTGCTATATTAAAAATGAGGTTACATATGTCAACCTCTTTGCAAATGCATAGCAGCAGACGCGGATTTGCTGCTGTACAGCCATAATGGAATTGAGATAAAAACAGCACAGAAACGGAGTATAGAAATCATGGAAGAGAAGGTAATCGGTTTATCAAACAGTGAATGGCATATTATGGAAAATTTGTGGGAGTCGTCACCTAAGACGGCGACGCAGCTTATAAGGGCGATGGAAGAGGAGACCGGCTGGGCGAAGAGTACTACAAAGACTGTCTTAAAAAGGATGGAGCAGAAGGGTTATATTGCTTATCGCGAAGGTGGCAAAGCCAGAGAGTATTATGCAGTTTTGAAGAGAGAGGAAGTCGTGGAATCGGAGACAAGCAGTTTCCTCAACCGAATCTATAACGGCAGTCTGGGACTTATGGTGAATACACTTGTGAAGAAGCAGGATATTCCGGAAGAAGAAGTGGAAGAGTTGTATCAGATTATTAAAGAGGCAAGAGAACGCAGACAACAGTGAGACGATGACAGAGGTGTAATCGTGGAATACTACGAAGTATATAGCGGGAGGTAAGCATAATGATGGGTGTTATGATGCAGACGGCATTGCTGGTATCAGCAATACTTGTGATACAGAAAGCGTTGGCAGATAAACTTCATGCTTATGTGAGGTATGGATTATGGCTGCTTGTAGTAGTTCGGCTTTTACTGCCGATGAACTTAATAGACAGCCCTTTTAGTATATTGCGTATTGCAGAGACGGCGGCGATACGGCATGAACGAGGAACAAATGATAATGTAGGAATATCTGCCGGTCAATCAGAATCTGATATAGCGTGGCAGCAGGAGAATGCGCAGGAATTATACTTTGAAGGGGGATTGCCTGCAGGGGATGGGTCGCTGCAGGCAGGCAACGGTATTACTACCGGGCGTGACGGTACAAATACGCAGACGGAACAGGATGTGCGAACCGATAACCGTGCATTGGGTCATGGTACAGAAGAACTGTCATTTAAAATAATTATATGCGCGGGATGGATAGCCGGGAGTCTGGTTGTGGGAGGTTTCTTGGGAGTGTCACATTTTCGCTTTCGGTGCAGGCTATGCAGGATGCGTACAGACTATCGAGGAAAATATGTGGGCGTAATGCGGGAGAAACCTATTCCTATTTATCTTGTCAAGGGCTTGCCCTCGCCATGTCTTGTGGGATTTATCCGGCCGATTATTTATATCGGGGCAGATATAGATACGGCTTCGGATACTTTTCGTTACGCAGTGACTCACGAAGAAGTACATTATTTGCATAGAGACTATATTTGGGCATTTGTGAGGGCGGTTTTAGTCACTGTATATTGGTTTCATCCTTTTGTATGGATTGCGGCGGCAGCTTCCGCGAGGGACGGAGAGATTGCATGCGATTACGGGACGATTCAGAGAATCGGGCAAAAGGAGAGGTTCGCCTACAGTGAAATGCTCTTGAAGTTATCTGCGGTGAAAAAAGGAAAAAGAGTATATTCTTACGGAACAATGCTTCGCCCGGGCAAATCCGAACTAAAAGAAAGAATTTTACGTTTGACAGAAGGGAAAAGGAGCAGAACGTGGGCGGCAGCTTTAACGATTTTATTGATGATAGTTTTAGCCGGCTGCGCATTTACGGGAGCAGCGCAAGGCGAAGAAGAACAAAGAACCTTACTGCTTACTGATGCCCCGGATGAGGATACAGGCGATGTTGCTGACGTGGAAGAAGAGAATCAAGGTGAGAGCCGGCTGCCGGATGAAGGAAATGTGGACGAACCGCAGCAGCTTGAACCCACATCCGCTGACATAACGGAAGGGACTCCCTTTGGTGCGGACGGACCGACGCTGGATTTTGCCGGGCATCTTGGAGACGGGCAAGAAAGCATAGTTATTTTCCATGATTATTTTGGTCTGATTATCTATGACCTGACCAATAGAAAGGTTGTAAGAGGTCTGGATCTTGTTTCTATCGGCTGTCAGATGACACAGGGTGACGATGCTTGTGAAGTGGCGGTTTCCGCAGACGGAACAACGGTGTGGCTGCATCCGAGGTCAAAACAGCATATGTATCGATATGAAATAGAGCAAGGTTTACTCTATCAAGAACCGCTGGTGAAGAATTTCCAGATTGATTTAGAGGGGAAAGCGCTGTTTGACAGGTATCTGGTAACACAAGAGGCTGCACAGGGGCAGACTGGTTGGAGTTCTAATTATCTCTATGAAGAGTATCAGGATGAACAAGGAAGCCATAGGGCATATATTTATCTCTACATACTTGACGGAGAAGCTTTGGAGCTTGGCAATCTCCGGTGTACATGGGATGATATGCTTTTTGAATTGGGGTGGAATAATGCAGAGACAGACGAATTTCCTTATGAGTATAATGGGGTAGTAAATCAGCCTGAAATTATATATGATAAACCATGCAATTATTCCCATATATCAGACGGCTTTGGCAGTAGAAAACATCCAGTTACGATGGAAGTAATCGTGCATGAAGGCATCGACTATGTGGCAGAGAAAGGCACAGACGTGGTCGCCGCCGCGGACGGAGTGGTCTATGCAACAGGATATTCGACAAAATACGGTAATTATGTTGTATTACTTCATATAAATGGTGACATGACATATTATTGCCACTGCGACGAGATTATCGCAGAGAAAGATATACAAGTAAAAAGAGGAGAGAAAATTGCCACGGTAGGGAGTACCGGGCAGTCAACGGGACCGCATCTGCACTTTGCGCTCAGTAGATACGGAGAGTTTGTGAACCCGGAAGAGGATATGCGCAGCATGATGCCGCTCGACGAAACAGATGCAGAATAAAATAGAACATATTAACCTTTTTCCTGCTGAATACGGTTATTTTATTATAGAGTAAACTGCCTCCATATTTTTCAGGAGAGCAAAGCGAGTCCTATAATGCAGATTGTTTGATTTATGTATGGTGGAGGGACGATTTTGGCAGAAAAGAGGTATATATGAGATTATACAAATTAGAGTTATCCAAAATTTCAAGCAGGAAATTCACATGGGTCATAAGCGGAATGTGGTTTGCCATGATTGTTTTTGTGAGTTGTCAGGAAGTGGGCATGGCGGAAAGAGTACTCGTTGAGTTTGGACAGGCAGCGGGATACCGGAGATTCCCGTTTTTGATACAGTTGTTAATATGTTTTACAATAGTATGGCTGTCGGTTGTATTGTCGCCTATGTTCTGTGAGGATAGACAGATTAAAACAGATGTACTGATTCTGACATCTGTCAACGGAAGATTCGCTGATTATGTGGCGAGACTTGGAGTAGTATTTACTTTAGTGATAAGCTCATTTGTTTTTGTTTTGCTGCTGACATATGGAATCTGCTACGCTTTATACGGATATGTCGGGAACGGATTTACGGCGGAAGACATTTTCCTTTTAGAGAAATACGCTCCCGCACTGGCAAAAGCAGATGTGGAGACATATAATACATATTATTTGCTGCGCGTAATAAGTGCGCTGATGATGCTTGCAGGGATTATCGTATGGATATCGGCAAGATGCAGTAAAACAGTCAACGCACTTGTTGCAACCCTGATAGTAGTTTTGTGCCCGCTTATGACAGAAGGATTTTTTATGGCTGGCAGTATAGGTGACTTTATCTGCTCGGGACAGCCGATGATTCTGATTGTTGAAACAAGATTCTGGTTTAATTATGAAATGTATGGCGGGCACATTCTGCTGGCGTATCTCGTTGTAGTTATCGGAATCATATGTGGCGGCAGAAATTGGTGTCAGGACCGGAGGAAAAAGCAATAAGTCTGCTTACGGATTTACAATGTTTCTGCTTTCTCCGTCTAAGAAGGCTTCAATATTTTTGACAACTTCTCCGATCAGACAGTTTCTGGACTCAATACTCGCCCAAGACATGTGCGGGGTGATAATCAGTTTTGTGCTGTCTTGAATCTTAATGAGTGGATTGTCTTTTGTCATTGGCTCCTTTTCCAATACGTCTAATCCGGCTGCCGCAATACGGTTATTGATAAGCGCATCGTAGAGAGCCTGTGTGTCCACTACCGGACCGCGGGCAACATTGATTAAGATTGCGGTTTCCTTCATCTTTTCAAAGGCATCTTTGTTGATTAAGCCTTTTGTCCTGTCGCTGAGCGGGCAGTGCAGAGACAAAATATCGGATTCTCTCAACAATGTATCAAACTCTACACGTTCATATTCAGTGCAGGTGCTTTTGCCGGAAGCGGAGTAGAAAATAACTTTACAGCCGAATGCCTCTGCCAGAGCGGCAACTTTATGCCCGATAGTTCCCATGCCGACGATGCCCCATGTTTTGCCGTTTAAATCATGGAAAGGTCTGTCAAAATTAGAGAACCGATCCTGCGCGCTGTATGTTCCGGATTTTACATAATTGTCATAGAAAGCAATCTTTTCAGCAAGCGCCAGTGCCAGTAAAAGCGTGTGCTGCGCTACCGCGGGAGTGCAGTAATTGACGACATTAGCGACTTTAATTCCCCGGCTGTTACAATATGCCAGATCTACGTTATCAAACCCTGTGGCAAACAGACAGATTAATTTTACGTTTGGGGCGTCTTTTAAAGTATTTTCATTGAGAGGCGCCTTATTAGCGATAATAATATCTGCATCCGTCACACGTTCTGCAGTATTATCTGCTACGGTGTTGGGATAATAGGTTACTTCTCCGAATTTCTCGAAACAGGATATATCAAGATCTGTTCCAACGCTGTTTCTTTCCAAAACGACCAGTTTCATACTTAGACCTCCGTTTCTAATATTAAATCTCAAAAATTATGATGTAATCACTTCAAAATGTGATAAAATGAAATATAAAAATATTGTAACATAGAGTGGATATTTTTCCTAGAATGTATTTTGGCTTTAAGCTTATAGGATAATTCCAAGCTTTTCGGTCAGAAAATATAGAACTCAAACAAATTTTTATCATAGCCATATTGCACAAAATTTGATATAATATAAAGAGATATGTAAAACACGGCAGACAGCCGTGAGTGATTTGAAAGGGGTGCATAATATGCTTGCAACATTGATTCCGTTTTTTGATAAAGATATGAAAGTGTCTGCGTACTCTCTGTTTTCGCAGAAAGAGAATTATCTGCTCAATCCGGAGCTACAGGGCTCAGCGGTACTTAGTGGTTCAGGCAGGGTAAACGGACTGGAGATTATACACAATATAGGTATTGATACATTGCTGCCGGATACCAAGGTATTTCTTCCGGTAGGACCGATTAATATTTTTTCAGACATTGAAGCGCAGTCTGAAGACTTGAAAGACAGATTGGTTTTGTTATGTGATAATTCTATTGCAAATACGCCGGACTATCGCAAACGGTTGAAGCAGCTGCGGGACAACGGCTATAAACTGGCAATCTTTAAACTTCCGGTGGCAGAGTTTGAGAATTACAGAGAGATTCTCAAGCTGATGCATTATATCATTTTAGATTGTAAGAAAGTGGATGTGCTGAAAGCGAAGCTGTATTTTTCAGATCAGTTTCCACGGCTTAAGCTCTGTGTCGGTAATGTAGAAAGACAAGAGATGTTTGAGATGCTCAAAAAAGATAAAGCGTTTCATCTTTTTGAAGGGAAATTCTACCGCATTCCCGTCACCAAAGGAATAACAAAAATTGAGCCGCTGAAAGTCAATTATCTGGAGCTGATGAATACAGTTAATGATGCGGATTATGAGTTGACCGAGGCAGCGGATATTATCGGTCGGGATACGGCGCTTGTTATATCGCTGCTTGAGATGGTAAACCGTACGGCTGTCAATTCGCAGATAACTTCTATTCGTCATGCAGCAGCTATTCTCGGACAGAAGGAATTGAAGAAATGGATTAATACCGTAATCACTAAGGAGTTGTGTGCCGACAGACCGAATGAGATTACCCGGCTTTCTTTATTGCGGGCGAAGTTTGCGGAGAGCCTTGCGCCGGTTTTCGGGTTGACGCTCAAGGCATCAGAGTTGTTCCTAATGGGTCTGTTTTCGGTGTTGGATATTATTTTGAATGTGCCGTTGGAGGAAGCTCTTACGAGAGTGAATGTGTCTAAGGATATCTCGGAAGCGCTCATTCACCATAAGGGTGAGCTGGCAGAAGTGTACGATTTCATGAATGCGTATGAGAATGCCGACTGGCAGGAAGTATGCCGGTGGCTGATAGTGAAGAATGTCAGTATTGATACAATTTATAAAGCATATACCGAATCGGTATGCTGGTACAGAGATATGTTCTTCTAACGGATAGCTTGACAGTGGCGGAATAATATGTGTATTATAATTGCTCAGCAGAATTTGACTGAGTAATTAGAAATAAAAAGTGATGATAGGACAGACGACCATCACTATAATAAAAATTCGGCTGATTAATTTTAAGGAGGAAACTATCAATGAGTAGCGAAATCAGAGACATTAATCTTGCCGAATCCGGTGAGAGAAAAATCGAGTGGGTGAAGAGAAACTGCGACCTGCTTCGTACATTGGAGAAGGAGTTTTCTGAGAGTAAACCTTTTGCGGGCAAAAAAATCACATTGTCCGTACACTTGGAGGCTAAGACTGCATATTTGTGTCTAGTGCTGGCGGCAGGCGGCGCCGAGATGTATGTAACCGGCTCTAATCCGTTATCGACGCAGGATGATGTGGCAGCAGCGCTTGTTAAAGCAGGGCTTGAGGTTCATGCATGGTATGATGCAACACAGGAAGAATATGAGGCACATATTCGTCGTGTGTTGGAGGCTGGACCAAATATCATTATTGACGATGGCGGCGATCTTGTCACAATGGTACATAAAGAAATGCCTCACTTGATTCCGAATATTATCGGAGGATGCGAGGAAACGACTACAGGAATTATTCGTCTGGAAGCTATGAACAAGGCGGGAGAGTTAAAATTCCCTATGGTTCGCGTTAACAATGCGGCATGTAAGCATTTCTTTGACAACAGATACGGTACGGGACAATCCGTATGGGACGGCATTAACAGAACGACGAACCTGATTGTTGCAGGCAAGATTGTAGTTGTTGCAGGTTACGGATGGTGTGGTAAAGGTACGGCTATGAGAGCCAAAGGTCTCGGCGCAAGAGTTATCGTTACAGAGATTGATCCGATTAAAGCAATCGAGGCAGTGATGGACGGATTCGATGTGATGCCTATGAAAGAGGCGGCTAAAGTGGGTGATTTCTTCGTTACCGTAACGGGATGTGACGGCGTTATCGACAAAGAAGATTTCGCTGAGATGAAAGAGGGCGCTATCCTGTGTAATGCAGGACATTTCGATTGTGAGATTGATATGGCATGGCTCAAGGCAAATGCAGTAGAGAAGAAAGAGCAACGCAAGAATATTATGGGTTATAAACTTCCTACAGGACAGTGGATTTTTGTGCTGGCAGAAGGGCGTCTCGTGAATCTTGCAGCGGGCGACGGGCATCCGGCGGAGATTATGGACATGAGTTTTGCGATTCAGGCGCTTTCGGCGAAGTATCTTGTGGAGCATGGAAGTGAACTTCAAGAGAAATTGATTGACGTGCCGGAAGAAGTAGATAAGGATGTTGCTAAACGTAAGCTGGCATTCCTTGGCAAAGAGATTGATGTGTTGACACCGGAGCAGGAGAAATATTTAAATAGTTATACGGTATAAAAATTGATGAATCGGCACTGTCGGGAATTGACCGGCGGTGCCGTCTTTTTATTCTATAGGAAATTGCGACAACAAGCAGGAGTATTGACATGAAAGAGATACAAGGGATTGAATTTCAGACGGGAAGCAGGGAAGAATTACTTCCCGGTTTTACGCCGGATTTTCCTTATATTGCTTCAAAGGTGGATTTTGATAAAAACATGGGAGGGGCGGTGCCTTGGCATTGGCATAGGGCGGTGGAACTCTTTTATATGGAAAGCGGTGAACTTGAATATCATACTCCCAGCGGAACAATAGTTTTTCCGGCAGGGAGCGGCGGTATGGTAAATGCTAACGTACTTCATATGACAAGAACAACGGGGCGGGCTACAAGGAATATTCAGTATTTGCATATTTTTGATGCATCTTTAATTGCCGGAGAACAAGGGTGCTGTATAGAAGAAAAATATGTTACGCCGCTTATATCGGCGTCGCAAATTGAGATAATAGCGCTATATCCGGAACATTTTGCACATGCGGAGACTTTG
This sequence comes from uncultured Lachnospiraceae bacterium, assembly GCA_947176505.1. GTDB lineage: Bacteria > Bacillota > Clostridia > Lachnospirales > Lachnospiraceae > UBA3282. The sequence continues at coordinate 5,329 of CAMWQW010000008.1, read as the reverse complement.
AAACTCATTCGGGAGGCTTTTCTTTTATCTGGGAGGGAATTTGGGTATGAGATAAAACTTCGAGAGCTTTTGTCACAAATATGGCTGCATCTTTTTGAACAGGCGGGTGCTATCATGGAAGAAAGCGGCAAGGCGGCTAAGAAAGGAAATGATAAGATAAAACAAATGATGGTATATATTCATGAGCATTATCAGGATAAAATTACGATTGCGGAACTTGCGGCGTCAGCGTTTTTGAGTGAGCGGGAATGCTTTCGGGTATTTCAGGAATATTTGCATATGACACCGATAGACTATATACAAAGTTACCGATTACAGGCTGCCTGCCAAATGCTGGCAAGAGGGCATGAAACAATTACGGAAATCAGCCATGCCTGCGGCTTTGGAAGCAGTAGCTATTTCGGGAAAGTTTTTCGAGAATATACTTATTGTACACCTTCGCAGTACAGGCAAAGATGGCAGGATAGTTATAAATAAAGGCGGAAAAAGAATATTTGTGCTACATTAATTGCGCTATAATGATATTGATTAAAACGGTATATGAATTTATATAAAGGAGGGCTTACAATGGCAAAGTACAGCCAGATTGTGTTTGACGTTGACGGAACTTTGATTGATACGGAATATGCGATTATCTATTCCTTGCAGGAAACAATATTGACCGTGACGGGGAAGAAAGTCCCGCTCGTGGAATTGACATTTGCGTTGGGAATTACCGGAGAAGATGCGTTAAAGAGGCTTGATATTGGCGATATACCTACAGCAATGGATATATGGGTAAAGAACATGCGTAAGTATACGGATACAATGGTTGTCTTTAAGGGAATAAAGGAATTGCTGGGTAGACTATCAGAACAAGGTTGTGAGTTGGGAATTATCACCTCTCGGACCAGAAAGGAGTTTGGAGATGATTTTGACCGTCTGGGGATTCGCCATTTTTTTAAAACGATTGTTTGCGCTGACGATACGACTGAACATAAACCTACGCCAGCACCACTGTATAAATATATGGAACTGACAGATATCGACAGCAGCCGGATACTCTATATAGGTGACAGTGAGTATGACAGCGGGTGTGCCGAAGGAGCCGGAGTTGATTTTGCACTGGCTGGATGGGGCAGCCATAATAAGGAAATTCGGGCAAAATATTATTTGGAGGCACCGGATGATTTACTATCAACGATAGATTTATGAGTATCTTCTATTCTGAACAGATCGTTTGAAGCAATAACCCCATTTAGTGTGCCTGCACATTCGGGGTTGTTGTTTTATTTCTCTTGACATCTATTTAAAAAGTCAGCAATATAGAAATATAAACAAGAAGAACAGACACGGTAAATGTTTCCGGGGAGAATGACAGGAGCGCAGCTATGGATATACAAACCAATACAAGAACGTACAAGGCGGGGGAACTGTTACAGCGGTTCCTCCCATATTATAAGAAATATTTACGCATTGTTTTGATAGATTTATTCTGTGCGGGGCTGACTACAATTTGTGAGCTGGTGCTGCCGATGATCATTCGTTATATTACCAATGCGGGAATGAACGATCTTGCTTCTCTCACGGTGACGGTTATTCTGCGTTTTGGAGCATTATATCTGTGCCTTCGCATAATAGACACAATGGCGAATTTCTACATGGCTTATACGGGACATGTGATGGGAACGCGCATTGAGACGGATATGAGGCGGGATGCCTATGCCCATCTGCAGAAATTGTCGGACACATACTATAATAATACGAAAGTAGGACAGATTATGGGTCGTATCACTAACGACCTTTTTGACGTGACGGAGTTTTCGCACCACTGTCCGGAAGAGTTTTTTATTGCGGGTATTAAGGCGGTCATTTCTTTTATCATATTAGCAAGAATCAGTCTACCATTAACGCTGATTCTTTTTGCGGTGGTGCCGGTTATGGCAGTGACCTGTATTACGATTAATCTGCGTATGCGGGAAGCTTTCCGCAAGCAACGCGTGCAGATTGGCGAGTTAAATGCCCGTATCGAAGACAGCCTGCTTGGGCAGAAGGTAGTTAAGGCATTTACAAATGAAGAGAAGGAAAAAGCAAAATTTGAGGAAGACAATATTAATTTTTATAAAATTAAAAAAGAAACATACAAATTTATGGCGGCATTCCAGACGACTACGAGAGCTTTTGACGGACTGATGTATCTTGTGCTTCTGGTGGCAGGCGGTATTTTTATGGTGAAGGGCAAAATTATGCCCGGTGACTTGGTGGCTTATGTGATGTATGTGAGCACGCTGATTGCGACTATTCGCAGAATCATTGAATTTGCGGAACAATTTCAACGCGGTATGACCGGAATCGAGCGATTTGTACAGATTATGGACAGCGATATCGAGATATTTGACGACCCGGGTGCGGTGGAATGCGTCCGCCCGCAAGGAAATATTGCTTTTCATAATGTGAGCTTTGAATATCCGGATGACCACAACGTTGTATTTCGTGGATTAAATCTGGATATCCGTGCAGGAGAAAAAATTGCGATTGTGGGACCTTCCGGCGGAGGCAAGACGACGTTATGCAATCTGATTCCCCGCTTTTATGATATCAACGAGGGCGAGATTCTGTTGGATGGGGAGAATATACATCATTATACATTAAAAAGCTTGAGACAGAACATAGGAATGGTTCAGCAGGACGTCTATCTCTTCTCGGGGACGGTCTATGAAAATATAGCCTACGGAAAAGAAAAAGCTACGATGGATGAAGTGATTGCGGCAGCAAAACGCGCGGGTGCACATGAGTTTATCATGGCGTTAAAAGACGGATATGATACTTATGTAGGTGAGCGGGGCGTGAAATTGTCCGGAGGGCAGAAGCAACGAATCAGTATTGCCAGAGTATTTTTGAAAAACCCACCCATTCTTATTATGGATGAGGCGACATCCGCGTTGGATAATGAGAGTGAATTTCAGGTGGCGAAGTCCTTGGAGGCGCTTGCCAAAGGGCGAACTACGATTACGATTGCGCACAGACTGTCCAGTATTCGCAATTCTGATAGGATTCTCGTACTGACGGAAGAAGGAATTGTGGAGGAAGGGACGCATGAAAGCCTGCTTGAACTTGGTGGTATTTATCATCACTTCTATGTGACGGCGAATGAATTGAAATAAGGCAATTTAAACAAAATTTTACTCGGCATCTGTCAGAAATGTGCTGAAATTTTTATAAATTTTCAGAAAATACTTACTAAACCTCCAATTTGGTGTTACACTAATATATAGTAAGGAAATTGTCGGTATATATTGGGTCACAGATATTGGAGGACTTTATGTTTGAGAAGAATCAATTGATTATGTGCGGCGGGCACGGTGTCTGCCGTGTTGTCAACATCACGGAAAATCCGGTCGACAGACGGGACAAAGTACGCAAGTATTATGTGCTGGAGCCATTGTTTGAGAAGGCAAGTACGATTTACACGCCAGTAGATAATGATAAAGTTATCATGCGCAGGATTATGACAAAGGAAGAAGCGGAGGAATTGACAAAGCGGGTTACGGAGATTGATACTGTCTGGGTTCAGGAGGAGAAAAACAGAGAACAGATGTATAAGGAAGCAATCCGCACGTATGACTGCAGGAGTCTTGTGCAGATTATTAAGACGCTTTATCTGCGGAAGCAGAATAGATTACAGGAAGGCAAGAAAGTACTTTCTTCCGATGAGCAATATCTGCGCAAGGCGGAAGAACTTCTTTATAGCGAGATGTCCGTAGCACTTTCTATACCGAAGGAAGAGGTAGAAGCATACATTAAAGATGTAGTCCGTGGTCAAGAGAGCGTGGTATAACAGACGCAATGCAGTTATGGCTGTGATTAAGGAAAATATAATACAGTATCATAGAAAAAAGAGCCGGGCGGTTAACTGTCCGGCTCTTGTGTGTACATTCTAATCATGCTTCGGATGTGAACTGATGATGTTGATTGCATTAATCACGGTAGTTAAAACTTCCACCTCAGCCTGCTGAGAGGAATTATTGAGCTTCTGAAAAAGAGCGCCGGTATTTGTACGCACATACTGCGGCGATAATCTGTTAAGTGCAAATGATGCCATATCAAGACGGCATTTTTCACAGGAACAGACATTAGGCATGCTGGGTAATATCTTGTTAAGCTGATATTCTACAGCATCTTCCATTACGTTTTTTAAACCTTCCATAGAAAGAACCTCCCTCTTTTGCCACATATCGACAAACCCCACATATATATGTTAGTACATTTTTGTGCAAGAATCAATCTTTATTTTCAATACTTTTTGCACTTTTTTACATTGCATTTTACGCACAGACACTGTATTCTAGTGAGTAAAGTAGTTTTTGTCCATAGAAAGAAGCGAGAAATGTTTATAGATGTAATAGCAGATAGTTTCATAGACAGCATTAAGCTGGTGCCGTTTTTGTTCGTAACGTACCTGATTATGGAATGCCTTGAACATAAAGCAGGCGCCAAAATGCAGGCGGCGATTCGCGGTGCTGGTAAATGCGGACCGGTGATCGGAGGGATTCTGGGTATTTTCCCGCAGTGTGGCTTTTCGGCAGCGGCGTCGAATCTGTATGCGGGCAGAATCATTACGATGGGTACTTTAATTGCGGTTTTTTTGTCCACTTCTGATGAGATGCTTCCGATTATGATATCGGAGAGTGTCGGTGCGGCTATGATTGGCAAGATACTTGCGGTCAAAGTGGTAGTTGCGGTTTTGGCAGGATTTATCGTTGATTTTATTTTCCGTAAAAGTGAAAAGAATATGCAGATTGAGCATTTATGTGAGCAGCATCATTGCCATTGCGAGAATGGAATCTGGAAGTCGGCGCTGCATCATACGGTGGAAATTTTTTTGTATGTATTAGCGGTATCTCTGATATTGAATCTGATGATTGCGTGGATTGGAGAGGACGTGATTAGCAGCATTATTCTCAACCGTCCGATTATCGGGGCTATGCTTGCGGGGCTCGTCGGACTGATTCCGAATTGTGCGGCATCGGTGATTGTCACACAGCTATATCTGGGAGGTGTGCTGAGCGCAGGAGCTATGCTTGCGGGACTCCTTTCGGGAACAGGAGTAGGTCTTCTCGTGCTTTTGCGTGTGAACGATGACCGCAAAGAAAACTTGCGTTTTATTTGTCTGCTGTACGCAGTGGGCGTAATAGCGGGAGTCGTGATTGAGATGCTGGGCATTACATTTTAATCTGGAAAACAAAAAAAGAACCGACCCCAGAGTTCTATGACTCCAAAACCAGTTCTCCTAAGTGCACCGCCAGGGGCTCGAACCCTGGACACCCTGATTAAGAGTCAGGTGCTCTAC
>CAMWQW010000007.1 GCA_947176505.1 uncultured Lachnospiraceae bacterium | reverse complement strand
GCCGAAATTGCATCCCTGACGGAAAAACTGAAAGAGGCAGGAAAAGCGGAGGCGGCTGCGAAAGCAAAGACATCCAAAGCGTCCGGAAAAGATACTGGCAATGCCGGAAAGTAACAGAGGCGGCATTGTAGGTGTCTGACAGGCCCAAAAAGGCAATTTAGACCTTTTATCAATAATTTGCAAGGGAGTGTGATTTTAAATGTTCCTAAAGGCTGTAACAAGCCCATATGTGGACTTTGATTACTATTCCAGTGCTGACGGTTACATGGGTGACGAAATTCAGGATGAACAGACCTTTAAGCGGATGGTAAAAAGGGTAACGCCTATTCTGGACGAAATCACATTCAATCGGGTAAAGAAATTAGAGGTCATTCCTGATTGCGTGAAAGACGCTCTATGTGCCATGTGCGAGACATACGCCGGGCTTATGGTTCATGGGGAGGAGCGCAAGATTACAGCTGAGGATAATGACGGATTCAAACAGACTTTTAAAGAATATGATGAAGTCGCTATTCGGGCGCAGACTGTCGGGGCCGGAAAAGTATATCTGGTAAATACCGGGCTTCTTTACAAGGGGGTGTATCAGGATGATAACTAATGCTGATATTACCCTCTTTAATAAATCTTATGACCGTGAGAACAGGCAGGATATATTCTTGCCTACGGTTATTAAGGGAGTGTCGCTCTATATGAAACAGGGTTCAACGGGAGATAACAAATTCCGGGAGAGTTCGGCTACTTACAAAATCCGTATTCCGGTAGATGCGGATATGGGTGACAGCACATATGTTGATCTGGCAGCGTACAGGAAGATGGACTTGCAGGAGGCAAGCAAACACTGGACGTTACAGCCGGATTCAATCGTAATACCTTTGGTGGTGGATGAAACGGACGTAGAACAGAGAGCGAGCCTTACAGAACTTACAAAAAAGTACGGTACATTTATTACCGTAACTGATTTTTCTGACAACACCACAAGGGGAATACGCAGGATGCACCACTGGAGGATAGGGGGTATCTGATATGGCAGACTTGAGGATTGAAACACCGAGGGGATGTATTATCAAAACAGCAAACGGAAAAGCGGAATTAACATGGAATCAGGGGTCACTTGCCAAAAGACAACAGAATTTTCAAAAGGCGCAGATATTTGTGGATAGTGAAGTGCTGCGGCTATGTAGTCCTCTGGTGCCATTCCAAACCGGGATGCTTGATAAATCCGGGAAGTTAGGTACGGAGATCGGAAGCGGAGAGGTAAGGTACATTGCCCCATATGCGGCGGCGCAGTATTACAATACAGCGGAAAGCCGCCCCTACGATTCACAGAGAGGGGCGAAATGGTTTGAGCGTATGAAAGTTGGACATAAGAAAGAGATTCTTATTGGCGCAAGGAAAATAGCGGGAGGTGGCTAATTTGTGCAGGAACAAAAGGTAATAACCGGGGAAAGCGTACAGATAATCAATGCGCTTTCTGATTTTTTTATGCAATGCCCCTTGATGAAAGATGGGAGTTTCAATATTGATTATCTGGGGGAGAGTCCTATTCAGTATGCGCTGGAAGTGCTTCCATGTAATCCATTGGTAAAAAAGTATGTGGATGGAAGCGGCGTGTATAGATACCAGTTTGCTTTTACGAGCCGGGAATACTGCAATCAGGAACGGATGCAAGCTATCGACAACAGCGCTTTCTATGAGGATTTTTATAATTGGGTGGAATCACTCAATTATAAGGACGAATCCGGCAAGTCACGGCTTCCGGATTTATCACAATGCAAAGGCCTTACAGCGAAATCTATTCATTGCCTTACGAATGGTTACGCTTTTGAGGGAACAATGACAAATGCAAGATACCAGATTCAGGTAGAATTGCAGTACATCAAGGAGGTAAACGATGGGAAAGGAAGTAACACAGAGACACGAAATCGCTGACTATCTTAATGTCGGCACGGCTGATACTGAAAAATATGCCCTGATGGGAGCCGGATTCACAGCGTTGGGGGAAAGTCCGAACGCCCAGAGTAAGACAAAGAAATACATCAACGAAAAGGCATCCACCACAAGCGTAAATTCTTATCAGCCGCAGTTTGATTTTGAGGCAGACCAGATTAAGGATGATGAGGCGGTACAGTTCATCTACAACATCGGCAGGAATGAAAAAACCGGGTCCGGGTGTATCACGCAGTATGTCCGTGTTGAGTTGTGGAATCCGGTAACGGGCAAGGACAATACATTTACTGCCAGAAAATTCAACGTGGCCGTAGTCGTATCGAAAATGGACGGAGAGGACGATCAGGTAATCTCTGGTTCCCTGAACGCACAGGGAGATTTTATTGACGGCGAATTTAACACGGAAACAAGAACATTCACAGAGGCGGCTCAAGCGGCTTCATAAGACAATCAACAGGAGGTAAGAGTATATGTTTACAATTAGAGGCGTGGATTTTGATATTGATATTCTGGATGCGGATGTTATGGAACGTCTGGAGGATGCGGCAGAGAAAATCCAGAAAAGAGTTGCGGAGGAAAAGGCGAAGAAATATAAGAAAAATTCCGAATTTATCCGTGTTTTCAACGGTCTGACCGAGAAATTCATTGATGAAGTTCTGGGCGAGGGTTCCTCTGAATTGATTTTCGGTGGAAGCCAGAACATGATGGAACACATGGAGGCTTATAACGGTATCTTTGCGGCAAAAGAAGAGGCTATGAGTGCAGTAACAGAATTTACCGAAACATTCCAGAATACATATTCCCCGAACAGAGCGCAGCGTAGAGCGGCGGCAAAAGGCAAGGGCAAATCCTGATGGATGCCACATACTCAAATCTTCTGATTGACGATCCCCCACAAACAGTAAGGATATGCGGTACGGAACGCAAGATCAATTCTAACTTCCGCACCGCTATTCTTTTTGAAATTCTGATGGATGATAATACGGTTGATGATAAAAACAAAGGGATTCAGGCATTAAAGCTATTCTTCCCGGAACTGCCCCGGACAGAAAAAGAGGTTACGGAATCGGTGGAGAAAATGCTATGGTTCTACCGATGCGGCAAAGAGCCGAATGAGTATATGCGGCAAAAGGAAAAGAAGATGCAGGAATCAGAAAAGACGGAAAGCAGGATATATGATTTTAATTATGATGATGATTATATCTATGCGGCGTTTACCCAGCAGTACGGAATCAACCTGAGTGCGATTCAGTATATGCACTGGTGGGAGTTCAGGGCTTTATTTAAAAGCCTCACAAATCAGACAGAGTTTGTAAAAATCATGGAATACCGGGGAATGGAAATTACAAGCGATATGACCGACAAAGAAAAGAGCTTTTACAAAAAGATGAAATCCGTCTATGCCCTCCCAGTTCCGAAAGAAGAGAGCGAGCGGATGGATTCTATTGTTGCCGCCCTTATGGGTGATGGGAAAGTAAGCAAAGTGCTGGCCGGAGGGTGAAATGAAAATGAATGAAAAAGATACCGCAGATCACGCCGGTAATCAGGACTGGATAAAGGTAGTATGCCCTCATTGCGGGTATGAAATGCCTATATTCTGCGGAAAGAACGCCGTAGCGGAAGATTTACACGTTCGCTGTAAGGCGAGACATTGTAAGAGATTTTTTGAAATCCATATTGAAAACTGAATCCAAAGTTAAGTAGTGCCATTGTGCCGATAACGGGAATTTAACCATAAAGAGAGGTGGGAACGTTGGCGAACGATGGCACACTTAATTTTGACACAAAGATAGACGCAAGCGGCTTTAATGCCGGACTATCTAAACTTGGAAATATTGCAAAAACAGGAATAAAAGCCACTACAACAATCCTGACCGGGGCTGCTACTGCATTAGCCGGAATCGGGGCGGCGAGCGTAAAAGTAGGCATGGAATTTGAGGCGTCCATGTCGCAGGTGGCGGCTACAATGGGTATCACTGCTGATACCATTGCCGAGGATGGCACGAAGCCGTTTGATATTCTTTCAGAAGCGGCGAAAGCGGCAGGGGAAAGCACACAATATTCTGCATCGGAAGCGGCAGAGGCGTTAAACTATCTGGCACTTGCTGGATATGATGCGGCTACTGCATCCGAGGTTTTACCGTCAGTATTAAATTTAGCGGCTGCCGGAGGAATGGATCTGGCATACGCATCCGATCTTGCGACTGATGCCATGAGTGCATTAGGCATTGCGGCATCAAATGAAAACCTCACGAATTTTGGCGATAAACTGGCGGTAACAGCACAGAAATCAAATACATCCGTATCACAGCTTGGCGAGGCGATTTTGACAGTTGGAGCGACAGCGAAAGACCTTGCCGGGGGAACAACGGAATTAAACACGGCACTAGGAATACTTGCTGATAGCGGTATCAAAGGTTCGGAGGGCGGTACCCATTTGAGGAATGTCCTTTTAGCTTTACAGACACCGACCGAAGCCGCAGCATCGGCTTTAGAAAAATATACAAACGGGGTATATGACGCAGAGGGCAATATGCGCCCTCTGAATGATATTCTTGGAGAACTTAACGGAAGCCTTTCTGAAATGACGCAGGAAGAGCGAACGGGAGTTATTAACAAGATATTCAACAAAACAGACCTTGCATCCGCACAGGTGTTACTTGCAGGGTGCGCATCGAATGTAGGAGATTTAGGCGTAGCGTTTGATTCTGCCGGGATAGATGTAAAATCTTTTGGAGTTTCTATTGATGAATTAGTAGAATCCTTTGATACATCAATCACACAGGAAGAATTTGCTAAAAAAGCAATGTCGGAATACGGGGTAACAGCTGAACAGGCTGGGGTAATGTATTCCGGGTTTATGAGTGTCCTGTCAGATAGCGGAAGCCGATTCGATGAACTGTCTGGATATATAGATGGGTCTGCCGGAGCTATGCAGAATATGGCAGACACCATGAATGACAATTTACAGGGTGACTTGAAGATACTCAATTCCGCATTGGAGGGATTGGGTATTTCTCTTTATGAAAGCGTTGATAATCCGATGCGAGAAGTGGTCCAGACTGCTACAAGCATGATAGGAACGCTTTCTGACGCTTTCAAAGAGGGCGGCTTTGACGGAATGGTAGGGGCAATCGGGGATGTGATGTCACAGATAGTCCAGAGAATAGCCGAGGCTGCACCTACCCTGATAAATGCGGCTGTCAATATGGTTTCCTCATTCTGCGAGGGATTGAAGAGTGCGCCGGGGTTAGGAGATGCCGGGGCTAATCTGGTGATGTCTATTGTTACCGGGATTGCATCTTGCGTTGGTGACATCTGGACTACATCTATTGTCCTGATCGGTAAACTGGCAGAGGGCATTGCGACCGGAGCGCCACAGGCAGTATCAGCAATGGCAACTTCGCTGACTGATATTGTGGAGTGCATAGTAGACTGGCTTCCCGATGTACTGCAGGCTGGCGTGGATATTGTACTTGCAATCATAGACGGAATCGCACAGACATTACCAACGTTAATTGTTCAAGCGGCAAATATCCTGATAGAAATATGCGATGCTCTGGTACAGAATCTCCCGGCGATAGTGGAGGCGGCAATCAACATCGTACAGGCATTGATTGACGGTCTAGTAAGCGGAATCCCCCTACTGATTGAGGGAGCAATACAGTTGTTCATGGGTATCATCGAAGCGATACCCACAATCATAGAACAGCTGTTACAGGTGTTGCCGGAACTGATAACCACGATTATCAATTTTTTCACTGAAAACATACCGCTCATTGTAGACGGTGCGATTCAGCTTCTTATGGGTATCATTGATGCGATACCTACGATTATTCAGGCTATCGTTGAAAATCTCCCACAGATAATCACGGCACTTGTGGAGGGTCTTGTCGGCGCATTGCCACAATTACTGGAAGCGTCAATAACCCTGTTAATGGCACTGATTGAGGCTATCCCGGAAATCGTGGTAGCAATAGCGGAGAATTTGCCGCAGATCATCACAGCCATAGCAACGGGGCTTGCGGATGCAATGCCGGCAATTTTTACGGCGGCTAAAGATTTATTATGGAACATCATTACAGCAATCCCGGAGGTAGTAGCCGGGTTAGCATCTGCAATTCCCGACATCATAGCCGGAATTGTAAACGGTCTTGTCGGAGGGGTACAGGCGGTATTTGATGCGGCGGTCGAACTCGGCGGGGGAATCCTTGACGGAATTAAGAGCTTTTTCGGAATCCACAGCCCATCTACCGTAATGGAAGAGCAGGGAGATTACCTTGTGCAAGGCATGATAAACGGTCTTGCAGAGTTGCCTGATAGGGCAATGGAGGCGATTAGCGGCGTACTCGACAATATTATCACATGGGGCGCAGAAATCGCCGCACAGGCCCTTAACATTGCGACAGAGTTTGTTAATACGGTCGTGACTGCAATCTCCACATTGCCGGGGCAGATATGGACTTGGCTGACTGATATTGTTACACGGATTATACAGTGGGGCGTAAATCTGCAATCACAGGCAAATACAGCAGTTCAGACGATGATAAGCAACGTAGTTACCCTGTTTTCCGAATTACCCGGAAAAATCTGGACTTGGCTTGTCAATGTTGTAACGAATGTGACGCAATGGGGTATCAATTTATTATCCGCTGCGACATCCGCAGTGACGAACACGATAAATAATATTGTTACTCTGTTTCAGGGATTGCCGGGGAAAGTGTGGACTTGGCTTGTCAATGTTGTAAACAAAGTAATGGAATGGGGTATCAACCTGAGAAATCAGGCAGTAAGTGCTGTTACCACCATGATAAGCGGAATCGTAGACACGCTGAAAAGTCTGCCGGATAAATTTGTAGAGGTAGGAAAGAACTGCGTTACCGGAATATGGAACGGAATATCTTCCGGGTGGGATTGGCTGAAAGAAAAAGTATCAAGCCTAGCACAAAGCCTGTTAGATGCGGCAAAGGGCGCACTCGGAATTGAAAGCCCGTCAAAAGAGTTTCGGGATAAGGTTGGTAAATGGCTGATACCGGGCGTTGTGGAGGGTGTTGAAGCAACGCTCCCAGAGGCAGATGCAGACCTAAAAGCAGCAGCAGGACACTTGACATCAACCATGCAGGAAGAGGTTCGGAGAGGCAGGACAGAGGCAGTCACAGGCACAGTTGCGAGGGCTACCTATAATGCCACCACGAATAAAGGCGGCGATACCTACGTTGAGGATAACCATATTGAAATGGAGAACAATTATAATTGCCCGACAGCAACACCGAGCGAGATAAACAGGAGCCAGAGGAAAGCTGCAAGGGATTTATTAGGAGGGATAAAGAAGTGAGAGGATTTTTGCATGTAGTGTTGGAGATAAACGGCAAAAAGTTATCTCTCGGCATGGATGAAAACGGAATCAAACAGCCTTTTGGTATTACAAAAATCACAGGGCTTGGGGCATCCGAATATCAGGTAGCAACCTCTGATAATGCCCTTGTGGATGGCTCAACGGTAAACGGAAAAAGGATTCTGAAACGCCCGATCAGTATCACAGCATCATCCAGAGATTTAGATAATTGCGGAATGATGCGAGAACAGCTGATAGCATTTTTTAATCCGAAGTATACCGGGAAACTAACAGTAAACAGGAACGGAAAGCAGAGAAACATTGAATTTGAAATTGAGGGCTTTGTTCCTGATGAAGAAACAACGATTGACAGTGAGGTCGGCTTTACGGTTGACCTCACTTGTCCTAATCCGTATTTTAAGAACGTAGACAATTTCGGTCAGAATATGGCAGACAAGACACGTTTGTTTGCGTTCCCGTGGAGAATTACAAAACAGGTTTATTCAGGAGTGCCGTCACCGTATAAATATTTCGGAAAAGGGAAAATGGGAATGGCATACCGCACACTGAAAACAGAGGTTTCACTAACGAATGACGGCGATGTGGAAACAAGCGTAATCATTCAGTTTATCGCCGCCAGAGGGAGGGTAGTCAATCCCTGCATCACGGATAAGGCTACGGGAAAATTCATGCGGATAAAGGTTGAAATGAAAGAGGGTGACGTTCTGGAAATAGATACGGACGATCACCACCAGATAATAGAGCTGAATGGCGTGAACACATACCAGAAAATAGATAAGCGCTCCGAGCCTTTCAAACTTGCAAAGGGTGAAAATTATCTGATATACAATGCGGATGTAGACTATACGAATCTTGACGTAAAATTGTATTACACACCGCTTTATTTGGGGGTGTAGCCTATGAGAGTATTGGTCCTTGATGAAAAATTCCAGACTTTAGGGAGTATATCGTTGTTCGCTTCCTTAATCTGGGTACCCAGATACACAAAGTTAGGGTATTTTGAGCTGCATACAGCGACATCTTATTTTTCACTGCTCAAACAGGGAACATATATATACCGAAATGACCGTGAAAATCTGGGAATGATTGATGATGTGCAGTATGCACAGACGGACACCGGGAGTAAGACTTGTTACGCAAAAGGTAATTTCGCTGAAGCTCTTCTTGCGGATCGGGTAATAAGCAAAACGCTGAACCTGACAGGGAAGATAGAGGATGCCATGAGGTCCACCGTAACACAGTTTGCCATAAATCCGGCGAACAATGAGCCTGTTGAAAACCTGATACTTGGGGAAAGTGCAGGATTAGAGTATCAGTTTGACGCACAGGTGACGGGAAAGAATTTAAGCGAATGGTTATACGATGTAGGGAACACGGTAGAGATAAGCCACCGTGTTCTTTTTGATTACCTGAATGATACGCTCAAATTTGAAGTGTGGCAGGGAAAAGACAGAACGGATAATCAGGAGGAAAACAGCTGGGCGATTTTCTCAAACGCTTTCTGTAATATCAAAAGTGTCCAGTATGAAAGGAATAAATCTTCATACAAGAATCTTGCGTATGTTGCCGGGGAGGGAGAGGGAAATAACAGGACGGTCATAGAAGTGGATGCACGGAGTTCCCCTGATGAAAAAAGGCGTGAGATATGGGTGGATGCAAGGGATTTACAGCGGCAGGATTCCAACGGAAACGCAATAAGTGATTCGGCATACAAAGCATTGCTCCGAAACCGTGGTGTAGAAAAGCTACAAGAGTACCCGATGATTGAAACGGTAAACAGTGATGTTGATGCCAACGCAAACCTGATATATCGAAAAGATTTTGATGTTGGCGATCTCTGCACCTATATCAATACGGAAATCGGCGTTGAGACGGAAAAACGGATAACAGAAATCATGGAAGTATACGAGGGAGGCGCCGAAACCATATCCGTTACTTTTGGAACGGATGAAATAGAGACGGTAGAACAGCTCATTAAAAGGGAGGTAAATTGAGTATGGATTTTCAGGAATACGGCTATTTCGACAGTGAAATAGTAGGTTACGATGAAGAGGGGTTTCCGATTCTGGATAGAGCGCAAAACAGTGAGATTTTCGCGTTGTTCTGGTCGAAGATGATTTCCAACGGAGTTTTGGGCGCTCCGGCAGATTGCCTCATGGTTCAGGCAGACGAGGGAATGTCGGTTAAAGTCAATCCCGGATTCATTATTATAAACGGACGGTTCGGCTATAATCCGAAACCTGCATATCTTACGCTTGACAATGCACCATCACAGTATCGGAGAATAACCGCTGTTATTGCAAGGCTGAACCACATAGACAGAAAAATAGAATTGATATTCCGTAACGGCGATGCGGCGGTCAATCCCACACCACCAGAGCTGATCCAGCCAAAATCAGGTGATTACTATGAGTTGTGTCTGGCTCTGATAAAAGTGGAATCGAATCAGACGGTTATCATGCAGAGCAACATAACGGACACCAGATATGACATTACCTATTGTGGAGTGGTTACGAACCTGATAGGCACTTTGGATTTGTCGGTGTTCTTTACACAGCTTAATGCTTTTTATGACGAGTATGTCAAAAAGTTTAATGATAACTACGCTGATTTTATCCTGAAAATGGATAGTGCATATCAGAGTTATTATACACAGCTGAACGACCTGTATAATACCTATGTTGACAAGTACAATACGGATTATGCAGATTTTACACAAAAAATGCTTACCGCATACAGCAAATATTTGTCTGATTTGAGCGCATTTTTCACCGCTCTTCAAAATAAAGGCTACAATGATATGGCAGAAATCACACAAAGGCTTGCGGCTTTTGAAAGCGACCGGGAGGCGGCTTTTGATGCTTGGTTTGAGCTTGTAAAAGGAAAAATGTCTGGTGATGTAGCCGCAAGCGTTGTTCTGGAATTGTTGGAGTGTGAAGAACGCATTGCAGAGCTGGAAAATATGCTTATCAGAAGAAAAATCCATGCGCATCTCGCTACCGAGGATGGTTATAACCTGACAACGGAAAGCGGAGATATTTTAGAAGCGGAATGGTGCTATGCCGTAATTTAAAGGAGGAAAAGAAGATGGCAGAAAAACCAAATGTACCTATCAGCTCGTTACCGATTATTCAGGAAGTTCCTGCAGGTGCGGTACTTCCCGTTGTTATGCCGGATGGTACAGGAACAAAACAGGTAACAGTGGACGATTTAAAGAAATCTATGGGAGTAAAAGACCCGGACAAAATGGTTGCCACCACGGATCAGGCAGGAACCGTAAAGCCGGATGGAAAAACAATCACGATTCAGGAGGATGGCACGATTAAGTGCGAGGGAACCGCCGAGGGCAATGCCGGAATCAAACTTGCGATGCCGTCTGACGTAAGCATTACGAATTTTGACGAGGCCGCAAAGATTACATGGACTGACCCGGAAGACGTCATTTACAACGGTGCTAAACTTGCTACATGGCAGGGAACGGTGGTAGTACGAAAAGAGGGAGGAACTCCGAAAGACTGGACGGACGGTGTTCTTGTTGAGAGGATAACCGAGAAAAACAAGTACAAAGATACGCCGCTGATTGACGGAAACCTGACGAACGGTGCCGAATACTGCTACGGTATATTCCCGTATTCGGATATGATTGTTTACACATATGACTTTACACAGTCTTTCGTTCCGGAGGAAATCAAGCCGGAAGTGCCGAAAATCATAAGCACGAAAGGCACTGACGGGGCGGTTACGCTTGAAATCGAGAGCAAAACGCCGGATGCCCTTGTGAAATTGGTTTACAAATCTGGTTCCGCTCCCACAAGCGGAACGGATGGAAGAATCATCGAGGGGCTTTCATCCGGGAAAGTGGTAGTAGACGGACTTACGAACCTGACAGAATATTTCTTCGTTGCATACGCCTACACAAACCTCAGAACATCGGCTGCATCCGCAGCGGTATCAGCAATTCCGAAAGCCTATACGCTTTTGGGATTCAGGATGAAAAAATCAGAATCGAATCCGGGAACAAAGGTTGAGTATACAGAGGGAGCCGTTGGTCTTACTCCGGCAAAGGTAAATCTTGCCACAGGGGAATTTGACTACGGCTCTTTTGCTAACTTCTGGTTCGTAAAGGAAAACAAGCCTGTCATGTTGAATAATGACGGTACAGAAGCATACGAACTTAACCCGGACGATTACACCAAGAAAAAGGACGGTACGGCATCCGATGTGTCGAACAGTTCTTTTGCCGGAAATGCAATGAGTAAAATACCCAAAACATACCTGAAAATGTGGGAGGCAGACGGGTACGAGTATTGCAATATCTGTGACGTAAAATTAGATGATGATTACCACGCATACGCTCATACGAGAGCAGATGGTACGGAAATGGATTTTATTTATCTTTCCATGTTCGAGGGTTCATTAGTAAGTAATAAGGTACGGTCCATAAAGGGATTAAATCCTATGGCATCACAGACGGGAGCGAACGAATTAACATATGCGAAAGCAAACGGCTCTTTATGGAGTACCCGGTCATGGCCGCAGCGCAATCTTATCAATATGCTCTTAATCCTGATGGGTAAGACCACGGACACACAGACCGCTTTCGGTTATGGATATTATACGGGCGGTTCGAGTTCAAGTCCTAATTACCTGACAACGGGCGGCGCATCGAATAAAGGACAGTTCTACGGTACAAATAAGACCAGAGATTACGTCAAGGTATTCCATATTGAAAACTGGTGGGGTGATGTCTGGGAGCGTATCGAGGGTTGCGTGACAAACGGAAGTACCCGGATTCTGGTTAAGAGTACCGCACCGTATAATACTACGGGAGCGGGATATACAGATACCGGGGTGACGCCGGGAGGTACGTCCGGGGGATATATCAGTGCTTGCAAAATGACGAAAGACGGTCTTATCCCCATGACTGCATCCGGGAGCGAAACAACACAGTACCCGGATGGATTATGGTTTGCGGCGAACTGTTATGCGATTGTCGGCGGCTCCTCGAGCAATGCGCTCCTTGTGGGGGCGTTGGCGTTGGACGTGGGCGCTGCGCTGTCGTATGCCGGCTGGCACTTCGGGGCGGCCCTTTCTTGCGAACAGCCTTTAGCGGCGTAGCCGCATAGGGGGAACGGGGGAATTTCCCCCGGATAGCTTACAGCAATACAAAGAGTAAATTTTATTCAGGAATCGTGAATTGCGGTTCCTGAAATTTTTTAGGGGGAATAGCGTCCGCCCTAGCCTCGGTCCGTGCGATTGTCGGCGGCAACTCGAACAATGCGCTCCATGTGGGGGCGTTGGCGTTGAACGTGAACAATGCGCTGTCGAATGCCAACTGGAACATCGGGGCGGCCTAATTCTTATAAATTGGAATATTAACTAAGGACACTATTAACCTACACCGCAGGGCGTTGAAATACGTCTAACCAGTGGAAATTAACCGATAAAGGCATGGTTCAGTAAGCGGAGACGCCCAGAAACCATGAGGTGATAAGAAAGAGAGAAAACATGAAGAGTTTTCGTATCGACCAGAATGTTATGCTGTCGCATGACAGTGTAGAAAAATCATTCCTGATACCATCCAGAGGTAAGAGGGATAGACCAGACGTAAAAGCCGTTCTGGATAATCTTGAAAATGAAATCCAGATATTAACGGAAATGCTTTTACAGGGCGAGTACATCCCGACCACACATGATGCGGTAATAATCAATGAGAAAAGTTATCAGAAAGAGCGGAAAATAGCAAAACCTGATTATAAATACGATCAGGTAGTCCATCACGTTCTCGTACAGGCAATCAGACCGGGAATTGAAAAAGGGATGTATGATTACGTCCTCGGCTCCATTCCGGGAAGAGGTCAGCACATGGGAGCGAGACGGATTGAAAAGTGGATTCAGACAGACCCGGTTAATACAAAATATGTCCTTAAAATGGATATACGCCACTTCTTTGAGAGTGTAGACCATGACATATTGAAAGCGTGGATTACTAAAAAATTCCGTGATGAATACGTCCGGGAGCTGCTTTTTCTTATCGTTGATGCCGTAGAAATGGGATTGCCGCTTGGATATTATACGTCACAATGGTTCGCCAATTTTCTTTTACAGCCTTTAGACCATTACATAAAAGAAGTCCTGAAAGTCAAGTATGACGGGCGATATATGGATGATATAACGTGTTTCGGTCGCAATAAAAAAGAACTGCATACAGTCAGGAGAGCGATAGACGCTTACCTGAAAGAAGAATTGCATCTTACCATGAAAGATAATTGGCAGGTATTTCGGTTTGAATATGAGGTAGAGGAATATGCTATCGAATGTCAGACAATGAGGGAGCTTACGGCTCTTGGGGATGAACTGGAAAAAGCAAGAATTAGGCACACACTGAAAACTCACAAAAAGCGCCGGAAGATTTTTATTAAAGTTGCAAGCGTGAGGAATAAACAAGATAAATTGGAGCGGCTATTAAAGCAGTACCATGGGAAGAGTGAAAAGCTCACTATGGTATATGGCAGGCCGCTTGATTTTATGGGATTTGAATTTCACAGAAACCGTACAGTCATGCGAAAGGGTATTATGATTCGGCTCAATAGAAAGGCAAGACAGGTATCAAGGCAGGAGAAAATCAATCCGAAAGATGCGGCTTCCCTTTTATCATCTATGGGGTGGGTGAGGCATACCGATACCTACGGGATGTATGAGGAACGCATAAAGCCGATCATCAATATTAAGAAACTGAAAAAGGTTGTCAGTAAAAACCAGAAAAAGCAGAATCAGGAGGCGAAGAAAAAGAATGGAAATCAAATGGCGAACCGTAACGGGGTCACAGGAGCAGAAGCCGGAGGCGATAGACAAAACCTCCAGTAGCGAAGTAGTATATCTGCGCCGGAACATTAAGAGAACCTACAAAACAGAGGAAAAAGGCGGTGTTGTTCTTCTTTGGCAGTACGAAGAGGCGATAGTTACACAGGAAGAATATGCACAGTATGACACCGTTGTCATGGAAGTGGTTCAGGCGGCGGTACAGGAAGCCGTTCAGGAGGCGGTTAGTGGACTGGCTGCAGAACAGGAAGAAAAGATTGCTACCGTCCGGGCAGATATGGAGTACATTGCGATGATGCAGAATATTGATTTGGAGGGTTAAACGATGGCAGGAAAAAGAGAACATAGCAAGAATTTTGAAAAGGTAAAAAAATTCTATCCGAAGTTTTGGAGCAAACAGAGAGTATACAATGCGGTCACAAATCCCGTATCAAATCCGTGGATTACGCCGGAGGAATATGAAGAAATCACGGGTGAGAAATACGTTCCTGAATCGGAATCGGAGGGGTAACGCATGGGAGCATATGAAGCAATAGATAAACTGTGCGCCGTTACTACCATGCTGTCGGATTTGGCAAGGGAACAGGCGGCGATAATCGCACAGGCAGACATCCCGGACGAAACAAAAGAAATCCTTGCAAAAAAGAGGGATGCCGTGGATAAAGAGCTGGATGTTATCGAGTACGGCTTGCGGAAAGTGAGGTGAGAGCATGGATGATTACATTTCCAGAAAAGAGCATGAGGCGTTTGCTGATCTAATGAGGTCGGAGAATAAGCGGCTTGAAGATGAAAACAACAGGCAGAACAAACGGCTTGCGGAAGTCGAAACCAAAGTAGGGGAGCTGATTGACATATCGACATCCATAAAGTCAATGACGGTTGAGATTAAAAACCTCACTAACCAGATTGCCAAAATGGATAGCCGGGTTGAGGTCATGGAAAGCCGGGATGGGGAGATGTGGCGGAAAGTGACGGGGTACATTATCACTGCCATTATTGGTATTGTGATAGGGTTCATTTTTACCAGAATCGGGATGTAAGCACACTGACGCACTACGGGGCGATTTTAAGCCTCTCTGGTGCGTTGATGATAATTTCCTCACTAGAGCGGATAAAAACGCTCCATGAGGCTGTAATGAAGATTATAGGCATATACAAAGAGGTGGTGGTATATATGATTGTGCTTAAAATTTGCATAGTAGCAGGAATTGTTATTGTCGCCGGAAGTATCGCAATCGGAGGCGGCTTGATAGTCCAGACGATAAACCAGATATACAAAGACTGGACGGACAGTAATTGAGGTAAATAAACATGTGTGTACTTATGTATGTGGCCGGATTTATTTCGGCCACTGTTTTATTGATTGGCATATCCGAATGGCAGAGAAAAAAACGCCGGAGGAAAAGAGCAGCTGAAAGGCAGTCCGGGAAATCCCCGGAAAGAAAAAGAGTGAAGATTGACACCTATGTCAAGGCGGCAACATCAATAGTCCTTGCGCATGGTCTGGTTATGGTTACGATGTCCTATGTTCTGGCATGGTTTGAAAAAGATGCGGTCGTGGATGTATCGACAACACTCATAACAGAAATCGTTGCTCCGTTGTGCCTGTATATGGGTACAAACTGCATTATGAACATTTTTGAAAAAAACAAGTTATCATTCAGTGAACCTATCCAGATGCAGAAAGTCCGGGAAGTATGGAATAAAGTGCATGAGGATATGGAAGATGAAACAGGCGGCAATGCCGCAGGATAGGAGGAAAAGCTATGAATTATCAGGAAATGTTTTCAACACTTTTTATCATTATCGCCGTTCTGGTGGTGCTGGTAAACATTATCACGGAGGTAGCGAAGAAAATTATCACATTTACGCAGACGGTCTACGTCAACGCATTTGTGGTGATTCTGTCAATCGCCCTTACGGTTGCGGTCTTTCTGGCGTACTGGCAGATTAAGCAGATGGAAATTACATGGTATCTGCTTGTGGCGTTCGTCATTGTCGGCTTTATGGTTGCCTATGCCGCAATGTTCGGTTTTGACAAACTGATTAAGTATTTTCAGGATTTGAAAAAATAATATCCGGGAGGGAAAGTATGGCGGCAATGAAGATAAGCGAACAGGGTATTTCCATGATAAAATCTTTTGAAAGCTGTAAATTGACCGCATACAAGGCATTAAGTACCGAGGAACATTATACTATCGGCTGGGGGCATTATGGAGCGGATGTAAAAGCAGGGCAGACGATTTCACAAGATGAAGCGGATGCCCTGTTTTCGTCTGATTTACAGCGGTTCGTGAAGTATACAAATACTTACACTAAAAACCTTGCGCTGAATCAGAATCAGTTTGATGCCCTTGTGTCGTTTTGCTATAACTGCGGCCCCGGAACACTGAAAAAACTTGTAAGCGGCAGAACAGTAGAAGAAATCGCAGAGCACATCACAGATGAACCGTATACCCGGTCAAAAGGAAAAGTTATTAAAGGGCTTGTGCGGCGCAGACAGCAGGAAAAAGAATTGTTCTGTAAAGGAAGTGAGGTAAAATGTATGGCTATCAAAATTGGCAGTGCGAGGATTGACGAAAACGGTAAGGCTTCCGGAGGAAAAGTCGGAGATCAGACCGGGAAAGAGGTAAGTACGCAGGATTATTACATGCACTCCAAAGGCTGGTATCTTCTCAGGCCGAAAAGTGTAGAAGATGCGGATAAACTGGCGGCGGCAATGTCGGATGCCTGCATCAATGATAATATCGGCTACGACCAGAGTAACCGTCTGGGCGTAATATCCATGCTGGGGAAATATGGTAGTATGGCGAAGATTGCGGAAAAGACCGAGGCAGACTGCGGAACGCTCGTTAGAGGATGTTGCATCGAGGCAGGGTTTGATCCCGGCAATTTCACAACTGCAGGAGAGGTAACGGCACTTTCTAAAACAGGAAAGTTTGAGAGCAAAGTAGCGGTAACATCGTCCACGGTTTTATACAACGGGGATGTTCTGGTTACAAAAACCAAAGGGCATACGGTTATCGTCACGAGTGGAAATCCGAGAAAAGAAAAAACGGATCAGGCGGTGCAGACAGCAGGAACGCCCGGTAGCAAAAAGAAAGCAGAGCCGGACAAAGCGAGGTCTTTCGATAAGACGATAGCCGGAAAGTATCGGGTAAAAACGCCGCTGAATCTCCGTCTGGGGGCAAGCAAGATGAAAACGTCCATAGCAATTATGGGTACGGGCGAAGAGGTAAGATGCCACGGCTTCTACACACTGGCAGAGGGCAAAAAATGGTATCTGGTAGAGTATGGCAAACTGACGGGCTTTTGCTCCAGTAAGCATCTGGAAAGAGCATCTTCCTGATGTTACGAAAAAGGTCTTGCATATCACAGCATAAAATATTCATTTCCCGGTGGCCATATATCAGCTGCCGGGAAATTCTCAAAATCAGGCCCAAATCAGGGTACACATTTCAGCTAAAAGAGCAATATGCAAAATAGACAAATCGGTAAGACGGAATTTGTGCAAAGGCTTCCGATGGCACGAAAACGAGAGCATTGATACTTTATTCCACGGTGGCACAAAAGGCAAAAATGAGGCATTTTAGGCTGTTTGAGGCATATACGCATTTCCGGGAAAAGGCACTTTTTGAAGCTGTTCAAATATTTACTAAAGTAAAGGCCTGAAAAAGTTTAGGAAACGTACATAGAGCCGAAAAGGTGTTAAAAGCATTGACAAAAGTAAATAAGTTCGTTCCGTTACTGCCGGGCGGCATGGTTATACATTTTTTGCATAAGTTATTCAAAACTACATTGAGTTGCGGCGGCGGTTAAAAAAATGATAGTACGGCTACGAAAGGCAATAGGCAGAGTGAAAAAAGAGATAGTACCGCTCTGTCAGGTCACAGCAATATATATGAGGCAGACAAACAAAACTATATCTAGTTACAGCATCAGTAAAATTTACAATAGGCATATCGAGATTTTCGATAGCCATATTCGGGTTATAGACATTAAAGACACCAGATCGGACAGCACGGCTTTTACAAGCGATAGCATTATGACTTGAAAAGTTTTTTGATGCTATAAGCCAAATCTGGCAAAATGCAGTATTTTAGGATGGAACATCGTAAAAAATGCAGACATCCTATTTGGTGGATTATTTCAAAAAGCGGGATGAATCCCCGGAAGTGCTTTAAAATCTGGAATCATTCAAAATGGATAAGCGTGTAACATTACAGTGTAACGCATTTGTAACATTACATTTTGCCAAAATCAATGTAAAATACAGCATTTTATGAGAGGTTTTTATAAAAGTGAAATGAATTTCTTCCTATTATATATGGGTCAGTCAGCAAGAGTTTAGCGTAACATTACAAGTAACGTTACAAAATACGCATACCATGAAAATGTATGCAAAACAGGCATAAAACGCAAAATGTAACATTACATTCGCATTACAAAGTAACATTACTGACCATATATAATATAAATATATCTATACCTTTAATATCTATAAAGACTAAAGGAAAAAGAGAAAATAAATAAAAGAGAAATCCACAGCGCACATCTGGAAGCTGATCTCGCAAAATATAATCACAGTCAAATCCTTGTAAATTCAGTTTTTTCAGCATATTCCCTATATTTTCAAAAGGAAATGTAAAAATAACGTTTGACAAGACGTACTACGGTACGCTATGATAAGCATATCAGGAACACACCAAAGGAAAACACATAAACGGAGGTAACACAATGTCATATTTCAAAAACGTAAAATCTTTTGAGGATTTAAAAGAACAGTTCAAAGCACTTGCAAGAAAGAATCACCCTGATTGCGGCGGTGATGCTGAAACCATGAAAGCTATCAATGCTGAATATGATTCTCTTTTTCCCATCTGGAAACATCGTCACAACTTAACAGCTGCAGAACCGACAAAGGAAACGGCAGACAGTACCCGGACACATTTCTATACGCAGAACGGATGGGCCGGGAGCAAATACGATAGCAGCCGCAGTACGAAAGAAGTAGCGGCGCTGGTTCGGGCATATGTGAAAGAAGTATATCCTACATACAAATTTTCAGTGAGATATTCTCACGCTTCCATGTGTTCGGAAGTTCATGTTGAGCTTGTAAATGCACCATACGAAATCTACAAACAGTTTGAAGAGTTGACAGATGAAGAAAGATTCAAAGTATGGCAGACAGCAGAAAGAAATTCATGGGTAGAGAAGTTCGGATGTCTGGATGATGAGCATATGGCGATTTTGAAAAAAGCCTATGAGGAACACAGATTTTTGAAGAAATATACGGAAGTCGTAAAGTCTGTAATGGATGATATTGACCGGGAAGTTAATTCCTATCGCTATGATGATAGTGACGGAATGATTGATTATTTCCACACGAATTTCTATTACTTCAACGTAAAATTGTCTGATAAGTTCAAAGTTGTTGAAAAGACCGCACGGATTAAGAATAAGCCGGAGAATACCGCTCCTGCCACAGCAGATCAAGCAGATGCGGTAGCTCTTCCTGAAAATGAATACGAGATTACAGAGAGTGAGCATACAAAGACCCATGAAAAAATATTCGTGGTAAAGGTGCTGCGGACACTTACCAGAGAAGAGTATCTGCAGGTTAAAGAGTACATGAAGTCGCTTGGAGGATATTACAGCAAATTTGTTCATGGATTTGTTTTCAAAGAAAATCCTAAAGAAATGTTGGCGACAGCATGAACGCATGGAGGGAGCCGATGAAAAGATATTACAGTACACAACGCCCGGTAATGCCGGGCGGCTTCCCGGAAAAAGGGAAAGTAGAGAACATCGTCAACTTTGACAAGAGAAAGTATTGTGCAGAAATCGAAAGCGAAGCGTGGGGTTATATCGACTACAAAGAACCGCTGACGGAAAAACAGGCAAGCGATTATGAATTAGTTCCCTACGAGGAACGGGTAAAGGTGATAATGACACCGGGAATAAAATCTTTAATTCTGGAAAGTGAGAACTTCACAGAATTTGTTGCGAAATCAGTAGCAAGGCACATAAATCACGACTGGGGAGAGCTTGACAGCGAAGATAAGGCTATGAACGACCAAGACCCGGAAATGGCAATGAGCGCCTACACATACCGGGATGAGTTGACAATCTGGGTGAAATCAGAAAATGGATATATAGTTGTACTCTTACCCAGCGAACATTAGAGAGGGGCGGCAGGAATGATAAAGTATGAGGATGAGTGTGTGGGATGCAGGAGCTTAGGTTTACCTTGTTTTGGGGATTCATGCAGGAATCGGAACGTACCTCACTTATATTGTGATGAGTGCGGAGAGGAAAACGAGTTATATGAATTTGACGGTCAGGAGTTATGTATAAGCTGCATCGAAAACAGATTGCAGAAAGTATCGGCATAGGAGGTTTGGATAGGCAATGGCAAGTCCTAAAGGATTTATTCTGTATCGGATTTATTACGGTGACTGTATGGCTTATTTGGGCAGAACCAAACAGCCTTTACAGGCAAGGATAAGAGGTCATATGTTCGCTGCTCCGATGCACCGGGCAATAGATATTCACAATGTAACCAAAATTGAGTATACAGAGCTTACCACCGAAGCGGATATGAACCTTTACGAAATCTACCTGATAAACCTATGGAAGCCGCCGCTGAATGTGGACGATAAGGCGAGGGATAGCCTGACAATACGGCTCCCGGAATTGGAGTGGAAAGAATTTCATCCGTCAAGGTGGGATGAGTGGAAAAAGGAACTAGAACCAAATGATTTATACGGATGGCATAAAGCCAGAAATGAAAGAATCATAAAATCAAATCAGCTGTATATTGCAGAGAAAGGTGAGAAAAAATGAAGATTCTGAAAATGTATGTTAGCAGGAAATACGGTCCACATTATTACTGTGTGTTTGATGAGATACCAGAGGTAACGTATGAAAAAGTGGGGATGAATTACGAGGGTTCGGCGGTGGATGAAAACGGAAATGTGATTTTCAGCAATATGCTTGGATATGAGGGCATGACAGGGGCGTTTGGAGGCCGGGAACTGACACTGAAAATGAAAGATGGAAGCGAGGCAAAAATTAAAGACCATTGGTGGGATTGGGGGCATTGCCGGAAACATGGAGAGTTTGTTGATATTGGAGCTGATACCATAAAGGGATTGCAACGCTGCTATGTATACAGAGGGATGAACATAAACAAACACGCCTTTCAGCTGATGCTGGAAGATTATTATTCCAGAGAAAAGGAGTATGAATATTACGAAATTGAGGAATGGGTAGAAAGGCAGTGCAAATGGTATCAATTACAGATAAGCGGTAAAAAGATTCCTTTCATGGTTTCCGAAAACGGCACTTTTGCAGAAATGTATACAAAGAAAAGAATACACCCTACAGAAAGAAAGATAATCAGTAAGTATCAGAGAGCGGGAAAAACAGAAAATATTTTCAAGATGGAATTATTAAAGTTAGAGTATGAAGAGATAACGGAGCCATACCATACAAAGAAAAAAGTAAGGAGTGAGCATAATTTGTTTGAAGTTTTAAAAGAATCGCTACCGATGTTTTCCGAGGATGAAATTGTTGATAAGTTTGGATTGCAAGTGTCCGGGAAAGTGGAAAAAAGAAAGCCGACAAACACTTTTTGGGGGTTCTGATATGAGCGATAAAAGGTATGATTCCCTGATAGGGAAGATAAAACGATACAAGCGGAGAATAAAGGTTCTGGAAAGGCAGAAATACGCATCATCGAAGTACATAAAACGATTGTTGAGGGATAATGCAAAAATCAGGAGGAACGTAGCTGATCTGGTTTATGAGGTATGCCCTCACTGCAATACAGAAGTTGCTATACGATGGGATGTAAAGGTGGACGGATTCACGGCATATTGCCCTATATGCGGAAAGAAACTGTATTTATGTTCCATGTGTGATAAGGGTATAGAAAATGACGGTGTTTGCGGTTTCGGATATGCAGATGATAGTTGTTTACAGGAGGTCGGGAGTTATGGCAGATAAGAAATACAGGATAACACAGGATAACAGCCAGTACGGAGAAATGGAAGTGGAATGGGAAAATGGAGTTCGCTTGATTCTGACTGATGCAAAGAGGATATATAGCGATGATTGGAATAGCATCAAAGGGTGGGTTGTTGACTGCACGAATGAAGATGGAAACGAGTTCATCCCGGAGTATCTTTACAGTCTTTCTTTTATGCCGGACGGGTATAGCTTAACTACCTATATCGTGGATGAGGATGTTGCAAAGAAAGTAATTACGGATAACGTGATAAATATCCTACATCATGGCGGTAATGGTCTGAAAGATTATCTGGAAGAGCTGAACAATAAATTAAACTTTAGTGGAGGTACAGAATGTTTGTAAGCGGATATGTATGTGACAACTGCAAAGAAGCAACGATATACCAAAGGGATGTAAAGCATTATCTACCCTCTAAGACACATCTTATCCGTTATGCAAGGGATGATGGTTGGAGTGTAGGAAAACAAATATTGTGTCCGGTGTGCAGGGGAGGAAAGAAAACATGAAAGCAATCACAGTGATTCAGCCGTGGGTGCAGCTCTTAGTGGAGGGAGCAAAACTTTTTGAAACACGTTCATGGAAAACAAACTATCGTGGAGAAATCCTCATTCACGCCGGGAAGAAAGACCCTCTTTTTGGAATAAGCGCAATGGGCGATGAGGGATGGAAAAATGCTTGCATTGCATTAGGTATATGCGGAACAATCAACCGTTTTGAGTGGCTTCCGACAGGAGTAATTGTAGGAAAGGCGACATTGGCAAACTGCATAGAGGTTACTCAGGAATTTTCCGCAAAGATTAAGGCTGATGCCCCGGCAGAATACTCTTTCGGAGATTTTACGCCGGGAAGATATGTGTGGATGATGCAGAACCCGGTGGTATTTGATAAACCTATCCCGGTAAGCGGAAAACAGGGATTGTGGAATTATGACGGTCCATTATAACGCACCAGAGTAAATAATACTTGACATCCGGGAGAAAATGAGGATATTGTAAAGGCAGGAAGAGAGGTGGCGCATATGGCGAGAATCAACGAACAGATAAAGGGCATAATCGCATCGGAGAACATTTCACAGACCGAGCTTGCAAAGCGGATGGGATGCACCCGGCAGAATATAAATGACAAGCTGAACGATGGCAATATGTACCTGAATACAGCAGAAAATCTTCTGGAAGCGATAGGATATAAACTTGTTATCCAGAAAATTTAAAAATTATCATAAGCGAAAGGTATTGATTTTAGAGGTTTCCGGCAGGATGCCTCTAATTTTTTTGAAATAATTTTTAAAAAATGTAAAAATAACGTTTGACAAGACGTACCATAGTGCGCTATCATAAGCATACAAGGAACACACCAAAGGAAATTGGATTTAACAGAGCAAAGGAGATACAAAGCTATGATGAGGTCAGAGTTTATCGAAAGAACAGGATTTGAGCCGACAGCAAAAGAGTATGAGAAAATCGAAGCGGCATACTACGAGTACGAGGGTGACAAAGATGCTTTCTGCAAGAAATTTAAAAAAGAGGATATGCAGAGATATATCCGTGAAAGAGCTATAAGGATAGATGAACTCGAAAGAGAAATCGAGAAGAAAGTCCGGGAGCAGGAGTTGAATAAAAAAACTTATGAGGAAGAAATCAATAAGCTGCATAACGAGCTTGACCGGGAGCTTGACTGGAAACAGACCGACAGCACAGGAACACAGTTCTCTCCGTCACGATACAATGAACTGTCTAAAAGCACAGGAACAAGGGTGCTTTCAGAAAAAGAAGCTAAAGAGCTGATTTATGAAGAGTTCGGATTTGCACCGGAAAAGGTGAAAATAATCCAGAGAGCTGAAACATACGAAGTGAACAAATATAGGCTTCTCAGGGTGTCCGGGAGATACGAAAGGTCGCCGCTCTACAATTCGACTGACTGGAATTACATCAGATTCGACTGTACAGGTTGGCAGTATGAAATGGTGAACGGACAGCTGTACGAATATAACAGCTGATCTAGTGAGGAAAGAATATGTATGTCTGGAAAATAACGGAGGCCGGGCTTCCGGTCTTCTGGGTAAAGGAAGAGTGTTTTGATAAGGCGATTGAGAGAGCGAGAAAAATTGATAAAGGATATTGCAGCGGTCAGATAATAGAAAAATCGGCAGATGCCGGGAAAGAGGTAAGGGTATGAGAACATTAAAAGAAATCGTTGAGGCTATTGACAAAGCAAATGCAGAGTATATTCTGCGTGATGCGGAAATCCAGAAAGATTACAAGTGGATGGAAAAGTGCCGGGATAATGGCAAAATGGATTATTTACAGGGAGCATTGGAACATCTGGAAGAGAGAATCAGGGAGTTTGATAGTACACACCTTACTCCTGCAAACGCAAAGGTAGGTGATGGGGCCACAATCAACCTTTGGAGCGACAGACACGCTTGCACAATCATCAAAGTTACAAAAACTACCATAACCGTTCAGAGAGATACGGCAATCCTGAATCCTGATTTTAAGCCTGAATTTATTCTGGGAGGGTTCGCTGAACATTGCACAAATCAGAGTGAACAGAGTTACACCTACGAGCGTGACGAACAGGGGCAGGTAACTACAATCCACTGGTCCGAGAAGTATCAGAGTTACGGCAGACCGGGATTCCCGACGTTAAGCAAAGGCAGACATGAATTTTATGATTACAACTTTTAAGGAGGCAAAGGCATGAGATACAGAGATTTTAGTTCAATGAGTGACAGGAGCAACCACAGGCTGAATATTGAGATTGAGCGCCAGATTGATATGTGGGATGGAACAATTCACGGTCAGACTATCAAGAATATGTATGAGAACGGTAGCGACTATGAAAGCATCTGCGAAGCGGCAAATATTGACTATGAGGATTACATGGAGGATTGAAGAGTGGCAAAGACAGTAAAACTCACCACCGATAATAAAATATCGGTGGTGGATATTAAGTGGGATTTGGACGGATGGGAAAAGGCGATAGGCGCAGACTGCACCGAAAGCGTAAAGACACAGCTCATGCTTGACTTTTTCGGAGAAATGGTTGTGATGATTGTGGATGAGTCGGGGTTGTGCAAAGACTTACCAAAAAATCAAGTAGCATCTTTCTTTTATGGTAGTGGATGCCCTATTGTCGGGGATGTCATTTTTGGCGTGATGGATGGCCCTGATATTTTACCGCCGGAGGATGCAGAGAGCATATTGCAGACGTTGAAACATAATTTCTCTATCTTAAAAGAAAGCGAGGCGAAAACATGACGGTGAGGAGGGCGGCTGCCGGGATATATACCCGGCAGCACGGCACATACAATATCGGATTTGTCAACAATGAGGGCGGAGAGGATGAAACACAGTTTGAGAATGTGAAGAGCATCCGGGAATTGCAGGAGCTTTTTTCTGGATTCTGCAAAGAAAACAATTTTCCTGAAAATACAGTGCTTTATGTTGAAAGAGCATAATGCAAAAGCAGATTACGCACCACCAGAAAATATTTTTAAAAAATGTAAAAATAACGTTTGACAAGACGTACCATAGTACGCTATCATAAGCATATGAGGAACACACCAAAGGAAAACACATAAACGGAGGGTTTCATATGGCGATTGAATACGTTGTTGAGAATCAGGATTTCAGTAAATTTGATAACGACACTGACTTGCATCTTGTCAAAGTTGACCGCAATCTTACACATTACTATGTAGATAGCAAATGTCCGAAATGCGGAGGAAAAGGTTATATCTGGTATTACGATTATGTTGAGGGTGGAATATGCTTTATGTGTAATGGTTCCGGGGTACACAACCAGAAGATAGTTGTCAGGACAAAAGAGTACCGGGAAAAACTGGAAGCGAAAAGGCTTGCAAAAATCCGGGCAGGAGCTGCAGAAAAAAATGCCAGCTTTCTTAAAAAGGAGGGATTTTCGGAGCAGGGGATTACTTATGTTGTTATGGGTAATACATACGAAATCAAAGATGAGTTAAAGGCTGCCGGGGCGATATGGAGTTATTTAATCGGATGGCATTTCCCGGAAGAACCAAAGGATTATCCTACTTGCATATTGAGCAAAGATACAGAAATAGCAAAAGGTATAACGCTTTTTGAAGAATACCCCACTGGTCTTATCGGATATGCGGACACATGGATTATTCAAGATTATATCAAGTCATTAAAGGATAGGTACGATGCCAGCCAACAGCCGGAAACTGATTATGTCGGAGAAGTTGGTAAAAAGTTTGAAATGCTTTTAGTGTATACAGGAAGTGCAAACTATGAAACTCACTTCACATATTACGGAGAGCTTCAATCTATCCACAAGTTTGCAGACAGTCAAGGAAATATCCTTATCTGGAAAACAAGCGCTTCACTGATGAAAGTGGTGGATGGAGAATACAAACCGATAGAGCCGGGAGAGCAGATCAAGCTCAAAGGAACAATTAAAGAACACAGCGAGTACAAAGGCAGAAAGCAGACAGTTCTCACAAGATGCAAGATAGTAGCATAAATATCATCCCACCCCGGAGGTCACGAGGGTAGATTACGGAGGTAAAAGATGGAAGTTAAAACAGAAACATATTCACAGATGAGCTTCAGGCATCAGAAAGAGATAGACGAGTTTCCTATCGGAGCGGCATTTTCAAATAAGCAGTTCGAGGAAATGATGCAGAAGTGGGGATTAAAAGCAACAGACACCAAAGAGATTCTTTCTTTAGGAGCCGGATGTTATATCAGGAAAAGCGATGAGCCAGCATTTACGGAAATGATGAAGCGGCACAGCCGGGAAATGGAAGAGGCAGTTAAAGCAGATCAGGCTGGGGATGGATTTATCTTCCAGATGTTCCGTGATGAATTGAATAACCATGAATACGGCTATACAGGTGATGAATCTGATACTTTAGAGGCATTGGGCCTGACACTGGAAGAAATCGAAAACAACCCGGCGCTGCTTGCCGGATTTAATAAAGCAAAAGAGCATTGCGCTTAGAAAGAGAGGAAAAAGTTATGGCAAAGAAAAACGCAGTAGCAATCGAGGGCAGGGATGAGTTCATGGATTTATGCGTAAAGGTGCTTCCGCATCTGAACGCCATTCAGGATGCTTTGGTAGAAAGTAAGGCATCCGGGGAGGATAAGGGAGCAAGCATCAGTGTGAATGCAGATGGATATATGTCTTTCCGTCCTTATGGGTCCAAGTGGGAAATGAACAGATTTTCTACAGACGGACAGGCAAAAATCAAGTATGAACATTCAGAGGTTGTCGAGCTGCCGGAGTAATCCGGGAAATCCAACGCACCAGAAAGCTAAAATAGGCATTTTGGTGTGTTGGATTAAGAAATATCCATTAAGGCAAAATAAAACGCTCCACGAGGCTATAACAGCATAGAAAGGTAGGTGTATGGAGGATATGACAATCACCAGAGACGGTAAGGAGCTGGAATTGACATCGGAGGAACTTTTGGAAGCATATCAGGAACAACAAGCAATATACGACCGTCAGAACATAGTGGACAATCTTAGCTGGATTCTGGATTGCGGAAATATAAAGTATCGAGAGCATGAGCTGAAAAACAATCAGACTTTTCTCAATCTGGCGGCAAAATATAGCCGGGATATGCAGGACAGCGAAGATATGAATTTCACATGGGCAATCGAGCAGGGGGTTAAAAAGGCTATTAGAGAAATGGAGGAAAATCATACATTATGAGGAATTATGATGGTGTGACATACAAAGGTCACAAGGTAGTTGATCTGGCGGTTGCATGGTTCAAGATGAGCAATGATGATTTCTTTAAGGTGTACGGATTCAACTTTAATCCACATCAATATCCGGGATTGTATGAAAAAGCAAGAAAGATAGTGTACCCGGATTCGGAGGGGTAGGCGAATGAAAAACAATTTAGAACGTCTGGCAGAGTGTTTGAATTGCAAATACCTTAAATTCTGCACAGAAAAAGTGGATATGCCAGAGGATTATCCAGACGGAACGTGCAAAACCAAAGATTTGTTAAAAAAGAGTAGCGGAGGTAAGTATGATAACAGAAATTGAATTAAGCAAGTTGGAGAATCACCCTCAAAACGTGAGAAAAACCTACAACGATATTGAGGAATTAGCGGATAGTATCAAGGCGCAGGGAATACTGCAGAACCTTACAGTTGTTCCCAAACCGGGAGAAGCAGACAAGTATCTGGTGGTTATCGGGAATCGCCGATTGCTTGCGGCAAATAAAGCGGGTCTGAAAACCGCTCCTTGCTATATTGCGGATATGGACGAAAAAGAGCAGGCTTCCGTAATGCTTCTGGAAAACATACAGCGAAATGACCTGACAATATATGAACAGGCGCAGGGCTTCCAGATGATGCTTGACTTGGGCGAAACAGAGGAAACGTTATCCGAAAAGACGGGGTTCAGCAAAACCACAATCCGGCACAGACTGAATATTGCTAAACTGAATCAGAAAGAACTTCAAAAGAAAGAGCAGGATGAGAGCTTTCAGTTGTCCTTAAAGGATTTGTACGAACTGGAAAAGGTTAAGGACGTAAAAGAAAGAAATAAAATCCTGAAAGATGCCGGCAGTTCAAGGGATTTAGTGAGCCGGGCGCAGAGTGCGGTAGCAGAGGCAAAGAGAAAGGAAAATGCAAAAACTATTATCGGGATGCTGAAAAAATCCGGCTTGGAGGATGCCCCGGACGAGTACGAGAAGAATATGTATTCTGGAAGCTGGAAAACAGTGCAGGAATTTCAGCTTGATAAAGATGCTCCGAAAGAGATAAAGCTGCCTGATGCTAAAAATCCGCTATATTACTACATCTACTACAATCGCACAGTGAAGATAGTTACGAAAGGTCCAAAAGAAAAGAGGGAACTGTCACAATATGAATTGGAGGAAAAAGAGCGGACTAAAACCAAAAGGCAGATAAAGGCCATCCTGAAAGAAAGTTCTGCGAGAAGAACCGAGTTTATCCGCAACATCATTTCCGGGAAAGTTGATCCGGTCAAGGATGAAATGGCAGAGATAGGGATGATATGGGCGGCATTGGTAGCTTTGAGTTTTTACACGTCCGAGCATGATTTTGAACTTTTCTTTCTGGATGTTGACTGGTATAAGGCGACGGATGAAGAAAAGCAGGAAGCGGCAAAGAAAGCAAAGGAGCTTACCATGATTCACCAGATGCTGATAGCATTAAATGATGCCATGCGAAAACTGGATGAACCGTTTGACTGGAAGCTACATTTTAACGAGGAAAAAGGAAATGCGCTGAGAAAAGGCTATGAGGCGTTGAAACCTTATGGATGGTATTTTGAGAGCGAGGATGAAAGCAAGGTTCTTGACGGAACACTTGAACTTTATACAGAAAAGGAGCAGGACTGATGAAAAAAATCTATTTGTGGGTAATTGGCAATATGGCGAAATGCTATACCATTCTCACGATATATGCAGTTGTCGGATGCGTAACACCGCATCCGATTCCTGATATTGTCAGGAATACACTTTTAGTATTTGCCTGTTTCTGGATGTCGCTGTGTAATGTTGCAAGGATTCAAGAATGGGGCAAGGAGGATAAATAAGAATGAGAAAATGCAGCGGATATTATAATAAATATAGCTATGATTCAGGAAAGAGTGAAAAAATAGAGTTTGAAAATGCCATATTTCACGCTTTCGGAGTAGATTGGGAAGATGTAGGCGATGGAGTAGGATTATTCACAACGGCAGTTATAGAGCTGCAAGACGGTACAATGCTGAATCTTCCAGTAGCAAACATTAAATTCACATCCCCGGAATATAACAGAGGTTCGGACTGCCTGACCGTTGAGACAGACGATTCAGAACATTTTCGGGAGCAGATCAAGTCATACACAGCGGAGGGATATTCGGTATCATCTACTGGATGCGTATATGGAAGATGGCAAGCCATTCTGATAAAGGAGGCTGTATGAGTAAAAAGAGATTGCAGGATGTAACTGATTTTAAGGTGATGAGCTTTCAAGAAGCTGCTAAAACCATAGGGTGGCAGGTAGAAGCGGATGAGGAAAATTTCTGGTGTACGTGTGGTTGTGGTGACAGCAAAATCAGATATAGCGGATTTTTTGGCACAGAAGTAGTTGAATGTGAGAACTGCGGAAAAAGATTGACAAACTTATTTTCGCCTATACAAACAAGCAATTCGACAGTGGCTATTTTGCCTTTTAAAGAATTTGAGCTTGAAAAAGACGAAAACGGCTATGATAGATTCTGGATTGCTGATGATGGAAAGGGTGGCATAAAAAATGTATGAGTTTGGTTACTTCAATGCTGACTGCATGGACGGAATGAAAGAGTTCCCGGACGATTTTTTTGACATAGCAGTATGCGACCCTCCATATGGATTAAAGGCAGAACTTGTAAGGGATAGAGGAACATATGCGAAACAAAGCAACGGTTCTAAAATATGGGTAAGCAGTGAAGAATATGATAATCAGGATTGGGATAATGAGACGCCCGGTCCGGAATACTTTCAGGAACTAATCAGGATAAGTAAAAATCAAATTATCT
Source organism: uncultured Lachnospiraceae bacterium (assembly GCA_947176505.1). Classification (GTDB taxonomy): domain Bacteria; phylum Bacillota; class Clostridia; order Lachnospirales; family Lachnospiraceae; genus UBA3282. The sequence goes on along the minus strand of CAMWQW010000007.1, from coordinate 144,474 downwards.
GGGGATGTAATTATTTTAGCTTCCCTCTTCCGGGAGGTAGGATAATTTGGGATAAGTGCAATGATGGTTCAGACCAAAGCGGAGCGGAAATTGCCTATTGTAGCTTTAATAACCGTGTGGATGTTATCAGATATATGTGGCGTGGGATGATGCAGGGGAAATCCATTGCCGAGGGAACGGTTCAGCAGGGAAACAAGGCACTCAATGAGAAGCGGATCACGCCAACGCAAAAACCTATTGCTGTTTATAAAGCGATATTAGGCAAATACACACAAAGAGGCATGAAGATGATAGATACTCATGTTGGTAGCGCAAGTAGCCTGATTGCAGCTCATGAATGCGGATTAAGGTATGTTGGATTTGAGATAAGTCCTGCAATTTATCAGAGGTCCAAAGAGCGTTTAGATGCTTATACTGCGCAAATGAGCATCTATGATTTAATTGAAACGGAGGAATAGAGTTGAAAAAGAGAGCTAAAGTAAAAATGACTTGCACAGCATATGTATACATAAATGAAGATGCAGTTGGGAATATGGAAATAGAGGACGTATAGGATGTGGAGGATATTGAAGATTTTGAGGTTGTTCAAATGGATTAGGAGGGAATCAGGATGCAGGAGATTAAAACGCTGAAAATCGGTCAAAAATTTATCTTTCAGGAAAATACCAGAGTAAAACAAGCCTCTGAAAAGATGGTTACTATCCCGGCAGGAACGGAGGGATATGTAGCCGGAAACGGGTACATAATCGTGACAGAGGGAATGTGTACCGGGCAGTGGGTTCCGATTGACAAAAGGTTTTATCGGGTGGAAGATATAGACTATGATGGAGTAGCAGAGGTTGTTGTAACAGGACTGATGAAAGATGGTTACGAACTTGACCGAAAAGCATCCATGCTTGTTGCTGATTATCTGCGCTCTGTCGCAATTAGATAGGTGGGATGCAGAGTGGCAGATAAAAAGCTAGGACTAAAAACAATAAATGAGCTGATCCAGTTTCAGGATGAGTTTATCAAAAGATATATTGGTAAGTACGGAGAAACACCATACATAGATTTTCTCATCCAGAAAGCCTTAAAAGAACTGAAGGAGGTAAAGGAAAGTGAAAGCGTGTGATGGATTCCAATGTCAATATAATGCAGACGGAAAATGCACAATGTTTGGCCCGAATACAGATTGCACAATCAGAACGTGCCTTTATTCATGCCGGATGTGTATAAACAAGTGCAAAAACCAGAAAAGCCGTGTAAATAGGACTGGAAAAACAGTTCCAGACGGAGTATAATGCAGAATAAGTTCCGAAAAGTGCATTTTGGAGCGTAACCGGGAAACAAAGGGGATGCAATGTTTATAACCGATTCCTTTACAAAAGACAGTAAATCATGTAAAATGTAGATGCAAATTATCTTATGGATGCTTTTGGGGTATAGGTCCGGAGATTTACTCGTTTTTACATCACAAGAGAAAGGTAAAGGGGATTATGGAAGAGAGAAGAAAGAACAAACGTATGGAACTGCAGTCTAAGCTGTTGATTAAGAGAATGGATAATTCCGAGCTGTCTGAGGAAGTAAATATTACGGTGACGGATGTGTCCAAGACGGGGATTGGTTTTTTATGTGATGCAGGACTTGAGGTTGGAGCGGTATACGAGTCTTTTCTGACGATATGGACGAAAGAGGTGCTGCATGCATTTCTGGAGATTATCCGTGTAGATCCCGGTGAGAACGGTATGTATGTTTACGGTGCAATCTTTATCGGAATGTCGGAGATTGATGCAAGCAGAATTGAAACCTACGGCACGATTACAAGCATGGAAGCATAAGGAAGAGATTGTAGAGAGCAGAGTGGAATGGGACAGAAGAAACATACAAACTTGTGGTTGGAAATTGCAGTGATTGCGGCATCGATTGCTGCGCTAATGTTGCTTGTGTATTTTGTAGTGATTGTCTCATTTCAAAATGGTGCACAATCGACTAGTGTAACGATGAGAGTGGCAGAACAGATTGCGTCGAGTATATTTGACAATCCGACGAATGAACAGGTGGAGACAGTAAGTCTGATGATACGCTATGGAGCGCATCTCGCGTTGTTCTTTGTTGTGGGTTTGGTTACGGCGTTTGTCAGTATGGTAATATGCAGACAATATTTCCGCATCATCGGAGTATTGGCTTCAGGTGCAATCTGTTATGGGCTGGCGTACTATACAGAGTATTACAAGCAATTTATAGATGGGAGACATTTTCAGATGTCTGATGTGTCCTTAAACTGGTATGGAAGTCTGGCAGGAATCAGTTGTATGGTGGTGTCATACTTTTTAAACCGGCTTTTAGTTAAACTGTCTTCCTAAATGTTATCATAAAAAGTAAAATATATAATTTTTAAAGCGGTATTGCATAAGGGATGTATTAACCTTTGCAACGCCGCTTTTTATATTTAGATGTACTTTTGCTGAATGAAGTGTCATTTTTTGGTATGGATAGTATATCCATGGTTTTTCATAATTTCTATAGCCTGCTCAATGGTCTTTCTGTCATAAAATTCGATACGCAGAGCGCCCTCGGCAAGTTCTCTATTATGGTTGATGCCGATATTTTTGATGCTTACATCGTGCATGGCAAGAAGAGAAGCAATGGCTGCTATGGAGCCCGGTTTATCTGCGATATCTACCGTGAGTACATGTTCTGCTTTAATCGGTCCGCTGGAAGTGTTGATGAAAGATTCACGATAATTTCTTGCGGTGTCAAAAAAATCATACAGGGCGTCTTCGGCACGGTAGTCGAGACAGACGGCAATATCATTCAAAGATTTAATATATGTCTTTAAAAGTTTGGATATGTTCTCCGTGTTGGTTAGACAAATTTGTTGCCACATCGCGGGGGAAGAAGAGGCAATTCTTGTAATATCTTTAAATCCGCCCGCTGCGACCATTTTCATAATCCCTTCCTTAGAATCAGCATTTTTTACCAGATTTACTAATGAGGCGGCAATTACATGAGGAAGATGAGATATAGCGGCTGTTACATAGTCATGTTCTTCGTAACTTAGGACGAGTGGGATGGCGCCGATAGATTCCACCAGATGATGATACTCGGTCAGTTTCTTTTCTGGAACAGCGGCGGACGGTGTCAAAATGTAATAGGCATTTTCTAAGAGAGCTGCATTGGAATTCGGATAACCGAAGCGCTCTGAGCCTGTCATAGGATGCCCGCCGATAAATTGGTTTTGTAAACCTATCGCTTCTATTTGTCTATGAATCCCCGTTTTGACGCTTCCCACATCAGTCAAAATTGTTTCAGGAGATAAATATTGTTTTAAAATAAGCAGATTTTCATCATTATGTGCAACCGGAGCGCATAAAAATATATAGTCGCAGGAATGAAAAGAATTATCAATAGACAAACTGATTTCGTCTGCGATATTTTCTTTCAATGCGAGCTGTAGAGATGTTTCGTTTGGATCATATGCAATAATATGGGAGTCCGGAATCTTGTTGCGTATTGCTTTTGCGATGGAACCGCCAATCAGTCCGAGCCCGATAAAACCAAATGTAAGTGTACTCATAGTGTTGTGCCTTTCTTATAAGATAATCCCGCAAGGAGGAATGCGAGAGTATGTAACCGAGTTTGCGAAGCAAATCTCGCAAAGATAATTCCGCAAGGAGGGAATGAAATAATGTTTCCCGAGTTTGCGAAGCAAATCTCGCAAAGATAATCCCGCAAGGAGGGAATGAAATAATGTCTTCCCGAGTTTGCGAAGCAAATCTCGCAAAGATAATTCCGTAAGGAATTATCTTATAGTATAGCATTTTGAAGATTATGCGACAAGAGGGGGAGACGGCAACACACTAAATCACGCCATTATAAAAAGTTATGCATTTCGCATAATTGATATTGAAATTTTATGTGAAATTTAGTAAAATATACTTACAATTTGTGTTTGGGAATATATTTGAAAGAACAATCTGCCCAATCATGAGTGAATAACAGAACTGGAGGACCTAGAGAAATGAATATTTACACAACGGATAAGATTCGTAATGTGGTTTTGCTGGGGCATGGTGGCTGTGGTAAGACCAGTTTAGTGGAGGCGATGGCTTACCTGTCCGGTATCACTTCCAGAATGGGCAAAGTAGATGACGGCAATACGGTAAGTGATTTCGGTAAAGAGGAACAGAAGCGCCACATATCCATTGCGGCATCTGTTATTCCGATCGAGTGGGAGAATGTGAAGATTAATGTGTTAGATACCCCCGGTTTTTTTGACTTTGTCGGAGAAGTGGAGGAAGCTGTCGGTGCGGCAGATGCGGCAATTATTGTCGTGTCAGGTAAAGCCGGAATGGAAGTCGGTACGGAGAAAGCGTGGGAGCTGTGCGAGAAGTATAAATTGCCAAGATTTGTGTTTGTGACGGATATGGATATTGACAATGCATCTTTCCGTCAGGTAGTGGCAGATATGACAGAGAAGTACGGTAAGAAGATTGCGCCGTTCCATCTGCCGATTCGTGAGAACGAGAAATTTGTGGGATATATTAATGTCATTACAGAGCAGGCATACCGCTGGGAAGGCAAAGAAGTTGTAGAATGCGAGATGCCGGAATACAGCAAAGCTAATCTGCAATTGTGCAGGGATACTTTGATGGAAGCCGTAGCTGAGACAAGTGAAGAGTTTATGGAAAGATACTTTAACGGAGATAGCTTTTCAGAGGCAGAAATCAGAGCTGCGCTGCGCAGTAATGTCATGGATGGCAGTATTGTACCTATGTCTATGGGATCCAATATACTGTGTCAGGGTATCTATACGTTGCTTGACGACATTGTAAAATATATGCCGAGTCCGGAGAATCGTGAGCTGGCGGGAATCGATTTGAAGAGCAATGAGATATTTGAAGCTAATTTTGACTTTTCAAAACCGAAATCAGCATATATTTTTAAAACAATCGTGGATCCGTTCATCGGTAAATATTCATTGATTAAAGTGTGCTCTGGCGTTTTTAAGAATGACGATACTATCTATAATGATGAGAAAGAAGTCGAAGAGAGAATCAACAAATTATATGTGATGCAGGGGAATAAGCCTATTGAGGTGAAGGAATTACATGCTGGAGATATCGGCGCTATTGCGAAACTGACAGCGGCAAGAACCGGTAATACACTGTCCACTAAGGCGAGAATCATTCGGTACGGTAAAACAGAAATTTCTACACCTTATACATATAAGAGATATAGAGCCAAAAATAAAGGCGATGTGGATAAGGTGGCACAGGCACTGCAGAAGATGAAACATGAGGATCAGACCTTGTGGATTGTCAATGATGCAGAGAATAAGCAGACGTTGCTTTACGGTATGGGAGATTTGCATCTGGATGTGGTTGCAAGCAGACTTGTTAATGAGTATAAAGTCGAAATTGAATTGTCAGATCCGAAGATTGCATACAGAGAGACCATACGGAAGAAATCTGATGTAGAGTATAAATATAAGAAGCAGTCCGGCGGACATGGACAGTATGGTCATGTCAAGATGCGCTTTGAAGCGTCCGGCGATTTGGAATCTGCCTATGTATTTGAGCAGGAAGTAGTGGGCGGTGCAGTGCCTAAGAACTATTTCCCGGCAGTGGAGAAAGGTTTGCAGGATTCCGTAGGAAGCGGACCGCTTGCAGCCTATCCGGTAGTAGGTGTGAAAGCAGTGCTTTATGACGGTTCCTATCATCCGGTTGATTCTTCGGAAATGGCATTTAAGATGGCAACGATTCAAGCATTTAAGAAGGGCTTTATGGAGGCTGGTCCGGTGCTTCTTGAGCCAATTGCTAATTTGCAGGTAACAGTACCCGATTCTTATACGGGTGATGTTATGGGTGATTTGAATAAGAGGAGAGGACGCGTGCTTGGTATGAATCCGGCAGGCGATGGCAAGACCGTTATTGAGGCGGATATTCCGGTGGCGTGTCTGAATGGCTATTGTACTGACCTTCGCTCCATGACGGGAGGACGCGGAACATACAAATATGAGTTCGCAAGATATGAGCAGGCACCAAGCGATGTACAGGAGAAGGAAGTCGCTGCAAGGGCAAATAAGGTAGCAGAAGCCGGTGGTGAGGCATAAGGGGAAGTGCCTTACACCGTAAGCTATAACCGACTGTAGATAGAGAAGGTTTCATTTATAGGAATAGGGCGTGGGTGACACGCCCTGTTTCTATGTTTTTATCTTATAGGAAATTGTGATGACAACGATTTTTTATGCAATCTGCTTGACAAATTAGCCAAGTATAATACAATATTAAACGTGGATATAACGAACAAGTTTGTTTACGAGATTTGCTTCGCAAACTCGGAAGATATAGCGGAGCTGAAAGGCATGGTCATCAAAATGGCGGAAATTTATAATCACAGAGAAGTAGAAACAAAATGGCAGAAAGTGTGGGACGACGAGAAGGCATTTAAAACTTCCGACGATTACTCCAAACCGAAATATTATGCATTGGTGGAATTTCCTTATCCGTCAGGTCAGGGACTTCATGTAGGACATCCCAGACCGTATACGGCGCTTGATATTGTGGCAAGAAAGAGAAGAATGCAGGGCTATAATGTTCTCTATCCGATGGGATGGGATGCGTTCGGTCTGCCGACGGAGAATTATGCGATTCAGAATCATATTCATCCGAAAATTGTCACACAGAATAATGTGGCACGGTTCAAGAGCCAGTTACATGCACTCGGCTATTCATTTGACTGGGATAGGGAAGTCAATACGACGGATCCGAACTATTATAAATGGACACAATGGATTTTCCTCAAATTATTTAAGGCTGGATTAGCATATAAGTCAGAGATGCCCATTAACTGGTGTACTTCCTGTAAGGTTGGTCTTGCCAACGAGGAAGTAGTTAACGGCGTTTGCGAACGATGTGGCTCCGAGGTTGTCCGCAAGGTAAAGAGCCAGTGGATGCTTAAGATTACGGAGTATGCGGATAAATTGATCGATGGTCTTGACACGGTTGATTATGTGGAGAGAGTGAAGGTTTCCCAGAAGAATTGGATTGGTAAATCCACCGGCGCGGAAGTTGATTTTATTATTAAAGGCAAAGAAGATAAAATGCGCATTTATACGACCAGATGTGATACACTGTTCGGTGTGACATATATGGTTATGTCTCCGGAACATCCGCTTTTAGATAAGTATAAGGATGATATCAGCAATTGGGACGAAATTGCAGCATACCGCGAGCAGGCGGCTAGAAAGTCCGATTTCGAGCGTGCGGAGCTGGCAAAAGAGAAGACGGGTGTCAAGATCGATGGTTTGACGGCAGTTAATCCGGTAAGTGATGTGGAGATACCGATTTTTGTTTCTGATTATGTTCTCATGAGTTACGGTACGGGTGCAATTATGGCGGTGCCTGCCCATGATGAGAGGGACTGGGAATTTGCGAAGAAGTTTGGGCTGCCGATTATCGAAGTAGTTGCCGGTGGCAAAGATGTACAGGAAGAAGTCTATACAGATGTGGCGACAGGCACGATTGTTAATTCGGGCTTTATCAGTGGGCTGAGCGTAGAGGAAGCCAAGGCTAAAATGATTGCATTCTTGGAAGAAAAGGGTATCGGCTGTGCTAAGACCAACTTTAAGCTCAGAGATTGGGTGTTTTCAAGACAGCGTTACTGGGGAGAACCGATTCCGATTGTACATTGTGAGAAATGCGGTTATGTGCCGATTGACGAGAAAGAACTTCCATTGGAGTTGCCCGATGTGGACAGCTATATGCCTACCGACAACGGAGAATCGCCATTGGCTCTTATGACTGATTGGGTCAATACCACATGCCCGTGTTGTGGAGGTCCGGCAAAGAGAGAGACAGATACAATGCCGCAGTGGGCTGGATCTTCATGGTATTTCTTAAGATATACGGATCCGGACAATACGGAGGCACTTGCAAGTAAAGAGGCGCTGGAGTATTGGATGCCGGTAGATTGGTATAATGGCGGTATGGAGCATACTACATTGCACTTGCTGTATTCCAGATTCTGGCATAAGTTTCTGTACGACCAGAAAGCGGTTCCGTGTCCGGAACCTTATGCTAAGAGAACTTCCCATGGAATGATCCTCGGACTGAATCCGCATAATTTTGCAAACCTGCCGTTGAAAGAGCAGGAAAAACTGCTTGCTGAACATGGAAGCGAAAAAGCTGCGAGAGAGGCTCTTAAGGAAAAGTACGGTGAGATGGCGGAACACCCGGTAGTTAAGATGTCCAAATCACTCGGTAATGTTGTGAATCCGGATGATATCGTAACAGATTATGGTGCAGATACGCTCAGAACTTACGAAATGTTTATCGGGGCTTTTGAACTCAGTGCCGGATGGAGCGAAGACGGTGTGAAAGGATGCCGCCGCTTCTTGGAGAGAGTCTGGAAATTACAGGATATTATGACAGATGATACGGGGTACTCTAAAGATTTAGAGACTAAGATGCATCAGACAATCAAGAAGGTCAGCAACGATTTCGAGAATTTGAAATATAATACTGCCATTGCGTCGATGATGGCGTTAATTAATGAATTTTATAAGAAAAATTCAGTGACAAAGGGTGAGTTTAAAACGCTGCTTACGATGTTGAATCCGGTGGCACCCCATATCACGGAGGAATTGTGGCAAAAGACAGGATTTGATGGCAGACTGTATCAGACTGTATGGCCGGAGTATGACGAAGCCAAAACCGTTGAGGCTACCGTGGAGATTGCGGTTCAGATTAATGGTAAGACCAGAGCCACGCTTGTTATTGGTAAAGATGACCCGAAAGATGATGTGATTGCTAAGGCAAAGGAAGTCATTGCAGATAAACTGACAGGAACAATTGTAAAAGAGATTTATGTTCCGGGTAGAATTGTGAATATTGTACAGAAATAATGAATTGAAATTGCCGCGTTTGTAAACTGATTTGCAGACGTGGCAGTTTTATGCAATAAGACAGGCAGGATAGTTTTGCTAATAACTGCGGATTATGTAATTATTTCACAAAGGGAGCAAAGTATGGGGTTTAAAAATATAGTATTCCGGATGATAATAGTAGCATATGGCATTGTGTTACGGAACCCTTTATATGATTTTGCGGCTTTGCTTCCGTATGATGAGGCATTATGCATCAACGGCTGTGCAATTGCAGACTTAAATGGCGACGAGATGCCGGAGATGTATCTGACAGCATCAAGCGGCTGGGAATACCGCGCATATTATTATATGAATGGGGAAGTGCTTAGTGTGGATGATATAGAGCCGTGGACTTGGAGTAACGAGCTTTGCTATACAAGGGACGGAAGGCTGGTTATGCGTTAGAGGAAGACCTGTGGCGAATCCCCGGAGACGCACTAATCGATATTTCTGGTGGGGTAGGCAGTGAAGTCGTAGATGAACAGGAGAGTGAAGCGGAGGATTATAAGGATTTTTATTATATTTCCGCAGATAGGTGTATTGATCCCTATATAGGACAAGTTGATTCATCGTGGTTAATTTCACAAGCGGAATATGAGAGCAAGGTTAATGGTTTGGGTGAGATGACAGACATATTAAATGAATCCAAGTATGGCTATGAATGGGGCTGGAGCTGGTGGCAGGAGCATGACAGCCCGGAAGAGATTTATATGACAATTGAAGCGGAATTGTTGAATTGGCAGAGATAATAAAAGCGTAATAAATATGCCGGAAAACGATGTCCCTATGGTCGATGAGAGGCAGACATTGATTTCCGGCTTCTATGGTTCGAATTTTATTTCTATCGAGAAATTGACCCGACTTTTATTTTTTGCGTAGTTTCATTAATTTATCAATTTTATCCAGTTCATCCGGTGTTGAATATTTGCGGATGACAGAGGTAATTGTTTCGACCTCATCTTTGGAAAAAGATATGTGGTTGTCCATACCTCTCTTTGCGATTGCCATAAGGAATGGCATCATCTGCTCCTTGGTGAGAGACTGGCTCTCGAAAACAAGTGACTGCAGAAAGTCTAGCTTTGATTTGTCGATATGCGCAACAGCGGGATCGTCCATCCAGTTTCCTGTCATTGTATCATCCTTTCTGTTCGTGCCGGTCATAATTTGACTCGTGTTGACTTGGCTTTTAATATCATTAACAATGATTATTATTTAAAAAATTTATTTTTCTTGAGTATTTGTATTTTGTTGGAACATTTCATACATAGATTTTTGTTCCGGAGTAAGCATATTCATTAACATATCCATCATGGAAAACGAACCGGTCTGCGCGGACTCTGCATTATCCTCAGCGGAGGACGCAGAGTCGCTTCCGAAGGGCGGAGCGGCAGACAGATCAGGAAAGATTTCTTGCAGGGCAGACATAGTCTGTGACATTTCCTGCATGGTTTCCATGGTTTGCAGCATGTTCTGCATTTGTTCTAACTGCCTGATTTCTTCCTGTGAAGAGTAGAGGCAGAGTTGGCGGCACAGCGAGCGCAGATCGGGTTTTTCATCGGAAGATATGCTGCAGCCGCTTATTTGGAACGGATGTTTATGAACATAGCTTAAAGTGTATTGCAGCTCCATATATTTAATATAGACCGCCAGATGCTTTTGCATGGAAGGTTCTATGTAGGGAAGAAGAACCTTGAGCTTTTGAATCGAATTGGTAGTATATAAGGCATCAAATGCCATAACGTTTGTTGCTTCCTCATTTTTTGCAGCCATAAGATATGCCTTTCTGATGCCCATAGTTTTCTCTACAGTATATGCTGCATGTGAGAGAAATAGGCTCTAAAAGAACCAGAGCCTATTTCCCAGATATGAAGTAATAGATGTGTAAAGGGGAGTGCTTATGGGATTAACCGCAGCAGCTGGAAAGGATTAACAACCAGATCAGGGTATTGCAGCAGTTATTGTCGTTGTTTCCGAAAAGTCCGAAACCACCGCCATCGCATCCGCATCCGTCGTTGTTGCCGCAGCAGGATAAGAGGATGAGAATCCAGATCCATGATCCGCATCCGCCACCGAAAAATCCACCATTATTATTGTTGCATCCGCAGTGGGTTGCTGTTAAATCGCTCATTGTTTGTTCCTCCAAATGTTGTTTATGGTTTATCTTATGTATGCGGGGTGTAAATGTTACTGAAATGTGGAGGAATATTTCAAGGTATTTTGAAAAGCCTTATATACAAGGGATAATCGGAAACCTTAGACTTTCGGTCGGGTTTAGCTTTTATGGGAAGGGTAAACCTTATGTTCAGATTGTATAAAATTGTGTCCAACTTGTGTAAATTGTGACAAAACACTTGCATAAATCTCAAGATATAGTAAAATTATACTATATGTAAATATGTCAAAGTAGGTTTACTAGGTACATATATTAAGGTAAAGGAGCGGTCCCCATGGAGGGATTTGAAGTTGCCGGAAGAAGATTCCGGACGGAGGCGGATTACAAGGCTGCCTTGAGGGATCAGGCAAAGATTAAGGAAATCAAGACACAAGTCAATATGGAGCAGCCGGGAGAGGTGATTACGCTTTATACGGAAATGCAAGCCGGCAAGTATCGTTTTGAAACAACGGTGGGTAATGATTTTGATGATGAAATCTATGAACTGGCACAGGAATATAGACGTCAGGGATATGATCAGAATTCTAAATTGCCAGCCGGAAAGAAGAAATCTCTTAAGAATAAGAAGAAAGAGAAGCGGCAGCCTGAACAGTCTTCGGCTAAGAAGGTGTCCGGTAAGAGTATAAGCGGACAGAACAAAGTATCTGCAAAGAAGAATACTGATAATGATAGTAATACGAGCATTTCACTGGAGAACTTTGATAAGAGGATGCAGAAGGAAATTCTTCATGAGCTTAGGAAACGGGAGAATCGCCGTAAGCTGACAGTTATTTTGTGCTCTTTAGTAGCGGTGGTGTGTTTTGGGTATTTTGGCGTATACTACTATTTTTCTGACAGGACACAGATGGATTATGAGAATCTCGCGCAGCTTAAGGGCAATACGACGCTGGCGGCTGGAGCTTCAACCGGTGTGACGATTCATTATACCGAGGAAGAAGAAATAGAACTTAAGGTGTTGGAGGAATACCAAACACTCTATAGTAAAAACAGAAGCCTAATCGGATGGCTGAAAATTGACGATACTAATATAGACTACCCAGTGATGCAGACGACTAACAACGAATATTACTTAGACCATAACTACAGTCAGGAATATGACAGGAACGGAAGCTTATTTTTGGATAAAGACTGTGATGTGGTACATAGAAATACGAATTTGATTATATACGGACATCACATGAAATCCGGGAAAATGTTTGGGAATCTGAACAAATACAGCAGTGAGGACTATTGTAGAAGTCACTCTACGATTCAGTTTGATACGATATATGAGAAGGGGACTTACGAAGTGATGTATGTGTTCCGTTCCCGAATCTATAACGAAGATGAAGTTGTATTTAAATACTATCAGTTTCTGGATGCGGCTTCGGAGAAGGAATTTAATTCCAATATGCAGGAAATGGCGGAACTGTCGCTCTATGATACCGGCGTTACGGCAAGTTACGGCGACGAACTTTTAACATTATCGACTTGCGATAATTCGGAAGAAGACGGCAGGTTTGTGGTGGTGGCAAAAAGGGTTTTGTAATTTGAGTTTATAATACACTTGTTTCATAAAAAGTGTATAAATATATTGTGATTATTTCATGTAAGACCGCAAGGTCACACGGAGATTATATAGGGGAATAAGGAGAGGATTAACATGGCTAAGAAAACACCGGCTAGAAAACCGAGAAGAAGATTGAAGAGAAGCGTCAGACGCAGTCTGTCAGCGGTACTTATGATTACGGCGATTGCCGTAGCAGCGATTCCGGTACCGGAGAACTATGCTGATAATGGAACAGCATCTTCTAGAGCGGCAACAGTTATTGACAAACATGATATGTCAAAGTTTGTTTACGATGCCGACAGCGCAGATGACGTGGATTCTCAGTTGGCTATTAATTTGAGTGCGTACAAAGACAAAAGTGTCGAGGATATAATGAATGGAAAAGGAAATGGTGCTAATCCGCCTAAGGCCTATCCCTCTTATGCAATTACTGATATCGGCGGCGGAGACATCAGTCTATCATGGCAGTTCCTTTTTTACGAGGTCAAAAATCCTATAGATAATGTTGACAGCGGAGTGATTTGTAAATATAACAGCCGATTTTACTCGGAAAAAGTTGAATTAGGTTTAAGACCTATTACGAAGTATTATACGGTTGAAAGTGAAGCTTTTGAAAACTATTATGCCGGAACAGCCAATACGGGGATGGATAATAAAGCTACTGATGAAGTGGTACTTGATTATGCTACTTATGTAAGCGATGATAGGAACTCTGCAAATGTTAAAAGTTTTTATAATAAGTATCTTAAGACAGAGTATGACAGTAAGGTAAAAGAATTTCAGGATTATGAAAAAGCTTTGGCTGATTATAATAAAGCTGAAGACAAAACTAATTTAACCAAACCGACTATACCGTCGGCTTTAATCAGAATACCCAGTGAAGTTTTAACCGGAGAGCAGCGATTACAATATTATTGTGAGCATAATACTGCAATCAGGAATAGTAGTAGTGATATTAGCGGTTATACATTGCGGAGCGCTGTCGACAACAGACCGGAACCGGAGGGAAAAGGGGGAACGGTATATCTGGTGAGCGTTCCAGAGGGTAATACTCCTACAGATCCTTACACTAAGGATGACGCGGGATTTTTGGTAGAAGAGCGAAGCCAACGCCTTATGTGTGCGATTGGTGATGGAGCCTTTAAGGCTGTTAATAATGTTGTAAACATGACGATTCCAGACCAGATTGGCTTTATTGGAGATGAAGCATTTGCGGATGCATCTTTGCTTGAGACGATTACGATTGGTAATACAGCTCATATCGGCAATCGTGCATTTAAAGGATGCGTTAAGTTAGCGACTGTTGACATCAGACAAGGTACACAGACAATTGGTAAGGAATGTTTTAGCGGAACGGCAATACAGCAAATTGCGCTTCCTGTTTCTGTAATGGAAATTGGGTATGGTGCGTTTTCTAATTGCAGGAATTTGTCAACTGTAGATTTGAACAGCATTGGCAGGGAATGTAAGATAGATGATTATGCATTCTATAATTGCTCAGCGTTAAGTGATATTAAAATGAAAGATGCAACCATTGTCTCTATCGGAGACGGTGCTTTTGCAGTGGAAGCAGGGTCACAGCCAATGGGAATTGTGCTTCCGCAGGGAATGACAGAATCTAAGAGTATCGGTAACTACTTATTTGCGGGACGATCTGCACTGGAGTATGTTGTGTTTCCTCAGAATTACGGACGCACGAGTTCTAAGGCAGCTACAATCCCAAGGGAAGTATTTCATGGGTGTGCAAATTTAAAGTATGTGGAATTCCCTTGTGATGCGCAAAGGGATCCGCAAGCATGTGGATTTGTTTCTTATGATAAAACAGATTTAGATTCAGATGGAGAAATTATACGTTCTGGATTATTTCAAGATGTTATCAATCCGGAGTTTTATGTAAAAGGACCGAAACTCAACAATGAGTCGCAACCTGCATATCCGCGTACAAGTACATGGGATGCGACAACGACAGTGTCTGATACGGTACCGTATTTGTATATAGAGAACGGAGTGGAATACTATGAGGTCAGTGATGGCACATACTTATTATGTATAAATGATAAAGGAATTTTGACTTCATGTACATTTAAACCGGGATTGCCTGCTTCTAAAAAGAAGAATGTTCACTTGGTAATTCCTTCGGTTGTAGGAAATACAAAAGTAGTCGGGATTGCGGAAGGATGCTTTAGTGATTCTGAGTTGAATGAGAATGTAATATCCTTGAAAATAGAGGATAATTCTCTTACCTCTATTGCTAAGGGAGTATTTCAAGGCGGCGGCGGAGATAACGGAAAAGATTGGCAGATGCTTGAGCAAGTATACATCGGCAATTCTGTTACGTCAATTGGGGAAAACGCGTTTAAAGATTGTATCAGTCTGGTTGATGTGACGTTCAGCTCTCCATTAGGAGGATATGAAGCATTTACAATCGGAACAGATGCGTTCAAGACAGAAAGTGGTAAATTAACTTTTCATGGTGACATTGTAAAGGGTTATGCACCTTTTGATTGGGCGATGAATCCAAATAATATTATTGATACGGAGAGCCGGATTCGTGTATGTTATAAGAGCTTGTCACCGTCGTATCTGACAGTTATGTATAATCCGATTACAGATATGGTGACGCTGCTGGATTATCCGAAATATAGTGAAGTAAGTAAGATTTTGAATGAGGCTCATGCCGATGAGATTACAAAGAGTGGTGCCAAGTCTTATGAGGAGATGAAAACAGCAGAGTGGTATGGACGATATGCAGGTACTGATTACGACAGCTATCGTGTTGAGTTTGCACAGGCATGGCAGGCGGCGGCAGATAAAGAGACAGTATACGCATCGGAAGATTATGGTCCATGGGTAAATGAAAGTTTTTGTAGTGAATGGGAGGACTGGGTAGATGGGAATCCACATGTAACACCAGGTCCTATCCAACCGGATATCTCGGGCAATTCTACATCGAATGCAGTTAATAAATTGACTGATTGGTTGTTTGAGCCGATGACGGTTTATGCCGCGGATACAAGTGACCCGGATAACCCACCAATAAGTTCAGTTGACCCGAAACCGTATTATACTATGCGTCCATATAATGTGGTAGAGATTGTGGATGCTAATGATCCATACAGAGCACCGACAGGAGAGGAAATGGCTCTGGTTGATGCAACTAAAAACATTGTCATTCCGGAAGGTGTGGAGTCTATTGATGTGTATGGATACATCAGGAACTATACAGTGGATGGAAATCCAACGGAGAGCTCAGAGAGAAATACTGGTAATTATAATACGTATTTAAGAAACAATAGTTGGTCAACAGAAGTAAGAAAGATGTATGAATCAACTGAAGGAGATGAGGACGATAATACAAAAGTAGTTCCCGGTCTGTTTAGTGGCTATTATAAGGACTATGAAGGAACATCAGCCAATGAGTTGTATACGCGAGGGAATGATTTGATTCGTTCTGTGACGATGAAGAGTGTAAAATATCTGCCGGACTATGCATTTGATAGCTGCGAGAGTTTACTGTATGTTATGATTGGTCCGGATTGTGCAGATATCGGTAAGGCACCGTTCAGAGGATGCTATTCGATGACGAACGTGGAGGATAATGATTATTATACGACAGTCAACGGAATCATTTACTCCAAAAATACGGATGGTTCCCTTGTGATTGAGGAATGTCTTGCTGCAAGAGGTAGTGGAAAGGTTGGTCCGGCGGTTGTCAATACGTCAACGGATGCTAACTTAGAGCAAGTGAGCGCAATCAAGCCGGGTGCTTTTGAAGACTGTGATTACATTACAAATATAGAGTTTGGAAGTGAGAGCAAAGCGGGATTAGCAGTTATTCCTGAAGATTGTTTCCGAAATTGTGATAAACTTCAGACGGTTGTATTACCGATTACAACTAATGATATTGGTAGTGGTGCTTTTTCAGGGGCAAATAATTTGGGTAATCTTACCATTTACGGTAAAGAAGTTAAAATATCAGGTACTGCTTTTGACGATGAAAAGACAATGATGACGACTGTGAGGGCATATGAGGACTCAGCAGTAGTCAGATATGTCAAAGAATATGGTGATGTATATCATTTGCAGATTGACGATCAGCATCCATTGGGTGAGCTGTGGCAGGTAGCATTTTATGATGCCAATTATGTATTGATTCCTGATTTGAAGGATAAATCAGGTAATGATTTAGATAATCCTCAATATGTAGAGGATGGTTCGCGTCCGATTGAACCGGCGGATCCGGTGCTTGAAGGATGGACATTTGAGCAGTGGGCAGGCATGAATAATGTGAAACTTGGTGATACGATTCATGCAGATACTTCATTCTATGCACAGGGCTTCACAGAGAATGGTATGGTGAATGGTAAATATCCGGTGGCGTTCTATGATGGTGTGGATGGCAAACAGATTGGACCAACACAGTATATTTTGCCGGGTGGCGAAGCAATAGCTCCAGCACATCCTGTTCATGCAGGCTATGAACAAAATGGATATAGTGATTCTTATACCAATATATCATCAGCCAAAAATATTGTGTTATTGTATAAGGTTGCGGCTGGAACCAGTGGCGGTTCAACAAATACATCAGGAGGCAGTACGAATACATCCGGTAACGGAACAAACACGTCCGGAAATGGTACGAATACATCGGGCAACACGACATCAAGTAGTACGTCTTCGTCGAGTACTAGTACAACGTCAAGTACGACGTCATCATCAACTGCCTCGACATCGACTACTTCTACAACGGCTAATGCAGGATTATATACTGTAACAGTACTTGGCGGAAGTGGTAGTGGAAGTTATGCAGCAGGCACAACAGTACAGATTACAGCGAATACGCCAGCGGCAGGTTCGGTATTCTCGAGATGGGTGACAGAGTCGCAAGGAGTTTCGCTGGCGAATGTCAGTCAGACGCCGACAACCTTCGTGATGCCGTCTAATAATGTAACAATAACGGCAGAGTATACAGCCGGGACGGCTCCGGCGAGCACAGCCACATCAAATAACGGCGGCGGAGGCAGTACGGACAATGGTAATACCCGTGTAGATATTACGAAGCCCGGTATCTCTAATAAAGATCTTGCGACAGCCAATGTTAACGGTTCAACAGACAATTTCATTGTCAAGATAACCGAGACGGATGAGGCGACCAGAGCGGTGGCGGATGCACTGACAAATAAATATGGCAGTTTAGATAATATTCTGTACTATGCGATGGATATCAGTCTGTGGGATTCTACCGGAACTTATCAGCTTACGGGTGACCAGATTTCCGGTCTCTCAGTAGACATTACGATTCCGATTCCGGATGCGTTGGTAGCATATGGCGGCAATAATATGGCAGGTGCAGTAATTAACGGTAATCAGTTGGAGAACCTGAACGAGAACTTTACGACGATTAATGGTGTTCCGTGTATCAGATTTACGGCGACACACTTCTCGCCGTACACGGTTTATGTAGATACGGGTAATCTGACGGAAGGAATGCTTGATGCGACGCCGAAGACGGGTGATCCGATTCATCCGAAGTGGTTCTTATCCGTCGGGCTGGCATGCTTATCCATTATTCTGTTTATTAAGAAGGATAAGGCAGCCAAAGTAAAAACAGCATAAAGGAAATCTTATGGGGAAAAAAATAAGAAACCTGATTGGTATACTGCTCCTTGTGACAGCAATGGCAGTGACACAGATCCCTGTATCAGATGTGGAAGCGGTGGAAACCTCTTCCGCATCTGATTTTCAGATGGACGGAACTACATTAGTGAAGTACAATGGCACGGCTGAGGACGTGTCTATTTCCAATTACGTTGAAAAGATAGAGGCGGGAGCCTTTGCTGGGAATGACCACATTAAGAGAGTGACGATAGGCGAATCTGTGGAAAGTATCGGATCGAGTGCTTTTTCTGAATGTAGTAATTTGGAGAGCGTGTCTGTGCCGAATTCAGTGACTACGATTGGAAATGCTGCGTTTAGCGGATGCCCATCTCTTAAGTCTGTCACGATAGGTACTGGACTCACAAGTTTAGGTAACGGAGCCTTTGCAGGGGATTACAGCCTTGCAAGCGTTCAATTCGACAGCAGCAATCCTAAGTTTACCTGTGATGATGGCGCAATCTATAACAAGAACGGATGGGATACTCTGTATCAGGTACTGGCTGGCAGAAGAGGAGACAGCTATACGATGCCGGGATCCGTGGAGAAGATTAAGCCCTACGCGTTTTGGGGTGATTATAATTTGCAGAAGATTGACATTAGCAGCAATGTCAAAGAAATTTCGGCTTATGCATTTTCAAATTGTAAGAATTTGAATGAAGTCAGCATTCCATATTCTGTTAAGAATATTGACATGAAAGCGTTCGAGGACTGTATCAGACTGCGCCAGATTGCAATACCGCCGTCGGTCAGTACAATTCATAGTACAGCATTTGACGGATGCACAAAATTAGAGATTCAGGCAGATGCCGGTTCAAGGGCAGATACTTTTGCGCAGTCGTTAGTATTGGAAGATATAGATGTCTCCGAATATGAGGAAGCACCAATTCCTTCCAGTGTCAGCGGGAATGATGTGGCGGAGGGAGAAGATACAGAGGAGACACAGCTTCTTCCACCGGTAGACTATTACCATGAAGTTTCTCATATCAATGCAATGGCGGAAGAGGAAGATCCGGCTGTCAGAGGAAAGACGAGAGTGATTGGACGTGAGGCTTTTGTATTGGTGGACAATGCACAGGCTACGGTCAATGTAGGTGGAACAGGAGAAACACTTGGCGGCATTCCAGAAAGTGATATAGAACGGAACACAGATACGGTTCCGGGGCTGGCTGGCTCTGACGACGCGAAAGGTGGTTCGTTCCCGAAATATACAGTGGTCGATAATTCTATCATAGCGGCACAGGCATATTATGATGATGAGATGACTTCCTTCGATATTCCGGATGGGATTGTCAGACTTGGAGAGTTTTCATTTGCCAGATCTGATCTTAGTTCTATCAGGATTCCGGACAGCGTTGAGACGATTGGATATGCGGCTTTTTACCATTGTGATGGGTTAACTAATATAGTAATTCCTAACAGTGTTCAGAACATTGAAGCGGCGGCATTTGAGAAGACGCCTTGGCTGACAAATTGGAAACAGAATGGATCGGGTGATTACTTAATCGTCGGTGACGGTATTTTATTAGCGTATAAAGGAAGTAACAGTGTTGTTTCAGTTCCTTCACAAGTTAAGCAGATTGGAGCGGAGGCATTTAAGGATTGTACAGATATTACTAAGGTGATTCTGCCGGACAGCGTTGAAATAATAGGTGAGGCGGCGTTCCAAGGATGCAGCAGTCTTACGGCATTAGAGGGCGGTAATCAAATACAGGAGATTCGGGACAGAGCATTTGCGGGATGTCCTCTTGAGACGGTTCATATTCCGGCGTCGGCAAGACAGGTAGGGCTCAGAGCTTATGACAACACACAAGCGGGAAGTTCTTCCGGACGGGTAATTGTCTTTGGGGGAGAATCTCTTCCGGAACTGTCATATGAGACGACAACGACTAAATTATATAGAGATAATTACCGTGATTTGGCATTTAAGGGAAGTGAGATAGCAGTTGTGCCGGATAGCGTAAGCGATTTGACAGGTACGGTTTTGGACAACGGAAATGCCGGATTTGAAGGAATTGTCTGTAAGATGACGAAAGAGGCGGTAGATGGAGAAGATGGTATTCTGCAGATTGTCGGCAGACAAGGAGACGGATCATATCCTGTGGCTGGCGAGACGTGCCAGATAGACGGAAAGACGTATATGCTTGAGGAAGGTGCTGAGAAGATTAGCAACAGTGAGATGTCCCAAGATGCGGAGTATCAAGGTATTGATGTGCAGATTAACAGTTATTCTCTACCAAAAGACGGTGTGTCAAGTGCTGTAATGGAAGGTGCTGAAGAGAATTATATTTTATCGATTGAGGACAGTGAAGAGGCGAAAGCAAGAATCGGTGATGTCTATAAGAATATTTATGGCAACAAGCTGCCGCGGAACTTGTGCGCATATGAGATTAGTATGATAGAAGCGGGCACGGGGATACCGATTACGGGGCTTGGCAAACAGAGTGTAGAGATTACGATTCCGATTCCAAACGGAGTGGGAGAGGAGAATCTTCATGTAGTTTGTCTGGATGCAGATGGACAGCTTGAAGAGGTAGAGAGCAGAGTAGTGTCGGCTGACGGCATAGATGCGATTACATTTTCGGCAAAACATTTTTCACCGTACGGTATTTATAATTATGGAACGAGCAGCATGGTAGTTGCGGATGTACAGGATGGTCAGGCAGTCTTTACATCGCTTGGCAATAAAGATGATTCCCCTAATACAGGAGATAGCAGTGTCCATCCAAAGTGGTTTTTGTGTGCAGGACTTGTATGTACTGCGTTTGCGCTGTTTACCTATCGTGGTGGCAGGCGGAAGAATATTAAGACAAAACGAACAGAATAAACACTGAACCTACAAAAAATCCCGGCATAGAATAAATCTATAGCCGGGATTATTGTGTGGAGAGATACCGTGAATCGTGTCAGAAAACAAGTGGGATGCAGTGATGCTTTACAGGGAAATATAGCAACAGAAAATGTTACGGTTGCGATTCTGGATACAGGAATTGGTGTGCATCCTGATTTTGATAACCGTATTGTAGCGTTTATGGATTTCGTCAATGGAAGACAGGGAAGTTATGACGACAGCGGACATGGTACGCATGTTGCCGGTTGTGTTGGAGGAAGCGGTTATGCTTCCCGCAGATTGTACAGAGGAATGGCACCGGCATGTCGATTGTGTATCGGAAAGGTACTTGATCATAACGGTGAAGGAAGCATAGACAGCATGTACCATGGGTTGATGTGGGTATTGCAAAACCGCATACGCTATCAGATCCGGGTATTGAATGTTTCACTCGGAATTGGGAGCAGTAGTGAGAAGGAGCGTATGGAGGAATTGATAGGTCTGCTTGATGCCGTATGGGAGCAAGGAATTGTAGTGGTATGTGCTGCCGGCAATAACGGACCGAGAGAAGGAACGATATCGCCGTTAGGGATAAGCCGCAAGGTTATTACGGTAGGTTGTCATGAGGGCGGTTATTTCGGAGCACGTAGAGATTTATGCGAGAATTATTCCGGACGGGGAAGCCATGATATGCTCTATCGTAAACCTGATATTGTTGCACCGGGGACGGATATTATTTCCTGTAATGTGCAATGCAGGGGAAACTACCGAATCGGCTTTCGGAATGCCTATATTAAGAAAAGCGGTACATCTATGGCGACACCCATCGTATCTGGCGCATCTGCGCTCTTTCTGCAAAAATATCCCTATATGAATAATGAACAAGTAAAACGCAGAATGATTTTCAGTGCCCGTGATATGGGTGATACGTGGAATAAACAGGGATGGGGAATGTTGAATATAGAAGAAATGTTCAGTTCGGGTTGACAGAAATGGTATGATTGTATACAATTATACGGAACGTACATCTATGCGACGAGATACAACAGTATACCGATTGCAACGGATAGGCGTAGAAAGGTCATGATAGCTATGTACGATGAGAGAACTTTTACGAATCGCCCGGTGACCATGAATGATCATAACAATCTTCTTGAAATAGAAGAGCATATGTATATTTTGGACGATGTTAAAAAGCCGAATGTATTCAGAAATATGTTTCCCTATTCTGAGATACCTAAGATTCCTTTCAATGATAGGACGGTTCCGCATAATATGCCGAAGGATATCTGGATTACAGATACGACATTCAGAGACGGTCAGCAGTCCAGAGCGCCTTATACGACAGAGCAGATTGTTACGATTTACGATTATCTGCACAAGCTGGGTGGTCCTAACGGAATGATTCGTGCCAGTGAATTTTTCCTATACAGCAAGAAAGACCGCGATGCAGTATATAAATGTATGGAGCGGGGATATCGTTATCCGGAAGTTACGAGCTGGATACGTGCCAGCAAAGAGGATTTTAAGCTTGTCAAGGAGATAGGCATGAAAGAGACAGGGATATTGGTGAGTTGTTCGGATTACCACATTTTCCTGAAATTAAAAATGACAAGGAGACAAGCCATGGATCATTATCTGAGTGTTATCCGTGACTGTCTGGAGGAAGGAATCAGTCCGAGGTGTCATATGGAGGATATTACAAGGGCTGATATTTATGGCTATGTAGTACCTTTTTGCATGGAACTTATGAAACTTATGGAGGAATATAAGATACCGATTAAAGTGCGCGCATGTGATACGATGGGGTATGGCGTTAATTACCCCGGCGCTGTTATTCCGAGAAGTGTACAGGGCATCATCTATGCACTATATACTCACGCCGGCGTACCACATGAACTGATTGAGTGGCACGGACATAATGATTTTTATAAAGCGGTATCAAATTCTACAACTGCATGGCTGTATGGTTGTTCGGGAGTTAATACTTCGCTGTTCGGTATCGGAGAGAGAACCGGTAACACACCGCTTGAGGCGATGGTATTTGAGTATGCGCAGCTTCGCGGTGAACTGAATGGGATGGATACCACGGTCATAA
The DNA here is from genome assembly GCA_947176505.1 of uncultured Lachnospiraceae bacterium. Lineage (GTDB taxonomy): Bacteria > Bacillota > Clostridia > Lachnospirales > Lachnospiraceae > UBA3282. The sequence goes on along the minus strand of CAMWQW010000007.1, from coordinate 121,258 downwards.
CGGAATTAGCAGAGTATTATGAGAAAGAGATAGGATACCAGATTCCGCCGAGAACGCCTTTTGTCGGAAAGAATTTTAACGTGACAAGAGCGGGCATTCATGCGGACGGACTTCTTAAAAATGAGGAGATATATAATATTTTCGACACAGAGAAGTTCTTGAACAGACCGGTTCTCTGCGCTGTGTCAAACACTTCAGGGATGGCGGGAATAGCGCATTGGATCAATACTTATTATCGCCTGAATGAGGAGAACCAGCTGGACAAGAACTGTGATCTGGTCAGAGCTTTAAAGGTTTGGGTTGATGAGGAGTATGCGTCGGGACGTGTGACGGTTCTGACTGATGAAGAGCTGGTTACGCAAATTGAGAAAATCTGTGGAGAGTTAGAAATTGCGCTGCCGGGGACTGCTTTTTAGGAAAATTGAATGCCATAGAGGAAAAGGAGCATGGATGGAAAGAGATGGCTAATTATGATTTGAAAAATGAAGTAAACGATAAATATTCTCTGCGTGGCAGGGTATTCCAGAAATTAAGAGAAGATATTCTGAGCGGAAAATATAAGGAACATGAGGAATTAAAGGAGGTGGCAATCGGTGAAGAACTTGGTGTGAGTCGTACACCGGTCAGAGAAGCCTTCCGGCAGCTTGAACTGGAGGGGCTCATACAGATTGTTCCGAATAAAGGAGCGTATGTCACGGGTATTACTGCAAAGGATGTAAAGGATATCTATATGATTCGTTCGCTTTTAGAAGGATTGTGTGCAAGGCTTGCGACAGAGAAAATCACGAAGGAACAGATGGAAGAGATGGAGGAAAATATTTATCTGGCAGATTTCCATGCATCCAAGGGGCACATGGATCAGATGGCAGAGTTGGACAATCGTTTCCATGATATTCTTTATGAGGCATGTGATTCCAAAATGTTAGAGCATACGTTAAAAGATTATCATCAATATGTGCTACGCGTCAGACAGAAGACATTGTCTACTAATACAAGAGGTCGTGCGTCAAATGATGAGCATAGACAGATTATGGAGGCAATAAAAGCGGGAGACGCCGACAAGGCGGAGCAGCTTGCCAATAAGCATATGCTAAACGCCTATGATAATATGGTGAAAAACGGTCTGAATGAGATTTATGGGGAAGAAGCATCAAAGGAATAAAAAATCGAGTGTGGAATTTCCTAGATAATAAAAGAATAAAAAAGGAAAGGTAGGTATAATACCGATTATGGAAAAAATTAGGATGACAACGCCGTTAGTGGAGATGGACGGAGATGAGATGACGAGAATTATCTGGAGAATGGTCAAAGACGAGCTGTTATTGCCTTATATTGACCTTAAGACAGAATACTATGATCTTGGTCTGGAACATCGCAACGAGACTGACGATCAGGTTACGATAGACTCGGCGGAGGCGACGAAGAAATACGGGGTAGCAGTCAAGTGCGCGACGATTACTCCTAATGCCGCCAGAATGACAGAGTATAACCTGAAAGAGATGTGGAAAAGCCCTAACGGTACAATTCGTGCGGCATTAGACGGAACGGTGTTCCGTGCTCCTATTATTGTGAAGGGAATTGAACCTTATGTCAGGAACTGGGAGAAACCGATTACTTTGGCGCGTCATGCTTATGGAGATGTCTACAAGAATACGGAGATCAAAGTACCCGGCGCGGGAAAGGCTGAGCTTGTATTCACGGGGGAAGACGGAACGCAGATACGGGAGACGATACATAATTTCACAGGTCCCGGTATTTTGCAAGGCATCCACAATACGGATGAGTCTATCAGAAATTTTGCAAAAACGTGTTTTAACTATGCACTAGATACGAAACAGGATTTGTGGTTTGCAACGAAAGACACGATATCAAAAAAATATGACCATAATTTCAAAGATATTTTCCAAGAAATTTATGATGCAGAATACAAGGAGAAGTTTGATGCGGCAGGCATCGAATATTTTTACACATTGATTGACGATGCGGTGGCGCGTGTCATGAGGGATAAGGGTGGTTTTATCTGGGCATGCAAGAACTATGATGGTGATGTGATGAGCGATATGGTATCTTCGGCGTTCGGTGACCTTGCCATGATGACTTCTGTGCTGGTATCGCCAAGCGGAGCTTATGAATATGAGGCAGCACACGGAACCGTGCAAAGACATTACTATCAGTATTTAAAGGGAGAGAAGACGACCACCAACTCTGTGGCGACAATCTTTGCATGGACGGGAGCACTCAGAAAGCGCGGTGAACTGGATGGTATTTCGGAGCTGATGCAGTTTGCGGATAAGTTGGAAAAAGCTACGATTCAGACAATAGAAGGAGGAAAGATGACAAAGGGTCTGTCACTGATTACTTCTATACAGAATGTAACCGTATTAGACTGCGAAGAGTTTATTAAAGCAATCAAAGCAACTTTTGATGCAATGTAAAATATGGGGAACTGCTCTTATTCTGAGAGCAGTTCCCATTTTTCATACAAGTCAGCCAGTTCAGTGTCGTTGGCTTCTTTTTCTTTATTTAACTCCTGTAGCTTTGCCACGTCGGTACAAATTTCCGGAGATGCCATGAGGGTATCAATTTCTTCATTGCGAGTTTCCAATTGTTCAATGCGTTCTTCGCATTTTTTAAGTTCATTTTCTTTCTTGCGCTGTGCCGCCTGCTGTTCTTTGCGTGCAATCCAGTCTTGCTTACCGTTTGCAGTGGACGCTCCGGATAGATCGGCGGAGGTATTGATGCAAGAGCTGCCTTGGGGCGCTGTGCTGTCGGCAGAGATAGAAGAAACATTCTGTCGTGCATTGTCAATCAGAGAGAGTTGTTCATCTCTTTTCTCAAGATAGTATTCGTAATTCCCCAGATAGTTGGTCAGGACTTTGTGGTTCAAATCAAGAATACGGGTAGCAGTTTTATTAATGAAGTAGCGGTCATGGGACACATAGAGTACCGTGCCGGCATAAGCGTTTATGGCGTCTTCCAAAATTTCCTTTGACATAATATCAAGATGGTTTGTCGGCTCATCCAGAATCAGGAAATTAGCTTCCGACAACATCAGTTTAGCGAGAGAGACCCGCCCGCGTTCGCCGCCGCTAAGTGTCTTAATCTGCTTAAATACATCTTCGCCTGTAAAAAGAAATGCAGCGAGGGTATTTCGTATTTCAGTGTTGGTAAGCGTCGGATAATCATCGGATATTTCCTCAAATAGTGTTTTATCCATATGTAATACATGGTGTTCCTGATCATAATAACCGATTGCTACATTAGCGCCTAGGTGTATTATGCCTGTATCGGGCGCAATCAATTCATTAATCAGTTTAAGGATTGTAGTCTTGCCGGTGCCGTTATCACCAATGATAGCAACATGTTCCCCCTTTTTGATATCAAACGCAAGATGCTCAAACAGTGTGAGAGAACCGAAAGATTTAGATAGGTTCTCCACATGAAGAACGTCGTTGCCACTGGAAAATTTAGGTTCCAGTTTCAGATGCATGTCGGCGCGCACCTCGGCAGGTTTCTCTAACACTTCAATCTTATCAAGCATTTTCTCGCGGCTTTCTGCCCGGCGGATAGATTTTTCTCTGTTGAAGGATTTTAATTTCTCAATCACTGCCTCTTGATGCTTGATTTCTTGCTGCTGTTTCATATAGGCATTGTATTTGGCTGTGCGCAGGACTTCTTTTTTGGCGGCATAATCGGAATAGTTTCCGGCAAAGACGGTAGACTCCGTGTTGTCAATTTCAATTATTTTGTTAGCGATTCTATCCAGAAAATAGCGGTCATGGGACACGATAATCACAGCGCCTTTATAGCTTCGCAAATAGTTTTCCAACCATGTGATAGATGACATATCCAGATGGTTTGTAGGCTCATCTAAAATTATCAGGTCCGGTTTTAAGAGGAGCAGTTTGCCCAGTGCGACACGGGTCTTTTGCCCGCCGGAGAGTGTTGATACAGACCGCGTAAATTCATCCTCTGAGAAACCTAAGCCTTTTAACACGCCGACTAATTCACTTTTATAGGCATATCCGTTAGACGATTCAAAGGTGTGTGTCAGAACGGAATAGTGATCCATTAATTGTTTGAGTGCATCGTCGGAAGCGTTCTTCATCTGTAATTCCACAGAACGGATTCTCTGCTCTAATTCGATAATATCCTGCTTTACACTTAGAAGTTCATGATAGATTGTATTTTCGCCTGATACGGCTTCATGCTGAGAAAGATAACCAATCGTTTTATCGCGGGATATAGTTACAATGCCTTGGTCGGCGGACAGATCACCCATGATAATGCGAAGCAAAGTTGTCTTTCCGGCGCCGTTAATGCCTACGATAGCTGCTTTGTCATAGTCCTCGATATGGAACGATACATCTTTCAATACGGGGATTTCGTTAAATGATTTGTTTATATTGCTGACGGAAAGTATCATAATATAAGTACCTTTCTTATGGTAAATCGACTTTTTATTGCAGATAAGACCGTTTTGCGGCTTTGAACTGCAACACAAAATCAGTTTACAGTTTAAGGACTGGACTGTCAATGTTTGACAGTTATTTAACACAGTTGTATACTTAAAATATTATAATATAGGGGGTGACAGCAAGGTGGAAGAGAAAGAGATTTCACAGGCTGTTGTTAGCCGTTTGCCAAGATATTTCAGATATCTGGGTGAGTTAAAGGATGAGGGGATTGAGAGGGTTTCATCGCAGGAATTGAGCGATATTATGAGAGTTACCGCATCACAGATCAGGCAGGATCTGAATAATTTCGGAGGGTTTGGCCAGCAGGGATACGGGTATAACGTAGGATATCTGTATGATGAGATTGGGAAAATATTGGGGCTTAACAAGGAACATCGTTTGATTATAATTGGTGCAGGACATTTAGGACAAGCGCTTGTTAATTATATGAATTTTGAGCGACGGGGATTCATTTTTAAGGGGATTTTTGATATTGATACACAGCTTCATGGTACACAAATCCGGGGAATTGCAGTGCGTCCGATGCAGGAGATGGAGCAATTTGTAAGAGAGAATGACATTGATATCGCGGTGCTTACCATACCGAAGAGCAGCGCGATAGAAATAGCGGAGCAGCTTGTTTCCTACGGCATTAAAGGAATATGGAATTTTGCTCATGTGGATTTGCATGTGCCGAAAGGCGTCCAAGTAGAAAATGTGCATTTATCAGACAGTTTGATGAAACTGTCATATAATTTAGTTTCCCGTAAGGGATAAGTATTGAATGCAGAAAGGTGCAGAGACGTATGTCAAGAGCAGAAGAAATATTTAAGCCGGCATTGGTCGGCAAAAAAATTCCGATTCTTACATTGGACAATAAATGGCATAAGCTTTTTACCCAGAAGGAGTATACTTCAGAGATTAAGCGGATGGAGAGTGATTTGAATCAATTGCTTAAGCGTCAGGGCAAGGTCAATGAAGAATGCAAAGAACTCAAAAAACTTAAGAAAAAAACGATGGAAGAAATCGTTGTTCTCGCAGACGAGATTGAGAAGACTTCCTCTAAAAAACTGGAGAAACAAATGGAGGAACATAGGCGGATTGTCAATGAATGTAACGAGAAAATAGATACATGCGAGGAAGAGATGGTTGAACTGCCAAGACAGATCAATCAGCTTAACAATAAGCTGATGGTAGCTACTATGGAGGTATGTTATCGAAAATTAAAAAAGAATACTGCCGAACTCGAGGAAATCAACGCATGGATAACTAATATCAGAAGAGAATTAAAGAAAAAGGTTGTCCGTAAGCAGGAGAAAGAGGCGATGAACAATCAATTGTATGCCTATATGCATGATATTTTCGGAGCGGATGTACTTGAAATTTTTGATATGAAGTTTAATCCGGAAGAAAAGTCCCAAAAGAACGAGGAGTCGGTCAAAAAGAATGCAGAATCGGAAGCAGAGTCGAATGAAAACGGTGAGGACGCGTTGAAATCGTGAGATTTTAGCGCTTCTTTGCGTCATGGGACAGGAAGTTAAGGTGGTGTAAGGAAATATAAGAGGGAGAGTGTATGAAACAGTATCTTGTGACAGCTTCGGAAATGAAACAATACGATTACAATACAATTGAGAAATACCATATACCAGCACTGGTTCTTATGGAGAGGGCAGCCTTGGTGACAGTGGAAGAGATACAACGGGTGTGGGGAAATATTCCCGGTAGGATACTTGTCGTATCAGGCTGCGGGAACAATGGAGGTGACGGGTTGGCGATTGGGCGTCTTTTGCTGTTGGAAGGTTGTGATGTCACTTTCGTACTTCTTGGTAATAGGGAGAACTGTACCGAAGAGACCAAGAGGCAGATAGATATTCTGATGGAATATAAGGTACAGATTTTTAGCACAATGCAGAATGGTGAATATGATATAGTGATAGATGCAGTTTTTGGAGTCGGACTGTCCAGAGATGTAGAAGGAATATATTTGGATGCCATCAAATGGATGAATCGCACAAATGCGCATGTGTGCAGCGTAGACATTCCTTCAGGCATTCACGCAGATACAGGCGAAATCATGGGTGATGCCGTGTATGCTGACATGACAGTAACATATGGATTTCGCAAGCTGGGACACGTGTTATATCCGGGAACAATATATTCCGGGGAACTTGTCTGTCGGCGGATGGGGATAGACGAACATAGTTTTCTTGATACCAAACCATTTTGGTACACACATGTCGGATATGACAGCAGATTGCTTCCACCGCGTAGACCGGACGGCAATAAAGGAAGTTTTGGCAAAGCGCTGCTGATAGTGGGTGAGCATTGTACGGCGGGAGCAGCTATGATGGCGGCTAAGAGTACATTTCGTATCGGCGCCGGGATGGTGAAAGTTGTCACGGCAGTTGAGAACAGAGAGAGTCTGCTGCAGTTTGTACCGGAGGCGATGCTGCTTACCTATACAGATAGCACCACGGGAGAAGCCGAGGAGGATAACGTCAGGCATGGAAAGTTCATGCAGGAACTCAAAGCAGCGGAAAGCTGGGCAGACAGTATATTGATTGGTCCGGGTATCGGTATGGGAGAGCGGGCGCATGAAATGCTGAGATTTTGTATAGAAGAAAGCAGCCTGCCGTTGGTGATAGATGCAGATGGACTTAATCATTTAGCGAAAGATATGCAATTGCAGGAACTTTTGACAGACAGAAAAGAGCAGGATAGAATTGTGATACTTACTCCGCATTTGGGTGAGTTCGCAAGATTATACGGATGTAGTGTTGCGCAGGCTAAAGAGGGACTCACAGATTATCCGAGACAGCTTAGCGAGAAATTGCATTGTATTATTGTCTGCAAGGACGCGCGCAGCGTGGTGGTGTGTCCGGGCGGGGAACAGGGATATTTGAATACAACTGGTAATGCGGGGATGGCAACGGCAGGTTCGGGAGATGTTTTGGCAGGTATGATAACAGGGCTGCTGGCACAGCGAATGACAGGAGATGAGGCAGCGGTGGCGGGAGTGTACCTTCACGGAATCGCCGGTAATCTTGCGGCAGAAAAAGAGACGGAGACTTTCATGACAGCAACAGATATCATAGACAGTATCAAAGATGTGATTTTGTTGCAGCAGAACAGAATAGGACAGAGCGGATTGGAGAAAAGATATCATGAGAAACTATCAAAGAGTTTATGCAGAGATTGACTTAGATGCAATCTGCTATAACATGGAACAGATGCACAATAATCTGCCTGAAGGAACACGTATGATTGGAGTTATCAAAACAGACGGATATGGTCATGGGGCAGTGCAGATCGGACGTGAGCTGGAGCTGATAGATTATGTGTTCGGCTATGCGGTTGCTACTGCTGAGGAAGCCATGATTTTGCGGCATGCGGGACTCAAGAAGCCGATTCTGATTCTGGGGTATACATTCTCCTATTGCTATGAAGATTTGATCAGATACGATATCAGACCGACTGTGTTCAGAGAAGATATGATTGAAGAATTGTCGGCATGTGCACTTAAAATGGGAAAGAGCGTCAAGGTGCATGTGAAAGTTGATACCGGAATGACGCGGATAGGTGTCAGACCGGACGAGAGCGGAATGGAATTTGTGGAGAAAGTGCTGCATACGAAAGGAATCGAATTGGAAGGGGTGTTCACTCACTTTGCAAGGGCAGATGAGACGGACAAATCGTCGGCAAGAGAACAGCTTATCCGGATGGAAGATTTTGTGTCTGACTTGGAAGAAAAATATCATTTCCGCATACCCATAAAACATTGCTCTAACAGTGCGGGGATCGTTGAACTGCCGGAAGCCTGTATGGATGCAGTCAGGGCTGGGATTACCCTCTACGGCTTATGGCCTTCGGCGGAAGTCTCAAGAGATATAGTGGATTTAAAACCGGTATTGTCACTTAAGAGTCATATTGTGTATCTCAAGGAAGTGGGAGAAGGAGTGTCGGTAAGCTATGGCGGAACTTATGTGACGCCTAAGAAGATGCGGATTGCGACGATTCCGCTGGGATACGGGGACGGCTATCCTAGAGGATTATCTAATAAAGGCTATGTTCTGATTCGCGGAAAGAAGGCGCCAATACTCGGAAGAGTCTGTATGGATCAGTTTATGGTCAGTGTGGATGATATACCGGATGCAAAAGAGGGGGATGAGGTGACGTTAATCGGTATGGATGGTCAATACCGGATTACGATGGAGGAGTTGGGGGAGCTATCAGGCAGATTTAATTATGAGTTTGCCTGTGACCTTGGAAAAAGGATTCCGAGAGTCTATTTGAAGAAAGGTCAGATTACAGAGACCAAAGATTATTACGATGATTACAGGTGACTTGCCTTGTTTGTAAGAAACACTATCCGAGGAAATAAATTATCATGTATACCCTTAGAGAAACCGGCAATACTATTGTTGGAAAAATTAATATAAGGAAGTGTATGATAATGAGAAGAGGAGATATCTACTACGCAGATTTAAGACCCGTAATCGGTTCCGAGCAGGGCGGTATCAGGCCGGTTTTGATTATACAAAATGACGTCGGAAACAAACATAGCCCGACGGTAATCTGCGCGGCAATCACGTCTAAGATGAACAAGGCGAAGCTACCTACGCATATTGAACTAAATGCCAGTAAATACGATATGGTCAAGGACTCAGTGATTTTGTTGGAACAGCTCAGAACGATTGATAAGAAACGCTTGAAGGACAGGATATGTCATCTTGATCAGGATATTATGCAGGTAGTTAATGATGGATTGATGGTCAGCCTAGAGTTGAATACATAAGACTGACCGAGATTTGACACACAATCTATTCCTTGCTATATTAGATGTTATATTGACCTGTTACTATAAAACAGAGACTATCAATAGTGAAGGAAGGGATCAAATAAAATGGACGACGGTGTCGCGGGCAGTATTATATGGTTTATGATTTTACTGCTGTTAGAAATGTTGTTTTATGGTTTCGGTTCTGCATTCAGTAATATGAAAGGAGCCGAAAAAGAAGAAACCGATGGGGAGGAGGCAGGCAGGCTTGGCAAAAAACAGACGAGGCTTGCCTATCTGACAGAGCATCATACACAGTATGCAGGAGCAATTCAACTGGGCGCTGTGACTGTTAATCTTCTGTTTGGCGCATTGTATTTATATCGGTTGAACAGCTATGTAGGATACATTGTCTATCAGGCGGCAGAACGCAATATCGGTAATTTGGTGGAATGGCATGTTACGTTGTTTGCAATTCTGACGGCAATACTGGTAACGCTGTTCATGCTGTACATAGTTATGACATTTGGAGTGTCTATACCGAAGAAAGCGGCATCCCGCAATCCGGATATATGGTTGGGGATTTTTGTTACGCCGATTTATTATTATGTCAGGTTGACGGCACCGCTAACAGCGCTTGTTTCCATAACGGCAAACGGTTTTTTACGCCTGTTTGGCATCAATGTGTCGGGCGATAAGTCGGATGTGACAGAGGAAGAAATTCTATCGATGGTCAATGTGGGACATGAGCAGGGAATCCTTCAGGCAAACGAAGCGGAGATGATCAGCAATATATTTGAGTACGGCGACAAAGAAGCCAAAGATATTATGATCAATCGCAACAACATGATAGGAATTGAGTGTACAATGACTTTGCAGGAAGCGGCAGCATTCATTGTAGATGCGCATAACAGTCGTTTTCCGGTGTATGACGGCACGATTGATCATATTGTCGGCATTCTGCATTTAAAAGATGTGATGCGTATGCAGATGAATGATAAGATGAAGAACAAACCTATCGGTAAGATTAGAGGATTGCTCAGAGAACCAAGATTTATCACGGAGAAACGCAAGATTGACGATTTGTTTCGCGTGATGCAGACCGAGAAGATACAGATGGTCATCGTGATTGATGAGTATGGGCAGACGGCGGGGCTTGTGGCACTAGAAGATATTTTGGAGGAAATCGTCGGAAACATCGAGGATGAATACGATGAGGAGGCAAGCTATATCAGTCGGAATGGTGCGGATGGTTATGTGATTCAAGGTAAAATGCCTTTAGAAGAACTGGAAGAACAACTTAAAATCAATTTTGAGGAGGAACCATTTGATACAGTTAATGGTTTTGTTATCTCACGGCTTGAACATATCCCAGAAGAGGGTGAAGATTTTGAGTTTGACTATGAGGGTTATACATTCAGGATTCTCGAAGTGAAAGACCGCATGATTCAGACAGTACTTGCGCGCCGACAGGCGGAAGTAAGCGGAACGGAGCGGGATTAGCGTATTTTGGTACAACCGGGGACAATATTTAGCACAGCCGCATGGGCGGCATACAGTGAGGTTGAACCAAGGCACAAAAAATGATATATTTAGAAAAATATGAGAAGACGAAGGAGAGCAAAATATGTCAGGACATTCTAAATTTGCTAATATTAAGCATAAAAAAGAGAAGAACGATGCGGCAAAAGGTAAAATATTTACGATAATCGGACGAGAGATTGCAGTCGCAGTCAAAGAAGGCGGACCGGATCCGGCGAATAATTTCAAATTAGCGCAGGTCATAGCCAAGGCTAAAGCAAATAACATGCCTAACGATACGATTGACAGAGGAATCAAGAAAGCAGCAGGCGAAGGCGGAAACGTTAATTATAAGTATGTGACATATGAAGGATATGGACCCAACGGTATAGCAATTATTGTAGATGCGCTGACAGATAATCCGAATAGGACGGCGGCAAATGTGAGAAGCGCATTTACAAAAGGACAAGGCAATGTCGGGACTCCCGGCTGTGTCTCATTTATGTTTGATAAAAAGGGACTTATTATTATTGATAAAGAAGAGTGCGACATGGACGCGGACGATTTAATGATGATGGCATTAGATGCAGGCGCGGAGGACTTTTCCGAGGAAGAGGACTGCTATGAGATATATACGGATCCGGATCAGTGGAGTGAAGTGGATGCCGCACTAAAAGAGGCAGGAGTCAACCCGGTATCTTCCGAAGTGACAATGATTCCGCAAAACTGGGTTGAGCTTACGGATGAGACGGCAGTTAAGAATCTGCAAAGAACGCTTGATTTGTTGGAAGATGACGATGATGTGCAAGCTGTATATCATAACTGGGATGAATAGAAAGCAGAGAGCAGGGTTGTATTGATGGATAAATCAGAACTGAATCAGATAGCTGATCTGCTGGAACAGGCATCGGCAAGAATCGCTGAATTTAAGAAAGAAACGTATGAGGCGTCATTTCGAAAATATGTAGAAGACAATGCACATGTGTGGTCCGCACTTTCCGGTACATGGGACGAAAATATGCCTGACAGAGAAACGGATAGAGCACAGGTGGCTGCTTGTCTGGCAGATAGGGCGAAAGAGCAGATTGATGCGGTAAAAGGAAGAGCGAAAAAAAATGCTGTGCAAATGAATATAAATTTGTATATGGTATCTTACATTTTGCCGGCAGTCATAGCCTACCAGCGACGTTGCGGCGGTGGGGAAGAGGAAATGCATAAGCTTACCGATGCAATAGGCGCTAAATGGGAAGAACAGTTCGGGCAGCGCATTCAGGCAGCGGATTACGAGTCTATACAAGCCGGCTTTAAGCATAAATTATGTTTTGTGACGACAGCCGTGTGCTGTGGAATACATAAGCCCCAGAACTGTCGGGAAATCTCGTTGATGAAGCGCTATAGAGATGAGTATATGTTCAGACAGGCGGATGGAGAAGAGCTTGTACGCGAATATTATGATATTGCGCCCACAATTGTAAAGAGGATTTCCAAGGAAGCATTACCAGAAGAGAAATATAAGTATTTGTGGGATAACTATATCAGCAAGTGTGTTGCGCTTGTCGAGCAGAAGAAGAATGAGCAGTGTAAGCAGCTATATACCAAAATGATGTCGGAGCTGAAAGAAGAGTACATGGTGACAGATCGGCATAAGCAGGAAAGGAGCAATACATAAAGATGAGCAGACGATATATGAAGGAAACGATATGTATCCAATCGGGGTGGCAGCCAAAAAACGGTGAGCCGCGTGTATTGCCCATTTATCAGAGTACGACTTTCAAATATGAATCTTCGGAGCAGATGGGAAGACTGTTTGACTTGGAGGAAAGCGGATATTTCTATAGCAGACTGCAGAATCCTACGAATGATTATGTGGCTGCAAAGATTTGTGAATTAGAGGGCGGTGTGGCGGCAATGCTGACATCCTCCGGACAGGCTGCGACGCATTATGCCGTACTTAATATTTGCGGTTCAGGAGACCATGTTGTGCTTTCTTCTACCGTATACGGCGGTACGTTTAATCTGATTAACTGTACGATGAAAAAGATGGGGATAGAATGTACGATTGTGGATCCGGATGCACCGCTTTCGGAACTCTCCAAGGCATTTCAGCCAAACACCAAATGTGTTTTTGCTGAAACGATCGCCAATCCGGCGCTTGTTGTGTTAGACATTGAGAAGTTTGCAAAGGCAGCACATGAGCATCAGGTGCCGCTCATCGTTGATAATACGTTTGCAACTCCGATTAACTGTAACCCTTTTAAATGGGGTGCGGATATCGTGACGCATTCCACAACGAAATATATGGATGGACATGCAATGTCGCTGGGCGGCTGCATTGTGGATTCCGGCAATTTTGACTGGAGCGCATATCCTGATAAATTTCCGGGACTTTGTACGCCTGACGAATCTTATCATGGCATTGTCTATACAGAGAAGTTTGGTAAAGCAGCCTATATTACAAAAGCAACGACTCAGTTAATGAGGGATTTAGGCTCCGCGCAGTCTCCGCAGAATGCTTTTTTGTTGAATGTAGGATTGGAGACACTTCCGCTTCGTGTGGAACGTCATTGTTATAATGCACAGAGGGTAGCGGAGTATTTGGAACATCATGAGAAAGTTGCATGGGTAAATTATCCGGGACTTAAGAGTAATAAGTACTATGAAACAGCTAAGAAATATATGCCAAACGGTACTTGCGGTGTCATTTCATTTGGTTTAAAGGGCGGCAGACAGGCGGCAGCCGGGATGATGGATTATCTGGAGCTTGCTGCTATAGTGACACATGTTGCAGACGCGAGAACAAGTATACTTCATCCGGCAAGCCACACACACAGACAGATGAATGAGGAACAGTTAAAGGAGGCGGGAGTAGCCTCTGACTTGATCAGATTATCGGTCGGGATTGAACATATAGACGATATTATCGCGGATTTAGAGCAGGCATTATCTAGAATTTAATGAGAAGGATAAGAGATTATGACTTATCGTAAAACATGGTTTAGCTGCGTGGTATGGCTTCTGTATACTATTTTATGCATTGCGCTGTTAGTGTATGCCGGAAGTGTATGGGCTTATTATTTTGCAGGCGTTCCATATACAGAAGATTTTCCGGGTAGTATCATTGCACCCCTTGCAGGTTTGTCGGATGCTATATTGAGTGGAATCGGGCTGCTCATTATCCCGGTTACAATCGGATTGTACTGGGTGATTCGTGGGAGTGCAAGACAAGTCAGGAAGAAATGCACATGGAAGAATTCTGTTATAACAGGTTTTGAGTGCATTTCGGTATTACTTATTATGGCGGCAGGCATTGTGTTGCGGATTGACGGTGCGAAATATGATATTTTGATGGCAGAGAACGGAGTGCTTTCTTATTATGGGCAGGCACAGGGAATGCAGCATTATGATATGGCTGTAGTGACAGCGGGAAACTCTGTGTCGTCGTTTACTATACTCGGATTGCAAGAGTTGTATGTGCTTTGTCTGTCGGTAGTACTGTCATTTCTGGGCAATAAGATTGCATCGGCGATTATTATGCAGGTTTTCCTGCAAATCATCGGTATGATACTGGTATATGCAGTGACGAGAAAGATAGCCGGTCGTATACCGGCATGTACGGCACTTTTGTATTTGGCATGTTCGCCCTGCTGTATAGAAATGCTTGCCTGTATTGGTCCGGAATGGCTCTTTTTTGACTTATATATGATTGGTATGCTATTCGCCGTCGGATTTGTTAAAAGTTACTGTGCGAATCGATTGCGCAGACCTGTGACAGTTGTAGGAGCGGTAGTTCTTGGAGTGATAATCGGGTTACTTGTTTATCTTCATCCGGTGGCAATAACGATTTTGATTGTGATAGCGGCTGTTGTCGTGGGCAGAAAGCATTGTCAGGACGATAAGCAGATATATCATTCCGCAGGCATCAGCGCTGTAGCGGTCATTGTGATGCTTTTGGCGAGTGCGGTAAGTTGGATTGGTGTGACGGCTGCCGTATATTATGAAAAGGGAACGGATATTCCTAAAATCATAGAGCAGTGCCGCCGGCATCTTGGATTTCTTCAATATGATATCGTTCCTTCCGAAAAATATCCGTATTATTTAGATATTTATCTGGTAGGCGTATTAGTGGTTTTTGCTTCATTTCTTATTTTTGAATTTTTGAGAGAAGGAAAGGAACAGAACTATACGTTGTGGCTGCTTATATGTATATTGGCGACGCCCACACCGTTGTCAGCCTTAGGGCAATCTGGCGGAGAGAATTTCTTCGGCGTATTTTCATTGTATGTATGGTCTGTTTTAGCCGGACTGGGATTACAGAATTGTATTTTCGGCGGCAGAGCGAAAGTTATGCAGGCAGTGATTGAAGAAATCAATTCAACGGCGGAGCTTGAAAAGCCGGAGCAGGCTGGTGAGCCGGAGATAACTGAAAAACCGGAGCAGACTGACGAGCTGGGGGCAATCGAAAAGCCAGAGCAGACTGACGAACCGGAGATAACTGATAAGCCGGAAGAGCCGAGGCAAATTAACGAACCGAAGGATAAGATAATGGAAGATGAGACGATAGAAGATAAGACGGAAGTATCGGAGAGTACAGAGAAACCACGCTTTTTTGAAAATCCTTTGCCGCTTCCCAAAAAACATGTGAAGAGAGAGATGGATTATCAATATCAGGTCGATGAAAAAGACATGAAATATGATATTGAAATTTCTGAGAATGATGATTTTGATATTTAGGCAGAAAGTTTATATGCATGAATGAAATAAGACATAAATATCAAACTGCGGAACAAAGTACATATATGCACAGCGTGTATAAATATTAAAAGATAACGTAAACTAAGAGAGAATTGCAGAAAAAGACTGTAATTCTCTCTTTTTGACTACGGGAAAACAGTCTGATAGAACGGAGGTTTATGATGGGAAACAAAGATAACAATAAGAACAGTGACAAAAATCATAAAGATCATAAGGAAAGTAAGAGCGAAAGGGAAGAAAAAAAAGAAGCGCAGGAAAAACAGCAGGACAAAGAGAAGCACCGTGACAAACGTATTGAAGAAGTCGGGCAGATTACGCTTGATGAAAACGAGGCGCATCATAAGATTCATTTAATTACGATTATAGGTGAAATTGAGGGACACGATAACTTAAGCAGTACATCCAAGACAACCAAATATGAGCATGTACTCCCGCAATTAGCGGCAATAGAAGACAGCAAAGAGATAGATGGTGTGCTTATCCTGCTAAATACTATGGGCGGAGATGTGGAGGCTGGACTTGCCATTGCGGAGATGATTGCGTCTCTTAGTAAACCGACAGTGTCACTCGTGCTGGGAGGTAGTCATTCCATCGGTGTCCCTATTGCTGTCAGCACGGATTATTCTTATATTGTGCCTACGGGAACGATGGTCATTCATCCGGTAAGGCTTAACGGTATGGTAATTGGTGTGCAGCAGACCTTTGACTATTTCAGACAGATACAGAATCGTATCACGGGGTTTGTATGTGATCATTGTAAAATATCCAAGTCGAGGCTGGAAGAACTGATGATGGAAACAGGAGTACTGACAAAAGACGTCGGCACAATACTCGTGGGAAATGAAGCGGTGGAAGAAGGGATTATCTGTGAAGTGGGAGGAATTAAAGATGCTGTGGCGCATCTCCACGATATGGTAGAGAAGAAAAAAGCAGATACAAAATAAAGGATGACAAGCG
The DNA here is from genome assembly GCA_947176505.1 of uncultured Lachnospiraceae bacterium. Lineage (GTDB taxonomy): Bacteria > Bacillota > Clostridia > Lachnospirales > Lachnospiraceae > UBA3282. The sequence continues at coordinate 104,794 of CAMWQW010000007.1, read as the reverse complement.
AAAATGAAAATGCTATACTATATTGAGTCATATTATCAATTGAGAGTATGCTCAGGAGGCAATTTATCATGGCATCTAACCAAGGAGGAAAACGTTCTTCCGCGAATAAAAAGACGACAACTTCAAATAGAAGCGCGGGCAGCGGCAGAAAAACGCAGGCAGGAAGGCGCGGGAACAGCAGGACGGTTCAAGCGCAGCCTATGGATGTAGCAATACGTAACGAGATATTGCTGATCGTATTTCTTGCCCTTGCGATTATATTATTTCTTTGTAACTTCGGTATAGTCGGCAAGGCTGGTGACATGGTCAGCAATATCATGTTCGGCATTTTCGGACTGACTGCGTATGTTGCACCGATTATTATATTTCTGGCAATTGCGTTTGGTATGTCCAATATAGGCAATAACATTGCAAGCAGGAAATTGTTCGCAGGTGTGATTCTGTTTGTACTGATTAGTATGGTTTGTGAACTGTTCGGTGCGGAACTTGCACAGACAGAAAGCTATCAAGTAAAAGAAATTTATTTAAGATGTAGCGAAAGCCGCGGTGGCGGCGGTATCATTGCCGGTTCGCTTGCCTATTTGTCGTATAAGTTTCTTGGGATGGTAGGCACGGTGCTGGCAATTCTCGTGTTGGGAATTATCTGCATGGTGATTGTTACCGAGAAATCCTTTATCGGCGGGGTGACCAGACAAGGGCGTAGGGTATATGAACGTTCGATGGAGGATGCGGCATATCGCAGAGAGCGTGCGAAGGAACGACGGCTGGCAATGGAAGAAAAGCGTGCCAGAGAGGAAGAGGCACGCAGGCAGAGAGAAGAAGAGATAGAGAACGAGAAGATTTTGCGCATGGATAAAAAAGTGACTGGAGTCATGATGGACACGGCGCTTAATAAAGAAAAGGAGAAAGAGAAGGAAATTGCTGAGAGGGCAAGAGACGATATCCATGAGATCACATTACATACAGCGGATGATGAGATAGATATGCAGGTAGAGCGTGAAACGGTCCGTGAGGCGAATTCTTATCACTATATAGAAAATGAGTCAGATGAACTGGATGAGATTCGTATTCATGGGGCTGTGGATGAAACAGAGGAGGATGTGCCGGAGGCAGATACGGAAGAAGAACCTGTGATATATATGGAAGAATTACCGGAAAGGGTACCACAGAAAACGCAGGAAAGAATATTGCCGAAAATACCGGAGAACAAGGCAGCTGCCGCCGAGGCAGAGCCGGTGGGAGAAGCTCAGAAAAGAGAGCAGAAGACTCCAAGACCATACAAGTTTCCTCCAATTAATCTTCTGGCAAAAGGGAGTGGCAAGAACGGCGGTGATTCTGCCAAAGAACTTAAAGAAACGGCTATGCGCCTGCAGCAGACGCTAAGTACTTTCGGGGTGAAAGTGACGGTCACGGACATCAGTCAGGGTCCTTCTGTTACCCGATATGAATTGCAGCCGGAACAGGGAGTCAAAGTCAGTAAGATAGTTGGACTTGCTGATGATATTAAGTTGAATTTGGCGGCTACGGATATCCGTATCGAAGCACCGATTCCGGGTAAGGCGGCGGTTGGTATCGAGGTACCGAACAAAGAGAATACAGCCGTGGCATTCAGAGACTTGGTAGAAGCCAAGGAATTTAAAGAATTCGGATCTAATCTTGCATTTGCAGTCGGTAAAGATATCGGGGGCAAGATTGTAGTGGCTGATATTGCCAAGATGCCGCATATGTTGATTGCAGGTGCTACCGGTTCCGGTAAATCAGTCTGTATCAATACAATTATTATGGGGATTTTGTACAAGGCAAAGCCAGAGGATGTGAAGATGATTATGGTAGATCCTAAAGTGGTGGAGCTAAGTGTTTATAACGGGATTCCGCATTTGCTGATTCCTGTTGTTACGGATCCGAAGAAAGCAGCGGCGGCTCTTCATTGGGGTGTAGCCGAGATGACGGACCGATACAAGAAATTCGCTGATTTCAATGTCCGTGATCTGAAGGGATATAATAAGAAAGTGGAAGATATGCGTGCGGCGGGAGACCCGGAAGCGCCGGAGAAACTACCGCAAATTCTCATTATTGTGGATGAGCTTGCGGATTTAATGATGGTATCACCGGGAGAAGTGGAGGAATCTATCTGCCGTTTGGCACAACTTGCAAGAGCTTGCGGGATTCATTTAATTATAGCAACGCAAAGACCGTCTGTGGATGTTATCACGGGGCTGATTAAAGCAAATATGCCGAGTAGGGTAGCATTTGCAGTATCCAGCGGTGTAGATTCCAGAACTATTCTTGACATGGTTGGCGCGGAGAAGCTACTTGGCAAGGGAGATATGCTGTTTTATCCGCAGGGCTATCCGAAACCGGCGCGTATACAAGGTGCCTTCATATCAGATAAGGAAGTGGGAGACGTTGTTGATTTCCTTAAGAATCAAGCAATCGGGAATGTATACAGCGATGATGTGGAGGAACAGATTAAAAATATGGGAAGTACATCCGGTGGCGGAGCATCTTCCGGCGAGGGAGGGTCCGAATACGACCAGTATTTTGCGGATGCGGGAAGATTTATTATTGATAAGGATAAGGCGTCTATCGGCATGCTGCAGAGAGTCTTTAAAATCGGATTTAACAGGGCTGCCCGCATTATGGATCAACTTTGTGAGGCAGGTGTGGTCGGAGAGGAAGAAGGGACCAAGCCGCGTAAAGTGTTAATGAGCGCCGAGGAGTTTGAGCAGTTTGTGGAAGAAACTTTGTAAATTTGCTGCCGCATAGGCATAAGTGTGCGGAATATAACGATGTGTATGGAACAGAACTCAGAAAGGAAGGGTGCAGATTGAAAACTGATATTGAAATTGCACAGGAAGCAGTACTTGAGAATATTGTAGATGTCGCCGGAAGAATAGGGATGTCATCGGACGATTTGGAATTATACGGTAAGTATAAGGCTAAAATATCAGACGAATATATTGAGCGTATTCAGAACAACCCTGACGGAAGACTGATTCTTGTGACTGCCATCAATCCAACGCCGGCAGGGGAAGGCAAGACAACCACGAGTGTGGGACTGGGACAAGCGTTTGGTATGATAGGTAAAAAAGCGGTGATAGCTCTCAGAGAGCCATCGCTCGGTCCGTGTTTCGGCATCAAAGGAGGTGCCGCAGGCGGTGGATACGCACAGGTTGTTCCGATGGAAGATTTGAATCTGCATTTTACCGGGGATTTCCATGCAATTACCTCTGCAAATAATCTGTTGGCGGCGGTTCTTGATAATCATATCCAGCAGGGGAACGAGCTGGGAATCGATCCAAGACAGGTCGTTTGGAAGAGATGTCTTGATATGAATGACAGAGTACTGCGCAACGTGGTAGTGGGACTTGGCGGTAAGACCGATGGGGTTGTGCGGGAAGACCATTTTGTAATTACGGTTGCGTCTGAGATTATGGCGATTCTCTGTCTTGCATCAGATATTATGGATTTGAAAGAAAGACTGGGGCGGATTATTGTTGCTTACGACTATCAGGGAAATCCTGTGACGGCATCTGATTTAAACGCGGTGGGCGCCATGACAGCGTTGCTAAAAGATGCTATGAAACCGAACCTGATTCAGACACTGGAGCATACGCCGGCATTAGTGCACGGCGGGCCGTTTGCCAATATTGCACATGGATGTAACTCTGTCCGTGCTACGAAAGCAGCGCTTAAGATGGCAGATTATGTTATTACGGAGGCAGGATTCGGCGCGGATCTGGGTGCAGAGAAATTCTTTGATATTAAATGCCGGATGGCGGGACTGAAACCGGATGCGGTGGTGCTGGTTGCCACAGTCCGTGCACTTAAGTATAATGGTGGTATAGCTAAGAACGATTTATCAGCGGAGAATTTGACGGCGCTGCAGGCGGGAATTGTTAATCTCGAGAAGCATATTGAGAATCTGCATAAGTACGGAGTACCGATTGTTGTTACACTAAATTCTTTTGTTTCAGATACGGAGGCAGAAATCAAATATGTAAAGAAATTCTGTGAAGACAGAGGTTGTGAGTTTGCGATTTCTAAAGTGTGGGAAAAGGGCGGTGCAGGCGGAGTGGAGCTTGCAGAAAAAGTGCTTGAGACACTCGAGAAAAAGGAGAGCCATTTCAAGGTGCTGTATGACGACGCTGCTTCACTTAAGGAAAAGATAGAGACAGTTGCGGCTGAAATTTATGGTGCGGGCGGAGTGTCATATACGCCGGCGGCAGAGCGGCAGTTACGGAAGTTGGAAGAACTTGGTTTTGGGAATATGCCTGTCTGTATGGCTAAGACGCAGTATTCCTTGTCTGATGATCCGTCGTTATTGGGCAGACCGGTTGGGTTTATGATGAATGTGAGGGAAGCTTATGTGTCTGCGGGAGCCGGATTTGTGGTGGTGCTGACAGGAGCTGTTATGACTATGCCGGGGTTACCTAAAAAACCGGCGGCGTATCAGATTGATGTGAATGAGGAAGGTATGATTACCGGACTGTTCTAAAAGCAGATATGTTCTGCAGACAACGGAGAATTAGAGTACACATATAGCAGGAACGGAGGGTGTCCCATGGCACAGATTATAGATGGAAAGGCTATTTCAGCTGCGATAAAAGAAGAGTTAAAAGAAAAAGTGGAGAAACTGAAAGAAGAAGGAACACAAATATGCCTTGCGGTGATTCAGGTGGGCAGCGACCCGGCATCAAGTGTATATGTCGGCAATAAAAAGAAAGCCTGCGCTTATATAGGGATTGATTCATTGGCATATGAGCTTCCGGAAGAAACAACGCAGGAAGAGTTACTTAATCTGATAGATGAGCTGAATGAAAAGGAAGAAGTCAATGGGATACTGGTACAGCTCCCGCTTCCGAAACATATAAATGAGGATAGGATTATTCAGGCTATTGATCCGAAGAAGGATGTGGACGGTTTTCATCCGCAGAATGTAGGATTATTGTGTATCGGTCAGTCCGGTTTTGTGTCATGTACACCGGCGGGCATTATTCAACTGCTTAAGCGTTCCGGTATTGAAATTGCGGGCAGAGAGTGTGTGATTATCGGGAGAAGCAATATTGTCGGCAAACCGATGGCTCTTTTACTTTTGCGTGAAAACGGTACTGTGACGATTGCACATTCCAAGACCAAAAATCTGCAGGAGGTAACAAAGAGAGCAGACATTTTAGTCGTGGCGGTAGGCAAACCTAAGATGATTACACGGGAATACGTGAAAGAAGGGGCTGTTGTAATAGATGTTGGGATTCACCGTAATGAGAATAATAAATTATGCGGTGATGTGGATTATGATGATGTGGCGCCAATCTGCAGCGCCATCACACCTGTGCCGGGCGGCGTAGGACCTATGACGATAGCTATGTTGATGTATAATTGTGTTGAGGCTGGGACGAAACGATAACCCGTAGGTAATTAAGAGAGAAAGGGAACAGTTTATGAAGTGCCCCCACTGTGGTAATGAGTTGAAGGAAGGATATCTGATCTGTGAGGAATGCGGAGAAGAGATTCAGATAGTGCCTGATTTTGAACCGGAAATAGAAAACAGCATAACGGAAACTTTATCCACGCTTGCCGCGCTTCAAGAGGGGGATGACACTCAGGACATATCACAGACTGAAGAGAAGATAGAAGAGGAAGATATACAGGAGCAGGAGGAAATATTTGAAGACGGAAGAAAAGTGTGGATGATGGTAAGTCTCGTCATTATTTTTGTTGTCGCGTTAGTTACTTACAGCACATATGCGTATCATATCAGAACGGTAGACTACCAGATTGCAAAGGCGAAAGAATATGCTGCCAATGAGTCTTATGCTGAGGCGATAGCTTGTTTGGAAACAGCTTATGCGAGCTATCCCGATGAAGCTAAATTGCTTTTCTTAGAGGCGGATTATTACTATTTACAGCAGGATAATGATTCGGCGATAAATGTTTTATACCGTATTATAGACAGGGGAGATTTTCCCTATGAAGATTTGGAGGAAGCTTATAATAAGATTATAACAATTTATGCAAATCAGGGATTATACGGGCAGATTAATGAGTTGCTGCGAAGCTGTCCGGAGAGCGGGATTGTCAATATGTTTCAGAGTTATCTTGCCATGGAACCGGAATTTAGCTATGTGGAAGGAAGCTATGCGGAGGTGATTCCTTTAAAACTCAGCTCTAATACTGCGGGAACAATCTATTATACGACCGATGGAAGTAAACCGACCCAAAACAGTATGGTGTATACGGCACCGCTATTTCTCGAGGCAGGCGAATATACAATAAGCGCCTTTTTCGTGAATGATTACGGAATAGAAAGTGAGATTGTCAGCAAGACGTATATTATTAATCTGTCGGTTCCCAACGCACCAGAGGTGGATCTATACAGTGGAGAGTACACAGAACCGACGATGATTACCGTAGAAGGTATAGAAGGCTGCAAACTATATTACACAACGGATGAGTCCGAGCCGACGCAGGACAGTGTGCCTTATACAGGACCGATTCCTATGCCGCTTGGGAAGACGTTATTCAAATTTGTCAATATCAGCGAAGAAGGCGTACCTAGTGAAGTGACCACGAGGACATATACACTTAAGCTCCGGGATGCGATACCGACTACACAGGCGGTAGATAATCTGGTGAACCGACTTGTTGAGACCGGATATCTGGAAGATGCTGCCGGACATAACAAACGACAGAGTGGCACATTGAGTTATCAGTTCAGCTCTGTGTTAAGAATCGGGGAAACAGACGATTATTACACAATATATGAATATTATGATGACGGAACAGGTATGCTGAGCAGAACTGATAAAGTATTTCTGATTCAGATACATACAGGTGAGGCGGCACAGCTTGGATATGATGAAAAAGGTGAATTTGTAGCGGTCTTCATATAATAAAAGGTTGCAAAAATGAGGAAGTTCCGATATGATAGATAATCAGTGATAGCAGTTGAGGAGGATGAGTAAACAATGTACAAGATATTAAAAGCTGAAGAACTTACAACGAACATCTATCTGATGGATGTTGAAGCTCCAAGGGTTGCGAAATCCTGTCAGCCGGGACAGTTTGTTATTGTAAGAACGGATGAAGACGCAGAGCGCATTCCGCTGACCATATGTGACTATGATACAGAGGCTGGTACGATTACGATTGTATTTCAGGTGGTAGGCGCGGCAACAGAATTGATGAAGAATTTAAAGGCAGGAGATAGCTTCCACGATTTTGTAGGACCGCTTGGATGTCCTTCGGAGTTTGTGAATGAAGAGATAGAGAGTCTTCGCAGCAAAAAGATTCTTTTTGTAGCGGGTGGACTCGGTACAGCGCCGGTTTATCCGCAGGTGAAATGGCTGCATGAGAGAGGTATTGATGCAGATGTGATCGTAGGCGCTAAGACAAAAGACTTGCTTATCATGGAAGAAGAAATGAAAGCAGTAGCAGGGAATTTGTATGTGACGACAGATGACGGATCCTACGGACGAAGCGGTATGGTAACGAAGGTAATCGATGATCTGCTCACCGAGGAGGGCAAAAGCTATGATGTGTGTGTTGCCATCGGTCCGATGATTATGATGAAATTTGTCTGTTTAACAACAAAGAAATATGATTTACCGACCGTTGTCAGCATGAATCCGATTATGGTTGACGGTACGGGTATGTGCGGTGCATGTCGTTTGACAGTGGACGGAGAAGTAAAATTTGCGTGCGTGGATGGACCGGAATTCGATGGTCACAAGGTTGATTTTGATCAGGCGATGAAACGTCAGCAGATTTATAAGACGAAAGAAGGAAGAGCATTTTTGAAGGCGCAGGAGGGAAATACCCATCATGGCGGATGCGGAAATTGCGGAGGTAATGACTAATGGAAATAGATGTGTTAAAGAAAGTGCCTGTCCGTGAACAGGATGCGAAAGTACGTGCGACGAATTTTGAGGAAGTATGCCTCGGATATGATAAAGAAGAGGCGATGTGCGAGGCAACCCGTTGTATCAACTGTAAGAATGCACAGTGTATCAAAGGCTGTCCCGTGGCGATCAATATTCCCGGATTTATTGAGAAAGTAAAAGAAGGAGATATAGAGGCAGCTTACCAGATTATCAGTGAGTCTTCTGCGCTTCCGGCAGTATGCGGACGTGTATGCCCGCAGGAGAGCCAGTGCGAGGGTAAATGTATCCGTGGTATTAAAGGTGAACCGGTTTCCATCGGCAAGCTGGAGCGTTTCGTGGCTGATTGGGCAAGAGAGAACAATGTTAAACCGGAAGGGGCAAAAGAGAGTAAAGGTAAAAAAGTAGCGGTAATCGGTTCGGGACCGTCCGGTTTGACCTGCGCAGGCGACCTTGCCAAAATGGGTTATGATGTTACTATTTTTGAAGCGCTGCATGAGCCGGGTGGCGTGCTTGTGTATGGCATTCCCGAATTTCGTCTTCCTAAGCAGGATGTTGTTGCCAAAGAGATTGAGAACGTAATATCCTTAGGGGTCAAAATAGAGACGAATGTAGTTGTTGGTAAGTCGGTTACAATAGATGAGCTGCTGGAGGAAGAGGGCTTTGATGCCGTATTTATCGGTTCGGGTGCCGGTTTGCCGAAATTCATGGGAATTCCCGGTGAGCAGGCGAATGGCGTATTTTCGGCAAATGAATATCTGACAAGAAGTAATTTGATGAAAGCTTTTGATGAAGAATCAAATACACCGATTATGAGAGGTAAAAAAGTGGCAGTCGTAGGTGGCGGTAATGTGGCGATGGATGCGGCAAGGACCGCACTGCGTCTCGGTGCTGAAGTGCATATTGTATACCGCCGAAGCGAAGAAGAACTTCCTGCACGTGTGGAGGAAGTACATCATGCCAAGGAAGAGGGCATTATTTTTGATTTGCTTACAAATCCTACGGAGATTCTTGAGGATGAAAACGGCTGGGTATCCGGTATCAAATGTGTGCGGATGGAATTAGGTGAGCCGGATGCCTCAGGCAGAAGACGCCCGGTTGTGATTGAAGGATCTGAATTTACGATGGAAGTGGATACAGTCATTATGTCTCTAGGAACATCGCCGAATCCGCTTATTTCTTCAACTACCAAAGGGCTTGAGACAAATAAGTATAAGTGTATCGTTGCTGAGGAAGAGTTTGGTAAGACGTCCAAAGAGGGAGTTTACGCGGGCGGCGATGCAGTGACAGGAGCGGCAACGGTTATTCTTGCAATGGGTGCCGGTAAAGCGGCGGCGAAAGGTATTGATGAATATCTGGGTAGGTAGCATCCCGTTTCTTTAAAATAACTTTGAATGTTAAAAGAAGAGTCTGTCTGATTGGCGGACTCTTCTTGAGTATCATCGATATTACATAAAATCTTAATAAATTATACAGTAGTTTATTAAGGAATAACATTTACAATAGAAATATAAGTAAATCAGAAAGCAGCATAGAAATGGAGGAAAAGATGGTAAACCATATAGTATTGTGGAGCTTTAAGGAAGAGCTGACCGTGCAGGAAAGAGACGACGCAGCAAAACGTATCAAGAAAGAATTAGAAGCAGTCAAAGAGCAGGTATCAGGGGTAATTTCCCTATGTGTAGTGACAAAACCGCTTGCTTCAAGCAACAAAGATATCGGGCTGCTTTCCGTGTTTGAGAGCGAAGAAGCCTTGAAAAATTATCAGGTACATCCGGCACATGTAGCGGCGGGCGGATATATAAAGACAGTAACAGAAGGAAGAACATGTTTAGACTATGAGGGATAGATGCCGGTGCTGCATGTGTAAGAGGGACTTTGGAAGTAATATAGTTGACTTTGAAACGGGAAAGGTAGATGTGATACATGAATTTAATGGAAGGAAATCATCACACAAAAGAGAATAACTGGAGAGAGGATTTGAAATCAGATTTTGGTGCAGACCGGATTGAGCAAGGGAAACCGGATGAAGACGATAATTTTCCGATAGAAGACTTGAATTATGAAGCGGACGATGATGTGGATGACGGTCTACAGAGTTTTTGGCATAAACCGTATATGACCACCGTATTGTTATCGGTTATTCTGGTACTTTTAATCTGTATTATCGTACTGCTGCTATTTTTACCGAACCATAGTCAAGAGGTACAGACGAAGGAGAATGACAATCTTCAACAGAGTATTACACAGTACGCGCAGGAACAGAAACAGAACGATTATGTCGCGGGATTGTCAGGAGAAACTGTAGGAATTAATTCCGGGAATGAAAATAACATACAGGAGGAAATGACATCGACACAATCATGGCAGGATGACACGGCAGAAGAGCCGGAACCGGATGTTGCTCCGGTGGCAGCGGACAAGGACAAGACAGCAATTGTTATTGATGTGGAAGATGAGAATGACGTATCCTATAGCAAAGAGTTTATTTTGAATGAGGCGCTTCCGTATTTTGCGGATAATAATCAAGATGCAATCTGGGATTTGACGCATTTAAAGAGATATGTGAAATTGTCTGAGGAATTAAAAGGCACGGATCAGTATTATTATAAGGGTGATGTGAACAGTGACGGAAGACCAGACGGACAAGGTTTGGCTATTTATGAGAATAACAGTTATTACTATGGAGACTGGGTGAACGGCGTAAGGAGCGGTAACGGTACGTGGTATAGGTTCTATATCGGCAAGACAAATAAGACAAACTCCATGGGAAAATATATAGCACACAGTTATGCCGGAACTTGGGCAAATAATCTGCCAAACGGACAGGGCGCAGAGCACTATGAGGTGGATACTTCTAAATTAGCCGTGCGTGAGAGAATACTGCAGAATGTCATAGGAAATTTTACCGATGGTTTATATGATGGAGAATTATATATGAACACGGTGGATTATACAGGCAACGTGGAAGAATGGAGCGGTGTTGCCAATAAAGGTGTTTTTGATTTGTGGAGAGATATGAGCGCTATCGGAGAGTGTTCGGTATGGCGTAAGAATGATGACCAGTCTCTATGCTTGGACATAGATAAATCGCAGAATAAGAATCAGGGAATCAGAGAACTGCTTCAGATTGATGTAAAGTAAGTCAAAGAGAGGCATAGCAAATATGAATACGAGAATTGCATTAATCGGTATTATCGTAGAAAAAGAGGCGTCCGTAGAACAGCTTAACAGGCTGCTGCATGAGTATGGGGATTATGTAATAGGAAGAATGGGAATTCCTTATCGTAAAAGAAATGTTAATATCATCAGCGTTGCGGTGGACGCGCCGCAGGATGTGATCAGTGCAATGTCAGGCAAAATCGGAAGACTGGATGGAATCAGCGCGAAAACAGTCTATTCCAATATAAAAAGTGATGATGAATAATTTGAACGCTGCTGGGTATTGCAATTTATGCAAAATGATAATAAAATATAGCTGTATATTGAGATTTTTAGGCAATATTTTTAAACTTTGCGATAAGGAGCGTGACATGTATGCCTTGGTGTCCGGTATGTAAGAACGAGTACAGGGAAGGAATTAAACTTTGTGCTGAATGTAAGGTGGAGCTGGTAGAACATCTGGAGGACGATAAGGAGCAGAGTACCGTACTTAGTGAACAAGAGAAAATAGCGAGAGTAAGGGCTTTACTTGCGGATGAAAAAGATGGACTGGATGAGGAAGAAGACGAAATTCCGGAGAAGATACCAGTATATCATGCATATAGGAACAGTGCAGCAAAGGCAGAAGATAATCGTACGTCAGCATATACGCTGTTATTTGTGGGCATTATAGGGTTTATCCTTGTCCTGCTTATATTTGTGGGAATAATTCCGCTTTACCAGAATGCGACGACTACCAAATATCTTTTGTGCGGTGTTATGGGCGCCATGTTTATACTTTTTATCGTTTTTGGGGTGGTGTCAATGCGCAATTCCAAAATTCTACTTATCAAAGCGAAATCAGAAGACTCTCTGCTGTCAGAACTTACGAAATGGTGTGAGAAGAATTTGGACGCCGAACAGATTGATACGGGATTGTTTGATGATAATATAGAGCAGGAAATCGCAGAAGAACAGAAGTATTTTATGAGAAGCGATAGAATGAAAATGATTATCAGTGATAATTTTATGAATCTGGATGAAGCTTTTTTGGAACATTTTGTGGATGAGTATTATCAGGAGTTATTTGAAAATAAATGAGGATAACAGTAATCGCAGTCGGAAAGATTAAGGAGAAATTTTACAGGGAGGCTGTCGCAGAGTATGAGAAGCGCCTTAGCCGTTACTGTAAACTCGAAATCATACAGGTAGAGGACGAGAAGACACCGGATAAAGCGGGTGAAGCTTTGGAGTCAGAGATTAAACGCAAAGAAGCGGAACGAATCATGAAGCATATTCGGGAAGATGCTTGTATTGTTACGCTGGAGATTCAGGGTAGAATGTATGATTCCGAAGAATTTGCAGGTGAGATAGAGAAGCTTGCGACACAGGGAACCAGTCATATTCAGTTTATTATAGGCGGTTCTCTCGGATTATATGAAGAAATATGTAAGAAAGCTGACCGGGCGGTCAGCTTTTCTAAAATGACTTATCCGCATCAGCTGATGCGTGTCATTTTGCTTGAGCAGATTTATCGCGCGTACCGGATCATTAACGGGGAGCCGTATCACAAGTAAATATAAAATATGTGTCAGTGTTATCTGTGAGCGAAATTTGCACTGTGGCATAAAGTGTCAGAAAGTATTCGGAGGAGGAACGAATTATGCGAATGTATGATCTTATCATGAAGAAACGAGGCGGTGAGAGCTTAAGCAAAGAAGAAATAGAATATATGATAACGGAGTACACGGCTGACCGCATTCCGGATTATCAGATGTCTGCCATGATGATGGCAATCTATTTTCAGGGAATGAGTGCGCAGGAGACATCAGCACTTACTATGGCGATGGCTCACAGTGGCGATATGATGGATTTGAGCGAGATTACGGGTACCAAAGTTGATAAGCATTCTACCGGGGGAGTGGGGGATAAAACTTCGATAGCGCTCACGCCTATGGTTGCTGCGTGCGGGGTGAAGATTGCGAAGATGAGCGGCAGAGGGCTCGGACATACCGGCGGGACAATAGATAAACTGGAGAGCTTTGCAGGATTTACTACCGGAATTACAGCGGAGCATTTTGTCAGACAGGTCAACGAGATTGGCGTGTCCATTATGGGACAGACGGCAGATATCGCACCGGCGGATAAGAAACTGTATGCCCTTCGGGATGTGACGGCGACGGTAGACAATATGTCACTGATTGCAAGCTCTATTATGAGTAAGAAGCTTGCCTCCGGTGCGGACGCTATTGTGCTGGATGTTAAGACCGGCAGCGGCGCTTTTATGAAGGATGAGAAAGATTCTTTTGCATTGGCGCAGGAGATGGTCACACTGGGGAATATGGCTGGCAGAAAGACTATTGCGGTGGTCTCTGATATGGACCAGCCTCTTGGTCGTGCGGTAGGAAACGCATTGGAAGTGGAGGAAGCGATTGCAACCTTACGTGGGAAAGGACCGGAAGATTTTACAGAGCTTTGTATGACTTTGGGAACTTATATGTTGATTGCAGGCGGCGCAGCGTCCGATGAGCAAGATGCGAGAAAGAAGCTGCATAGTGTGATTGAGGATGGCAGTGCGCTAAAGAAACTTGCTGACTTCGTGCAGGCACAAGGCGGTGATGCCAAAGCAGTATATGACACGACACTTTTACCGAAAGCCTCTGTCGTAGAAGAGATTGTATCTTCGAAGAGTGGCTATGTGTGCAGAATTGATTGTGAAGAGATTGGAATTTGTTCGTTGATTCTTGGCGGCGGCAGAGAGACAAAAGACAGTATGATTGACTTATCGGTAGGACTTGTCTTGAATAAGAAAGTCGGCGACTATGTGACAGCGGGACAATCGCTGGCAACGATTTATGCGAATGACAGGGATAAACTGGCGTCTGCGAAAGAGCGTTTTGGGGCGGCATATCATTTTACAGATCAGCCGGTGCAGGGCTCCGGATTGATTAAAGGAATTCTGTCATGATTTTCTTCTCATAGACATATAGTGAACTATGAGAAGAAAGAATAAAAAATTGCCAATAACAGCTTTGTCAAATTCTAAGGAACTGATTGTGGAGTCGTTAAAACTTCCCAAGGATACGATGCTGGGGGCAGCAATTGTCACAATTACCGGAAACAGAGAGGCGTTTATAGAAAATTATAAGGGAATACTGGAATACACTACGGAGTCAATTGTATTGCAGGGCAAAAACTGCAAGATATGCTTTGAAGGGAAAAGACTGTCTATTGATTATTATACCAATGAAGATATGAAAATAAGCGGCAGTATCGACACTGTCCGATATGTTTGACGGAGAGGGAAAGGATGCTTCATTGGATACAATATATCAGAGGCTATGTAACAATCAAGGTATGGGGTTATTCTACGGAGAGACTGCTTAATTTGTGCGGAAATCATGATATTCTCGTGTGGGATATTGTCAATCACGGTGATTATGATACGATGAATATCAGCGTGCAGGGGTTTTTTGCACTGAAGCCTTTGCTTAAGAAGACAGGAACAAAGGCATCCGTCTTAAAAAGATATGGACTGCCTTTTTTTGCGTCCAAAATGGGACGGCGTAAAATTTTCGTTGCCGGATTTATATGTTGTATGCTTTTTTGGGTGCTGACGGCAGGATTTATATGGAATATCAAGATTGAGGGCAATTATGTACTGACAGAAGATGTTCTGCTGGATTATCTGGAAGAGAAGGGTGTACATGTCGCGATGAAAAAAAGCCGTCTGCATATTGAGGAAGTGGAGAAGGCGCTGCGGGAAGACTATGACGTGATTACATGGACGTCTGTACAGGTAAAAGGTACTACATTGGTTATCTATATCAAAGAAAATGAGATGCCGGATTATGACCAAATTAGTCAATCGAATGCAGAAGAGGACATTACGCAGACAGAGGGGATGGATTTGATTGCGTCTAAGTCCGGGACAGTGTCTTATATTATTACCCGCAGTGGCGTACCGCAGGTTACTGTCGGTGATACAGTGGAAAAAGGGGATGTGTTAGTCAGTGGTGCGGTTCCGGTATATAACGAGGATACGACTATAAGAAAATATCAATATGTGATATCCGATGCCGATATCATGCTGCGGTATACGGAATCAGTTTCCGTGAAAAAGGATATTCTATATGAGGAAAAAATGTATACAGGGCGTCAGAAGAAGGTGGCGACGTTCGGAATTAAGGACAGAGAGTGGGATTTGCGGCTTGGTGGCATTCCATACGAGGAATATGATGTAAGCGGTGAAAAAAAACAAGTGAAACTGCTGGACCGTCTCTATCTGCCTATTTATTATGGAGGAAAAACCGTTCAAGAGTATGAAATGATACGGCAAAAATATACGGAGGAAGAGATGGAAGCGATTATGCAGGAGGAATGGAATAAAATAATCTTAAGTTTAGAGGAAAAAGGGGTACAAATTACGAAAAAAAATGTTACAATAAAAAAGAACGATAAAAATTGGGTACTAAATGCTCAAATGCAGTTGGAAGAGTCAGCGGTGGAACTTGTACCCACGAGGACAGAGCCGATTCCTGAGGAGGAGATTACGGAAGAAGTACAAGGAGAGACACTGGAAACGGCACCGGAAGAGTAGAATAGAGCCGATTTTTGTAAATCAGAATAAATCGTGAAAGATGGAGAGGCAGTATACAAATACATGGGAGAATTTACAGTCAGTATCGATGTGCCGGTTGAGCACATGCAGAATATATTTGGCAAATGTGATTCTTATATCAGAAAAATAGAGGATGATTTACATGTGATGATTGTGGACCGGGACGGAGCCGTGCGGGTGAGCGGTGAAATGGAGGCGGTGAGAAAAGCTTCTCATATCGTAAAAGAACTGCTGACTCTGTCGGAGAGGGGTAACACATTGGAAGAACAAAATGTAAATTATGCGATAGAAATAGAACATGAGGATCAAAATCATGGCGATGTGCTTTTGGAGATAGACGGCGATTGCATCTGCCACACGATAAGTGGTAAACCGATCAAACCTAAGACACTCGGTCAGAAAAAATATGTAGATGCAATCAGAGATAATATGATTGTATTCGGAATCGGACCTGCAGGAACTGGTAAAACATACCTTGCAATGGCGATGGCAATCACAGCGTTTAAAAATAACGAAGTAAGCAGGATTATCTTGACAAGACCGGCAATTGAGGCAGGAGAGAAGCTGGGATTTCTGCCCGGTGACTTGCAAAGTAAGGTGGATCCGTATTTGCGTCCGCTCTATGATGCCTTATATCAGATTATGGGAGCGGAGAGCTTTAATAAGAATATGGAGAAGGGATTAATCGAGGTGGCGCCGCTTGCCTATATGAGAGGACGGACTTTAGATAATGCCTATATCATTCTGGATGAAGCCCAGAATACAACACCTGCACAGATGAAGATGTTTTTGACCCGTATTGGATTTGGCTCCAAAGTAGTGGTCACAGGCGATGATTCGCAGAAAGATTTGGCACCGGATGCAAGGTCTGGACTGGACATAGCGGTTAAAGTGCTTTCCAAGATTGATGATATAGCCTTTTGTATGCTGACAAGCAAAGATGTAGTCAGACATCCTCTTGTGCAGAAGATTGTCAGGGCATACGATGATTACGAGTCAAAAGAGAAAAAGCGTAGTGAAATAAAACAGAGAAACAGGAATTATAATCGTGGAAAAAAGTAAAACACCTCTTTGGAAAAGAATATTGGTTTTCGGAATAATGTTTATGATGTCAGGCGGTATCGCGCTGGCGGGAAGTTTGTTGTATGGCAATAATACGGAAGAACTGATTCGCAATACAGTCATGGTATTGACCGGTACGGGAGTCGTGATATTTGCGTTTTCAATGAGCGAGATAAACGAACTGTTTATTTATCGAAATGAAGGTAAGTACAGCCGGTTTGCCGTAATGTATCTGGGCAGTTTGCTTGCATCGGTGTTCTTGCCTTATCTTCCGGTCACAGGATGGCCGTTTCTTGTTTTATTTGTTCTTCTCGGAGCGTTCAGTAATGGTGTTACCGGTATAGTGGCTGGCAGCACAGGTCTTCTCGTGGCAGTGAACTTATGTGGTGACGGTTTTTCTGTTTTTTGGCTCTACTTTATCAGCGGAGTGGTAGGAGTACTTGTATTCAGCACATTAAATGATGATTTCCGCGTCGGACTTCCACTTTTTATCTCTCTTTCGATATTGACAGTGTGTCTGACCGCCAATGTGATTCTATTTTCACAGGAGCAGCTGGCGTTTGGACAGTTCATGATTCCGCTAGTCAATTTAATGGTATGCTGCATTTTATTGTTGATCAGCCTTAAGGTGTTCAGCAGTACGGTTATTCACAGAAACAGGGAAAAGTATATGGACATCAATGACCCGGAGTTTCCGCTTTTGGTTCAGCTTAAGGATATGTCGAAAGAAGAATATTACCATGCGATACATACGGCATATTTGAGCGACCGGATAGCCAGACGTCTGGGCTTGGATGATGCGGCGGCGAAGGCATGTGCATACTATCATAGAATCGGTAAGCTTAAAGGGGAGAATACGTGGGAAAATGTATCGACAATTTGTAATGAGTATCATTTTCCGCCTAATACCAAGAAAATTCTTAAAGAATATGTGGATGAATCGGAGAAAATTGTGTCAAAAGAGACTATTGTAGTATTATTTGCAGATTGTATTGTCTCATCTATTTTGTATCTTTTTGAGAAAGATCCTATGGCAACGCTGGACTATGCGCAGATTATTGATACTGTTTTCCAGAAGAAGTTAGAGACGGACGAGCTATGGGGGAATGAAATATCACTCGGACAGATTCGAGAAATGAAGAAGATATTTGTTGAGGAGAAATTATATTATGACTTCTTACGTTGAGAACGAAACGGAGGTTGAGCTTCCCTTTGATATGCATGAGATTCTTGACCGGATTATGGATGCAGTGGTAGAGATGGAAGGCTGCCCTTATGAGACTACGGTTAATCTTTTATTGACGGATAATGAGGGAATCCGTGAGTATAATAAGACTTATCGGGAAATAGACCGGGAAACGGACGTATTGTCTTTTCCCAATATACCGTTTGATCAAGCGGGGGATTTTACCAGAGTGGAAATGAACGAAGCAGACTGCTTTGATCCTGACAGTGGCGAGTTGATTTTAGGAGACATTATTCTCTCTGCTGACCGCATCATGTCACAAGCGCAGGAATATGGGCATAGTGTGCTTAGAGAGTTTGCCTTTTTGACGGCGCACAGCATGTTCCACTTGTGCGGTTATGACCATATGGATGAGCAGGAGGCAGCTGTGATGGAGCAGAAGCAGGAAGCTGTACTTACGAAGCTGGGAATTACCAGACGGCAATAAGATGAAACAGGTTTGCATGACAAGCCTTGCGATAAAGGATATGGTAATAGTATGAAGTTACGAAAGAGAGAAAAATCTCAAAGTGGATCATATAATAGAACAATTAGAAACCCGTTGGTACAGTATGCAGGTATTTTGTCCTATGCTATCTTGCTTATCATGAGGGTTCCGCTGGTGCGAGTAATTGGAGATGCAGGTGTGGGATTATTTGCACCTGCCTTTGAAATATTTTTTTTAGTCACTCTTTTTACGTCATATAGTATGACAGGTGCAATGTCGTCGATTATTCGCTATAGAGTGAAACGTGAACAGTATAGAAGCGCCAGAGCGGCTTTTCGAGCAGCATTTTTATTAAATTCGCTGATTAGTGCAGCGCTTGCTGTGCTGATTGTAATATTTTCCGCATTTATCGCTGATATTCTTGTTTTGGAGCCGCTAAGCCGTATGGCAGTTTTGGCGGTAGCTCCGGTAATTGTTTTTGCTGCTTTTATCGGGACGTTCAGGGGATACTTTAATGGTTTCGGTTTGGGTATGCTGACGGCTCATTCGCAGTATATAGAGAGTATAGGTATGATTATCTGCGCATTATTTTGTGGAAATATGTCTTATACTTATGGTTTAAAAGTTTCGGCGCTGAAACAGAATGAAGCCTACAGTTATGCATACGGTGCACTTGGGGCTATGCTGGGTGTGATGCTGTCCCAGCTGATTACATTAATCCATCTGTTGGTGATTTACGTGGTTTACTCAGGCACGCTTCGAGGAAAGCTGGGCATGGATGGCAGTAAGAGGCTGGAAACACAGTATTCTTTACAGAGAATGGTGCTTGTAAACAGCCTCCCGATAGCGATCATAACAATTTTCTCCAATGTGTTTATGCTGATAGACCAGCGTATGTTCAATTACTGCATGAATAAAAAGGATATGGGAGAAATACGAACTGCGTTATGGGGAAGCTATTACGGGAAGTTTGCAGTTGTTGTTGGCGTATGTACAGTGTTTGCCGTACTCAGTATCTATACAATGACAAGTAAAATAAGCAATGCCTATGAAAGGGAAGAATATCGTGTGATGCGTGAGCGAATCGGTAAGGCAGTTCGCAGATTTTCTATCACTGCTTTTCCGATTGCAATTTATCTGGCGGCATTAGCCAAAGCTGTAGTCACATGCCTGTATAAGGGAGAAAATACTTCAGAGATTTTGTGGATACAGAAAGGCGCGGTTGTTGTAATTTTATACGGATTCTGCTTCTTTTCAGGACAGCTTTTGTATAAGACACATATGCTTAGAGAACTGCTCTTAACAACAGCGGTATCTGTGCTTATGCACATTCTTTTAGCGTATCTTTTTGTGCAGAAAGCGCTTCTTGGGGCAGACGGTATCGTGTATGCATTGATTGTATTTTTGGCATTATACGGCGGGGCAAATTTCTTCTTTGTCAGCAGGAACCTGAAATATCGTCAGGACTGGCTTGGCGGTGTAGTATTCCCGGCTGCGGCGGCAGGTTTATCCGGCGTGGTAGTTATGATTGTGAGTAAGCTTTTGCTTGAGCCTGTCGGCGGAGCTTTGACAATACTGATCGGTATACTGGCTGGACTGTTCTTCTATATAACGTTTTTGATGATTCTGAAAGTGATAGGAGAGGTGGAATTATCCAGAATACCGCTTGGATTTTTCTTTATTATGCTCGGCAAGAACATAGGTGTTTTGTAATGAGATACAACTTTTATAAAATAGAACAAAATTAATGCAATTGTTTGCATAAAATTTATGAAATGACTGATACTGATTACAGGAAATCCGGTAAGAAGGGTTATTAAAAGGATGAAACTTATAAGACGTATCAGTCTTTTTCTTGTTTTGTCAGGTGTTATGCTTGGCATAGGGGGATATACCGCACTTAAGGCGGAACAGTTTTTTTACCCTAACAGATATCAGGTGAAAGAGACTCGTAATTATGAAAAACAACTGCATCAGGGAAATTCTGCCGATGATGATGTGCAGGAGCAGGTAATAGAGACAGCGGTGGGAGATATTCCGGTAGTGACTGCGGATACAACTTATCTGATTGAGGAAGTAGATTTGATAAACGGTACGGTACGCGAGACGGAAGAAAGTGTACCGGTCAAATATATCGGATTGGATAGAGAAGGGCTGCTTCAGGAGCTGGAATCATATGACAATAATCCGCCGTTAACGGAGTTAGAGCAGGGATTTGAAACGATAGAGCTGACTGCGTTTTCTAAGGATAGGGTGGTAATCTGCAAGTACTATAAGCAGGAGGAGGACAAAGGTTTCTATCTTATGGTGGCAGATCACTTTATCGTAGTATATCGGGAAGATAAGCAGACGTTGTATATGAATACGGATATTTTATTAGAGAGTCTGAATGAGAAGCTGCAGACAGAAATCATGCAGGGAAAATATGTAGAGACAGAGGAAGAATTGTATCATTTCCTTGAATCTTATTCGAGTTGAGGATGCAGGGAGGGAATATGGGTAGAAAAATTGCTGTAGTCGGCGGCGGTGCGGCAGGAATGATGGCTGCGATTCAATCGGCGCGAGCGGGTGCACAGGTAACAATCTATGAGAGAAATGACAGGGTCGGTAGAAAACTGCTGTCTACGGGTAACGGTAAATGTAATTTTTCCAATGAAATGATGGGTTCCGATTATTATTTCGGGAGCGGAAAAGCGCTGATAGATACTATTTATAGGGATTTCGGCGTAAATGAGACGAAGGATTTTTTTAGCAGTCTCGGAATGAGGATAAAAGATAGGAACGGCTATCTTTATCCGGCGAGTGAGCAGGCGTCCACTGTGTTGGATGTTCTAAGGTACGAGTTGGAACGCCTGCAAGTAATAATACATACGAATCAGCAGGTGGACAGTATCGTGAGAGAACGGAAGTTGTTATTTGTTGAGACAAGAGAACATAAGAAAGAAAAATATGATGCAGTGATACTCGCGTGCGGCGGTAAAGCAGCGCCGAAGACCGGGTCTGACGGGTCGGGGTTTAAGCTGGCGAAGAAGCTGGGGCATGGAGTTGTTCCGACAGTACCGGCGCTCGCCGCACTGCGATGTAAGGAGGATTTTTTCAAGCGTGTGGCAGGTGTACGGTGTGATGCACAGCTTACACTGCGGGTAGACGGTCAGCCCGTACGGTTTGAACGTGGAGAATTGCAGTGGACGGATTACGGAATTTCCGGCATACCGGTATTTCAATTGAGCAGAGACGCAGCCTATGCATTGCGTGACGGGAAGAACGTGGCTGTTGAAATTAATTTAATGCCCGATTATGAGCAAAATGCAGAAGATGAAGTGTATGTCTGCTCCGGGGAATCGAAATATGAGAGGTTCTGGGCGGACAGATGGATTAGACAAAGTAATCAGACGATGGAACGGTTTGTGACCGGAATAGTCAATAAGAAAATAGGATTGCTGCTATTGAAGGTGGCAGGAATCAAAGAGACGGATAAGGCAAATCTGGTCCCAGAGTCGTCACGGAAGAAATTGGAGCAGTTGTTCCGCTCCTTTACGGTGACGGTTGGCGAAATTAATTCTTATGAACAGGCACAGGTATGTGCCGGGGGTATAGACTGCATGGAAGTATCACATGAATTGGAATCGCGTTTTATTCCGGGAGTGTTTTTTGCAGGGGAAATATTGGATATAGACGGTATATGCGGAGGATATAATCTGCAGTGGGCGTGGAGCAGCGGGAGCGTGGCAGGACGCGCCGCAGCGTCAGGTGAGAAAGGTATGGTATCGGCATGAAAGTTGTTTTACAGAATCTGACAAAGAAATTTCCGAGTCGGGACAAGAGGAAGCGCGATGAGGTGATTGCAGTTCGTGACTTTAATTTTGAAATTCCGGACGGCAAACTAATCGGATTGTTAGGACCATCGGGATGCGGCAAGAGCACGACGCTTAATCTGATCAGCGGATTGGTAAAACCTACTGAAGGCAGAATTTTTTTCGGGGAGGATGATGTGACTGAACTTCCGCCGGAGAATCGAGGTATCGGTCTTGTATTTCAGAATTATGCATTGTATCCGCATCTGACTGTTAGACAGAATATTCTCTTTCCGCTGCAAAATCTAAAAGGAAAAGACAAGCTGTCTAAAGAAGAGATGGAGAACAAAGTGATCGAGGCAGCAAAGCTTGTACAGATTGATGAACTGATGGAGCGCAAGCCACGCGAATTGTCTGGCGGACAACAGCAGCGCGTTGCGATTGCTCGCGCGATGGTGAAGATGCCTAACGTGCTTCTGCTGGATGAACCTCTCTCTAATCTTGATGCCAGATTACGGCTTCAGACGAGAGAAGAAATTCGCAGAATCCAGCGGGAGACGAAGATTACTACGATATTTGTCACGCACGATCAGGAGGAGGCTATGAGCATATCGGACATGATTGTTGTGATGAAAGACGGAGCGGTACATCAGATTGGGAAGCCGCAGGAGGTATATGATGCACCGGTCAATCTGTTTGTTGCAAAGTTCTTGGGAACACCTCCGATCAATACTTTTTATGGACGAATTAAAGAGAACAAACTTTATATCGGAGATGACGCAGTGCTTTTGGTTCGCGGCGTACCTGATACAGAAGTTTTTGCTGGTGTCAGACCGGAGGGATTTATCTTGAGCGAGGAAGGTCCTTTCAGATGCGATTTAAACCGTGTTGAAGTGATGGGAAGAGACATCAGTGTTGTTTCCACAAACAAGGAATGTTTAAATCCGGTGGTACGCTCCATTATTGGTACGGAGACTAAGGCAGATATAGGGGTAGATAAAGTTGCAAAGAGCGGCATCGTCAGATTTTTTCTGATACCTCACAAAGTATTTCTTTTTGATCGGGAAACGGAAGAACGGATAGATGCAGAGGTATGTTCGTTATGAGAAAAAGAAAATTTATCAATAGCAGTCTGAAAGGCTGGCTGTATCTTTTGCCGGCAATTCTTTTTCTGGGCGTCTTTATGGTATATCCTCTGCTAGATGTGTTTGTCTATTCTTTTGAGGAAGGATATAATTCGGCGTCCCAGACTTATTTTGGCACTGGATTTTATAACTATTCATATGTGTTACATGATCCGTATTTTTTGCAGGCAGTGAAGAATACGTTTGTTCTGGTGGTGATTACGGTGCCGCTGTCCACGGGAATCGCGTTGATCATTTCTATCGGACTGCATGCAATCAAACCGCTTCGGGAATTACTACAGACGATTTATTTTCTTCCATACGTGACTAATACGCTTGCCGTCGGTATGGTTTTTATGATTCTGTTTAAGAAAACAGCGTATTCGGAAGGATTGATTAATCTACTCATCACAGGGCTTGGCGGAACAAGCGTGGATTTTATTGACGGACCGTACTGGGCGAAGATGTTTGTGCTTTGTTTCTATACTATATGGGTCGTTATGCCTTTTAAGATATTGATATTAACCGGCGCGCTTTCGGGTGTGGACGAACAGTATTATCATGCGGCAAGGGTGGACGGAACATCAAAATTCAGGATTTTCATGCGTATTACGCTGCCGATGATTTCCCCCATGATTTTCTATCTGGTCATTACAGGGTTTATCGGCGCATTTAAGGCGTACAGCGATGTGGTTGCCTTGTTTGGCACAAACTTAAATGCGGCAGAAATGAATACGATCGTAGGTTACGTTTACGATATGTTGTACGGTGACAGCGGCGGTTATCCGTCCTATGCGTCTGCGGCGGCAATCATATTATTTGTAATCATACTTACGATTACATGTATTAATCTGTTGGTTAGTAAGAAGAATGTGCATTATTGACGTATCGGGATAGAAGAGGCGGATTCTATGGGAAGAAAGAATATGAATACGGACAAAAAGACTGATTATGAAAAAATAGAATTAACTGTCCGCAGGCAGAAGAGAATTTCAGATATTATCACGTATGTGCTGTTGTCAGTGTGGGCTGTGATTGTGTTATTCCCTTTTTACTGGATGGTTCTTACATCAATAAAAAGCTATGGGGCATACAATTCAGAGTATATTCCTAAATTTTATACATTATCTCCCACCTTGCAAAATTATGTGGATGCTTTTACAGCAGTGCCGCTCGGGAAGTATCTTGTAAATACGGTGATTTTTACACTGGCGACTACATTTCTTATGTTGATTGTCATCACGTTGGCAGCATTTGCGTTTGCTCGTCTTGACTTTAAAGGGAAAAATATCGTGTTTGTTATTTTCCTTTCACTGATGATGATTCCCAATGAGCTTGTTATTATTACGAACTATATGACGGTCACGAATCTGGATATGCGCAATTCTTTTACAGGATTGATTCTACCGTCTGTCACATCCGTTTTTTACATTTATCTGCTGAAAGAAAATTTTGAGCAGATACCGGATACACTCTATTATGCGGCGAAAGTTGACGGGACGTCTGATTTCAAATATCTGCTTAGAGTGATGATACCAATCTCAAAGCCTACGCTTGTTACGGTGACAATCTTAAAGGTAATTGAATGTTGGAATTCCTATGTGTGGCCAAGGCTTATTACGGATGATGAAAGATATTTTCTTGTGTCAAACGGGATTCAGGAGATTCGGGAGAACGGTTTCGGACGGGAAAATATTCCGGCGATGATGGCGGCGGTAGTAGTGATTTCTCTCCCGCTTATTATATTGTTTCTGATTTTCCGAAAGAAAATCATGGAAGGAGTATCCAGAGGCGGAATGAAGGGCTAGAGGGATTGAAGAAAGGCGTGGTAATAAAGATGAGCATGAGAAGCTTTTCTGCTTTTAAGAAAAGTGTCATTTATTCGGCGGTATTGGTTTTGATCTGTTGTATGCTGCTGTTGACCGGATGTCATGGAAGAGTTGGTCTATCGGCATTTGAGATACCGGAAGAATTTGACACATCACGGGAGTATGAGATTACATTCTGGGCGAAAAACGATACCAATAAGACGCAGACTGCGATTTATGAGAAGGCGATTAAAGACTTTGAGGCGCTGTACCCTAATGTCACGGTCAATCTGCGCCTATATACGGATTACGGTAAAATATATAACGATGTAATCACAAATATTGCAACAAATACGACACCTAATGTCTGTATCACATATCCGGACCATATTGCCACTTATCTGACGGGAACAAATCTTGTCGTTCCGTTAGAGGGTTTATTTGCCGATGAAAAATATGGTCTTGGCGGGAGCATGCTGCAGTTTGAGTCACCTGCTGCCGGAGAGATTATTCCGCAATTTTTGGAAGAGTGCTCGTTTGACGGGCATTATTATGCGCTTCCGTATATGCGTTCTACGGAAGCCTGTTACATCAACAAGACATATGTGGAGAATTTGGGTTACACGCTTCCGGATACGCTTACTTGGGACTTTGTATGGGAAGTCTCTGAGGCGGCTATGGAAAAAGATGCAGACGATAATTTTGTGGTTAACGGACAGAAAGTGATGATTCCGTTTATTTACAAATCCACTGACAATATGATGATACAGATGCTCAGACAACAAAACGCCGGATATTCGACTGATGCCGGAGATATATTGCTTTTTAATGACACTACGGAAAATATTTTGTATACAGTAGCGGAACATGCTAAGAGCGGTGCATTTTCAACGTTTAAGATTTCAAGTTATCCTGCCAATTTTCTAAATGCCGGTCAATGCATCTTTGCAATAGATTCCACTGCAGGAGCTACATGGATGGGGACGGATGCGCCTCTTTCCGATATCAGTGAAGATAAGCTTGTCCGGTTTGAGACGGAGGTCATGACCATCCCCCAGTTTGATGCAGCGAATCCCCGGATGATATCACAGGGACCTTCCGTCTGTATTTTTAATAAAGAAGATCCGCAGGAAGTAATGGCATCATGGCTGTTCACACAGTATCTGCTGACCAATGATGTGCAGATTGCTTATGCCGAGACGGAAGGATATGTGCCGGTAACCTCTAAAGCACAGGATTCGTCACAGTATCAGGATTATCTGTCAAGAGGCGGAGAGGATAATACTTTATATTACGATGTGAAAATTAAGGCGGCGAAGCTGCTTCTTAACAATGTGGAACATACCTTTGTCACGCCGGTGTTTGTAGGTTCTGCCTCTCTTCGTGACGCCGCCGGGCAACTCATTGAGAATACCGTGAAATCTGTCAGAAGAGGGCAAACGGTTGATGGAGAATACATGGAGAGGCTTTATGACGACATGAAGGCATTGTACCGGCTGGATCAAATTGGTATGTCAAACAGCCGTGCATCATCTGAGAAAGAGGAACTGGGAAAACTTCCGGGTACATCGGTGATTTTACTGTTATCTTTAGCCGCCGTATGGATTCTTATTATAGTATATGTGCTGATACAGACGGTTAAGAAACGTAAGAATCAGTAAAATAGCTATATACCCATCGTTTGCCGCGGGTTATTGACTTATTGGAAAATTCATGTATACTTAGTTTGTTGTTTATTGACGGCATATTCTATAAAGCTACATAGTGAAGGTGACGGAGGAAACCTTCAGAATGGAGGAGAAAATGAAAAAGTTTACAGCAGTATTGTTAGCCTCAGCGCTTGTGTTTGCGTGTGCAGGCTGTGGTTCAAAAGGTGGGGACACGGATGCAAAATCGGAAGGCGTTATGACATATGATGAGTATATGGCAGCCGAACTGGATTCAGAAGTTGTTATCGAGACCTATGTGCAGGCGAAGCAGGCGTGGTGGGAAGACAAGGCTACCGTATATACACAGGATAAGGACGGCGCATATTTTGTGTACAATATGACATGTTCGGAAGCGGATTATGATAAGCTGAAACCGGGTACTAAGATTAAAGTTACCGGTTACAAGGCAGAGTGGTCAGGAGAAGTTGAGATTGCAGAAGGTGCTACTTTTGAAATCGAGGACGGAAACTATGTGGCAGAGGCTTTGGATGTTACTTCCTTACTTGCATCTGACGAGCTGATTAATCATCAGAACAAATTTGTGTCTTTTAAAGGAATGACAGTGGAAGCGGCAGGTCAAGATGAAAATGGAAATGACGTGGCATTCTTATATAATTGGGACGGTTCCGGACAGGATGGAGACGATTTGTATTTCAATGTGTCTCTCGACGGCAATACATATACTTTCACGGTAGAATCCTATCTGTGTGACAATTCAACAGATGTGTATGCCGCAGTAAAGAACTTGAATATCGGCGATAAGATTGATATGGAAGGATTCCTGTACTGGTATGAGGGCGTAAATCCCCATATTACTTCCGTAAAAGCGGCAAAATAGTAAGGGTTTAAAGAAGAGTGAAAGCACCCCGGATATCAGCGGATGGCTGATATCCGAGGTGTTTTTTGTTATGATGTCGGTTTCCGTAAAGGACAATCCGACATGCTGATCTTCTTCTTAAGTATATTTAATCCGCAGTCTTCCAGATAATCCTGCAGAATAGGAAGGGATTGGGATGAAGTGGGTCCGATGATGATTTCGCCTACAAGGTCGGACATGTGCAGATTGAGTTTGCCGCACATTCTGTTTAAGTCAAGCGGATAGTATTTCTTGATTCTTCCCCGTGCGATGTGGTATTTCGGTTCCACGGCAAAATCATTGGAGATAAACGGTGAAACGACCAAGCGAAACTCCCGTTCGTGCGCAAAAGAAGGATGCTTGAAAGCGGCAGACTCCACCCAAGCGTCGCTCATAAGGTTTTGCAGCTTGGAAAGATTCTCGGGCGTTTGCCCGTCTTCTTTAAAAATATGATAAAACTCATCTACAAGGTGGTGCTCACGCATATCAGCCTGATAATATACTTCCTGCAATGAGACGACGCCGCCGACCATTTTCTTAAGCAGGGCTTCATGGAACGCAATGCATACGCCCTGACCTAAATGACCGTACCGTTCCCACTGGGCAGCATCGTCCCTATATCTCGAGAAGCATGCCGCGTAAGCGGAATAATTGAATTCCAGCTCCATCTGTTCAATAAAAAAGTTCTGTGCGTTGCGGAGTTTTTCGGTATCCTTATCCATTCTCAGCTTTTCGATGACGGCTTTGCAAATACCGTTAATAAAAAGCGTCATTTCCGATGCATCATTCATGTTTAAAATATTATTGAGCCGCAGTTCTCCGCAGCGGATAATTCCGTCAAATGCGGCAAAGTCGGTGTAGTGGTACAGCATAGATTCCCTCCATAGATTTTATCATTGCAATATTATTATCTGATTATTATTATCCAGTATAACACAAAGAGTACTTGTTTTGCACTGCATAGTGAAGTATGATGATAGGGATAATGAGAACAATGGAAAAGGTTTGGGCAGGATGATTCGTGTAAATCAGATTAAGCTTCCGCTGTCTCACGGACAGAAGGATATCTTATATAAAACGGCGAAAATATTACGGGTGAATCCGGAGAAGATTATGTCATGGCAGATTGTAAAGAAATCTATCGATGCCAGAAAGAAACCGGAGATTGCAATCATTTACTCGGT
The DNA here is from genome assembly GCA_947176505.1 of uncultured Lachnospiraceae bacterium. GTDB lineage: Bacteria > Bacillota > Clostridia > Lachnospirales > Lachnospiraceae > UBA3282. The sequence continues at coordinate 75,942 of CAMWQW010000007.1, read as the reverse complement.
GGACGTATATGTGGAGTCAGAGAAAAAAGTACTTGCTGCATGTAAGAGCGGACAAGTACAGGTAGTAAAGACTGTGCCATACAAATTTCCGGAGGAAGGAGCCGAAACGTTTTCTTGCAGACCGATTATTATAGGAACAGGACCGGCGGGATTATTTTGCGGTTATCTGTTAGCTAAGAACGGATACAGACCGCTTATTCTGGAACGAGGAAAATGCGTGGAGAAACGGATGGAAGACGTGGAGAAGTTCTGGCAGGAAGGCGTACTTAACCCAATGTCGAACGTGCAGTTCGGGGAGGGCGGTGCAGGTACTTTTTCAGACGGAAAGCTCAATACACTCGTCAAAGATAAGTTCGGCAGGAGTAGGGAAGTCTTAAAAATTTTCGTGGAGGCGGGTGCACCGGAAGAAATACTGTATGAAGCAAAACCTCATATCGGTACGGATATATTGTGCAAAGTGGTACGCAATCTACGGGAACAGATTGCAGCATGGGGCGGAGAGATAAAATTCGATGCTCAAGTGACGGATTTGTGCATGGACGGAAATCGCGTGACGGGAGTCATCGTCAATGATACGGAAACAATTCCATGCGAGGCAGTAGTCCTCGCCATCGGGCACAGTGCCAGAGATACCTTTGAGATGCTTGATAAAAGGCGGGTTCCCATGGAGGCAAAAGCTTTTGCGGTAGGGCTTCGCATAGAACATCCGCGTGGAATGATCAACAAGATACAGTACGGACAAGAGGAAAATCCGCTTCTTCCGGCAGCAAGCTATAAAGTGACGGCACAGACATCTTCCGGCAGGGGAGTCTATTCATTCTGTATGTGCCCCGGTGGGTATGTTGTCAATGCATCGTCGGAGCAGGGAAAGCTTGCAGTGAATGGTATGAGTTACAGTGGACGTAATGGCAGTAACAGTAACAGTGCCATGATTGTTACTGTTACTCCGGAAGACTATGAGGGCGATTCTCCTCTGGCGGGAGTTGCTTTTCAGAGGAAAATAGAGGAGAAAGCTTATCAAATCGGGGCTGGTGCCATACCTGTGGAGCCTTACGGTGACTATCGACTCGCCGTGACGGGGTTAAAACCGACAGCTTCAACGCTTCAGCAGGAATATCCTAATTTTGCTCCAACAGTGAAAGGAGCATACTGCATGGCAAATGTACATGATATTTTACCAAAAGTATTAAATGAAGCGCTTGTGGAAGGGATTGACCTAATTGGTCAAAATGTACAGGGATTTGCGGATAGTGGCGCGTATCTGTCAGGTGTTGAGAGCAGGACGTCTTCACCGGTCAGAATCATGCGGGACGAGACGGGGCAATCTGCGATACAGGGATTATATCCGTGCGGGGAAGGTGCGGGCTATGCAGGCGGAATTACCTCTGCGGCGATGGATGGGATGATGATTGCTGAGAAAATCGGAGCGCGCTATCGAAGATTTGTGTAACAGGATTGGCAGAGAATACTACTATCTATGATTTTTCTGTACAACCAGTCCGTTACAAAGTATAATGATGAAAACATAAAAATGGAGAAGAATAATGACAGATATAAGAGCAATGATGAAGGACAAAAAGCGGATTGTGATTAAAATCGGTTCTTCGTCTTTACAGCATGAACAGACAGGAGATTTGGATTATACGAAACTGGATGTACTTGTGCGGGAACTATGCGATTTGCGAAACCGTGGAAAGGATGTAGTACTTGTCACATCGGGCGCCGTGGCAGTGGGCAGGAAAGCGGTCATGATGCAGGATATTGAAAAAGATAACTCTACGGCGGTTAAACAGGCTTGCGCTGCAATCGGACAGGCGCGGCTGATGATGATTTACCAGAAGATTTTTGCGGAATACAATCAGGTGGCGGCACAGATTTTGATGACGAAAAACACAATCATTGATAATTTGAACCGCTTTAATGCTCAAAATACTTTTGAGGAGCTTTTTAAGCTTGGGGTGGTGCCAATCGTGAACGAGAACGATACGATAGCGACCTATGAACTTGGAATCGGTGATAATGACAGGCTGTCGGCGATTGTTGCGTCTTTGATAGATGCGGATATGCTGTTGTTGCTGTCTGATATCGACGGGTTGTACACAGACGATCCGAGACAGAATCCTGATGCAAAATATATTGAGGTCGTGGAGAGACTGACAGACGAATTGATGGAAATGGGCAAAAGCACCACGGGAAGCAGCGCAGGGACCGGCGGTATGAACACGAAATTACAGGCAGCTAAGATTGCCAATAATATGGGGGTGGACATGGTAATTGCCAACAGCGCGGATATCAAGGTAATCCATCGGATTTTAGCGGGGCAGAATATAGGCACATTATTTTTGGCGCACAGGGAGGAAGGATTTGACCTGCCGCTATATGTGCAGCAGATGCATGACTAACATGAAAAGGAGTTTCTTGGATGAACGTAGAGCAGATGACGAAGAGAATCAATGAATTATACCATAAATCGCAGGCGGAAGGGTTGACTGAGGAAGAGAAGGAAGAGCAGAGGCAGCTCCGACAGGCTTATGTTGCCAATGTACGTGCAAACTTAAGGGGACAGCTTGACAATATATCTATTGTAGAGAAAGACGGTTCGGTCACTGACTTAGGTAAAAAGTTTGGAGAACGGAACCGCAACACCGAATGATACGGAATGAAATTGCCGGACGGACAAGGAGCGTTATGGAATGTAAGAAGGATATGAAAGATATAAAGGAAGAGGAAACGGATGTCACGGAGCAAAAGAGAATAATCCGTAAGAATGCGTTGGCAATGCGGGACAGTATCTTGGCAGGAGACAGAGAGCAGTATGACGAACGGATTAAAACAATCGTTACAAATATGAACGAATATCGTGAAGCGAGGGTAATTCTTGCCTATGCAAGCTATCGAAGCGAGGTTGATACATCAGCATTAATAAGACAGGCGCTTGCAGACGGAAAAAACGTATTCGTGCCGAAAATTTCTGGTGATGAGATGGAGTTCTGGCAGATTACGGCACCGGAGAGTCTGCAAGAAGGATATCGTGGCATACCGGAGCCGGAAGAGAACATTTCGCTTCCGGAGTGGATAGAGAGACAAAAACCGGACAGTGCTGGCAGAAGCGCAATAGAGATCATGATGTGGATGCCCGGAGCAGTTTTTGACAAGGAGAGACATCGTATCGGATATGGCAGGGGATTTTATGACAGATATTTAAATCGTCTTAGCAGTTGGAAAAAAGAGATTTGTGAATGTCATGCGAATACGGAGATTCAACTGATGACAGTGGCGCTTGCCTATCACTGTCAGGTACTTGAACGGATTCCTTGTGAGATACATGATATAAAACCGGATATGATAATTACGGAGAAAAATATGTATTATAATGAACAGATATCATGACATAAAAAGCAGAGCAGAAATGAGGTAAAAATGGAATACTTAGAGAATTTGGGACAAAAAGCCGTTGAGGCAAAATGTGAATTACAGAAACTGACTGAAACAGTCAAGAATAACGCGCTGCAGAGTGCAGCCGATGCGTTAGTGAGAGAAACAGAACGTATTCTTGTAGCCAACGCAAAAGACTATGAGATTGCGAAACAAAACGGCATGGCGGAAGGTCTGTTGGATCGTTTGAAATTGACGCCGGAGCGTATAGAAGGTATGGCGGAAGGCTTGCGCCAAATTGCAGAGCTCAACGATCCGGTCGGTGAGATAATGGAATCTTTTGATAGACCAAACGGACTACACATCAATAAAGTCAGAGTACCGATGGGCGTAATCGGTATTATATATGAGGCGAGACCTAACGTGACAGCTGATGCGTTCGGTTTGTGTTTTAAGACCGGAAATGCAGTTATTTTAAAAGGCGGTAAAGATGCCTTTTATTCTAATGCGGCAATCACGGAAGTGATTAGAGAGACTTTAACACAAAAGCAGATATCCGCTGATGCGATACAGCTTATTACTGATAATGACCGGGCGGTTACGACGGCGTTTATGCAGCTGAAGCAGTACGTGGATGTATTGATTCCGAGAGGCGGCGCAGGGTTGATTCGTGCCGTTGTGGAGAACAGTACGATACCGGTAATCGAGACCGGAACGGGCAACTGTCATATCTATGTGGATGAAGATGCGGATTTAAAGCAGGCAATTCCGATTATTATCAACGCCAAAACGCAACGCATCGGCGTATGTAATGCATGCGAATCACTGCTTGTACATGAGAAGATAGCGGATCGTTTTCTGCCTGCTTTGGGTGAAGCATTGAAAGAAAATAGCGTGGAAATACGTGGAGACGAGAGAGTACGAGCTTTGATTCCCGATGCAACGGATGCAACGGAGGAAGATTACGGAAGGGAATATTTGGATTATATTATCTCGATGAAAACAGTATCTTGCGTAGAGGAAGCTGTGGCGCATATCAATCGATATAACACGAGACATTCCGATGCTATTCTTACAGAGAACACAGAACATGCTGAGAAGTTTTTGCAAGGCGTTGATTCCGCATGTGTCTATGTCAACGCGTCCACACGTTTTACGGATGGTTTTGTATTCGGATTCGGCGCAGAAATCGGAATCAGCACGCAGAAGCTTCATGCCAGAGGACCGATGGGACTTAGGGAACTGACAACTTACAAGTATATGATACGAGGCAACGGACAGATACGCTGATTAGGTTAGTATAAAAATTGTACAGAAATAATGAAATCCGGTTGACATTTCCGATATATTATATTATTATACATATGAACAATTAAACATATGTTGATTTGTAATATGCTTGGAGGAGATGATATTGGCAGAAGAAAGCAAAGAGAAGACAATGAACGTGGAAAAAGAATCACAGGCAGAGAGGGAGACTGTTATTCATAAAATGCAGGAACAGCAGCCTGATGATGAAATTCTGTACGACTTGGCTGAGCTTTTTAAGGTATTCGGAGATTCTACGAGAATCAAGATTCTGTATGCCATGTTTGAACATGAACTTTGTGTGAACGACATTGCCGGGTTGTTGAATTTAAGTCAGTCTTCCGTGAGTCATCAGCTGCGAATCCTTAAGACGTCCAAACTGGTGAAGTTCAGAAGAGAAGGAAAGTCGATTTATTATTCACTGGACGATGAGCATGTGCGTTCTATCATCAGTATGGGGATGGAGCACGTGGAAGAATAAGAAATGTTTGCATTCTTCCTGTGACAAGTAAAACTGAAATAGGTATGATCGAAACATGAATGGAGGAATAGGTATGACCAAGACTTATAAGATTGAAGTGGACTGTGCTAACTGCGCAGAGAAAATGCAGGATGCCGCAAGTAAGACAGAGGGTGTTGCGGAAGCAGTAGTGAGCTTTATGACACAGAAAATGAAAGTAGAATTCGCAGAAGGAGCCGACGAGAAGGCAGTTATGAAGAAGGTGCTGAAAGCATGCAAGAAAGTGGAGCCGGATTGTGAGATAGAAATCTGATCATGAAATGATAGAATTTACCAGATGATAGAATCATGCCATATAAAAGCCTTATGACGCTTGAAAAAGCCGTTGTAAGGCTTTTGGTGTATCTGAATATGCCGGATTCCGTATGACCGGCACAAAAATAGTTGACTTAAACGTTGGAAATCAGTACTATTTATAAATAGGGATTATTTTGAATCATATTATTTATGAAGTATACTGCTGGAGGAGATAGTTTTGAAGAACATAAAAAGAACGATCATCTTATGTGTCAGCCTGTTATGCGGATTGTTGCTTACAGCGTGCGGTAAGAACGATGAGGAACTGACTGCATATCAGGAAGACATGAATACATTTTTTGAACATATTGCGGCATTCAATGACGGAATGAATTCCATTGATGCTTCTGCTCCGGATGCAACGAGCCAGCTTCTTTCTTATCTTGATCAGCTGCAGGCTGAGTTTACATGGATGGCAGGGCTTACCGTACCGGAGCGATTTTCGGCAGTGGACAGTCTGGCGGACGAGGCGGACGAAAATATGCAGCAGGCGGTTGCGCTGTATCATACGGCATACGAATCCAGTCCGTTTGATGAGGCGGTTGCGCAGGCGGCAAGAGAATATTATGACAGGGCAAATATTCGTATTCAGTATATTATCCAGATTCTGCATGGAGAGATTCCGGAGGGCGAAGGGGTAACTTATACGGAAGAGAACAGTATATTAGGCGGCGGTTATCTGAATAAGACAGATGATGAAGAACAGGAGACACCTGAGTCTTCACCGGAAGGGGCTGGACCGTCAGAAGAGCTACCAACTGAAAGTGAAGATAATTTTGATACGGACGATACTGTTTTCTACGAAGAGCCGACACAGGAGAGTACAGAGTGAAATGAACAAACAGGAATTTCAAGCATTGATTAAAGAACATCCTATCTATCTGGATGGAGCCACAGGATCTAATCTGCAAAAAAAGGGAATGCCGACGGGAGTATGTCCGGAACAATGGATATTAGATAACAGAGAAATCATGATTTCGCTTCAGCGCGAGTTTGTAGAGGCAGGCTCCGATATTGTCTATGCTCCTACATTTACGGCAAATCGAATTAAATTAAAGGAATACGGGCTGGAAGATAAGATTCGTCAGATGAATAGGGAACTGGTAGCATTGTCAAGAGAGGCTGTTGGTGACAAGGCATATGTAGCAGGCGATCTGACTATGACGGGCGAACAGCTTGCACCGATGGGGCATCTGGATTTCGAGGAATTGATTGACATTTATAAAGAGCAGATCGGCTATCTGGAGGAAGCGGGTGTGGATCTTCTGGTAGTGGAGACTATGATGAGCCTGCAGGAGACGAGAGCGGCGTTAATTGCAGCTAAGGAAAGCTGTGACCTTCCGGTGATGGTCACTATGACTTTTGAGGCGGACGGAAGAACGTTGTACGGAACAGATGCGGTCACGGCAGCGGTGGTTTTGGAGAGCCTTGGCGCAGATGCAATCGGGACGAACTGTTCTACGGGTCCAGATAAGATGATAGATGTGATACGGCGCATGGCGGAAGTGACTAAGGTTCCGATTATTGCCAAGCCGAATGCCGGATTGCCATCCTTAGATGCTGACGGAAATACGGTTTACGATATGGGAGCCGAAGAATTTGCCACATGTATGAAAGATTTGGTGGAAGCAGGCGCGTCCATTGTGGGAGGCTGCTGCGGAACGACGCCGGAACATATTCGCATGACCAAAGAAGCTGTGAATAATATGCAGATTGTGCATAGGGAAGCGCCTTGTAAACGGTTTTTGACAAGTGAGAGAAAGACGGTTGCCTTTGGGCTTGACGATAATTTTATTATTGTCGGAGAACGTATCAATCCGACAGGTAAAAAGAAACTGCAGGAACAGCTTCGGGCAGGCACTATGGATATGGTAGCGGATTTTGCCGAGGAACAGGAGGCATGCGGTGCAGGCATTCTGGATATCAATATGGGTATGAGCGGTATTGATGAGAAAGCCATGATGCTTAATGCAATTGAGACGGTGGGCACAATCACGAGTCTGCCGCTATCTTTGGATTCCAGTCATGTGGATGTGCTGGAGGCGGCTCTGCGCAGATACCCCGGCAGGGCGCTCATCAATTCCATTTCCTATGAAAAAGTAAAAATAGATAATTTACTGCCAATAGCAAAGAAATACGGAGCGATGTTTGTACTTCTTCCGCTGTCCGACAAGGGACTGCCTGAGAATTTGGAAGAAAAGATTAGCATTATTGAAAAAATACAGGCACGCGCTTATGAAATCGGTATGCGCAAAGAAGATATCGTCGTTGACGGTTTGGTGACGACCGTAGGTGCGAATAAAACTGCTGCCATGGAGACACTTCAGACAATCCGTTACTGTAAGGAGAATGGGTTGGCAACCATCTGCGGATTATCCAATATTTCTTTCGGATTACCGGAGCGAAGCTTTGTCAATACAACATTTTTAACGATGGCGATTCAAGCAGGTCTTACAATGGCAATCGCCAATCCCTCACAGGAACTGTTGGTGAGCTGTGCTTTTGCATCGGATTTGCTTTTAAATAAAGATGGGGCGGATATCAGATATATTGAACTGATGGATGCAGTGAAAGCCAAAAGGGAAGAAACAGGAAATACGTTGACAGCAAACACCAGCATTCATATCAATATGTCGGCGGGAAAACAGGATAGCGGAAATGCGACTGCTACAGGGAAACTTCATGCGGATGTGTTAAAGGGAAACAGTGCGGCAATCGTGGAAGATACGAAGAAGGCGCTCGAAGAAGGACATGAGGCGAAAGAACTTCTAGATAACGTTCTGCTGCCGGCAATCAATGAAGTAGGAGAGCTTTTTGACAAAGGGAAATATTTCCTGCCGCAGCTCATTGCCAGCGCGGAAGCCATGAAAGCTTCCATCGAGTATTTGGAACCGATGCTTGCAGCAGGACAGTCGGAGAGGGAGATGCCGACGGTGGTGATTGCTACGGTGGAGGGTGACATACATGATATCGGCAAGAATCTGGTAGCGCTTATGCTTAAGAATTATGGATTTAAAGTCATTGACCTTGGCAAAGATGTGCCGAAAGAGAAGATTATAGAGGCAGCCAGAGAACATCACGCACAAGTGATTGCGCTGTCGGCGCTTATGACCACTACTATGCAGCAGATGCGGCATGTGATTGAATATGCCAAGAAGAATAATGTATCCGCCAAGATTATCATCGGCGGGGCAGTCATTACACAGGATTATGCAGACGAAATCGGCGCTGACGGTTATTCCAAAGACGCGGCGGATGCCGTGAAGCTGACGAAGAGAATTTTGAATATAGAGGGAGAATAAATATGATAGGTGCGGACGCTATGGTGAAATGCCTTGAAGAAGAAGGCGTAAAATATGTATTCGGTTATCCCGGGGTAGCAATATGTCCTTTTTATAATAGTATACTGGATTCTAAGATTGATACGATACTGATTCGTACGGAACAGAATGCGGCGCATGCGGCGAGTGGTCTTGCGCGGGTGACGGGACAAGTGGGAGTGTGTGCGGTGACCTCCGGTCCCGGAGCAACCAATGTGATTACAGGCATTGCAACGGCATTTGCGGACAGTATACCTCTCGTGTGCATTACTGGACAGGTGAACAGCGAACTGTTAGGCTCGGATGTATTTCAGGAGGCGGATATTACCGGTGCCGTGGAGTCTTTTGTGAAATACAGCTATCTGGTAAAAGACGCAGACGAAATCCCGCGCATCTTCAAAGAAGCATTCTATATTGCTAATTCCGGCAGAAAAGGTCCGGTATTAATTGATGTGCCGATTGATATTCAGAATGCTGTAATCAGTAAATTCAGATATCCCGAAGAAGTAAATATGCGCACATATAAACCTACGGTGAAAGGACATACCGTGCAGATTAAGAAAGTGGTCAAAGAGCTGTCCAAGGCAAAGCGCCCTATCATATGTGCCGGAGGCGGTGTGCTCTTAAGTGATGCCGAGAAGGAGCTTCGGACGTTTGCAATGAAACACCGTGTGCCGGTCGTTTCAACAATGATGGGAATCGGTGTGATGCCGACAAAACATCCGATGTACTACGGTATGGTCGGAAACAATGGGAATCCTTATGCCAATCGTGCAATGAATGAATCAGATTTGCTTATTATGGTGGGCGCCAGAGTGGCGGATCGAGCGGTGAGCCAGCCGGATTTGATTACAGAGAATAAAGTCTTAGTACATATCGATGTGGATCCGGCTGAAATCGGCAAGAATGTCGGACCGACGATTCCTCTCGTGGGAGATGCCAAACATATTATTGCAGATTTTATGGAAGAAGAGTTTACCTGCGAACATGAAGAATGGATTCAGACCTTAAACGAGTATCGAGAGACGATGGGACGTGTAAGAAAGCCCAATCCGGACTATGTAGATCCTGCGGAGTTTATCCGTATGCTGTCCGAAGCCATGAAAGACGATGCCGTTTATGTTGCAGATGTGGGACAGAATCAGATATGGTCGTGTAACTACCATATTGTCAAGGAAGGCAGATTTCTGACTACGGGAGGCATGGGTACGATGGGATATTCCATCCCGGCGGCGATGGGAGCAAAGCTTGCCGACAGAAACAGGCAGGTAGTTGCTGTGTGCGGAGATGGTTCTTTCCAGATGTCCATGATGGAACTTGCTACTATGCGGCAGTTCAATATCCCGGTGAAGATTATCGTGCTCAAAAATAATTATCTCGGCATGGTGCGAGAATATCAGCATTATACCTATAAAGATAATTATTCGGTGGTAGACTTGTCGGGCAGCCCCGATTTAGGGAAATTATCATCGGCTTATGATATGAAGTTTATGAGACTTTCCACGATGGAAGGGGCGCGGGAAGTGATTGAGGAATTTCTTGCAAAGAATGAATCAGTATTATTAGAGTGCCTCATTGACCCGATGGATCTTGTGAAGTAATTGAACGGGTATTATAGAAAATAGGTGCAGAAACGGGGTTTAAAATGAAAAGAATTTATTCGGTTTTAGTGGAAAACAGATCAGGTGTGCTATGTAAGGTGGCTGGGCTTTTTTCCAGAAGGTGTTTTAACATAGACAGCCTTGCGGTAGGTGAGACGGATGATCCGGAGACTTCCTGTATGACGATTGTCAGCAGCGGAGATGAGCGTACCATAGAGCAGATAGAAAAGCAGCTCAATAAGAAACTGGATGTCATCAAGGTCAAGACATTTGATGAGACAGCCAGCATCAGCAGAGAATTGATGCTGATGAAAGTAAAATATAATAAAGGAAACAGAAGAGATATCATGGAAACCTGTGAGATCATGAAGGCTCAAATCGTAGATATGTCGAAGAAGACGATGATCATACAGATATGTGACGTGCCGGAGAAAATACAGCTTCTTATCAGTATGATGCAGTCAATCAGCATCGTGGAAGTTGCAAGAACGGGAACCCTCGCTTTGCAGAAATGTATGGAAACGGATGTGTAAGACAGCTGATGAAATATTAAACTGAAAGTAAGCAAGGTTGACTTTTGTTATTTGAATTGATACAATAATTGACGGTGTGTAAGATAGTCTATCGTGTACAGAAAGGTTATTATATGCAGAAGAAAGTATTGCAGTTGTTAGTAGATAATACATCAGGTGTACTTAGCCGTATAGCCGGGCTTTTTTCCAGACGTGGTTATAATATTGACAGTATTACGGCAGGAGTGACAGCAGACCCGCGTTTTACTCGAATTACAATCGTGACTTCGGGAGACGATGAGATTCTGGATCAGATTGAAAAACAGGTTGCAAAGTTAATCGATGTCAGGGATCTTAAGGAGCTTCGACCAGAAGAAAGTGTGTACAGGGAGCTTGCCATGATTAAGGTCAGGGTGTCCGTGACACAGCGTCAGGATGTTATTGCGGTGGCCAATCTGTTCCGTGCCAATGTCATTGATGTGACACCGGAGAGTTTGATGATTGAGCTTACCGGTGATCAGGATAAGATAGAGGCATTTATCAGGATGCTGGACGGCTATGAGATACTGGAACTTGCCAGAACGGGTATTGCCGGATTAGGGCGCGGTATCGAGAATGTTACATATCTTGAATAAGACATGAAGTTGAGCTAAGGCATCAAAGAATGATGCCCAAGTGCAGCTATGTCATGTCTGGAAGTGATATCGGTAATGAATGGGGATATCCCTTGAAATTATACAGAAACATATAAGGCTATATCAAATCTATCAACAAACGGAGGAATAAAGAAATGGCAAAGATTTTTTATCAGGAAGATTGTAACTTATCTCTGTTGGACGGTAAGACAATCGCAGTGATTGGCTATGGAAGTCAGGGACATGCGCATGCGTTAAATGCGAAGGAATCCGGCTGCCATGTGATTATCGGTCTGTACGAAGGCTCTAAATCATGGGCAAAGGCAGAAGCACAGGGATTTGAAGTATATACGGCTGCCGAGGCGGCAAAGAAGGCAGATATCATCATGATTCTCATTAACGATGAATTACAGGCTGCCATGTACAAGAAAGATATTGAACCAAACTTAGAGGCAGGCAATATGTTAATGTTTGCACATGGCTTTAACATTCACTTTGGCTGCATCGTACCTCCTAAGGATGTAGATGTGACAATGATTGCTCCGAAAGGACCGGGACATACGGTAAGAAGCGAGTATCAGGCAGGTAAGGGTGTACCTTGCCTTGTGGCTGTACATCAGGACGCTACCGGCAAAGCACAGGATATGGCTTTAGCTTATGCACTTGCCATCGGAGGTGCGAGAGCAGGCGTTTTAGAGACTACATTCAGAACAGAGACAGAGACAGACCTTTTCGGCGAGCAGGCAGTTCTTTGCGGTGGTGTGTGCGCTCTGATGCAGGCGGGCTTTGAGACGCTGGTTGAAGCAGGATATGATCCGAGAAATGCATATTTTGAGTGTATTCATGAGATGAAACTGATTGTTGATTTGATCTATCAGTCCGGTTTTGCAGGAATGAGATATTCTATTTCAAATACGGCTGAGTATGGTGATTATATTACCGGACCGAAGATTATCACAGAGGATACGAAGAAAGCAATGAAGAAGATTCTGTCCGATATTCAGGATGGTACTTTCGCTAAAGATTTCTTGCTGGATATGTCTTCAGCAGGCGGACAGGTGCATTTTAAGGCTATGAGAAAACTGGCATCCGAACATCCTTCAGAAGTAGTGGGTGAGGATATCAGAAAACTTTATAGTTGGAATGGTGAAGATAAACTGATCAACAACTAATACGGAGTGATTATGCAATCCAAGACCAATGTGAACGAAATGCTGGCTGATAGCTTTAAGGTTCTTGCATTTAAGATACCGATTGATAAAATTACAATCAAAGAGATTACGGACGGGGCGGGAGTCATACGTCCGACCTTCTATAATCATTTCAGAGATAAATATGAACTGCTGGAATGGATGATATACAAAGATATTTTAGAACCGGTTATTCCGCTTATGCAGAAAGGGCAGATTAAGAAAAGTATGATTCAGATTTTTGATAATCTGCTCAAAGACAAGAAATTTTATAAGAAAGTAGTTAGGCTGGAAGGACAGCATTCCTGTGAGAAGATTGCCAGACAATTTATCAAGGATTTGTTATATACCTTCATCAATGAGCAGACCAGCGAAATGAAATTGGCGAAAAGAGGATTGACAACAAGTTTAATGGCAGAGTATTATGCCCAGTCCATGGCGTTTGTCGTCATTCAGTGGATTAAAATGGATATGAGTATCACGCCGGAGCAGATGGCTGATCTTTTTGAGTATATTACGACTCATTCCATGGACGAGGTAATAGTAGAAATGAAGTGATTGAAAAGGTTTGTCCGGGTTCTCTGGGCAAACCTTGTTATGTATAAAGGAGGAACAGGTATGGGAATGACAATGACACAGAAAATATTGGCGGCTCATGCGGGACTTGAGTGTGTGGAAGCAGGTCAGTTGATTGAGGCGGATTTGGATTTAGTATTGGGGAATGATATTACGAGTCCGGTCGCAATCAGAGAAATGGAAAAAATGAATGTGGATGGCGTGTTCGACAAAGATAAGATTGCATTGGTACCGGATCACTTTGTGCCGAATAAAGATATTAAGTCAGCGGAACATTGTAAATGTGTGCGTGAGTTTGCCCGCAGAAACGAGATTACGAATTACTTCGAGGTCGGACAGATGGGAATCGAACATGCGCTTTTGCCGGAAAAAGGACTTACGGTAGCCGGAGATGTGATTATCGGGGCGGATTCCCATACATGTACTTACGGTGCACTGGGTGCTTTTTCCACAGGTGTGGGAAGTACGGATATGGCGGCTGGAATGGCGACCGGTAAGGCGTGGTTTAAGGTTCCTTCCGCAATCAGATTTAATTTGACCGGTAAACCTTCCGAGTGGGTGAGTGGCAAAGATGTTATTTTACATATTATTGGTATGATTGGCGTGGATGGTGCATTGTATAAGTCTATGGAGTTTGTAGGGGACGGTATCAAGAATCTGTCTATGGACGATCGGTTCACAATTGCAAACATGGCTATTGAGGCGGGTGGCAAGAATGGCATCTTTCCTGTCGATGAACTTGCAGAAGCATATATGAAGGAGCATTCCGTGCGTGAATATAAAATATATGAAGCGGATGAGGATGCGGTGTATGATGAGGAGTATACGATTGACTTGGGCAATTTAAGACCGACGGTAGCATTTCCTCATCTGCCGGAGAATACGAAAACCATCGATGAAATCAAAGAAGATATCAAAATTGATCAAGTGGTAATCGGTTCTTGTACCAATGGCAGGTTAGATGATTTAAGGATTGCAGCCAAAGTGTTAGCAGGCAGACATGTTGCTGAAGGAATGAGATGCATTGTTATTCCGGCAACACAGGCGATTTATTTGCAGGCGATGGAAGAGGGGCTGCTCAAAACTTTTATTGAGGCGGGTGCCATTGTAAGCACTCCTACCTGTGGTCCCTGTCTGGGCGGATATATGGGTATTCTTGCAGAGGGAGAACGCTGTGTTTCCACCACAAACCGTAATTTCGTAGGACGTATGGGACATGTAAATTCCGAGATATATCTTGCAAGTCCGGCGGTGGCGGCGGCGAGCGCAGTAACCGGAAAGATTTCCTGTCCGTGTCAGCTTTAAAAAAGTAAATCTTTTCGAGATTAACTTTGTGAGATTTGCTTTGCAAACTCAAAAGAATGGAGAAATTTTCCAATATAAGGAGGTAGAATTATGCAATCAGCAAAGGGAACAGTTTTTAAATATGGAGATAATGTAGATACAGATGTGATTATTCCTGCACGCTATTTAAATTCGTCCGATCCTGCGGAATTGGCGACACACTGTATGGAAGATATAGATAAGGAATTTGTGAATAAAGTAAGTAAGGGAGACATTATTGTAGCTGCTAAGAACTTCGGCTGCGGGTCTTCCAGAGAACATGCACCGATTGCCATTAAAGCGGCGGGGGTAAGCTGTGTTATTGCAGAGACTTTTGCAAGAATTTTCTATCGCAATGCAATTAATATCGGACTTCCGATTATTGAGTGCCCTAAAGCGGCAGAAGAGATAGAAGCCGGCGATGTGGTTGAAGTGAACTTTGACACGGGTGTTATTACCGATGTGACGAAAAATACAACTTATAAGGGTCAGGCATTTCCGGAGTTTATGCAGAAGATTATTGCGGCGGAAGGGCTTGTAAACTATATCAATCAAAAATAAGATGAGACATGGTTAATAGAGTAAACGGAAACGATTATTATGATTATTCAAAACTGAAAATGCCCGATGCGGCGGATAAGACGGGAAACGGTGAGAAGTTTAGTCTGAATTATCAGCGTGCTCCGGAGGAGAAAGAAGACAAAGATAAGAAAGAGCAGACTGGAGACAGTAAAGGAGTCAATTCAGCCGATATAAGCGGAAAACGTACTATGATGCAGAGCGGCGTCAGGCTGGAATTGTCTGGCAAAGCTCCTGCTTCCTCTGACGTTAAGCGTGATAATGCGGCACAGAATCAATCAGACGGACAGGGTCTGTTTGATTCGCTGCGTTCATTGGCTGTAGTATTTGTGCAGGCGATAAAGGATTTCTTTTATAAAATATGGAATGACACAGCGCAAGAGGAATCAGACAGGGACCTAAGTGAGCCGGAGAGACTGACGGAAGAATATCTTGCACTGAATCAACTGGAAAGTTTAAGGAATCCGGAGGATGCTGCGAGACAACAAATGAGACGCGAGGCGGAACGGGATAAGGAAATCCAGAAATATTTACGTTCCGGCAATTTGGAACAGGTGATGAATCTGGTCACGCAGAACGGTCAAAAAACGATGGCTAAGAACTCTACGCTGTTAACTTATTATGACAGAACAGGTAAGATCACGCCGTTAAATGTCTCCGATCAGGAGCGTATCCTGCACGGAGACAGAAATGTTAAAAAACTATAATTCAATACAGTATATATTCTGTTATGCGACAACTTTATTTTTGCCACTCCTCTTACCCTGATAGAGATTGTAGTCAGCATTTGTTATCGTCTCTTCAACACTTTCGCCGTCCTTGTATGTAGAAATCCCGAGGGTAAGAGTACAATGAATCCACTTATTATTCAGTTCGAATACGTGGTTGGCAACATTTCTCCTGATATTCTCAGCAATACGTCCGGCTGTTTCCTTGGCGGAGCTGCTGACAAGGATTAAGATTTCCTCGCCGCCCCAGCGGCAGACATATCCGTTGGTGCCGACCTGTTTCATGGTGATATGCGCAACCTCTTTTAGGACGATGTCGCCGAAATCATGTCCGTAAGTGTCATTGACGCTTTTGAAATTATCAATGTCACTCATAATAAGAGAAAAACCGGATTCGGATTTCAAGGCTTGATTCAAAAACACATCCATACTTCTGCGGTTATATAAACCAGTCAGCGGATCAGTACTTGCAAGCTTATCCAGAATCTCATTTTGATGGCGCAGTTGAGAATTGGACATTTTTATCTCCGAAATAAAAATCAACGAAAATACGATGAGGAATACGAAAGTACAAATGGAATTAAAAATGTACAATCTTAATTCCCAATTATGCATTAAGTGTTCGTATGCCGGAGTGGTGAAGAACGATAGCAGTTTGCAGCTCAAAAAAGATACCATGGAGAAAAAGGCTGATCCTGTAGCAATAACCATTTTACGGTGCCCCGTATTCATGGTATAACAGATGTAGAAGCCTACCGGAATCAGCGCAATAATGTATTGTGCGAATCCGAACTGCCATCCGATATAAATGGTCGAGACAAAGGAATGCAGAATAATTTCTGAATATGTGATGCAGTATACCGGCCAGAAATGTTCCCGGCGTATTAACTGGGTGCAGGATAAATAAGTGAATACACTGACTATATTAAAAATGAACAGAGGAATAACCCTGAAATATCCAAATGTGATAGAGAGAAAAAAGTGAACTAAAGCCACGGAATAAATGATAACGCTGAATTTTTGTTTGTCCGTGATGCGAGCTCTGCCAGTCAATATTTTCTTGATATATGAGATATAATGATTCATAATTTTCATCCCGTCAATCGATGTATGTCTATAAATGTAGAAAAATGTAAATGGCTAAATAATATACATTATTATATAATAAATATATAAAAATGTAAATCATTTTACTTTTCTGCAGAATAATGAGGGATATATTTTGAAATGCTTAGATAAAGACGCTTTTGAACAGGCGAAACTTAAAGTGTTACTGAAACAGAATGATCCGCATGGGTTCGGGACGCTTCGTGAGAAGACGGTTCACGCTGTAATGAAACTGTATTACGAGCCGGATGAAGATTATCATGAAGTGCCGATTGAAGGATATATTGCCGATATCTATACCGGAGAGTGTATCATAGAGATACAGAATGGTAATTTTAATAAGCTGCGTCCGAAACTTGCAGCTTTTTTGCCGTTATATCCCGTCCTTGTAGTTTTGCCGATTCCGCACCACAAATGGGTTGTTTGGATGGATGAGGAATCGGGCGAGTTGTCAAAGAAGCATAAGTCTCCGATAACCGGTACGGCATACCATGCGTTTCCGGAATTGTATAAGATTAAGCAGTATTTGGGACATCCGAATTTGTCTTTTGCATTTCCTTTGGTTGATATGGATGAGTACCGGCTTTTAAATGGATGGAGCAAGAACAAAAAGCGGGGGTCCAGCCGTTATGACAGGATGCCGCTGGAGCTTTATGACGAGGTTCTTATAGAGCGCACGGAGGACTTCACACAGTTTGTACCTTATGAGATACAAGAGCCTTTTACAGTCAAAGAATTTGCGCAGGCGGCGGGAATACACAGAGATTTGGCGGGTGTTACCGTACCGCTTTTAATGCACATGGGAATTCTTACAAGACTTGGCAGACGTGGCAGGGAATACATATATGAGGTAGCGGTCGAATATCGATAAGGGAAATTGAGGTTTTATTATGAACATAATGTTGACAATACACGGCGTAGGAATTATTATCTGTTTTCTTATGGTCTTGCTGGTTTACATTGCCAAGCCATCCGAACAGCAAAAGATTCTGTTTGCAGGAACATTGTTTACACTGATGGATATTGCAGGGTATTTTTTCGAACTTCAGAGTAAAAGTCTGGAAGTGACACGTCTTGCAGTAAAAATGGAATATATCGGAACGACGATGGGACTTTTATGCTTTTTGTATTTTGCATGCCTGTACAGTAATCACCGGAATGATAAATGGCTGAAATTCATTAAGGGCTTCTATACAATCGACCATTTTTTTATTTTAATGCTGATATTCACGATAGATTATAATACATTGTATTACAAGAGCATTACCTACACGGAAGAAGGAGATTTCTATATATGGATTTATGAGCCGGGGACATTCTATTATTGGTGGATTGTGTTTACAACCGTGCTGGGGATTATTATTGCCTTGATTATGGTGCAGTCCGTGTTGGAGCATAAGGATGAGAAACGTCCTGAGCTGCTCCTGATTTTCGGGGCATCACTCCTGCCGATTATTTTCTGGATGCTGAAAATACTAGGTTTTCTTGGACGTTATGATTCCTACCCGATTTCCATGCTGATTACCGAATCGTTTCTTGTATTTGTTATGTACCGTTACCGCTTGTTTGATACGGTAGAGAGCGCCAAGGACAGAGTTGTGGATGAGATAAAAGAAGGCATTCTTGTTACAGACGGACTCGGCGCCGTTGTCTACTCCAACAGGGAAGCCGGATTGATATTTCCGGATATGGATTGGAATGACAAAGATGCGGTCAACGAAAGAATTTTTGCATTTATGGAGGCGCATGCAGAGGGTTTTATGTTGAAGGAACGTTTCTATAAATGGCAAAGAAGTGAGATATTTGATGATAACCAGCGTAAAGCAGGTATTTTATACCGCATTTCCGATATGACGGATAATTATCTTTATACGAAACAGTTGATTGAGTTAAAAGAAGATGCAGAACACGCTAATGAAGCGAAAAGTTCATTCCTTGCACGTATGTCTCATGAAATCAGAACGCCGATTAATGCCGTGCTTGGTATGAATGAGATGATTCTGCGGGAGACAGAGTCTGATAATATCAGAGAATACGCTATGAATATAAACAGTGCAGGTAAGACATTACTGTCTATTATTAATGATATTCTTGATTTGTCTAAGATTGAATCAAGTAAGATGGAAATTACAGAAAACGATTATCATCTCGGAAGTATGATTCTTGATATTGAAAATATGATATCAATGAGGGCGGAAGAGAAAAATCTTGCGTTCAAGGTTATATGGGATGCAAAGCTTCCCCGGAATCTGCATGGAGATGAAATGAGAATCAAACAATGCATCATCAACCTGTTGACTAACTCAGTCAAATACACACAAAATGGCACAGTGACGATGAAAATTGATTGTGCGGATATCCAAGAAGATATATTAAAGCTTCGCGTTACCGTGTCAGATACGGGAATCGGAATCAGGGATGAGGAATTGCACATGCTCTTCAATCCGTTTACGAGACTTGATATGATGAGGAATAAGAGCGTTGAGGGAACCGGATTAGGGTTGAGTATCACGAAACGGCTGGTAGAAATGATGCAGGGCAATCTGACAGTGGATAGTGCGTATGGCAGAGGAAGTACATTTTCTTTTGTGATTCCCCAGAAGATAGTCGGAACGGAAACACTTGGAGATTACAGAATGGCAGCTGATGATGCCACGGTAAATAACAACGGAGCAGGAAAAATATTCATAGCGCCGAAGGCAAAAATACTGGCGGTTGATGATAATCGCGTCAATATTACAGTGGTAAAAGGACTGCTTAAGCGGTTGAAGGTTCAGTTTGATTCTGCACTTAGCGGTTCGGAGTGTCTGGATAAAGTTAGACAGAACCATTATGACATTATCTTTCTTGACCATATGATGCCGGAGATGGACGGCGTGGAAACATTACACAATATGCGTCAGATAAAAGAGTATATGCAGAATCCGTCCGTGGTAATCGCACTTACGGCGAATGCGATTGTAGGGGCAAAAGAAGAGTATCTGAAGGCTGGATTTGAGGATTATCTGTCTAAGCCGATTGATTCAGTGAAATTAGAGGAACTGATCTGTCAATACCTTGCCCCGGAATTGATAGAATATGCTGAGACATAACACTATATGTAGTAATTATACTTTGCAAAATACAAAATATATGATAAAATATGATTTGTGATAAATTCTGGAATCATATTCTTTTTTGTGTGTAAAATCCCGACAACCGGAAATAAGAGGTGCAGATAAATGGCAAAGACCAACGAAGCGAATAACTATGATGCGTCCAGTATTACAGTGCTGGAAGGACTCGAGGCGGTTCGAGTAAGACCGGGTATGTATATAGGCAGTGTGTCTACGAAAGGACTCAACCACTTAATATATGAAATCATGGACAATGCGGTGGACGAGCACTTGGCAGGATTTTGTTCCACCATACGGGTAACGCTGGAGGCGGACGGTTCGGCAACCGTATCGGATAATGGGCGCGGTATTCCGGTGGGGATGCACGAGAAAGGGATTAGTGCAGAGCGGCTTGTATTTACCACGCTGCATGCAGGTGGTAAGTTTGACAATGAGGCTTATAAGACCAGCGGAGGTCTACATGGTGTCGGTTCTTCCGTCGTCAATGCATTATCTGCATACATGCATGTGACAGTCAAGACGGGAGGTTTTATCTATGAGGATCATTATGAGAGAGGCGTGCCGACGATGGAACTGGACAAAGGACTTCTCCCGGTAGTAGGTAAGACAAAGGAATCCGGAACCACGATAAATTTTCTGCCCGACGATACGATTTTTGACAGGACAAGATTTAAAGAAGACGAGGTTAAGAGCCGTCTTCACGAGACTGCGTATCTTAATCCGGAATTAACGATTATCTATGAAGACAAAAGAAAAGAAGAAGTAGAACATATAGAGTATCACGAACCGGAAGGCATCGTAGGGTTCATCAAGGATATGAACAAGTCTAAAGAGACGATACACGATGTGATTTATTATAAAGGCGAGGCTGAAAGCATTACAGTTGAGGTTGCTTTTCAATATGTGAATGAATTTCATGAGAATGTGCTTGGATTCTGTAACAATATCTATAATGCAGAAGGTGGCACACATCTGACCGGATTTAAGACCATGTTCACTAATGTTATCAATACTTATGCAAGAGGACTCAATATTTTAAAAGAAAAAGATGTCAATTTTACCGGCGCCGATGTGCGTAACGGTATGACGGCAGTGGTGTCGATTAAGCATCCCGACCCCAGATTCGAAGGGCAGACCAAGACGAAACTGGATAATCAAGATGCTGCAAAGATTGTGAGCAAGGTGACGGGCGATGAGATTGTGAGATTTTTTGACCGTAATCTTGAAACATTGAAAAGTATTATAGGATGCGCCGAAAAAGCGGCAAAGATTCGTAAAACAGAGGAAAAAGCGAAGACAAATATGCTGACAAAGCAGAAATTCTCTTTTGATTCTAACGGCAAACTGGCAAATTGCGAATCCAAAGACGCTTCTAAATGCGAAATATTTATCGTTGAGGGTGATTCCGCGGGCGGCAGCGCGAAGATGGCGCGTAACCGCATGTTTCAGGCGATTCTTCCTATTCGGGGTAAGATTTTGAACGTGGAGAAAGCGAGTATAGATAAAGTTTTGGCGAATGCTGAGATTAAGACGATGATTAATGCTTTCGGATGCGGTTTTTCAGAAGGGTATGGCAATGATTTTGATATCAGCAAGCTGCGCTATGACAAGATTATCATCATGGCTGATGCGGACGTTGACGGTGCTCATATTTCTAACCTGCTTTTGACATTGTTCTATCGGTTTATGCCGGAGTTGATTTTTGAGGGGCATGTATATATTGCGATGCCGCCGCTTTACAAGGCGATGCCATCCAAGGGGGAAGAGGAATATCTTTATGATGATAAGGCGCTGGAAAAGTATCGTAAAAAGCACAAAGGACCTTTTACACTACAAAGATATAAGGGACTTGGGGAAATGGATGCCCAGCAGTTGTGGGAGACAACACTTGACCCGGATACACGAATGCTGAAATTGGTGGAAATCGAGGATGCGCGTATGGCGTCGGAAGTGACGGAGCTTCTGATGGGTACGGAGGTGCCTCCGCGTAAGGAATTTATATACCGGCACGCACAGGATGCGGAGCTTGATGTGTAAAAAAACGAGCATAGCTCGTTTACGAGATTTGCTTCGCAAACTCGGAAAAATCGAGAAGGCTAGTTATATGGGATTTGCTTCGCAAACTCGGAAAAATCGAGAAAGCTAGTTATATGGGATTTGCTTCGCAAACTCGGAAAAATCGACAAAGTTAGTTAGACGGGATTTGCGTTGCAAATATAGGAAAACCGTAGGAGAGAAGACCGAATGAGTGTAAGTGACAGGATCATTAAAACAGAATATTCTGAAGTGATGCAAAAGTCTTTTATAGATTATGCGATGAGCGTGATTATTGCGAGGGCGCTGCCGGATGTGCGGGACGGACTGAAACCGGTACAGAGAAGAACGCTGTATGACATGTATGAATTAGGAATACGTTATGACAGACCATACCGTAAATCGGCGCGTATCGTCGGAGATACTATGGGTAAATACCATCCACACGGAGATAGCTCTATCTATGAGGCACTCGTTGTCATGGCTCAGGACTTTAAGAAAGGGCTGCCGCTCATAGACGGACACGGCAATTTCGGCAATATTGAGGGTGACGGCGCCGCTGCCATGCGTTATACGGAAGCACGTCTCGAGCAGATTACGCAGGAGGCTTTTCTGTCTGACTTGGATAAGGATGTGGTGGATTTTATTCCAAATTTCGATGAGACGGAGAAAGAGCCGAGTGTTCTGCCAGTGAAAATTCCGAATCTGCTCGTCAACGGTTCGGAGGGAATCGCCGTAGGTATGGCGACGAGCACACCTCCCCACAATCTGGCAGAAGTGATTGATGCGACGAAGGCTTATATGTTGGACGAGAATATCACTACCGGAGAACTGATGCGCTATATCAAGGGACCAGATTTTCCTACAGGTGGCATTGTTATCAATGAAGATGAACTGTCAGAGATATATGAGACGGGATCTGGTAAGATTAAGATTCGAGGTAAGGTTGAGATTGAGAAAGCCAAGGGCGGAAAGACGAATCTGGTAATCACCGAGATACCCTACACGATGATTGGTGCGAACATCGGCAAATTTTTAATGGACGTGGCAGCGCTTGCTGAAACGAAGAAGACGCAGGATATTGTGGATATCACGAACCAGTCATCAAAAGAGGGAATCCGGATTGTGATTGAACTGCGTAAGGACGCCGATGTAGAGAACTTTAAAAATATGCTTTATAAAAAGACTCGTCTGGAAGATACTTTCGGTGTAAATATGCTGGCGATTGTCGACGGAAGACCGGAGACTATGGGCTTAAAGCAGATTATTAAAGAAAGTGTTAAATTCCAGTATGAAGTCACGACAAGAAAATATACAAATCTGTTGGCAAAAGAACTGGAACGCAAGGAAATTCAGGAGGGTCTCATTAAGGCATGTAATGTGATCGACTTGATTATAGAGATTCTGCGTGGTTCTAAAGACCGTGCTATGGCAAAAGCGTGCTTGATTGAAGGTAAAATCGACGGGATTAAATTTAAGTCCAAAGAGTCAAAGATAATGGCGGCACAGCTGATGTTTACGGAAAAGCAGGCAAACGCAATCTTGGATATGCGTCTGTATAAATTGATTGGCTTAGAAATCGAGGCGTTGATTAACGAACATGAGGATACGATGGCGAATATTTACCGTTATGAAGATATCCTTGCAAGAAGAGATTCCATGGCGCAGGTTATCATCAACGAACTGGATGAAATTAAGGAACGGTATAAACGCAAGAGAAGAACACAGATTACGACCGAGAGAGAAGCAGTCTATGTGGAGAAAAAGGTCGAAGAGATGGATATTGTTTTTCTGATGGATCGTTTCGGATATGCCAAAACAATCGATACTGCCGCATATGAGAGAAATAAAGAAGCGGCGGACGCTGAGAACAGGTATGCCTTTGTATGTAAAAATACCGGAAAAGTATGCCTTTTTACCAATACAGGGCAGCTTCACACGGTGAAAATGATGGATCTTCCCTTGGGCAAATTCCGTGACAAAGGAGTGCCGATAGATAATGTCAGCAACTATGATTCTTCCAAAGAGAATATCGTGTTTGCCGCGAGCCAGAGTGATTTAAACCTTTACCGGGTTATTTTTGCCACCAGACAGGCGATGCTCAAAGTTGTGGACGGAGGGGAATTTGATGTGGCAAAACGTACGGTGGCTGCGACAAAGCTTCAGGACGGCGACGAAGTGATAAATGTTGTGACGTACAGAGAGCAGCGCAATATTGTTCTACAATCTAAGGAAGGTTATTTTCTGCGCTTTGCATTAGAAGAGATTCCGGAGAAGAAAAAGGGTGCAATCGGTGTGCGTGGTATGAAGCTTGGGGTAAAGGACAGCGTGGAAGCTGTCTACTACACGCAGAACGCGGTGGAGCAGACGATAGAGTATGGCGGCAAGATACTGGAGCTTAATAAACTCAAGCTCGGCAAACGTGACTCGAAAGGCGTTAAGGTAAGAGTCTGACAAAAAACGGCAGAAAGGTATGAGAAATATGAGAGTCATAGCGGGAACTGCGAGAAGTCTACGGTTAAAGACGCCGGAGGGGATGGATACAAGGCCGACTACAGACAGAATCAAGGAAACACTTTTTAATATGTTGCAGCCGTACCTTAGCGATGCCGTTTTCATTGATTTGTACAGCGGAAGCGGCGGTATTGGGATTGAGGCACTAAGCAGGGGGGCGCGGCATGCTTACTTTGTGGAGAATAACAAGAATGCACTGGTATGTATCACAGAGAATCTGCAGTTTACGAAGCTTGCACAGCGGGCAACGGTGTTAAAACAAGATGTTTTGAGCGCGCTGCCCGGAATCCATGAAAAAGAAGCTGACGTGATTTTTATGGATCCGCCTTATAATAAAGATTACGAAAGGCAGGTTCTGCGAATGCTCGGTTCTCTTCCTTATGTGACAGATAGGACATTGATTGTCATTGAAGCATCGCTTGAGAATGATTTATCGGATTTAGAGCAGATGGGATTTCGTATTACGAAGGAAAAATGTTATAAAACAAATAAACATATTTTCTGTTATAGAGTATAATTACATATGTTTATGCAAAAATTTTAAAAAATTGCAAAAAAATAAAGACTTTTTTACAAAAGTGATTTATTATGAATAAAAAGCTATTAATTCGAGAGAAAGGCATAACTTTTCTATGAAAGCAGCAATTTATCCGGGAAGTTTTGACCCGGTCACCTTTGGGCATTTGGATATTATCAAACGTGCCGCTGAAATTTTTGATGAATTAACAGTTAGTGTGTTGAATAATAAAACAAAGACTCCATTGTTTTCTGTGGAAGAACGTGTTAAGATGTTAGAAGAGGCTACAAAGGATCTTCCTAATGTCAAGATTGATTCCTTTAGTGGTCTGTTGATTGATTATGCCAAGGAACAGAATATTCATGTAGCAATCAGAGGTCTTCGGGCATTCACGGATTTTGAGTATGAATTACAGATTGCACAGACCAACAGAAAGTTTTCCGGCGGTGATCTTGATACGATGTTTTTGACAACCAGTTTGGAATACGCGTATTTAAGTTCTTCAACCGTCAAGGAGATTGCCAGTTTTAACGGAGATATTTCCCAATGTGTACCGGAATTCGTCGGCAAATTGATATATGAAAAATACGGATATGACAGATAGGAGTAAAGATGAGCAGTAGAATCGAACAACTGATCGACGAAATCGAAGATTACATTGACGGCTGCAAGTATCAGCCTTTATCCAAAACCAACATTATTGTAAACAAAGAAGAGATTGATGAGCTTTTGCGCGAACTGCGAATGAAGACTCCGGATGAGATCAAGCGTTATCAGAAGATCATCACCAATAAAGAGGCAATCCTCAATGATGCGCGTGCCAAAGCGGAGGCATTGATTAAAGATGCCACGGTACAGACTACCGAGTTGATTAATGAGCATGAGATTATGCAGCAGGCATACGCACAAGCCAATGAAGTGGTTAAGATGGCAACTGTGCAGGCGCAGGAGATTCTGAACAATGCTACAATAGAGGCGAACGGTGTCAGGACATCGGCAATGCAGTATTTAGACGATATGCTTGCCAATCTGGAAAGTGCCATGACGGCGACGCTGGCAACGACGACAGAGCATTATCAGAGTTTCTTTAATACCATTAACAGTTATAATGAAACTGTCAAGGCAAACCGTGCGGAGCTTCGTCCGGCACAAGTGGAGCAGATGTTAAAGGAAGCGGAAGGGGACTCGGAGCCAGCACAGCTGGATTTGATGTAGTGTATTACATAGCGGTATATGGATCATAATAAAATGAAATCATTGCGAGCCGGTTTCCTAAGAAGCCGGCTTGTTTAGTGACAATAGCCTATACAATTTGCAACAGTGTATAAATTAAGAGAATAAAGTATTGACTGACTGAGTCGGTAAGGGAAATGTAAATTGAGAAACTGTAAAAACAAAGAAATGTTGAAACGGAATAAGTTCATATGGCATCATATCAGCAAAGCGCTGTTAAGCATTATGCTTTTTTGTGCATTGTTTTCTATACAGGTAAGCTTTATTTGTGCTCAGGAAAATGAAATACAGGAAGAAGGAATGACGGAAGGAATTGATGATGGCATAAAAGCCGAGCAGATTGTGATTGTCATTGATCCCGGACACGGCGGAGAGAATCTTGGCGGAGAGTATGAGGATTACACCGAGAAAGAAATGACTATGATTGTGGCAAATGCCATGAAAGAAGAACTGGACAAATACGAAGGCATCACAGTCTATATGACCAGAACCGGAGATCAGGAGCTTTCTTTGGAAGAGCGATGTGAATATGCCGAGAGCGTGAATGCAGACTTCCTGTTCTGCCTGCATTTTAATATGTCCGAGCATCATACACTGTTCGGTGCGGAGTGTTGGGTATCGGCATACGGAGAAAATTACAGCAAGGGTTACAGCTTTGCCAGCGTGGAGATGGACATGCTGCAAGATCTTGGTCTGTATTCCAGAGGTATTAAGACAAGACTGAACAACAAGGGAATTGATTACTACGGAATTATACGGCATTCAACAGAACGGGATATTCCTTGTGTACTGATAGAGCATTGTCATTTGGATCAAGAGAATGACCAACCGTTCTATGATCATAATGAAAAGCTGATAGAATTCGGCAAACTGGATGCGACCGCCGTCGCCAAATATTTCCATCTTAGTTCAGAAGAATTGGACGTGGATTACAGCGGTTATCCGAATGTACATGTAGATGTGCCGTCCAATGTGGTTTCGCCTGATAAAACAGAACCGGATATATGTATGATTGAAGTGCTTGACCAGAATATGACAAACGGAGAAGTAAAAGTACAAGTATCCGCCGCTGACTATGATAGCGGTATGCTTTATTACACCTACAGCTACGATAACGGGCAGACTTTTTCACAGTTACAGAGATGGCCGGACAAATCATCGGATACCTTTGATTTTACGATGCAGGTTCCTCCGCATATCGTACCGCAGATTGTGGTGAACGGGTATAACGGGTATGATTTATATACGACAAGTAATATGGTCTCGTTACCGTCTATGGATTATAAGACGTCAGAGGAAATCGCGGCAGAATTGGCGGAGCAGGAGGCGCTTAAGAGCGTCTCGGAAGCGGTAGCATCCGAAAAAGAAAAGACAGAAATTGTGGTTACCAGAGAGTTGACGGAAGAACAGGAGAAAAAGCCGATATCCTTTGGTTACTTTCTGACAGTATGTATCGTCTGCGCGTTGCTGGTGCTTGCCATGACAATATCTATGTTATTGATTCTCGGCGGCAGAAAACGTAAACGCCGAAAGAGGCGGAGAAGACGCAGACGTTAAAGGATGTAGATAAACAGATAGCAAACCGCAGTAATCGCTGTCTGAATGACTTTATGAAAAATATATGGGCGTACCGACAAGTCAGTCTGGCGAATCATGCTGTAAGTTTGCGCAATACATGAGAACCCGCCGAAGGGCAGAAGAATCAATATCGGATAAAATAGCGATTGACCAGAACGGTCAATTCCGCTCGTGATTTCCAGAATGCACCGATAAACACCGAGTAATTGTGTATTAACATGATGGAAAGGCATAAAGACAATATTAAGCAGATTAAAAAATATCATATAGCCGCCTAATTTGGCGATACCGAGTAATCCGGATAATACGGAAGCATCAATAGCAGCAAGAAGGGACATAGTTCCTTTCGACTGGGGCATATTTTCGGCTCCGTATATGTGGCAAGAAGCGGCAGGCATATGATTCATGGCATTGTTCTTGTTCGCCATTACCGGCATCCGGTGCAGCAATGGTGCACGACAAAGAACAATTCCGTATACAAACGGAATACCGTACATAAGAAGGAACGGTATGAACGGCTTTTCAATGGCGAGTGTAGGAACCACATAGCTTAAGAAGTAGATAGGACCGATGTTATTACAAAAATACAGGAGCCGGGAAGCTTCCTCGCGGGATAATTTCCCTGATTCATAGAGCTCTCCGACAATTCTCGCACCCATAGGGAAACCGCATAAGAATCCCATGATGATAGTATAGGAGCCGTTTTTTGATGTGCCGAATATACAATGCAGAAACGGGTGGAGCAGCCTGACAAATCCTTCTGTCAGATTCATACGGATCATAATGCCGGATAGAATCATAAACGGTAAGAGCGTAGGAACCATTTTCATGAGCCACAGGCTTAAGCCGGTGGAGGCGTAGTCTAAAGAAAGTGTAGGATAACAAAGAAGCAGGGCAACCAGATATAGGGCGAAAACTGTGAAAAGAAAACGGTAGAAGCTGTCGATTCTGTTGTTCATAGAATGTAGACTTCCTTTCACAAGGGTTGTTCTATATATATTCTTAGAAGAGGATTATTATGCGGTTAGATAAATTTCTATGCGACTGCCAACTCGGGACGAGAAGTCAGTTAAAAAAAGATATTAAAGCAGGACAGGTAACGGTGAATGACAATATCGTGCAAAAACCGGAGCAGCATATCAATGAGAAAACAGATAAAATTTGTTATAAAGGACAGCAATGTACCTATGAGAAGCTTGTTTACTATATGCTGCACAAGCCGGCAGACGTCGTGTCAGCCACAGAAGATGTGCGTGAGCGGACAGTGATTGATTTGCTTGGTGATGAGAGGCGGGATGACCTTTTTCCGGTGGGAAGGCTGGACAAGGACACGGAAGGTCTGCTATTGATTACCAATGACGGTGCATTGGCGCATGAACTGTTGTCTCCGTCGAAACATGTGGAGAAGGAGTACGAGTGTCATCTGGCGAAGCCTTTTGATGTGGAGCAGAGAATGCGTTTAGAGCAGGGCGTGGATATCGGTGAGAAGTCACTGACAAAACCTGCTGTTGTGCACATATTAGATGATAAAAGGATTACATTGACCATCACAGAGGGAAAATTTCACCAAGTAAAACGGATGCTTCACGCTGTCGGCAATGATGTGATTTATTTGAAAAGACTGCGTATGGGAAGTCTTATGTTGGATTCAGAGCTTCCAAAGGGGCATTACCGCAGACTGACGGAAGAAGAATTAAGGAAAGTAGTTACGGAGGATACAAATGATAGAAGCGGTTATTTTTGATTTGGACGGTTCCATGGTAGATTCCATGTGGATGTGGAGAACCATTGACATAGAGTACCTTGGCAGATTTGGAATTACGCTGCCTGAGAATCTGCAGGCTTGCATCGAAGGCATGAGTTTTAGCGAGACAGCGGTTTATTTCAAAGAGCGATTTAATCTGCCCGATGATTTAGACACGATTAAGGCTGAGTGGAACCGTATGGCATGGGATAAATATGCCTATGAGGTACCTGTGAAGGATGGCGTCATAGAATTGCTGCAATATTGCAAAAAAAATGGGATTAAAGCAGGGATTGCCACAAGTAATTCCAGAGAATTGGTGGAAAATGTTGTTAAGATGCGTCAGATGGAGCAGTATTTCGGCTGTATCATGACAGGATGTGATGTGGCAAAGGGGAAACCGGCGCCGGATATTTATCTTGCAGTAGCAGAAAGACTCGATGTTAATCCGGAAAATTGTCTTGTTTTCGAAGATATTATTCCGGGAATTTTGTCCGGCAAGGCGGCAGGCATGAAAGTTTGTGCCGTTTATGATAAGTATTCTGAACATCAGGATGAAGAAAAACGCAGGCTTGCGGACTATTATACATATCATTTCAGGGAATTGATAGAACAGGGCGTTCTTAATGGATCAGATATTAAGGCGATACAGGAGTGATGACAGAGATGGCATTTTTACCGATTTCAAAAAAGGATATGGAAGAGCAACATATAGAACAGCTTGATTTTGTCTATGTCATCGGAGACGCTTATGTGGATCATCCGTCTTTCGGACATGCCATCATCAGCAGAGTCCTGCAATCGCATGGTTACAGTGTCGGAATCATTTCCCAGCCTGATTGGAAGGACGAGAACAGTATCACAATTCTGGGTAAACCACGATTGGGATTTCTTATATCCGGCGGAAACATGGATTCGATGGTAAACCATTATTTTGTCTCCGGCAAACATCGTCCGACGGATGCCTATACGCCCGGTGGTGAACCATACAAAAGACCAGACCACGCCACAGTAGTTTACGGCAATCTGATTCGGCGGGTATATAAGGACAGTCCGGTTATTATCGGTGGTATTGAGGCGAGTCTCCGACGGATGGCGCACTACGACTATTGGTCTGACAGTTTTAAGCGGTCCATTCTTCTGGACAGTCAGGCAGACCTTATCTCATACGGTATGGGAGAAAAGTCTATTGTGGAGATTGCAGATGCGCTGGCAAGCGGCATTGCGGTCAAGGACATTACCTTTATTTCAGGCACGGTTTATAAGACGAAAGATATCGATGGTATCTATGATGGTGTTAGGCTGCCGTCTTATGACGAGATGAAGGAGGAACCGCGAAGGTATGCGGAGAGTTTTCAGGTACAATATTGCAATACAGACCCGTTTACGGGAAAAACGCTGATTGAAGAGTATCCGAATGGTGTTTATGTGGTGCAGAATCCTCCCCAGCCACCACTCACGACACAGGAGATGGATGCAGTTTATGACTTGCCTTATATGCGCACCTATCATCCGTCCTATGAAGAAGCAGGCGGCGTTCCTGCTATTTCCGAGATTAAATTTTCACTTGTCAGTAATAGAGGGTGTTTCGGCGGCTGTAATTTCTGTGCTCTTACGTTTCATCAAGGGAGGACGATACAGGTCAGAAGCCATGAATCCATCATAAAAGAAGCAGAGCTGGTGATAAAGGATAAAGATTTCAAGGGATATATCCATGACGTAGGCGGACCTACGGCGAATTTCAGGCAGCCTTCCTGTAAGAAACAGATGTCGCAAGGCGTTTGCAAGAACAGACAGTGTCTTTTTCCGGAGCCTTGTCCCAATCTTGAGGCAGACCACTCCGATTATTTGACGCTTCTTTGCAAATTGCGGGCGTTGCCGGGAGTAAAGAAGGTGTTTATCCGTTCAGGAATCCGATTCGATTATCTGATGGCGGATTCTGACGATACATTTTTTAGGGAATTGGTAGAACATCATGTGAGTGGGCAGCTCAAAGTAGCGCCGGAGCATATTTCGGATACGGTACTGTCTAAACTTGGGAAGCCTAAGAAGGAAGTTTACGAGCGTTTTGTGAGAAAATATTACAAGATTAATGAGCAATTAGGCAAAAAGCAGTTTCTTGTGCCGTACCTGATGTCGTCCCATCCGGGTTCCACGCTTAAAGAAGCGATTGAACTGGCGGAGTATTTGAGAGATTTAGGGTATATGCCGGAACAGGTACAGGATTTCTATCCGACGCCTTCTACGGTATCTACAGTCATGTATTATACAGGAATTGACCCGAGAAACGGGAAGAAGGTCTATGTCTGCCGCAATCCTCATGAAAAGGCGATGCAGAGAGCACTCATTCAGTACCGTAATCCGAATAATTATGATTTGGTCAGGGAAGCGCTGATAAAAGGCGGTCGAGAAGATTTAATCGGGTTTGATAAGAAGTGTCTGATTAAACCGAGAAAAATGGCGAATCAGAATCAAGTACAGAAGACAGCCGGTAGTAAGAAGACAAAAAGCAATAACATAAATCGCAATGATAAATCAAGGAATGCAGAAAAATCGAGAAATAGCGGCGGCGCAAAGAACAACGGTAAGAAAAAGACGATTCGGAATGTGCATAAGAAGAAATAGAAAGAGGTTTGAAACGAGTGAACATGAGTAAAAGCCGGCAAAGCCTCACACAGGGCTGTGCCGGCATAATACTTAATTTTGTTATGAGGTGCGGGAGGAACGGCTGACGGCAAGAAGCTTCTGACGCATCTCATCCTCAATCCGGACAAGTTCGACTTCTGCGTTCTGACGTTTGGTACGTCCTTCTTCCTGAATCTTCATGACTTCGTCCAGCGTACTGATCAGAGTCTGATTGGTAGCGGTAAGTGTCTCAATATCTACGATTCCCCGTTCACTTTCCCGTGCAGTCTCAATGGTGGCAGTCTTTAATGCCTCAGCATTTTTCTTTAGAAGGGCATTGGTCATATCAGTCACTTCCTTCTGGGCTTTAGCGGCTTCACTGGAGTGGTTTAAACCAATTGCAATTACCATCTGACTTTTCCAGAGAGGGATTGTATTCACAAGGGTAGACTGTATTTTTTCCGACATGGCGGTGTCGTTGCTCTGAATCAGACGGATTTGAGGCGCCATCTGCATGGCAATCGTTCTGGTCAGCTCAAGGTCGTATATTTTCTTTTCAAAACGTTCGCACATGGCGGCATAATCGTTGGCAGCCTGCGTATCTTCCGGGAGAGAGCTTTGCTCCGCTTTCTGCAAAAGGGATGCAAGTTCCACGGTTCTGGCATGATTCAGCTTCTGTTTGCCGGCAAGGATATACATGGACAGTTCCTTGAAATAATTAAGATTCAGCTCGTACATCTTGTCCAGCATGGCGGCATCTTTTAAAAGAGTCACTTGATGTTCTTCCATGACCTTACAGATTTTGTTGATATTGGTTTCCGCTTTGTCGTATTTGATTTTCAGACTTTCCAACTTATTGCTGCCTTTTTTGAATAGCCCGAAAAATCCTTTTTCTTCTTCCTCGCCGAAGTTCTTAAGTTCCGTGACCACGTCCGCCAGCATCTGACCGATTTCACCCATATCCTTGGTGCGCACGTTATTTAAGGCGCTTTCGGAGAAATCAGCAATCTTTTTCTGGCTGCCGGCACCATACTGCATTACCATTTGTGTGTTGGTGATGTCAATTTGTGCGGCAAAATCATCCACCATTTTTTGTTCTTGAGGTGTTAAAACCACTTCGGGAATCTTGGGTTCTTCGTCCACGACGGAGAGAGGGGCGCTCTCTGCAATTTCCGCCTGCTCGAAGGGGGTAAACGTCAGGGAAGGCGCTTCCTTTAACATTTCATCCAAATTGTTGTTCATTCTAATTTCCTCCATTTATATTTTCCATTTCATTCATCAGACCTTCTCTGGCAAGCATGGTTTTTAATACTTGAGCGTCGGTAGTGGCATCCAGCACCGCATCTTGAAAGAGATTGTTCAAAAGTTCCGTAAATGCCTGATTAATAGTATCCAGCGTGTTTTCAATTTCAGCCTTGGCGGCGATGATATCGGCTCCCGGAACGCTCACCCGGTCAAATTCCTCATATGCTTCCACCAGCTTTAATGTGGTAGGAAGGTAGTAGTCCATCAGCTTATGCATTCGATGCATCTGCTCAGGGTGTTCCCTCACGCTGTCAAAAAGATCCTTTAACAGATTTTCCAAACATGAAAGCTTGGCGGAAATTATTTCTCCGGGTATCTGATTGTTCAAGGCACGGAGCTTGGTGATACATTCCATTCCTTCTGAAACCATGGCGTTTAATTCTGATTCCTGTTCTGACAGCTTAGATGTTTGTCCTGCATCTGTATTAGGCATGTCCGCATCCTGTGTATTCTGCGAAACAGAGAGCCTTTGGGTTTCTGTTTCCCGTATCCGGCGGTTATTTTCCGTTTCAAGATATTGCCGATAGATATTGTCGTTTAGCATAAAGCAGGTCTTTTTTTCATCTAGATGACCCTCGGGAAACATGCCGATTTTCATCATTTTCTGTAAATCTCTGATTACATGGCGGGCTTTCCGCCCGGTACTTCTAGCCAGATGTTCAATCTCGCCATATAGATTACGTCCGCACAGCTTGGCATAGCGTTCTGCCAGTTTAAGACGTCTGCGCTGACCGATTCCAAGTCGAATCATGCCTGTAAACAGTGCAAGGAAGAGTAGATTGACAATCCATCCCGAGATGCTTGCGGTACCTTCTATCGCCACCGTGGAAAGATGGAGAAAAGTTATCAGCAGGGTGAAGCCCAGTCCGATTCCGCCAAATACTTGATACAGGACATTGGACACGTTTCCCACTTTTTTAAACTGGAAGGGGAGAAGAGCGGTATTGTTTGATTGACTAGGAACAGCGGGAGCCGTCTGCCACGAGCTTGCTTGGGGCATATTCTGAAAGGAGTTGTCTTGCTTCTTAGCCGATTCCGCCCGGTGCTGATACATCTGTTGAGCCTGTCTGCGTGCATGTTCTTCTCTTTGCATCTTTTCTTGACGACGCATTTGTTCTCGTGTCTGTGTTTGTCGGTATATTTGCTCCTGAGCCTGCCTGCCGACTTCATTTATGACGTTGTTCACACTCTGGGAAACCAGCCTGTTCAGGTTGCTGAAATCTCCGCCCTGAAGGGCATCCGACAGTGCAGACATAATCTGTTCTCCCATGTTGTGCTCATTTTGATTGTCTTTCATTTAATATATAACCTCACTGTGTCTGAAAGTATTCTACACTATTATCCCACATTGCGTCTGGCTTCGCAATAAATTTCATTCGTACTACAGTTTATCACCCGGATGCTTTGGACATGGAGTTTACAAGAGAATAGTATCTGTGATAAGTTATTAAAGGATAAATTATCTTATATAATATGGGATTTCCAGCTATAACGACAGTCCCATGGATACATCGATCTATATGAAACTGGACTTATAAACGAAAGAAGCGTTATGTTAAACATTGCCATTATTGAGGATGAACAAATTCATACAGAACTACTATCAGGTTATCTTAGCACATGGAGTAAGGAACATGGACAAGAAGTTTCCATACAGGAATTTACCAGTGCGGAAAGCTTTCTGTTTGTCTGGGAGGAAAGGAAGGACTTTGACGTACTCTTTGTGGATATCCAGATGGCGGGAATGAGCGGGATTGAGATGGCGAAGAAAGTAAGACAGCGGGATGAAGATATTGCCATTGTATTTACGACGGGTATCACGGATTACATGGAAACCGGTTACGAAGTAGAGGCGCTTCATTATCTGGTCAAGCCAATCAGCATGGAGAAAATCGGTCAGTGCATGGATAAGGTGCAGAGGCGCAGCTATAAGCAGGAATACGTGTTGGTACATGGCAAAGAGGAAACGATCAGGATTTCGGTTGAAAAAATAACATATGTTGAGGCGCAGGGACACGGCAGCGTTATTGAGGTGTATGCCCAAAATGATAAAAAAGAAAGAATGCGAATTGCGATTACCGAGAGCATTTCCGAAATGGAAAAAAGGCTGACAATGCATGGTTTTGTGAGGTGTCACCGTTCCTATTTGTGCAGAATCGGCAGCATCCACCAGATTGGCAAAACAGATATTACGCTTGACAGCGGAAGCGTAATTCCGGTAAGCCGCCGGCTGTATACGGAGATTAACCGCGCATTTATTGAGTATTTCAGAAACGCTTGAGTATCGGTAATGAAGGAAAAGATATAACGCCGTGAAAAGATGGGGAGATTGATATGACAAAAGAGATATCATTCATATGGATATTAGCTGCCATCGGAATACTGCTTATTCTTGTTTTTACAGTATTTTTTCTTAGGTATCTGGTCTGTGTTCTGGCGGATAAACGTACATTGCGTTATCAAAGCGACCTATTGGAGAAACACTGTGAGGAAGTGCAGAACATGTACCGACAGACAAGAGGCTGGCGGCACGATTATCACAATCATATACAGACTATGAAGGCGCATCTGGCAATGGGAAGGCTGGAGGCACTGGAAGCCTACTTGAATGAGCTTGACACGGATTTGACTATGGTGGATACAGTCATTAAGACCGGAAATGTGATGGTGGATGCGATTCTTAACAGTAAGATATCCGTAGCCTCATCAAAAGGAATTGCTGTGGAAGCAAAAGCAATCGTGCCGAAGGAATTGGATACATCTCTTTCGGAAGTGGATGTCTGTCTGATTGTCGGTAATCTGATGGATAATGCGATAGAAGCATGTATGAAGATACAACAGGAAGGAGAGCGTTTTATCCGTGTTTACATGGATATTTTAAAAGGGCAGCTCTACATCTATATTATGAATGCAATCGGAGAAAGTCCTAAAAAAATAGGCGGTATCTATACCTCTACCAAGAATAGAGAGAGTCACGGATTTGGTCTGATGCGTATAGACAAGGTGGTAGAGAAGTATCACGGCTATCTGGAGCGGCAGCATGAGGAGGGAGTATTTGCCACGGAGATTATGCTGCCACTGTAAAAAACGGGCACAGCCCGTTTACGAGATTTGCTTTGCAAAGAAAAAGGAGTACCGTTGGTGCATGAGTATGACCACTCGTGCACTTTTTCAATTTTCGGTATTTGTTATGGTATGATGATAAAAACTAATATATGCGAGGTATATGAAAATGGAAAAGGAAAGCAGACAATTTGGACCAAAGCATTATTCCATTCCCAGTGATATCTTGTTTTTTATCCGATTTTACAAACAAAATGAGCCGTTCGTACTGGTGTTCTGCGCGATAGAAATTGTATTAGGGGCGTTTATGCCGTTGCTTGTGATTTATCTGCCGAAGATTGCCATAGATTTGGTGGAACAGGAAGCGGCGTTAGGACGGGCGGTGTATATTCTTGGAAGCTACAGCCTGCTCATGATGCTTGTTTTTGGTCTGAAAAACGGAGTTGAGGCAGGAAAATATAATCTGTATAACACACAGAGGACAAATCTTCTTGGTATATTCTTTTTAAAAAGTCTGAGGATAAAGTATTCAGAACAGGAATCCGGCGAAATTAAGAAGCTGTATTGGGAAGTATGTAATACGATGTGGGGCGGGGATTGGTCTGTCAGCTCACAAATGGTAAATGACACGGTATATCTATGTGTTAACTGTCTGAGTTTTATCTTGTATTCTACAGTACTTGCTTATTTGAGTATTCCTATGTTTGTCATTCTACTGGCGCTGGCACTGCTCAATTATGGGATCAGCATGCGCCATATCAAATACGAGGAATCACTTAGAGATGAGAGGGTATTGGCACAGAAGCATTTCCATTGTGTACAGAATGTGATGGGTAATGTGTATGGAGCAAAAGATATCCGTATTTACGGCATGAAGAACTGGATGATTGGGCGTCGTGATCAGGCAATCGGAGAATTGAGGAATTTGGCACAAAAGTCTAAAAGGAAAGCTGGTTTCTACGAGAGAGTAAGTCTGACCTTGGCAACAGCACGCAATTTAGGTGCGTATGCATATCTTCTGTATCAGACTGCGGCTGGCAGTGTAAGTGTTGGAGAATTTCTGTTGTATTTCGGAGCAATTACAGGATTTTCTGAGTTTATCAATAATATTATGAATTCTTTTGCGGTACTGCGCGGAGCGGCAAACAATACAGATTATATCAGGGAATATTTGAATCTTCCGGAAGAAAACAGGAAGAGCGGAAACAGACATATCGATGAACTTATAGTTCCGCTGGAGATTACATTTCAACATGTGGATTTTGCCTATCGGGGCAGTGGTGAAGAAGCGGACAAGACGATATTTAAGGATTTGAATCTGACAATACGCAGCGGTGAGAAGCTGGCGCTTGTGGGGGTCAACGGTGCAGGAAAGACAACCTTCGTGAAACTCTTATGCGGTATGTATGAACCTGATGCGGGACAGATTCTTATAAACGGGATTGACAGAAATGAATTTCCGAAAGAAGAATTATACCGGCTTTTTTCGGTAGTATTTCAAGAGACTATGATTTTTCCGTTTACAATAGGGGAAAATCTTGTGATGGACCGCGCAGAGCGGGTGGATGAAGATAAGGCGTGGACCGCGCTTGAGCGGGCGGGGTTAAAGCAGACTTTTCAAGAGAAAGGTATCCGACTGGAAAGTTATATGACAAAGACAATGATGGAAGATGGCGTGGAGTTGTCCGGAGGACAAAAGCAGAGGTTTCTTTTAGCAAGAGCTCTGTATAAGGATGCTCCGATCATGATTTTGGACGAGCCTACCGCTGCGCTTGATCCTATTGCCGAGAGCGAAGTATATGAACATTATAATCAGTATAGTCATGGAAAAACAGCGATTTTTATTTCGCACAGGCTTGCCAGTACTAAATTTTCCGACCGAGTTGTTATGCTGGATGAAGGGCGGATTGCAGAGATGGGAACGCATGAAGAGTTGATGGAAGCTGGCGGAAAGTATGCTGATATGTATGAAATACAGAGCAATTATTATCAAAACAAGGGATTATAAATAGGGCTGACACAAAAGGCAGATACAAATCTGACAGCGTTGCAAGTCGGAGGTGCATGAGACGGAGGAACTATGGGTACGGATGATTTAATGACGAAGCTCCCACTTCGGGAACATAGAAAAAATATTGTAAAGATTCTTAGATATGTGTATGAGATGGATCGATGTTACTTTCTGTTTATGGGAGTTTCTCTGTTACTTAAGACCGCGATTCCCTATATGGAACTTATGCTGTCTGCTTATATTCTTGACGGAATCAGTATACATAAAGATATAAAGGAATTGTTTATTGTTATTACGATTGCTGTACTTATGATTATGCTGGTACAGTTCCTTGCAGGAACCATTTTCAACAGGATGGAGATACGCAGGGAAGCAATCTATTATAAGTATGAATGTGAAACATATACGAAAGTGCTTGAAATGGATTACGCAAGAATTGACAGTCCGGAAGTTAAGAAGTTAAAGGAGCGGATTAGAAAAGATCGGAACTGGGGTGCCGGAATCAATAGTGTTTTCTGGGATGTTAACGCTATTATCGACAATATTCTTAACCTAATCGGTGCAGTTGCAGTTGGTCTGCCGATGGCAGGATACCTGATTCGGTCACGAACGGTGGCAGGATGGCTGATTCTGGCGGGACTGGTAATGCTGCAGATTGCGGCTATGCGTTTGCAGGTTCATTTTCGCAAACAGGGTGATTATTACCGATATCACGAGCCAGATACTTTAGAAGAAAAGGAGGAGCTGTTCTGTTTCGCATGGGATTTCTCAAGTCAGGAATCTTATAATTATAAGAATGGTAAGGATGTCCGTATTTATGAAAGTTACGATTTGATGGAACGTTGGACTACGGAAGTACTGCGCCATGATAAGTTTCGTGATATGCTGCTTAAAGCGTCGTGGGGAGACGGCTGTGATCGATTCTTTAATGCAATGACAAGAGGTGCAGTAAGCGGGGCGTCTTATCTGATTGTGGTTGTTATTGCACTGGTGGGTACAATTACAGTGGGAAACGTTGTAAGATTTGCAGGTTGCTTAAGCAGATTTCTTGAAGCAGTAACAGGACTGGTTCATAACTGTTCCAATCTGGCGTTGACAGCGAGAAAACATCTGAGTACGCTGGAACTAATCCATATGCAGGACGAGATGTACAAAGGAACACTTCCTGTTGAGAAACGAAGCGATGGCGCTTACAGCATCGAATTTCGGAATGTGTCTTTTCAATATCCGGGGACAGAAGAGTATGCCCTGAAGAATTATTCCATGAAGCTGACGATCGGGGAGAAGTTAGCGATTGTCGGCATGAACGGTTCCGGTAAAACGACGATGATCAAGCTTCTGTGCAGGCTTTATGACCCTCAGGAAGGTGAGATTTTGTTGAACGGTGTGAATATCAAGAAATTTAAGCAGGAGGAGTATTGCAGATTGTTTTCTGTGGTTTTTCAAGATTTCACGCTATATCCGTTCTCGCTGGCAGAGAATATTGCAGTGACACGCACTTATGACAGCAGTCATGTAAAAAAATGTCTGGAGGATGCTGATTTTGGAGCCCGCCTAGAAACTTTGGAAAACGGTCTTGATACCTATCTTTATAAAGATTACGACGATTCGGGAATTGAGATTTCCGGCGGTGAGGCACAGAAAATTGCCATTGCAAGGGCGATTTATAAGGAAGCTCCGTTTATATTGCTGGATGAGCCGACAGCAGCGCTGGATCCGTTAGCGGAGTATGAAATCTATTCGAATTTTGACAAGATTACGGGAACGAAGACAGCCGTTTATATTTCACATAGATTATCTTCCTGTCGTTTTTGTGAGAAAATTGCGGTCTTTCACAAAGGAGAGTTAGTTCAGTTCGGAAGCCATGAGGAACTGGTATCGGATATAAACGGTAAATATTATGAATTGTGGAACGCGCAGGCACAGTACTATCTAAATTCTTAAAAAAGCAAAAGAGAAGAGCCAGCGTAAAATTTGGAAGTATATCGTAAAATTTTTGTAACAAAACAGAGATTTATCCGTCTAACCAATGAAATCACAGAAGAAGAGGTGATGATAAGTGGAGAAAGCGGCGTTTGAAAAACTGTATAAAACGTATTATATGCAGGTGTATTCTTATGTTATGACACTTGCGGGTAAGAAGCATATAGCGGAGGAAATTACACAGGAAACGTTTTATAAAGCGTTTACTGCAAAAAGTCCGTTTCGTGGAGAATCAAACGCCCTGACATGGCTTTGTGCCATTGCCAGAAATCTGTTCGTCGATGAAATGCGCCGACAGTCAAAAAGTGTAGCGGTTGTATCGCCTGATACTGATGCCGACAGCGGTGTTAACATTGAGTGCGAAGTGGAAGATAAGGATACTTCTTATCAGATTCATCAAGTTTTGAATGAATTGGAGGAGCCTTACCGGCAGGTGTTTGAACTGCGGATATTCGGAGAAATGTCTTTTCGGGAAATCAGCAGTATTTGCGGCAAAACAGAAAGCTGGGCAAGAGTTACATATCACCGTGCCAAATTGAAGATTATGGAAAGGATGGATATTCATGAAACTGAGTTGTAATGTAATAAGGGACTTGCTTCCGCTCTATGCGGATCAGATATGTAGTGAGGAAAGTAAAGCGCTTGTGAAAGAGCACTTGACAAGCTGTAAGGACTGTTCCGGACTCTTGCAGCAAATGTGCAGCAAAGAAATGGAGAACAGACTGGAAACAGAATCCGTGAATGTACTCCGTGAGCAGGCTGACTTTTTTAAAAGGAAATCTGCCATGATAGGCGCAGTCATCGCCGGTATATTTATGATTCCGATTTTGGTATGCCTGATTGTGAATCTTGCGACCGGAGCGGCGCTTGATTGGTTCTTTATTGTACTGGCGTCTCTTATTACGGCAGCGTCCCTGATTGTCGTTCCGCTTATGATGCCGGACAATAAAATGCTTTGGACATTGGGGACATTTACGACAAGTCTTCTCTTATTGTTCGGAGTTATTTGTATTTATACACATCAGACATGGTTTTTTATCGTGTCGCCTGCAGTGCTGTTTGGGCTATCGGTGTGTTTCCTTCCGTTTGTGGTGTATGCGAGACCGCTCAGAGCACGGCTTGGCAGGTGTAAAGGTCTGATTGTGATGGCTCTCGACACGCTTTTTTATGTATTGATGATGCTCAGCATAGGACTATATGTGAATTCGCCCGATTTTTGGCACATTGCGCCGAAGATTTCTTTTCCGTGTCTTGTTCTTGTGTGGTTCATGTTTCTGCTGATTCGGTATTTGAAATGTAACGGATTTTTTAAAGCTGGAATATGTACAGTAACTGTTGGGATTTCAAGCTTCTTTGGAGATTATCTTATTAACAGGTGGATTGGCATCAGGAAGCCGTTTCATGTTTTCAGACCGTTTGTCTGGAATGTAGATACAGTTGACAGCAATATCAAATGGATGGTTTTAACATGTGCTGTCTTTGTAGGAATCGCTTTGATTGTTTTTGGTATGATGAAAAATAACAAAAATAAATGACCGTTTTTACAAAATGCAATTTTATAGTAAAATTTGATATGTTATGTGCTATAATAGACCCAAGCTGTGTAAGCTTGGGTCTGCTATCTTATACAAGCTAGCGTTTAACTTTATATGCGGGAGGGAATTAAGCAGAACATGAATATCGCAATCATTACGGGTGCATCATCCGGTATGGGAATGGAATTTGCCAAGCAGTTAGACCGTCGTTTGAGAAAGACCGATGAAATATGGCTGCTTGCCCGCCGAAGAGAGCCTATGGAACAACTGGCTATGACTATGCGGATGAAAGCCAAAACCATTGTGATTGATATGACTAATGAAAAAGCAATGGCACAGTTTGCGGAAGTACTGGCAATCAGCAATCCGAAGATTACGGTTTTAGCCAACTGTGCTGGCGTGGGAAGCTATGGAGAATTTGTAAAGCAAAGCAGTGTGGATGTGTCCGCAATGATTCGCTTAAATATTATGGCTCTGACACAGATGACTAGGATTTGTCTGCCGTATATGCACAGAGGAAGCAGAATCATTCAGTTTGCATCGGGTGCTGCCTTTGTACCGCAGGCGGCTTTTGCGGTATATGCTGCAACGAAATCTTATGTGTATTCTTTAAGCAGGGCGCTGGCAAAAGAATTGCAAGATAAAGGCATCAGCGTCACTGCGGTTTGTCCCGGTCCTGTCAATACCCCGTTCCTTCAACATGCTTACGGGGACTTGTCTCATATGGGAGGGCTTAAAAAGCTTACGATGGCGAAAACGGAATGCGTGGTCGCCAAGGCGATAGCGGACTGCAAGATGGGGAAATCAGTTTCCGTGTGCGGACTACCCATGAAAGCATTGTATTTTGTGACCCAGAGTGTACAGAACGTGATTCAGATGTTTATGTAGAATTATAAAATGCTTGTGGAATTTTGCACACGCAAAACAGACTAGAAACGGAGACAATAATCATGGCAATTGAACGGGTAAAAGAGTATTTCAGGCAATATGATATGGAGGAACGAATCATTGAGCTGGCAGAGTCCAGTGCGACCGTAGAACTGGCAGCACAGGCACTGGGATGTGAGCCGGCTCGTATCGCAAAATCTCTTTCTTTTATGGTAGATGAGAAGCCGGTTCTTGTTATCTGTGCCGGAGATGTGAAGGTGGATAATGCCAAGTATAAAGCGAAATTCGGAGCGAAAGCCAAAATGCTGACAGCCGAACAGGCGGAAACGCTGATCGGACATGCCGTCGGCGGCGTATGTCCATTCGGAATTAATGAGGGCGTGACTGTATATCTGGACGAGTCATTACAAAGATTTACAACTGTATTTCCGGCATGCGGAAGCAGTAACAGCGCGATTGAACTGACGATTCCGGAAATGGAACAGTACTCCGGTTATACGGAATGGGTGGATGTCTGTAAGATACGCGAATAGTGCGGTTGTTGAATTCACGGATGTTAATGGTTACTGTGAATACTGATTTCAGACGAAGGAACGGATTTAAAAATGAAAAGAATGATTGTTAAAAAAGGTTCTTACGGCTATATTGAGAATCGTAAGGTTGTCACGGCGCTTAGAACCTTGCTTTTTTTTGCGGTATGCATCGGATTGTACGTGATGGGGTATCTCACTACGGGAACCAGTAAAAATCTGCTGACTATAGTTGCTGTATTGGGATGCTTGCCTTCCTGCAAGAGTATGGTGAACCTGATTATGTTTTTGAAGGCAAAAGGATGCGGAGAAGCTCTTAAGAATCAAGTGTGCGTGTATGATGAGAAGCTTACAACGTTTTATGACATGTATTTTACTTCTTATCAGAAAAATTTCCCCATCAGCCATATGGCTTTAAAAGGGAATGTATTGTGTGGAATTGCCGAAAATCCGAAATGTGACTGTAACGGGGCAGAGAAGCATTTGGAACAGATGCTTACGCAGGAAGGGATTAAAAATATGACGGTTAAAATTTTTTCTCAGCCCGAGAAATACACTGACCGACTGAGTCAGTTAACAAAATTATCGGCAGACGAACACAAGAACAGAGACGGAATCATCAATTTATTATATTCCATCTCTATTTGACAGACTATTATATGCAGTTAATATTTCTGCAGTGATACGATTTATATGACAGTGAGACAGGGATGACGGAATGTATCAGACTAAAATTACGGAA
This sequence comes from uncultured Lachnospiraceae bacterium, assembly GCA_947176505.1. Taxonomy (GTDB): domain Bacteria; phylum Bacillota; class Clostridia; order Lachnospirales; family Lachnospiraceae; genus UBA3282. The sequence continues at coordinate 31,453 of CAMWQW010000007.1, read as the reverse complement.
AAGGAAGCCGGACAGCGCTTCGACAAGTATTTACACCGGATTTTACCGAATGCGGGGAATAGCTTTTTGTATAAGATGCTCCGCAAGAAAAATATTACGCTCAATGACAGGAAAGCTGATGGAAGTGAGAAAATTGCATCCGGAGATAGTGTGAAGATTTATTTTGCTGAGGAGACGCTTAATAAGTTCAGAGGATTAGCAGGTGCAGACGATACTAATCATGCAGAACATAGCATCGGTTTTATACAGCGACAGAATGACGAGGCAACAGCTTGTCTTGCAGCATACCGCAAAATATCCGGCGTTCAGATTCTTTATGAAAATCAGCATATTCTTCTTGCGGATAAACCGGCAGGAGTGCTGTCACAGAAGGCAGAGCAAACGGATATTTCTTTGAATGAATGGCTGATTGGGTATTTATTCGAAAGTGGATTTATGTCAAAAGAAGATTTTTCTGTATATAAACCGTCTGTATGTAACCGGCTCGACCGCAATACGAGCGGTATCGTGTTATGTGCCAAGTCGCTTCGCGGCGCACAGATGTTGGGAGAACTATTAAAGAACAGGACGCTTCACAAATATTATCAGACGTATGTAAAAGGTATTGTAAATAAAGAGCAGTTTATCGAGGGATATCTCTATAAAGATGAGAAACACAATAAAGTATCTGTTACGCTTACAGAAATGCTGCAGACTGCAGACAGAGGGTATCAGCCGCATCAGACGCTTTCAGAAATAAAGGGTTCCTATATCAGGACCGCTTATAAACCGCTTAAGGTTGAGGAAGATAAGACGCTTTTAGAAGTGGAACTTATCACCGGCAAACCTCATCAGATTCGTGCACACCTTGCAGGCATCGGACATCCGCTGCTTGGAGACTATAAATACGGCGATAAGGCATGGAATGAGACATATCGGCAGAAGTATCACGTCAAATCACAGCTCTTACACGCCTATAAAGTGGTTTTTCCGCAATTAGCAGAACCTTTTACGGACATAAGCGGCAGGACTTTCTATGCCGATGTGCCTGACATTTTCCATAAAGTAAGTGAGGAATACTGACATGGCGACATGGAATTCACGCGGACTGAGAGGTTCGACGCTGGAAGATTTAATCAATAGAACAAATGAAAAATATCTGGAGAACGGTCTGGCGCTCATCCAGAAGGTACCGACGCCCATTACTCCTATTAATATAGACAAAGAAAGCAGACACATTACCCTTGCTTATTTTGATCAGAAGAGTACGGTAGATTATATTGGCGTGGTTCAGGGGATTCCGGTCTGTTTTGACGCAAAAGAATGTGCGGTAGATACCTTTTCACTTCAAAATATCCATGAACATCAGGTAGAGTTTATGGGACAGTTTGAGAGACAGAAGGGAATCGCTTTTTTTCTGATTTACTATTCTCATAAGGACATTTTCTATTATCTGCCTTATGAGATGCTTCGTTTCTTTTGGGATAGGGCAAAGGAAGGCGGCAGGAAAAGTTTTCGATACGATGAATTGAATCCGGAATATATTCTTCCCAAAAAGCATGGTATTTTGGTGCCATATCTGGATATGCTGCAAAAGGATTTGGATGACAGAGTCGAATAGTTGGGAAAACAACGTTTGACAAGCGGAAGGATATAATGTATAGTATAGAAAGTTTAGTTTGGTATCAAATTAACGAATTAATACTTTAAAGCGATAAAGTGACAAGGCGAGGAGAATATGAGCAAAAAATTAGTACATACACCGGAGGGTGTAAGAGATATTTATGGTGATGAAAAGGCAAAAAAGACTGTTGTGGAGCGGCTTTTGCATGAGAAGATAAAGGGCTATGGCTATCGGGATATCCAGACGCCTACATTTGAGTTTTTTGATGTTTTTTCCAAAGAAGTAGGGACAACGCCATCTAAGGAGTTGTATAAATTCTTTGACAAAGAAGGGAATACACTTGTTCTTCGACCGGATTTTACGCCTTCGATTGCCAGATGTGCGGCGAAGTATTTTATGGAAGAAAATGTTCCTATCCGTTTCTGCTATCAGGGCAATACCTTTACAAATACCTCAGAATTACAAGGTAAACTGAAGGAAGTTACACAGATGGGAGCGGAATTGATTGGTGATGACTCCGTTCAGGCGGACGCAGAGATGATTGCGATGACGATTGAGGCGTTGTATCATGCGGGACTATCTGATTTTCAGATCAGCATCGGTAATCTGGAATATTTCAAAGGGATATGTGCCGAGGCAGGGCTTGATGAAGAAACAGAGTTAGACCTGCGGGAATATATTTCAGGCAAAAATTATTTTGGTGCAGAAGAATTACTCGATTCTACTCATGTGAGTCGAAAAATTAAAGAACAGCTTCTTATGGTGAGCGATTTATTTGGCACGGCAGCGATTCTGAATGACGCAAAGAAAGCCGTATCCAACGAACGTTCCAAGAGGGCGATAGAGCGCCTTGAGAAAGTATATCAGGCGCTGTGCGATTACGGCGTTGAGAAATATGTTTCCTTTGACCTTGGAATGCTTAGTAAGTATAATTATTATACGGGCATTATTTTCAAAGGATATACTTACGGTGTGGGAGATGCCATTGTAAAAGGCGGACGTTACGACAATCTGCTTCGCCGTTTCGGTAAGGAAGCTGCCGCAATCGGTTTTGTGATAGTAGTGGATGACCTGCTTGCAGCGATGAACAGGCAGGGAGCGATTGTCTCCGGAACGGAAAGCTATGTGAAGATATACTATACGGAGGCGGACTTCAAGGAGAAGCTTCAGGAAAGTAAGCAACTTCGTGCATCGGGCAAAAATGTGGAATTATTGCCACTGTCATGTAAAAATGTGTGAAAGATTCGTCTATGAAAGAGAGTGTCTAATAAGATGAGTGAAGACAGATATTTAACATTTGCCCTCGGAAAAGGGCGTCTTGCCAATAAAACTATGGATCTTTTTGAGAAAATAGGTATTACTTGCGAGGAAATGAAAGATAAGGATTCCCGCAAGCTGATTTTTGTGAATGAAGAATTAAAGCTTAAATTTTTCCTTGCAAAAGGTCCTGATGTGCCCACCTATGTAGAATACGGAGCGGCGGATATCGGCGTGGTCGGCAAGGATACCATTATGGAAGAAAACAGACGCGTCTACGAGGTATTGGACTTAAAGTATGGCAAATGCAAAATGTGTGTGTGCGGTCCGGAGAGTGCGAGAGAACTGTTACAGCATCATGAGATGATTCGCGTAGCCAGCAAATACCCGAACATTGCCAAAGACTATTTTTATAATAAAAAGCATCAGACGGTAGATATCATCAAGTTAAACGGTTCTGTTGAGCTGGGACCGATTGTGAAACTTGCCGATGTGATTGTGGATATCGTTGAGACCGGTTCTACACTCAAAGAAAACGGATTGAAAGTTTTGGAAGAAATCTGTCCGCTGTCGGCTAGAATGATTGTCAATCAAGTCAGTATGCAGATGGAACCGGAGCGGATTAAGAAGCTGATCAACGAATTGAGAAGCCACTTATAAAAGAATGAATGGAGGGTGTATGAGAACAGTCAGATTAACTGCGGATACGCAGAAAGATATATTAGGAACTCTGTTAAAGAGAAGCCCTAACAATTATTACGAATATGAGGATATCGTTGCAGACATTATTAAAAATGTAAGAGAACAGGGCGACAATGCTGTCTTTGATTATACGAAGAAGTTTGATAAGTGGGATATTAATGCAGAGAACATTCGCGTGACAGAGGCGGAGATTGACGTGGCGTTTGACGAGATTGACAGCCGGTTCGTGGAAGTAATGAAGAAATCTGCCGCAAATATTGAAGATTTTCATAAGAAACAGCTTCGCAACAGCTGGATTGACACGAAACCTGACGGCAGTATCCTCGGACAGCGTATACTGCCCATTGCGATATCGGGAGTTTATGTACCCGGAGGTAAAGCAGCATATCCAAGCAGTCTTTTGATGAATGTGATTCCGGCAAAAGTGGCAGGTGTGCCTAAAATCATCATGACGACACCGGCTGGCGCGGACGGCAAGGTAAATCCCGGTACATTGGTAGCGGCAAGAATAGCGGGTGTCAGCGAAATATACAAAGTAGGCGGGGCACAGGCAATTGCGGCTATGGCGTTCGGTACGGAGAGTATTCCGAAGGTAGATAAGATTACCGGACCGGGAAATATCTTTGTGGCGCTCGCCAAGAAAGCCTGTTTTGGGTATGTGAGTATAGATTCCATTGCGGGTCCGAGCGAAATCTTGGTGATTGCGGATGAAACCGCGAATCCCCGTTATGTAGCGGCGGACTTGCTTTCACAGGCAGAGCATGACGAGCTTGCAAGCGCAATCCTCGTCACCACGGATGAGCATGTGGCAGAAGCGGTGAATTGTGAAATTGAAAGATTTGTACAAGAGTTGTCAAGAGCAGAGATTATTAGGAAATCATTAGATAATTACGGATATATTTTATTAGCTGATTCTTTGGAAGATGCCATAGATGCGGCGAACGCCATTGCCTCGGAGCATTTGGAGATTTTGACAAAAGATCCATACAATGTCATGACTAAGATTCAGAATGCAGGCGCTATTTTCCTAGGGGAGTATTCATCCGAACCGCTTGGGGATTACTATGCGGGTCCGAATCATATTCTGCCGACTAACGGTACTGCAAGGTTTTTTTCACCGCTTAATGTGGATGATTTCATGAAAAAGACAAGCATCATCTCATATTCTAAGGAAGCGCTTAGACAGGCGCATAAAGAGATTGAATTGTTTGCCGAAAAAGAGGGATTAACGGCTCATGCAAACTCCATCAAGGTTCGTTTCCCGGAGGAATGAGGATTCTTATTTAGTATTGTAGTGGAAAGAAGGATATAGATGAACAGAACAGCAAATATTAACAGAAAAACAAAGGAAACGGATATCTCGTTGTCACTTGCCATTGATGGCAGCGGAAGCAGTGAGATTCATACCGGAATTGGCTTTTTTGACCATATGCTATCAGGATTTTCCAAACATGGATTCTTTGATTTGCATCTGCAGGTCAATGGAGATTTGGAAGTGGATGGGCATCATACGGTAGAAGATACGGGCATTGTGCTTGGCACAGCAATCCGTGAGGCAATCGGCGATAAGAGCGGCATCAAACGCTATGGCTCTTTTATCCTGCCGATGGATGATGCGCTTTGTCTGTGTGCCGTTGATTTATGCGGTAGACCTTATTTTGCCTATGATTGCGGGTTTTCGGTAGAAAGAGTTGGAGAATTGGACACAGAGCTTGTAAAAGAGTTTTTTTATGCGGTGTGCTATAGCGCCGGTATGAATCTGCATATCAAGATGCTGGACGGCTGCAATGCGCATCACATGATTGAGGCTATGTTTAAGGCGTTTGGTAAGGCGCTTGACGAAGCCGTATCTTATGACGAGAGGGTGAAAGGGGTGCTCAGTACGAAGGGGGCGCTAGGGTAACAAATTGAACTTCGCTCAATAGATGAAGAGGTTCGATTTAAGACAGAAGAAAGGTATGAAAGACAAAGATGATATACAAGAAATTTATACCATGTATTTATTTATATAAAGGCAATGCAGTCAAAGGCTTTGCGGACAGTACGATTATTGACACGAATCCGGTGGCGCTGGCTAAATTTTACAGTGACAACAATGCGGACGAGCTGATCGTCTATGACATGTCGGACAGTGATGCAGAACACGAGGAAGCGCTGGATATTATTAAATCGATATGCACCGAGGCGGAAATTCCGGTGATTGGCGCGGGCAATGTAAAACGCATGGAGGATATTAAGAAACTGCTCTATGCCGGTTGCAAGAAAGCGGCTCTTAATTATTCCAAACCGGACAATATAGAGATTACGGAAGATGTTTCCAAGAAATTCGGTAAAGATAAGATTGTTGCGTGTGTGACGGACGCGGAAATCATTAGAAGCAACGAAGAACTGCTGGACAATTATGTGGAAGAAATTATTTTGGTGAAAGAAAAGGAGCTGAAAGAGGCAATTTCCGTCTCTAAATTTCCGATGATTGCTTCAGTTCCGGAAGTTTCTCTCGACAAAATACTGGAATTATTGTCAAAGGACAATATTTGCGGTATTTCCGGTTATGCCATCAATGCAAATGCGAGGGAGCTCTTGGCAATAAAATCTCTTTGCCAGAATAACGGTATTACAGTCAATACATTTGAGCCTGCAATCAGGTGGGAAGAATTTAAGTTAAATTCTGACGGGCATGTAACTGTGGTTGTGCAGGATTATAAGACGGATGAGGTTCTGATGGTGGCTTATATGAATGAAGAGGCCTACAATATGACTCTTAAGACCGGTAAAATGACTTATTACAGCAGGAGCCGTCAGGAATTATGGATTAAAGGGGAAACAAGCGGACATTATCAGTATGTGAAGTCTCTGACAGCTGATTGTGATAAAGATACGATTCTTGCTAAAGTCTCTCAAATAGGGGCAGCATGTCACACAGGCAGCCATTCCTGCTTTTTCAATGAAATTATGGCTAAGGAATATGAAGAGACGAATCCTCTTAAAGTGTTTGAGCAAGTCTTCGACGTAATCAAAGACAGAAAAGTGCATCCGAAAGAAGGTTCTTATACCAATTATCTGTTTGATAAAGGAATTGATAAGATTCTCAAGAAATTGGGCGAGGAAGCAACCGAAATTGTAATTGCAGCCAAAAATCCGAACGCCAATGAAGTAAAATATGAAATTTCTGATTTCTTATATCATATGATGGTTCTGATGGCAGAAAAGAACGTGACATGGGAAGAGATTACGACGGAACTGGCACAAAGGTAGGAGATTTACTTCATTAAACCCACAAAATAAAATAATTTGCTTAATATCTACAAATAGTTTAGTGACCGGCGTGAGATTTCGCGTCGGTTTCTTGATGTTAGGCATTTTGACGAAGTGCAGAAAATTTTGTCGAGCATAAGATTGTTATCGCACTATATGACACAAAATTACTTAAAATTCAAAAAAATTGCATTTTATAATAATTTTATAATTTTTTTCTGGACTATAAATAGTGTTTACAAGATTTCCTGCAAATAAAAAATAGTTCTTTTTTGACAAAAAAACAATTTGGAAAATAATAACAGACGTATTGTAATTGCAGACTGAGTATAAGCAAATAAATAACAATCGTTTTCGTCGATTTGCATAATACAATATCTAGTAGAAGAATCTTTCGTCCGGCTTACTGCATTATATATTTATGGTCGTTCTTTTTTGACAGCGGAAATCATAAAATGAAGCAAATAATAGATTTTGAATAGGCAGTTATTTATGGAACGTAAAATTCCTTTGGAAAAGAAAATGGCGTTAGCACAGTACATAAGGGCGGAAAACCATGGTAATCGTATGAAAATCAGAGAACGGGAGAATATTCTGTACGGGACGAATACGCAGCCGCCCCTCTATGACAAAGGCAGATTGCCAGGTACAGACCAGCAATATGAGAATAATCCGACAGAAAACGGACCTCTTCAACCGTTTTCCGTCAGTACGTTTAAGTATCGCATGATCATTGCGATCGTTTTGTTTGTGGGTTTTCTGCTCTGTGATACAGGAGGGGATAAAATCGGTGTTTATACGACGAATGATATCCATGACATGATTATGGCAGACACATTTCATCTCTATGACGGAGAGGGGAACGATGCGATGGACGGATTGGCGGCACTGCTTGATTTTGAATGATATTTCTTATATACTAAGACAATAAGGCTTGCAAGCAAGCCTTCTTGTCTTAAAGAATGCATGAAACCTGCATTCTTTCCGGTGAATTATTAAGATAAGGAACAGATTTTATGAGAAAACTGGCGTTAAGTGACGACATTTTAATGCAGGTGGAGAAGCCGGCGCGATACATTGGTAATGAGGTAAACTCTGTCGTAAAAGATAAGGAACAGGTGGCAATTCGGTTTGCTATGTGTTTTCCCGATGTGTATGAGATCGGTATGTCACATCTTGGCATTCAAATTATCTACAGTATGTTGAATGAATGGGATGATGTGTGGTGTGAACGGGTTTATTCCCCATGGGTGGATATGGATAAAATCATGCGCAAAAATCACATTCCATTATTTGGCTTAGAATCGCAGGAACCGGTGAAAACCATGGATTTTCTGGGAATTACGATTCAGTATGAGATGTGTTATACAAATATATTGCAGGTGTTGGATTTGGCGCAAATTCCATTATATGCGAAGGACAGAGGGGAAGAGGTACCTATCGTAATCGGAGGCGGACCATGTACTTATAATCCGGAGCCGATTGCAGATTTCTTTGATTTATTCTATATTGGCGAGGGAGAAACCCAGTACCGCAGATTATTTGACTGGTATATTGAGAATCGGGACAGAGGCGGTACACGACGGGACTTCCTTAGAGGCGCTGCAAAGATTCCGGGCATCTATGTGCCGCAGTTTTACGAAGAAATATATAACGAAGACGGAACGATTAAAGGGCGGAAGAAGCTCTATGACGATATTCCCGATACTATTTTGAAAGAAATTGTTATGGATGTAACAAACGCACATTACCCGTCAAAGCCCGTAGTTCCTTTTATCAAGGTGACACAGGACAGAGTGGTCCTTGAAATTCAAAGGGGCTGTATTCGCGGCTGTAGGTTTTGTCAAGCGGGACAGCTTTATCGTCCCGTGCGAGAGCGAAATGTGGACAAGCTGAAAGAGTATGCGGTGCAAATGTTAAGGAATACAGGACATGAGGAAATTTCCTTAAGCTCCTTAAGTTCCAGTGACTATTCACGCTTAGATGAATTGCTGGATTTTCTGATCGAAGACTGCGGGCAAAGACATATCAATATTTCACTGCCGTCTTTGCGGATCGATGCCTTTTCTCTTGATGTGATGAGCAAGGTTCAGGACGTAAAGAAGAGCAGCTTGACCTTTGCGCCGGAGGCTGGAAGTCAAAGACTTAGAGATGTGATTAACAAAGGTTTGACTGAGGAAGTGATCTTAAAAGGCGCTGCGCTGGCATTTGAGGGCGGATGGACAAGGGTGAAGCTTTATTTTATGCTCGGACTTCCCACGGAGACAGAGGAAGATATCAAAGGCATCGGCGATCTTTCCAACAAAATTGCGGCGACTTTTTTTGATACCGTACCGAAAGACAAGCGCGTTAACGGTAAAGTGCAGATTGTCACAAGTACTTCCTTTTTTATCCCGAAGCCGTTTACGGCTTTCCAATGGGCGCCTATGTGCACGAAAGAAGAATTTCTTGAGAAAGCCTACCAGACCAAGCGGGGAATTATGGAACAGCTCAATCAGAAGAGCATTAAGTATAACTGGCATGAAGCTGATTTGAGCGTGCTTGAGGGCGTATTTGCCAGAGGCGACCGTAAAATTGCCGAAGTTATCTTGGAAGCATACAAAAGAGGCTGCTTATTCGATTCTTGGAGCGAGTATTTCCATAATGACGTGTGGATGGAATGCTTTGAGAATTGCGGCGTGGACATCGGATTCTACACTACAAGAGAACGGTCGGATGACGAGATTTTCCCATGGGATTTCTTAGACTGCGGTGTGACAAAGGAATTTCTTCTACGCGAGTGGAAAAAGGCGAAAACCGAAACAGTATCTCCGAACTGTAAGGTTCAGTGTCAGGGTTGCGGCGCGAATCGGTTCGGCGGCGGGATATGTTATGAGAGCAGGCAAATAACCTGATGGATTAGCTGGTAAAGAAAAGAAAGGGCATGTGCATGGCAGTTTGTGATTTGGACAGAAACAATATGAAGGAAGAGAAATATCGTCCCTTTTATAATTACTGAGGACTTAAAACATTTTTATTATAGAGGACTGCATGAGTGGCGGCATGAAAAGGGATATCAGCTGGATACATGCCTGACTGCACAGGACCAATTTAAAAAGGTTATGGATTATTTCAGAATTGAGTATCATAATTAAAAATACCCTGTTTAAAAGAGGAAACCCATGAAAATCAGAATTAAATTTGCCAAATACGGCACAATGAAATTTATCGGACATCTGGATATGATGCGCTTTTTCCAGAAGGCAATCAGACGTGCAGATATTGATATCAAATACTCGGAAGGATTCAGCCCTCACCAGATAATGTCATTTGCAGCGCCGCTCGGCGTAGGGATTGAGAGCTACGGCGAATATATGGATATTGAGGTACTCTCCATGGCTTCTACGCAGGAGGTAAAAGATACGCTCAATCAGGTTATGGTGGAAGGTGTAGAGGTGCTTTCCGTCACGATACTGCCGGAACATGTGAGAAACGCCATGGCGAGCGTTGCGGCTGCTGCTTACAGTATCAGAATGAAAGACGGCAGATTTCCGATTAATGACTTAGAAAAGAAGCTGCAGGATTTCTACAATCAAAATACCATCCCCTATACTAAGGAAACGAAAAAAAGTACTGTGGAATTGGACTTAAAGCAGGGTATCTATGAGCTCAGGATGGAACCTGACGACGTAATTTATATGCTCGTCAATGCCAGTAGCAGCGGTAATATCAAACCGACAATGGTTTTAGAGAAATTCTGTGATTTTGCGGGCGTAGAGATTCCGAATGAGGCATGTCAGATAACCCGCCTAGAAACCTATACAGACCTTGCAGAAAACGAAGAAGAACAAAAGTTTATTCCGCTTGCAGAGGTTGGAACAGTAGCATAAAGTTTAATATGAAATTAAGTAATTGTATAAAAACTCGATAAAATAATGATATATAAATTTAGGGGACTTTTGGCGGAAGATTTGTACAGAAAAGTTCCCTATAAAATATTGAAGTACTTTTTAAGAAAACTCTTGACCTTCCACCTTGTGGAAGCCTTATTCTGAGAACAACAGAAGCGTTAAGAAAGGATTCGTACCATGAAAATCAATGAGGTTGAACAGCAGGTAGGCATTACAAAAAAGAATATCCGCTTTTACGAACAGCAGGGATTATTGAATCCTAAGAGAAATATGGAAAACGGATACCGGGATTATATGCAGGAAGATATTACCGAGTTAAAGAAGATTAAGCTGCTTAGGAAACTTTCCCTTCCAATTGAGGAAATCCGCAAGATACAGCACGGTAATCTGCTTCTTGAAGATGCCCTGCAGAGACAGCTGATTGTTCTGGAACGAGAGAAAATTAATTTGCAGGAAACTTCAAGACTCTGCCATAGTCTTATGGAAGACCGATGCAAATATCCTAGTCTTACGCCTGATGAATACTTAGAAAGGATGGTAGAAATGGAGAAGGAAGGGACGAAATTCACTAACGTGGGTCAAAATGATATTATTCGGAGAAAACGTGGTTCCATTATTGCTGCCATAGTATTTATTATGTTTATGGTATTTTTGCTTTGTACTTTAATATGGGGCTACCTGACTGACCCGATTCCGTTATGGATGCTGGGTGTGTTTGTTTTAGTACCGATCGTGATGATTATGGCAGTCATTGTATCGTTAACACAGCGTATTAAGGAGATTGAAGGAGGAGAAGAAGATGTTGCTCGTAAATACTGATTATATTGCAGGAAAAGAATTGGAAACATTAGGAATTGTGAAGGGGAGTATCGTACAGACCAAAAACTTCGGGAAGGATTTTATGGCTGGGATTAAAACGCTTGTCGGCGGTGAAGTCACGGAATATACTGAGATGCTCAATCAGGCTAGGCAGATTGCCGTGAAGCGTATGGTAGATGAAGCGCAGGCAATGGGCGCCGATGCGGTCGTCAATGTAAGATATGCGTCGTCTTCCGTTATGCAGGGAGCGGCGGAAGTAATCGCTTACGGCACTGCTGTGAAATACATTAGCTAGCAGGAAGGGATATATATGGACAGTGAAATAACAGAAAATAAAATAACCCAAAAACGCACTATTATTTTTTGCATTATTACTTTTGTTTTAACATGGTCATTGATGTCAGTCATTCCGCTTACCGGAATGGAATACGGCGTCAGCTTGGAATCCTTATTGATCATGGAAGTGTGCATGTTTATGCCGACACTCGGTAATGTGCTGACCAGACTCGCAACGAAGCAGGGATTTTCGGATTTTAAGCTTGCTCCTAAGTTTAAGGGCAATGGAAAGAATTATCTGTTTGCTTATTTTTCCTTTATAATTTTAATATATCTGGGGGTTGTGGTCTATTATCTGATATACAGAGAACAGTTTAGCTTTGCGCAGGCATTTATGTTCAATCAGGAAGAAAATCTGGTGTCTATGCAGATAATAGTTAATATTGCCGTATCTACAGCAATTTCACCGATTATTAATGTGATACCGACGCTTGGGGAAGAAATCGGATGGCGCGGGTATTTACTCTACGGATTAAAGAATTCTTGCGGAAGCGTGAAAGCCGTTCTGTTAACAGGTATCATATGGGGAATCTGGCATGCACCGGTAATTGCCATGGGTCATAATTACGGAAAGGATTATCCGGGTTATCCCTTTGTCGGCATCCTCATGATGATTGTTTTCTGCGTAGCAGTCGGAATAATCGAAGGATATCTTACGCTGCGTACAGACAGCGTCCTGCCGGCGGCAATCTGCCACAGTGCAATCAACGGCTTGGCAGGCATAGGCATTTCGTTTTGTAATGCAACGCAAATTAATGTTCTTGCCGGTCCGACTTATGTAGGAATTATTCCGCTGATACCGACAGTTTTGTTTGATGCCTATATTTTGTACAAAATAAAGAAAGAAGCAATGTAAGACTCTTTTGGCATTTCTCCTGTATTGTGATATACTAGATGCAAGGCTGTGCGCCTAAGACTATGATATACTTTCACAATAACGGCATCAGGAGCAGACAATGTCATCAAAAGGAAAAATTCTAATTCTAAAACTGAACGGGAAATTACTCTCCATGTTGATGCAGGACAACCGGATTTTGTCGATACAGGTACAGAAACAGGACGAGTACGCCGTTGGAAATATTTATGTAGGCAAGGTGAAGAATATCTCTGAGAACATAGGAGCCGCTTTTGTGGATCTTGGACAGGGATATCTCACCTTTTTGCCGCTTTCGGAATCAAAATATGCCAATGTTACAAATCGAAAATTCGACGGCAGAATCAAAATAGGCGATGAAATTCCCGTTCAGGTCATAAAAGAACCCATGAAAACGAAATTAGCAGGGGTGACTACGCTATTTTCCCTTCCGGGACAATATGTAGTTGTAGGAATAAAGCGTATAGATCATTCTACCGGCATTCAAGTGTCTTCCAAACTTGGCAAAAGGGTGCAGACCCGATTCCGAAGCATAGAAGCTTTGCAGCAGATAGCTGAAAATTATCAGCTTATTATCCGCACCAACACGGGAGAGCTTAACGATGATGAACCGCTTCTTATGGAGGCGGATATGCTGAAAGAGCAGTTGACGCATATCATGCAAATTGCCGGTAAACGCACCTGCTATAGCTGTCTGTATCGTAGTAAACCGGATTATATTTCTTTTGTAGAGAATACTTATACAGCAGAATATGACGAGGTAGTGACGGATATTGTCGAAGTTTATGATATGTTGCGAGAGAGCTTGGACGGGACCGGTATTCCGTTGCGTCTTTATGAAGACCAAATGCTGCCGATTCATAAATTATATTCCGTAGAAGTACGCATCAAGGAGCTTTTGGATAAGAATGTATGGCTTAAGTCCGGCGGTTATCTTGTGATAGAACCGACGGAAGCGCTTGTTTCAATTGATGTGAACAGCGGAAAATACGAAAAGGGTAAAGATAAAGAGGAAACAGCCCTTAAAATCAATCTGGAAGCAGCAGAAATGATTGCAGTGCAGCTGCGTGCGAGAAATCTGTCCGGAATTATCATGGTTGATTTCATTAATCTTAAGAAAAAAGAGCATGAACAACAGCTTACTGAATATATGAGAAGCCTGCTTAAGAAAGATGTTGTTGCGGCGGACGTAGTGGATATGACCGGGCTGGGACTGATGGAAATCACAAGAAAGAAAATAAAGCCGAGCTTTCGGGAGCAGTATACGGGCAGATAAGAATCGGAACTGCATGAAATCTGACGGACACAGGTAGAATACAGAAAACGTACGGTGAATAATATAATTTTCAGAAAAAGAGGAGCAACGTAATATGAAACTTCTTGGTATGGAGAAAGTAAAAGACGGTAAATATTTAAAGAACTATGAACTGACCTACATAAATAAAGCCGGAAGACAAAAGAAATATGAGATTGTCAGTCGAAACGAGATTGCAGGACCGGAGGCAATAGGACAGCGTATGAGCGGTGTATCCATCGTAGCGTACCATGAAGATAAAATGCTCTTACTCCGGGAATTTCGCATGGGTGTCAATCGGTTTGTCTATAATCTGTGTGCCGGGATGATCAATGAAGGAGAATCGATAGAAGAGTGTATTCAGAGGGAACTATATGAGGAGACAGGTCTGAATGTCAGGAAAATCAAGTGCATTCTGCCGCCTTCTTTTGCAGCGGTGGCATTTTCTGATGTAAAGACACAGATTGCGTTCGTGGACGTCGAGGGCAGTTTTGAAGATCATACATCGGAGAACGAACAGATTACCGCGAATTTCTACAGCAAAGAAGAGGTGAAGGAACTGTTAGAAACAGAAGAATTCAGTTCCAGAGCACAAATAGCGGCATATTTCTTTGCTGCATCAGAAAAATAAGGGTATGCAATAATGCGGTTAGGAAATTCCGTATGCAGGTACTTATTATGCAGGTACTTATATAGGTGATAAATAATTTTTGATAATGTTTTTGTATTGTGTTAATATAATACAATAATAATATCAGCATAAATGAAACAAACGACCATAGGAGCAAAACGGATGGAACAAAATAAGAAAACTTCGGCAAATCAATCTCAGGCACAACTTATGAGTTATATTAAAATTGCAAGACCGGATCACTGGATAAAAAATGTCTTTATTATGCCGGGGCTTGTATTGGCAGTTATTTTAAGTGATAAGTCAATAAGTGTTTTGGATTTTATGATAAAATTGACTGCCGGTTTCTTTGCGACCTGTTTTATCGCTTCGGCGAACTATGTGATTAATGAATGGCTGGACGCAGAATTTGACAAATATCATCCGACAAAGAAGAATCGTCCGGTGGTTAGCCAGAATATGAAGTTTTCTTTAGTAATGGTGGAATATGCAGTCTGTATTGTAATAGGGTTGCTGCTTTCCCTGCCTGTTAATATTCCGTTTTTGCTGACAGAAATCTGGCTGCTTGTGATGGGAGTGTTATACAACGTTAAGCCGATTAGAACAAAAGACATTGTTTATCTTGATGTATTGTCGGAATCAATTAATAACATGATACGCCTGCTTTTGGGATGGTTCATTATTTGCGACAATATTTATCCGCCGTCTAGCATTCTGGTAGGATATTGGATGGCAGGAGCATTTCTGATGGCAGTAAAAAGATATGCGGAGTACCGTATGATTGGTGATCTGAAACTCGCAGGAGCGTATAGGAAATCTTTTGCAAAATATACAGAAGCAACGCTTTTGTGCTCTTCTTTTTACTATGGGTTATGTGCGACTTTCTTGATTGGAATCTTTCTGTTAAAATACAGGATTGAATATATTGTGGCTATTCCGGTGCTGTTTTTCTTGTTCTGCTATTATCTTTATATCGCCTACAAGCCGGACTCAGCAGCGCAGAAACCGGAAAAGCTGTTCCGGGAAAAGAAGTTGATGATTTTGGTCGGCGTGCTGGTGATTCTTTTTGCAGTGTTGACATTTGTGGACATTCCGGTTATGGATGTATGGGAAAATGCATTTTTTATTCCGACGGGAAGATAAGGAGTATTCATGAACAAATCTGTTATGAGAAAAAACTCCTTGTCGGAGTATCGTGCCGTTATTTTTGATATGGACGGAACTTTATATTATCAGAAACCTTTCCGGATAAGAATGATATTCTATCTGATGGGTCATCTGCTGCGACATCCGTCTGCAATAGGTGATATGATGTTGATTAAGCGGTACAGAGAGATTCGTGAAAAGTGGGAGAGCTATGAGGAGACGATGCCTTTTCCGGCAGATATGCCGTTAGAGGACAGACAGTATGAAGCTGTTGCCGCACAAAAGAAAGTATCTGCGAAGCGGGTAGCGGACGCAGTGTGCTTTTACATGCAGAAAGCGCCTCTTACACTACTACCGGACTATAAAGATGTAATATTATCCGACGCGATAAAGCATCTGAAACAAAAAGGTGTGCAAATAGTCATTTATTCAGATTATCCGGTGGAGGAGAAGCTTCGCGCGCTTGGGATTGATGCGGATGCGTATTTTACTTCTGCTGATGAGAGGATAAATTGTATGAAACCTGACCCGAAGGGATTGAAAGTAATTTTAGAGACTCTTAGACTTCATGCTGAGGACGCTGTCATGGTCGGAGACCGCTACGAAAAAGACGGACTTTCTGCAATTGGAAATCAGATGGACTATATCATTGTTCCTGCATCGAAAAAAGAACGGGAGCGACTGAGAAGTCTGTTGCTGTAAAAGATGTAAGAATTAGGAACGCCGCTTTTACAAAAGCTGCATTCTGAAGAGAAGGATATAATAGAATGAACATCATGAAAAAATATTGGCATTTATTTTTAGCCGGCAGTATTTTTATCGTTGAGGCATTGGTATTTCTGATACTTCGCAAGAATATTTATGTCGGTATCCTTGACAATCTTGATTTATTCATTACACAGTTAAAGATGCTGCGGGATAACGACGCTTTTTTTGTGCATGGACAGATGATGCCCATCTTACAGAGTATCGACCGGAATTATTTCCCCTCCGAGTTTTCGTTGTATAATATTCTTTTTTTCTTATTACCGGATTTGTATGCGTATATCGTTGGGTATCTTTTGAAACTTCTGGTAGCTTTTTTTTCATGCATCCTGCTGGCAAAGCTGATTTTGCAGGACAAGTATGCTGAATATAACAAAATTGTGACATTGGTGTCAGTTGCGTTCGCTCTTTTACCGCTCTATCCCATGTACGCAATTTGTTTCGCGTCAATGCCATTTGCCTTATATCTTTTCATTCGCTTGTACAGAGAAGCGAAATGGTGGCTTTATGTGTTGCTGTTCTTCTATCCGATAGTCTCGTACTTTACGTTTTTCGGAGCATTTATTTTAGGGTATGTTCTGATTGCCACAATCATTCTTGCCATTCGTGACAAAAAGATTCCGTGGAGGATACTCGGTGGATTCATGGCGCTGATGGCAGGTTTTGTATGCTTTGAGTACCGGTTATTTAGCATTATGCTTTTTTCCGATGTGGTGACGATTCGGGAGACAATGGTCACGGCAAGCCTTGGATTAGACGGTCTGCTTGGCAGTTTTTGGGAGGCTTTCCGGTACGGGGTTATCCATGCGCAGCCTGTACATGCCTATTTTGTTTTGCCATTGTGTGCGATTTATTTCATCTGGAATAACGCAAACCATATCAGAAAACATCAGGTCAATCGTATGATACGAGATCCCTTTAATCTGACGATTTTATTTATTGTCTTTAATTGTGTGGTATATGCGCTTTACTTCTGGGAGCCGCTGCGGAGTATGGTGGAGACGGTTCTGCCGCCGCTAAAGGGCTTTCAGTATAACAGGACTGTTTATTTTAATACCTTTGCATGGTATTTTGCTTTTTTCTTTGTGTTGAAGGCTGTTTATCAGAAAAAGGAAGCGGTCGCTTACTTGTGCGGACTGGTTGCAATTTTAATAATTGGCGGCAGGCAGACGGAGTTCAGTGACTTCTATAATACCGTATACTGTAATCTCTATAAGGCTGTCAAACATACGCAGACAAATCAGTTAAGCTATGGTGAGTTTTACGGTGAAGAGCTGATGGAGAGTATCAAAGCCGATATCGATTATAAACCGGAACAAGGGGCATGCGCTTATGGTTTTCACCCTGCGGTATTGTCTTATAACGGAATCTCGACGATTGACGGTTACTGCGGTTATTACAGCCAAGAATATAAAGAGGATTTCAGAGAAGTGATCGAACCGACCTTAGAGCGAAATGAAAATTGGAGAGAGTATTATGATGATTGGGCGTGCCGTGCATATCTCTTTTCAGCATCGGGAGTCAATACCTATAACTTCGGTGAGAATGCAGACAGCTCACCACAGGAAATACTGATTAATACAAATGCACTGAAAAATTTAGGCTGTGACTATATTTTTTCCCGCACCGAAATATCGAATGCGGAAGAGATGTCGCTTACGTTTGTGAAAGAGTATCATATGGAAGAAATTCCATACAGTGTTTACTTATACCGATTGTAGTGTTATCGTTATAGAAAGAAAGGACATTATACAGATGAGTAAGAAAAAAGTAATATTATTTTATCCGCCGGGAGCGTTGTTCCAGAGAGGTGAGGACAGATGCCAGCAGAATATTGACGACGGTTCTGCGCAGGCGATGCGCGCATGTAATGATTTAGGTTATGCGGCGGCAATCCTGTTGAGAGACGGGTATGAAGTGAAGCTTCAGGATTATCAGACGCAGGGCGATACGTTTGACATGCTGCTAAAAGACATGGATGAATTTGCTCCGGATATGATTATGATGAGCATTACCAACACGACAATTTTTGATGATTTGAAGGTAGTCAATGAACTGAAATCTCGTTACAATCCGATTGTCGTTCTCAAAGGGGCATTGTTCTATGATCCGGAACAGGCAATGCTTGATATGCTTGATTTGTCAAACGTAGACTATATGATTGGCGGGGAGATTGATTTCTGCATCGGTAAAATTGCGGACTATTGTTTTAAAGGCATCGGTAAGCCGGAGGAAATCAACAATATTTTATATAAAGACGAGGTAGGCAAAATCGTTCCTACCAGATTCCATGTATGGGATGAAGATTTGGATGCCCAGCCTTTTCCGGCAAGACAGCTTATGAACAATGCACTCTATATCCGCCCTGACACGAAGGAACCGATGGCAACCATCCAGACGGCAAGGGGATGCCCCAGCCAGTGCGTGTTTTGCCTGACGCCGGAGATTTCCGGCAAGAAGGTTCGTTTCAGGAGTCCGCAGAATGTGCTGGATGAGATGGTCGAATGCTATGAAAAATTCGGTATTAAGAACTTTTTCTTTAAGGCTGACACGTTTACCATCAATCCGGAATGGGTAAATGAGATGTGTAACCTGCTCATTCATTCCAAGCTGTACGGAAAGATACAGTTTACGGCGAATTCCCGGGTACGTCCTTTGCAGAAGGAAACGCTTCAGCTTATGAAGGAGGCTGGATGCTTCCTTGTGGCATTCGGGTTTGAATCAGGAAGCGATGAAATCTTACAGAAGATGAGAAAGGGAGCGACTGTCGAGGAGAACAGACAGGCAGCAAGATGGTGCCATGAAATCGGGTTACCGTTCTGGGGGTATTTTGTCATCGGATTCCCGTGGGAGACAAGAGAAGACATCTTGCTGACGAAGAAGCTTGTCATGGAAACGGACCCTGATTTTATCGAGGTGACAGTTGCACTGCCGTTCTACGGTACGCCGATGTATGAGACATGTAAACAGGAAAATCTGCTGGCAAAATCAGTGCTTGGCAGTGATTTCTTCCATTCCAGCGCGAAGGGAACGATGCATCTTTCCATCGAAGAAGTCATGAAGCTTCGTAAGAATATCTTGCTCGGTTTCTATTTGAGACCAAAATATATTTTCCGAAAGATGAAGGAGTGTATCACACAGCCGAGCGTATTCGTACAGTATGTGAAGTATGGGATTAAGCTGGTGGTGAATCTTTTTAAGTAAAAGATGTAATAACGCCTGAGCTGAAAATGGGGAAGAATTATTAGAAACTTTTATCTAAAAACATTGAAATTTTTAAATAGACCATTGACAAATATCCCCAGAACAGGTATGATTATCAAGTATGCCGCATAGTGAGGTATAAGTATGTCCATTTGCACGACGCCGATGAGGTATTCCGTAAATGGATATCACCGAAGCTAGCGAGTAAGATGGACTTCGGTTCATGAATAGGAGGTGCCATATGTACGCAATTATTGCAACAGGTGGAAAGCAATACAAAGTTTCCGAAGGAGATGTCATCAAAGTCGAAAAACTTGATGCTGAAGTCGGAGCTTCTGTAACATTTGACCAAGTGGTAGCTGTCAGCGATAAAGAACTTAAGGTTGCAGGCGATGTTGAGAACGCAACCGTTACCGGAACCGTTATGGATCAGGGTAAGTACCGCAAAGTTATCGTTTACAAGTACAAGAGAAAAACAGGCTATCATAAGAAAAATGGTCATAGACAAGCATACACTCAGGTTAAGATCGACAAAATAAATGCGTAGTATTTATTTTATTAACGCTTAAGAGTTGTGCGAAGGTGTGAGATGACAAAAATCACATTTTATAAAACGACGGCAGGAGAATATCAGGGATTTATCTGTGACGGACATGCAGGATACGCTAACTATGGTGAAGACATTGTGTGTGCCTCCATTTCAGTACTCGTCATTAACACCATTAACTCTCTGGAGCAGATTGCGAGAGAGAAGATGGATGTGAAGACGGACGAAGAGAGTGGAATAATCCGTTGTCATTTGATAAATCAGCCTTTGAAGGAGACTTCCAAGGCGCTTATGGATTCTCTGGTGCTGGGACTTACCCAGATTGAGAAGCAATATGGGAAGAGATATTGTAAATTGACATTTGAGGAGGTGTAATACCATGTTGAATATGAACCTTCAATTTTTTGCACATAAGAAAGGTGTTGGTTCTACCAAGAACGGTAGAGATTCCGAGGCTAAAAGATTAGGTGCGAAGAGAGCTGACGGACAATTCGTTAAGGCAGGAAATATCTTGTACAGACAGCGCGGAACAAAGATTCATCCCGGTGTAAATGTCGGTATCGGCGGTGATGATACATTGTTTGCATTGGTTGACGGCGTGCTTCGTTTCGAGAGAAAAGGAAGAGACAAGAAGCAGGCTTCCGTATATCCTGTGGAGAAATAAGGCGATTGATTCGGGCTTCAGACATTTAGGTGTTTGGAGCCTTTTTCAATCAATCATATCCCTTAATGAAGATGCTTTAAACTGGAAAAGCTGGAGGAAATTATGTTTGCAGATCGTGCAAAAATCTATGTAAAGAGCGGCAAAGGCGGTGACGGTCATGTATCTTTCCGCAGAGAAAAATATGTGCCGAATGGCGGTCCTGACGGCGGCGACGGAGGACAGGGCGGCAGCGTATATTTCGAGATAGATGAAGGATTGAACACCCTCACCGATTTTCGGCATATTCGCAAATACTCTGCAGGTAACGGGCAGGATGGCGGTAAGCGTAACTGTGCCGGTAAAAACGGTGAGGATATTGTCATTAAAGTGCCGGAAGGTACCGTAATCAAAGAAGCAGAAAGCGGACAGGTCATAACGGATATGTCGGGTGAGAACCGACGGTTTCTGCTTTTAAGCGGCGGCAAAGGCGGTAACGGCAATCAACACTATGCCACGAGTACAATGCAGGCGCCCAGATATGCTCAACCCGGACAGCCGGCGCAGGAGCTGGAGCTTTTATTGGAGCTTAAGGTGATTGCCGATGTGGGGCTCGTAGGCTTTCCCAATGTTGGAAAATCAACGTTTCTTTCTAAGGTGACCAATGCCAGACCGAAGATTGCAAATTACCACTTCACGACACTGAACCCCAATTTGGGCGTGGTAGATTTGGACGATGCCAAAGGCTTTGTTATCGCGGATATTCCCGGTCTGATTGAAGGTGCCTCTGAGGGGGTCGGGCTGGGGCATGAGTTTCTTCGGCATATTGAACGCACTAAATTGATTGTGCATATTGTGGATGCCGCATCTACGGAAGGACGAGATCCGATTGAAGACATCTATGCCATTAATAAGGAGCTGGAAGCATACAATGCGGAAATTGCAAAAAGACCGCAGTTTATAGCAGCTAATAAGATTGATATGATTTATACGGAAGATGACCCTGTGGCAAAAATCAGGGCAGAATTTGAACCGAAAGGGATACCTGTCTATGCCATTTCAGCTATCAGCGGGCATGGATTGAAGGAACTCTTATATGATATCAATAATCAGTTGGAAAAGATGGACTCCGCTCCGGTAGTTTTTGAGCAGGAGTATTTTCCGGAATATCATTTTGATATAGAGAGCGAGCCGTTTACGGTAGTCTATGACGAAAAAGAAGACGCTTATGTAGTGGAAGGACCAAGAATTGAGAAAATGTTGTCCTACACAAATTTGGAATCAGAAAAAGGATTTCAATTTTTTCAGAATTTTCTCAAGGATAATGGTATTTTGGAACAACTGGAGGCACTGGGAATCGGAGAGGGCGATACCGTGAGAATGTACGGTCTTTCTTTTGACTATTATAAATAATCCCAATTTGCCCGTATGGTCTTATAAAATGATATAATTGACAAGTCTGTGAGGTATATTATGACAAGCAAACAGAGAGCCTATTTAAAGAGTCTGGCAAGCACGATAAATCCTATTTTTCAAATAGGGAAATCGAGTTTAACCCCGGAATTTATCAAAGGAATTGAAGAGGCATTTAACACAAGAGAGCTGTTAAAAATTGCCGTTTTAAAAAACTGTATGGATGATCCGAATGAGATTGCGCAGACAATCGCAGAACGTACACATTCACAGGTAGTACAGGTGATCGGTAAGAAGATTGTATTATATAAGCCGGATAAGAAGAATCCCCAAATCGTGCTTCCTAAGGAGACTCACAAGTGAGAAAAGTAGGAATCATGGGCGGCACTTTTAATCCGATTCACAATGGACATCTTACACTTGCAAAAGAGGCATTTAAACAGTTCAATTTGGATGAAGTGCTTTTTATGCCCTGCGGCGTGCCATATATGAAGGCTGACCAGAAAGTGGAATCCGGTCAGATTCGTGCTGAAATGACTGCTCTGGCGATTCAGGATATACCGGCATTTACGCTGTCCACCATAGAAATTAAACAACAGGGAAATACTTATACCTATGAGACGCTGGAATATTTGAAAAATCTAAATCCGGACACGGAATACTTCTTTATCGTAGGTGCAGACAGCCTTTTTCACATGACTAAATGGAGATATCCTGAGCGCATATTTGCAAATTGTTGTATCTTAGCTGCCGTGAGGGATGATAAAACAATTGTAGATATGGAGCGGCAGATTAGGAAGCTTAAGAGGGAATATAATGCGGAGATTCAGCTTCTACAGATAACATGCATGGATATTTCTTCTTCCGATATTCGGCGAAAAGTAAATACCGGGGCGTCAATTGAGCATGAAGTTCCGGAATCTGTCAGAGACTATATTGAGAAGAAGGGATTATATCGATGAAGACACCGAACCTCGCAAAACTCAGAAAAGAAATGGAAAAAACATTGGTGCCCAAGCGTTATGAGCATACGCTGAGCGTTGCCTATACGGCAGCAAATCTTGCTATGGTTCATGAAGTTGATATAGACAAGGCGCTGATTGCCGGCATGCTGCACGACTGCGCAAAATGCCTCAGCCATCACAAACAGATTGCTATTTGCGAGAAGAAGCATATAGTATTATCTGAGATAGAGCGCGAAGATAGTTCTCCGCTCATACATGCCAAAGCCGGCAGTATTTTGGCAAGAGAAGAGTATGGTATCGAAGATGAGGACATCTTAAATGCAATCTGTTACCATACGACCGGAAGACCTGATATGAGTCCTTTGGAGAAAATTATCTACATTGCAGATTATATTGAGCCGGGACGGAAACACGCTAAGCAAACAGCAGGTGTATCTGATAAGTATCTATATAATCTTTCACAGGCGCGTAAGCTTGCCTATGATGATCTGGACAAAGCGCTTTGCCGTATCTTAAGTGATACACTCGCCTATCTTGCTGAAAAAGGCGGCAGCGTAGACTATATGACACGAGAGACATATGAATATTACACACATAAGGTGATGTGTTTAGATTGAGAGAATCGAAAGAAATCAGGAAGGAAATCGGCTTATGAACAGTAAAGAAATTGCAAAACTTGCTATTAAAGCATTGGAAGATAAAAAAGCGGAAGATATTAAGATAATTGATATCAGTGAGGTATCCGTTATTGCAGATTATTTTATTATTGCCAACGGTACAAACCGTAGCCAGATACAGGCGCTTTCCGACAATGTTGAGGAGATGCTGGGAAGAGCGCAAATCCCGTTGAAACAAGTGGAAGGGTATGATAATGCTAACTGGGTTCTTCTGGATTTTCATGATGTGATTATCCATATTTTTGACAAGGAAAACCGTTTATTCTATGACTTAGAGCGTATATGGCGGGACGGTAAGATGATTGAGACGGAACAGTTTACCGAAAACGAATAGAAAAAGAAGCCGACATAATGTCAAAAGACATATGTGTCGGCTTCGAACTTTTATGACTCGGCTTCTCGTGCCGTACCACCCGCATACATATAGAATGTGATGATATAAAGTCCTGCGATACCTACTAAAGCATAGATAATTCTTGAAAGCCATGACATATTACCGAATACAAATGCCACAAGGTCAAAACTGAAAAGACCGATTAATCCCCAGTTGATAGCACCGATAATGGCAATCGTCAGGGCAAGGCAATCTAAACCTTTATTTTTCATGTCTCTTTTCCCCTTTCATAAGAACCTTCAAGCTCAAAAGCATATTTAAAAAGTCAAAATAGTAACTGTCCGGCAACTATATATTTGTTGAAAAATACAGTTACATATAAGACAGTTACTATTATTATGTCAGGAGATTCATTTGATATACTGGAAAATAAACCAACAAAAAAACTTGACAAAATGATTATATGAATCGTGATTATTGACGGTACAATCTGAAGACTCCAAATACTTTGCCAAGAATCTCACAGTGGTCAACAATAATGGGTTCCATAGAATCATTCTCAGGCTGGAGACGAATATGACCGTCTTCTTTATAAAATGTCTTGACAGTGGCGGAATCATCAATGAGCGCAACTACAGTATCGCCATTATTGGCTGTTTGGCAGCATTTAACAAAAATTTGATCGCCGTTATAAATACCTACATTAATCATAGAGTCACCTTTTACTTTTAAAGCAAAAGATTCACCATTCGGAACCATGTCTGCCGGAACCGGAAAGTAACTCTCAATATTCTGCTCTGCAAGAATAGGTTGACCGGCAGCAACCTGACCGATTACCGGAATAGAAACCATCTCTGTACGAACCATCTGGAAATTATCATCACAAATCTCAATTGCACGAGGCTTTGTAGGATCACGTCTGATATATCCGTTCTTTTCAAGTGTTTCAAGATGAGAATGTACAGAAGAAGTGGATTTGAGATTAACGGCTTCACAGATTTCACGAACTGCCGGCGGATAACCTCTCTTTAATATCTCATCTTTAATATAGTCAAGTATCTGCTGCTGCTTCGCAGTAATCTTACCATACCCCATAAATATAACCTTATCCTTTCCTGAAATATATATTTTAAGTCGTTGCGATAGTTAATAAATCCGAAAAATATTATCAAATTTATAACTAATATTAGCATAACATACTCATCAATAAAAAGCAAACATATATTCAGAATATTTGTTCGATTTTTTAGCAGAAAAGTATTGACATGCGAAAGTATGTTCGGTATAATACAACATATAGAGAACGTTTGTTCGCAACGTATGTTCTGATTGAAGGAAGGAGATATGTGATAAGATGATGAATGCAACTGATAGAAATTATATACGTATAGAAGATATAAGAAGTGAAAGACGAATTATTAATAATAGAATCAGAAGACAACGCGAAATGAAGAAAAATTTTCTGATTTTAGTGATGACAGTATGTTTGATTATTCTAGGTTCGGTTTCATTGAATGGTTTTCGATCTAATGCCAAAGATGATTCCGTTGCGGCTTCCTACAAATATTATAAGAGCATTACGGTTGCTAATGATGACACTTTGTGGTCAATTGCAGCAGAGTATATGGATGAAGAACATTACGAATCTATCAATGATTATATTAATGAGGTAAAGAGCGTGAATTCAATGGCAGATGATGTGATTCATTATGGTGAACATTTGGTGATTCCTTATTATGACAGTGAATTTGTGGGATGATTTTGTATTTCAGTATGGTTAGATGTATGTTAATGATAGATGGAGAGAATAGGAAACCCCTGTAACTATTTTATATGTTACGGGGTTTTCTATTAGAGGTTATTCTTCATGCTTTTCACGAAGTTTTACTTTATCTGCGGCATAACGGCGGCGTTCGTCTTCCAGTGCAGCATAATGCTTCTTGGTTGTATTAACATCTTTATGTCCAAGTACATCAGCTACCAGATAGATATCGCCTGTCTCACGATATAAGGAAGTACCGTAAGTACTCCTTAATTTATGAGGTGTAATCTTTTTTAGGCTTGTGACGGTGGAAGAATATTTCTTGACCATATTTTCCACGGCACGTACAGAGATTCTTCGATTCTGCATGGAGAGGAAGAGCGCATTTTCATGTCCGGACTGTGGGATGATATGATGACGTTCATCCAGATAATCCTGTAATGCATTTTCAACCTCTTCACCAAAATAAATCACTGCCTCATAACCGCCTTTACGACGTATCTTAATTCCGTTATTTTTGAAATCCACATCTCCTATATCAAGCCCTACGCATTCTGAAACACGGATACCAGTTCCTAACAGAAGAGTCAATATCGCGACGTCTCTTGTCCTGGTGACTTTGTGAAAACGCTGCTGTGCTTTCGTCAAGCCCGTACCATCCTCCACCTGATCCAATAGAATAGCCACTTCGTCAGCGTCCAGACGAATAATTTCTTTTTCATGCAGTTTAGGAAGAGGAACAAGTATAGCAGGATTTTTTTCAATCAGTTCCGCTTGAAAATAGTAGTTGTAGAAGCTCCTGAGCGCAGCCAGTTTTCTTTTCTTTCCCCTCTCATCGTTGGTGTAAATTTTGCCGTCTTTTTCATAGTAGGAGAGATATTCGATATATTCTTCGATATCTTCTCTCGTCAGTTGTTCCAGAAGTGTTAACGGATATTCACGAATATCCATCCGGTGGCAGTAGCTGTTATTATCATGTAGATACTCGAAAAAAACACGAATGTCATATGCATAAGCAAGACGCGTTCTTGCAGAAGTATATTCGCTGATGCCGCGGAAAAATTGTTTACAAAATGAAGGTAGTGTATCTAAGACTTCACGCATTTTCTGGACATTGCCGATATTCTGCTGATCATGATAATTATTATTCTTTCGTGTATCCATTATAATTCCCAACCTTCCAATCTGCCGCTTTGAATAGCTGTAAACATTCGTTCTTTGACCCCCGGCGTTTCAAGATTAATTTGACGAATCAGATTTTTGATATATTCACGTTTGGTATGTCCGTCTGCCGGGCATGGACTTTTCACAACAGGGACTTCATACTTATTTACAAAGCCGATTACATCTGCCTCATGCATATAGATTAGCGGGCGTATCACGGTAATATCGGTTCGATCCAGATAAGTAACAGGACGAAAGGTATGAAATCTGCCTTCATATATGAGTGACATCATCATCGTTTCCACTACATCATCTTTGTGGTGTGCATAGGCAACTTTGTTGCAACCGGTAGCTTTCATGGCATCATTTAGTGCGCCTTTGCGCATTTTAGCGCAGAGAGAGCATGGATTGGATTCCTTTCGGTCGTCAAAGATGATTTTGGCAATGTCTGTCTTGATAATATGGTATTCTACTTCCAGTGATGTACATAATTCTTTTATTTTATCCAGATTCAGATTATCGAATCCAAGGTCAACCGTAACAGCGCATAAATCGAATGGAATCGGATAAAAACGTCTGAGTCCCTGCAGTGCATAGAGTAGTGTGAGACTGTCTTTGCCGCCTGAAATACCGATGGCGATTTTGTCATCTGGTGCAATCATATGATAGTCATCTATTGCTTTGCGGGTCAAGCTATAAACCTGCTGTAGTTTCATGTTAATACATTATCCCTTCTAAAGAACTTCATAACTCTTCGAAATAATTTCATAATAGTTTGTTCAGTTCTTCGTTTAATTTCTTTTTTAATTCTTTCAGTTCTTCTTCCGTTGGCAGATATTTGTCATGATTCATTTCTGTGCTTCCCAATCTCCAAACAGGTCCGGGTTCTGGCGTATCACCCGCTCTTCTTGGGAAAAAGTGCCAATGCATATGTACGCCATTGCCGGTGCCCAATAACTCATAATTTAATTTATCAGGTTTAAATGCATTATAAGCGGCTTCTGCAACAAGAGACATTTCTTGTAAGAACTTCTGGCGGAATTCTTTGTCCAGAAAATGAATTTCTGTGGCATGTTTTTTACATAAAAATAGTGTGTATCCCTTAAATCTCTGATGATCTCCGATGACAACATATCCGGTTTCTAATTCCTTGACAAAATATGGATTTTTGCCTTGCTTTGTCTGCTCAATTCTTTCACAAACGATGCAATTACATACTTTCTTTTCTGACATAACCGTTCCTCCATCATCTGATATTTTTTATTATACAAAATATTCGTTTTCTTAGCATTAAATTTTTAAAAATATAATGCAGATTAGAAAAAAAATGGTATACTTAATATACTGCGACTATACTAATTCAGAATGGAGTTATACCAAATGAAGTTCAAATTTGACAAAAAATACCTATACTGGGGGCTTACGGCTTTCTTTGTGATTGTAGCAAGCATTTTATTCTACTATATTCTATTTCACAGATCCAGCCTTTCATATGGCATCAAAACATTCCTAGGAATAGCAATGCCGATTATAGATGGTTTTGTATTGGCATATTTAATGACCCCGGTGCTCAATAAAATCGAAAAATATATTATCAAGCCGTTATATGTAAAAGCGAAAGTTCCCCTGACAGGCAAGAATAAACGGCGAATGAGAGGCTTTTCCATATTAGTTACGATTGTCATAATATTGATTGTTTGCTATGAATTTTTTGGTTTGATTATTCCGGAAGTAATACGCAGCATCCAGAGCATTATTTTCCAGTTCCCGATTTACATTAATAACCTCACAAACTGGGCGCTTGGACTCATGAAGAATAATCCGGATTTAGAAAAAACCGTAGACGAATTGATTACCCAATATTCTCCTAAATTACTGGAATATCTCAATACGAATCTGTTACCGCATATTAATGAGTTAGTCAAAACGCTGTCAATGAGTGTACTGAGTATTTTTAAAGCAGTATGGAATTTTGTAATCGGATTTATTATTTCTATCTATGTACTTGGAAGTAAGGAGAAATTTGCAGGGCAGGCTAAGAAAATTGCTTATGCGATATTTGACCGTAAAACAGGTAACGAGGTGGTTTCTAATTTCAGGTTTATCCATAGTACATTTATCGGGTTTATCGGGGGAAAGATTGTTGATTCTATTATTATTGGAATTATATGTTTTGTCTGCACAAGCATCATCGGTACTCCGTATGCAATTCTTGTGAGTGTGATTATTGGTGTGACTAATATAATTCCGTTTTTCGGACCGTGGATTGGTGGAATACCTAGCGCATTACTTGTCTTGATGGTTGACCCGATGCATGCTTTATATTTTACGATTTTAATACTTATTATCCAGCAGTTTGACGGCAATATTCTCGGACCAAAGATTCTCGGTGATTCTACAGGTCTTTCCGGATTTTGGGTTATCTTTGCAATTACCATCTTCGGAGGACTGTTCGGCGTTTTAGGTATGGTTGTAGGTGTGCCGATTTTCGCCGTATTCTATGCTGGGGTTAAGGCATCTGTCAATAGAATGCTGCGCAAGAAAGACTTACCTACGGATATACAACCTTATATGACGGTCGGTCAGATTGAGGAGTCGAAGGTCTTTACAGAATACGTTCCTCCGGTTAAAAAGAAAAAGAAGAAAGAAGAGAGTAGTAATAATGAGATTTCTGATTCAACGCGTAAATAATGCTGCTGTTTCAATAGACCATATAACAGTCGGAGAGATTAAACAGGGTTTTTGTGTATTTGTCGGCGTTTCTAACAGTGATACACGACAAATTGCAGATAAAATGATTCAAAAACTGGTGAATCTCCGTATTTTCAGCGATGAAAACGGAAAGACGAATCTGAATCTTTCATCTGTGAATGGCGAGTTGTTAATTATTTCACAATTTACGTTATATGCCGACTGCAAACACGGAAACAGACCTTCCTTTTTGAATGCAGGGAAACCGGAACCTTCGGAGCAACTCTATCAGTATATTATCGAGAAATGCCGTGAATACGTCCCGAAGGTTCAACATGGTGAATTTGGTGCTGATATGCAGGTTTCTATTGTCAATGATGGACCGTTTACGGTTTGGCTGGATTCGGAAGTGCTATAACTATTCGTTAAACTTGTGTTTTGCGCATAGTTATATGTCGAGTAAAACTACTCTTCAAGGTTGTATATTGCGATATATCCGGTATCTGACACGATTTTTTGTCCTTGAAGGCTTGTCATCCAATCTAAGAATAACTCAACATTTTCATTCGGATTATCAGCAAGCGTAACCGCATAAAGTTCAGTCGTGAACGGATATTGTCCGGAACGTATTGTGTTTTAATATTCGTCTGAGTCCGGCTGTGGTGGCGGATTAGACGAATCATACTTTATATATGGGTTATACCGCGTCTTTTTTTTCCCATAAGCTGCTCCGTTCGTATAAAAAGGACGAAAGTAAAACAACCTTCGTCCTTATCCTAATCTTATCGGTTCTCAAAGTCTTCAACAAACTGCGAAATCAGCTTCACTGAACCGTCAATGCCAAGAACGCCGCTGTTGATGGATAAATCATAACTGTCTGATCGTCCCCACTTCTTAGAGGAATAATAATTGTAATAGCTTTGGCGTGATTTGTCTTTCTTGTTCATCATGTCAAGAGCCTTCTGTTCCGTTGTGACATCATCATAACGTTCCATTATGCGCTTTATCTTGCTTTCTTTATCAGCATGTATGAAAAGGTGCAGACAGTTCTGATAATCATGCAGCGCATAATCCGCACATCTGCCGACAATCACGCAGGGACCTTCGCTTGCAATCTTCTTAATCGTATCAAATTGTGCCAGAAAAACTTTATGGCTGATTGGCATATCTACAAACGAAGAAGAATTGTATCCGAAAGAATAAGTATCCATTACAAGGTTATAAAGAAATGAGTTTGTCGGACGTTCATCATGACTCTGTATCATTTCTTCGCAGAAACCGCTCTCTTTTGCTGCTCTCGTCAAAAGATCCTTATCATAAAATTTGATTCCGAAGTATTCAGCTACCTTTTTGCCGATTTCACGACCTCCGGAGCCGAACTGACGACCAATCGTAATAATTGTATTCATAAAACATCACCCTTTCTCCCGTAAATCTTTATCTTAAAAAGATAAGTATATTTATATTATATACATTTCTTACAC
>CAMWQW010000006.1 GCA_947176505.1 uncultured Lachnospiraceae bacterium | reverse complement strand
CAATGAGAGCGGAAAAGTCATAAAGATCAAAGACTTTGACGGGAACGAAGAGACCGTGACATACAATAACATCAACAGACCCGAATGCCTCACCGACAAAGAAGGCAGACAGACCATCCGCCGCTACGATAAGATGTGGAACGTCTCAGAAGAGATTCTCCCCACAGGGGCAGTGGCAAGATACACTTACGATAAAGACAACCGCTTAAAACGCGTGGAACTGTGTGAAAACGGGGCAGCCCAGCCCACGGCAGTACAGGAAAACACCTACGACCCCGCAGGGAACCTCCTGTGCACAAAGGCAGGAGGATACACACAGCAGACCCCCGCACAAGAAAAAACAGCCATACAGCAGCAAACAGGAACAGACAAAGGACAACAGGGACAACAAGGACAACAGGACACTCCCACAGACATGAAGGTCATGACATCCATGGTCTACACCTATGACGCCCTCAACCGACCTCTTAGCGCAACCGACGCAGAAGGGAATACCACCCGCTATGTCTACGACACCCTCGGGAACCTGTCCACCGTCACCGACCCGAACGGCAATACCATGACCTTCCGGTATAACGGCGCAGGGGAACTGACCGAAAAGACAGACATACACGGCTGCACCACCCGCTACACCTACAACGCCCTCGGACAGATCGAGACCATCACAGACCCGAACGGCAACACCACCACCCACGGCTACGCACCCGGCGGTAGGCACATCAAGACCACCTACCCCGGCGGCGCCTCCATCACCTACACCCATGATGCAAACGGCAGGGTAAAGACCAGACAGCACTCAAGCGGCTACACCCTCACCTACACCTACGACAGCATGGGGCGCATCACAGGAGTAGAGAGCAGCAAAGGACAGAAAAAGACCTACGCCTATGACGCCATGGGCAACGTGACCGCTGCCACCGACGCAGGCGGGAACACCACCCGTTACACCTATACCATGAGCGGAAAACTTGCAACCGTCACCGACCCCATGGGGAACACCACCGAGTATGCCTACGATCCACTGGACAATCTGATGCTCATCCATTGTATAGGGGAAGAAAACAAGAAAATAGGACATAAAACGGAATATATTCGTAACTCGTTTGGACAGGTGAAAGTGGTAAGGGATGCCTTTGGAAAAGAAGAACTTTATGTTTATGACGCCCTTGGCAGGATGAAAGAAAAGACTGACAAGGATGGCTATACGACTTTCTTTACCTATGAGACTGACGGAAGGACAAGAGGAATTTTCTATGCAGACGGAAAGAGTGTGGAAATGCAATATGACGCTCTACGGAAATTAGTATGCGTAAAAGACTGGCTCGGCACTACGAAGATAGATAGAAATATGACTGGACAGATAGAAGCCGTTACCGACCACATGGGGAAAAAAGTTTTCTACAGCTATGGGAAGATGGGAGAACGGGCAGCTATCATTTATCCTGACGAAAAAACAGTATCATATCACTATGATGGACAACTAAGGCTTATTAAGATGCAGATACTGGACAATGGCATACAGGGAATAGATAAAACAGAACAAAACATCATCACCTATTACTATGATGAAGTGGGCAGAATCTCAGAGAAACATTTTCCGGGTGGTCTGCGTACGCTTTGGCATTATGGTGATACAGGAGAACTCACAGAACTCATCCACGAGGATAAAGAAGGCGTTCTGGATAAATACGCTTATGAATACGACTCTATGGGAAATAAAACCATAATCACAAAAGAAAGAAGAGGATTGGAGAAAGAGAGCGGCAGATATGAATATACCTATGATGCAATGAGCAGACTTGTCGCAGTTGTAAAAGACGGGGAAGTTTTACGGAGATATGATTATGACCCGTTCGGAAATAGGAGCAGCATGGAAGACCATGGTTCAGGGAGAAAGACAACGTATACTTATGATGCACTTGACAGACTAATTATGAGGAGAGAAGTGGCAAGCAATAGGGAGAGCAATAGAGAATACTTATACGATAACAGGGGAAACTTGTCAGAAGAGATAGAAGAAGGAAAGGTGCTTCATAGATATGCTTATAATGCTATGAATAGACTGGAGTATGCATGGACTACAGAAGGAAAAGAAGTGGTCTATCAGTATAATGGACTAGGACAGCGAATAGGAAAAGATATGGGGCAAGAGAAGGAGAATTATCTTCTTGATTTGACAAAGATGTACCATAATCTGCTTGGAATAGTAAGAGGAGAATCGGTTAGGAACTTCTACTGGGACGCAAATGTAGCCGCCATGTCAGAGATGACAGCAACAGACGGAACAAAAGAAAAATGCTTGCCCATGCTCCACTATTATTTACTGGATGAACTTGGAAGTCCCATAAGAGTAGGAGGATACGGCACAAAACATCAGCCGGAAGCAGGAACGGATATTTGTTACTTTACTTACGGATATGATGAGTTTGGAAATGACTTGTACCATGAGTTAGAGGAAATAGGTGTTCCGAATCCATATAGCAGACAAGGAGAGGAGCAGCCCTTTGGATATACAGGCTACTGTTTTGATGATGTCAGCAGGACATATTTTGCACAAGCGAGGGAGTATCAGCCGGAGCACGGGAGGTTTACAGCGGAAGACATTATCAAAGGAAATGGAGCAGCGCCAGAGACGCTTAATAGGTATGGGTATTGTTGGGGAAATCCGATGAGATGGATAGATATAAATGGAGAGGCGCCAGAAGATTATGAGTATATATATTATGTAAATAATCCGGGCGCAGCTGGAGGATTTGGGCATACAGCATTTTTAATTGTAAAAGAGAATGGGATGGCTGAATATTATAGTTATAGTACAGTGCAAGGAGAATATGCTGGCAAGATTTTTGATTCAAAAACTGACAATAAGGAATATGAAGGAAGATTATATACCAATGTGAAGGGTGGTATTCAACAGGATATATCTATTGACGATTTTGTTAAAAAAGGATATGTAAACGAGCAGTGGTACGCCAATGGAAAGTGGAACGCAAGAAATGAAGGCGAGAAAGCAGATGAGTTTACTCGAGGAATTATTATACCTATTTCTAACGAACAGGGAGAAAAAATACATGATGCAGCACAGGAATTATTGTATAACCCGGGGGTCTATAATTTATGGAGTAATAATTGTATGCAAGTTGCTAAAGAACTCATAAGAGCAGGCGGTGAGGACTTGCTTCTTTCAGAAGATCTTATATGGCTTGAAACATATCCACTTAATGGATCAGAAATGTATGCAAATATGGCATTTGGAGCAGGTTTTATTCCGAATCAGGAATATTTATTAGCAGCTATGGCGGCAAGTTATTATGGATACGAGACGATAACAATTGAAAGGAAGAAAAAGTGTATAAATGATTAATAGGAAAAGAATTTTATGTATAGTTGTGATTCTTGGCGTAATTTCATGTATAGGGATGGGTATGGAGAGGTATAACTCCTATACCGTAGATGAAGATACAGCTCCGCTCGTTTTTTTGGATGATGACATATTGCAATTTTATTATCTGCAGAATGAAGAATTGAGAGAAGCTCCTATTGGAAGGGAGATATACTCTAGCTATACCAGATTTGATATAAACAAAGAAAAGCGGGAGGAGATTATATTACAACTGATGGATGGGATAATGCCTGCAATATATAATTATGAAACAGATGAAATGGAACAATTAGGGGATTTTAGAGAACTGGAAGAAATAAATTCTTTATATAGCGAAGAAAAAAGTGAATATCGTTTTATACCCGGCAGTAATAATATAAGTTTCACCATTTATGATAGAATCTTTGTATATGAATATGAGCAAAAACACTATAAAGAAATATATCAATTTAATTATGATTATTATATTAAGCTTGGTTTTTCTTATGAATGGAAAAATGATGAGGAAATACATTTGATAAAAGAAGAAGATTTTGTTTTATATAATGTAGAAACAAAAAATGAGGAAATCATTTTGGAAGATATCGGAAGTGTCTATTTTCAGATGTCTGATGATGGACAGTACATTACTTATCAGGATCAATGGGGTGATACGGGGAGAAGAAAGATTTATCTTGTGAATTTACATACAATGGAGAAGCAAGAAATTTATGTTGCAAAATCAAATTATTTAGTTAAAACTGAATTTTCGCCGAACAACCAATATATACTCATAATGGATCATCATAGAGACAATCATCTGGGAAAACGATATTTCTATTTATATGATATAGATAAGGAGAAAAAATATCGGTTAGATATAGATGATTTACCGTTGAGTAAGTTTATCGGATGGGGTAAATGAAGTTAGCGAAATTCGACAGTCTTTTAGAAAATGCCAAAAATAACGATATAACTGTAAAGATTTTAACGCGAACCGGAACAGAGAGTGAACGTTCGAGAGGTGCGTATGACATATGTTATGAAAGAAAGTTAGAAATGAAATTTTTGGATGAACTTAATGCAAAGAATCAGGAAGTAAGTTTAATAAATCTTTCTGAGCAAGAGGATATATAGGGCTAAAATCAAATCACCAGTTGAACTGGTGGTTGGTGACTGACATTTTATGGAACACAAGAAGGGTGATACCGCCCAAGCGGTATCACCCTCCTTATATATATTTCACTTCCTTACTTACTATACCCTCTACTCCGCCGGTGGCTGTTGTTCCGCCGCCTGCTGTGCAGCAGCTTGTGCGGCTGCCTGAGCTGCCGCGGCAGCCTCAGCGTTTCTCTGCTCCAATTCAGCCCGCTGACCGTTTACAATGCCTTCCCAATCGGGATTAGCAAAGAATTCTGCGTTGTGAGGACACATGTTCGTCTGCGGTGTCTGCGGGGGAATGATGGTGCCGTCCTCTGCAACAGTGCCTTCGGCAGGCTGCGCCTCGGGTTGAGTGACGCCTGAACCGCTCTGAAGGGAGACGTCCTCAATCGGTGTCAGTTCCATAACGCCTTCTACCTTGAACGGACAGTTCTCACATGCGGGAAGATTACTGTAAGTACATATCTGCCCTGCGTAGTGTACATCGCATGTTTGTGTGGGCACCGTGCCTTCCGCAAAGTATTCCGTGCGCAGCGTACCGTTACACAACCCCTCGATGGGCAGTTTGCCGGAACGGGAACATACGGTGGCGGTCACGATGCCGGAAGGAACATTAAAAGGTTCATTGGGGAGTTCCTCATGGATCTGGGACATGACGCTGCGCCATAATTTCTTGGCGAGATTTTTTTCATCGCCGGAAAGTTTTACGTTGTTGTCGAATCCAGCCCATGTTGTGGCTGTATAGTAAGGTGTATAACCTGAGAACCACACATCGTTATAATCGGAAGTTGTTCCGGTCTTGCCGGCAATCGCCATGCCGCCGAAATTAACGCTTCCGCCGGTACCGACCGTGACCACGTCCACCATGGCGTTGGTCAACAGGAATGCGGTTGATTCCTTGATAACCTGTCTGGACTGCGGAATCGTGTTATCTAAGATGATGTTTCCATCGTGGTCTAATACTTTGGTATACAATTTCGGTTTGATATAGGTGCCGCCGTTTGCGATACATGCATAGGCAGCGTTTAGTTCTTCGTTGGTAACGCCGTTGGTGATACCGCCAAGCGCAAGCGCTTGTTGAATATCGGAATACACTTTGCCGTTGATTTCTTTGCGTTCTTCCAACGTGGTGAAGCCGAAGTTGACCAGATAGTCGAAGCCGAGCTGTGGCGTTATCTGTGTCAAAGTCTTGACTGCGACAATATTCATGGACTGCGCAATTCCTTCCCGTAGGGAGGAGAGACCGCGGTATGATTCGCCGTACCAGTTTGCCACGGGACGACCGTCAGCGTAGTTAAAAGGAGCATCGTTCATGATAGTAGCGAGTGTCAGTCCTGCGCTGTCAAAGGCCGGTGCATAAGTAGATACTATTTTAAAAGTAGAGCCGGGCTGTCTGGCTGTGTCGGTCGCACGGTTTAAGGTACGGCTGGCGGTTTTGGCGCCGCGACCGCCTTCCATGGCAACGACGTAGCCGGTGCTCTGGTCTTCCACAACGATAGACACCTGCGGCTGCGGAGTCAGACTGACGGTCTCGGCAAATACTTCATCGCCGCGTCCGAGGAGAGCTTCCTTGTATACTTCAATATCCTGATATGCCTCTTCCTGCGATGCATAGATCAGATTAAAAGAAGCGGAACGATTCTCACGCCAGAACGTGCGGAACATTTCCGTACTGTAGTTTTCTTTATCGCCGTTACTTTTCTCTATCGTTAATTCATAATTCAAATACCATTTGGTATTGGCAGGGAAGTTACTCTCATCGGCAAATGCTGCATCGCAGATACTTTGGATCTTTGGATCCTGCGTGGAGTAAATCTTCAGACCGCCGCTGTAGAGTAGCGTGAATGCCTGCGTCTCATTGTAACCTGCAGCAATCAAATCTTCTAACACATCGTCCACCAGCGCATCTACAAAGTATGTATTGACGGCGGTGTCCTCAGTTTCTGAATCGACTATTTGGATGCGGGAATATACATCGTCCGCAAGGGCTTCATCATACTCTTCCTGTGTGATATATCCTTGGTCTTTCATATCTTTCAGCACTTTTTCACGACGTTCGGCGTTGTTGTCGGGGTGCGTGATGGGATTTAATCTGGACGGATTCTGGGTAATACCTGCGATAACAGCGCACTCTGATAAGGTCAGGTCGCTGACGGATTTGTTGAAATAACGCTGTGAAGCAGCCTGAACGCCCAGTGTATTCTGACCTAAGTTAATGGTATTCATATAATTGATCAGAATCGTGTCTTTGTCCATGACCTTTTCAAGTTCCAGAGCGAGATATTGTTCCTGAAACTTACGCTTGAATTTATCCGCCAGAGAGTCCTCGCTGGTCCAGTCCGTGAAGACATTGTTCTTAAGGAGCTGCTGCGTAATTGTGCTGGCGCCTTCTGAAAAATGTCTGTTCTGGATGCCGATCACACCGGCACGGATGATACCTTTGATGTCAATGCCGTTATGTTCGTAGAAACGGGAATCTTCAATCGCTACAAAAGCGTTCTGCAAGTCTTCGGGGACCATGTCGATGGTGACAGGGATTCGGTTGGAATCTGTAGACACCAGTTTAGCAGTCTGTTTTCCTTCTATATCATATACAAAAGTAGAAAAACCGGTAGGGGTAACGTCAATGTTGCCGATATCAGGCGCCGTGGCGAGCACGCCCCTGAACATACCGATTCCGGCGCTCACACCTATGACGCCTACGCCGATTAAGGCAATCAGACATACCTGTACAAAAGTAAAGCCGATTTTTTTCGCCCATTTGGTAGATTTAGCGTGAAGTGTCTGCTGTCTCTTGCGGACACCCTTTTTTCCATAATTCATAATACTCCTCCTTAGGTCAATATGCCCCCTCGATGGCAAGGTTATTGTAATAGTCCCGCCCTTATTACACAATCGGCAGGAAAAGATACTATTAACCTATCATGCATTATAGCAAAGTTTGACATGTAAATAAAGGATTTTTCTTCCATATTAAGAATTGTTTACGATTCTGTACACTTTTATACATTAGATAAATCGGTATACTCGCGCTTGACTCGTCCGCGTTCAGAGTAGTAGTATTAAAAAAGCGATAAAAATATTATGAACGGAGTATGCAAAGATATTATATGAACCTCAGTCATGAACATGAACCGTATAAAATAATTGAATATGGCGGAACTGCCGAGATTGAGGAAAAGAAATCCCGTTTTATAGCCCACGTTGCGGCAGCAGGTACGGAGGAGGAGGCGCTTGCCTTTATCGAAGCTACGAAGAAGCAATTCTGGGATGCCAGACATAACTGTTATGCTTATCTTCTCGGTGAACAGGGACAGATGATGCGTTTTTCTGACGACGGTGAGCCGACAGGAACGGCAGGAAGACCGATTCTGGAGGTGCTTACAGGTTCCGGCATACGGAATGTTGTGGTAATTGTGACAAGATATTTCGGCGGTACGCTTTTGGGAACCGGCGGGCTTGTACGCGCTTACACGAAAGCGGCGCAGGCGGGAATCGCGGCGAGTGATGTAAGGCAGATGAGCTATGGATATGGGCTGACGATTGTGACGGATTACAACGGTATTGGCAAAATACAGTATTTAATAGGACAAAGAGGCATTTTAGCAGAGGAGACGGACTATGCCGAGCAGGTGACTGTTCGGATTACGGTTCCTTATGAGGACAAAGATGCCGTTATCAAAGAAATCACAGAGGCAACGGCAGGCAGAGCGGGAATTACGCTTGCCGAACCGGGCTATTATAAAGGGAAATAAAAATGAGTGAAATCAGAGAAGAAGTAAGAGAGGCGGAAGTACACAAACATTATGAAGACTTCGGCAGGGAAGAAATACTGGAACTGCTTCATAAAGGGCAGTATACGAGACTCAGGCAAGTCGTTCAGGAGTTAAATGACGCGGATATCGCGGATTATATTGAGGAGATGGACGAGGAAGAAATCGTGAAGATTTTCAGAATCCTTCCTAAAGATATGGCGGCGAGTGTGTTCTCCTATCTTGAAATCGAGCTGCAGCAGTCAGTCATTACATCCTTGTCAGATAAAGATGCGGGTAACATTATCGACAACATGATGTCCGACGACGCGAAGGAATTGATGGAAGAGATGCCTGCCAATGTGGTGAAAAGGCTGATTGCCAATACAAGTCCCGACACCCGCATGGCAATCAATCATCTGATGCGTTATCCGGAAGATTCTGCCGGAAGCATCATGACCGTGGAGTATGTAGATTTGAAAGAAAACCAGACCGTGAGCGAGGCGATTGAACGCATCCGCAAGGTCGGGCTGGACAGTGAGACGATCAATATCTGCTATGTGCTGGACAACCAGAGGACGCTGGTGGGGACGGTTGCACTAAGATATCTGCTGCTTAGCGATTCGGACGCTGTCATTGGGGAAATGATGCACAGGAATGTCGTGTCGCTGCATACCCTGATGGATCAGGAAGAAGTTGCCAGAATGTTCAAGAAATATGAATTTACGGCAATGCCCGTTGTCGATAACGAGGACAGGCTGGTCGGCATCATCACTGTGGACGACGTTGTGGACATTCTGGAAGAAGAGACGACAGAAGATATCGAGAAGATGGCGGCTGTGATGCCGTCTGACAAGCCTTATTTGAAGACGACTGTTTTTGACGCGTATAAGAAAAGGATTCCGTGGCTTTTGTTGTTGATGATTTCGGCAACTTTTACGGGGAGCATTATCACGTCTTTTGAAAATGAATTGAGCAGATATGTGGTTTTGACGGCATTTATCCCGATGTTGATGGATACGGGCGGTAATGCGGGCGGTCAGGCGAGTGCGATCATCATCCGCGGACTTTCTCTGGACGAAATTGAGTTCGGAGACTGGTTTACGGTCGTTTGGAAGGAAATCAGGACGGCGGCGCTCTGCGGACTGACGCTGGCGTTGTGTAATTTCGGAAGACTTCTGCTGCTTGACAAAGTCAGTGTGGCAGTGGCGTTTGTTGTTTGTTTTACGTTATTTGTGGCAGTGGTCGTGGCAAAGATTGTAGGTTCCACGCTGCCGATGCTTGCCAAGAAAATAGGAATGGACCCAGCCGTGATGGCGAGCCCATTCATTACCACAATCGTGGATGCTATTTCATTGTTGATTTATTTCCGGGTAGCTTCCGTGGTACTCGGTATCTGATATTTTATTTTTTGGACATCGCCGCGCGTTTTCTGAGCGTCGGATCCAGAATCTTTTTGCGGATGCGGATTGTCTTAGGAGTGACCTCTAACAATTCGTCCGTGTCGATAAACTCCAATGCCTGTTCCAGACTTAAAACCTTCGGCGGTGTCAAGCGAAGCGCCTCATCTGCGCTGGAGGAACGGGTGTTGGTCAGTTGCTTTTTCTTGCAGACGTTTAACTCGATATCTTCCCCACGACCGTTCTGTCCGACAATCATGCCGGAGTATACTTTCGTGCCCGGTCCGATAAAGAGGGTGCCGCGCTCCTGTGCGTTGAAAAGTCCGTAAGTGATT
Organism: uncultured Lachnospiraceae bacterium; assembly: GCA_947176505.1. Taxonomy (GTDB): domain Bacteria; phylum Bacillota; class Clostridia; order Lachnospirales; family Lachnospiraceae; genus UBA3282. Next base: position 170,695 of record CAMWQW010000006.1, on the reverse strand, counting down.
GCCTCGCCCGCTTCAAAGGCGATGAGAGAGCCCTGCTTGCGATACTGGATGTCGCCCTTGTAGGGACCGTAGCCGTCGAAAATGCTGTTCATGATGCCGTTGCCCTTGGTGTCGGTCATAAATTCGCCGCGGTAGCCAATCAGTCCGCGGGAGGGAATGGAGAACTCCAGACGGCTGTATCCGCCGGAGGCAAGTCCCATGTTGCGCAGTTCGCCTTTGCGCTGGCTCAATTTCTCGATGACGGTGCCGGAAAATTCTTCCGGAACATCTACATAGCATAATTCCATCGGTTCTAACTTCTTGCCGTTTTCATCCGTTTTATATAATACTTCCGCTTTGCTGACAGCAAATTCGTAGCCCTCGCGGCGCATATTCTCAATGAGGACAGATAAGTGCAGTTCGCCTCGTCCGGAGACTTTGAATGCTTCCGTCGTTTCTGTCTCCTCCACGCGAAGGGAAACGTCGGTATTCAACTCACGGAACAGCCTGTCGCGCAGATGGCGGCTTGTCACATACTTGCCTTCCTGACCGGCAAGCGGAGAGTCGTTAACGATGAAGTGCATGGCGATAGTCGGCTCGGATATTTTCTGAAAAGGAATCGGCTGCGGATGATCCGGAGAGCAGAGCGTATCGCCGATATGGATATCCGTGATGCCGGAAATCGCTACGATGGAGCCGATACCGGCTTCGGCGACATCTATCTTATTTAATCCGTCATATTCATATAGTTTGCTCACTTTTACTTTGCGCAGCTTATCAGGGTCATGATGATTGACAATGACAACTTCCTGATTTACTTTGACGGAGCCGTTGTCCACTTTGCCGACGCCGATACGTCCCACATATTCGTTGTAGTCGATGGTACTGATGAGTACCTGCGTGCCGGCATCGGGGTCACCCGTGGGAGCCGGAATGTGCTCTAAGATAGTATCGAAGAGCGGCGTCATATCTTTATTCTTGACGGTGAGCTGTGTGCTGGCTGTACCCGTTTTGGCGGAAGCATAGACGAAGGGGCAGTCCAACTGCTCGTCATTGGCATCCAAATCCATAAAAAGCTCCAGAACTTCGTCAACTACCTGAATTGGTCTTGCCTCCGGACGGTCGCACTTATTGATACATACGATGACCGATAAGTTAAGCTCCAACGCTTTTTTCAAGACAAATTTCGTCTGAGGCATAGGACCTTCAAAAGCATCTACTACGAGGATAACGCCATTTACCATTTTAAGGACGCGCTCTACTTCTCCGCCGAAATCAGCATGTCCGGGTGTGTCGATAATGTTGATTTTCACGCCCTTATACATAACGGCTGTGTTCTTGGAAAGGATTGTGATACCACGTTCTTTCTCGATATCATTGGAGTCCATGATACGTTCCGCTACTTCCTGATTTTCCCTGAAAACACCACTCTGCTTTAACAGTTCGTCTACCAGAGTCGTCTTACCGTGATCGACGTGCGCGATGATTGCTATATTTCTTACATCTTCTCTTGTCTGTATCATATTTTATCTTGCCTTTCTCATTTACGAAGATATTTGCTTATGTTTCCCAAAACTCGATAATTATATCACTTGCACATACATCTGACAAGTCCCCCAATGCCCATTTTTTCGACATTATCCATAACTTCGCGCGACCATTAACAGTTCTATTTTGCACTGCTTTCCTATATATTGATAGTACAATACAAAAAGGAATTTCTATGGTCAGTTCCATAGTGCAGAAGGGAGAAAAACATGACAGATAAGGTTATTGAAAACAACCAAGTGGCGATAATGGGGGAGATAGTGAGCGATTTTTCCTTTAGCCATGAGATTTTTGGAGAGGGATTCTATATGGTAGATATCAGTGTGGACCGTCTGAGTGATTCCACGGATATCATTCCGGTGATGGTCTCGGAAAGGCTTTTGGACGTAAACGAAGACTACAAAGGCATGAAGATATGTATCACGGGACAGTTCCGCTCCTATAACAGACATGAAGAGAGAAAGAATAGGCTGGTACTGTCTGTATTTGCAAGGGAGATTGAGTTTGTGGACGAGATTGGCGAGAGTGCGAAGACCAATCAGATTTTTCTGGACGGATATATCTGTAAATCGCCGATTTATCGTAAGACGCCTTTAGGAAGAGAGATTGCAGATCTTTTGCTTGCGGTAAACCGTCCTTACGGCAAGTCAGACTACATACCGTGTATCTGTTGGGGAAGAAATGCAAGGTTTGCAAGTAATTTTGAAGTGGGAAGCAGATGTGCTATCTGGGGAAGAATCCAGAGCAGAGAATATATGAAAAAATTATCCGAGGATCAGCTTGAGAGAAGGGTAGCCTATGAAGTGTCCGTCAGCAAGCTGGAAATGGTTGAGGAAGATAGTTAAATATAGTTTGAGAGTTCAAAAAAAGTTTGAATGAAAGAATAAGTAAAAATAAAAAAGTTGCATGAAAATCTTTAGTGTGCTATGATGGCAGACGTAATAAGATAATCATGGGACAATACAGTGCTTTTCAGGCATCGAGGTCAGGCGGTTTGGTGAAAAGCGTTATACTAAGGAACGGGAAGCAGTGAGGATATTAAGATGAAAAAAGGCATGATTCATATCTACAGCGGAGATGGTCATGGAAAATCTCCGGCAGCGCTTGGCAGAGCAGTGCAGACAGCCTGTAATGGTGAGGATGTAGTTATCATCCAGTTTTTGAAAGGAAGAGGATTGGCGGAATCGGATTTCGTGAAGAGGCTGGAGCCGGAAATTAAGATTTTCCGATTTGAGAAATCAGATGAAGACTTTGTGAATCTTTCTGAAGAGCGGAAAGCGGAAGAGTGCCAGAATATCAGAAACGGTCTTAACTTCGCGAAGAAAGTAATGAATACGAGTGAGTGTTCTTTGCTGATTATGGATGAAGTGCTCGGACTGATTGACAACGGTATTATTTCGGTTGATGAGTTAAAGACATTGTTAGCGTCCAAACCGGAAGATATGGATATCATCATGACAGGGATTACACTAAACGACGATGTGTGTATTTTGGCGGACGAAGTAACTAAAGTAGAAACGATGCGTTTTAAGATTTGGGAATAAACGAATTGATGAAAAAGACAATTTGAGAACATAGAAGAATATATAATTAGGAAGAAATTCAGTATTGGCGAAGCCTTTAAGTTGAGAAAACTTGAAGGCTTTGTTGTATTTTGGCAAAAAATTCAAAAGAAGTGGTAACTTTAGGTATAAATCGTATACTTTTAGTACCTAAAAAATATATGGAGAGGAGAGATTATATCAGATAGAATTGATTTATATTGGAGATGGGATAGTCTATGGGCGAAATATATTCAAAAAAAGAAGTTGGTAATAGGTTGAGGGATATCAGGTGTAAGCTGGATCTAACACAGGAGCAGTTTGCTGAAATACTGGATATTTCGCCGCAGCTATATAAGAAGATGGAGAGCGGCGAAAACAATATTTCGCTCAATACACTAAAAAAGATGAAAACAAAACTAAACTTTTCGACGGACTATCTGTTATTTGGAGAAAAAGAAGAACTTGCAGAAATATGGAATAAGACATTGGCATTGCAGGATATGGAGAAGGAAATTCTGCTGATAAAATTATTTTGTGATATCTCAATGAACGGCAATCATATGGAGACGAAAGAAACAGCAGAAAAGTACAATATGATTTTTCAAAAGATAAAGGAAGCAATGACAGACGGGGATAAAGATGGAAAAGAAAGTCCTGATATTGGAAGACAATGATAAGACCGCCTTATTGCTAAAGCAGTTATTGGAAGAGTGCGGCAGCCCTGTGAAGATATATATTGAAAAGGACATCGAGCGTGCATATGCATTAGTCTTACAAAACAGAATTCAGCTTTTTATAGTAGATATTATTTTGGATATTTCAAAACCCGGAGACACGTCCGGGATTAGATTCGCAGAATCTGTAAGAAGTATCGCAAAGTACAAATATACACCGATTATCTTTATCACATCACTGCAAGATCCGGAAATCTACGCCTACCGTGAATTACATTGTTACGGATACATAGAGAAACCATTTGCGATAGAACAGGTTAAGAGATTGTTGAGCGAAGCGCTGGATTGTAATATAGCCGGAGAAGATGACCGCGTGCTGCATTTCAGGAAAGATGGAATATTATATCCGATACAGTGCAGCGAAGTTATTTATGCACAGAGTGTTAATCATACGATATGTTTCTATCTGACAAATGGAACGGAATTCAAGATATCCTATAAAACATGTAAGCAGATACTGGAAGAAGCAGAGTATGACGAGTTCATTCAATGTAACCGGGGAGCGATAGTGAATCGTAAGTATATCGGTAATATCGATTTGGCAAACGGAGTGATTACGCTTCGGGGAAATGTCACAGTTGATATCGGGATAAGGTATAAGAAGAAATTTATAGAGGCATTACAATGGTAAGAGCAATATATCTTTTGTTTGAAATTCTGGCTATCATTGTCTGCCTCTATTGGTTATTCGGGAAAAAGATAAAGATTACGTGTGGAATGATATGCCTGATCATTATTCATATGGGACTGTTTACCGTGTGCTGGCACATCGGATATAACGGTCTTTTTTCGTTGCTCATGTATGCGTTGATTGCTGTATATGCCGGAAAAGAGTTTAAGAAACCGCTTCGGGAGGTGTTGATTCGGGTTGCGGTTATGATTTTGCTGTGTGCAGTGTTTCAGGTTACAGCAGTTTTTTTATTAGAAAACTTGAACAGGGGAATAATTGAAACAGGACAAGGTAATTTATGCGTAAATTTCGTTATGCTTTTGACTTTCTATATTCTATATAAGAAAGTGAATGTTCAAGGAGTGGTATCTTATATTAAGGGTGAACATAGACAAGCGAAAATTTTACTATCAGGTGTTTTTTGCATTGCTGTTTCCTATATTTTCTATGCGAAAAGAAATGCGGGAATTCTTGTAGTGGATTATTTGCTATATTTTGTAATGGCAGCGATTATTGTATTCCTCATTGGAAATTGGGAGAAGTATCGTATACAGATGCAGGAGAAGAAGATTGAGCTTGAGGTACATGAGATTTATGCGGATTCTTACAGGAAGCTCATAGATGAGATACGGGTGCGCCAGCATGAGTTCGACAATCATTTGCAGGCGATTATCAATCAGCGCTATACATGTCACACCTATGAGGAGTTGGTGGAGGCGCAGAGTGAGTATATTCAAGTCCTCTCTTCGGACAACAGATATAATAAACTGCCGCATCAGGGCAATTCCGTCTATATCGGATTTCTGTACGGGAAATTGGTAAGTCTTGAACAGCAAGGGATTCTTGTGGATTGCAAGATGAATATCGGTGCGCTTAAGAGCGATATGCCGGTCTATAAGATGATTGAGATTACCAACGACTTGCTCACTAACGCGAGCGAGGCATTGCTGTTACCAGCTTGTATTTCGGAACCAATTTGTATTCAGATTGATGAGACGGAAGATATGATTACGTTGGAAGTTAAGAATATCGGTCCGCCGTTGAGCATGGAATATATCGGAGAATACTTTAAGAAAGGTTACAGCAGGAAGGGAAGCGGGAGAGGATTGGGATTATATAATGTTAAGAAAATTGCGGAGCAGTATGACGCAGGGATTGTATGCAGAAATAAAATGGTTAATCAGCGAAATTGGATATCTTTTCAAATCAAAATACAAAAGCCAACCAAGGTTTAGGAAGGCTTTCACACAGTACTATGATTCTTCGGCTGCTTCGGTTGGATAAGGATAGTCGCCGAATAAGATTGCGCTGGGATATATAATGTTTACCCATGTACCGAGACCGATACAAAAACATAACAAACTCCTTAAATTCATTATTTCACCTCCTTATGTACAGAGAATTTCGCAGCGATAAGCTGACACGTCTGTAAAACAATTATCCAACTGCCGACAGTAAGTAGCTTGCTGTCAAAGATGCAGAATAGAATCAAATGAATCATGATAACGATAAGAGACTGAACAATCAGTCTTTTTTTCATAATACCCTCCGGCTGCATTCGGAAGACGGAAGCTACCGGACCGATGCGGTAAATCGCAGCCATACCGCTGATGATAAGAATCACCATGACAACTTTAGGAACATCAATTTGGGGCAACAGTTTGATAGCGAGCCAGAAGAAGATAAATGACATCAAGAAACATCCCCAGTAAGTTTTCGCATGTAATCCGCCTGTCGAGAGCCGCAATACACTCAATAGTATCAGAGCATACAAATATACGCCAAGCTGATTGCGGTAAAAGAACGAAATCAACACGAATTTACTTAACTCCGAAAACAGAATCGTAAAAGTATATTTAAGCTGTGCAATTTGATAATTTGTGAAATCGTATCTTTTCTGAATAAGTGTAAACATCGTTTTTAGCGTTCTCCGGTTTTGTTTCTATAGGGACTTCTCGTTTTGTCAATCAAACTATTTTTGTACGCAAATCAAGAATATAACGGATATGACTCGAAGTGAGAAAAATAACGTGAAATATACAAAAAACGACGTGAGTGATATGTGCAGACAGATAGGAACCAAAAGACGTTACTACTTTATCTGAGCATATAAATTCACGGGAGATATTGTCGAATCCACGCAGAAAACAAAGAGAAAGAAATAAAGCGCGCTATGATTGATTAACAAAAAGTGGTAGTTTTAGGAACTATAGTTCCTAGTCGATTGATGTCGGAATATATCATAATAATTAGAAATAGGTGGTGGAATGCAATAGAAAATAAAAAAGTCGGAGAGAGAATTGCATATTTGCGTGTAGCCAATCATTATACGAGAGAAGTACTTGCAGAACTTATAGGTATATCACCTAAATTCCTATATGAAATCGAGACCGGCAAGAAGGGATTTTCGGCTGATACTCTGTACAAAATTTCTATGACGCTGGGAGTAAGCAGCGACTACATTTTGACCGGGCGTGTAAGGGGCGAGGGAATCAATCAGGGAATAGTGGAATTATTTGATGAGAGCCAGCTAAGAAGGATTGAGGATATCTTACAGCTGATACATGATATTGCTGCAGGAGATACATAAATTGAAGGAAAGGACAAGTATGGTTGTGAAACATAGGATAAAGCATAATTTAAAGTCGGGAATCAGTAAAAGTCTTTTTCTTATCATAGTATTGGGGTGTTTCGGTATCTTCTTTACTTCTGCATGTACCGTGGCAAATGCGAAAGAAAAGGAAGCAGGACCGGATTCGGCAAGTGAAATCGTGGTGCTTATAGATTGCAGTCAGTCTATGGTAGATGTGGATGCCGGATATGCGTCCTTTGATCTTGCCCGGAGCCTATCCGCCGTTTTATCGAGAGAATACAGAATCGGCGTGGTCGCGTATCGTGATGAGGTTTGCGTTAATCAACCTTTAGGCAGCAGCCATGCGATGATAGAGAGTGCACTTAAGAAAATAGAATACACAAACTATGGGAACGCGGGAGCAGGGCTTTTGGCAGCAGTAGAGCTATTCGATGAGGATGCCGCAGTCAAAAGGATACTTCTGATTTCGGACGGCGAGATGATGATGAAAACCGAGGAAGGAACGCGGGAATCCGCAGACTTGTTTGCACAGGCAGTTGAGAATGCCAAAGGTGAAGATATCGTCATAGATGTGGTAGCGCTGGGACAGCGGATAGAAGAGGGATATACCGTATATTCAGCCGCCGAGGCAACGGGCGGTCAGCTTTATGAATTGGCTGACGGAAAGGAATTAGGAGATTTCACCAAGACGCTTCTTTTTGAAGAATGGCAGATGAATGCATCGCATGTAGGACAGATTAACGGATTAAGCGGCGAACTGACGGTCAATCTTCCGGATTGCCTGATGAGCACGGCTAAGATTGTCCTGCTGGGGAGTCAGCAGAACGAAAACATGACTTTAAACTGTGAGGCAGACAAAATTCATATATCAAAAGGACAAAATTATACTGTCATAGAACTGGCAAATCCGTCGGCAGATGAAGTGAAGATACAAATGAATGCAGATTCCCCGATGGATGTCAGCGCATACTTGACTGCCGAGTATGAGTATGAGTTGAATGCAGATTATACATATGCTCAGGAAGAACAGACAGCGGATATTCGGCTGAAAATCACAAATCATAACGGGCAGGACATGTTAGAGGGACATCTGAAAGACGGCGGGGTACAGGTTCGTCTGGACGGTAGGGAGCAGACTTACAGGATAGCAGACGGAGCATTATGCATCTCTAAGCGGTATGAACAGAATGCAACAGCTAGTCTGAGGGTGATATTCGACGGTCTGTACGGCAATTATTACGGTAATACAGAGGAAACGGTGGAAATCATTGTACCGCTTATAGAAGAAGAGCCGCCTGCAATTGACTGGTTCTTCTGGTCGGTCATCACTATCTTTGTATTGGCGCTGCTTATCATATTGTGTCTGGCGTATAGGCAGAGGAAACGAATTGCAGGTAAGAGAAAATTCATTGATGAGAGCAGGACGATGCCAAGAGAAACAACAAACCGTAGGAACGAGTTTAACGGCAAACTGCAGATATATGTGATACACAGTAAGGACGAGGTTGATTATCCCCCGGAGAGCATCAATCTGTTTGCAAGATGTAACCGCGAGATGCTCACACTGGAATGGCTGCTGGATGTCTGCAGTCTTCCGTTCAACTTAAGAGGGGCGGAACGGATTATCATAAGACCGGGAGATGACAGGAGTCTGATCATCAAGAACAACAGTAAAGCCTCCGTGCTGATGGGGCGGGAGCTTCTGATGAAAGGACATGCATACCATCTATATTACGGGGAAAAAGTAACTTTTATTTTTGATCAGGAAGATACGGAAATAGAAGTTCACTATAGAGACTTAAAACCAAACGAAAGATAGGGAGGTAAACAATGAGTATCATCAAGCAGACAAACAGGACATTATTGTTTGAAGAGATTAACCCGGAGAAGCCGGATCTTCTGACGCTTGTGGGGGATGTGAGGGGAATCGACAGTTTAAGCGATGAGAAGATTAAGGAGATGAACGAGGCGCTTCTGGTGAGAAATTTTGATGAGTTTATTACGAAATTTGAGCCGGTTGTATATTCATTCTTTAATGCGAACAATCAGAAAATCATGTACACGCTGAAAAAGCCGGAAACCATTCCGGAAGACATGCTTACGCCGATTTATCTGAACAAGCAGAACGATTTCCTCAAGATGTTGATGTCCCTCGTGGAGGCAAAGCGTTCGCAGAGCATTATCAACGTGGATTTCCAGTTTGATAAGCTGACAGATATGATTTCTCCGAAGAAAGTCATGGAGGATATCAAGCAGAATCGTAAGGAACTCCAGTACACCTATAAAAATTATGCGGAACTGGAGGACGGCGACCCGCACAAACTAGATATTGCAGATAAATTGAATGTCATGTTTGAAGAGGCAAGCGTGAATTACAATAACGTACTGGCAATGCTGCCGCTTGCTATTGAGGATATCAAGACAAGGCTCCTTTTAGGAGAAGCGGAGGAGAAAAGGGATAATACGCCGCTGGCTCTCGGTGTTCTGAGTATGGATGATAAGGGAGAACTCAAGGTTCTGGAAGTGCCCAAGGAAGAGACGGCTGAACTGATGGTCGTGGATGACAATGTCAATGCCGGATTGATTGCGGCATTAGAGGATGATTATGAAGCTCTCAATGAGGACAGCAGTGATTATGTGAAGGCGCTGGTGACAAGAACATATTGCCCGCTTGCTTCCACTATGGTGAGCAATATTGATATCAAGCAGGAAGTCAGTAATTACAATTCCTATCTGGAATTTTATAAGACAGCCAAGGACGATTTTATTAAAGTGGTAAAACCGCTGATCGAGAAAATATTGGGCATATGGGCTTATTTCGAACAGTATCCGTCGAATTTAAAAGGCATGAGACCGACCATGTTTATCACCAATGTCTCCAACGACATGCTGGTGAAGAGCAATAATCTGCCGCGGCTGATTGCATTCTTAAATACGGTCAATGCCAAGAACGATTTTGATAATGCCATATGGTATGGAGTGGTTCCGTCTGTTTCCTTGGATCAGAATTCTAATATTAAACTGACCAGACAGCGTTTTCAAGGGAATGAAAAAGTGGAGAAAACGGGTGTGAACAGCGTGGAAGCTTTGGTTCGGCTGTTAGATGTGTTAAAAGACTATTCGGTACAGTGTTTCTTCAGCTATGAGACAGGGGATAAGACAACCTTTAACTACATGGCGACGGAAGGCATCGAGAAGTTCGAGGAACGGTGCAGTTCACTTACTGGAAAGGCATTCAGTGAATTTGCAATTCCCTGCATCCCGAACTTTACGATTATCCCGAAAGAGAAGTCCGGAGTCATTCTCGATAAGCGTATGACGGTCAATGACAATAACATGGCGGAACTGTCCAAGGAAAAAGAGGACATCATGAAGCTGTGGATAGACGGTGTCTATGTGGGGGCTGCCTATATCGCGGCAGGTCTTGTGGCAGCGTACCAATGCCCGGATTATCTGAAAGAGAAATTCAAGAGAAATGTGGACGAGGAGCTTCCGGGTGTCAGGTTTGATATTGAGGCGGGAGATCATCCGCTGCGGGTACATACCGTGATGGCAAAAGAGATTACCGGATTCACTAATTCCATCAAGAACGAAATTAACAGGCGCAGCTTCGGATTTGTATTTTCATCCGAAAACGCTATGCTGGAAGCGGAGAATATCTCCCATATCATGGTCTATAAGGCAAGGAATCTCATGAGTGACGGCAAGGTGTATGAACCAATTTACAAGACGCAGGTGACCACTTATATCGAGAGAGTTCTGCGGCATGCCACCAGCGACTACAAGCAGGAGAACATTGTGAAATTCTTCTCGAACAATCCTTCCAGCCAGAAGAGTAAATGGCTGGAGAAGAAAGCATGCGTCAATGCCATTCTGGGCGCAGGGGACGATGTGGAATACGAGATTGACGAGAGTAACGGATACTGCGTATTAAATATCACATTTAACGGTAATGTCAAGAATCTGGAAATAGAGATCAATCGACTTAACTCAAACAACCGTGCAATTTAACGTAATAGTTCAGCATGGCTGAACCGTTATAAATTAACCATAAGAAAAGGAGGAAGCAAAAATGGGTTTCAGGTTGAGTGTAACAGGAGGTGCAGAGCAGATTGCTCTGGATGAAAAGAGTATCAGGAACGTAATCTTCGGTTCGGAGTCCGCAGTGGATTCTAATGCAAGGGCAACAGATTTCGGTGTGTCCATGAAGATATGGGGTAAGATGCTCTATAAGCTCGGCGGGGAAGGAAATGACAGTACCTTGGAGCTTTCCAAGTGGTCGGTCGTTCCGTCCGAGAAAGCAGACTGCTACCGCACCGCGACAGTGGAAGTCATCTCAGCAGGGCAGGTGGTCCGCAAATACGAAGTGCCGAATGCGTTTGTGATGGAGTATTCGGAGGAGATGGACGACGAGACAGGTGTGGGAACATTTTATCTGCATGTGAAGCAGAAGAAAGATGAGAATGACAAAGTAAAAATTGAAGGCGGTTACGCCGGCGAGTAGAAAGGAGAAGAACAATGGCATTTGTAGTGAAAGTTGAGGGTACGGAAGCATTTGAAATATCTAAAGAGTGTGTAAAGAGCGTAAAGATGACGACGGATATCCCACAGGATTCCAATGCGAGGACGAAGGATTTTGGCGCAACCATGACGATTAAAGGTAAGATTCTTACCGCAGTAGGCGGGGATCCGTTCGACAGCACAAGAAAGATGGCGCTGTGGTCGGTGGTTCCGGCGGAGAGAGCCGACAGCTATAGGAAAGTGACGGTAGAGTATGTTGCCGCAGGTATTATGGAGAGAAAATATTGTTTTCCTAATGCATTCGTAATCGATTATAAGGAAGACTACGGCGACGAGGAGGGAATCGGTACGTTTACCCTCGTAATCAAGCAGAAGAAAGACAAAATCAGTACAGTGTCGGTAGAAGGCGGTTATATGGCATAGCGATATAGTCTGTATTGACTGTCAATGTACATACAATCTGAGGGCGTATGTAACGGACGTTTCATACGCTCTCTCAGAAAAAGGAGTCTGTCATGGATTATTACAACATACTGGGAGTACCCAAAGAGGCGGATGAGGAACAGATTAAGCAGGCATACCGCAGGAAAGCCAAGAAATATCATCCGGATCTGAACCCTGATAATCCGGAGGCAGAGGCGAAATTCAAAGATATTGTAGAGGCATATGAGATTTTAAGCAACGCCGAAAGACGCAAAGAGTACGATTTAAAACAGGAAAAAGAGTCGAACCGTGACCGGACAAATTATCAAAATAGTGCAAAGGACAGAGACAACGATTTTGCACCGCATATGGATTTTGGCGCATTTACCAAAGATATGGAGAAATATTTCGGGTTCTCTTTTACGGCAGGAGCGTCCCCGCAGGGACAAGCTTACGCGCAGGGCGGGCAGAATGTCGGAGGCAGTAAGAAGAATCCGCTGGATGTGACAGATATGTTTGAGGCGTTTATGAAAATAAAGTAGTGTTTTTACTATGGGGTGTTGTATAATAAATATGAAACTATTTTTAGTTGAAACAGATACAGGTAATCAGCTGCCGTATGGAATCAATGTTAACACCGAGAAAGCTGTGTGAAATATAAGAGAGAAGATTAAAAATATGCCTAAAGATAATTCTAAGATTTATGTTGGAGATAGTGATTTAGGAACAGGAATACCAAATAGTTTAGTAAAAGCAGCAGAATCTGTTTGTTATAGCGGAGTTGCGGCTATTCAGCAGGGAAGATTATTGAATGAAACCGCAGAAAGATATGATTTATCGAAAGGTGAATTGGAAAGCTTTTTATATGCAAATTATCAAGATGAACAAAGCAAAGAATACTTAGTGAATGGAGCAATACTAACTTGTACCAGATGCACTAAAAACAATGTTTTTTACAAAGATCAGGTATATCGATGTTCCATTAAACAGGATGAGAGTATAGAGAAAGAAGTTGATAGTTCAGAGTACGCGGATAAGGTTTTAAAAAGACTAATTGTTACCGAAAATCCTGCTTCGGAGTTAAATGGTTTGAAGTTTGCAACTATTGCAGATGTTACGAAAGAGGATACTATACCTTGTTTTGGAAATTGGCTAGATTACCTGATAATGATATAGAAATTCAAGTGTCTCAAAATCATCCCGGACGTTATTATAAAGAAGGAACCTGTAAGCTATTAATGAATTTGGAAAGTGAGTGAGAGAATTATGAGATAGGACAAACTTTTCTTAATTTTCCGGATGATGAGCATATAGATAAAACAGGAATAACCATGACGTCTATTTTATTTTGTAAGCATGGTGGTTTTATTTATCCGATTACATCAGGGCAAACGTCACAAGTAGGTATATTACATCTTATTTATGTGGCAGAAGAGGGTGCTGTGACTAGTGGGAAATCGAATGATGGAGGACCAGCAGCGGGTGAACTTATTAATTATAAATTTACGACCTATGAGCCTAGATGGAAATTTGGAGAAGTAACACCTAATTATTACATACTATACCATAAAAATAGTTATGTAGATGACAATGGATCGATTAGAATCAGAAAGACAGAAGGGATAGAAAGCAAAAGCGATTATTACTGTGTGGCTATGTCTACAGGATTTATAACGGCGGCAGACGAGTTATGTACTCCTGAACCTCAATATAACAGAAATTTTGGTTTTAAACTACAGATTCAATTAGAGGATTCAAAGGGAAGTGAATATAACATGGATGTGATTATAGCAGATGCAAAATCTTCTTCAGATGCATATGATTTTCATGCACACAGTAATTTAATTGAATTTTTGCTTTTATAAGTGAAAAGGGAGACATTTGTGAAGAAGATAGCGATAAGTATGATTTTGATTATGATATTGTGCTATGGGTGTAGCAATGGAAACTCAGAAAGCGACACGACTGTAGGGTGGCAAATTACAGAGGAAGTGCAGCAGTCCGATGTGATGCAACATGAAATTGTTGAAGAACAGGAAATGGAATATAAGCCAGTTTCTGCAGAGAGTTCGGAGAATATGCAAGAGAAAGAAGAGTTATCTTTAGGTTGCGTATCCATAGACCAGATAGGAATAAGAAGAAGAACGGATGATGAGACGGCTCTGATTAGGAAAATTCTATCGGAAAACAAAGAAGAATTTCAAGAGTTTCTTACAGTAGATTGGGAGTTTCCGCATGAGCAGGAAGCAGTTGAGATAACTGCGTATGATTTTACAAAAGACGGAAAGGACGAAATTATAGTATCAAAATTATACGTCAATCTTAGTGCAGTGCTTACTTACAACTATGTGTATGATCAGAGTGGCAGGAATGTGTTGGAATTTGTCGGCAATCATCCGATGGAGATGCAGATTATTGACGATTGGGACGAAGATGGGAATATTTTGATATACGCTACAAACCACTATAGCTCTCATACCGATTCAAAAATATTTACGGAAATTAAGTGTGAAAATGGTTTTTTGATAAAGAAGAGTATACTGATGGAGCTTGACCGCAGGTATGGGAGTGCTGAAGGGAAAGAGGAATACTATATTTTTAATGATTTTACGAAAGAAGAGGAAGAAAAGCTTTGGTATGGTTCTGCGGGAATAAATGAGTTAACTAAAACTAAAGAATATGTATGGGAAGATGAAGAATTGGAGGAATATAAACAGCGGGCTGATGAAGCCAAATCGAAAAGGTTTTCAATAATAGGGACGATTATATACTCGGAAAGTGATAATAGATTTGTTGAATATACGGAATAGGAGCGGTTTATGAACAAAAAAACATCCCTAGACATCACCATCATAATATCCTGCATCACAGGTATGGTTTTGTCGTATGTCTATCTGGACAATTCCATAGAGAAGAATGTGAGTCTGACTACATTGGGAATCGTGGGTGTGTTTTTCTTAGGTTTGGCGATGACAGACAGCGTTAAGACCGGGCACACAGAAAGGCGCGGGTATCACACGGGAAGAACCGGAATTTCGGAGATTCTGCTGCTCGGAGAAGACAGCAACATAACGGACACATGGGATATCTATAAGAAGACATCCATCGTATTCGGAAGGGATGAGGGGGAGAACCATGTAGATATCAGCCTTAAGAATACGGATTATGCAGGAACCGTGGATGGTGAACATGCCGTCATGAACTACAGCAGCGGAAGCTGGTACATAGAAGATTTGGACAGCGAGAACGGAACCAGAATACAGAGAAACGGTGAAGACAAGCCCTACAGGGTCTCTTCCAGAGAACCGTGCAAAGTCGAGAAAGGCGATGTTATCTATCTGGGGCTTGCACCGCTCAAGGTACGATAAAGTCCGGGTGGCACAGGAAAGCCGAAGACGGATGCAGATTAGGAAAGGAACAGGAAGACAGCATGAGCAACTTGATCAGATGTCAGAACGGACATATGTTTTCAAGCAGAAGGTATGGAACCATATGCCCGTACTGCAATATCGAAACGGCGACCAGAGAGAAACAGGAGACCGGACAGACAGAGATAGAGGTGGAAGAGTCGCTGTTCTTACAGGAAGAGAATCCGGTGTGCGGATGGATTGTCTGTGTATCCGGAGCGAGGAAGGGCAAAGACTACAAGATTATGGCAGGCAAGAACTTTGTGGGCAGGGCGGATGATATGGATATCCAGATACTGGGTGACAATAAGATATCCAGAAGAAACCACTGTGTCATTGTGTACGATACGAAACAGAGTAAGACGGTTATACTGCCCGGAGACAGTAACGGTATCGTCTATCTGAATGACGAGGCGGTGTATATGCCTACAGAGCTGCATCTCTATGACGTGATTGAAATGGGCGAAAGCCAGTTCCTGTTCGTCTCGTTCTGCGGAGAGCATTTTAAATGGGAATAGACGGAGGATGTGCTATGACATTGGAAGAAGGTATGCTCTTAGCAATCTATCTGTTTATCCTATGTCTTACCATTGCACGTTTCTTGTGCAGGGAGCGGGGCAGGGTAATCAGAAGGTTTCAGGTCGGCAAGGCAATGACAATCGGCGATAGGCAGGTGCAGGAAGATGATTACGGAGTCTGTCAGAGTGCGGACGGATTCATGGCTGTGCTGGCTGACGGCATGGGTAAGAATTATGGCGGAAAAGTCTCCTCAAGGATTGTTGTAGATACGATGAAGGATATGTTCCGTATCTACCGGTCATCTGAGAATCCGGCATATTTCTTCCGGAAAGCTTACCACCGGATCAACATGGAGATATTAAAGCAGCTTGATGACGGCAGGGGCGGCGCGAGTGTGGGAGCCGTGCTGATTAAAGACAACTATCTGTACTATGCGGTGGCAGGCAATGTCAAGATTGCGGTATACCGCGGCGGCAGCCTTGTTCCGGTTTCGTCGGGACATACGATAGATGTGCTGGCGGGGGATAAGTTTATTGAGGGAACGATTACCAGAGAAGAAGCTCTGATGCTGCTTGACAATACGAGAATGTATAACTATGTGGGACAGGACGGATTTCGGGAAATTGAATTCTTTGATAAGCCAATCAGGCTGAGGGAGAGAGATATCGTAGTACTGATGAGTGACGGGCTTTATGAGGGGATGGACTGGAAGACGATAGAGGAGCTTCTGTCGGGCAGGAAGAAGTGTCAGCAGAAGGCTTATGAAGTGATAGAACAGATCAATGCCGGAAGCCGAAAAGAGAAGGATAATGCGAGCATTGTTCTGGTTGAGGGATTCTTATGAGAAAGTACAACAGCAGTTTTAAGACTGCTTTTATTTCCGAGGAGGGAAGCAGACTTAGGAATAATGATTACTTCGGCTTTGTGGAGTTGGACCAATACGCCTGCTATGTAATTGCTGACGGTATAACCGATATGCGGGATTCCCAGAGCGCAAGGAAGGCGATAGAGGCAGTAATCAGTGCCTTCCATAACGAGCCGGGGATTAGCAAAGGGAAACTGAAAAGATATCTGAAATACGCCAATAAAGAATTACTCAAGGGAAAAAGTTACGAGAAGTTGAAAGCTTCCGTTACCGTGGTGGTTACCAATTATGAGAAGTTCCGTTATGGATATGCAGGAAATACGAGGTTCAGGCTGTATCGGGACGGACGCATGATCTTGGCAAGCTCCGATATGTCGCTTAGTCAGAATCTGGTCGAAGGGGACAGGCTGGCGGAAGATAAGCTGGCGAAGCACGAAGAGAGGAACAATCTCTATTCCTATCTCGGCAAGGAGCATTTCAAGCCTTTCGTATCTAAAAAGAAGAAACTTGCGGACGGGGATATCATAACCCTGTATACACGGGGAATCTGGGAGAACATAGACGAAGGTGAACTCTCCGACGTGTTCGCAGAGACAGGGAACGAACCCATCGAGGAATGCGACAAAGTAGAGGATCTGCTATTATCCAGACAGCCGGAAAATCTGGACAATTACACCTTTGCGGCAATCTATGTTGACAAGGTGTTTGTAGACCCGAACCGAAGGAAACGTATTAAGAAGATAATTACAATAACACTTGTTATACTAGTGTTGGCGCTTGTACTCGGTGTGGTTGTGTACATGTGGAGAAGGAATAGGAGACAGAAAAGGGAAGACATGGCGCAGTGTTTTGCCAACACGGAGACATATATAGAGGACAATAATTATGTCAGGGCAAAGGAAGAGTGTGATAAGGCGCTGGAGCTTGCAAAGAAGCTGCGGGATAAAGAGGCGGAGAGTAAATATAACAATTATCTGATTTGTCTGGAGGCGGTCATTCGGGCGGACGACTCTTATGATGAGGGAAAATATGAGGAAGCGGGCGAGGCGTATCTGTCGGCAAAAGTCAGAACACGGTATGCGGACAATATAGCCGCTGACTATATCGAAGACAGATTGTTGCAGATAGACCATTATGAACAGGTTTTCAACAACATTGCATTGGGAGACAGCCTGCTTGCGTATGGCAGCTATGAGATGGCGGAACAGAGGTATCTGGAAGCTAAGAAAGATGCGTCGGCAATCTATTTTGCAGAAGGAAAGCAGCAGGCGCTTGACGCGTTGGAGAAGCTGTATGAAGAGTGGGGCGCGGCGGAAGAGAAAGTAAAAGAACAGGCAGCCGAACAGGCGGAGAGTGAAGCGGCAACAGCGGAACTGGTAAGACAGGGTGATGAGACATACAGTGATGGCGATTATGACGGCGCCATGGTATTTTATCTGATCGCATTGGAGAAATATACCAAGATGGAAGATACGGCGCAGATAGCATTTCTGAATAAGAAAATTATAGCCTTGAACGAGAAACAGCAGGAAGTAGATTCCAGAATGTCAGAGGCGAAGGAATTCGAGGAACTGGCGCGGATGTATGAGGAAGAGGGGGACTACGAAGAGGCGAAACTGCAATACCAGTATGCCAAGGCAATCTATGGGGAGCTGGATAAGCCGAATAAGGCGGATGAGATACAGGGCAAGGTAGACATCGTAGAGACGAAGCAGGCAAAGAGTGAAGAAAATGCCGAGAGTGTCAATAAGACTGTGAGTGGAAATAATTAGATGGTAAACGAAAAGACGTTTGATTATGAGAACTACATACAGGAACAACTGCGGAGGATAGACGACTTAGACGAACGCAGATTTGCCAAAAAACTGCTGATGGAGAGTCTCGGTAAGGTGATTGCGTGGTCGGAGCAAAAGTATGCCGCCTTGGAAAAGCGTGTACAGAATGAACTCGACCTGCCATGGAAGTATTTTCACGTCTGTATGACTGTGATTGATAAGAAAGATTACGACCCTATCAATAGCTTCTGGTTTCCAGTTTGTGAGGAAGATGTTAAGAAGAAACGGGAACAAAGATACGAAACCATCTATCTGGCAGCAGATGAGAAGGTATGCGGAGAGTTTTTGAATATGGGTACACTGACAGGCGTCAATGAAGCGACGGGGGAAAGCATTCGATTCAAAATCAGGCGTTCAGACAGATACCGGCGGAGCATGGACAAGCTGTATCGGCTGTTTACCGGCAATCATGTGCCGTGGCAGACGATACATATGGGACATGTGGAGAGGTTTTTTGATCTGATTCCGGTGACAGAGGAAGCAGCGGATGGGCAGACAATAGAGACTGGCTGGATGATACAAGACGATAAATGGGCGAGGTATATCAGAAAAGACAAGATGCTGTTATGGAATATATGTCAATTCGATGTTCATTCAAGGGAGTACAGGTTACCGTGTATAGACGAGGTATTCTATGAGCATGTCTTCTATCTGCCTAAGGAGCAGGAGACAGAAGACGGTTATCTTGTGGATGCCGCGGAGGATATCATTTCCATAAGATATGAGAAGAATAGAATTGTCCTTCGGACAACGGCAGAATCCTTGGAAGATATCACGATATACAGACTTTGTCAGGGGAAGCCAGAGCAGACGGCGGGATATCATGATCCTGTTCTGTCTAACCGTAGGAAGGACAATCTGGCAGCGCGGTATTCTCAGCAGACAGGGAATTTCATCCAGACACCCCTTGAACTTAGCAGGAAGGTGGAGGAGATGGCGGACGGGTATCGGATTCATGTTCTCGGCTATGAGATTCTCGACAGAACAGAAACGGAGTATCTGGCAGGAGATATGAACAGCTTTACGGGGGTCAGGCTGTTTAGCAATGATCAGAGAAAAATCCTGCTTCTTAGAATACAGGCGGAAGAACGGCATGAGGAAGACTATTTGTATGAGTCGCAGATACGCTATATTCTGTCACAGTTACAGATGGAATTTCTGGAATACAGATGCGTGGGGATGCTTGAGAGTAAAGCGTGTCAGAGCAATAAGCTATTCTAATGAGGAGGGGTGGTATGAACTACGCATGGGAAGCAGTACTGCAGGCGGAAAAACATGGCAGGGACAGGGATAACCTACGGTTTGTAGAAGCCTCTGACCCTAGCCCGTACATAGAGGTATCGGTCATGGATTTGAATCAGGAAAGCCCGGAGGAAGACAGAGTGGAGATTAATCCACTTTATCGTCTGGGGGATGTGCTGGGACGACTGTTTGACCGGAATATAGAAGGATATGCAAGCCTAAGAGACGTGTTTTTTGACGTCTGTATGCATCAGATTGTGAGACTCGATTTACGGGAAGGTCTGTCGAAAGAAGATTTTTACCATAGCCTTATCATCCATGACATAGAAGAAGGGAGATACGGGCAGACGGCACATCGCCGGTTTTCCCTTTTCCGCAAGGAAGAGCAGAAGCACATCGCAAGGTCTTATCTGCAGCTTCTAAAGACGGGAAACTATCCGGAGGAGTTCAGGAGAGTCATGCTGCGGCTTTACCCGAAGGTCTTTATCTACGAGAATAACGAGACAGCTTATGAACTGTTGGTCTATCTGGGCGTGGAAGAATCCGGGGAGGAACGGGAGCGTACTGCATTCTTAAGGGAAATGTTCCTGCCGATGCAGGAGACGGTGCACTGGTTCTACGCACACCATTTCGGAATCATAGGCGTGGATGAGACGATGGTAGTGGACGAGATGGTGATATTTTAGGAGATTACAATGGGTGGATATATACTCGACAGAGATGGGATTAAGGAAGAAGAGAAGAAGAGACTTTACAGGCAGGGTGAACTGGAATTGATGACGACACATCAGCTTCGGGAAATCTGCCGCAGGGAAAAGATTGTGCACGGCATCCTGAATCCTTTGGATAAGGAGGAATTGATTCATGTCATCATGCGTTACCGGGGAACGAGAGAACAGATGTTAATCCGGCACGATGATGCCGAGGGTCAGGAAGCGCTGGAACGGATGCTTCGTAAGGGGAAAATACGGACAGTGCAGGATAAGGCGCTGCATATCCCATCCAAGATGATTGTATATGACGGACGCACGATAGATGAAAATGATGAGATACATATTCCGTATAGGGCGTTTTTAGAAGACACCAACGCGGTTCTTGTGAGCGGAGGTAGTAAAGTCTGTGGGATTTTCTATCTCCATAGGTGCAGGGACGATAAAGAGCATCTGTATGTGATGAAAAGCAGGGAGATATCCTGTCAAGAGGCTGATTTAAAGGATTACGATTTGTACTGCTTTGACCAACAGGATTCGGATAAGATTTTCTCTGTCTACCATGGATTATGCGAGGAGATACCAGAGAATCTGACAGCGTACCGCATCCCGCTCATGGATGTGGAAGTGCGGGAGCCGATTGCCTTAAGGATGCCGCTTGTCATTGACTTCGGTTCCACGAACACCACTGCGGGGGTCTATCTGGATTCCTTGTACTTCGAGAGTGCTAAGGGGGCGCCGTTTACTGGCGGATTTGAGAAAAATGCCATCCAATATACTGTATTTGAAGAACATAGGAAACTTTTGCCTTCGGTGGTGGGAGTTGTCTCGGTAAATCACGGGAAAGCGCAGTTCGTGTTCGGGCAAACGGCGGTGGATTTGTCCAATACCTGCTATGTGGATGAGGGATTCAGCATCTTCTATGACATGAAACGTTGGATCAGCGACTATGAGAAAGAAGAGGAGATTACCGACAGAGAAGGTAGGCGGACATTCCTAGCCCGCAAAGAAATCATTAAGGCATATTTTCAGCATATCATCGCTGTCACGGAGGATCGGTTTAAATGCAGTGTAGGGCAGATACAGGTGTCGTGCCCGGTGAAACAGAAATTCTTATTTCAAAAGCTGTTTCAGGAGATTCTTCCAGAGTATGCCATGCGGGAAGATGAGATGATAGATGAGGGCGTAGCAGTGCTCTACAATACGATTTCCAACATGCTGGAATCGAGGACGGCTGAGATGAACCGGACTTATCAGGCGCTGATTGTGGATTGCGGCGGCGGGACGACTGATTTGTGCGCATGTCATTTCAAAGTGCAGGACGACAGTGTGGCATACCATATCCGTATTGATACCGCGTATGAGAACGGAGATACGGATTTCGGTGGTAATAATCTGACATACCGGATTATGCAGTACTTGAAGATACTGCTTACGGAACAGTTATCGGTAAGCCGCGGCTGGAAGACGGCGTTTGTCTCCACCGATATCTTGCGGGAACTGGACATGGACATCTTTAGATATGTGGATGCCAACGGGACTGAGAAGTTATATGCCACACTGGAAGAAGCTTACGGTGCGGCGGAGCAGTGGATACCGACCCGCTTCAAGGAGTATGAGACAAGGAGCAGGGAAGAATATTTCAAAGTAAAGAATAATTTCTATATGCTGTTTTTCCTTGCAGAGCAGGTCAAGAAGCATTTCTATGAACAGGCGGGGATTCTGCAGGTGGGGATTACGTCAGAGGCGAGACAGGACTCTGACATCACATGGATATGGGCGGATAAATGGAAGCTGTCCGTACAGGAGCTCGATGGATTTCAGGTAGTTAAGGAGTTTCCCGAGATTATACTGAACCTCTATGAAATAGAACTGGTTCTGCGGGGAGACATCTACGGGATTATCCGTAAATTCATGGAGCCGCTGTATCTGGATGATAAGATTAGGGATTTTTCATTCCTTAAGTTGACCGGGCAGTCCTGTAAGATTGATATCTTCCGGGAAGCCCTCAAGGAGTTCATCCCCGGCAGAATGATACAGTTCAAGCGTAAAAACAGAGATACCGCAGGGGATATTGACTTAAAGATGAGTTGTGTGGACGGAGCGCTGAAATTCATGCGGGATAAAAGGCTGGGCTATGCGCAGATTGAACTGTACTCGGATAAGCCGGTGCTGCCCTATACGGTCAGCGCATTTACACATAACGGCAGAGAAGTGGAGCTGGTCAACGGTTTCCTGCGGGAAGAAGAGACGGGATATGTATCGCGTAATCTGGAAGATGTGACGTTACAGCTTTTCTTAAAAGACACAGAAGGAAAAGTCAGATACAGGTTCCACTTCGATTGCGCGCCGGAGCAGTTTGAAGAAATGACCTATGAGGAAATCCGGAAGGTACACGGCAGCCATATCTTACAGAAAGAGACAGACAGCATCGTTAATCAAGAGATTCGCTTCTTTGCATGGAAAAGGTGCAGGGATTGGGGATATGTCATTGTGCCGGTGTGCCGTAAAGACGAGAAGCTGTACATGGGCGCAGAGCAGTTCTATCCATTCGAGCATGAGGGATGGGTGAAGAATTACTTTGACGGGAGAAAGTAGAGAAGATGGATGATAAGGAACGACAGGAGAGGGATAAAAAGAACCAACAATTTCTGTTAAAATTTACTTTGGCAAGAGAAACGTTGGATGGAGCCATTACAGAGGAAATGATAGACGAGGAAATCCGTAAAAGACTCCAAGATGATGTATATGATGAGTACTTGGTAAATGGAGCACTGCTGACATGTACTAGGGCAAAATGGGGAAATTTCAGTTTGTCGGATGGTGGAAGCGTCAAAATCGAAGAACTTTCAGATAAGCTGAAGACGGGAAGACCGACAGAGTTTCTAAGAGTGTTGGAAAATCCAATATTTGCGAATGGTCTTCGTCACGCAACTGTTGCAGATACAAAGCAGGGATGGAATATCATGCCTTTTCCATGTAATTGTAGGGAGTCTGCAACTGCTGAGCAGGAAGAAGCGATTAAAGCAAATATGATTGACTGTCAAAATCATGGTGTGTGTAAATATCTTATGGAGCTTGAAGAAGAATGGGAAAACATTAATTTTAACGTACCGTATGCCAAATTTCCGGATGCAAAAATGATTTCTATGTTTGAAAATGAACCGGCAACAGAAATATTGGATGACCTCCCATCAAAACAAGAGGAAGGAATTACAATGACTTCAGTTTTATTCTGTAAACATGGCGGATTCATTTATCCGCTTACGAGTGGACAGACGATATTGTTGCCGGGGATGGAAAAAATGTTGAAGGACTACAAACTTACTGCGAGACAATGCATGGCATTGTATGAAATAAGGGATTATTTAGAAAAAATCCTGAACTGCGTATCGGTACTACCATTTTTGTTTTTGAAGGGTTGGCTACTCCACGCACAAATGAAGAGGCAGACTGGAATGGGATTAATATGTATCATCCGAATGGACAGTTTGGTGCTATTGCAATTGTTACTGTGGATGGTGAACTGAAGTATGTAGTACAAGCGTCAACGTTGCCGGATGACATGGAAGCATATGCAACTATATGTGAGGGAATTTATGAAATCAAAAGTGAAAAGCATAAAGGATATGCAGCCTTGTGGTTGAATAATAATGGGAACATTCCGGCTTACAATTCAATAACAGAAAATGATTATGCAAATGCGATCCATTTTCATATGGCGGGCAGATTGGGAAGTGATCATCCGGGGGACGGTTCATATTCTCAGGGATGTATTACAATTCCGGTGAGGGAGTATGTCAGGTTTGGAGTGGAAGTAGGATTTATCAAAGAAGGAACAGATGAAAATATAGGGAGTAATAATAATTACAAAGATGCAAAGGAGAGGCTGAAGGAGAAAGATTATTCGGAAAGTTTTACAGGTCATATGGTAATCGACAGACAATACTATGATGATACGGAAGGATATTTGAAATTTAATGCGCCGAAGGAGGGACAGTGATGGTAATGCGAAGTATTTGGATGGCATTGTTGATACTGCGTATCATGGGAGCGGTGATTTCAGGAGGGGATGATATGAAAGAAGAAGTGGAGGAAGATGTGAGAGACTATATGATTGCAAAAGACTACTGTAGTATAGATGAATTTAAAAATATGGATTACTATTTGTTTTGCGACACTCAATTACATGAGGGAGCAGGAGGCTTTAAGATGAAACCCTGTATCATCAGTAGTGAGACGCAGACGATTGAAGAGGCAAAAGAACTGTATCAGGAGTTTAAGGAAAAACTCCCATTAGAAACAGAACCAGATGAAGAGGGTGAGGAAGACAACGTTACCTATGTTTCGTCGGATTGTAAATGGGTCATAACGAATAAGTGGAGCGAATACAAAACGATAAGTACACAAAGGCTGTTTTATGAGAAAGATAGGGTAAATGAGAAAGTAACTGAAACCAGTGGAGGCGTTTATCCGATTCTGGTTGTGAAAGACGGAGAACGGTACAAAGAGATGGATGAGGAGCAGTATGCAAAACTGTCAGAAATAGCATGGATAACTTTTTATGATGGGGGATATGACAGTTTCAAGAAGCTTAATCAGGAAGGGGATCTGCTGACAGAAATCAAGGACGATTACAAGCAGCTCACTATAAGGAGAATAGAAGACGGGACAGAACAGTGGAGCTTTCCGTTGCAGGGGATACGGGAAGAAGTGGAGAGGATACGAGAGGATATACAGGCGGGAGACACGGTCTTGGTATCTGTCTGCCAGTTTGAGGGAGATGAGAAAGAAGGGGGGGGCTGACTATTCAAGCGGGACCTTCTTCCTTTTTCCAGATTGCATATCCTTCAGGAGAGGTGAATTATCTGGGAGAATATATGTATTCTGTGTGTTTTAGTCCGGATGGGAAATATGCAGCATATTCAGATGTTGATTATGACAACAGGGTCGATATGGAGCAGGAGGAACGGGCAAAAATGCCGCCACGAGGCATTTATATCAAAGAAATAGAGACAGGAAAGACTGCGTACATATACTGGGATCCTTCCAAGAATCCAGAAGAAGGCTTCATGGAATATAGGAATTTTATGTGGATTGAGAAAGAAGGCTTTGAAGAATACATGAGCGATATGCGCAACAAAGAATGAAGAGAGGCATGAGTCAGCATGGAACACATTTACCCCACTTTTGAGCGTGGAAGAATCATGAAAAAGGAATCCTTGTGGGCATTGCGGGATTACTCTTACACCGTACTGGGTTTACAGTATCAGGAATATGCAGATGGTATTATAAATGGTTGTAACATAGACGTAAAGGGAAATGAGCTCTGTGTAGGGGAGGGATTAATCAAATGTCAGGGATTTATCTATTTGATTGCGGCACAGAGCATTCCGTATCGTGCAACGAACGAATTACAGTATCTTAAATTTATTGCGCTGGACAGACTGGAATTGCCTGATTATATCAAATATGTCACGGAGATACGAATAGATAATAAGAAGCCGCAGGGTGATGCTGAAATAGAATTGTGCAGATTTAAGCTGCGAGAAGGGTCGGAGCTTCGGAAGGAATACAAAGATTTCTATGATATCCGGACAGAGTTTGACACGGTCAATTTAGCGGATGCAGTCTGGAGTAGCCGCGGAGGTGCCACTCTGTCCCGCGAAGTTACCGATGCATATGCGCATTATGTTTTAGAATGTAGTATGGCGGAGAGTGTTGATATGCAGTTTGCTTATCTTGCGCTTCAGAGCAGGGAAGCAGTGAACAGAGAAATTCTTGAGGATTATCTGGCGAGGAGAGGCGCAGAGAATATAGGCAGCGGTAAATGGACCAATGACAGAATGTTTGCGGAATTGGATAGGATTTTGCAGGTGATTCGCAGTGGGAAGAGTAGCAAGGACAGACAAGAGACAGGCAGAGCAGACAGGATAATTATTTTGGATTAGTCAGGAGGCAGCATATGGAAGACGTGATTTTGTTGGGACAGTTACAGGTAAATTGTAATTTTAAGTACAAAACCATACTGAGTTGCCACCTATATATGCAGTATGGAGAGATGGCGAGAATGGAAGTTTCCTGCGTTGTAAATTATAATGAAGCGTACAACATGTTGTGCCGGATGAAAGAACAGCAACTTGAATTGATTGGGCAGGATGAGAAGGGCAGACAGGAGTCTCTGTTTAGCGGATTGATTGACAGTGCAGAACTTCGAAATGTAGGAGATTATACGGTGCTGGAACTTAAGGCAGTTTCGTATATCTGGCGGATGGATATTGAGAAGAAGTCCAGATCTTTTCAGAATATCAGCAGGACATACAAGGATATTACTGAAGAGGTGACGAAAGAGTATTCTTTTAAAACCAGATGGAATATGCCGGACAGAGCAATCACCTGTCCCTTGATTCAATATCAGGAGACGGATTATCAGTTTATTCGCAGGATTGCCAGCCATTTAGGGGGCAGATTATTATCGGAAGATTACGGAAATAAGAAGGAAGTCAGCATAGGACTGCCACAAAAGTCAGCTGGGCAGATAGACCTTGAGCAGCATAAATATGTCGAACTTTTGTACAAAAAACCGGGGAGGACTTCTGTGCGAGACAGAAGATGTGGATATCGGATATATGGCAGGGAGTTTATCCGGGTGGGTGAAAAAGTGATGATTCTCGGTAGAGAGTATAGTGTCATGACCTGTGAAATTTCGTTTAAACATAACAGTATAGAAACCTGTGTCAACGTATATCCGCCGGAATGTTTTCAAGCGGATAAGATACAGGCGGAACGACTGAAAGGTGTGGTGATTGAAGGAGAGGTGCTGCAAACAAAAGGGGAGGTCTTACGTCTGCATCTGGATATTGACGACGAACAGGATGTGGCGACAGCTTATGATTACCCGTGGCGACCGATTATCGGGAACATGCTTTATTGTATGCCGGAAAAAGGGACAAAGGTCGCACTGTATTTTGATAAAAATAATGAAGAAAATGCGAAAGCTATTTACAATGTGCGGGAAAATGGAGAGTACTGCGAGGAACTGGCAGATTATAATAACCGTTATTTTACGTCGGATAGTGAGAAACGCTTATATATGAAACCTGCAGAGATGGGATTCTTACATATGGAAAACCAGAACGCGGAAATAGCCATATCGGACAGCAGTATGTTGCGTGTGAAGACAGTGAACAAGATATCCATTCTGGCAGAGGGGCAGGTTCAGCTTCAGGCTAAGTCTGTCACGGTGACAGCACCCAAGGAGGCTACGTTTGTCAGAAAAGACATTACGAAACCGACAGTGATTAACATGTGCAATGCCTTTGATGCAATCGGCTGTACAGGTAATTTTGCAGCGACTCCGCAGATGATAGCTAAGAAGAAAAGACAGTCGGTTTCTCAGGCGGGAGGTAGTCCGGCACTGCTTGAGCAGAGAGAGGAGAAATATTTGCTGGATGGTGTAATCGTCAATGTTCTGGCGAATATTCCGACAGGAGATTTCGGAAGCACGATTATGGAAGCAGTGGCGGGTAGTATGCCAATCATTACTAAAGTCGGAAAATAATGAAAGCAAGGCGGGGTACAGCCTTCAAGTATGAATGGAAGGAAGGTAAGGCATATGAGTGAAAGTGTCAAGATCGGTGGTATCGGGAAAAATCCCGCTATTGATAAGATAAACAGTTTAAATGCCATTGATATAAAAAATTATGCTGCCGGTAAGATGAATCAGATCATATTAAGCGGATGTCCCGGTGACGTCATAGCGCATGTGAGGGATATACCGGTTTCTTTTGAACAAGTGGATTGGGAGGGAAAGTCTAGTGATGGAGTACAGAGAACAAGCCGGATGGCAGGAAGTAAACTGTCTGGCGGGCAGGATACAGCTAAAACTTCCGGAAAATTATATGAAGCCGCCGGACGAAGTATTAACGGTGAAGTTTCCCGTCAGTCCCAGACCGCAGGAAATATATATCAATCCGGAAGGAAACAGGATTATTACATTCAACTTGCTGGACAAGCCTTTACAGGAGATGCAGGTATATCCGGCAATAAAGGAGATGCAGAGACTGATTAGCCATGCATATCCGGAAAGTATACGGTTATGGGCTAAAGAGCTTAAGGCAGATGCGGGCATAATTGGCTGGTTTGCTTTTGTTACGGGAGGAATCAAAGAGGACAGTATGCATTGTATGTTTATTCTCCCAGTGAATGATAATATGATGCTTGGGAGCTATCATTTTCCGGCGGAAGGAATGGAAGAAGACCGAAGGGTTTTTGTCGAGATATTAAAGAGTATACGGTTAGATGTATTGGCAAACTCATGAAAGCAGGGAACAGTGAATGAAGCGTAAGTATGACCGCAGAGAAGATATCCTTCAATTTATACGACCGTATATGGACGAATGTTTCCAAGTTTCCTGTCGAGAGATTCAGAGGAAACTGGAAGAACATGGGAATGTGATGTGGAATGAGCTACGAGAAATAATACAGGAGATGCTTGTACGCACAGTCGATATGCAGAAAAGAGGTTGTAAGGGAAAGATTGCATATTTTGTATGCAGTTTCCTGCAAAGCAGCGTTTATATTAGGAAACTCATGCTTCGTATAGAGACATTGGATGAGGGATTTTATTTGGATGAACAAGAAGCGGGGGAACATTATTTTCTGTGGCTGCTACAGGATAATTATCAGGAAGACTTAGAGTTTCTGCATCAGAAAGTATATGAGGAGTTTATACGAATTCAGAACTATGAGCTAGAGGAAGTTAACGTGGTGTATACGGAATATTATGATGCCCTTATTTGTAAGGTTATTCAAAGCTTGAGCTGCCTGATTATGCGTACCGTATCGGAGAGCGGAACCTGTCTTTCGGATGGTTTCCAAATAGTTTATGGGGAATATATGGGAAGCGCAGCGGTTTTATGTACGAAGGAGAAAAACTAAGATGAAGTATTTCCTGATTGAAACAGATGAAAAGAACAGGATTCCTTACAATATTAATAAGAATAGGGCGATTGATCTCAGATATGCAAACAAGGCTAATGTAAAAAAGATACCTAATTGTTGCATAGTGGATATGCAGATACCCCGAGAAGTGTTTTATCCGGATATCATGGTGTCTCCTTTGCTTTTAGTAAGCGAGATATTTGCAAGAGTCATAGCAATGTATATGCCGCAGATATATTTTAAGACAATCTATCTGTTACATTATGAAAGCGGAGAGCACCAGACGTATTTTATGCCCTTTTTGGAGGAAATAGACTGTTTGTCGGATAAAACAGTGAGGAATAGAGGCAGGACAGAATTAAAACAGATTCTTTTACGAAAAGAAGTCGTGAACAAGCGCCCTATTTTCAGAGTACAGGGTTTTACGCATCCGTATGTAATAGGTAGGGAGGACCTAGTTGAGAGCATTTTGCGCAGGAGAGTAAGAGGGATAACACTTGCAGAGGTGGAAACAGAAGAGAATTAAGATAATGAGTATCAATGTAAAAGTCAAGAAAAGAGTATGATACGGAGGTAGGTTTAATATATGGAAGATATAGAGAGTAAACAGAAGGAGTTGCTGTTAGATTTAGATGAAGAAATGGACTGGGATAGTGGACTGAGAGAATGTCCCGGTGTAGATGCCGCGGCTATGACAGAGATGCCAGATTATGTGAAAGAGCGTTTGGAAGAATTGTTGGCAGATTATATTAATGATGAGAATAATTATGTAGTTGAAGGTGCCAGTGTGACATGTGACCAGATGAGTAATAAGCCGGTACAGATGTATTATTGGGATGGAAAGCTGGGAATTAAGGGAGAAGGGGGTTCTGCAGAAATTAATTATGATTTGCCAGAGAATGGTGTTTCTCTACCCTGCATTGAATTAGATTCGAATGAGATAGAAATTGGAAGGTTTCATGCTATTAATTCAAAGCAGCACGCTAACGGACTAAGATTTGCAACCATTTCAGATCGAAGTTGTCTGCGGGATAAGATAGAAAAGGAAAATATGAAAGAGGGTAAAGATGTTGCAAATCTCATAAGCATGGGCAATTGTAAGATTATGAGAGACTCAGATGTGTTGGAAATTAATAAAAGAAAAGGAAGGGCTAAAATATATGGGACTTGTTACTGTCTTATGAAGCCAGATACACAATGGGTGAATCCAATGTGTATGGAGAGTCTTATGGAAAACAGCGATAATGAGCAGGAAGATGAGGAGCAGTGTAGCCATGATGAACATCATCATACGATGAATTGGAATACAGAAGGAGGACAAGAAGAAGGGCTGACAAGGTTATCTACACTTTTATGTACACGAGGTGGAATTATTACTTTTACATGGTCAGGGCAGGAAATGATATCGATAGAGGAGGAGCAGACCACAGGATTTCAGTTCACTTTAGAACAATTGAAGGCATGTGGTTGGAGGAAGGTATCAGAAGAGGATCTTAGAAAATTAAATAATGCAATGACGAGATTTGGGGTAACTTCAAGGGAGAGTGCCTATATGATGCTTGCTACGATGCTGGTTGAGAGTGAAAACTGTACTGTTAAGTTTGAAGGGGGAGATAAACTGTTGAATGCGATAAAAAATAACACCATAGAAGAAGTATGGAAGAAATATAAAGCCAATGTCATAGCGAATGGTAATACTATTGGGGACTATGAATGGTGGGAGCGAGGCGCAGGTTATATTCAGTTAACAGGCAGGGAGGAACAGGAAAGATTCTTGGCAGATATGGGAGATTCATTTGCTGAGAAAGATAAGGCAACATATATAGGAAATAATTATCCGATAGAGGCTGCAGTATGGTATTGGACGAATGTGGGAAAGACAGGAGAGGGAAATCTGAACGCATATGTGGAAAAAAATGGTGCTTCGGAAGGGATGTTTCTCGTCACACAATATTTTGTTAATGGATATGTAGACGGAATTGATGACACATTGAGAAGTATAAAAGAAGGAGGAAGCTATACGACTAATCTAAATCAAAATAAATTATCTGCGAATGGAAAGGAATTCCCGCTTCCTAATGGTTGGGAAGCAAGAAGCAGCAAATGGCAAGATGTGGAGGAACAGATGAAAAATGGAGGATAAAATAATATGTATGAATTTCATTGTTAGTGTATTTATTGTTATTTCAAGGTGAAAGGGATGCATCATGCCAAAAAAGATATTAAATATTTTGTTAATTATGGGAGTTGCGATAGTGTTAGCGGTTCTTATATATATATATGGGGAAACAATTGATAATTATTCTTTTGAAATGGCGGAAATAGAGGAGAATGTTTCACCAAAAGAAAGTGACTCCAATGAAGTATGGACTGATTTCACAGAATCAGAAGAGGCTTCACAGGTGGTACAGAATCAGGAGGAAGCAGAAGAACCGTCTTATTTTTTCACATGCGAGTGGGTAGATTATTCTCCAGAGCATTTAACTTCGGAGGGATTTTATGATGAAAACAGATATGGCATGGGGATTTTGCAGATAGAGATACCAGATGATAAGGAGCGTGAAAATCGGATTAATCAGATGCTGGTTGAAGAGGGAATGGAAAGATTACCGAGTGGGAGAGAAAAGGAGTGGTGGAAAATGGTGAAGATGCATGTAGATTATCGTTCTAACAGGTATTTATGTTGGCATTATATTCCACGTGCATCATTTTCGGAGGATTATGAGTGGGAGAATCTGTATTTCACTTTAGATTTGAAAAAAGAAAAACTGCTGGAGTATCCCGGTGAAGTACTAAATTCTGGAGAATGGGGAAATCTCTATAAAGAGATGGAGGAAAGCTGGGAGAAAACCGTAGAAGAGCAAGATGCTCTCCAAAGTGAAAGAGGATACACATTACACGAGATTCAGAGTGAATGTGATGGGACAGTTTTTCCAACAGTGGAAGTGACAGGTTTAGCGGATAAAATGATACAAAATAGAATTAACGAGCACCTACAGGAGGGGCTGAGGGCGTGTATTGAAAATAAGGGATGGGAAGATGACACAGATAGGAGGCAGTATTTGTTTGATGAGACAAGGATATTTGTCTCATATAAATCTGCCAGATGGTTATCTATCGTATATTCAATTCCGACAGATAGTCATGGGAAGTGGGATGATGAAATCTGCGATTTGCCGGTAATAATTGATATACAGGCAGGAGAACGAGTTATGCTGGATGATTTGATGGAAGTTGAGGGACTGAAAAATTGGATGGTGTTTGAATACGGTTGGACGGTTAAATCAGACAATATAGAACAGTTTAACGGCTTGGTAAGGACGGAAAGAGAAAATTTAGAGGATATGTATTACACGGGGAAATTAGCAATGCAGCATTACCAAAATGACTGGCTTACATTTTATCTGTATAGGGGCAAATTGATTCTATTAGATTCGGAATCTCTCGCCGATATTGAGATACCCCTTCCAGAGATTTATGAGTATCTGAAAGTAGACCCGTGGTATGACTAATAATTTGTATGGAAGGATGCGACTAATGGCAGAAGAATTAATTGCATTATCTCATGAGGAGGAATATTACCACTCGACTATTATTGCAGAAGACGGTGAGATACATATTGTGAATACTGGATTGAAACGAATATAAGTTTTGTGACCAGTAGAAATGCATTATTATTTAGAACTGCTAAAAAGAGGATAATGTGGGCAGATGAAAAAGGTAAATGATACATGAAATTAGTAAGAATATATGTCTGACAACAAATGGCATAACAAAATCACAACTCTTCCATAAGGGCAGACTATAGATGGCAAAGGAAGGTTTTATATTTAAAAAGCATTAAGTATTTTATTACATATAAGGAATTTGTGAAATTGTTTTACTGGGATTAAAACAAGATATTGGGGAGAATGAAGACTATGAAGCAGGATGCCTATCCGGACAAACTTATATTAGAGCTCAGAAGAAAATGCAGACAAGAGCAGCCGGATGCGCTTGTGGGGGAACAAAAGGAATTTAAGAGGGTTATATTATATGATGGACTATGTACAATCAGACTTCCGTCATGCATGCACGCTATGAAGCAGAGGGAACGCCTGATCAAATATAGAAATGCCATGATGCCTGAGATAATCATAGCGGATGGAAATTCCGACGCAACATTTACTTTCAATCTTGTCGGACAGGCGGATGAAATGCAGAATCTGGAACAAGGGGTGGAAAGACTGCGGCAGGATATGCAGAAAGCATGGAAACAGGCTGTTTTTTACGATATGGGAACAGTTAAGACAGGAGAAGTTCCAGTGTCATGGATGGACTGTAAAACATTCTGCTTAGACGGAAGTCTATACTGCTTACTTTTTCTTTTTGAGATACAAGGACAACTGATTCTAGGAAATTTTCATTGTAGTTTTTCCAAGTACGACAGATGGAAACCGACGGTACTCAGAGTGCTGGAAACCATAGAGGAAGAAGGAGGATATCATGAGAGACTATCAGTTAAAGATTGAGCCGTTTGAATATGTGGCGTTACAAAATGTGGAGATTCATAAAGGTCTTAACTGCCATGCGGATGCCAAAATCAGTATACGGATAAAAGATGATAGGAAGGAAGAATATCTAAGTATACTGGCTGCAGATACATGGCTGAAAGTGACTGCGGAAGGAGAGACGGGAACGAGCGCAGTACTTTTTTATGGTATCGTGACTGGCTTTGCCATGGGACAGGATGGGTATGAGACGATACTTCGATTGGAAGCCAAGAGCGGCACTGTATTAATGGATGATAAAGAGCATTACAGAGTATTTCAAAATAAGGACACGATATGCAGTCTGCTTTTTCACAAAATAACCGACACTTATAAAGAAGGAAAGGTGAACTATGTGGAGGGGGAGAGTGACAGGACAGAGGGCGTGTTGATGCAGTACCGTGAGACAGACTGGGAATTTTTGAAACGCCTTGCGAGTCTGCACAACAGGTATATCGTATCTGATGCATTGCAGAAGGGATGTTGCTATACAGTCGGATTGAAGGAAGGCATAGAGCAGAACCGGAAGTCACCGGATATTACGCTTGCGTTGGATGCCTGTGAGTATCAGCAGAAGGTGCGCAACGGTGTAAAGGACTTGCAGATGACGGATATGTTGACCTTGTCTGTCACTGACAGGGAAATCTATCAACTGGGCGATTTCATGATATATGAAGGCGGAAAGTACTATATCTATGACATCAGGACGCGTTATATCGGAGCTGAATGTGTACATGAGTACCGTCTTAAGAGAAAAGAAGGATTGCAGACGCTTACGGTACAGCATCAGGGAATAGCGGGATGTTCTTTTGAGGCGGAGGTCACAGGAGTGCAGAAAGATACCGTGCAGATTGATATAGAGGGGGATGAATGGAAGGCGTTCGATGGGAAGAAATGGTTTTCTTATGCTACGGTATATTCTTCTCCGGACGGAACAGGGTGGTACAGTATGCCGGAAGTGGGAGACGCCGTGCGGTTGTATGTGCCAGACGAGGAAAACAGATGTCTGGTGGTTAGTTCCGTACATAAAGAGACTGACGCTGCAAGGCAGAATCCGGATTATAAATCTTTTAAGACCAAATACGGAAAGGAAATACTGTTTACACCGGATTCGATTTTGATGACAAATAATCAAGGAATGATGGTAGAGTTGAATGATAAAGAAGGTATCACGGTGACAAGTGATAAGGATATACTGATTCAGGCGGAAGATAATATGACAATAGCCAGTGATTCGGCATCTTTGTTGATAGCGGCGGAAGATATCGTACAGGTGAGACAGGGTGGAACAACAATGACACTGAGTGATGATATATATTTTACTGGCGGGGAGTTTAGGATACAGTAGGTGGGAGGAGTGGTATAAAGCAATGGGATTTGTATCAAGGTTTGAATAAGAAGTATAAAAAGACTAATGTTTTCGTAAGATATGATTGAAAAAAATATTTGTATGAAGTAAAATAAAATAGGTTATTGGAATAATAGATATAGAGGATTATAAAGAAAGAGAGAAAAGATTTTATGACAAGAATTGACGAAAGCGCAGCCGCTAAATCTTATGTGGCTAAGCTAGCGGCTGGTGGCTATCCCTTAGAACGTGCTAAAAACGATGGAGTGAATTATTCTGATACGAAGGAGGAGCGTGACACCGAGGCTGTCAGGGAATTTACTAAGAGTGCACTTTTCGAAGCATTCAAAAAAATGAAGTGAAAGGAGAACCGGAATGGATTCCAAAGAGAAAGAACGGGAGCATATCCTATATCTGCTGAATAAATATGACTTTGAGAAACGATACATGAACTTGCTCATGCAGATACAAGACGTTCTGGAAGGACTAGGTATTTTGGATAAAGTGTATATTAACACTGACCTACTGGGACAAGCAGTGTTAAATTATTTTGAAGATGTAGACCGCTTGAAAGAGTTTGAAGGCATTGAGCGTACTAACGAGGATAAAATCTACGGTTACGAGACATTTTGGCTTCTTCGTGATAAGCCAATTCAGGTCACAGATAACAGTATGCCCTATGAATATCTTTACATAAATGAAAAGGTATTCACATGTATATTAATTTCAAAGATGCTGAGAGAGGCTAAAATAAGTCCTGACAGCAAGAATTCAAGACTTATGATATTTCTAAAGCTCTTGTATTATAATTTTAAATTTCGTAATTATACACAGCAATCCCTCGAGATGATGATTACAGCTTTTTTCTGTGGATGCGAATTTTCCATACCTGCAGAAGCATAATGTGCAAATGAATAAGGAGGCGGCGAATGGGCAAAAAAGATATGACCTTTGTGGAAATACAATCGGATAAAGAAAAATTTTTGCGTCAATATGAGGTCATAGACCTATTTCCGAATTGTGGGGTCTCATGGGAAACACTGATGGAAATCGGTGATGATTATGAAACAAAGTGTTATGGCGATGGAAGAGAAAGTCAGGTATACAAAGGCGAGTATTTTGAAATTATTCAAAGCCATATTTCAAAGATTGCTTGTTTTGATAATGTACATTCATATCGTTTTCGCATCAAGAAAACAGGAAGCCTTTTAGCAAAAATTATTCGAAAAGGTGCAGAGCGCAAAACAGCGTATACTTCCGCGAACTATTTTCAGAAAATAACAGATTTATTGGGTATTCGTCTCCTCTATGTTTTTAAAGAAGATTATTGGTCGGTGCATCAACAGATTATGAATGAGTACGAAAACCAGCTTGCTCAAGATATTAGCATTAAGCTGAAAACGGGTGATGATGGGGATATGTATAAGCAGCTGCTTCAGGAATATAGTAATGTCCGGGTGGACGAGAATAGAACTTACCGTTCGATTCATTACACAATTTATGCCGAGAAAAGCGATATTAGTACATGCCCGCGCGTTGAAATTCAGACACGGACAATTTTTGAGGAAGGTTGGAGTGAAATCAACCATAAACTTGTTTATAAGACGGATTCTGGAAATCAAGGTTTGAAAAAAACATCTGACGTGTTGAGTTCGATGGTCGGGGCTTGTGATACAATGGGTATGTTGATGAAAATGCTTTATGATACTGGTATCCACTCTGATGAAGACAATTTAGAAGGAAAAGAGATTGCTCAGCAGGAAGATGATGTGGTGCAGGTTATAAGAAATTTTTTGAGCCAGTAATAACTGGTAATTGACCCAAGAGGCATTGCCCATTATCTTATAGTACTGTATAAAGTTCAATATATTGTGTTCAGTAATTGACACGCATAGACTGATAGACTGTGGCTAAACTGTAAAAGCCATTTGTTTATCAGTTTTTTCATGTTTTTTATTTTCAGGCAAAGGTCTTTTGCACATCCATGAATTATTCAAGTCAAACGTAAAATCGCGCTATGATTAATTAACAAAAAGTGGTAATTTCAGGAACTATGGTTCCTAGTAGGCTGATGTCGGAAGGTATCATAATATTTAGAAATAGGCACAGAAACATAGAATGATTATCATTGACTAAGTATAGACAGAGATTGAGAGGCGAAAGGAGGCGGTAATATGGATTTTCTGGATGAGGAAATCATGGAATTTCGTAAGAGCGCAAAGAAGAGTAAGTATAACAGTCTGGAAACCGGAATGTATATCAAAGACAGGCTGGTTCATTTTGAGGAGACACAAGTACTGAACGAGAAGGTTTCCGTTATGCTGCCAGAAGGATTTGTGGATATGCCGCATGAGGTAGCTAAGATGAAGTATCCGTCTGAGCAGCGTCCGCAGGTGATTAAGACAAGTGATGACGGTACCGTGAATTTTACATTCAGCTTATATGACACAGAGTTTAACGAACGACAGATGGAAGATGCTTTGGGGCAATTTAAAGCTATTATCCGCAAAGTGAATCCGGCATTTATATTCTATGATTTTGTAGTGGAGACGGATAAGGCACTGGGATGGTTTGATTTCAAGAGCTATGGCATAGACGAGCAAATATACAATGTTATGTATCTTACACCGGTTGAAGGCAAGCTGATGCATGGAATATTCAACTGTCTGTACAGGGATATTCTGGAATGGAAAGAGCCGGTGCACCAGATTATGATGTCTGTCACGGATCTTACACAGAAGAAGGAGTAAGCGGATATATGAGAGATGAACTGATTAAGGTGAAACCTTTTGAATTTATTGATTATTTAGAGATAACAGGAAATCAGGCATTCGGCAGTCACGGCACACTAAAGATTACGGGACATATATTAGCCGAGAAAGAACAGGAATATATCAGCCTTATGACAGATGAAACATGGGTGCATGTAGATGCGGTCACCTATGACGGAGTCACCAAACATGTATTTAAGGGTATTATACTGGATGCTGATATCGAGAAAGTCGGTGAGACATGCGTACTTACGCTCAATTTGATAACCGGCAGTTTCCTGATGGATACCGCGAGGCATATCAGAAGCTTCCAAGACGATGGGATATCATACGATTCTATGTTAAGCGTTATCACTGGGGAGTACAGAAACAGCGCATATAAGATGACGGCAGGG
Source organism: uncultured Lachnospiraceae bacterium (assembly GCA_947176505.1). GTDB lineage: Bacteria > Bacillota > Clostridia > Lachnospirales > Lachnospiraceae > UBA3282. The sequence goes on along the minus strand of CAMWQW010000006.1, from coordinate 132,119 downwards.
CAGGGAAGTACGATTCCGGGATTCGTATTGCAGTACAACGAGACAGACTGGGAATTTGCCAAGCGACTGGCGAGCCACTTTGGGACAGATATTTATCCCGACAGTGCATATGAGGGAACAAAAATTTATTTCGGAGAGCCGGATGCCGGAGCAGGGGCGGAAATCAGTACTAACGAATATTCGGTGGTAAAAAGAAACCAAGAATCTATGTGCTATGCCGTGAGATGGCGGGAGTTATATCACATAGGAGAGTGGTTGCAGTTTAATGGTATGCCGATGTGGATAGCGGGAATCGAGACGAAACTGGATGGCGGTGAACTGTATCATACTTATCACCTTGTGCAGAAGAACGAAATTAAGACAGAAGAACGGCATAATGAGAAATGTGTCGGCGCATCGCTTACAGGGACAGTTCTTGCGGTGGAGAAGGATAAGGTTCAGGTAGAACTGGAAAAAGATGAGAACAAAGACCGTGCAGGAAAAAGATGGTTCTTATACGCGACACCTTATTCTTCCCCGGATGGCACGGGCTGGTATTGTATGCCGGAGGTGGGTGACCGGATCAGACTGCGGATTCCGTCGGACCATGAAGGGGAGGCATATGTTATCAGTTCTGTACATATGGACTCGGCGGATGGCTCGGAAAGGCAGAACCCGGACTTCAAGTCGATTATGAACAAACAGGGCAAGGAAATCCTCTTCACGCCGAAATCCCTTATCATGACGAACAACGCGGGAATGAGTATCGAGATTCTGGATGATGAAGGAATCAAGATTATGAGCGATAAGGACATTACGATATCGGCAGCGGATTCCATTGAGATAACCAGTGCTACATCCAAGTTAGAGCTGTATGCAAAAGAGAACCTCCTCTTGCAGCAGGGAGATACACAGATGACGATGGACGGGCAGATGCGGGTGAACGGAGCCAGATTGAATCTGAATTAAGAAAGACGGGCAGGTGAGAGTGATGCCAGAAGGAATGGATGGGAGAGAACAGTTACTGCTGGAGGTCAGCAGGAAAGTTCTGACGGGCATATGGAAGAAGAGAGTAAACGTTATAAAGAGTGATTATGAAGCTAATCATGCGCAGTATGATCAGGAGATTATCGACATGTTGGTCAAGCTGCTGTCAGAGTGGAAAAACATCCATGGTGACCGGAAGGAAGAGCTAAAATATGTCATTATCTCACCTTTGGGAAGCGGAGTCATTACCCGGAGCTATGAACTGCAGATAGCGCTGTTTGACCAAAATTTGTATAACAATGAGAATCCTCTCTGCCTGTACTGGACGCCGAAATTTATATTTAAAGATATCGAAGATGATATGGTTACATATAAAAAAGCAGCAGCTAAAGAAATTGTCCGTTTAAGGGAAGATGAAGTATATGAGATACGGAGGAGGTATGCTCTGTGCCATGCATATATATCTATGCAATATATGGATGGAATCATACGAAAAATATATTGCCTGCCGGTTTGGAAAGAAGTAGCCGGTGATGATACGAAGGTGCTGTATGGCACTTATATGGAACAGATGGTGGAACTCGGAATGACACAGGAAGAAGGAGAGACATGAAGTTCTATATATTGGGGACAGATGCATCGTATACCAATTATCCCAAGATAAAAAAGTGGTTTGGGAGAATTGATTACAGAGATTTAAACATACATGATGCCTATAAGATTCCGTACAGACAACTGTTTATGATTCATGAGAATAAAAATACGGTATTTACCAGTATTGTAGATAATCCGTTTCCGTTGATATCAGCGGAAGTAAAAAAGGTTTTCGATATGTACGAACCGCATATCATCTACAAAGAAATTGTGCTGTTAGATCAGCAATACGAGAGGGCGGAAGTATACTATCTGCCGATTTTGGAAGAGCTGGAATGCCTGAATGAGAAGAGTGAATATAACTTGGATAGAAGCATTATCAGAAATGGCATCATCGATTATGAAAAGACAGATGAGAAAGCGATATTTCGATTAAAAGGGTTTGACCATTATTATATGGTCGGAAGACTTGATCTGATAGAGAGTATCTTGAAGCGGAATGTTAAAGGAATCGGATTAAAAGAATTGGAAGTGTGTGAAGGAGGGAAGATATGGATTTGAGTGAATATCTTGTACGGGGAGCAACTTTGATCTGTACGAACGGGAGTCATAAGCGGAAGATTAATCTTCCCAAGTGCCATGGGATTTATGAGGGAGTACACCCCTTATTGCATGAGTTGGAGTGTGTGGCGGAACCAATCTGTGGAAAAGAGAATTGTAATATTACACATTTTGGAGTGTGCTGCCCGATAGAAGGGAGTCCGCCGCCAACGGAGACCATAACTTATAAGAAAACGAAAAAGAACAGTAAAGATGGTACAAAAGGTAAAGTGACGGGATGTAAATGTGAACCTGTCATTGTCGGGACATGGCAAAATCCATACATTTATACAAGGATAGTAGATAATGGGGATAAAAACCCTTCCGATCGGCAGCTTGCTACATGTGCTGTTGCAGTAAAAGGACCAAGCGGACAGAGTGCGTTAACAATGAACTCTTTCTTGGTGTGTAAATATGGTGGAATGATTGTTCCGGTTACTTCAGGGCAGCATCATAATCCTATATCACCATCTGAGTTTTATTCTTTTTCGGACTTTATGTCTGTGAAGTTTTAAATTGGGTATTAACAGCAATGTATCGGCAAACAGAAAGACTGAAGTATATTCAGAACAGGCGGCATTGGTGCTGGGCTGTGGCGTGTAAGATGGTGGGCGAGCAATATAAAAGATTACATACCGGTTATGACTTTAACATTATTGGAAATAGTTCAGACAGATACGGGAATGTCACAGCATATGAATATGAAAATGGTGTGGTGACAGATAATCTTGATGAAATTAACTGGAAACTGCAGTGGACGTATGAGATTAGAGTCGATGCTTGGCAGAGGGCAATCGTCATGAACGCCAATACTGCAAAGTACCCCGGATATGACGGTGATGTCGGCGGGGATGATGAGGCAAAAGTCAGAGGAATCAAATATTATCTCACCGGAGACATATACAGCGATAGGATAAAGGTCGAAACGCTGGGATTGTATGATGAGCCGGTATCTCTGTTGGACAGATATAGGAAGCAACTGATGGATTCTGTCAGCCGTCATGAATACATTATAGGGAATGCGATGCTGCATGAGAAGAAGGAATGTCATTCTTTCGTGATTCTGTACATAGAAGGAGAAAAAGTGATGCTCTACAATACCTCGGACGGGGAAATCCTGTATTGCAGAGCGAAGGAAGCCTTTGACTGTGGTTTTAAGAGCGGACTGGGTACTGGCACCATCAAGTGGGTGCAGAGGATTGTGTAATGAAAAGGGTACAAAGGAGGGAACAGCTATGGATGCGGTGACCAGCGGGAATATACAGGTTGATTCTGAGATAAGGATAAAATACGTTGTTACGCTTAAGATAACGGTTGGCGTGCAGGAGCACGGGATATGTGAAGTAGCAGGTCTGCTTGAAGACGGCATGGAAGCGCAGCAGATACTATCCTCCGGGGAAGATATCTCCCTCTGTATCGTACGGAAAGGAGAAAGTAGCGAGCTTCTGTTCAGAGGCATTATCAAAAAAGCAACAGTACATGCTGTCAATGGAGTATATCACACAGAAATCTGTGCGATAACAGCAAGCGAAAAGCTAGACAGAATAAAGAAACAGCGCTCCTTCCAAGATGTTGCCATGACATATGAACAGGTCGTCAGGAGGGTACTTGAACCTTATGGAAATATGGGGATCACCTTTACGGATGATGCACAGGAAGCAATCGGCGAGCCACTCATCCAGTACGGAGAAACAGACTGGCAGTTCCTGAAACGTCTGGGGAGCCATCTGCATATCCCGATGTATGCGGATTGTGAAGCAGATAATAGGGTCTTATATTTCGGTATGGAAAAAGGCGTACATATTGATGCAGAAACGGGGCTCTGTCATTCCGGGATTAGCCGGAAATATTATGAGACGGATCCGAAGAAAGATAATGTCACGCGGAAAGATTACCTGTATTACAAAGTGAGAAGCGATGAAAATGGCAGGATAGGAGATGATATTGCTACAGAGTCCGGCAGTCATGTGATATACAGGAAATGTATTGAACTGCACCATGAGCAGTTGGAATTCACCTACTATGCAGGTGGGTGCGGGAACTGGTACATCCCGTACATAGACCATGACAGACTGACAGGCATGGAATTCACAGGCAGGGTGGTCAGCACACAGGCGGAGAAGATGAGGATCGGCTTACAGATAGACGAGCCTTATGAGGGAGCGGACTATGAGTGGGGCTGGACACCTGTTTCCGGTAATATCATGTATGCCATGCCGGAGAAGGGGAACAATGTCAGACTGTATTTCGGTTCCGGCACGGCATCGGAGGGGACAGCGGCATCTGACGTAAGGGGCAATGGCGGGAGCATGCCCGGACAGCAGAAAAGGACGTTCATGACAGCAGCGGGCAAGAAGATGGAACTGTACCCGGAGCATCTGTCCATGCAGGGAGGTGGCGGACAGACTTCTGTGATTGATGAAAGAGCAGTGACATTCGAAAGCAATACTAAGACGGAACTGACAGCATCCGGAATGGTCAGACTGGAAGCGGCAAAGATCCATGCGTACACCCCGCAGGAGATCAACATGTACAGGTCACAGGTCCGCTGTGAAGAGAAGGGGAAAGATATCATCCCAAGCGGGACTGGGAGCAATCCGCCGACAGGGACGGGGGATGCGGGATTTACCTTCAATAATGAGTTCAATGCACTGTCCAGCATCAACGTGCTGTGTGGTACAGACTTCATCCGCTACAAGCCATATAAGGACGAACCGGAAGAGACAGAGCCGGATGACGGAGGGTTCAGCTGGGGGAAGCTTGCCGGACACTGCCTTGCAGGGCTTGCAGTAGTGGGAGCCGTGGCAGTAGGGGCAGGCTATCTGGCGTCCATCGTGTTCACGGGAGGGGCAACGGCGGCATTTGCACCGTGGATCGTAGGAGGGCTGGCAGGATTCTGTGGCACGGCGGCAGTAGGTGGCATGGCAGCAAACGATATCCGGCGTGGTGAGGTGAGCGGTTTAGATGACTATATGCTGACCGGTCTGGTCAGTTCCACAGAAGGAGCGCTGGCAGGAGCGGCTTTCTGCATGGTGCCGTATGCATCGGAGGTGGTGTTAGCCCAAGTCGTGCCCTATGGGATGACGGGGGTCTTCCTGCCGGCAGGGGTGTTTGTCAGCAGTGAGACCATCATGACGGCAACCATGCTGACGGGATATACAGTGACCTTCAGCAACATGGCGGTGAAGGTGAATGACTCCATGGTGGGTCTGGCAGGAAGGAACATGATGGCGGATGCAATGGGACAGGAGAATTATCAGCAGTTCAAGGATGTGTCAGCGGCGGGCAGCAACATGATACTTATGCTGGGATTGTCAAATCCGAGATTGTATGGTACAAATAATAATAATGCGGGGAATACCCAACATGATACTACTGGTAAAAATACGGAGGATACTGTTACATATAGACGAGTACAAGGAGGTAATGGCAATAATGCAAGTCAGGTTAGAATAGAAGTTAATTCGGACGGGACAATTAGCATTCCAAATAAAAATGCAAATTTAAGTGTAAGTATTGATAATGGCGAGCATGCAGAATATTTTTTAAATAGAAGAGGTGGTGATGCACAAATTGTAGAAGTTGAAGTTCCCAAATGGTTTGATGATTTTTTGCAAGAAAATACGATTCCACAAGTAAACTATTCTACAAATCCATTGAATCAAGGAGGTACAGCACCTAAGCTTACGGATGTTACAACTCCGGGGAAGTCTTATGAATTGCCTCCGCCATGGGTAGAATGGCTGGAAGAGTATGGGACAAATGCAAGAATAGTAAATCCTTAGGAGGTATTATGAAACCAATATATGCAGAAAAAATTGTAGTAGCAATAAAACATGATAATTGTATAAAATGGTATATACTTGATAAAGATTTTTGCTTTTTAGATTATAGCAAGTTAGAAGAAGCATATCGGAAGAAAGGCTATGAAATTACCAGTAATGATGACTTTAGGTTTGGTATAAAAATAGTTAATGAATCAACATGCATACATTTTTTAAATAATATAGAAGAGTGTCAAGCAGCAACAGTAGAATTGAGAAGAATGCTCATGGATGAAATAAGTTATAATGAAAGATTAGCATATAACCCGTCAATTCTAATAGATTTTGAAAATAGGGTTTTAATTTCTCACTATGCAGAACCAGAATCGTTTGAAGATTACGTTCCGGATGGATGGGAAGGAAAATACCAAAATTTTGAAATGTATATACCAAAAAATCAGAGATATTGGATTGATGAAAATGGAAGAAGCTTAATAGGAGAATAATTATGGATAATAACATAGTTACAATTCTCAATGAAGAATTTGAGAATGACAAATCAGGTGAGAAAGTACAAGGAATAACAATTATTATAGACGGTAAGTTGAAAGAAGTGGTTGATTTGCTTATGCAAAATAATCCTAACTACAAAAACTATACAGAAATTGTCAGAGATGCTTTTTTTCAAGGTATTAATTCAATGATAGTAGAACATAAAAATAATTCATGAAGTTTTCTGAACGATTGAATAAAAGATAAATATCAAAGTAAGTTAGATTAAGGCAGTTTAGAGGAACATATGGCGATTTAATTCAAAGTTCAGTTTTGTTGGCATCACAATCGGATACAATTCTTCGGCTTCAAAAGGTCGTGGAAATGTTTCCGATTTTTTTCTTTTAGGCGAATGAGTAATGTGCTGGATAGGAGAAAAACAGCAATTATTCTAGACGAAGTGCTGAAACCCATCACCCAGTACGGAGAAACAGACTGGCAGTTCCTGAAACGTCTGGGGAGCCATCTGCATATCCCGATGTATGCGGATTGTGAAGCAGATAATAGGGTCTTATATTTCGGTATGGAAAAAGGCGTACATATTGATGCAGAAACGGGGCTCTGTCATTCCGGGATTAGCCGGAAATATTATGAGACGGATCCGAAGAAAGATAATGTCACGCGGAAAGATTACCTGTATTACAAAGTGAGAAGCGATGAAAATGGCAGGATAGGAGATGATATTGCTACAGAGTCCGGCAGTCATGTGATATACAGGAAATGTATTGAACTGCACCATGAGCAGTTGGAATTCACCTACTATGCAGGTGGGTGCGGGAACTGGTACATCCCGTACATAGACCATGACAGACTGACAGGCATGGAATTCACAGGCAGGGTGGTCAGCACACAGGCGGAGAAGATGAGGATCGGCTTACAGATAGACGAGCCTTATGAGGGAGCGGACTATGAGTGGGGCTGGACACCTGTTTCCGGTAATATCATGTATGCCATGCCGGAGAAGGGGAACAATGTCAGACTGTATTTCGGTTCCGGCACGGCATCGGAGGGGACAGCGGCATCTGACGTAAGGGGCAATGGCGGGAGCATGCCCGGACAGCAGAAAAGGACGTTCATGACAGCAGCGGGCAAGAAGATGGAACTGTACCCGGAGCATCTGTCCATGCAGGGAGGTGGCGGACAGACTTCTGTGATTGATGAAAGAGCAGTGACATTCGAAAGCAATACTAAGACGGAACTGACAGCATCCGGAATGGTCAGACTGGAAGCGGCAAAGATCCATGCGTACACCCCGCAGGAGATCAACATGTACAGGTCACAGGTCCGCTGTGAAGAGAAGGGGAAAGATATCATCCCAAGCGGGACTGGGAGCAATCCGCCGACAGGGACGGGGGATGCGGGATTTACCTTCAATAATGAGTTCAATGCACTGTCCAGCATCAACGTGCTGTGTGGTACAGACTTCATCCGCTACAAGCCATATAAGGACGAACCGGAAGAGACAGAGCCGGATGACGGAGGGTTCAGCTGGGGGAAGCTTGCCGGACACTGCCTTGCAGGGCTTGCAGTAGTGGGAGCCGTGGCAGTAGGGGCAGGCTATCTGGCGTCCATCGTGTTCACGGGAGGGGCAACGGCGGCATTTGCACCGTGGATCGTAGGAGGGCTGGCAGGATTCTGTGGCACGGCGGCAGTAGGTGGCATGGCAGCAAACGATATCCGGCGTGGTGAGGTGAGCGGTTTAGATGACTATATGCTGACCGGTCTGGTCAGTTCCACAGAAGGAGCGCTGGCAGGAGCGGCTTTCTGCATGGTGCCGTATGCATCGGAGGTGGTGTTAGCCCAAGTCGTGCCCTATGGGATGACGGGGGTCTTCCTGCCGGCAGGGGTGTTTGTCAGCAGTGAGACCATCATGACGGCAACCATGCTGACGGGATATACAGTGACCTTCAGCAACATGGCGGTGAAGGTGAATGACTCCATGGTGGGTCTGGCAGGAAGGAACATGATGGCGGATGCAATGGGACAGGAGAATTATCAGCAGTTCAAGGATGTGTCAGCGGCGGGCAGCAACATGATACTTATGCTGGGATTGTCAAATCCGAGATTGTATGGTACAAATAATAATAATGCGGGGAATATTAGGGAGAATGCGTCGTATAAGACTAGTTCGGGAGCAGAAGATCCTATACAATATGAGAAGCTGAAATCACAGTATGCAGCCAATGAGATAGTTAATGCTGAGCGTGTTGGTAGCGGATTAAAGTCAGATCCCTATCATAGAGCAGCTAGTTTTTTATCAGAAGAACAGTTAGCTCAGGGACGTACATTTGCGTTTACGAATGGTGATGGTAGAAAAATGACTATGCTTCAGACAGAGGGAGAACTTGATGGAATAGCAGGTATATATGAGTATATATTAAATCCTCAAGGACAGGTGGAGCATCAGATGTTTAGACCGGGAGCTGGGATAATTGGACCTAAGTAAAAGAGGTAAATGAATATGGATTTATGTTTTCTTAAGTATGATTTTAGAGAAGAGATGAAAAAAAACTGTTATAGCTGGCAGGAGGTTTTGTTTGCATTAGAGAACAAAATTATTACTGTAGAAGATGTGATTGAATATGCAACATACATAATAGATGAAAATACTAGAGGATTTGACGTTGTGTTAGAAATAACTTGTCTAAATAGTGATGAAGATATTTATCCGTATTTACAAGAATTGATTAAGCTAGAAGAGAGTCAAGATATAGCCAGCTTAAAAAATAAATGGTTATATTTGATTCTCAAATGGTTATATGAAAAAAGAAATGAAATTAACAATGTGTTACAGGTTATTGAAGAAATTTATGAATTATTTGATTATCCTGATAGTATTATTTCGTTTGTACGTTATATGCCCTCTGATGCAGGAGATTTAGGGAGTATTCAATTGAATAGAGAAAGACTTTTTAAAAATTGGGAACAATATCTTGCAACATTTGAAGAAGAACATTTGTTCTTATAACATGATGGGTGGTTTAATAGAATACACTTTTGTGTTTCAAAATTGATTTTATAAATTGAACTATTGGAGAGTACATTTTCCGATGCATGCATCGTGCAAACCTATACTGGATGTTGTGAGGTTGGGACGAATGCCTCGCTCCTGCGAAGTGGAAGGCAAACACCTTTGTGGTGTATGAGCGTTTGTACGGGGTAGGTGATTATTTTACAGGCACATTGTGAAAAGATGAAGAAAGTACAAACTATCTTAAAAGAAGCAGGCTATTTTGAAGGAAGAAGAGTAGATATATCTCATATTATGCAGATGTATGACAATTATGGCTATCACTATAATAATATTCAAAAGATGTTTATAGAACGATATGCATATCTGGATATTCATTACAATCATCCGCTATGGAAACAGGATATGCTTATTCGTTTAAATCCAATAGAAGCCAAAAAAGTAATAACAATGGATGTTGTAGAAGAATATAATGAGTATCTTCAAGATAGCTTGTTAATAATAGGAGATATAGAAAGAGAAAATATGACATTTTTTTTATCTGAAAAAGGATTTTATTTTGGAGGGTATGATGATTGTCTTATAAATTGGGGAAATGATTTTGAGGTTATGATCGAAATGTTGGCATCTGGTATTAAGGGAGACTTGCAGATAATAGATTAGGAATGTAAAGATTTTGGGATGTTTTTGATGAACTATAAAATCATACATTAATATCTGATAAAGAAAGTTTTCAAAATAATAAAGAAAATATAGTATCGGCGATATTTCTCAAAAAGGTTGTGAGATATCGTCGTTTTTTTTGCCGGAAGAGACGGAGCCGGATGACAGGTGTCTTCCTGCCGACAGGAGCTTTTGTCACAAACCTTTGTCCAGATAGGATGGTTTCAGGACAGTCAAAGATTGGGAATTCCTGAAACGTCTGGGTAGCTATCTGCATATCCTCTTATATGCAGACTATCTTTCAAAAAACAGAGTTTTATTTTTGGAATGAAACAAGGTGAGGAGATTGATGTGGCGAGTGATTCCTATCATGCGGGGTTCACCTTCAATAATGAAGTTTCGGTGGTAACGGAAGAATGCAGTAAGGGAGACCATGGGAGCAGAAAAGTATGATAAGAGAGATATCAGCAATTTTGAGTAATCTGATGTTTATAGACGGAATATTTCATCTTAAATATTACAAAGGAAATAACCAGCAGGGGTAGTAGTAGCGGGTATGGTAGAAATACGAGACTAACTATTAAAGAAAGTCAAGTATAAAACAAAACTAAAAAAAGTGGCAATGACTTTTCATTGCAGTCAGTACCTTGAAAACTGCATGGCAATAAGAGCATCTTTGCAGGTGCTCTAAGAAAGAAGATATTTGAAGATAAAGTTAAGAGGTTGCTTTGTATGCTTGCCCTGATTTTTCCATTGCAAAAATAGTTCTAACAAGTTTTTTTGCTGCATGGGATAGAGCAACATTGTAATGCTTCCCTTCCGAGCGCTTTTTTTCAAGATATGCACCGAAGGATTCATCCCAGTGGCAAACATATTTTGTCGCATTGTAAAGAGCATATCGAAGATATCTGGAGCCACGTTTCTCCATGTGAGAGTAACCGTTATCCAGTTGTCCGGATTGATAAGTGGAAGGAGACATTCCAGCATAAGCCAGTATCTTATCGGCTGAATCAAAACGGTGAAAATCGCCGATTTCGGCGATGATCATTGCGCCCATCCGGTAGCTGATGCCGGGAATGGTAAGAATAGGAGAACGGATTTCTTCATCCATGATCTGCTTGATAGCAGTTTCGATTTCATCAATCTCAATGGTTAATTCCTGAATGAGTTTGATGGTGTGTTTCAGTTCCAGAGATTTTGCGGGCATAACAGAGCCTATAGAATTTTTGGCAGCCTCTCGGAAATGGATAGCAGTATCTTTATCATAATGACCTTTGGATGCTTCAGAAAGCAGATTTGTCAGTCTTGTAAGGTGGGCAGATGCAACATGAGAAGCACCCGGAAACTCGGACAGTAAAGAATAGACCGATGCCATGTGAAGTGTAGGAACCAGATTTTCAAGTTCTGGAAAAAGAATGTTTATAAGCTGAGCAATGGAAACTTTCAGCTTTGCCCGTTCTTTTACTTTATCGAAACGATAACGAGTGAGTGATTTTAATTCCTCATTATGATATGATGTGTCTGAGTAGGACTTTAAGTTCACATCAGACATCAGCATAGAAGCAATCGTGCGGGCATCGACTTTATCCGTTTTGGTCTGTCTAAGGCTTAGACTTTTTCTGTACAGATTCGTATGTAACGGATTGATAATGTAGGCGGTCAAACTTTTATCAATGAGATATCCGAGAAGATTGTAACTATAGTGTCCAGTGGCTTCCAGTCCTACTTTTACTTTTGACGCATCTTCCATAACAGATGAGATTTTTTGAAAAAGGTCATGGAAACCTTCTAAGTTATTTGTGATGGTAAATACTTTATAAAGGACTTCGCCATCGGAGTTAGTGATAAAGCAATCATGCTTATCTTTAGCAACATCAATTCCTACAAAAATCATATAGGACCTCCTTAAAATGGATTGATACTGTTTTAAGATCGACAGAGCTCCTTGCGATTGTAACCTACTTCTTGATAAACCGTCATGCGGCAACTAACTGATTAACAAATGAACAAAGAGACTGTGGTTGGAGCCTCGTATGAACCATCTGGTGGTAGGAGGTGATAAACCAATCCACAGTATCTTAAAACAGCATAGCCGAACCTATAGAAAAGGTAAAGAATGGCTATGACAATACTAATAGTAGGAGATAAAATAAGGTGGATTATATAGGTTTAGGTAAAGAAATTTCTTATGCTTTGCGTTATACTCCGTGGGAATATGAACTAGAAATGGATGAAGAAGGAAGAAATACCTCTAAATTCAGATGCATGTCTGGCTGAATCGGTTTTCAATGAGTGGATGTACTATTCAAAGACGGAAATCGATATGGAATATGTATGAGCATTTTGGTATAATATACTATATAATTAGGTAAAATGTTGAAAGTATTTACTGAAATATATCACATTACTCCTTGGTTAATTGGCGTTTTGTATGTTGGGAGGTATTGCAATGGATTTTTTGGATAAAGATATTTTAGAGTATAGAAAAAATGCGAAGAAGAGTAACTTCAACACACTGCAAACCGGTATCTATATAAATGATGAACTAGTCCGTTTTTAGGCAATAAAGATACTGGAAGAAAAAGCAGAGGTTATGTTGCCGGATACTTTCGTAGATATGCCAGTAAATTTGGCAAAGTTAAAATATATGTCAGAGCAGCGTCCACAGATTATAAAAACGAGTCTTGATACTACAGTTAATTTTACATTCAGTCTATATGATATACAGCTGTCGGAGAAAAACATTGACAGTACAATTCATCAGTTTAAGGAACTGATTCAGAAAGTCAATCCGGCATATGTTTTTGATGAGATAGTAATAGAAAAAGAGCGAAACATCGGATGGTTTGATTTTAAGAGTTATGGTATAGATGAACAGATATATAATATTGTGTATGTTAAACCCATAGGCGGCAGGTTGTTACATGGTGTATTCAATTGTACATGTAGAGACAATGTGGAATGGAAAGATGCAGCGTTGCAAGTTATATACTCAATTAACGATTGCACGATAGGAGGATAGATACATATGCCTGTTAGAGGGAATAGAATAGAAAAGAAATCCTTTAGTGCTCTGGCTGGTGCAGTTAGTGGGTTTACTATGGGAAATGAGTTTAACGGCTTATCCAAAACAGCCATCATGTGCGGCACAAAATTCAGCATTATCCCCCGTTTCAAGATGATCCGGCAGATATGATAGATGGATTGACAAGCACAATAGAGAATATCAATAGTAGTATATTCGGAGGACTTACGTCATTTGCATCGGTGATGGGTAATGAAAAAATGTTTATGCAGGCATTTTGTGTGATGAGCGGTAAAGCCACACAAGCAGCGACTGGTGCGTATGATATAAAGAAATTAATGAAGGTGGTTGCCGGGGGAACAATTCTTTCAAGTCTGACGAGGGAAAGTGTTGCTATAATGTTGAAAGAGTTCATACCTCACAATATTCCCAATAGGATTGTGCTTGGTACACTGGATGGAGAGGCAGAAATAGAAGCGTGGGCGAAAAAGGTTACATGGCTGATAACGCTTCCGGCACCGTTTTCGACAATGGTTCCAGTTCCGATGCCGGTAATAACGGCGGTAGTTTCGGAAGACCATAAGGAACATAACAAGGATATACTTCTTAATGGGATTCCGCAGGAAGATGGTACAATGAAAAAATCTATTAGTCAGGTGAGTATATAGAGAATCAATATTATTGGAAAGATGTGAAATTTGGAATATCGGATATGAGTTATTCCGGCTGTGAAATCATAGCTACATATAATGCATTAAAGGCATTGGGAGAACCTGTATCTGAGCAGACAGCCGTAGACCTGATTGCGATGTATGAGAATAATGGAGCAGTACTGGGAGGTAAATTCGGTTCGTCACCATATGCAATAGAGGATTATTTTAAAGAGCAGGGCTATGATGTAGTGACAACGACCAGTCAGGATTCGGCGATAATTAATAAGATTGGTGAAAGCTGTGATACGGTGATAGTGAATGCCTACAATAATAAAGATGATATTACAGCAATGATACACACATCAAGGGAAGAATCAGCAAGTATTGATGTGATAGGGATTAGTAATGCACGTATTGTAGATTTTGTGCAGCCAGAAGATTGTATAGGAGGTGCCCGTTCGTGAAACGAGTATCTGCGCCTATTATAGTGTATATAGTGATGGTAACCGTGTTTTTAGAAAAACTTATAATATATATCCTTTTTTTTGCTCCGGACCGGAGTTGTAGTCAATATGAGATACTACGTCTCAGTTCAGAAAGTAATACGAGAGGGGATGGAGAAGATTACTATATCCGGTATATGAATTCGGAAAAAATACTCCGTTATTCGTTTGAAACAGGAGAAGCAACAGAATATTACATAGAAGTGCCGGAAGGTATGCTTATAGAAAATGGAGGGGCTGTTGTAGGTAACAAGGTTTATTATGTGTTACCAGATGAAACAATTAGGTGCTTTGACTGTGGGAATCAGACAGACGAAGAGGTTCTTTCCAGAGAGGATATACTCAGAATATATGGTGGGGAGGATATGCCAGATTCTACAAGGGTATCAATAAAAAGGTCTGAAAAGTGTTTGCTACTGATGATAAACGGACATGATGTGGAGGAACACATCTATATATGTCCTGCTGATGGAGATTAAAAAAAGACTTTACTGAGGTGAATAACTTATTTCCAGAAGAGGACAAAACTGACATGGAACAAGTAGTTCTGTATCAGGGAATACGCATTAAAAGATGTTATGATGCAGAGAAAGAAGAGTATGAGATCATTGAGTTCGGGGAAGAGGGAACTGGACGCGCACTTTATTTTTTGATTCAAGATATACCATAAAGGCAGATAAGAAACTAGTTTCTTTGTGTCATGAATGGAGTGCTTTCGATTATTCCTATCGTGTGGAGGGCGATTCAGAAGAACACAGTATAGACTGCCTGAATGAGCCTGAGTATGAGTATGCACGAATACAAGGGGATAAGTTGACGACAGAGAATGGAGAAATCATTGGTCTACTGCATGTTCCTATAAATCTTCGATACGATTCAATGAATCCATCACAGAAAGAACTGAAATATGACGTTTTACTCAGATTGGATCCGGAAACAGGAGAAAACAGCATTCTGTATCGTGCACGAAATAACCGCACCAGAATCATAGGATATCAGGATGGGGTGATTTATCTTATGAATAACTACAGAATATATACTAAGACAGCGGAAAGCAGAGAGATGAAGCTGTTTCTTAAGCTTCCCAGAAATACTAGTTATAAGTTTGACTGGCAGGGGGACTATTTGATTGTGATGCACGGATATGAGATATACGGGGTATATAAAGTCCGATAGTAGCTTGGATTTGTATAGAAGAAAAATACGCAGGAGGATGTGTGGTAGGGAAACATTAATGATAGCGGATAGAATGGTGGGCAAAATATTAGCCTCTATCACAGGAAATAAAGAAATAGATATGGCGAAAGAAACGGAAATAGAAAAGAAGATTTCTAAGGTATGTAGAGAAAAATGAAGAAAAGAAAATGAATGAATATTTGGTAAGAGGGGCTGTTTTGGTTTGTAATAAGGGAAGCCATAAAAGGAAGATTAATCTAACCAAGTGTCATGGTGTATATATACGTGAGTTTCCAGTTTTGCATGAACTGGAATGCAAGACAGAGTGCCAATGCGGGCTTGATCAGTGTAATGTTACATACTTTGGAGTATGCGAAGCCGAACTGCCCACAGAAAAATCCAATGGACAGGAACAGAGTAAAAAGAGGAAAAAATGGAATAGGACAGAAAACATTGACGATGAGGTCATTTTTAGTTTGCAAGTATGGTGGCATCATTGAGCCGGTAGACTCTGGGCAGAAATTTTATTGATTGTAATATTGTGACAAGAAACAATGATGCAGTAAATTAGACTACAAAGGAGAAAATTATATGGGAAACATAAACTATGACAGCTTCTATAAATTCTTAGCTTCATTGGGAATTATTTTGATTGCGCTTCCCTTTACAGCAATTTTATTTCTATTTACAGATTCGTTTAATTTACAAATTTCAGAAGCTGACTTAGCTGGATACACAAAAACTGCTCAAGAGGTTATAAGGCTAAAACAGTCCACGCCATTGTTAATTGAGAAGTGGTACGTATGGATTATATTTGCTATTCTTATTATTACTGGTATCAAATTGACTCATATCGGATTAACAAAATGGCATGAAATACAAAAGATAGACGATATATGCAAACAAATGGAAAAAGAAAAAATGGAGAAAGAAATTAACGAAAAAACTGTTAATATGTCTGATTCGCAAATTATCCAGAAAAAGAAAGAAGAGGTGCGTGAAGAACAAACAAATCTGGAAAATGTTACTAGTGAAAGCAGCAGTTTTATTGCACAAAGCTTGCTGATTGAGCAGAAGTATTTCAATTTACTGAAAAGTAGTAACCCGTCATGGCTTATAAGACATAATATTCGGATTGATAAGTATGAATATGATATGATAGTTTTTTCAGATCAACTTTTTGAAAAGGATTATATTTATGAAATAAAATACATGAGAAATAGTATTACTTCGGGTCGAATAAATCAATGTAGGGAGCAGATGAAAAAGTTAAAACAAAATTTTATTGAAAAGTTTAATAGAATACCTTATATGGTATTGGTAATAGTAGTTCCTGATGATGCATATGAGCAAACTTTAGGCACTGTCGAAAAAATTGAAAAATGGAATAACTATTCAATTGAAGTAAGAAAAGAAAGTGAATTACCTAACATGTAATAGCGTATGAGTGGAGCAATGTAGAAGTAGACTTTAATACATTGGCAGGTGCAGAGAGCAGTATTTGTAGAAAGTAAGAATTGATCACAAACTTATAACCACCAAACACCAAATGAAGTTATACAGAACACAGATTAAAATCAAAAGCTATATATAGTGAGAACTGATTTAAAACTATATGTTTAAACGATTATTTCGTAGTTTCGCTTTGCAGCAGATATCCGAGGTACTTTAAGAGATTTTGACGGTCTTCTCTTTTCAGTTTTTGGATATCGAGCATGACGTCCAGAAGCGTGATGTCATCCAGATATGTTTTATGCAGGTTCATATTGCCCGGATAACCGACGACTGTCCCAAGAAGGTAATCAGAGCTGACATTATAGTATTTGGCTAATGCGGCGACCACCCATGTGGGTATTTCACGATGTCCGCTCTCATAGTTGGAATAGGTCTGCTGTGATATCGATAGATAGGAAGCGACATCTTTCTGCTTCAGGTCATGGTCCTCACGTAAATCTTTGATTAATGTTCTAAGTTCTTTCATATTCTATGTCCCCTTTAGAAGTGATTTAAGATTACGAGTATTATCATATAATAACCAAAGCCGGTTGCTTCAAAAACTTGACAAAGTGACTGGCGAGAGATAACTTATTGTCATATGAATCAAAAGACAAATAAACAGGAGGAAAAACCCAATGGAGTTTGTGAAATCTGTCGATGAGATCAGGCAGAATATGAAGACGCTGGATAGTTATATAGGTCGAAGGATGGAACCTGAATATTCGTATGCTCTAAGCCTTATCCAGAGAGGTGCATGTTTTGCCACGGTCAAATCGGAAGACGGGTATCGCTTTTATCCGAGCAGATTTATCGGTTACGCTCACAATGATAGGAACAAGCATCAAAATAATCCCGAAAAGGATGGTAGAAAGACAAACAGGGTTATCTTTAATATCTTGAGACAAGAGGCTTCCCCGCAGCTGGAACTTGAGGCAGCATACATAAAATATTGTGAGCAATTAGGTTTTACGGTGCACCACAAAGAACGGAAATACTGGCTGCTATAAAATACTGGACTGCTATAAAATACTGATACTCTTGGTTGACAGCCATATCATATGGTGCTATGATGGTTTCAATAATAATGAATAGAAATGGATAGAGGTTGCGTTTTTCATCAGTAAGAGTCCGGATGTAGCAGGTGCAGAGGAAGGATTTTGAAAGGGGACAACGCCGAAAGGAAGAGTTGTCTGTAAACTTTTACCTTGGGCATACAGTTAAGAGCTGTATGACTGTCATCGAATCGATGGGGCGCTATCAGGTAAGTTGGAGTGTAAGCTGACCCTATGCGGTCAGCTTTATTTGCGCAGGAAAGAGAAATCTTCCGAAGCTGCTTACATAAACAGGGAAGGCGGCTTGTATGCGCACAAGAAAGGCAGGGTAATGTATGGCGATTTTTAAGGGAGCAGGTGTAGCTATCGTTACACCATTTCATGAAGACGGAAGTATTAATTATGAGAAATTTGCAGAACTGGTAGAAGAGCAGATTGCAGGCGGTACGGACGCAATTATCGTGTGCGGTACGACAGGAGAAGCGTCTACGCTGACTCACGAGGAACATCTGGATTTGATCAGATTTTGTGCAGAGAAGGTGCACGGCAGAGTGCCGGTAATAGCAGGTACGGGTTCTAATTGTACCAAGACGGCGGTGTACTTATCTACGGAAGCCGAGAAGTACGGAGTGGACGGACTTCTTGTGGTGACGCCGTATTACAATAAAGCTACACAGAATGGTTTATATGAGCATTTTAAGACGATAGCGGATGCTGTGAAACTGCCAATTATTCTGTACAATGTGCCGGGAAGGACCGGGTGTAACATTATGCCGGAGACGGTAGTCAGATTATGTACGGAAGTCAGCAATATTGTGGCGATTAAAGAGGCGAGCGGCAATATAGGGCAGGTGGTTAAGCTGATGGCGCTGGCAGACGGCAAGGTTGATTTGTATTCCGGTAATGACAATCAGGTAGTGCCTCTTATGTCACTTGGCGGCAAGGGCGTGATTTCGGTGCTGTCGAATGTGGCGCCGAGGCAGATGCACGATATCTGTCAGAAATTCTTTGACGGCGATATAGAGGGCAGTATGAAAGAACAGCTTCGTGCGATTGATTTATGCAATGCACTGTTTTGTGAAGTAAATCCGATTCCGGTTAAAACTGGCTTGAATTTGATGGGCAAGGAAGTCGGACCGCTGCATATGCCTTTGTCCCAAATGGAACCCGCAAACGTGGAGAGGCTTAAGACAGCAATGCAGAACTACGGAATTTTATAAGAACTGATTGTAAAGTGTCTGCCATAGGTATAGCACCTGTGGCAGACACTTCAAAATATAACAGAGAAAGGATAGACATGATATGACCAGAGTGATTATGCATGGCTGCAACGGCAAGATGGGTCAGACCATTTCAGGTTTGATTGCAGCGGACGAAGAAATAGAGATTGTGGCGGGGGTGGATGCGTATGATGACGGCAGGAATTCATACCCTGTATTTCATACAATCGAAGAGTGTGATGTGGCAGCGGACGCTGTCATAGATTTCAGCGCGGCTCCGGCAGTGGATAGTCTGATTGCATACTGTGTGGAGAAACAGATACCGTGTGTGCTTTGTACCACAGGGCTTTCGGAGGAACAGATTGCCAAAGTGGAGGAAGCATCCGGCAAGGTGGCAATTTTAAAATCAGCCAATATGTCGCTTGGAATCAATATGCTTTTAAAACTCTTGAAAGATGCCGCGAGCATTTTGGCTCCGGCTGGATTTGATATTGAAATTGTAGAGAAGCATCACAACCAGAAGGTTGATGCGCCGAGCGGGACAGCGCTTGCATTGGCGGATTCCATTAATGAAGAATTAGAACATTCATACGATTATGTCTATGACAGAAGTCAAACAAGGCAGAAGAGAACGCCAAAGGAGATTGGTATCAGCGCCGTCAGAGGCGGTACGATTGTGGGCGACCATGATGTGATTTTCGCGGGGGCGGACGAAGTGATTACCTTTTCACACAGAGCATACTCCAAAGCGGTATTCGGAAAGGGTGCTATTCAGGCGGCAAAATTCCTTGCGGGAAAGCCTGCGGGGATGTATAATATGGGTGATGTAGTAGAGAATTGAGCATAGCTCAATTGCGAGATTTGCTCCGCAAACTCGAAATATATCGAGGAACTTTCTCGAACAAAGGAAAGTATTGAAAACATAAAAATATAACTCTGCCACTATGGCAGAGTTATATTCGATATGAAGTAAAATGGAGGGATTCATGGACGATTTAGAGTTGAAATACCTGAAAAGCTTATCAAAGCAGTACCCTACGATTGCCGCCGCGTCAACAGAAATTATCAACCTACAGGCAATCTTGAATCTGCCCAAAGGCACGGAGCATTTTATGACGGATATCCATGGGGAATATGAACAGTTTAATCATATTTTGAAAAATGGGTCGGGTTCTGTGAGACGTAAGATTGATGAGGAGTTCGGCAATACTTTGAGTATTAAAGATAAGAAGAGTCTTGCTACCTTAATCTATTATCCGAGGGAAAAGTTGGATTTAATATTGAAGGAGGAGGACGAAGCCTCTATTGAGGACTGGTATAAGATTACTTTACACAGGCTAGTGCAGATTACAAAGAGGGTTTCGTCCAAATATACCCGCTCTAAGGTAAGGAAAGCCCTTCCGCCTGATTTTTCTTATATTATAGAAGAATTGATTACTGAGAAGGCGGAGGTTCAAGATAAAGAAGCGTATTATAATGAGATTATCCATACCATTATACGCATAGGCAGAGCGCAGGAATTTATCATTGCTTTGAGTCATTTGATTCAGAGGCTGGTCATCGACCATCTGCATATAGTGGGGGATATTTATGACAGAGGTCCGGGACCGCATGTGATTTTGGATACACTGTGCGCTTACCATTCGGTAGATGTGCAGTGGGGTAACCATGACATTGTTTGGATGGGTGCAGCCAGCGGGCATCTGGCATGTATCGCCAATGTGCTCAGAATGGCGGCGAGATACGGCAATCTGGATACACTGGAGGAAGGTTACGGCATCAATCTGATTCCGCTTGCGACATTCGCGCTCGATGCGTACAAGGATACCGATTGTGAAGCGTTTGCGATTAAGTATAATACCGACTACGACACCAAAGATTTGAGTCTGGACATGAAAATGCACAAAGCAATCGCAATCATGCAGTTTAAGCTGGAAGGACAGCTTATTATGCGCAGACCGGAATTCGGGATGCAGGACAGGCTTCTTCTTGATAAGATTGACTATGAAAATAAAGCGTTGGTGGTAAACGGTGTATCCTATGCCATGAAAGACGTGGATTTCCCTACGATTAATAGAGACAGACCATATGAGCTGACGCCGGAGGAAGAACAGGTCATGGAGCGTTTGAGACAGGGGTTTGTCAAATGCGAGAAGCTTCAAAAACATGTCAGATTCCTTTTTTCCAAAGGCGGATTGTATAAGGTACATAATTCCAACCTGCTCTATCACGGATGTGTGCCGATGGATGATAAGGGGGATTTCAGCAAGGTAAATGTATACGGCGAAGAGTACAGCGGTAAGGCGTTGTACGATGTATTGGAGCATTATGCCAGAAAAGGTTATTATGCTGATAACAATCTGAAAGAAAAGCTGAAAGGACAGGATATTATCTGGTACATCTGGGCTGGACCTAATTCGCCGGTATTCGGTAAGGATAAGATGGCGACTTTTGAGCGATATCTTTTGGAAGATAAACAGACGCATGTAGAGACCAAAAACAGCTATTACAGACTGCTTGATAATGAAGTAGTAATTGACCGGATTTTTTGGGAGTTCGGGCTTGATGAAACGCATTCTCATATTGTCAACGGACATGTGCCGGTGGAGCGCAAGAAAGGAGAATCTCCGATTAAGTGCGGCGGCAAGCTGCTGATTATTGACGGCGGTTTCTCTAAGGCGTATCAGGACAAGACGGGGATCGCGGGTTACACACTGGTAGTCAATTCTCATGGTATGCGTCTGGTCGCGCATGAGCCTTTTGAATCTACGGAAGCGGCTATCCTGCATGAGTCGGATATTTTCTCGGACTCCGTTGTTCTTGAAACCAGCAGTATGCGGCAGAAGATTGCAGACACCGATATCGGCGCGGAATTGCGGGAGAGCATCCATCAGTTACAAGAGCTTTTGCAGGCGTACAGAGACGGAACTATCATTGAAAAATTGAATTAGAGAAAGCAAAATCCGTCCCATCGTTTAGGAGGGACGGATTTATTGTGCTCATAATACTATTTTCTTCCGGTTGATTTACGGGTTGACATATTGGAACCTACATTGCTGTTAGAGTTGGCATTAGCATTGTTGGAACCCGAATCGGTTACGTCATCCACCAAATTCTCAACACCGTCTGCTGCATCATCGATTACATCAGAAGCGGCATTGCCGACATCACCGACTGCGTCACCGACATCATCTAACACGGAACCGTTATTGTCATTGTCACCGGCGGTTACGTCGTTGACGTTCTCGTTGTCAGTGGCATTGTCCACAGCGTTTGTCGTGCCGTTTCCGGTACCGCTCGTGGAATTGTTTGTAGTACCGTCTGTGTTGTTGTCTGTGATATTCTGAGACGTGCCTGTGCCGCCGTTAGTAGTTCCTGTAGTGGCGTTGGCATCGTTATTGGCGCCGGAATCGGCAGCAGATTCATTGTTATTACCGTTTTCTGCTGCGTCATTGGTTCTGCCGCATGCTGTTAATGCGGTCATAGACAGTACCATAAGAGAAACAAGTAACAGTGCTCTTATCTTTTTCATATTTGCCTCCTTCTTTACTTTTCAATACGATTGCTTTTCAATTTAGAAAATTTGTGCCAATATGGTTCAAATTCCCTATGGCAGAATGTTTTAGTGCAAAAACACCTGCTCCTATGTTATTATGTCAGTTAGAAAATAAAATATGCACGGGGTATAAGATTGAAAATTACAATTTTCAATTGCGAGATTTGTGTCGGCGCTCTGCTTGCCACAAATTCGTCTATGCGCAGAAGGCAGCGCAGAAAAGGAGTAAACAATGGAATTTCGACCATGTATAGATATTCATAACGGTAGTGTCAAACAGATTGTGGGCGGCAGTTTATGTGATCATGGCGATGAAGCGACGGAAAATTATGTGTCCGGACAGGATGCGGCGTACTATGCAAAGTTGTATCGTGAATATCAAATCAAAAACGGGCATATCATATTATTAAATCCATCGTCTTCGCCATACTATCCGGCGACGAAAAGACAGGCAGTTGAGGCGCTTAGAGCCTATCCGGGCGGATTGCAGATTGGCGGCGGCATTACGTCTGATAACGCCGGAGAGTATCTGGATGCCGGTGCCAGTCATGTGATTGTGACATCCTATGTTTTTAAAGACGGTCAAATACAGTATGATAAGCTGAATGAGTTAGTGCGCAGAGTGGGCAGGCAGAATCTGGTTTTGGATTTAAGTGCAAGAAAAAGACAGGACCGCTATCTTATTGTAACCGACAGGTGGCAGAAATATACGGAAGTGGAACTGACTGAGCAGACTCTTGATGAGTTGTCTTCCTATTGTGATGAATTTCTTGTGCATGCAGTGGATGTGGAAGGTAAAGCAAACGGTATTGAAGAAAAGCTGGTTAATCTGCTGGGCAGTTGGGGCGGGATACCTGTCACATATGCAGGCGGCGTACATAGTTTCGAGGACCTTGATTTATTGAAGAAGCTTGGAAGAGACAAGGTACATGTGACAATCGGAAGCGCGCTTGATTTATTCGGCGGCAGCATGAAGTTAGAAGATGTGCTGCGGGAATGCAGGAAAAGCTCTGGGGCATAAAAAAAACCTGTCGTGTGACAGGTTTTCTCTAATCCGTTATGACAATATTGCAAATTCTAAATAAAATTCATCATTTATATTTAAGAACAGGCACATCGTGATACCGATTATGTTGTTATAAGTACGATATTTCTTATAACTTTGTTACGTTTACGGCCTGAGGTCCTTTCTCGCCATTAACTACTTCGTACTCAACAGCAGCACCCTCTTCGAGGGACTTGAAGCCTTCCATGTTAAGTCCTGAGTAATGAACGAACACATCGTTACCCTGCTCATCTGAGATGAAGCCGTAACCCTTTTGGTTGTTGAACCATTTAACTGTACCTTTGTTCATCGTAGTTACCTCCACAAATAATAAATAATAAATAGTAGGTTGATTGAATCAACACCCATAGGATAGCACATGTCTTTCTAAATGTAAAGCATTGTTTTTTTTCGTGAATAAAAGAGACCAATATTCGTAACAAAAGTTGTCTTTTCTATAGTGTTTGTGGTACAATGCAACTATATATGCTGGGGGTGATTGCATTGAAAGAAGCAGAAGGCAGTAAGAGAAAAAGAAAAAATAACTATACACTGATGCTTTTCGCTGACTCTAAGGAAGGAAGTATCCGGCAGATGAGCATTGGTCCTGCGCTCATAGAGTCTGTGGTAGTGCTTGGATTGACAGTTGTTATCATACTGGCAGTTGTCTGCTATAGGCAGAAGAAGAGCATCGAGATTTTAGAGGCGGAGACTGCAAGACAGAAATTAGATATCGAGAAATTGACTGAAGAAAATGCCGATTTAGTTTCACTGAGGGAAGAACTGTCAGATAAAGTTACGATACTCAGTGATACGATCAACCAGAAAGTTGAAGAAGAGGAAGCCATGGAAGAAGCGCGTGCACAGGCTCATATGCCGGTTGGGTTTCCGATGTCCTCGTCTGCCTCTTTGGAGGAAGCAGATGGAGAAAATCCCATGGTCAAGTTAAATGGCAGCACCGGAAGCAGTATTATTGCTTCAGCGGACGGTACGGTTATATCCATCACAACGGACAGCGGCTATCTTCACTGTATCAAGATCGATCACGGCAACGGGTATCAAAGTATATACCGCAATGATGGCGATGCTATGATTAAAGAAGGCGATGCGGTGGTCAGAGGAGCAATCCTATATGTGATCGGAGAAGAGAATACGGAGTTAGGTTATCAGATTATGTACGATGAGAAGTACATCGATCCTATGGAACTGATTAACATTGACGGTTAAGGCGTTCAAGAATCAGATCATAACCGTCGTTTCCGTAATTGAGGGAACGATTGACGCGGCTGATTGTAGCAGTGGAGGCGCCGGTCTTATCGGCTATCTCCAGATAGGTATTATTGTTCCTGAGCATAGATGCCACCTCAAAGCGCTGAGACAGTGATAATAGTTCATTTACTGTGCACAAATCCTCGAAGAAGCTATAGCATTCCTCCCTGCTTTTGAGACAAAGTATTGCATCAAATAATTGATCCACGGCATCTGTCTGTATTTTTTTATTCATTCCGAATTCCTCCTATATTATAGGTAGTAGGTAATTAGCGCTTTCGTGCGTTACAACTTCACAGTTGTTATGTATGAATATAACATAATTGAAACAATTTGTAAATGGCGTCGGATGGGAGGAATGCAGACTTGAATAGGAACATTTCATAAAATACTTGTCATGTAGTAATAAAAACTATATAATAGAGTGTGTATATGTCAGACAAACTTTATAATTGGAAGGACGCAGAAGATGACAATCAACACCGAAGATTTGCTGGGCAGTATAGTAGACAGCTTAGACAGAATTGAATATATAAAGGCGGAGGATATACCGGATATTGACTTGTATATGGATCAGGTCACGACATTTATGGAATCCCATTTGAGGACGACTGCCCGCAATCCGGAGCAGGACAAGATACTGACGAAGACAATGATTAATAATTATGCAAAGAATGATTTGCTTCCGCCGCCGATAAAGAAGAAGTATTCCAAACAACATGTGCTGCTTTTAATCTTTATATACTATTATAAAGGGATTTTGTCCATCAGTGACATACAGGATTTGTTTAAGCCTATCACGGCACGGTTTTTTAACACGACGGATGAATTTAATCTGGCATCCGTATATGAAGAAGTGTTCGGGCTGGAAAGAGAACAGGCGGATGCCTTGAAAACAGATGTCGTTGAGAAGTTCAAGATTGCCGAACGGACTTTCGAAGATGCGCCGGCGGATAGTAAGGAATTCTTGCAGATGTTTTCATTTATCTGTATGTTGAGTTTTGATGTCTATGTGAAGAGACTGCTGATTGAGAAGATGATTGATAGTCTGAGTGATAAGGGTGAAAGACAGGAACGAAAAAATCGAAAAAAGCAAGATGATAGTAGCCAAACCGATAATTAATGTGGTATCATGATACATAAGGCGCGTAAGAGAAGGTTTACGAGTCTGAATTGTATTATGGGACAGAATGGAGGTTTGGGTTGGAATGGAACCGGTTCGGACGATTGACGATTTAGAGAAGAGGGGATTCGACGTCGAAGAAGGAATTGTGATGTGTGCCGGGGATGAAGAGATTTATTTGGAAGTTCTGGAAGCAGCGCTTGAGGAAGGCAAAGAGAAATTACCGTTAATCAAGGAATGTTACGAACGGAAAGATTATGATCGATATTGTATAGAGATGCACGGTCTGAAGAACGCCATGAAATCTATCGGTGCCGGTTTTTTGTCTGAAGCTGCCAAAGAGCAGGAACTTGCAGTCAAGGAGAACAATCTGCGTTTAGTAGATGAGGGTGTGGAACGGGTTCTTGCCCAGTATCAGGACGTAATAGATGTATTAGAAGAACTGATGGCTAATCGTGAATGACGCGGATATAAAACGGACTGTACACTATGGATGGTGTACAGTCCGTTATTTGTTTGCGCGCCACGGGCGCTTTGACGGGTAAAACTGAAGTTTCCCGTTGATATACGTGTGTCAGTGTGCAGCACTTTGTGCAAAAGAGGTGTTTACGAGGTCGGCATAGGGCACGCGTTCATCCAGTTCACCGGCTTCTTCCAGAATGTTCTGTAAGAGTGTGAAGCTGTCTTCCTCGAAGATAAGGTCACTTTTCCATGTGTTTTGTGAGGCATAACGATCCACAATCGTAGTGATGGTATCAAGATCTGTCTCGGCAAATTGCGGCGCGATAACCTTTGCAATTTCAGAAGCAGAGTGGGACTGTACGTAATCCATGCCCTTCTGCAGAGCATTGGTAAAAGATTGTATTACTTCGGGGTTTTTCTCAATATAGCTTTTTTTGGCAGAAAAAGCAGTGTAGGGAACATAGCCGGAATCTTCACCGAGAGATGCCACAACATAACCGTCGCCTTTGGCTTCTAGGGAAGTTGCATGTGGTTCAAATTCGACGGTAAAATCAGCCTGACCTCCGGAAAAAGCGGCTGCAGTGGAACCGAAGTCGATGCTCTGGTCGATGGAAAGGTCAGAGGCGGGGTCGATACTGTTTTTCTTTAAGATATATTCAAAAACCATTTCGGGCATACCACCGGCTCTGCCGCCCAGCACATCTTTGCCAATCAGCATATCCCAGCTAAAATTGTCAATCGGTTCTCTGGAAACTAGGAAATTACCGGCACGTTGCGTCAATTGTGCGAAATTGACAGCATAGTCGGAAGCTCCTTCTTTATAAGTATAGATTGTACTTTCACTGCCCATGAAGCCGATATCCGCTTCGCCGGTCAGCAGCGCCGTCATTGTCTTGTCAGCTCCGAAGCCGGTAATCAAGGTCAGCTCAATGCCTTCGTCAGCAAAATAGCCTTCTTCGATTGCTACATACATCGGTGCATAGAAGATAGAATGAGCCACTTCGTTGAGTACGACCGGAGTACTTCCGGAAGACGTTTTAGCATCTTTGTCCGTACCGGTTTGCTTTCCGCAGCCGGCAAGCGTGCCTGCGACAATGATCATTGTAAGAAGTAAACACAATATTTTTTTCATAATTCGCTACAAGTCCTGTGAACGCATTTATTATAGATTATGCAGCGATTAGAAATAAGTGAGTGTTTAGAGAAATAAATGAATCAAAATTATTGTTTGTATAACTTGGTAATTATATAGAGATTTTGTATAATGGATTTGTTATGAGATTTGCCGTGAAAAAACCGCCGATTGCGCGGCGGCTTGACAAAGCGGATAACGGGAATCGAACCCGCCTCTCCAGCTTGGGAAGCTGGCATTCTACCGATGAACTATATCCGCATGAACATAGTATAACAGCAAATGCTCAAAAAGAAAAGCATTAAATGCAAAACAAGAGCAAAGGAAAATGCAGGGCGAAATAAAATAGGTAGAAATACGAAACAAGTTGAAACAGAAAATACAAGAAAGCAGATAGGATAGTAAGATGTTGTGGATACCGTTGGTTTTATTATATGGCATATTAAAAGGCGTCAGAGAGATTGTCAAGAAAAAGGCATTGGAGAAAAACTCTACCATAGAGGTATTGTTTATGTATACCTTATTGTCTTTTCTAATCATTTTGCCGCAAGTGAAGTCGGCAATGGGAATGGAGCCGAAGTATTATCTCTATGTGGCACTTAAGTCCTTCGTAATTTTTTTGGCATGGATGTTCAGTTTTAAAGCAATCAAAAGAATGCCGATCAGCCTCTATGGCGTATTGGACTTGTCCAGAGTGCTCTTTGCCACATTGCTCGGAGTGGTCGTGCTTCAGGAAGTATTGAGCGTATCGCAGATGATAGGGCTGCTGTTCGTATCGGCAGGGTTGATTCTTTTAAAATACAGACCGCGCAGTATGAGGGAAGCGGCGGCTGCAGGAGTGCAGAGCGTAGAAGGTAAGTATGTGGTCATGTCGTTTGCATCCTGTATGCTCAATGCGGTGTCGGGGCTTTTAGATAAGCTGCTGATGAAGGAAATAAGCAGTGCCCAGCTTCAATTCTGGTATATGTTTTTTCTTGTGTCCATGTATCTGCTGTTTATAGTTTTTACCCGGACGCCTGTAAAAATAGGAAGCGTTGTACGCAATAAATGGGTATGGCTGCTTAGCATTTTGTTTGTCATAGCCGACAGGGCGTTATTCATTGCAAACGGTATGCAGGAAAGCCGCATAACTGTGATGACGCTTTTAAAGCAGGCGGGCTGCGTTGTGACGATTATTGCAGGCAGATATTTATTTAAAGAGAAAAATACGACACATAAGATGGTCTGCGCGTTGATTATTATTGTGGGGATTGTGATCGGAGTTGCGTAAATCAAGCAGCGCAGACGGAAAAATGTTGTAGTGCAATTATAAAATATGGTATACTTGGCATAACACTTTGAATAGGGGGAAGAGAGAGTGACGAAAGAGAAGGAGTTTAACGAGGGCAGAGCGGTCAATATTGTCGCACTTGCCTGCCATATTGTTCTTGGGGTTATTTTGGAGGCGTCATATTTTTTGGAAGTGATGAAAGGGGCAAGAACTGTTTCGTATTACATTGCTTTTTCAATCTTAGCGCTGGGACCGGTAATCTGGGAGATTTTGGTGTTTTATAGGAAGCCGGACAGCCTGCGTCTGAAATATTACATCGGGATATTATACAGTATTTTCTACATATTTGTTGTGTTCACGACGGTGAATGTGATTGCATTTACATTTATTATTCCGATTTATCTGGTGTTAATTCTATATTCGGATTTCAAGCTGTGCGTCGGCGTATCAAGTGCAGGGTTTATTGTCAATGTGATTTTCCTTGTCAATCAGGGTCTTGACGGCAATCTGCGAAGTGAGGATATGGCGACATATGAGATTCGTATAGCGCTGCTGCTTGTTTTAGCTGTTTTTATCTGCCTTGCGACGAAGACGTTGGAGAAAGTGAATGATCACAAGTTGGCAGAGTTAGATAAAGAGAAAGAGATTGTATCGAATCTGCTAAGCAGTGTGATGGCGATCTCCGGTCAGATGTCGGAAGGCATCCTAGATATGACGAGTCATATGCAGGAGCTGGGTGATGCGGTATCCGAGACGCGCAATGCCATGCAGGAGGTGTCAGAGGGAACAAGCGATACCGCGGAATCCATACAGAATCAGCTCAGTAAAACGGAGGAAATCCAGAATTATATCGAGCAGATGGCGAAAGTGGTAGAGAACATTGCGGACAGCATGGCGCATGCTAAGGAAAATGTGGGCAGAGGAAGAGAGAACATAGATACGCTGCTAAATCATATGTCTGCCTCCGATAAGGTAGGCAAAGAAGCGGTAGAAGACATGAAAGTGTTGGAGGAATATACACAGAACATGCA
This sequence comes from uncultured Lachnospiraceae bacterium, assembly GCA_947176505.1. Classification (GTDB taxonomy): domain Bacteria; phylum Bacillota; class Clostridia; order Lachnospirales; family Lachnospiraceae; genus UBA3282. The sequence goes on along the minus strand of CAMWQW010000006.1, from coordinate 101,995 downwards.
GTCAATTATCGACTTGATCACCAGCGTGGCGAGCCAGACCAGTCTGCTTGCACTTAATGCCAGTATAGAGGCGGCTCGTGCAGGTGAAGCGGGCAGAGGGTTTGCAGTGGTAGCAACGGAGATTTCCAATCTGGCGAATCAGACGCAGGATGCAACCGTTAAAATTACCGAAGTGATACAGAACGTGTCTTCGAAACTGCAAATAGCAGTAGGCGCGGTAGGGCAGCTGATGGATAGCAACAGAAGGCAGAGTGAATCTGCGGCACAGGCATCGGACAGTTTTGGAATGATTGCAGAGAGTACGAATCAGGTGAACGAGCAGAGCATCTATTTAAGTGACGCGGTATCAAGACTATCGGAAGCTAACGGCGGTATCGTAGAGAGCATCCAGACGATTTCTGCAATCGTACAGGAAGTGACTGCACATTCTCAGGAGACATATACAGTCAGCGACAGAAATACCGGAATTGTACAGGAAGTGAGCAGGCTGGTGGAGAGCCTGAACGATCAGGCAAGACAGCTCAATGAGGATATGTAGGGTGCGGCAGAATAGGCAGTATCAACAATATATAGCAAGAAAACGGAGGGTATTATCATGGGAATCATGACAAGATTTAAGGACATTATGGCGGCAAACGTGAATGCGCTTTTAGATAAGGCAGAAGATCCGGAGAAGATGATCGATCAGTATCTGCGAAATCTGGAATCAGATTTTGCCAAGGTCAAAGCAGAGACGGCGTCCATCATGGCGGAAGAAAAGAGCGCTAAGAGAAAATTGGATGAGTGTGACGAAGAGATAGCCAAGATGGGCGAGTATGCCAAGAAGGCGGTTGCGGCAGGCAATGATAATGACGCACGTCAATTTCTCACCAAGAAGAGTGAGCTGACACAGAAAAGAGAAGTATTGGCGAAGAACTATGAACTGGCACAGGCTAATTCTGTTAAGATGAGACAGATGCACGATAAACTGGAGAGCGATATCTCCGAGATGAAAAGCAAACGTGATATGCTGAAAGCCAAAGTAAAAGTGGCTGAAACACAGAAGAAGATTAACGCGATGGGCGCCGGTTTAGAGAGTGCGGGCAATAACGCGGCAGCTTTTGACAGAATGGAAGAGAAAGTAAATAAAATGTTAGATGAGGCGGATGCCATCGGAGAGTTGAATAAGTCTGCCTCCGGTAATGATATTGACGATTTGGCAAGCAAGTATGATACCGCAGATACCGGCTCGGATGTGGATGATGAACTTGCAAAGTTAAAAGCGGAAATGGGCATGTAGATGGAGGAAAATCATGGGTTTTTTCAAAAATCAGTTTTCTAACTTAGTAGAGTGGAATGAGAACGGTGCGGGCGTACTGTTCTATAAGTGGCAGAATCAGGAGATTAAGAAAGGCTCCAGACTGATTATCCGTCCGGGACAGGATGCGATTTTTCTGTATAACGGCAGGGTAGAAGGAATATTTGAAGATGACGGAGACTATGATATCGAATCGGAGATTATTCCTTTCCTGACAACACTTAAGAGTTTTAAGTTCGGATTTAACACGCCGCTTCGGGCGGAAGTGCTTTTTATCAATACGAAGGAGCTGCTGGTAAAATGGGGTACGAAGAATGCTATCAACCTGCAGGCGCCGGGACTTCCGGGTGGAATGCCGATTCGTGCTTTCGGTACATTCAACTGCCGCATTGTGGAGCATGACGTGGTGATTGAGAAGCTGGCGGGTATCAGACAGACATATACCGTAGAAGACGTCAAGGAGCGTATTATCTCCAGTCTCGACCAGCTGCTGATGAGCTGGATCAGCAAAGAAGGCAGGGACATGTTCAATCTGCAGGCGGATGCGAGAAATATCGCAAAGGGAATCGAATCCGATTTGGACATGGATATGCGTAAGCTGGGCATCGGCATCTCGGACTTTAAGATTGAGAGCTTTTCCTATCCGGAAGAAATCAAGAAGATGCAGGAGAAAGCCGCAGCGCAGTCTATGGTGGGCGATATGAATAAATACACCCAGATGGCGGCAGCGGATGGTATGGCGAAGGGCAGCCATGGCGGCAGCGGTCTTGCCTCCGATATGGTTGGTCTCCAGATGGGTATGGCGATGGGACAGCAGATGGTCAATCAAATGAACATGAGCGGCGGTACGCAGATACAAGCGAATGCGCAGATGCAGGGCGCACAGGTACAGCAGGGAATGCAGCCTTCGGGTGCGGCGGGTATGGGACCAAAATTCTGTCCTAACTGCGGAACACCGACTACAGGTTCCAAGTTCTGCGGAAACTGCGGAAATCAATTAATATAGGTAGAACGTAACAATGAGTATATATGACACTTTAAATGATAAACAGAAGCAGGCTGTTATGCAGACGGAGGGTCCTGTGCTTATTTTGGCAGGTGCAGGATCGGGCAAGACGAGGGTACTCACCCACAGAGTTGCCTACTTGATTGATCAGGAGGGAGTCAATCCCTATCAGATTATGGCGATTACCTTCACGAACAAGGCAGCAGGCGAGATGCGTGAGCGGGTCGATCAGATTGTGGGCTTCGGTTCGGAACAGATATGGGTATCTACTTTTCATTCCACCTGTGTCAGGATACTGCGCAGGTATATAGACCGGCTTGGATATGATAATAATTTCACAATATATGATACGGACGATCAGAAAGGCGTGATGAAGGAAATCTGTAAGAAGCTGCAGATTGATACGAAGATGTTGAAAGAGCGTACGATTCTAAGCGCAATATCTTCTGCAAAAGACGAGCTGATTGATCCTGTGGAATATGAGATGCAAAACGGCTTTGATTTTCAAGGTGGTAAGATTGCCAAAGCATATAAGGAATATCAGGCAGTACTGCGTAAGAATAATGCGCTGGATTTTGATGATTTGATCATGAAGACCGTGGAGCTTTTCAAGGCGGATGCGCAAGTCCTTAACAACTATCAGGAACGGTTCCATTATATTATGGTAGATGAATACCAAGATACGAATACGGCACAGTTTGAGCTGATCAGACTGCTGGCGGATAAATACCGGAATCTGTGCGTGGTGGGTGATGACGATCAATCCATCTATAAATTCCGCGGTGCCAATATCCGTAACATTCTCGATTTTGAGAAGGTTTATCCGGAAGCGTGTGTCATCAAGCTGGAGCAGAATTACCGTTCCACGCAGACTGTCTTAGATGCTGCGAATGCAGTGATTAAAAACAATACAGGGCGTAAAGATAAGGCGCTTTGGACGGAGAAGAAGGACGGCAGCCGTATTCATCTCAGACAATTTGACACCGCATATGAAGAGGCGGAGTATATTGCGGACGATGTGGCGAAGAAAAACCGTGACGGGGAAGTGGTCTACGGCGACTGCGCTGTGCTGTATCGTACCAACGCGCAGGCGCGTCTTTTGGAAGAACGCTTTATTATGGAAGGCGTACCCTATGATGTCATCGGCGGCACGAACTTTTATTCCAGAAGAGAAATCAAAGATATTCTGGCATATCTTAAAACCATTGACAATGGGCGGGACGATGTGGCAGTCAAACGTATCATCAATGTTCCCAAGCGGGGAATCGGTATGACCACCATTGTACGCGTTCAGGAATATGCGGACAGCAGGCAGATTAGTTTCTATGACGCCTTAAGGGAGGCGGACCAAATTATGACAATCGGAAGGAGCGCGTCTAAGCTGCAGCCCTTTGTCACGATGATACAGGCATTTCGCAGCAAGCAGGAATTTTACAGCCTGTCAGAACTGCTGAAAGACATTCTGGAGATTACTGGATATGTGAAAGAATTAGAGGAATCTAATGAAGAAGATGCGGCGGACCGCATCGAGAATATTGACGAGCTGATCAGTAAGGTGGCGGCTTATGAGGAGACCCATGACGAGCCGACTTTAAGCGAGTTCTTGGAAGAAGTAGCTTTGGTTGCCGATATTGACCGTGTCGATGATTCGGATAACCGGGTGCTGCTTATGACGCTCCATTCGGCAAAGGGTTTGGAGTTTCCCCATGTTTATCTGGCAGGCTTGGAAGATGGTATCTTTCCGAGCTATATGACAATTATGTCTGACGACCCGATGGATGTTGAGGAGGAGAGGCGGCTTGCCTATGTAGGTATTACGAGGGCGAAAGAAGACCTGACGATTACCTACGCGAGACAGAGGATGATCAGAGGAGAGACCCAGTATAATCCGGTCAGCCGCTTTATCAGAGAGATTCCGCCGGAGTTGATGGACGATAAACCACCGGTACAGAAACGCAGAGATTATCAAGAGTACAATGAGGATTCCAGTGAGAGAGGATTCTTTAAGGCAAAACCTTTCGGGCTGGGGACGACGGAACGAGGGTATGTCAGGGCAGGAACCGTCCAGCCGGAATCGTCAGCCGGAACACAGTCATCTTACCGACGCATTCCGGATACGGTGTTCGACAAATCGACGTCTGGAAATGCTCTCGGAACGGTGTCAAGAGAGAATACCGGAGTTGCTTTCGGGAAAACGTTCGATAAGACAGTGCAGGGTAAACCTAAGGCTGTGGTCAGACCAAAACGCACGGCGGTAGAAAATCAGCCATATATCACAAGAGCCACGCAGGGTGTCGGTGCGGTATCACTTGAACCGGTGGGAAGTAAGACACTGGAATATGGCATAGGCGACAGAGTACGGCATATGCGCTACGGGGAAGGCACCGTACTTAAGATTGAACCGGGACCGCGCGATTCTCAGGTGACGGTAGTGTTTGACGAAGCGGGACAAAAGATTATGTATGCCGGTTTTGCCAAATTAAGAAAAGTATAGATGAATGCTTTGATTTTTAGGGAGAAGAGAAAGTAGGAACGAAAATTGCAAGAAAAAGAGGGAAGGAGAGAACGCAATGTCTCTGGCGCCGGTCAGAAACCTACAGCTGCATAATCAGATTGACCGTGTACTTCATGTGCCGGGTAATTACAGAGGCGGCATACTGGAGATGACGATAGTCGTAGACCGGGCGTATGACCGTGAAACTGTGAGGACACTGTGTGCGGATATAATAGAATCTTGTAAGAAACAGAGCAATATTTTCCGTAATGTGCGCCTGAATATGGTCATGTGGGGTAAAGAAGAGATATCTACGCAGACCGTGGCAGCAGCCCATATTCAGATAGGCACATTTTTCGACAAGTATGAGGCGGAGACCGCCAAGACAGCCAAATCCACGGAAGAACTTATGGAATATCTTAAGAAGTTCCATGCCAGAAGCAAATTGATTCTGGCAGTGGTACAGGATAAAGAACAGTTCTGTAAAGTGGAGGATGCGGAAAGACTCAAGGAAGCAATGAATCCTTTTCTCAAACAAAAATTAGTGATTGTTTATCCGGAAGAGATGGAGTCCGGAACAGAATATTTTATAAAAATATTATAGTAAAAAGAACAAAGAAGTGGTATATTATAAATAATCATAGTTCATATATTGGAGTATAAGCAAAAGAAAGAGAGGGTTTTGCCATGAGCAAGAGAGAGATTATAAATAAATTGGACGACATACTGGAGAATGCCGGAGTAAGTGAGATGCTCGGAAGAAAGAAAGAAGAAGAGAAGAAATGCAATACGCTTCTGTGGGTGTTAGCAATCATAGGTGCCGTTGCGGCGGTTGCGGCTATCGCATATGCAGTATATCGTTATCTGACACCGGATTATCTGGAAGATTTTGACGATGACTTCGATGATGACTTTGATGATGATTTCTTTGAGGATGAAGAAGAGGAAGAGACGTTTAAGATTGACAAATAGGCTGTCTGTATGAGAGATAGCTGGGTCGGAGATATTCTGATATGCCGTGATGAAGATGATAAGACATGCGGTGTGAGAGAATATATAGGATGTATTATGTGATGTGCTAATATTATGTAAACTATAAGCGGGGTGTAGCCATGCATCCCGCTTTTGTACTGTATTTGAATATAATTTGTGAAAGCTTCTCTCCAAGAAGCTTTGTGTTGGGCAGAAGCCTGAGCCATTAGTAGTTAAAAAAGTCGTAGTATGGAGTCTAAGGATGAAAAAAGGTCAGATTGTAGAAGGAATCATACAGAGAGTAGATTTTCCCAATAAAGGGATTGTAGAAACAGAAGAAGGAGTATGCATTGTAAAGAATGCACTGCCGGGACAGAAGGTGCGGTGTGCAATCAACAAAGTGCGGAAAGGAAAGGCAGAGGGGAGGCTTCTGGATGTCCTTGAGCCGTCGTCGGCAGAGTGTGGCAGTCCCTGTCCGCATTTTGGCATATGCGGCGGCTGCACATACTTGTCACTTCCCTATGAAGAGCAGCTTAGAATCAAAGAGGGACAGGTGAAGAAGCTGCTCGACAGCGTACTCGTGCATCAACAGGAAGTGTGGCAGTTCGAAGGCATTAAACCAAGTCCGGTGTGCTTCGGATATCGCAATAAGATGGAATTTTCATTCGGAGATGAGATAAAAGACGGACCGCTTGCGCTCGGAATGCATAAGAGAGGCAGTTTTTACGATATCGTGTCGGTGACAGATTGTCAGATTGTAGACGATGATTATCGCAGCATCTTAAGGTGCATCAGGGATTATTTTACCTCGTTGCAGGAGCAAGGCATGGACATACGCTTCTATCACAGGCTGCGCCATACCGGATATCTGCGCCATCTCCTTGTGCGCAAGGCAGCTAAGACGGGAGAGATACTGATTGCCCTTGTGACTACGACACAGACTGCCGGCTGGGCGGAAACGGAGAGGACAGAGCCGGATAAGGTATGTGCAAAGGAAGATATGATTATAAACGGCATGGTAAAGAAACTGCTTGCACTGCCGCTTTCAGGCAGGATAGTCGGTATTTTGCACACAAGAAATGATGCGGTGGCTGATGTGGTGCGCAGTGACGAGACGAGGATTCTTTACGGACAGGACTTTTTCTATGAGGAATTGCTTGGTTTAAAGTTCAAGATTTCCCAGTTTTCCTTTTTTCAAACAAATAGCCTCGGCGCGGAAGTGCTCTACGAGACGGCAAGAGAGTATATTGCGGACTATATCTGTTCGGAGACGGACAAGATTGTCTACGATTTGTACAGTGGTACGGGAACAATTGCACAGTTGATGGCACCGGTAGCCAAGAAGGTGATTGGTGTGGAGATTGTGGAAGAAGCAGTGGAGGCGGCAAGGAAAAACGCAGAATTAAATAGTTTACATAACTGCGAGTTTATTGCGGGTGACGTGCTGAAAGTGCTCGACGGAATCGAGGAGAAGCCAGATTTTATTATTTTAGATCCTCCCCGTGACGGCATTCACCCCAAGGCGCTCGATAAGATTATCCGCTACGGCGTAGAGCATATCCTCTATATCTCCTGTAAACCGACGAGTCTTGCGAGAGATTTGGATGTTTTCTTGGCGAGAGGATATGAGGTGAAGCGGGCTGTGGCGGTGGACCAGTTTCCGTGGACGGCGAATGTGGAGACGGTTGTTCTGTTGCAAAGAAGAGGTGCTGACCCGGTACATTAAAGAAAGGGTAGTTAAGTAAGTGGTAATTGAATATAAGAAGTTGTAATGGTATAATGGTTTCGAAATAAAACCAATATATATTGCAGAATGGGCAGAAGGTGTAAAAATGAATGAAGTATTAAACTTTGTGAATGAGAAAACAAAAGTATTGCTAATATTCAAGGAAAATCAATTAGAGATTGAAGGTAAAAATATATGCCCGCTTAATCAGCAAGAAATAGCTAGTCTTGTACCTTGTGGGAAGTTGAAAGTAAATCAAATCATTAAGGAATTGATAGAAGATGGTTATGCTGAGATGGTACATGCAAAAGGTCGCTATTTTATAACAACTAAAGGGTATGAGTTGCTTGAAAAAATGTCCTTATATATATTGAAAAACGAAGAGTAAATAAAAGGCATATTTATTAGATTGTATATAATGATAATATCATAAAGAGGTAAAGTATGAACAAGAAGTGTCAGGTATTCACGCCTGAAAATTATGTAAGAGAATTACTAGATAGTGTGGGTTACACAGAACATTTATATGGCAAAAGAATATTAGAAAATTCTTGTGGTGATGGTAATATTTTGGTTGCAGTTGTTCAAAGGTATATAGATGATTGCGTAGCGAATGGTTTGTCAAGAACGCGAATTAAGAATGGGTTAGCAAGAGATATATATGGAGTGGAAATTGATCCGGAACAACATCAAAAGTGTATTGAAAATTTGAACAAAGTATTGCAAAAGAACAATATAAATAGAGTTGAATGGCGAATCGTTAATGCGGATTATTTGCGATGGAATGATGCGTCACAGTTTCAATTTATTGTAGGTAATCCACCGTATATTACATATAGTGAGTTGAAGAGAGATGAGCAAAAATATGTAAAAGAAACATTTAAAACTTGTGTAAAAGGAAAATTTGATTATTGTTATGCTTTTATTGAAAAAAGTATTAAATCATTAGCACAAGACGGGAAAATGGCTTATTTAATTCCTAGTAGTATATTTAAAACTGTTTTTGGATTGAATTTGAGAAACTATATGAAGCCATATGTAACAGTTATTAAAGACTACACACAAGAAAAGGTATTTGATAATGCGTTGGTTAAGTCTTCAATTATGGTATTAGATAAGCAGAAAAAACAAGACGTGTTACATTATAAAGATATAACTTTAGAAACAGACATAGATATTCCGTCAAATCAATTGACAGATAAATGGTTTTTTACAGAAAATCTAGCTAATGGAATGCATCGATTTGGAGATTATTTCAAGGTATCGCATGTGGTGGCAACATTGTTGAACGAGGCTTATGTAATCAAAGAATATCAAGAAACAAAGCAAGGATTTCTTTGTAATGGGCATAATATAGAAAGAGATATGGTAAGAGATACAGCAACTCCTAGATCTTTACGATACCATAAGAATGAAAAAATTATATTTCCGTATGTATATGAGAACGGACATTTAGTCAGATTTGAAGAGGGAGAATTCGAAAGAAAATATCCGGAAGCAGCAGCGTATTTGAATGATTTTCGAGATGCTCTGGACGAACGCCAAAGCGATACTAGTGCAAAATGGTATGAATATGGGAGATCACAGGCACTTGCTGGATTAGACAGTGATAAGTTACTTATTTCAACAGTTATTACTAAGAACATAGCTGTGTATAGGCTTACCAGAGAGTGTATTCCGTATGCGGGAATGTATATTATTAGATGTGAAGGCAACAATGAATATACATTGGAGGATGCAATACGGATTTTAGAGAGTAGAGATTTTTGGCAGTATGTGTTGGATATAGGGATACATATTAGTGGAAGTTCATTAAGAATAACATCGAAGGATGTTGAAGAGTATAAGTTTTAGGAGGCGACTTAATGGAAAAATTGAAATATATTGTGGAAGACAGTATATTGGCTGAACTGCTGGGGGTTCAAAACTTTTCCAATAAAGAATCTGCGATTTTGGAATTAGTAAAGAATGCTTTTGATGCAAATGCATTAAAAGTAAAAATTGTAATTAAAAAAGATATTATTGAAATCATGGATGATGGTTGTGGGATGAATCGAGATGATCTGACGCAGAATTGGATGCATATTGGTAGAAGCAACAAAGGCTACGAAATTGATGGAACTGATGGAAAAAAGAGAGTTCAGGCGGGGTCTAAAGGTGTTGGTAGATTTGCGCTGGCAAGATTAGGTGCAAGTGTAAAAGTTTATTCACATAAAAACGCTTGTAGATCAATTAATTGGATAACAAATTGGAATTCTAGTACTTTAGAAGAGGTTGAAGACTATCCCTTTATTGGAACAAAAATGGTAATTACAAAATTAAGGGATAAGTGGACTGAAAAGATTGCAAATAATTTAGCTGAATATTTAGGGAGAACTTATTGCGATGATGTAATGAAAATTGAATTATTTTTTGGGGATAAAGAAATACCAATAAATCGCGTGTTTGAAAAACCAGAAAAGGGTGTAAACTTTTCTTCAAAAATAACCTTGACTTATTGTGCAGAAGCACAAAACTTGCTCTGTAGCGTTGAGTCTGATGAGTTTACAGAGGAGGCTCAGAAGTACTGTAAAAATAATATTTTCAGTTATTCAAGTGATATTGATTTAAAAAAAGAATATTCGGATAGGGGGTTTGATGAAGAAGTTACCAATCTTGATAATCTGTTTACAGAATTAGGAGACTTTACCGCGGAATTATATTTTGGAATAGACAGAGCATTGGCAGGAGATGATGAACGCTTTTTATACAAAAGAAAAGTGTTAACCAACAGATATAATTATGGAATTATTTTATACAGAAATTCATTTAGCATTTCATCCTACGAGGGGAAAAAAGATTGGTTGGGGTTAGGTAAGCGTTCAAGAAAATCGCCAGCTGCTGCAACACACCCTACGGGTTCATGGAGAGTAAGAGAGAATCAAATTTCAGGAGTTGTGAATATTGATAAAAAAAGGAACCTTTTTCTTCAGGATTTAGCCAATAGACAGGGATTAGATGAAAATAATCATTATAAGTTGTTTGTAGAAATTATTCTCACAGGTTTGACTGAGTTTGAACGCTATAGACAGTCACTAATTAGAGATATTAATAAAAAGAATAAGCCAGAACCAAAAGCAGATGACTCTATAACTGCAAAAGTTGTAAAGAATCCAGAAACAATGAAAGTTTTGACGAAGGACGAAGAAGCAAGATTTGTTGATGAACTGGAAGGGTTGCAAAAAGAGCAAAGAGAGTATAAAAAGAATATTGAGGATACAGAGAAAAGGTATAAATATGATGTGCGTATTCTAAATGTCCTTGCTACATCTGGATTAAAAGCAACATCTATAGCACATGAAATGAAAAACGATAGAAACAAAATTGATGGAAATTATGATTTTATTGTGAAGGCCCTTAAGAAATATGATATGTGGGAAGAATTATGTGATTCAGACAATACTAAGGTTGCACATCTAAATGTTCCTGAATTGTTAAAAAAGAATAGAGATACGGGCGTAAAGCTGCTACAGTTTATGGATGTAATGTTGGAAGAAGTGGAAAAGGGTCAGTTTATTCCAGAAGAGTACTGTATAAAAGAATTATTAGATAAAGTTAAGGCAAATTGGGAGAGTGATTATGCGTGGATAAATATTAGTCTTGTAGTGAATGATCAAGTAAGATTTACTATTCCAGAAGATGTAATAACTGTTATTTTTGACAATTTGATTTTAAATAGTATTCAGCAGAACGAAAAACAAAATAGAATAGAAATAGAAATCGAGGTTACTACATCGGCAGATATGCTATTTGTTTGTTATAAAGATAATGGAGTTGGATTGCCAGATAAATACAAGAGGAACCCGTTGAAAATTTTAGAGCCACATGAGACTTCACGGAAGAAAGGACATGGACTAGGAATGTGGATTGTTAATAATACGTTGAATATGTCTGGCGGAGAGGTGCTTGATATAATAAGTAAAAATGGGTTTGAAATTGATTTTACAATTGGAGGAAAACTATAAATGGAAACTATAAAGATATTGTATATTGATGATAATGCAGACCCATACATTAGCCAATATTTGTATGAGGATTATGGGTATGAGGGTGTAAATACAGAGTACTTGCAACGCCCGTTTGAGGTAGAAGATACTTATGAAAGATTATTAAGTGACAAGGATGTTCGTTCTGCTGATATTATAATTATTGATTCACTGTTATTTGAAAATGCTAATTTATCAAATCAGAAACTTGCAGGTGAAGAATTTGAGATAATATTGAGAAAAGTATTTCCTTTTAAAGAAGTCATTGTGGTTACACAGAATGATATTGATGAAGAATGTAAAGTTATAAAAAAATTTGACACATCTTCTGGTAATTCTAGTAAAGATTTCTTTGATAAAGAATGGCAGCCTGTATTAGATAAGGCAGTTGAAAGGGTTAAACTATGTAGAAGGTTATTGAAACGCATAGAAGAGAAGAATTATGTTGAGAAGTATTTTTTTGAAGAAATCCAACAGTCTTTACAGGGAGAAAGCGGATATGATAACTTAACAGTGGCAGATGTTGATAGACTTATTGTTGCATTTGAGGAGCTGAAAAGAGAATATGATAACAAATGATTATAGAAATACGGAATATTGTCCTATATTGGAAAATGTAGAGGATAAGAAAAAAGTACTTGAAGAGAAGATAAGATTAGCTCATCCAAGGCAAAAAATAATGTACAATAAGGTACATAATAGGAATACGACATTTAATAAGGAATTTTGCAGTATGTATAATTGTAAGTGTGCTTACTGTGGGGTTTCAATGGATATTCTTCCGGCAACACTTTTTGAGGTTGATCATTTCGTAGCAGAATCCCTGTTTAATAATAAAGAGGAAGCTGGAAAAGTGGAAAATCTTGTGCTTTCATGTTATCAATGTAATCGAAATAAAAAAGAATTCGAGATTACAGGAGAGTATATTGAAAAACTGAATACAGATGATGGAAAAATTGCAAATATTTTTTTTAGAGATGATAAATATTATATTAGAATTAAAGATGATTATGTTGAGGATAAAATTGTAAATGGATTTTACAATCAATTACAATTGGTTCATCAAACGAGAAGATTAGATTACCTATTGATTAATATGCAAGGATTACATAAAAAGGTAGACGGAACAGTTCAGGGAGGTAGATTGGCAGAAGCAATATTAACAATGCAACGAAAACGTAATAAATATGTATAAAGCGAAAGTGTTATGTGATACGAATTTGATATGTTTTCTATAGAATAAAGGGACTGAACCAAAATTTGTGTAAACCTCCAAACTGGTATAAGATAAAATTACTAGATTGTATGGAGGAAATAGAAGAATGTGTGTCTTTTGAGATATAATCAATAAACGCTCAGAAGCTTATATTGTATATGAAGACAGTCAGTTGATATCGTTTCTGGATATCGAGCCAATTCATGCAGGACATGTACTTATTGTCCCAAAACAGCATGTTGGTTTCCGCAAGGTGAATCGGAGTATTCCGAAAAAGTAGCGGAAAGGATTCAGAAGAGATTAGAAGAGCAAAGAGATGCATACCCTCCTAATCCTTCCACGGTCCCTTCCGATAAAATGCTATGGATATCACCGTAGCAGTCGTCCAGCCAATCGGCCATGCGCACCAGATACCGGTATAGCCCACCTGCCCGGCAAGTATGATGGCTAGTACCACCCGCAGGATCAAATCCGTAAAAGTAGCAATCATAAAGTGCTTCATCAGCCCGGCGCCGCGCAGGATACCGTCGGCAATCAATTTGACGGAAATGATGAAGTAGAAAGGCGCCGCAATATAGAGAAACCGTGTGCCGGAATCAAGTGCCAGTTGTGACGGCTCGTTGATAAAGAAGGTGACAAGTGCCTTTGCCGTCGCCAGATACAGGGCGACAATAGGGACGCAGAGCAGCCATACCATCTTTACGCCTGCTTTGAAACCCTCTTTAATCCGCACCAGAATACCGGCGCCCATATTTTGAGCCGTATAGTTCGACAATCCGTTTGCCAGTGTGGTAAAGGAAGTAATCACCAGATTGTTCAGTTTGATTGCCGCAGCGTATCCGGCAGTAACCTCTACGCCGCAGTCGTTGATTACGCTCTGGATGATAATATTACCGATGGAGATAAAGCTTTGCTGCAGGATGCTCGGAACCGCGATGACGGCTATTTTCTTAAACATAGTGAAAGAATACAGATTGACAGGACCTTCCGTGGGGATGTCAGCGAGCCTTTTTAATACGACGATTACAGCCAGCACGCAGCTTATGCCCTGACAGAGAAAAGTCGCCCATGCCACGCCTGCCACACCCATCTGAAAAGTGGCTACGAACAGAATGTCTACCAGAATATTAGCGGTTGAGGAGATTGCCAGAAAGATGAAAGGCGTCTTGGAATCGCCCAGCGCCGAGAAGATTCCGGTAGCAATGTTATAGAAGAAAAGGAAGGGCAGTCCTAAGACGTAAATGTCCAGATACAGTTTGGAGTCTGCAAGGATTTCTGCCGGTGTATGGATCATATTCAGAAGCGTATCGCAGCAAAGAAAGCCGAAAACCATCAGCACTGCGCATAGGACTGCGCTGGATATCATGGTGGTATATACCGATGTTTTCATTTCATTATATCTCTTGGAACCGAACAGTGTTGACACAATGACGGAGCAGCCGATATTGCACCCGAAAGCGAAGGCGATAAAAATCAGTGTGATTTCGTAACTGTTACCCACAGCCGCCAGCGCATTCTCGCCGATGAATTTGCCGGCGACTAAACTGTCGGCGATGTTGTATAACTGCTGAAAAATAATGCTTCCGAACAGTGGCAGACAGAACTTCCACAGCACGGTTTCCGGTTTCCCTACAGTCAAATCTTTGTTCATATGTAACGCCTCCCTGTAAGTTGATAATTTAATATGGTTACGGCGCATCATCCGATAAGATGATTTCCAAATTATTTATTATACTCTTTCTTTTCAAAAATGCAATGCAAATTTGTAAACTTTGAATGGAAACTTTGAATGGAAAAGTGTAAAATCCGAATTGTAAAAAGAAGAGGCGGGAATTATAATATATCATATATACATTTAACCGCGGCAGTATGTTTATTCCGTCAACGTAATTCTGCGGATAAAAACAGCTTCGCGATTATCACGAATTTATATTATAAAAGGAGCAAATACATGGGTGAAATAGAAGATGTAATCAATATGTTGGACAATATGGCAAAGGGCGGCGTAAGCCGTATTAAAGTAGAGACGTCTGAAAACGTGGCGGACGGAGAAGTGAAGAAGGCGTATCATCACGGTCGTTGTGACGTGGGGAGTCCTTTTGCCAGCGGGCAGTTATTTGACGCAGAGGAGCCGGACTGCGGTTAGGGAGGACAAAAGATGACCATATCAGTCAATATCAACGATAAAAGAATAACGGGAAAGAGAGATATCATGCTCTACGGGCATTTCATAGAGCATTTCCACAGGCAGATTTACGACGGAATATTTGATCCGGGTAATCCGCTGTCGGACGAGGATGGATTCAGAACGGATATCATCGAGGCGATGAAGAAGATTAAGGTGCCGGTGCTCCGATGGCCGGGCGGATGTTTTGTTTCTTCCTATCATTGGAAAGACGCTGTAGGAGCAGAGAGAAAACCTCTGTTTGACAAGGCGTGGAGGGTGGAAGACCCGAATACATTCGGAACGGACGAATATATCAAGCTCTGCAGGAAAATCGGATGCGAGCCGTATATCTGTACCAATGCGGGAACAGGCACGCCGGAGGAAATGAGCGACTGGGTCGAATACTGCAATCTTGACCATGAAGGTCAATATGCAAAACAGCGCATTGCAAACGGATTTGAGGAACCATATGATGTGAAGTACTGGAGCATCGGCAATGAGAATTACGGTTATTGGGAAATTGGAGCTAAGAGTGCGGATGAATGGGGCAGGCTTGTGCGTGAATCCGCTAAGATGATGATGCATGTGGATGCCGGGGCACAGCTTTCGGCGGCAGCACTTTCTGATATTGACTGGAATGTTAATCTTCTTAAGAATTGCGGTCAGTATCTGGATTGGATATCCATCCATCAGTACTGGGACATGATGGCTGAGGTCAATGCGCCGGCGTCCTATGAGGAGTGCATGGCGTTTACGAAAGATATTGCCCGCTCAGTAGACGAGGTCCGAGGCATTTTGACGGCAATGAAGCTGGAAGACAAGATTAAGATTGCATTCGATGAATGGAACTTAAGAAGCTGGCATCACCCGAACGTCCACACCATCAGACAGGGTGTGAACGCGGAGGATTATGTGGAACCTAGAGACAAGAATGACGATAACAGCACATATACTATGGCGGACGCCGTGTTCACAGCGTGTTTCCTAAATGCCATGAACAGGAATTGTGATATTGTCGGCATGGCAAATTTTGCGCCGATTTTGAATACAAGGGGCTGCATTTACAGTTATGATAAAGGAATTGTGCTGAGGACAACATATCATGTATTTGACTTATATGTGAATTATCTTGGCGATACGGTGATTGATTTATGGGCAAAAGACGGCATACCGGCAATGAATGTGCACAGTAAATCAGGCGACGAAGTGTCGGTGGATACGTTGGATTTGCTGGCAGCAAAATGGTCTGACAGAGAAGGGATTTCACTGGCAGCAGTCAATAAACATGCAAGTGAAAGCCAGAGCATCGCTTTGGACTATGAAGCGGACAATGCCGAGATTACGATGTACAGTGTAATCGGTAAAAGCGTCGATTCATATAATGACAGAGACAGAAACGACGTCGGAATACAGGAGAAAAAACTCGGAAGATTCAGCCGGGATATGCATGTGGAACTCGCGCCGCATTCGGTGAATGTGATACAGATTATTCCGGTGTGATAATGATTTGCAGATTACACTTGCATATGCATTCGGATTGAAGGTAAAATGAAGAAACAGATTATACAATTATTTCACAATATGATAGGCAAAGATAAGAAATCTGAGCCGGACAAACAGAACATTGTCGATAGAGCAGGTGAAGCGGAAACTGCCGGGGCGAAGAACGTTTTTGATAAGGTGACAGATCAAAAGGATTTCGGAAGGTTTGTCAATGATATGCTCCGGGAGGGCTGCGAAGCAGGCTGTATACTTGTCGGTGATGTGGATCGGTTCAAAGAAATCAACGATATTTACGGACGAGATACGGGAGTCGCCATACAGCGAAGCGTGATCGGAGTGTTATATGATCATTTTGAAGGGTGTGCATGTATCGGCATAGCAGGTGGAGATATCTTTACACTTTGGATTCCCGGATTGTCCCGGGAGAAGGCGGATTACGTCCTCTGGCGGGTTGGCAGAGTCAATGACAGGCTTTTACATCCACAGAAGGAACTGCCGCCGGTTTCAGTCAGTGTAGGCGCGGCATTTTATGAAGCGGGAGACGATTGCCGCAGTCTTAGCAAAAGGGCGAATAAAATGTTTTACCGTGTCAAAAAGAACGGCAGCTGCGGTTGTGCAATTTATGACGGCAGCGAGTGGGCGTCATAATACCGCAAATAGTAAGGCATTGCAGGCAGTAAAATTATAGCAGGGAACATGGGAGGAGAATATTATGGGTGGCTTTTTTGGAGTAGCATCAAAGGAAGATTGTGTTTTTGATTTGTTTTTCGGGACAGATTATCATTCCCATTTGGGAACAAGGCGTGCGGGGATGGCGGTCTACAGTCAGAAAGACGGATTTGACAGAGCCATTCACAATATCGAGAATGCTCCTTTTCGTACAAAGTTTGATAAAGATGCCAATACCATGCATGGAAGCTTCGGTATCGGTTGCATCTCAGATTACGAACCGCAGCCGCTGATTGTGCGTTCCCATCACGGGACTTATGCGATTACGACGGTTGGAAGAATCAATAATAAAGATGAGATTGTAGAGGAACTGTTTCGCAGCGGTCACGCTCATTTCTTAGAAATGAGCGGCGGTGACATCAACTCTACGGAGCTTGTGGCGGCAGTGATCAACCAGCGGGGCAATCTGATTGAAGGGATTCGTTATGCGCAGGAATTGATTGACGGCTCTATGACGATGCTTCTTATGACGTCTAAGGGAATTTATGCGGCAAGAGACAGATATGGAAGAACACCGGTAACTGTCGGCAGAAAGGATGACGCGTTCTGTGTATCGTTTGAGAGCTTTGCATATCTGAATCTTGGATATACGCCGGAGAGAGAGCTTGGTCCCGGCGAGATTGTCATTATCACTCCGGAGGGTGTAAAGTCGTTGATGGCACCGGGGAAGGACATGAAAATCTGTACGTTCTTATGGATTTATTACGGCTATCCGTCCTCTTCGTATGAGGGAATCAGTGTGGAAGAAATGCGATATAATTGCGGTGCCATGCTGGCGAAGCGGGATGATGCCCAGCCTGATATTGTAGCCGGCGTGCCGGATTCCGGAACAGCCCATGCAATCGGTTATGCCAATGAGTCCGGAATACCTTTTTCCAGACCATTCATTAAATATACGCCTACGTGGCCCCGCTCTTTCATGCCCACGATTCAAAGCCAGCGTAATCTGATTGCAAAGATGAAGCTGATACCGGTACATGATTTGATCAAGGGCAGAAGCCTTCTTCTGATAGACGACTCCATTGTGCGTGGTACGCAGCTTCGGGAAACTACGGAGTTCCTCTACCAGAGTGGGGCAGGGGAAGTACATATTCGTCCGGCTTGTCCGCCGCTTCTGTTTGGCTGTAAGTATTTGAACTTTTCTCGTTCCACTTCGGAGATGGAGCTGATTGCCCGCCGTGTGATCAAAGAGATGGAGGGGGAGAACAAGTATCCGAATCTGTCTGTTTATGCCGACCCGGACAGTATACAGTATAGTGATATGCTGGAAAAAATAAGAGAGAAGCTGAACTTCACTTCTCTCCGATATCATCGTCTGGACGATATGATTGCATCTGTCGGCATTGATAAGTGCAAACTGTGCACATACTGCTGGGACGGACGTGAATAACAATTGCTATTATATTGATTTAGTAAGAATCTTTCATGTCGTTTTATTGGTCTGTTTGTGAATAAGGGTTAATACGCTGCTGGCGCAGCCAGAATCTCATCATGAGCTGCTGCGGCAGCAGCTTGGCGCCTATGTGACAGAAATTGACATAGAAGCTGTAGATAGAGATGTCTTTGCCACGGTCAGCATCTGCCAATGCTTTCTTAGCTACTTTATCAGGTGTGGTCATGCTGCAGAAGCGTCTCGTTGCCTTAGCAGCGCCGATGTCTGCCCTGTCGTATAAGTGTGTTTTAATCCAGCCCGGACAGACGGCAGTAGCGATAATGCCACGGTCTTTCAGCTCTACGTTTAAAGCCCTCGTATAGTTGCGCACAAAGGCTTTCGTGGAACTGTACAGATTCTGGTAAGGAAGAGGCTGGAAAGCGGCTTGCGAAGCGATGTTGATGAGGTGGCTGCCTCTGGGCATATAGGGGATACAGACAAGCCCCATCGCCACAACGCCACCGATATTTAAATCAATCATATTGAGAGAATCTTCTACATTCAAGTCGCTATAAGAACAAAATTTAGCATAACCGGCATTATTTATCAGATAGCGGATTTCTAATTGCTGCTCCGATAACATCATGCCGAATTGCTCGATGCGCGTCCTGTTCGATAAATCCATGGAGATTGGTTTAACTTTTGTTCCCATTTGTTTGCGCAGTTTATCCAACTTGTCTTGATGTCTGGCAATTGCCCAGATTTCTTCGATTTCGTTTCTGTCTTTCATGAGTTTTACAAATTCTCTGCCAAGACCGCTGCTTGCTCCGGTTATAATAGCGATTTTTTTCACATGATACCTCATTTCTGCTCATTAATTATCCATGCATTGATATATTAGTATAACAGAGAATGCACTGAAAAGAAAGATTTTATTCGCTGAAAAAACTTTGAAAGAAGCTTCAGGGATAAGAATAGGGATAAGAATAGGTAAGTTATGTCTGTCATTTTTATCCTATATCTGATAAAATATGAAAAGAATTGTCGGAAACATTATCGTGACCGTGAGGGGAGAAAAATATGCTATTTAAATGTAAGAATTGCGGCAGTAACGTAGTATATGAGCCGGGCAGGGCAAGAATGTACTGCCCGCATTGCGAAGGGGAGGACAGCGAAGATCTGATACAGGGAGGTTCTCTTACACAATGTGCCAACTGTGGGGCGCCGATAGAGCTGCAGAACTATACTTCGGCGAGCAGATGCGAACATTGCGGGTGTTATCTGATATTTGATGAGCGCGTAGAAGGTGTGTACGAGCCGCATGTGATTCTTCCGTTTCGGATTAATAAGGATATAGCCGTAGGAGCGATGGAGGCGGAATTTAATCGGAGGTTGTTTACCCCTTCTGACTTTATGTCGGCTAAAAGTCTGGAGAAAATGGTTGGCATCTATGTGCCATTCTGGCTGTATGACTATAATGCGTTTTATGATTTTGCCGGTGAAGGAACGAAAGTCAAGAGGTGGACCAGCGGGAATACGGAGTATGTGGAGACTTCTTATTATGAGGTAATCCGCAAGATGAATGTGGATTTTGATAAGATACCCGTGGATGCTTCCTATGCAATGGATGACGGTGTTATGGATTTGATGGAACCATACAGCTATCAAATGATGCGTGACTTTGATGCGAAATATATGTCGGGTTTCTACGGAGAAATCTATAATCAGGGAGCGCCTGAACTGGAGAGCAGGGCGCAGGTAAAGGCGCGCAATTCTTCCGAGGAATTGATGAGGCAGTCGCTGCAGGAATACAATACGGTTAAGCCTATACGCAAAGATTTAAATTTACAGAGAAACGGAGTGAATTACGCGCTGATGCCGGTGTGGCAGTATTTGTACCGATATAAGGGCAAGACGTATCAGTTTCATGTGAACGGACAGACTGGTAAAGTGATTGGAACAACGCCTGTTTCTATGGGTAAAGTATTCGGCTACGGAGCATCTGTTTTTGCCATTGTGACGGCAATCTGTTCAGTGGTAATCAAGGCATTGGAAATCTTATAAGAGGGGATAAGACTGTGAGAGAATATTTTCATTATTTTAAATGGCTATATATAATATTAGGTGTTACGATATGTGTCTACGGTCTGCTGGCAGGCGGACATTGGGTAGCTTCCACAGCGGCAAACTACAAGAGAACTAACAAGACATGTGCTACCGAGGAACGGGTATTTGACTATGGTGATGTATTGACTGATCAAGAGGAAGAAAAACTGCGTAAGCTGATTGCGAAGAGAGAGAAACAGACCGGCTGCGATATCGTGCTGATTACTTTGAATGAGTCTTTGAAAGAATATGCCAGAGAAATCGAACCTTATGTTGATTATGATGAGTTTGTCAGAGTTTACGCGGAAGAATTTTATGAGGACAATCATTTCGGATATAATAAACCCAACGGCGACGGGGTTCTGCTGATTGACAACTGGTATAGGGAAGATGACGGTAAGATTTATACATGGTTTTGTACGACGGGGAAGGTTAAGGATAAGTATCTGAGTATACAAATCGACCATATTTTGGACAATGTGTACCGGTATGTGGAGCACAATCCTTATAAAGCTTACAAGACATATGTGAATGATTTCTATCATGATATGACGGGTATGAGAATATTTAATCTGTATGTACCGGGAATCATTCCGTGGGTGATAGGCTTGATAGCGGCAGCTATTTTTATATTATGCAATAGAAGAGCTAAGAGCGGAGCGAAGACTACAACGGCAGTTACATATGTAAATGGTTTAGAACCGGAATTTAAGGTGAAAGCAGACAGATTTCTGCGTAAGTCTGTGGTAACGCATAAGATTGAATCGAGTAGCAGCAGTGGCGGCGGTGGTGGTCACAGTGGAGGAGGAGGCGGTGGCGGCAGCCATGGCGGCGGCGGTCACAGCCGTTAGGCAACAAAAAACACTTCCCATGACGGTAGGAAGTGTTTTTTATGTTATAAGAAATTCTCAACGCGTTTAAGCGAAGCTCAATTTTTACGCCATTTTATTTACGGCAATAGAAAGACGGGATACTTTTCTTGCAGAAGTATTCTTGTGGTATACACCCTTCTTAGTAGCCTTGTCAAGCGCGGATGTAGCAGCAGTAAGTGCTGACTTAGCAGCTTCCTTATCGTTAGCTTCAATCGCAGCATATACTTTCTTGATTGCGGTCTTAACACTGGACTTAATCGCTTTGTTACGATCAGCCTTAGTCTTGTTTACTAAGATTCTTTTCTTTGCAGATTTAATATTAGCCATGATCACACCTCCGATTTATTTAGATTGTCTTTATTTGGACGTGTCTCATTAAAGCCGGACACGGACGTTTTAATGGAAACACACGCATCTTATTGTAGTTTATGAGAATCGTGATGTCAATACATATTTTGTTTATTTTTGCAAAAAATAGAAAAGAAAGTTGCAAACAGCAAGAAGACAGAGAGTAACTAACCTATAAATATACGCATATAGTAAGATAAAATGCGGGAAATGAGGAAAAAGGCATGGATAGCTGGCAGGCAGTTAGGACAGACTTGGCGCTGGAAGCCAGAGAAAGTATTGAGGAGAAAGCGGAAGGTCTGCGCGGTGTCGTAGTGGAAGAAAACTATGATGAGAGCTGTGATGTCCATATCACCAAAGTGATCGTGGAAACAAAGAACGGAGCCAAGATGCTGGGAAAGCCGATGGGGGTTTATATCACATTGGAAGCACCGGCTATGACAGAACCGGAAGAAGATTACCATCAGGAGATATCTGAGATTCTTGCAAGGGAAATTCGCTCGATATTGCCGGAGCCGGACAAAGAGCAGTCTATTCTGGTGGTGGGATTGGGAAATCGGGAAGTGACGGCGGATTCGCTGGGTCCTAACGTGGTGGATAATCTGTTTATCAACAGGCATATTGTACGTGAATACGGTAAGGTTGCATATAACCGTTCCAAAATGCATCAGGTCAGCAGTCTGATTCCCGGTGTCATGGCAAAGACGGGTATGGAATCCGCAGAAATTATAAAAGGAGTTATAGGTGAAACAAAACCGGATATGGTGATTGTGATTGACGCGTTAGCGGCACGTTCCACGAAAAGGCTGAATCGTACCATACAGATTACCAATACCGGCATTCACCCCGGTTCGGGAGTCGGTAATCATCGCAATGCTATTACGCAGGAGAGCCTGAATGTACCGGTGCTGGCTCTGGGAGTTCCGACGGTGGTCGATGCGGCAACCATTGTGGGTGACGCTATGGGTGAGCGTCCGGTCACCCTCAAAGAATTGAACAATATGTATGTCACGACAAAAGATGTTGACCAGCAGATACAACAGATTAGTCATATTTTGTGTGACGGAATTAACAAAGCGCTCAATTGCCCGGAAGAAACTTAAGTTCAAGTATGGTGATGGTATGAAGTCGTGTCCATACCGCATATATATAATTAGTATGGACATGAAAAAAAAATTACTGAAAATAATTATAATAGCACTTGTTATAATATCTGCCTTTTTTATATTGTTGGAAATGGCGGGAAGTCAGCGGGAAGAGGAGAGTGGCGAAAGTGTACTGTCGAGATGGGTACAGGATATGACACTGGGTACTTATCTTCCGGCTGTCCGCATGATCAGCCAAGGTGAAGGAGAAAAAATAACAAGTGATATGTATGACCAATGGCTGTTTGCAGAGTATCCGGTTTTACGGTATAGTCTGGCAGCAGGAGAAGGCGAAGAGGTGGCGGCGGAAAGCGACTACGCCCGCCTGCTTATGATGGAAGGCAGTGACGAAGACCGCAAGTCTATTGATGAAGAAGACTTGGAATATGATGAAAATGCAATGCACTTGGAACAGAGCCTTGCAGACGCGATGCTTGCCGAAAATGGAATGTATCTGGAAAATCAGGCGGCTGGGCAGGATGAGATGGAAGAACAGCCTGATGAGACCGTAGTGACAGAATTTGTTCCTATGCAGGACAAGAGCTATAGTTACAAATGGGACGAATTAAGTGATTATGAGTCGCTTGTCAAGGCGTTTTATGCGGTGGACAGCACGACAAAGGCGGGAGATGAGCTTCTACAGGCAGACGTCTTGCTTTCTAAAGACATGCGTATGCAGGGCGGTGCGGATCAGCCTCAGATTCTGATTTATCACACTCATTCACAGGAGGCTTTTGCAGATTCCATCGCCGGTGACGAGTCCACGAGCATCGTGGGGGTGGGGGAATATCTGTCCTCGATTCTGCGGGAGCAGTATGGATATAACGTGATGCATCATACCGAGAGCTATGACAAGGAGTCAAGAGACTATGCTTATAATAATTCGCTTCCGGCATTGGAGGAGCTTCTCGCAGAGTATCCGAGCATAGAAGTCGTGATCGACTTGCACCGGGATGCCATGCCGGAGGAGAAAAGGCTGGTCATGAACCTTCAGGGAAGACCGACGGCGCAGTTTATGTTTTTTAATGGGTTGAGCCGTACAACCAAGGGAAAGATAGAATATCTGGATAATCCGTATCTGGAAGATAATCTTGCATTTTCTTTTCAGATGCAGGCGGCATGTAATGAGTACTATCCGGGACTTGCGAGAAGAGTCTACCTGAAAGCATATCGGTACAACATGCATCTGTGCCCGAAGACGCTGCTGATTGAGCTGGGGGCACAGAATAATACGGTGGAGGAGGCGATGAATGCCTGCGACCCGTTGGCGCATGTGCTTGATCTGGTCCTTTCGGGTCAGGAGCCGAGACGGTAACAGTGGACATATTTTTCACGATTTGTTATACTGTTTTCTGTATGACAAGGAGGAAAAATTGAAAATTTTATTTTCAATCCTGAGATTTGTGTCTGCGCGTTGCTTGCCACAAACTCGTCATGCGCAATAAAGCAGCGCGGAAATGAGGAAGTTATGGCAGCCATAGACCAGAGTAAAATCAGAAATTTTTGTATCGTAGCCCATATCGACCATGGTAAATCGACATTGGCGGATAGAATCATAGAGAAGACAGGACTCCTGACAAGCAGGGAGATGCAGGCGCAGGTGCTCGATAATATGGAGCTTGAGCGGGAGCGCGGAATTACGATTAAGGCGCAGACGGTGCGTATCGTCTACAATGCCAAAGACGGGAATGAGTATATTTTCAATTTGATTGACACGCCCGGACATGTGGATTTTAACTATGAGGTGAGCCGCTCACTGGCGGCATGTGACGGAGCGATTCTTGTGGTGGATGCTGCGCAGGGTATCGAGGCGCAGACGCTCGCCAACGTATATCTGGCGCTTGATCACGATTTAGATGTGTTTCCGGTCATCAATAAGATAGACCTTCCCAGCGCCGAGCCGGAACGGGTGAAGAATGAGATTGAGGACGTGATTGGTATCGAAGCTCAGGATGCACCGCTCATTTCAGCTAAGAACGGTATCGGTATCGAGGAAGTATTAGAGGCGATTGTAGAGAAGATTCCCGCACCGCAGGGCGATCCGGACAATCCCTTGCAGGCGCTCATCTTTGATTCGGTGTATGACTCTTATAAAGGGGTGATTGTGTTCTGCCGTATCATGGAAGGGCGGGTTTCGAAGGGAACCGCAATCAAAATGATGGCTACCGGAGCTACCGCGGAAGTGGTAGAGGTAGGATATTTCGGCGCAGGACAATTTATCCCCTGCGAAGAGCTGTCAGCCGGCATGGTCGGTTATCTGACGGCTTCCATTAAGAATGTGAAAGATACCGCGGTGGGCGATACGGTGACGGATGTAAACCGTCCATGTTCCGAGCCGCTTCCGGGATATAAGAAAGTCAATTCCATGGTGTACTGCGGCATGTATCCGGCAGACGGCGCCAAGTATCCGGATTTGAGGGATGCGTTGGAGAAATTACAGTTAAATGATGCATCGTTGAATTATGAACCGGAGACTTCTATTGCTCTTGGGTTTGGATTCCGATGCGGTTTTCTGGGGCTTCTGCATCTGGAAATCATACAGGAAAGGCTGGAGCGGGAGTATAATCTTGATTTGGTGACTACTGCACCGGGAGTTATTTACAGAGTGCATAAGACAGACGGAGAGATGATTGAACTGACGAATCCGTCCAATCTTCCGGATCCCGCGCAGATTGCTTATATGGAGGAGCCGGTGGTCAGCGCCGAAATCATGGTAACGACAGAGTTTATCGGTTCTATTATGCAGTTATGCCAAGAGAGGCGCGGACGCTATATCAGCACGGAATATATTGAGGCTTCCAGAGCGCTTTTGAAATACGAACTGCCGTTAAATGAGATTATATATGATTTCTTTGACGCCTTGAAATCACGCTCGAGGGGCTATGCGTCTTTTGATTATGAATTGAAAGGCTATGAAGAGTCTAAACTGGTGAAATTAGATATTCTTATTAATCATGACGAGGTGGACGCACTCTCGTTCATCGTACATGCGGACAGCGCTTATGAACGCGGAAGAAAGATGTGCGAGAAGTTAAAGGATGAGATACCCCGTCACCTGTTTGAGATACCGATCCAAGCAGCTGTGGGGGGTAAGATTATTGCCAGAGAGACTGTGAAGGCGATGCGTAAAGATGTGCTTGCAAAGTGTTACGGCGGAGATATTACCCGTAAGAAAAAACTTCTTGAGAAGCAGAAGGAAGGCAAGAAGCGTATGCGTCAGGTGGGTAACGTAGAGATTCCACAGAGCGCTTTCATGAGTGTGCTTAAACTGGACGACAGATAAATGAAAGAATTGAGTATATATATCCACATCCCTTTTTGTATCAGGAAATGTCTCTACTGTGATTTTTTGTCTTTTCCGGCGGAGATTGGGAATTATGTAAACTTATTGTGCCGGGAAATCAGTTCGTCTGCACCGGAATATCAGCAATATCAGGTGGTATCTGTTTTCTTGGGCGGCGGAACGCCGTCTGTTCTTCCGGCGATGGACATAAGCCTCATTATGGAAACAATCAGAGATAACTATCGGATTTCGCAGGATATAGAGGTTACGATGGAGATGAATCCCGGGACGGTGGACGAAGACAAGCTGCGGCAATACATAACAGCCGGTATGAATCGTATCAGCATCGGACTGCAGTCTGCAGATGATGAAGAGCTTTTGAGAATTGGCAGGATTCATGATTATCAGACTTTTTTGAGAACTTATGAGCTGGCGCGAAGGGTCGGATTTCATAATATCAATATCGACATTATGTCGGCTCTGCCGGGACAGAGTGTGGTATCTTATGAGCGGACATTACGGGCGGTGACGTCGCTTGAACCGGAACATATTTCGGCATACAGCCTTATACTGGAGGAAGGAACCCCGTTATATGAACGGCAGTACGAGTACTCCTTTCCGACGGAGGAGGAAGACCGGGAGATGTACTCGCTTACGAAAGATTTCTTATCTTCCTGTGGCTATCACAGGTATGAGATTTCCAACTATGCACGGGAGGGGTATGAATGCTGTCATAATAAAGTTTACTGGCAGAGGGGAGATTATGTCGGATTCGGGCTGGGAGCATCGTCTATGGTGCGCAACGTCAGATGGAAGAACCCGGAAGACTTAACATTGTATGAAGCGTATGTTTACAGGCAGGAGGATATGTGTGTACCGGACCGGCAGATACTTACCGAGAAGGAACAGATGGAAGAGTATATGTTTCTCGGACTGCGTATGATGTGCGGTGTGAATCGTCAAGGGTTTGCACGTACTTTCGGACGGCAGATTGAGGAGGCATACGGTGAGATACCGGACCGTTTATGCAGGCAGGGGCTTCTTGCACAGGATAAGAATAACATGATGCTGACGGAGTTAGGAATTGATGTGAGCAATTATGTGTTTGCGCAATTTCTATTTGACTGAAATTGATTGAATATTTTGTAAGTTTTCTATTTTTTCGGTTATTTGATATAATTTGTGTTGTATTTTAAAAGTTGTCTTTGTATAATATTCATAGGGAAACCTTGAAGTCAACTCTTTTTCAGGTGGAAAGGCACTTAAGATGCCACCGGGTCATAGAATAGAGTAAATGGACTTTGGGGGCTTCTTTTGAAAACATTTAAGCAACCATTAACTGCGAAGGAAGAGGCCGCATACTTAAAGCTGTTGCAGACGGGTGAGGGCGCAGAGCGGGCGGACGCGAAAGAAATACTGATTGAACATAATCTGCGTCTTGTTGCTCATATCGCTAAGAAGTATCAGAACGTGGATGAAGAGATGGAAGACATGATTTCCATTGGTACAATAGGGCTGATTAAAGCGATAGATTCCTTTGATGCCGGCAAGGGGAAACTGAGTACGTATGCCTCCCGGTGTATCGACAATGAACTGCTGATGTTTTTACGTGCTAAGAAGAAAACTTCCAGAGAGGTATCTCTTTATGAGCCGATTGGTACGGACAGAGAAGGCAATGAGATTAATCTGCTGGATATTATCGAACAAGATCAGATTGACGTGATAGACAGAATGGAGGCGGAGGATAAGCTGAGCAGGCTGTCCGGTCTGATTCATGACAAATTAAATGACAGAGAACGGGAAATTATCACCCTGCGTTATGGCTTGACCAGTGAATACGAGGTGACGCAGAGAGAAATCGGGCGTAAACTGGGGATTTCCAGAAGCTATGTTTCCAGAATAGAGAAGAGGGCATTGGAGAAGCTCAGGGAGGCTTTTGAGGCGTTGTAAGAGGCGCAGTGCAAAGGAGGAAACCGGAATGCTTTTTGTAAAGAGGGATGAACTAAAGAAAGGAATGCGGCTGGCGCGTCCTATTTACAACAAGGACGGTGTTTTGCTGTACGAGCGCAACTCCAAACTGACCGTACAGGGAATTGAGAGTATCAAGAATTTCGGTTTGATAGGGATTTTTATTCTGGAACCGGCAGAGCCTGTTCCGCCGATGACACAGGCGGATATTGATTTTGAACGGTTTCAGACGATGTATGTTTTTTCCATACAGGAGGAGTTAGATAAGATCCTGCAGACGAGAAGATTTTATAAAATGCCTACGATTGCCGCAAATATTGTGAAAAGTTACGGTCATATAGACAAGAAGATTAATTTTGTACAGAATCTGAGGAGTAAAGAGGACTATCTGTATAAACATTCTTTAAATGTGGCGATTCTGTGCGCCATGGTGACTCACAAGATGAATATGAGACTGGATGAACAGGCGGATACCGTGCAGGCAGCGATTGTCCATGACATCGGAAAGTTGACGGTGCCCAAGAACATTAAAGACAAAGATATTCTGACAGAGGAAGAGCAGGAAGCCGTCCGTATGGCACAGATACAAGGACACAATCTGATTGATATCGTGTTCTCATCCAGCCCGAATGTCAAGCGAATCTGTGTGCAGGCACAGAGAGCTTTGGAAAGTCTTGAAAGTGGTGAAGATATTTCGTCCAAGAAGACAGTCAGAGGCGCCAAGGTTCTTGCGGTGGCGGAAGTCTTTGACACGATGACGGCGATGCAGGTTGAGAAGGCGCCGGATTCAGAAGTGGCGGCAATCAAGCATCTGTTGGAGAATCCGGAAGTCTATGACAGTGATGTTGTGAAAGCCTTGATCCGTTCCATCAATATTCTTGCGCCCGGTGTCAGCGTGGAGCTGAACACAGGCGAGAAAGCGCTTGTACTCAATGCGAATGAGCAGAACATATTAGAACCGATGCTATTGATGTTCGGCGACAACAGTATTGTAGATTTGAGTGACCGGGAAATGTTCGGCGATTTGGAGATTAAAGATATCATGAAGACGATGGATAATCGTCATGTTATGGACATTAATCTGCTGAAACAACATGGCTATAAAGTGGAAGAGCCGGAGTATGTGGCTGTGCGGGATGAAAAGTAAGTATATGGCAATACGATATGAGAAGGGGAAAAGAAGATGCCGACGATAGAAGAGATTATGAGGGTGGCGTGTGATGCAAAAGCATCTGATGTACATATTACGGTAGGGATACCGCCGAAAATGCGTGTAAACGGGAATCTGATTACTATGGATTATCCGAGGATGATGCCTGCGGATACACTGGCAGTTGCATATTCCATGATGAATGATGTGCAAAGGGAACGATTCGAGGAACGCGGTGAGTACGACATGTCGTTCTCCATACCGGAGCTTGGACGATATCGTGTCAACGTATATAAGCAGAGAGGCTCGGCGGCGATGGCGCTGCGTCTCGTAGGTACGCAGGTGCCGTCGCCCGAAGTTCTGGGAGTGCCGGAGTCAGTTATTAATCTGTATGAGCGCAAGAGAGGTCTTATTCTGGTGACGGGACCTACCGGAAGCGGTAAATCTACTACGCTGGCGGCGATTATTGATAAGATTAATAATAACAGGGACGCGCATGTTATCACGTTGGAGGATCCTATCGAGTATCTCCACCAGCATAAGATGGCGATGGTCAATCAGAGAGAAATCGGATTGGATTCACAGAATTATGCGAACGCGTTAAGAGCTGCGCTTCGTGAAGATCCTGATGTAATTCTCGTGGGAGAGATGCGTGACTTTGAGACGATCAGCGTTGCTATTACGGCGGCGGAGACAGGGCACTTGGTTTTGTCAACGCTGCATACAATCGGAGCGGCGAGTACGGTAGACCGTGTTATCGACGTATTTCCGCCTCATCAGCAGCAGCAGATCAGAGTGCAGTTTGCCAACGTATTGGAGGCGGTTGTATCCCAGCAGCTGATTCCTACGGTGGAAGGCAGGGGGCGTGTGGCTGCATTTGAGGTAATGCACGCAAACCATGCGGTCAGGAACCTGATTCGTGAAGGAAAGTCCCATCAGCTGGCGACGGTTATGCAGACCAATCGCAAGCTGGGGATGATTACGATGGATGATGCAATCACGCAGCTTTTCTATGAAGGCAGGATTGACAGAGAGATGGCAATCCAGTTTGCACAGGATCCGGATGGTATGCAGAACAAGGTTATGTAGTGCCATACTGCGAATAAGATATGAACCATAACGGTTAAGGACTTGACAAGAACGTCGAGTCCTTTTATGATGTATAAAATGATATCTGTCATTCTGAGTATATTCTATAGATTCAGGCGTATCGCCACAAGATTTCAGAGAACAGGCATACATGAAGGAACGTGTCTGATAAGAGACACGGCAAATTGTTGGAGTATGAGTAAAGAGGAGGAAAAAGCTTGTTTAGTACAATTACATCAGGAGCAATCTACGGTATCCGCAGTTGTCTGATTCAGGTGGAGGTAGATATTTCTCAAGGTCTGCCTTGTTTTCAGATAGTGGGGCTTCCCGGATCGGAGGTGAGGGAGGCTAGGGAGCGCGTCAAAGTAGCGCTCAAAAACGTAGGCGTCATGCTGCCGCCGGTCTGTATCAATGTGAATTTATCACCGGCAGATATCCCGAAAAGCGGAACAATGTTTGACTTACCGGTGGCGGTCGGTATGATGTGCGCGTTGTCCAAACTGTCACCGGAGGCAGTAGAGGATACGCTGCTGATTGGAGAATTGGGACTGTCGGGAGAAGTGAAACCAATAAGAGGTGTGCTGCCAATCGTGCGTGAGGCGGCGCGCAGGGGGATGAAACGCTGTATTCTGCCGCGGGAAAATCTGTGGGAGGGAACGCTTGTCAAGGAAGTGGAGAGTATCGGCGTATCGGATATGAGGGAGACAATAGACATTCTGACAGGAAAGAAGACGTACGTGCAAATACCGCAGGAGGAACAGGAGACGTGGAGGAATGATACCGCTGGAGGAGAGGATTTCGCGGATATCAGAGGACAGGAAAGGCTTAAACGGGCGGCACAGGTGGCGGCGGCAGGATTCCATCATCTGCTGATCGTGGGTGCGCCGGGAGCGGGCAAGACGATGCTGGCGAGGCGTATTCCTACAATTTTACCGCCGTTGTCATTGGAGGAAAGTCTGGAAGTATCCTCAATCTACAGTATATCCGGTTTATTGCAGTCTGTTGGCAGCCTTAAGAGAGAACGTCCCTTCTTAAATCCTCACCATACGATTACGGGACGAGCGCTGGTGGGAGGAGGACGGGTTCCTTCGCCGGGAATCGTCAGCCTTGCCCACCGCGGTGTGCTTTTCTTAGATGAATTACCGGAATTTAAGAGAGAAACGCTGGATATTTTAAGGCAGCCCTTAGAAGATAAACAGGTGCAGATTGCCAGAAGCACCGGTACATATGTCTATCCTGCCGATTTGATGCTGGTAGGAGCCATGAACCCTTGTCCTTGCGGTTATTATCCGGATATGTCAAGATGCCGGTGCACGCCTTATGAAATCAGACGTTATCTGCGGCGCGTATCGGGACCGATTCTGGACAGGATAGATATATGCGTGGAGGCACAGCCGGTGGAGTTTGAGGATATTGCAGGGCGGTCAGCAGGCGGGAACAGCATACAGGATGGGAAAAGTGTACAAGTCGAAAGCAGTGCTGGGATCAGGAAAAGAGTAATGACTGCCAGAGAGAGGCAGGCAGATAGATTTACCGGTACCGGACTTAGGTTCAATTCAGACATGAAGGCAGCGGATGTGGAACGGTTCTGTAGTTTGGGCGAAAAAGAAAGACGTTTCATGGAACAGATGTTTTCCGCAATGAATCTTTCCGCAAGAGGATATCACAGAATACTGAAAGTGGCACGGACGATTGCGGATTTAGAAAAGTGCGAGAAGATTGGAGAGGGACATTTAGCGGAGGCAATCAGCTATAGACAGATGGAGGTGTTTCAGTGATGCGGCAGGAATCAGAGAAAGCATATATACATTGGCTGTATCAGGCGGTCGGTATGGGAAACAGAGGGTTGTTCAGGGAATTAAGGCGGATGGCACCGATTGAAGAAATATACGAGATGGCTAAGAAAGGATTACTGGAGGAGAAGCTGAGCGGACGTTATCATAAGAAAGCCCGGATTCTTACGCAGTCGGCACAAAATTATGATGTGGCTGCCGGGTATGAGCGGATGGCGGAAAGAGGGATATCTTTTATTACGATGGAAGAAGAAAGCTATCCGGAGAAACTGGCATCGATACCGGACGCCCCGTGTGCCATTTATTATGCAGGAAAACTACCGGATAATCAGCGTAAGGCGGTTGCCGTGATAGGGGCAAGAGAATGTTCGGAATACGGTCGAATGATGGCAAGAGAGTTTGGCATGATGTTGGCGGAAGCGGGAATACAGGTCATCAGCGGCATGGCGAGAGGAATCGACGGAATCGGGCAGCAGGCGGCGCTCCAAGCAGGAGGTTATTCTCTGGGAGTGCTTGGGTGCGGCGTAGATATCTGCTACCCGTCCGAACACAGACTGCTATATGAGCAATTGATTGAGAAAGGAGGCGTCTGTTCCGAGTATCCGCCGGGGATAGAGCCGAGGGCAGTGCTTTTTCCTCCAAGAAACCGTATTATCAGCGGACTTTGCGATGCGGTGATTGTGATTGAGGCAAAGGAGAGAAGCGGCACGTTGATTACCGTAGATATGGCATTGGAGCAGGGCAGGGAAGTCTACGCACTGCCGGGGAGGGCGACGGACCCGCTTAGCCGGGGATGCAACAAGCTGATTAGGCAGGGAGCGGAGATCGTAGTTTCGGTGCAGGACTTGCTGAAAGAGTTGAATCCGGATTTTGACGGTAAAGAAACCTATGAACAGCAGATGATTTTTGCATCTGACGGCACAAAGGGGCAGCTTATGCAGATATTGGATTATCAGCCGCGCTCCATGGACATGCTGCAAAGGACATATGAGGATGCATACGGAAGGCGCATAGAGATTCCTGAGCTTTGTCATGAGCTGCTGCAGCTATGCGCGGCGGGGTATGCCGGTCAGATTAGCGGAAGCTATTATGTGCGTAAAATGTAAAGTGTCATATAATTCTGAATATTTTTTGGCACATATTGCGTTTTTGTGATAAAATAAAATATATATTGGCGGGTTTAGCCAAAGAAAGAATAGGGGATGTTACACGGTATGGATATCAACAGAAAAAAGCTGCGTCTTGGTGATGTGCTCGTAAATAGCGGAGTCATTACCGTTGACGATCTGGAGAGAGGGCTTTCCAGACAGAAGGGTACCGGCAGGAAACTGGGTGAAGTGCTGGTAGACGAAGGAATCGTTACAGAAGAAAATATTGCGAGGGCACTCAGTAATCAGCTTCAATACGACATGGTAGAACTACACAATGTAGAGATAGAAGAAGATATTCTGAAGCTTGTACCTGCCAATGTGCTTAAGAAATACAAAGTGCTGCCTTTTGAGTATTCGCAGGATAATATGATGCTGCGTGTGGCAATGGCTGACCCTATGGATATGGCGGCTTTGGATGATATCAATATCATTACCAATATGCAGGTTGAGCCGGTGGTAGCGACCACGGGAAGTGTCATGCTGGCAATCGACAGGTATTACGGACAGGCGGAAGTTAATTCTGCGCTGGAAGAGTATACGAGAGAAAAAGAAAGCCAGATGGTAGAGCAGGAAGACCTCTACAGCGAGGATGTCAACAACTCGCCTATCGTACAGCTTGTCAAAGGTATGATAGAGCAGGCAGTCAGACAGCGTGCTTCCGATATACATATTGAACCTATGGAGCGTCAGGTGCGTATCCGCTACCGTATCGACGGCGCCTTATATGAGAAGGCGACATACAGCGTGCGGCTTTTGCCCGCCATGGTAGCGCGTATCAAGATTATTGGCGGCATGGATATCTCAGAGAAAAGAAAACCTCAGGACGGACGTATCACTCAGATTGTGGACAGACGTGAATATGATATCCGTGTTTCCATTCTGCCCACCGTGTACGGTGAGAAGATTGTTATGCGTCTGACTTCCAAGAATGCGCTGACGAAGGAAAAGAGCCAGCTTGGTCTGCGTTCGGATGAACTTAAAAAGTTTGACCATATTCTGATGAACCCGCATGGTATCTTGTTAGTTACCGGACCTACCGGAAGCGGTAAGTCTACTACGCTGTATACCGCGCTTAGTGAACTGAACAAAGAAGACGTAAATATTATTACCGTGGAAGACCCGGTGGAGGCAAATATAGACGGTATCAATCAGGTGCAGGTTAATAATAAGGCAAATCTGACATTTGCATCGGCGCTGCGTTCCATCCTGCGTCAGGACCCGGATATCATTATGATTGGTGAGATTCGAGATCAAGAGACAGCGTCTATCGCAGTGCAGGCGTCTATCACGGGACATTTGGTTGTATCGACGCTGCATACGAATTCGGCGGCGAGTACGATTACACGTCTTGCGGATATGGGAATTGAGCCGTATCTGATTGCCGATGCGACGATTGGTGTTATTGCACAGCGTCTTGTGCGCCGGCTGTGTCCGGATTGTAAGAGAGCGAAGAAAGCAAGTGCGGATGATTTGGAGCTTCTGATGCGTGAGCCGGATGAAGACATTACAATTTATGAGCCGTGCGGCTGTCCTAGATGCGAGGGTACCGGCTTTAAGGGGCGAATCGGTGTCTATGAGATTATGGAAGTCTCCCAGCCGCTTAAGACCATCATCAGCAAGAACGGCTCTGCGGAAGATATCAAGAACAAGGCTTTGGAAGAAGGAATGAATACGCTCCGCATGAGCGCGACAAAGTACGTGCTGGAAGGAATCACTTCTGTTCCGGAGATGATGAGGGTGTCCTTTGACATCTAAGAAATAAACGATATTCCGTTAATTTATATGATAAATACAAGTTGACAACACGTCGTTTTTCTACTAGAATTATCTTAAACAACTCTTGAAACGGTGAGCGGGTCTTCCGAACCCGCTCCGGTTTCCGTAAACGAGATCACTCGTTTTATCCGGCAGACTCTGCCATTCATTCACAATCAAGGCAGGAACAGCCGGTGGAACATTTTCCCGAAAGACGGACAATTTCATGTCCGACCCAAGAAAACGAAACACCCGTGTGCCCTGCATAGACAGAAGAAAGGGACATATGGGACAAAAAGACTTAACGGCGAAGGAACTGGAAAGCTTCGACGAGGTCACGAGGGTAGATGCGAAAGAACCCGGAAAGCTCCGCAATCAGTATAGCGATGTAAGCAAGTATGAGATAGCAGATTATGAAAGACGGCTAGGCAGTCGTGAGGAACGTAAGCATAGAGAAAACAATCGCTCAGGCGGGACAGAGTGCGAAAGTAAGAGGTATGGACGGCTGGATGGCGACGCTTTCCGGAAGATAAAGATACAGTATATTCTGGAAAATGAATCAAGTGAAAACTATCGTCTGCTTCTGCGAAAAGCAGGGTATGAAGGCGCTATATATAGGAATGAATATGAAGAAAAACAGATGTATCCGGTGGTGATACTGGTGCTCTACTGGGGAGATAAAAAATGGAAACCACATGCAGACTTGCATGGACTGTTTGCAGACCGTTTTGAAAATCTGGCAATTAAGAAGTATGTGGACAATGTCAAGCTTCATATCTTTCCGATGGCGCATTTGCCGGAAGAAGTCAGACAGAGGTTCCGCAGCGACATGCGTATAGTAGTGGATTATCTGGCGGAAGGGAAGTCATATAAGCCGACAAAACAGGTAATGAAACATGTCGGACCGGTAATGCGGCTGTTGTATGCACTGACTGGAGAGAAAGAGTTGCAAAATATGCTGGCGGACATGCAGCATAAACAGGAGGAAGGAGAAGAAATACTAATGGGCGAATATTATACAACGTATTTTGCGAAGAAGTGTAGACGGGAAGGAAGACAAGAAGGAATACAAGAGGGTAGACGTGAAGGAATACAAGAAGGATTCCGTGACGCGGCAGAGGCATTTGTGACAACAAGTATCAACAGAGGTTCTACAGTCGAATACATTCTTGATATGGTACAGGAGTGTTTTAAATACAGCAAAGAAGAAGCGGAAGAACTGTATAGAGAATGTATACAATAGGAGAGGCTTGAAATAGTTATTTGTCTGCTAAAGGACAAGTTTTGTACTAGATGAAGGGAAATATTATTGGCGGGAGTGTTGTGATAAACACCCCGTTTTTTAATTGCCGGGGAGGTATTCTGGACAAATTGATATACATTATGAGCATAGTGTAATCATATGAGACTACAGTATTTTGTGCAGTTTGCCTAAAAACATAAAAATATATACAAAATTTTTAATGATATTTGCATTTTACGACATAAAGGAGTATAATACATGTCATAAAGTACCGATATGATAAGTGGAAGAAGCAATATGACGGTATTGTTGCCGATAAGCTTTGGCGTACATATAGCGGTATAGACAGGAAATATACGGAGGGTATGCCATGGCAACATGGGGCTATGTCGCAATTGACAAGAGCGGTAAAGAAACCAAGGGCAGCAGGGATGCTGACAGTAAAGAACAGGTAACAAGAGAATTGAAGAATCAAGGCATGATTGTTCTGGATATCACAGAGCAGAACGCCTTGACTAAGGATATCAGTATTGACTTCGGCGGTAAGCCGACACCGAGAGATTTGGCAGTGTTCTGTAGGCAGTTTGCCAGTATCACCAGAGCGGGTGTCACTATTATACAGACGCTCAACATGCTGGCGGAACAGACAGAAAATGTGAAGATGCAGAAAGCATTGCAGGCAGTGCGTGCTGACGTGGAGAAGGGCGAGAGCTTTGCAGATTCTCTATCAAAGCATGACAATGTGTTTCCTGAATTGCTCGTCCAGATGGCGAGAGCCGGTGAGGCTTCCGGTAGTTTGGAGACAGCCATGGAACGTATGGCAATCCAGTTTGAGAAGTCGGCGAAGACACAGGCATTGATAAAGAAAGCCATGATTTACCCGATTGTTGTGGCTTGTGTGGCGGTAGCGGTTGTTATTGTTATGTTAACGTTTGTCATCCCACGATATATGGAGATGTTTGAAGAATTAGATACGGAGTTGCCGGGCATTACATTAGCGGTAATAGCGTTGAGTAATTTTATTCAGAATTATTGGTTTGTTATTGTTCCAGTTGTGATAGCGGCTGTATTTGTGATTAAGACATGGTCTAAGACCAATTCCGGCAAGCATGTAGTAGGCAAGTTGGCTCTCAAGATTCCAGCAATCAAGAATTTAGTCGTAAAATCTGCTTCTGCACAGATGGCAAGGACATTGAGTACACTTCTAACAGCAGGTGTACCACTGATAGAGGCAGTTGATATCGTAGCGGATACGATGGGAAATATCTGGTTTAAAGAAGCGTTAAAAGAATCTGTAGACCAAATTATGATTGGTATACCATTATCCCAGCCATTGCAGACTAGTGGATTATTTCCGCCGATGGTATATCATATGATTCGTATCGGTGAAGAAGCCGGTTCTACTGAAGAAATGTTGAACAAATTGGCTGATTATTATGAAGAAGAAGTGGAGATGGCAGTGCAGTCCTTGATGGCAGCCATGGAGCCCATGATTATTATCGTATTGGCATGTATTGTTGGTGTTCTGATTGGTGCGGTTATGGCGCCTATGGTAAATATGTATGCGGCATTGGATAATTTGTAGGCTGGCGGTATATAAGAATTGAACATGGCAGTGTGTAGGGGAGTTGCCGTGTTTAAGATACGGGTATCAGGGAATATCCGGAACAATCATAATAAATTTAAGCGGAAAAGGAGAAAGAGAAATGAAAAAAATGAATAACAAAGGTTTTTCCCTTGTTGAGTTGATCATCGTTATTGCGATTATGGCTATCTTGCTTGTAGTACTTGCACCTCAGTACTTAAAGTATGTGGAGAGATCCCGTAATTCGACAGATTTGCAGAATGCGGCTGAAATTGTATCAGCATTACAGATTTATGCAGCTGATCCTGATTCGACGGTAGCACCAGCTGCTGGGTCAATAACAATTGGTACAGCTGACCAGACACCTGCTACTGGTAGTTTTGCAGCAGCAGCTTTGGCTGATGCAGGTCTGTTAGATGCTAGTGGTGTATTGCATACAAGAAGACAGAGCAGAACAAACTGGGAAGACTATACTATTACATGGACTGTTAATAATGGTAATCTTAATTTCCAGTATAGTGCGGATAATGAGGCATCGGCTGATCTGTTTAGCAATAGAATGCTTGGAGCTACAAATTAATACAGGAACCTGATGTTAGCCTAGCCAACATCAACCACTCACACCAAACCTACATAAGTGTGACATAATTTAGACGAACGGAAGCGTGCCCCTACATGCAATTCCAATGCTATAAGGCACGGTCTTCCGTTTCGCCATTTTGATAATCTTTAACAAATTCCCCCTACAAAGGACATAAATCATGCTCGTAGACATTATATTTTACATCATTATATTTTTCTTCGGAATCGTAATCGGCAGCTTCTTAAACGTTTGCGTTTACCGTATTCCGGAGCATGAAGATATCGTGAAGACAAGGTCGCACTGTATGTCGTGTGGCAAACAACTGAAGTGGTATGATATGTTTCCACTGTTCAGTTATTTGTTTTTGCGAGGAAAATGCCGCTTTTGTGGGGCAAAGCTCTCCGTCCAGTATCCTCTGATTGAGGCAGTGAACGGAATCTTATACGTGATGATCGTATGTATTCATGGGGTAAACGTAGACTCCCTACTCTACTGTTTACTTGTGTCTGCGCTCCTTGTACTGAGCGTGATTGATTTTAGAACTTATGAGATTCCATTTGGAATCAATCTGTTTATACTGGCGCTGGGGCTGATTCGGGCAGCATTGGACTATCATCATATCCTTAGCTACCTGATTGGCTTCTTAGCCGTCAGTGCGGTACTTGCAATTTTATATTATGCCTCCAAAGGACGGGCAATCGGTGGTGGTGATGTGAAGCTGATGGCAGCCTGCGGATTATTTCTTGGATGGAAACTGATTATTATTGCATTTTTATTAGGCTGCATTTTAGGTGCATTCATTCATGTGATTCGCATGAAGGTGAGTAATGAAGACCATGTGCTTGCAATGGGACCATATCTTTCAGCAGGCGTTTTTATTGCAGCGATGTGGGGCAATCAGATGCTTACATGGTATTTGGGACAGTTCTGAGACCGACTTGTATGTAAGAATATAATGCGTTCAACAATAACATATGTGGCTTAATAAAAGTGCAAATGCGTACAGAAACAAACTTTACGGAAGAAAATAAGAAAAGCATGTGCGGGGCAAGCCTATCTGTTTTTTTCAATATAAATACACTGGGGAAGTCGAAAGGAGACTATGATTAATGGCTGCTAAAGCGATCAGTATAGAGATCGGATACTCGTTGACAAGGGTCTGCGAGGTTGATTATAAGGCTAAAACACATAAGGTATACAGATCTTTTACGATACCGACTGCGGAAGGGGTTATCAATGACGGTGTGCTTACGCCGACGCCGGAATACATAGAGACGTTAACTACCGCGCTTACAGAGAGAAAGATTAAGACAAAACAGGTGGTGTTTACCATCACTTCAGGAAGGATTGCGAGTCGCGAGGTCACGATTCCGTATGTGAAGGAGAATCGTATTGCGGATGTGGTGAATGCCAATGCCTCCGATTATTTTCCTGTAGATTTAAGTCAGTATCAGCTTGCATACAGCATTTTGGGAGTTTTGGGTGATCCAAAAGGTACGCAGCAGTATAAACTGCTTGTATTGGCGGCGCCGAGTGCGCTCCTTAACGGATATTATGATTTGGCAAAAGCATTGAAGCTGGAACTTGCCGCAATCGATTACGCCGGCAACAGTGTATTTCAGGTGGCAAAAGATAAACATGCACAGGGCACGAGCCTTGTGATTAAGATTGATGAACGTTCTTCGCTTGTGATGGCGATTCATGATGCCAGACTTGCATTTGTTAGAAATGTGGCATACGGTGCGGAGGAAGCGATACAAACAGTCATAGATTCCAAGAGATGGGCTGAAGCTGATTCAGTTCAGGCGGCAATGGAAGTGGTGTCGATGAATGACTGTATCGGTTCACCCGAGATGGTAGAAGCGATTGCGCCGCTCACATCAGGCATCAGCAGGGTTGTGGATTACTATACATCTCATAACTCGGATGCATCTGTCGAGGTTGTCTATATTACAGGTCTTGGCGCCAATATTAAAGGTTTGGCGGAACTGCTTGCGAGAGATTTGAACCTTCCGGTCGAGGTATTGCGTCAGATACCGGGATGGAATCTGGAGAAAAGTTTCAGAACACAGTATTATGGTGAATATGTTGCCAGCGTAGGTGCGGCTGCGGCTCCGCTAGGATTCAAGAAAGACGCAGAGAAGGCAAAAGGTAAAGACAAGGCAGCAGGCGGAAAAGGCGGAATCAATCCTGCGCCGATTGCTTATGCGATTTTGGGCTTGGGACTTGCCATAGCAATTGCGCTGGCGGCAGTTTCCATTCTGCGGTATATGGGATTAGAGAAGCAGAATATGGAGTTAAAAGCGCAGAATTCCGATCTGGAAGCGATTATTCCTATTTATAATGAATATACAGCGACGTTGGCATCTTATAATTTAGTGACGGCGATGTATGGACAGACGGAAAACAGGAACGAAGAACTTGTAGAATTTCTGGAAGAGCTTGAGAGCAAAATGCCCAGTGATGTCCATGTAGTTTCTTTTACAAGTACGATAGACGGTGTAGCGATTAATATGGATGTGAGCAGCAAGAGTGAAGCGGCGGCAGCCGTCGAACAGCTCCGTTCTTTTGACAGCTTGATTCCAACCAGCGTGACGGTCAATTCCGTAGTGGAGGAGATTGACGAGGAAGCAGGAACAATCTCCGTGAACTTCTCAGTGGCGGCACTCTACAGGGATGTACATGCGCCTTCCTTGAGTGATACGGATGATGAGGCGGATGCAGACAGTGCATCAAACACGGAAGAGTAGGGGGATGAGAGCATGAAAGTTTCTAAAAGAGATATATTACTCCTTGTAGGCTTTATTGGGATTTTGGCGGCAGTCTGCTCCTATTTCTTTGTATTTCAGCCGACGATGGAGAAAGCTGACGCTTTGGAACAGGAGAATGTGCAGCTTCAGGCAAGAATTAATGACCTGAGTTCCAAGATGGAGAATAAAGATTCTTATATTGCGGAGACGGAGAGCATGAATCGGGAAATGGATGCGATTTTCAAGGAATTTCCGATAGATGTCAGAGAGGAAGACAGTATTCTGCTCGCCATCAGTCAGGAATTGATTTCTCCGATGTTAATCAGCAGTATCAGTATCAGTGCATGCGAGCCGGTTGTTCTGCAGAGCGAGGAAGAAGATGTGAGTCATACTTACGAGATTGATGAGATAGAGGAGTATGAGGCACAGGAGGGCATCAGCGACGATGTTTCAGCTTCTGCGGCGGACCCAAGCGGCAACGGACTGGGTACAGAGAACATGCCGTCTATACTGA
Organism: uncultured Lachnospiraceae bacterium; assembly: GCA_947176505.1. GTDB lineage: Bacteria > Bacillota > Clostridia > Lachnospirales > Lachnospiraceae > UBA3282. Next base: position 60,153 of record CAMWQW010000006.1, on the reverse strand, counting down.
TGGCGCGTAATGTGACGTTTAATTACCTTGTGTCCTATGAGGGATTAAAAAGAGGTATTAAAAATATTAGTGTTCAGGATAACAGAATGAGTATCGATAACCTAACGGTATCATATGACGAGTCTACGGGACTTCTCACGGGCACGACCAGTGTTGACATGTACTGTATTCCGGGACAGCCGGGCAAGGAATATGTGGTACCGAACTTTTCCTCTGTTCTGTTAGGCACGGATAATATCTTTGGCTCCATAGAACTCTACGGTGAGCGCGGACTGGAAGATATAGAGAATAATGATGCAGCCGAAGACGGCGATGAAGAAGACGAGGACGAGGAAGATTAAAGTAGTGGCGGAAGAGGAGAAAGAGGAATACCGATCAGGTGTAAGCAGAGTAAGCGCAGAGAGACAGCGAGGCGGCGGAGAAATTTATGAATAGTAGTACGCAAAAAGGGCAACTGAATAAAGCATATAGAAAGAACCCAAACGCAGGTTTTTCCTTGGTTGAGCTGTTGATTGCGGTGACGATTCTTGCGATTATCGTTGCACCGCTGTTACATATGTTTGTCACATCCACAAGAATCAATGTGAAGTCCAGACAGACACTGCGTGCGACTACGGTAGCACAGGATATCATGGAGGGACTCAAGGCATATACGCTGGAGGAAGTGAGTGCGCAGTTTGAACCGCCGGAAGGTGTAAGCGGAGACGTTTTCCACTACCCGTCGGATGGCTTCTATATTGTGAATAGCAGCATGATTCAGGGCGGTGTCAGAGACTTGACGGAAGACATGGACGGACATGTAGAGGGTGACGAAATATATTATTTCGGCATTGAGAATCTCAAGATGCAGGGCGCGGAGTACGATGCGCTGATTAGATTGGACGCATCTACTTACGGTGCTAATTCAAAAAAGATAGATGCCAGCGGGACAGTCAATAACCCCGGGGGTGTACATGACAGAGAGTTTAACGGCAAGTTCTACGCCGAAATCGGAAGCGTAGCTGAAATAAACGGCGGTGGTGACGAGGATGCAATGAAGACGGACAGCAGTTATCATGAAAGCAAGAAATTAAGCGAAGCCGTCTTAAAAGATGTAAAGCTGCAGATTGCAGATGATATTGCGGCAGTTGGCGGAACGCTTCCGGATGATTGGGACGATTTGAAATTAGAAGATATTGTCACAAAGAGGACGATAGAAATTGTACTGGAAGACGGCGGCAATGATCGGTGTAAAGCTACAATTAATTTTACATATGACTGTAGTTACACATACGGCGAGACTACCTATACTTACACAAGCAACGGATATGACGGTTCGGAGGGCGGCAAGGTAGTCGATGTCACCCGCACTTTTTCAAGCGGTAATTTTTATCTTTTTTACTACCCTATTTACAAATCAGGCTTAGTAGACAACATACAATTTAAGATTAAGGATGCTGCAAAACTGTGCGATAAAGAACAACCGTTATTGAAAAGCATCACGCTGGCGAAGCAGATACGGTCGGTAGTCGATGTGGATGCGAATGTGATTGCACCTGATTTGACGGATGCCGAGCTATGGGCGAAGGAGACCGCCTACCGCGCGCTTGTCGATGTTGGGGCGGATACTTCGATGGATGGCAATCTGACTTTCAGAACCAATGCGGATACCAATATGATTAAAAATCAGGCTACGGGAGAGAGAGACTTAATCAGCGGAGTGCTTTATACATATAATGCGAATATTTCCCACAATGTGAACCAGTGTACTTTTTCGGGAAATACGACAAGTGATAAAGTAACAAATATTATTTATGATGTAGAAATTACAGTTTATCAGACCGGAGCGGCGAAGCATTTTACGGAAAGCAACTTTGAAGACAATGACGAAGTGCACAGACTTGCCACCATTACCAATATGAATCAGTGACAGGGCGTAGAAGAAAGAGTGCGTATGTTGGATACAGAGTTCGGATGTAGACTGGCGGGAACCGATGAAAACAGATAACGTGTAAGGGATTCTTATAAAGGAACGAAATAGCCTATGAAAAAGCTGTGCAAGAGCAAAAATCTGCTTCGAGAAAAACTGAATAAGAGGGACGACAGAGGTTCGGCGATTGTAATCGTGATTATCGCCATGGCATTAATAGGCGTACTAGCGACTACGATCCTGTGGGCGGCTTATCTTAATTATCGTATTAAAATCAATGACTTGAAGGTGAAGAACAGCTTTTATTCCGCAGAGACGGTGGTGGAGCAGATTGAGGCTGGTGTGAAGCGTGAGGTCTCGAAAGCAATCAATGAGGCGTATCAGGAAGTGGTGAGCAATTGGGATGCGCTGGGGACGGATGCGAACCGTGAGAGCTATTTCATTACGGCGTATATTGCGGCAGTTGAGAGCAGGTTCGGAACAACTCCGACAGGGTCTCCGAACCGTTACGACAAGGATATGCTGAAAGGTTTCGTGGATTCTGAATGGTGGGATGAGAGCGACCCGAATGGTGACGGATATATCGTGAACGATACGTGGGATAACGCCGTAGCTGAATTTAAAGCCGCAAATGCCGTAAACGGCTACGGAAGCATGGTACTTCAGAATATATGTATCGAGTATTACGATACCAATGATTATCTGTCCATCATCAATACGGATATAGCTATTGATGTGCCGAAGCTGCGTTTTACACAGGCTGGAACCATTGACAGATTGTATCCGTATGTATTAATCGGCGATGAGGGAATTGAGATGGACGCCAATACGATTGCAATAAACGGCAATATTTACGGCGGAGTCGATGAAGACAGCAAAGGCGGTATCCAGATTGCCAGAAACAGTCATGTGCTGATTGAGGACGCGTCCTATGTTATTTCGGGCGGGGATATCGTTGTCGGTAACGATCCTATCTTTACGAGCATGGTCAATCAGGATGCAGAATTAATCATAAGAAATGTAACGCAGGGAAGTAAAGGATTCCGGACGAATGTCTATGCGAACGGACTGGCGTTAAATGGCGGGCATTTAGATGTTTCCGGAAGAATGTATATAGCAAATGATTTAATCTTGTCCGGCAAGGGCAGTAACGTGTCGCTGGCAGGACAGTATTACGGCTACGGCAATACGAATGAGACGACTCATGAAGAGGAAGCGCCGAAGCTTGATGACGACGGGCATGTTGTGTTAGACAGTGACGGCAAGGTTGTCAAAGAACTGCAGAGGGTTAATCCGGCGAACACGAGCAGCGCTATTGTGATTAACGGAAAGAATACGTCTGTGGATTTGACAGGGCTTACTACTTTGCAGCTTGCGGGAAGGGCATACGTCAGCTTAGCTAAGGATGATGAGAAAGACAACGGGATGCCTCATGTGCTGATGGGAGAGTCTATTTCCGTCAAGAGTAATCAGATTGCCTATCTTGTTCCGCCGGAGTGTGTGGGTACTTTGAACGGAACACCTGTGGTCGGACAGAATCCGGTATCTTTTGAGACATGGAGTGAAATGTTAAAGAGTCTTGCCGATTATCAGACACCGGGAGCAGGGGATGGTACATCAACGCCGGAGGGCGGAGCCGATGATGATGATGAAGTTTTCAGAATTGTGGATGCCAGCAGGGAAGTGACAAAGTTAGGCGGCGGGAAGCTGAGCAGTTATGGAATACCGGATATTAAGGCGACTGATTTGGGCGCTGTAGATTTGACGAATCCGGTAGCTGTCATAACGGCATTGAACCAAAAGGCAGTTGCGAACGGTTCGGGTGTCAGATTCCTTTATAAGCCGGAAAAAGAGCAGGTGTACCTGTATCTGGTGATGGACAGTGTTAATGCTGCGAAATATTTCACGCAGTATTATAATGTCAACAGCAATAAAGCAAGTCTGGACAATTACTTTAATCAGTATGTTTCGGGTGGTATCAGACTGAAAGGCAACGTGCAGGGATATACGGTGGTAGGTAACAGTATGGTATCCGCCACAGATGCAGGAAACGGTGATGCAATCATGACATCTCCGGAAGGGCAAAATATTGTCAAACTTTTATCAAGCGTTGAGAATAATCCGTCGGAAGGCGATGGTGATGACGAGGAGAATCCGCCGGCAGGAGAAGCAGGGGATTATGAAGAAGTATCTGACAATGTGGAAACGATTGTCAGTGAGAATGAGTTAAAAGAGCCGGATGAGATTATCTTAAGTTATGAGAATCTGATGAAAAACCTGTTGGAAGAGGATCCGGGCACGGAAGAGAACGTGTTTGAGAATCTGGTTAAGCTTAATACCAATCCGACGGATCCTGAGAGTACGGAAGGATTGCAGGATTATCTTGACGACAATCATGGCAAGGTGGAGTTTACGACCGGTGAAGGCGCAAATATTTTGAAGGCAGTATTGGTAGACAGCAAGAAAGAGCCGGGCAACGTATATAGAGTGACAGATTCCAAGTTAAGACTTGTGGTTGCCATAGGAGATGTGGAAGTCACCAAAGATTTCCAAGGTCTGATTATCGCAAGCGGTAAGATTACCGTCTCGAATAATGCGACAATCAAGAAAGACGGTGAGGGCGTGTATGCCGTTCTTCAGGCACAATCTGAAGTGGCGGGAGACGTTAACGTTCCGGCGAATATTCTTTGTAACGGTTCTGGTATGATTAAGAGCGGTTATGAGGAGGCAGACGTAGATGAAGCCGGCAATCTCAATATTGATTATTCAGAGATTGTAAGGTACGAGAACTGGATTAAGAAATAGTAATGGAGAGGATATAGTCAGATGCGCAGGATGGAGAAAAATAACAGTGGTTTTTCTATTGTGGAATTAATCATTGTCATTGCAATCATAGCGGCGGTTCTCACGACAGCGGCATTGTCTGTCGGGCTTGTTTTCAGCGCCAATGCAAGAACCTGCACCAATGACATTATAGGTGCCATCTCGGAATGTAAGATTGCGACAATGAGCGCAGGACGAGGCAATGTGAGACTGCTTCTCTACAGAGATGACACCGGAACGGTATTCAGTGAATTGCAGACATTGGAAGCCGGCAGTTGGACAACCGGCAACAACGGTGCCGAGAAAATCGGGGCGCGAAGGTGCATGGTCGGATCTACGGACGGCGGAGATGATTTACCGCAAAGAGATGACGCATGGGAGATATATTTTAACAGAAGCTCAGGCTCGTTTCTGGAGAGCTTGGACAGTGGCGCCACTGCCACAAATGTGTGGGAGATTTATGTGCGCGGCGGCAGCAAGAATTATCATATCCATCTGGAGAGACTGACCGGTAAGACGACGATGGAGTTGCTTCCAATACCGTAGTATAGGAAAGAGGTGGCTTGCAGACAGTCGGAAATATGATCCGGTGCAGCGTGTGGTTGAAAATGAAGATGGCGGCAGAGTAGACAGAAAGGAATCACAGTACTATGAGAAAAAATCAGAAAGGTTTTACATTGGTGGAATTGATCATAGCGATAGCAATACTAGCAATTGTGACGCTGGCAGTCTGTGGTTTCATTGTGGTAGGATCCAGAAGTTATACATCGGCTAACACCGACATCATGTTACAACAGGAGGCGCAGCTCGCTTTAAATCAGATTTCTGACGTGATTATAGATACGACGGACAGTATAAGTTATGGCAACGGGACAGAACTTGTTCTGAAAGATTCCGAGTTCAGCAGTGAGCCTGATGAGAAAATATTGGTAGTAGTCAATAAAAAGGGCAGCAATAATGATAATGACAGTTATCGTTTCGAGTGGAGTAAGGACACGCAGACGATTTATTTCAATACGAGCGATACCGTGATAGATGATACAAATCCGGAGCCGGTGTTTAATGATACGAACAGGGCGATTCTCGCGCAGCATGTCAAAGAATTACATATTGATATTTCCCAGTTTGAAGAAAACAGGGTAGTCATGATTTCCATGACATTCCAGAACGGCAATAAAGAGTATACCACTTCCAATAATGTAACCGTGCGTAACCGGATTGCACTCAATAAGATTGATATTGAGCCGATGAAGAAGGCGAACGAGTTCACGATTACGACAGTGAGAGATATTGTGTTAGAGCCGGGGGACAGCTTTAATCTTGCAGACAAGACGCAGGTGGATACCAATTCTGATGATCAGGCGGTTAAGTGGGAGCTGGTGGATACCGGAACAACGACGTCGTCCGTTTCGGCTGACGGGCAGTTAACTATCGGTACGAACGAGACACGCAAGAGTTTTCTGGTGAGAGTTTCCCGCGTAAATGAAGAGTATGCCAATCAGAATGATAAGGTAGCCAAGACGGTACAGGTTAATGTCAAGCGTGTGAACAGCGTTGACTTAAGTTGTGCGTCAACGACCATCAAAGCCGGAAGTACGGTTACGGTGAACGGTAGTGCAGTGGGATATATGTTAGGCAGATCCTGTGAAGCGCATTCCTGCCTTACGGATGACGAGACAAAGGATCATGACCTTGCGGCAACGAGATGGAGAATTGTAAGAGGACCTGCTGAGATTGTGACATCTGATACGGGAGAAGCAGAAGTTAAGATAAAATCGACAGCGAAAAAAGGTGAGGAAATTGAAATCGAGGCGACGTCTGATTTGTCTCTTCGTAAGAGCTATGGAGCGGTAACAGGAACGCTCATCCTCAGAGTGACCGAGGGCGACAACGGGGCGAAGTTTATCGGATCGGAGCTTAAGTTCGGTACGGATAATGACCCGGGAATTTTTGACTATATGCGTACATCTTTAAAAACAGACCATTCTCGTTATGTTTTCTGTGTCCGTGTCAGAGAAGCAGGGACAGTCGGATGCCAGAATGATTATGTAATGGTCTATTTTACAGAGGGCGCAAACGAGCGTTTTTCTCCCGATGCATTCGGATTAGATCACAGGAAGTCTTATGAGATTTATTTCCAAGTACTTGATCCAAGACCAAAAGGGAGTAGGACTGAGGCAAGTAAAGAAGAGATTAAAACAGAATATTTGAACAAATGTGACGATAACGGAAAGTATATCGGTACGATGTTTGATGCGGATGAATATTATTATGCAGTATTGAATCAACCGTCTGTAGCTGTGAAGATTAATGGGGTCACGTATCCGAATGATGAGAAAGAAAGCTATGAGCATTTTTCATTTTTATCAACACCCAATAATAATCCTCTCGGGGGAATGATTGAGATTGCCGATGCTGGTGCAATCAACATATTGAGAGAAGCTGTCCTTAACAACATTAGATTTACGGTGTACAAAGAGGATGAAAACGGTCGGTGGAAGAGAGTTTATGGGTATGCGCATGATACGGAGGAATATGCGGATAACCGTAACGGAACAACAAGAATTGGGGCGCTCCCGATATCGCCGGACAGAGATGGCAATTATAATGATAAAGGAAACAACACCGGTCAAAATCGTTTTGGAAAGATTGTATTTCAGCCCGGGTCTAATCCGACGGTGACTAATCTGACAAACAGCAATGCGCAGGAGATGCAGGAAGCGTGTGGAATGTATCATATTGTGCCCGGATTTGTCTATGCAAATAATCCGGATATCAGAGCAGGAGCTTATACGGGAGATAATGTTATCTATAAGAATGTGCCCGGAGATTACGATACATATTATTATAAGCAGTGGGATTGTGTTATTAACTTGAGAATTGACATGGGGTTAAATATGCAGTTGCCAAACGTGAACGGAGAGGAAAGATGGACAAATTTTCCAGTGCCGTCGGACAGAGCATTTCCATTTGACTTAAGGAGTGATACGAAACAAGAAATTATATACAATTTTACGTCGTACTCTAAGGATGGACAGTGGCGGGGGACGATAGATAATGCCACGGTTATGTGTGAATATTTAGGACAGGATAAGTACCGGATTACATTGTCATCTATGGAAATCAACGGTAGACAGATTATCACCCATATTTACGGCAAGTATGAAGCAAGTATGGGACAGCTTGAATGGACCAGAGTGGGACTTGAAGAGACGAAGATAGAGAATATTCAGACGAATCTGGAGTTTACAAAGGATAATAAGCAGTATGAGACTTATTTCCCGACGCCGTCGGATGCAGATTTCCCGATAGGGGCGTTTGACAACAACAGTACGCTCAATAACTGGCAGTTGATATCCTTTAGTAAGGATGGCAGCAGCGATGCGCTTATCGAGAAATGTATTGTGAAATGCAGTAAATCCGGCAGTGCATATACGATAGAGATAATCAGGGAAATTCTGACCAATAATCCACGCAAGAAGATTGTGTATAACTATGGAACATTTAGCTGGGACGGCGCAAAGTGGAACCGGACAAAGGCAGGAAGCAACACAGGAGTTGATACGGCAATTTGGGGTACACGCATTGGATTTACGTATAATGGCAGTCAGTGTATGCTGGAAGCGCCGCTTCCGTCTGAGAGCGGATTCCCAAATATTTCGGGCAGTTATAGTGAATCTGTCACAGAGTACTTCTTTGCAACGGATACATATGGGGAGAATGCCCAGAATTCTTGGGGAGGCATTAAAAAGGAATATACTTATGATGCAAGTACTGATACCTATACACTTAAATTAGTAAATGGGTATACTTCCGGCGTAGAGTATGGCACATGGACCTGTACATCTAACGGAACACAGTGGACGAAACAGTAATCTTTTAAGCAAGTATTGGGGCGATTAATTATGAAAAAGAAGAGAAGAGGCATAAAAAGGAATAAGAAAAAACAAAATAGAAACATTGTTCTTATTGTAATCGCTTCGATTGCAGCAGTGGCGACGGGAGTTTTTGGTATCTTGAGATACAAGGGCAGAAAACGTGCAGATGATGAAGGGGCAGAGAAGGCTGCTGCTCCTAAAACGTCTGATACCCTCAATGAGTCCGATTATACGAAGTTGTCTGATACTCCGGAGAAACCAGATTTATTGCAAGAATCTGATATGGCGGCGAACGAATCTGTATCGCTCAAGAGCGCGGACGCTTCCAGAGCACAGATTATTTCGCACATAAAGCACCGGAAAATTAATCCCGGGGAGCTGGATTGGGAAGCGCTTGCCAAAGAAAAAGAGATTGAACAGATTAAAAAAGGCGAGATTCCCGAGTATATGCTTGAGAGTACCAACGAGAAGCCTATTCTCGGTTCAAAGAGAAAAAAGTGGAAGAAGGCGGCGTCCGGTGTCGCAATGCTTCTTGCGGTGACGATAGTAGTTTATCCTGTTGTACAACATCTACGTCCGGCGGAAGCCATGGCGAAAGAATCTTTTGCGGGAATCGGCAAGATTGTAGAAGACCATGGAGAAGATAATCCGTATAAGATACTGGATATTGTTCCATCTGAAGTGTATTGCGACGCGCCGGCTGGTTCGGGCGGTACGACAGGTTCAGGGGATACAAGCCCTACAAGGTTTTCTTTTACTACGGGTTCAATGGGGTATCTGGCAGGCGGAAAAGCTCCGTTTGCGGATGATTTGGCAGAGGCATATAAGAGCAATCCGGTTTTCCGTCATTATGCGAGCAGAGAAGATTTTCTCAACTTGTTAGTGCCGGAGTCCTCATTTACATCATTTCCGGGAATTCAGTATAAAGAAGCTTATCTTGGAGTACATAATGTTGCGGAGGCGGATGGCTGGACTCTGTTGTTTCCGAATCAGGAAGTGACGGTAGACGATACTTATCAGATTACATCCGGCAACAATAAAGCTGATATGGCGGACGGGATTTTCCGCGGCACCTACCTTAAATATGTTGATGGAGAAGACAAGGCAGGATATGATTTCGTCTGGTCCAGCGGACAGAAAAGCTCAACCTTGAAAAACCCGGGAGCGTTGGGAAGATTCGTCTATTTTTATAATGAAGATAATGGTAAATTTTACGCGATAACATTGGAAGAATATGCTAACATGCCGGAAGGCACTCCTGCATATAAGGCTTCCGTGAGTAGTGAAATCAATGCAATGAATGGACCGAATGGTTATTCTGACGAGCTTGATATCTATACATATGATGAAAGTGATGACAGATACGTTTATCAGGGAACGGTCGGTGAGGTTTTTAAGGACTGGGTAGACAATTCGAGCAATGACAGCAATAATAATAACAGTAGTAATGATAATAACAATAATGATAACAATGATAACAATGACAATAATGGTACGACGGAGCAGCCAGATATAAATCCGATTATTCCGGATATTGATCCTGCAAATCCGGGGGATGGGCAAAATCCGGGAAGCGGTACAGAAACACCAGAGCAACCGCCAACACCAGAACAGCCGCCAACACCAGAACAGCCGGAACAGTCGGATCCAACACAACCAGCACCGGAGACGAGTTCCGTCGGCGTGATGTCTGATGCAGTTTTGTTGGACCTAAGCAAGAACACAGTGTTTGCAGGTGAGTGGAGAAGATTAGTGGCAGGTACACCAACGGATTCTGATATGGAGACACCCGATGATGATACATCAACATCAGAACAACCGCCGCAGACACCAGAACAGCCAACACCCGATATAAATACACCATCAACGGATGATACGAGCACACCACCGACAGATGACACAAATGCACCATCGACAGATGACACAAATACGCCATCGACGGATGACACAAATGCGCCATCGACAGGTGATACAAATACGCCATCGACGGATGATACACTTCAGACAGAGGAGCCTTCCGAAGAGAGCGGTACGATGTACTATGTGCTTTCGTTTGAGCGGATGACAGACGATGAGCTGGCTGAACTTGCCGGGGCAGATGATATCATGTCTACTGATTATATGTTGAATGAAGATATGGCGGAGACGGAAGACGGAATCAGTCTGTTTAGCACCACATTGACACCTGATTCGACATTTATCTACGTCGGTCCCGGCTTAGGTAACTACAAATTGGCTGAGACAGGCAAAGACAGCGACTTGGTGATAGGAGTCTATAATGCGCCGGTTTATTTCAGATGTCAGACAACCAATAACTGGTTGAAGCAGTATGTATTCAGTTCGCTTGCAGGCGGAGATAATGCGAACAGTGCTTTTCAGATTGAAGTACAGACAGTGAGAGCCGATGAAGTGACATCCGATATGGTGAATGCGGCAGATTTAATCTATCTGGAAAGCGGACAGAATATGTTTCTTAATCCGTCATTATCGGTCAGCTATATTCAGCATGTTGAAGGCGATTCGCCTTTAGGTGACGCGAATGACATGGGAGAGGGGATAGTTAGTGCAATTTTAAGCCGCGCGGCTGATGAGCTGACACCGATTATTGTAGATTACGCGATTGCGGAGGAGACAGATACTGACAAATATGCCGGAACGAATTATCAGTTATTGGCGCAGGCGTTATTAAAGCGTGATTTGGCAGGTTATTTTGAGGCTATCAATACGGGCACGGATTTGATGGCTAACATAGAAATGACGCTAAAGGCTGATGATTATCCGGATAAGGATGACAATGGATACAATTATGTAAACCAAAATATATATATCATTAATGACGAAATGCTTGTCAGTGATGACTTTGCGGCGTTTTTTGACGATTTCAAGGCAAAAGCCGGATTCAGTGATGTATTAGCAGCGATTGAAGCAGAAAATACTACGTTGGCGGAGTATGACCAAATTTCCTTTGAGGTCAGCAAAGCCAGAGCGATTCAGTATATCATTAATTTTTCCGTAGGTATTATGGGAGAATTTGATGACCTGACGATTCTGGAATTGCAGCCTACGGCGAACATTGATCTTACTTCAGGAGCCATCATCTCCGATTTGCATACAGAGGAGGACAGCAAAGGGAACACAAAGCTTGTCTGGAAGACAGATGCCATGAAGACGGGTAAACAGATTCTATACAGCAAGAAGCAGTTTGGCATTTCTACAGACGTGAAATCCGTAGTGGAATTTAACGGTGAGTGGGAAGATGTTAACGGCGCTTATGATATGATATTTATCGGTCTTGACGGGCAGAATCTGAATCTGGGTGACAGACAGCCAAGAAGAGCGGTTTATAATGATGAGTCATTGAATGGTAAAGTATATCATTTAGGTGATGTAACTGGTGACAGCCGTTATGACAGCAACGATATTACATCGCAGAAGATGATGGATTTGTTAGAGTATCTTCGGGCAGGATATCCGATCGTGGTTGAAAATGACTTTTTCACGGATGCAACAGCCCGCGGCGCGTCAAGAGATACGATTAATACGAAGTATGTTGCCGAAGATACGGTGATGTATAATTTCCTGTTGGCTGCGGTTTCCGTTGAAGAATATAAGGACAGTATTTTTACCGTATCGGATACGATGTCGAATGCCGGATTTATGGCTAGAATGAAGACTTCCAAGCCGCGGATTGAGTTGGTGAACGAGGACGCGGACAGCGGTTCCGGAGTGAGCATGGTGCAGCGGCTTGTCTTGGATGAAAATGAAGAATACCATGGCAGGATTGCTTTTCAGATTAAGAATAACAGAGGCGAAGATTATTTCGGCGATACAACCATGCACTTATATGCAGATATGAATTATGACGGTATCTTCGGTACGGAGGAGGAGCTTGGCGAAGAATTCGGCGCCTATGTCAATGAAGGCAACGTCATTGATGTCACGATTAACGGTATGGGTCCGGGTATCATTCCTTGGAAGTTAGAAGTAACGGATAGTGGCAATCCATACAGACGAGCCAGCGTGCAGGGCTATTTTGAACTGGTCAGCTCTTATGAAGAAGAGATACGTGTGCTGCAGGTGACAAAGAGTAAAGGCGACTATTATATTGATTTGGAAGCGATGTACAAGAAGAAGGATGACTCTCTGCTGGCAAGATTACTCAAAGACGCGGAGTCGAGTTCACATCTCGCTTTTGAATTTGAAACGGTTACGCCTGAAGAATTAGCTGATAATTTAACTAAGAACCCTAAGTACCTGAATCTGTGGGATGTTGTAGTGTTGACTGTGGATGACGGTGTTACTGTGGATAGTGTGGCGTTTGCCGATTACATCAATGAGGGCAGGAGTCTGCTCGTATGCAGTCAGAATAAGAGCGGCAACAGCGCGGGACTTGCGACGGAGAGTTTAGGCTGGTCTTCAGGAAGAACTTTTGTCAGCTTGGGAGCGGCAAATCAGTATCATAGATATGCAGGTTTGAATGCGGGCATGTACGAACCTCGGCGTGCGGGAATAAGGGCGGATAAAATTAATGAAGGAAGTATCCTTTACTATCCGTATGAGATGACGGGCAATTCTTTTGCCTTTGCGGAGAAAATGGCTGAGAACGGAACAGGACTGCGAGCTTCCGAGTATCTGCTGAATTTTGAGAATAACTTAAAGAGCGAGTATACAGAAGCTTATGTAACAACATGGCTTACCTTTGGCGGAAATAGAGATACGGCATACGGTATTTCACCAAAAGACGCCCGGAACAACTATTATTGCTACAGTAAGGGCAATGTGGTCTATTTGGCGCAGTCGGAATATCCATACATATACGGCGAAGGTGAGGTGGCTGCTAATGCAATGGGAGTTGACGAATGTAAGTTCTTTGTCAATGCGCTTATGGCAGCGTACAGTGCGGGCGTACACGGTTCGGACGTCGCTATTGTGTCCGGATTTGCGCAGAATTCCGCACCGATGAAGAGCATTGCCGTTCCCTTTGATCAGGAGTGGAGAGACACGGCGGACGATGACACCGAGGGAATTCTGGACAATACCGTGGATGTATACTTTAAGTTTGCAGATAGCAATATCGGAGCAAACAAGAATGTGACGGTCAGCTTCTATTATGAGGATGATGCCGGAACGCAGGAGTTTGTCATCGGTGACAAGACTGTTAAAGCGACGCCGTTCGGTTCGGAAATCTGGACGGTTACAGATAATAAGCTTGTACCTGTGACAGCGGCTGACCCGCAGAATCCTGACCAGATAGGTTTACTTCCGGGTAAAGTATACCGGATTAAAGCACCGGTGGTTTCACTTAGGAGCCTTACGGATGACAAGACCAACAATGCGGGAATCTTTGTTCTCGTAGAGTCTGAGTTTATCAGAAACGGAAAGACGTACAAGATAGATGGATTTGGAACGGTATCGTTGAATCGTGCCAGATTGTTCCTGCTCGAGTGATGGACTGTCTTTGCAATCAGTGAAATTGAAATACTATTAAATAAGTAGAAAGAGCCTCTGATTTACGGTCGGAGGTTCTTTACTATCTATTGCCTTTATGTTATGATGAAAATCCGAAGAGAAACGATATCTGGCTGATTTAATTATATGTAAGAAGGAATGGGTTGATGAGAGTCTATTTAGATAATTGTAGCTATAACCGTCCATATGATGACCAAACACAGATTAGGATACATTTAGAGACAGAAGCAAAGCTGCATATTCAGGAAATGATAAAAGATAACAGACTGAAACTTGGACATCCTATGTGCTCGATTATGAAAATTCTAAGAATAGATTTTTGCATAAGCGGCAAGCTATTTCAGAGTTTATGAATATGAATGAATCATTTTATGTCAGTGATGATAGAAATGAGGAAACGATTGAAATTGCAAAAGAGATTATGCAGTCAGGCACTAAAGACATGGATGCACTTCATGTAGCGTGTGCCGTTTTGGCATCGTGTGATTTTTTTATAACAACAGACGATAGACTGCTAAAATATCAGTCGCCGAAGATTCAAATTGTTACACCGGGGGAATTCATCAGAAGATGGGAGGTGCAGGATAATGGATAACACAATTGACATAATGGATAAAGGTTTCGCATGTTTGGTTGATGCACTTGGTGTCATTAATGCAGAACGTTTTATTGCTGCAATTAAAAGAGAAAGTTTTAATTATACGGTCTGGAGAAGGGAGTACTTTGAGAACATGAGTTTGGAGGAAATTAGCAGTGAAGCTGTAGACTATGCTACGAAGCATCCGCATCAAGGTCGGGGTGACAGAATTTAGAATATGTACTATATACAAATCATGAATAGGTAGAAAGAGCCTCTGATTTACGGTCGGAGGTTCTTTTTTGTGTTTATTCTATATATCTATTAATATATTTTTAATTTTTTACCTCTTGCAAGCATAAAAAAATTGGTGTATAGTGATTCACGTTGAATAACCGATTAGAGAAACAGGGGAATAGGCTATGGCAAAATATTTGGTAATCGTGGAATCACCGGCTAAGGTGAAGACGATCAAGAAGTTTCTGGGAACAAATTATGAAGTCGCTGCCAGTAACGGACATGTGCGGGATTTGCCTCGCAGTGTGCTTGGAATTGATGTGGAGCATGATTTTGAACCGAAATACATTACCATCAGGGGCAAAGGCGATATTCTTGCGAATCTGCGTAAGGAAGTAAAGAAAGCGGATAAAGTATATCTCGCAACAGACCCCGACCGTGAGGGGGAAGCTATTTCGTGGCACCTGCTCGCGGCTTTGAAATTGGAGAATAAGAAAGTATACCGTATTACTTTTAATGAGATTACCAAAACGGCGGTGAAGGAATCTTTGAAACATGCCAGAGAGATTAATATGGATCTGGTGGATGCACAGCAGGCACGCCGGTGTCTGGACCGTATGGTGGGGTATAAGATATCACCGGTATTGTGGGCGAAGGTCAAGAGAGGCTTGAGTGCCGGGCGGGTTCAGTCTGTGGCGTTGCGTATTATCTGCGACAGAGAGGACGAAATCAATGCTTTTATTCCGGAAGAGTATTGGACGCTGGATGCTTCTTTTGCGGTTGAAGGAGAGAAGAAACCACTTACGGCAAAGTATTACGGTACAGTAGAAGAGAAGAAGACAATCTCATCCAAGGAAGAACTGGAGGCGGTTAAGCGTTCGCTGGAACATGCGCAGTATCAGGTATCTTCCGTGAAAAACGGTGAGAGAGTGAAGAAAGCGCCGCTGCCGTTTACGACTTCTACGCTGCAGCAGGAGGCAAGTAAAGTACTGAATTTTTCTACACAGAAGACAATGCGTCTTGCGCAGCAGCTGTATGAGGGCATTGACATTAAGGGCAACGGTACGGTAGGTATCATCACATATCTGCGTACGGATTCGACCCGTGTGTCTGAGGAAGCAGAGAGGGCTGCCAAAGCATATGTTTCGGAGAATTATGGCGTCGAATATGCTGCTGCAACGGAGCAGGAGAGAGGAAGCAAGCAGAAGATTCAGGATGCCCATGAGGCGATTCGTCCTACTGATATCAGCAGGACTCCGTTGGAAATGAAAGATTCCCTTTCCAGAGATCAATTCAGACTTTATCAGTTGATTTGGAAAAGATTTGTAGCAAGCCGTATGGCATCAGCTTTGTATGAGACAACTTCGGTGAAGATTGATGCTGCCGGACAGCGTTTTACGGTAGCGGCGTCTAAAGTGAAATTTGACGGATTTATGAGCGTATATACCGAGGATGATGAGAAAGAAGAAAACAATACCCTTATGAAAGGGATAACACGTGATACGAAATTATTGTTGCAGGGGCTGGATGAGAAACAGCATTTTACCCAGCCGGCTCCGCACTTTACGGAGGCATCTCTTGTACGGGCAATGGAAGAGCTGGGAATCGGGCGTCCGAGTACTTATGCGCCTACGATTACCACTATTCTTGCCAGAAGGTATATTGTCAAAGAAAATAAGAATCTCTATGTGACGGAACTGGGCGAAGTAGTCAACAATATGATGAAAGAAGCTTTCCCTTCCATTGTGGATGTGAATTTTACAGCGACCATGGAAGCATTATTGGACGGTGTGGAAGAGGGCAGCGTCAAGTGGAAAACTGTGGTGGCAAATTTCTATCCGGATTTGGAGGAAGCGGTAGAGAAGGCAGAGAAAGAGCTTGATGAGGTGGAGATTGCGGATGAACTTTCGGATGAAGTCTGTGACTTATGCGGCAGACAGATGGTTATCAAGTACGGTCCCCACGGCAGGTTCTTGGCGTGTCCGGGATTTCCGGACTGCCGTAATACGAAACCTTATTTTGAAAAGATCGGGGTGGAATGTCCAAAATGCGGTAAAGATATTGTGCTGAAAAAGACGAAAAAAGGCAGAAAGTATTACGGATGTATTGACAACCCCGAGTGTGATTTCATGGTGTGGCAGAAGCCGGTAGCAGACAAATGTGACAGATGCGGGGCTATTATGCTGCAGAAGGGAAATAAGCTTGTGTGCTCCGATGAGCAGTGCGGCTTTATCAAGGATGTGCCGAAGGAAACATCATAGTCAGAAAACTATATACAATAAGTATAAATTGTAGGTAAACTGAATAAAATGTAGCGAAAGTACATTGAAAATGCTGAAATGTTGTGATAAAATCATTTTATATACATTTGTGTAACTTTTTGAGACATTCACAACAGCTTTTATAAGGAGCATTGTTCATGAGTAGCGTTCAGTTGTTGGATAAAACAAGGAAAATCGGTAAACTTCTGCATAATAATAATTCCGGGAAAGTAGTATTTAATGATATCTGCGATGTACTTAAGGATATCCTTATTTCTAATGTGCTTGTTATCAGCAGAAAGGGTAAGGTACTCGGCATAGGGGATGTAGATTCCGTAGAGTCGATTACGGAGCTTATTGTGGATCATGTAGGCGGTTTTATCGATCCGATGTTGAATGAAAGACTTCTTGCGGTATTGTCTACCAAGGAGAATGTTAATCTGGAGACTCTTGGCTTTGAGAGTACGGATACAAAGAAATTTCAAGCGGTGATTGCACCGATTGAGATTTCGGGAGAGAGGCTCGGCACGCTTTTTTTATACAAATGCAATGAGCAGTATGATATTGACGATATTATTCTGTGCGAGTACGGCACTACGGTTGTGGGGCTTGAGATGCTTCGCGCAGTGAGCGAGGAGAGTGCGGAAGAGAATCGTAAGGTTGCAGTTGTAAAATCTGCAATCAGTACATTGTCCTTCTCTGAAATGGAAGCAATCACTCATATTTTTGATGAGCTGGGCGGTATGGAAGGTATTTTAGTGGCAAGTAAGATTGCAGATAAGGTAGGAATTACCCGTTCGGTGATTGTTAATGCACTGCGTAAGTTTGAGAGTGCAGGTGTTATTGAATCTCGTTCATCGGGGATGAAGGGGACCTATATCAAGGTACTTAATGATGTGGTCTTTGATGAAGTGGAGAAATTAAAAGAACAGGGGAGATATTAGCGGAGAGAGTTTAGGTAAAAGGATTTACACAGAGTCGAAAGCGGCAGGTAAATCCTTTTTTTATGCGTAGAGCGAGCTTTTTCGGTTAATGAGTTGGTGGCACAAAAATGGGAATTTGTGAAAATGAATCGAAAAACCTTGTTTTTTTTCATATTTTCTTTATAATGGAATATGGATTCTATTAGTGTGGGAGGAGTATGCTTATGAGTATGCTGGCAAATACAAATGTTTTTGATTATATCAATGTGTTGGATAAGGCGGCAGACGCGGCTTGGCTGCGGAATGACGTTATTTCCAATAATATTTCTAATGCCGATACGCCGGGATATAAGCGGCAGGAGGTAAATTTTGAGGTGCAGCTTGCAAAGGCGCTCAGGAATTCAAGATATAAGAGCATGGATGCCAAGGTGGCAAACCTTAAGACAAACCGGTTGAAACCTATTACATATACAGATTATTCCGGTTTTTCATATCGTATTGACGGCAACAATGTAGATCCCGATACGGAAGGCGTTTATCTTGCCAAGAATCAGATTGTGTATCAGGGATTGGAATTGTCTATGAATCAGGAATTTAAGAATTTACAGGCAGTTATGAAATAGACTTATTAAGGAGAGAAGAATATGGGAATGTTTACGGCTTTTGATATCAATGCAAGTGGTATGACGGCGGAGCGTTATCGTATGGATATTATTGCTCAGAACATGGCAAATGCGAATACGACACGTACCGAGGACGGAACACCTTACCGCAGGAAAGTAGTGGTTTTCGAGGAAAAGAATTCTCAGACACCTTTTCATCAGGTGTTAAACAGAGCGACGGATCGATATTCCGGTACCGGAGTGAAGGTAACAGGAGTCTATGAGGATATGTGGACAGAAGGTAATATGGTTTATGACCCTTCGCATCCGGATGCAGATGAGAACGGATATGTTATGTATCCTAATGTCAGCACGATTACAGAGATGACAAACCTGATTGACGCCAGTCGTGCTTATCAGGCAAATGCGACGGCGTTTAACGCCAGCAAGAGCATAGCGACTACGGGACTTAGTATGCTGAATAGCTGATTGTAAATAACTTGTGTTTTGGAGGGAATGAGAGATGGCTTTAGACATCACAGAACTTTATAATGTGTCTTCGGGAGCAGTTAGGGAAGCTGCGAAGACCGCCGCTACCAACAAACCTGATTCCTACGCGGATCAGGGATTTGACAGTTTGTTACATACCGCGATCGACAATTTGTCAACGACAAATAATTATCTGTCGGATGCGGAGAATGAGGAGATTAAGTGGGCGCTCGGAGAGACCGAGAATACGCATGATTTAAGTATTGCTCTTCAGAAAGCATCTACAGCGCTGCAATACACGGTTGCAATCAGGGACAAACTTTTGGACGCTTATAAAGAACTTATTCAGATGCAGATATAGTATCCGGATAAGATCAAAGTATAAGTATATGAGGGAAGACTGAAGGAGAGTAAGTTGCTGTGGATAAATTGTTAGAGAAATTGAAAGAATTAGGCAATCGAATCTTAGAGTGGTGGAATCGATTTACGGCGAAGCAGAAGACGCTGATTGTAGCCGGCATGGCGGTTGTGATTATAGCAATCGTATTTATCGTTTCAATGCTGACAAAGCCTCAATATATATTGCTGCGGGAATGTGAGAGCACAAAGGAAGCGGCGGAAGTAAGAGACTTGCTGCAAGGCGAGAATATGACGTTCGATGTTTCAGATGACGGTCTTAGGATCAGCATTCTCAGAGAACAGTTATCTGATGCGAACCTGCTTTTGGGAGCCAATAACATTAAGGCTGCAAGCTACGGAATCGATAACGTAACGGACGGAAGCTTTTCCACTACGGAATCAGACAAACAGAAGAAATATGTAGTATATTTACAGGAATCTTTGGAGCATGATTTCCTGATGAAATTTACAGCGGTCAAAAGTGCCAATGTAACGCTTCACATTCCAGAGAATGACGGTACGCTGATAGCATCCGAAGAAGAATCTTTTGCGACGGTGGTTTTGGAATTAAAGGATGAGTTCAGTACGGACAGCGCGGCTTATCTGGCACGGGCGATTGCTACGGCTATCGGTAATACGACCACAAACAATATTGTCATTATGGATTCGGAGGGCAATATGCTCTTTACAGGTGATGACAACTATACTGTGTCGGGCACTGCGAATGCGCAGCTTTCCGTGAAAGCGGAAGCAGAGAAGCTGGTGATTAATGAAGTCCGCAAGGTACTGCTTGGCACGAAGGAATTTGACAATGTGGAAGTGGCGACCAATCTTGTGCTGGATTTCTCCACTACGAATTCGACGGTACACAATTACTCTGCGCCTGACGGGCGAACAGAAGGTATGGTGGCGCATGAGGATATTTTTAACTCGGAGAATACGAGCGATGTGGGCGGTATTCCGGGTACGGATTCCAATGACGATGACACGACATATGTACTGGAGGATAACAGCAACTCTTCTTCCACGCAGTCGGAGGAGTCCAGAGATTATCTTCCCAATGAAGAGATTACGACGAAGACAACACCGGCAGGACTGGTCGATTATAGTCAGTCTTCGCTGGCAGCATCCTTGATTAAATACAATATCATCCGAGAGGAAGATGTGAGAACACAGGGTGAACTTGATGGTATCACTTGGGAAGAGTATAAGTTAGCACATACGGAAAGAACCAGAATAGAAGTAGATGAAGAGTTTTATACGGCAGTAGCGAATGCTACCGGTATCCCATCAGGAAGTATCTCTCTGGTGGCTTACAGTGAGAATATTTTCTTCGATGCGGAAGGCTCTAATATTACTGCAACGGATATTATGCAGATTCTTCTGATTGTTGTTATTCTGGCGCTTCTTGCATTCGTAGTACTCAGAAGCATGAAGGGTGAGAAACATGAGGAGGAAGAAGAAGAACTGGTTGTGGAGACGCTGTTGCAATCCACACCGGAAAATCAGCTTGCGGATATCACTGTAGAGAATGAGACGGAAGAGAGAAGACTGATCAATAAATTTGTGGAAGAAAATCCGGAAGCCGCAGCGAACCTGCTGCGCAACTGGTTAAATGAAGACTGGGGGTAAGTTAGATGGCAAAGACTGAAGAGAAAGTTACCGGCGGACTTCAAAAAGCGGCTGTTCTTTTGATAGCTCTGGGACCGGAGAAATCGGCATCTATCTTTAAACATCTAAAAGAAGAAGAAATTGAAGAACTGACATTAGAGATAGCCAACACCAGAAATATCACCCCACAGATGAAAGATGATGTCATCAGTGAGTTTTATCAGATATGTCTGGCGCAACAGTATATTGCGGAAGGCGGTATCAATTATGCAAAGGAACTTCTGGAGAAATCTTTCGGTTCCGACAGGGCGATGGATGTTATTGGCAAGCTGACAGCATCTTTGCAGGTAAAGCCTTTCGAGTTTGTCAGAAAGACGGATGCTTCACAGCTTCTTAACTTTATTCAGGATGAACATCCGCAGACGATAGCGCTTATTTTATCTTATTTATCAGCAGCGCAGTCAGCGCTTATTCTTTCGGCACTGCCGCCTGACAGACAGGCTGATGTTGCGAAACGTATTGCAGTCATGGACAGAACGAGTCCTGATGTCATTAAGGAAGTGGAGAAAGTGTTGGAATCAAAGCTGGCATCTTTGGTCAATCAGGATTACACGATCATCGGTGGTGTGGATGCTGTCGTGGAAATCTTAAATACGGTAGACCGCGGTACAGAGAAACATATTATGGAGACATTGGAAATCGAAGAGCCGGAGTTGGCGGACGAGATCAGAAAGAAAATGTTCGTCTTCGAAGATATTTTGCTTCTGGACGACAGGGCGATTCAGCGTGTGCTGCGTGACGTGGATAACGGAGACTTGGCAATTGCGATGAAAGGATCTAACGAAGAAGTGCAGAATGCAATCTTCAATAATATGTCCAAACGTCTGAGCGCTATGATTAAGGAAGATATGGAGTTCATGGGTCCTGTACGTATGAAGGATGTAGAGGAAGCACAGCAGAAGATTGTAAATATTATCAGAAAACTGGAAGACTCCGCAGAAATTGTTATCTCCAGAGGTGGAGGTGACGAAATCATTGTCTAGGAATTTGTATAAATCAAGCTGGGTCATGGTATCCAGTGACGAGAAATGTGTGATTGACAGCAATGCACGGATGGAGCGTCGAATCGAGGAACTCGAGGCAATCAGACGGGCAAAGGCAAATGAACAGAGCGCTTACGATGAAGCAGAGGATGGCGAGGCGGAATTTGTAAGCGGCTTGGGTGGAGAAGAGATTGATGCTCTTCTTGCCGATGCAGGAGACGGAACCGAAGGCGGTATTATTAAAGCCGCGAAGGGTGTACAGGGTCCCGACCTCGAAGAGATTAAGGCACAGGCGCAAGCGATGTTAGATGATGCGCAGGCGCAGATTGACGAGATGATGGAAGCCGCCAAGCAAGAAATTGAAATGGAGCGCAGGAAAGCGGTAGAGGAAGGCAATAAGCAGGGTTATGATGTTGGCTTTCATAAGGGTATGTCTGAAGTAGATGATATCAAGCTGGCGCTTGAGGGTGAGAAAAGACAGTTGGAAGAGGAGTATGACCGGCTGATTGAGACGTTAGAACCACGTTTCATTGATACGATCATAGAGGTTTACAATTATGTTTTCGGCATTGAGCTGGCGGACAACAGAGATATCCTGGTGCATTTGATTGATGCCACCTTAAGACGGGTGGAAAGCAGCAGGACTTTTATTGTTCATGTTTCTCAGGACGATTACCCTTATGTCAATATGCAGAAACAAGCTCTCACGGAAGGCGCAACTGCAGGTAAAGGCATAGTGGAAATTGTTGAAGACCTTGCCCTCAATCAGGGTGACTGCCTGATTGAGACGGATGGCGGTATTTTTGACTGCGGCGTTGATACGCAGTTGCAAGAATTAACTAATAAATTGCGGGTGTTATCATTTGAAAAATCCAATGATTAATTTTTCTAAATACAGCAAAATAACGAACGAGACCTTTTTCAAGAAAAAAGGGCGGGTTGAGAATGTAGTGGGTCTGACAATTGAATCGGCAGGTCCGGAGGCTACGCTGGGAGATTTGTGCAAAATATATCCGGCGGAGGATGCGTACAGCCCGATTATGGCGGAAGTGGTCGGATTCAAGGAGCGCAAGACACTTCTCATGCCTTGTGACAAAACGGACGGCATTGGGCTGGGCTGTATCGTGGAGAATACAGGAGAACCGCTGTCGGTGCCTGTCAGTAACGAACTGCTCGGTAAGGTGCTGGACGGTCTTGGCAGAATTAACGGCGAGTATATGCCCGGAACTCCTTATAGTGTGGAGGCGCAGCCGCCGGATGCGATGAGCAGGAAGATTATTGATGAAGTGCTTCCACTCGGTGTGAAGGCGATTGACGGCTTGATGACTGTGGGTAAGGGACAACGTATCGGCATTTTTGCCGGTTCCGGAGTAGGGAAATCTACTTTGATGGGTATGTTTGCACGCAATACGAAGGCGGATATCAATGTGATTGCATTGATTGGTGAGCGTGGCAGGGAAGTACGTGAATTTATAGAAAGAGATTTGGGCGAGGAAGGCATGAAGCGTTCGGTAGTGGTGGTTGCTACTTCCGACAAGGCGGCTCTGGAGAGGAATAAGGCTGCGAAAACGGCGACTGCCATTGCAGAATATTTCAGGGATCAGGGGAAAGATGTCCTGCTTATGATGGATTCACTGACGCGTTTTTCCATGGCTCAGAGAGAAATAGGGCTGGCGAGCGGAGAACCGCCGGTGTCCAGAGGATACCCTCCGAGTGTATATTCAGAGATGCCGAAACTTTTGGAGAGAGCCGGGTGCGCTGCGGTAGGTTCTATCACAGGGTTATATACAGTCTTGGTGGACGGCGATGATATGAATGAGCCTATTACGGATACGGCAAGAAGTATCTTAGACGGGCATATTGTGCTGAATCGTAAACTGGCGCACCAGAACCATTATCCGGCAATCGATGTGCTGCAGAGCATCTCGAGATGTATGTCGCAGATTGTTGATAAAGAACATAAAGGACTTGCTGGAAAGCTTAAAAATGTACTCGCGACTCACAATGAAGCGGAGGACTTGATCAATATCGGTGCTTACAAGAGCGGCAGTAATCCGAAGATTGACTATGCCATAGCCAAGATTGATGCGGTGAATGAGTTTTTGATGCAGGATGTGAATGATAAATTCGACTATGAGCAGGCAGTAGATATGCTGCGGGAGCTTTTTGCGGAATAAAAGAGGTAACCGGTCATGGCGAAATTTACATACAGAATGCAGAGCATTTTGAATATCCAGTATCAGTTAGAAACGCAGGCCAAAATGGAGCTTGGCAGAGCGCAGATGAAGCTCATGGAAGAAGAAGAAAGACTGCAGGAGCTGATTGACAGGAAGGAAGCCTATCTTGAAGAAGGCAGGAAGATGCGCAGCGATGTACTGCACGTAAATGATTTGAAAGATAATAGAAATGCCATGTTGATCATGGATGCGATGATAGAGGAACAGAGAGAGCAAGTCGCATTGGCACAGAATGTTGTGGAAGCGGCAAGGCTGAAACTGCAGGAAGTCATGCAGGAGCGTAAGATGCACGAACGGCTGAAAGAGAAAGCCTTAGAGCAGTTTATACAAGAAGAGAATGCCGCAGAAGGTAAAGCGGTAGATGAGCTGACCAGTTATACTTACGGACAGCGTGGAAAAGGGGAGTAAGAATGGCTGACGAACTTTTGAATGCCGAGGTGGATACCAAGGCAGAAAAAAAGAGATTAAAGGAAGAGCGTAAAAAGATAAAAGACGATCAGAAAGCGCAGAAAAAGGAAGCTAAGCAGCGCGCCAAGGAGATTTCCGCACAGGAAGCACAATTGGCTGAGGATGAGGATGCAGGTGGTGTGTCCGTTGCTTTGGTAACGATTGTTATTGTTATTATCTGGCTTGCAATTCTGTGTCTGTTGATTAAATTGGACGTGGGCGGTTTTGGTTCGGGTGTGCTTGCACCGGTACTGAAAGACGTTCCGGTCATCAATAAAATCCTTCCGTCAGATGCGGTGGTAACAACGGACGACGAAGAGGCGTACGGCGGGTATACCAGCTTACGGGAAGCCGTGGATTATATCACGGAGCTTGAGCTTGAGCTTGAGAGAGCGCAGACAGCCAGCAACACAGATTCGGAAGAACTGGATCAACTTCGCGCCGAAATAGATAGATTGCAGACTTTTGAGGATGCACAGGTAGAGTTTGAAAGAATCAAGACTGAGTTTTACGAAGAAGTGGTTTACGCTGAAAACGGACCGGGGGCGGAAGCATATCAGAAATATTATGAGAGTATGGATCCCGCCATGGCGGAATATTTGTACAAACAAGTAGTCGAACAAACAGAAGTAAGCAAGGAAGTACAGGATTATGCGCAGGCTTACTCCGAGATGAAGCCTAAGGAAGCGGCGGCAATCTTCGAGAGTATGACGGATGACCTTGATCTGGCTGCTAAGATTTTGTATCAGATGAGTGCCGAGGACCGCGGTAAAATATTAGGCGTTATGGATTCAGAAACCGCAGCCAGATTGACAAGAATCATGGATCCTGATTCATGATTAATGGTGGCTGCCTACTAAAGGAATCGGGTATTTAAGCCGATATATATTGAGATGGCGGAGTGTGTCTAAGGTGCGCTCTATCATCCATTATATATAATTCATGCCGGAAGGCATAGAACATTGAAAATTAAAGAAAGGAGGAAAAAGTATGACTGTAAACAATGTGAATGCTTTGTTTAATTTAAAGGCTGGTCAGGCAGCAGTTCAGACTGAGCAGACAGGAACAAAGCAGGAAGAGCTCGTAAAGGGCAGCTTCGACAAGGTTATGACGAAAGTGAACGACTCACTCAAGAGTCTTCATGCAGGTGCAGCCGGAAACACTTCTGTTGCGGCATCGGTAAACACAGCCGTGAGCACAGCCAAAAAAGACACTGCGGTACAAAATACCGAGCAGCATACGGCGAATGATTCGACTAAGACCGAAGATGCGATGCAGCGGGGCGGAGATAAAACCGTTCAGCACACCGATGAAGCGGCAAAGTCAGACGGCAGCACAGAAGAAGTGGAGAAAGCAGCCGAGGAACTGGTGCAGGACATCGCTGATGAGATGGATGTGACACCGGAAGAGGTAGAAGAAGCCATGGCAGTGTTGGGGCTTACGGCGGTTGAATTGTTCGATGTGGATAATCTGAGACAGCTTTTACTTCAGATATCGGGCAGTACCGATGAACTTTCGCTTGTGACGAACGAAACGCTGTATGGTAATCTGCAGAATTTATTTGCGGTAGTGGAAGAAAGCCTTGCGAGCCTGCAGGAGGAATTGGGACTTAGCGAAGAAGAGCTTAACGCATTAGTAGAACAGATGATTTCTGAGAATGGGGAATCAGACATACTGGATGCAGCGCTTGTACAGGATATGCCGGGGGCAGATCTGGAAGGTATGAAGGATTACACGGTGTCTGTTCAGAAAGATGGCGAGACGGTTCAAGTGAAAGTGACTGTGGATGATGCAAGCGGCAATAAGAGCGTTCAGGAAGAAGTGACGGACACTTCTAAGGCGGATTTACAGGACACACGCAGAATGCAGACTAAAGATGCTTCAGCGGACAGTGGCAGAGGAGAAGGAAATGCGGCGGATCAAGCGGCAGGAAATCCTTTGTTACAGACACCTGATAAGCCGATAGAGGTGGTTGAGACACCGGCTCCCGTAAGCGCGGGATATCAGTCAATGCAGACGGAAGATATCATGAACCAGATTATGGATTACATGCGAATCAATCTGAAGGCTGATACACAGCAGATGGAGTTACAACTTCACCCAGCCAGCTTGGGTACGGTAAATGTACAGATTGCATCAAAAGACGGTGCAATTACGGCACAGTTTACTACGCAGAACGAAGCGGTCCGCGCAGTGATTGAGACACAGCTTATTCAGCTTAAGGAACAATTTGAAGAGCAGGGAATTAAAGTTGATGCAGTGGAAGTCACGGTTGCCAGTCATGAATATGGTCAGCAGTTTTCGCAGGATAATGCGAATACGGATCAGAAACAAGGCAAATCCGCTAAGAGTACGAGGAAGATTAATCTGGATGAAATTGACGAAGAAGATGAGCTTTCCGAGATGGAAGATTCTGAGCGTATTGCAGTGGAGATGATGAAAGCAAACGGTAACACTGTAGATTACACAGTATAAAGAGAGGAGTAATTATATGGGAGCAGTACAGGCAGTACAAGACGGTAAATTTGTCGAGAGTCAGACAGCAGCATCTCTTGCCAAGGAAAATATTAAGAAGGCAAATTCCGGAATGGATAAAGATGCATTTTTGCAGCTTTTAGTAGCGCAGATGAAATATCAGGATCCATTGGAGCCGACTTCTAACACAGAGTACATTTCTCAGTTCGCGACATTCTCCTCATTGGAGCAGATGCAGAACATGAGCGCAACATTGGAACTTTCCAGAGCGTCATCGCTAGTAGGTCAGACGGTACTTATGAAAGTTACTGACAGCACAGGTAAAACAACTCAGGTACAGGGCAATGTAGATTTCGTTGTGTATGAGAATAATAAGGCGTATCTTTCAATCGCCGGAGAATTATATTCCATGGATGATCTGGATAAAGTGGCGGATAAGAAATATCTGGAAGGATATGCTAAGGCGGCAGACTTCTTGAATATTTACAAGAAACTTCCAGAGATTGGTATGCTGTCAATTGCGGACAGAGACAATGTGGAGAAACTGGAGGAGATTCTTAACAGCATGGATGAGTATCAGTTAAGTTTCTTGACGGATGACTATATCGAGGGCGCTAAGACTTATATCCAGAGAATGAAAGACATTATTCCTAATGAAGATGGCAATGACCCTGATGATGATTCAGGTGAAGGTTCCGATACGAAGTAATCTGAAAATGACGACACAGAAGGAACTGTGAAAGTATCATCGCCGGAGGCGGTAGCAGTCATCTCAAGGAGGAGAGTTAATATGAAGATTCAAGGTAATCAGTTCCTTTCCATAGAACAGCTGCAGGATCAATATTTAAATGCAGGCAGACAGCAGGCGGGTGCATTAAAGCAGAACGGACCGAGTTTTCAGGATATCTTATCGGGTAAGACGGTAGATATTCAGACGGACGGAGAGGTAAGGTTTTCAAAGCATGCGGCGAACCGTCTGGTTGACCGAAATATTGAATTGACCAAGGAACAGGTTGAACGCCTGAACATGGGAGCAGCTAAAGCGGGTGCGAAGGGAATCAACGAATCGTTGGTTATCGTCGATTCACTGGCGTTTATCGTGAATGTGCCGAATCAGACGGTTATCACGGCTATGGATCAGACAGAAACCGATGAAAATGTATTTACAAATATTGACGGAGCCGTAATTATATAGCCGGACCTTAAAGGAGGCTTACGTCCCGGAACGACGGATGGGGCGATGGGATGACTGCCGTTTAGACAGTTGTCCCGAACGGTTTCGACACAGATTTAAGGAGGTCATATCACTATGATGAGATCATTATTCTCTGGTGTAGCAGGTCTTAAGACGCACCAGACCAGAATGGACGTTATCGGTAACAATATCGCGAACGTTAACACAACAGCATATAAGTCACAGAACATGGTATTCAACGATTTGTTATACCAAACAACACAGGCAGCTTCCGGTGCGAATGCAAATACCGGACGAGGCGGTATAAATCCCAGACAGATTGGTCTTGGTTCTAAGACCGGCGCAATCTCTACTGCAATCACGCAGCAGGGTTCCGCACAGTCTACTAACAATCCGTGGGATGTTATGATTGAGGGAGATTCTTTCTTCGTCGTAAGCGACGGCTCCCAGAATTTCTTCACAAGAGACGGTTCTTTTACCGTGGACGGCGCAGGTAATCTGGTTATGGCGAGTCTTGGTTATACAGTTATGGGATGGCAGGTAGATCCGCAGACAGGCGACATCAGATCTGATGTAGTGTCGGCGCTTCAGGTCATGAATACGGATAATCTGACGGCTCCGCCGGAAGCGACGACCAAAGCATACGTATCGGGTATTCTGGATAAGACCGATCCGACAATCAACAGTGATGCGGGTGCGATTCGTACCTTCACAATTTTTGATGCGCAAGGTTATGCATATACGGTTAAGATGAGTTTTCATGGCATTGGTGACGATGACAGATTCCGTGTGCAGTTAGATGATATTCTGGATGCTACGGGGACATCCTTAGTTAAGAAATATGGTTTGGAGAACATTAACCAGATTGCGACGTTTGGTTCTAACTCAGATCCGACGAAAACTTCTGCATATGCTGCTAATAAGGATGCAACGTTTGACGGTACGAGTAAGTTTAACGTAACGTTGGCGTTTAGTGAGATCCTGCAGAATTTTGAACAGAATGCGCTGGTGGTTGCGGCAGGTGACAGTGTGACAGTGAAAGTGCCGGCTGACGGCGGCAGCGTGACTGCGGGTACTGCGGATGCAGTTACCGTAGAAGGTAAAGTGTCCTTGACGAAAGAACAGTTGGAGGCGGAGCCGTATAATTTGATTTATGATGAGACGACTAGTAAGTATTATCAGAAGCCTACGGCTGACGGCGCAACGCTTGGAACGGAAGTAACGGATATGGCAGCTTATCTGTCTAGTCTTGACTCGTTAAAGGGCGTGAAAAATGTTACGGTGGCACAGAAGGCGGATGGTAAAGCGGGAGAAATGGAAATCACATTTGAAGCCGATTTTACTCCGACCAAGAATGCAATACGTACGGGTTCATCGTTCGGTTTGGAATTAACGATGCCGGCGGATGAGAAAGATATCTTGAAATATGTATATAATTTAGAAGATACCAGTAATAAAGATTACAAGATTTCATACATTGCTCCGAACGGAACGGCGCAGATTACTGAGACAGAGCATACGAGAGGCATGGAACTGATATTTGACCATGATACGGGTTATTTCTCTGGTATTGGCGGAGTGGGAATTGATACGGCTACGCTCACATTTAATTCATCTGCATCTTCTATCTCTGGTGAGATGATCGATTTGAGTCAGTTCAGTAATGTTGACATTGATTTTTCATCAGTAAACAATTTCGGTAACGGTAAGAAGTGTACGTTAGAGCTTACACCCGGTTCCAAGGATAGTACTGCTTCCGGCAAGGGGAGAAAGATTGGTGAGCTGATTGGTATTGAAATTGGGCAGGACGGCAGAATCACGGCTTCTTACGATAATGGCTTGACGAAATTGTTAGGACAGATAGCGGTGGCGGAATTTGCCAATGCGTCAGGTCTTGCCAAGGCGGGTAATAACTTATATTCCGCAACACAAAACTCCGGTGAGTTTGACGGTGTCGGCAAGGACATTACGGCAAGCGGCGGTTCCATGACTTCAGGTGTGCTGGAGATGAGTAATGTAGATTTGTCTTCCGAGTTTACCACGATGATCACCACACAGCGTGGTTTCCAAGCAAACAGCCGTATTATCACGACTTCTGATACGTTGCTGGAAGAGCTTGTTAATCTGAAGAGATAAGCGCCGTAAGGCGCATAATAAGGGGGACTTTCTTGTTTGGAGAGTTCCTCTTTTGTAGTTCATTTAATTTACTTATTATTTGAGATTTCCATAATTTTTTTTTGCAGTTTTTTAAGATGTGTGGTAGAATATAAAAGTTCAATGCAGTTACATATACAAGGATATTGACAGCATACATATTTAGGGTAAGATCCGTTGGGAGGTTCCTATGATAGAGGTTACTAAGATTAACGGCGTGAAAATTCTTATCAATCCTGATTTGCTCGAGTTAGCGGAGGAGACGCCGGACACCGTCTTGACATTCACAACGGGGCGGAAAATAATTGTAAAAGAAAGTAGACAAGAAGTGAAAAATTTAGTAAAATCGTATAGAAAGGATATTTTTGCAGATTAGTGTAAAACGGGTGAGTACAGATGGATATAGCTTCGATTATCGGCTTATTGGCATGTTTGGCGTTGATGATCTTCGGTATGGTGTTTGGTAAGAGTTTTTCTGTAGTAACAAGCTTTCTCCACGCACCGTCAGCGCTTGTTACATTTGGTGGTGCATTTATGTGTATTCTTGCGAGTTACTCCTTGCCTAATTTTGTGGGTGGCTTGAAGAGCTTCACATTGATTTTCAAACAATCTGTTTTGAATGTTCCGGAGATCATTCAGAAAATTATTGATCTTTCTAATGTTGCACGTAAAGAAGGTTTGCTTTCTCTGGAAGAGGCTGCGGGGGACATTGATGACGAGTTCCTGAAGAAAGGCATTCTGCTTGTTGTGGATGGTACCGACCCTGAATTGGTTCGTGCGATTATGGAGACAGAGCTAGCCAGTGTGGAAGGACGACATAAAGAGAAGATTGGTTTCTGGGAGAACTTGGGAGCCATGGGTCCTGCATGGGGTATGATTGGTACATTGATTGGTCTGATTCTGATGTTGAAAGACTTGTCTGATTTTGCTTCCATCGGTCCTAATATGGCGACAGCTCTTGTTACGACATTCTACGGTTCCGTATTAGCAAACTGGATTTGTTCTCCGGTAGCTACGAAGCTGAAAGGTAAGAATGACGAAGAGATGATGGTCAAAGAAATAGAGATTGAAGGACTGCTGTCAATTCAAGCGGGCGAAAATCCGCGTGTTATTGAAGAGAAGTTGAAGTCCTTCCTTGCACCGGGCGACAGGAAGGCCACGAACGATGAACTCGGAGGTGAAGCAGATGGCTAAGAAGAAGCCTGAAGAACCGCCGAAAGGCTCGCCAGCGTGGATGGCAACATTCAGCGATCTGATGAACCTGCTGCTCTGCTTCTTTGTGCTACTTTTTGCGATGTCTAGTATTGATGAGGATAAACAGGAAGCGATTGTAGCATCCTTCAATCAGATGTTTTCCGTATTCGATGCGGGAGCATCCGCTATCGGGGATGGTGTGTTAATCAGTAACGGTGTCAGCCAGTTGAATGAGCTGGATGATTATATTAACAGTACGGGTAAAATGAATGAAGGCGATGTTGTCGATGACGATGTAGCCGCTGCGCAGGAACAGTTAGAGGAAGCGCAGATGGAGGAATCTGAGGAGCTTGCCGAGAAGATTGAAGAAGCAATCGCTGAGAAGGATATGACAAGCGACATTGATATTGAATTCACGTCCCAGTATGTGCAGTTGACATTAAAAGGCGCAATTTTGTTTGATTCCGGGAGCGTTGAACTCAAAGAAGAGGCAAAACCGGTGCTGGATCAGGTCGGCTTGATTCTGGAAAGATATGCCGAAGGGACGATAGAAATAGAAGGACATACGGATAATGTACCGATGTCGGGCGCTAAGTACTCTAATAATGATGAATTGAGTTCGGGTAGAGCTTTATCAGTATTTAATTATCTGTTGTCGGTTACCAGTCTGGATCCCGCGGAAGTGAAGCATTCGGGCAGAGGTGAGTATATGCCGGTCGCAGATAATTCCACTGCGGAGGGCAGAACCAAGAACCGCCGTGTAGAAATTAAGATCTATAATTCATTGAGTTCATACTAAAGTGATGAATTTTGGTATATCAATGAATATTTCGCGTGATAGAATATATTGCGGAAGATAGAAAGTGTAAAAAGGAGAAAATCAGTCATGAAGAAGAATTTGATTTCGATTGTTATACTGGCACTTCTGATTGTGAATATCGTATTAACAGCAATCATGATGTTCAGTGTAACGGGCACTTCAAGAAAGACAGCTGCGTTGGTGGATAACATTGCGACAGCGCTTAATCTGGAGTTGGAAGCGAACGGAAACGGAGAGGATGCACAAGAGGTAGTTGTTCCGATGTCCGATATCGCAACGTATGACATCTCTGAGAAGATGACAATACCGTTAAAGATAGAGCAGGATGCCGAAGGCAATGACGGCGACCCTCATTTCTTTATTGCGGTTGTTACCCTGTCCATGAATACCAAGGATAAGGATTATAAAACGTATGGATCGGATGAAGAAATGCAAAGCAGAGAAAGTCTTATTAAGAGTGAGATCAATGATATTGTTGGTCAGTATACGGTAGATGAAGCGAGAAACAATCAGGATCAAATCAGAGCCGAGATACTTGAGAGGATTCAGAAGATGTTTGAGTCCGAGTTTATCTTTAATGTGGCGTTTAGTGACATTATGATTCAATAATTTCCTTAAATAGTGCCACAGGAGGTGAACTTTCGTGGGAGAGGTACTATCTCAAAATGAGATTGACAATCTGCTCGCCGCACTGAGCAGCGGCGAAATTGACGCAGAGGATATGAATGACAACAGTGATAAGCAGGTGAAGAACTATGACTTCAAGCGTCCTACTAAGTTCTCAAAGGAACATCTGCGAACACTGGAGATTATATATGAGCATTACGGGCGTTTGCTGTCTACCAGTCTTCCGATATATCTTAGAAAGAACATACAGATTTCCGTGGCAAGTTCTGAGACGGTTATTTTCTCAGAGTTTACCAATGCTCTTTCTAATCCGGTTATCTTGGGAATTGTCAATTTTCAACCGCTTGGCGGTACGATATTGATTGAATTGGCAACACAGCTTGGATATGCTATGATAGATAGGATGCTGGGTGGAAGCGGAGAGCCGCTTGATAAGAACAGAGATTTTACAGAGAT
The DNA here is from genome assembly GCA_947176505.1 of uncultured Lachnospiraceae bacterium. GTDB lineage: Bacteria > Bacillota > Clostridia > Lachnospirales > Lachnospiraceae > UBA3282. The sequence continues at coordinate 26,327 of CAMWQW010000006.1, read as the reverse complement.
TGAGATGACAATCATAGAGAAAATGATGGTGGTGTGCATGCAGCTTATGCGCGAGCCGTGGAAGAATGTGGTGGATTTGAATCCTGTGATGGAAAGAATTGAGACAAATTCTCAGTTTGCACAGGTTATAGCGCCAAATGATATGATTGCTATTGTTACGCTGAATATGAAAATCGGCGAAGTGGAAGGCTTCATGAATATATGTCTCCCATTCTTTACTCTGGAAACTGTCATGGATAAGCTGAATACGAAATACTGGTATGCTAACATGCAGGAACAGAAGGAAGAAGATTTCGAGGAGTATATCGAAGCATTGATCAAGAGAGTAGATGTTCCGGTGAAGGCAGTACTTGGCAAGACAAGAATTTCCGTAAACGATTTTGTCAATTTACAGCTCGGAGATATCATACGATTAGATACCGATATAGAACAGGATTTGAAGGTATATGTCGGTAATATCAAGAAATTCACCGCATTACCGGGTTCCAGCAAGGATAAATATGCTGTGCGAGTAACGTCGGTAATTAGAGAGGGGGAGTAGAGGCATGGACGGAATGTTATCACAAGATGAAATAAATGCACTCTTGAGCGGTATGGATGCACCAAGCGATGCCGGAAGTGCACCGGAAGAACCGGTTGTACCTGAGACGCCAGCAGCGCCTGAGACGCCGACAGCGTCTGAGGCACCGGCAGCATCAGACGCACCGGCGGCATCTGCACCTTCAGCCGAGGGTGAACCGGATAGTTCACTCCTGACAGAAATAGAGAAGGATGCAATTGGCGAGGTTGCCAATATCAGTATGGGTTCCTCGGCTACAACACTGTACTCGCTTGTTAACCGTAAGGTTAATATTACGACACCTGTTGTTACAATAGCAAGATGGGCGAGCGTACTGCAGGATTATGAAAAGCCGTGTGTATTTATTCAAATTAAATATACGGTAGGTCTGGATGGTTCCAATATCCTTGTATTAAAAGAACATGATGTTAAGGTTATCACCGATCTTATGATGGGTGGAGACGGAAGCAACATAGACGGAGAATTAGGAGAACTGCATTTAAGTGCAATCTCTGAAGCGATGAATCAGATGATGGGTTCTTCGGCAACATCTCTTTCTACGATGCTTGGTAAGATGATTGATATCAGCCCTCCGGATGCAAGTCTGGTAGATTTGACTGCTTTCAAATCCGGTGGTGATATAGCTCCTTTCTTGGAGGGAGATTTTGTCAAAATTGCATTTAGGATGCAGATTGATGATTTGGTCGATTCTACAATTATGCAGCTGTACCCTATAGACTTTGCGAAAGAATTATGCGATACTTTCTTAAAGAACCAATTGGGTGAAACAGAACCGGCGCCTGCACCACAGGCATCGCCGACACCGACGCCGACACCGACGCCCGCACCGCAGATGGCGGCGCCGCAAATGGGAACACCGCAGATGGCGCCACAAATGGCAGCGCCACAAATGGATATGAGTCAGATGGGAATGATGGGTATGCCGCAGATGCAAATGATGCCACAAATGCAAATGATGCCGCAGATGCAGATGATGCCGCAGATGCAGCCTAATATGAATATACAGCCAGCGCAGTTTCAGAGTTTTTCTACCGATTTCAATCCGGCACAGCCGCAGGAGAATATTACACTGATTAAAGATGTGCCGTTGGAAGTTACGGTAGAACTTGGCAGAACGTCTAAATCTATTTCGGATATATTAGATTTTGCGCCGGGTACGATTATTGAACTTGATAAGATTGCCGGTGAGCCGATTGACGTATTGGTGAATGGTAAATTTGTTGCAAAGGGTGAAGTAGTTGTAATAGAAGAAAGCTTTGGTGTTCGTGTAACTGAAATTATCAAATAAAATATGATAGGAGAAGAAAGATGGCAAAAAATATTTTAATATGTGATGATGCAGCATTCATGCGTATGATGATCAAGGACATCTTGACTAAGAACGGGTATAATGTAGCCGGGGAAGCCGAGAACGGTGCCAAGGCTGTCGAGAAATACAACGAATTAAAACCCGATTTGGTATTGATGGATATCACGATGCCCGAGATGGATGGTATTCAGGCGCTGAAGAAAATTAAGGAAACAGATCCCGGTGCAATGATTATTATGTGTTCGGCAATGGGACAGCAGGCTATGGTTATTGAATCCATTCAGTCCGGCGCCAAGGACTTTATCGTGAAGCCTTTCCAAGCAGACCGTGTATTAGAGGCTGTTAAGAAGGTAGTGGGATAATGATACTTACTGTATCAAAGAGTGTTGATTCTTATGTACAGTTTATGACGGTACTTATTCTGTTCCTGTTTGTGCTTGTGATTACATACTGGGTCACAAAATGGACAGCGGGATATCAGAAAAGTCAGAATGTTAACGCCAATATGGAGATTCTGGATACAATCAGGCTCTCTAACAATAAATACATCCAAATTGTACGAGTAGGAAGGAAATATTTGGCGGTAGCAATTTGTAAAGATACTGTTACAATGTTAACAGAGATTCCTGAACAGGATTTAATTTTCTCTGATAAAAATCTTTCTAAAGGACAAGGATTTAAAGATATTTTGGAGAAATTACAAAAAAAGAATTTTCTGGAAAAAGAAGATGGGCGAGACGAATGAAAAAGTTTTTTTCCGGATATCATTTGGCAAAATTAGTATGCCTGCTGTTAATGGCAGGCATATTGTGTCTTAGCCAGAAAGCAACAGCACTGGCAGCGGCGGACACTCCTTATAGAGAGTCTAATCTTACGGGAACTACGGAGGAGCGGACGAATGAACGAGCGCCGGGGACATCAGAGAATGCCGATGATCTCGCAGAATTGAATATAGCCAATACGGTGACGATTACGTACGGCGATGGCAACGGCAGCGTGAATGGCGCTTTGCGCATTCTGATGATACTTACTCTTATTGCTATTGCACCGACACTGATTATCATGATGACCTCGTTTACCAGAATTATTATTGTTCTGCATTTTACGAGGCAGGCTCTTAATACACAGACGGCGCCGCCTAACACAGTGTTGATAGGTATTGCGCTCTTTTTGACGTTCTTTATCATGCAGCCGACGCTTACGTCAATCTACACGGAAGCGGTGGTACCTTATGAGGCGGGTGAACTGAACGAGGAAGAAGCGATTACGAAGGCGGCAGCTCCGATTAGAACATTTATGTATAAGCAGACACTTAAGAAGGATGTTGGTCTGTTTATGGATATCAGCCGTCTGGAGTGGAGCGGAGAGCTGGATGAGATACCGATGAGTGTGCTGGTACCGAGTTTTATCATCAGTGAACTTCGATATGCATTTATTATCGGGTTTTTGATATATATACCGTTTATTGTAATCGATATGGTAGTTGCATCAACTCTTATGAGTATGGGTATGATGATGCTGCCGCCTACAACAATCTCCATGCCATTTAAGATTTTACTCTTTGTGCTGGCGGACGGTTGGTATCTGATTATTAAAGGATTGGTAGATAGTTTTTACTGGTAACAGAAAGCGGAGGAGAATATGACAATAGATGACATCACTGCCATTGCAGAGACGGCTATATTTACAATTATCAAATGTGCGGCGCCGCTTTTGCTTGTGTCTTTGTGTGTTGGTTTGATTATCAGTATTTTTCAGACAGTCACCTCTATTCAGGAGCAGACGCTTACCTTCGTGCCGAAGATACTTGCCATTTTTTTGGCATTGATTCTTATGGGGCATTGGATTATGAATAATATGATAGAGTTTATGGTGAGTTTATGGTCTGATTTCGGTGCTTACATCAGATAAGAGTGAGTGACGGCATGATCAATTTTACTTTTAGTTATGCAGATTTAGAATATTTTTTACTGATTCTGGTACGGATCACCTGTTTTGTTTACTCGGCGCCCTTTTTTTCAATGAATGGCGTGCCACGCAGGGTGAAGGTGGGATTTAGTATTTTTCTGGCATATCTGGTCTATGCCGCAGTGGACCATAACGTGGTTGTATATAACACAGTAGTGGGATATGCGGTTGTTGTTATGAAGGAAGCGCTGACAGGATTTTTGATTGGGTGGGGTGCCCAGATATGTACTACAGTGACTTCTTTTGCCGGAAGCATTGCAGATATGGAGATAGGTATATCCATGGTGTCGTTGATGGATCCGACGACCAGACAGCAGGCAACCTTTACCGGTGTGTTTTACCAATATTTTTTTACATTATATATGATAATAACCGGCATGTATCAGTATCTGTTACGTGCGCTTATCGATAGTTTTACATTGATTCCCGTCAACGGGGCAATATTTAAATCGGAGTCTTTGCTGGAATCGGTTGTGATGTTTTTGGGAGATTATATCGCCATCGGATTTCGCATTATTCTTCCGATTTTCTGCACGATGATATTACTGAATGCAGTTCTCGGCGTTTTGGCGAAAGTATCTCCGCAGCTCAATATGTTTGCGGTAGGTATGCAGCTTAAGGTGCTGGTGGGAATCGGAATCATATTTCTGACTGCCAGAATGCTTCCTGCCGCGGCAGATTATGTGTCCGTGGAGATGAAGAAGATGATTGTATCTTTTGTGGAGGGGATGATGTGATACTAGAGTATAATCTCCAGTTCTTTGCCAAGGACGGACCCGGCGGAGAGAAAACAGAAGACCCTACTTCCAAAAAGCTGGAGGATGCCCGTAAAGAAGGGCAGGTTGCCAAGAGCAAGGAAGTTACCAATGCATTTGAATTGCTGGTTTTCTTTCTGTTGATTTACTTCTGGGTGGAATATATGGGTACCTTTTTCGTAGGTAATATGCGCGATATTTATTCCCAGATTCCGGAATATATTAAGATGTATGACGGTAATATACAGGAGCAGACAATCAATATGCTTTTTGTCCGTGCAATGGCAAGGGTGCTGCTTATATTAGCTCCGTTTCTTCTGATCGGTTTTCTGGTATCATTTCTGACGAATGTGGTACAGGTGAAATGGAAGCCGACTACAAAACCGTTGCAGCCTAAGTTTAACAAATTGAATCCGGTCAGTGGTTTTAAGCGGATTTTTTCGCCTAATTCACTGGTGGAGCTGGTAAAATCGCTTCTTAAAATTGGACTGGTAGGATATGTTGTCTATTCTTATTTGAAGAAAAATATGCCTCCGCTGTACCAATTTTATGACTTTTCTTTAAATCAGGGAATCATACAGGCTGGTAGGATAGTTGTGAACCTTGGAATTCGCATCTCGCTATTTTACATGATCATTGCACTGCTTGATTACATTTATCAAAAGTGGAAATTTAAAAATGACATGAAAATGACGAAGCAGGAAGTAAAAGACGAGTATAAGAATCAGGAAGGTGATCCGCAGATTAAGGGCAAGCAGCGTCAGCGTATGCAGGAAGCATCAAGGCGTCGTATGATGCAGGCGCTTCCGCAGGCGGATGTGGTTATTACCAACCCGACGCATTTTGCGGTGGCAATCAAGTATGATCCGCAGATGTATGATGCGCCCTATGTTGTAGCGAAGGGTGCAGATTATTTGGCACAGAGGATTAAGGAAACTGCAAAAGAAAATCATATTGAGATTGTAGAGAATAAACCGCTTGCCCGTATGCTGTATGCCAATGTAGATGTGGGCAGCGTTGTTCCGCCGGAATTATATCAGGCAGTGGCGGAAGTACTTGCCTTCGTATATCATTTGCAGGGTAAAGTATAGGATATGTCTGAAAGAGTGCGCAAAGAGTGCATTTTTCCAAGTTGAGAAAAAATATAACAGGAAAGGAGGAAACGGTCATGGGAAAACTGAAAACGGCGGATATTGGGGTAGTTGCATACGTGCTTGCAGCGTTTATCATGTTGATTGTGCCGGTTAAAGCGGGGCTTCTCGATCTGCTGTTGGCATGTAATATTGCGGTAGCATTTACGGTTATGTTCAGTTGTATGTTTGCTAATGAAGTTCTGAACATGTCCTATTTCCCGACGATTCTGTTGTTTACTACGATATTCAGAATCGCGCTGAATGTTTCTTCCACCAAATTGATTTTGACGACCGGCGATCCCGGTAACGTAGTTCGGACATTCGGCGAATATGTAGGTGGTAATGATATCATTGTTGGCTGTATTGTATTTGTTATTTTGATTATTGTACAGTTTATGATTATCAACAAGGGTTCTGAGCGTGTTGCTGAGGTTACAGCCAGATTCACGCTGGACGCTATGCCGGGTAAACAGATGGCGATTGACGCCGATTTGAATACGGGGGCAATCAGTGACGCGGAAGCTAAGAAACGCCGTGAGAAGATTCAGGAAGAGGCAAGCTTCTTTGGCTCTATGGACGGTGCCGTGAAATATGTAAAGGGAGATGCCACGGCAGGTCTGCTCATCACACTCATAAATATTGTGGGCGGTATTGCGATGGGAGTATTGCGGCAGGGCATGGAGTTAAACGATGCTCTTTCGCAGTTTACAATTTTGACCATTGGTGATGGTCTGGTCAGCCAGATTCCGTCATTGCTTATCTCATTGTCTACGGGTATTCTGGTGACGAAAGGTTCGAAAGATGCCGATTTCGGTACGGTGTTGATCGGGCAGTTATTCGGTGTACCGAAGGTGCTTTATCTGGTTGGTGCGGTTATTGCTGCGCTGGGTGTTATTACGCCTCTTAATACTGTGATATTCGTAGGATTAGGCATGGTATTTATTGTAGCCGGCAGGGTTATGGCAGGCACTATCGAGACGGCGGAGATTGAACACGAGGCGGACGAAGAGGAGGCGGCAGCTGAAGAAATCAGGCAGCCGGAGAATGTCACCTCGCTTTTACAGGTTGACCCGATTGAGCTTGAGTTTGGTTACGGTATCATTCCGCTTGCGGATGTCAATCAAGGCGGTGACCTGTTAGACCGTGTCGTTATGATCAGACGCCAGATTGCTTTGGAACTTGGTACCGTTGTGCCGATTATCCGTCTGCGTGATAACATACAGTTGAATCCGAACCAATATATTATTAAAATCAAAGGCGTACAGGTTAGTGAGGGCGAGATACTTTTTGACCATTATATGGCGATGAATCCCGGATATGTTGAAGAAGAGATTACCGGTATTCCGACTTTTGAACCGTCCTTCCATCTGCCGGCTATCTGGATTACGGAAGGTCAGAGAGAGCGTGCGGAGAGTATGGGATATACCGTAGTTGATCCGCCATCGATTATAGCGACGCATCTGACTGAGATTATAAGACAGTACATAGCAGAGCTTTTAACCAGACAGGATGTACAGAATCTGGTCAACAACTTAAGGGAATCCAATCCTTCTCTGGTGGAGGAATTGGTACCCAAGCTGCTTGGACTGGGAGAAATACAGAAAGTATTGCAGAACCTTCTGCGGGAAGGCATTTCTATCAGAGATTTGCTTACAATATTTGAAACGCTTGCGGATTATGCGACGACAACGAGAGATACCGATATTTTGACAGAATACGTCAGACAGAGTCTTAAGAGGGCGATATCCAATAAGTTCTTCCTCTCTAACGAGACAACCAGCGTAGTAACCCTTGATCCGAAGCTGGAGCAGGAAATTATGTCCAGTGTGAAGCAGACCGAACAGGGAGCTTATCTGACGCTTGACCCGAATAAGACAAAGGCAATCATGGATTCTGTAGGTACGGAGACAAAGAAACTGGAGGATTTGGGTAAGATGCCTCTTGTAATCACATCTCCGATTGTGAGAGTATATTTCAAGAAATTGACAGAGGATTATTTTAAAGACTTGGTTGTTGTGTCTTACAATGAAGTGGAATCAAATATTGAATTACAGTCTGTTGGGATGGTGACAGCATAATGATTATCAAGAAATTTACTGCAAAAACCGAAAAAGAAGCACTGGATAATGCCAAGCGTGAATTAGGTGAAGGCGTAGTTGTCATGAATGTCAAAGACGTCAAAAATAAGGGCTTTTTTTCCTTTTTAAAACCGCCTATGGTTGAAGTGACAGTTGCATTAGAGGAAGAGAGTGAAAAATACACGGCGGCTGTATCGGCAATCAACAACGTCATAGCTTCCAGTCAGACAAAAGAGACACAACCTGCGCAGACACAGCCGGCAGAGGCGGAACCTGTCAAGACGGAAGCTCCCGCCAGCAAAGAGAACAGCGCTATTGAAGAGAAGCTTGACAGTTTACAGTCATTGTTGGAGCAGCAGCTTCAGAAACCTGATGAGGATAAAGAAGTAAAGGAAGAAAAAGAAGAAAAGAAAGAAAAGAAGGAAGAGACAGAAATTGACAAGTTTATGAAGCTGCTTCATAATACGATGCTCGACAACGAAGTGGATGAAAAGTATGCCAAAGAAATTATCGAGGAGATAGAGCAGATTAATAAACCGAATATGCCGTTTGATTATGCGCTGGCAAATATTTATCAGAAAATGATATTGAAGTTCGGTATGCCGACCAGTATTACACCGGCAGAAAACGGAATTAAAATGGTGTTTTTTATTGGTCCTACAGGCGTAGGAAAAACGACTACAATTGCGAAGATTGCGTCGATTTTCTGTGTGGACCAAAAGAAGAAAGTTGCACTTCTTACTGCGGATACATACCGTATCGCTGCCGCAGAGCAGCTTCGTACGTATGCGAATATTCTTGAAGTGCCATTCAGGATTATATATACCGTGGAAGAGATTGAGAAAGCCATGGAAGATTTCAAAGGTTATGATTATATCCTGATTGATACGGCGGGACATTCCCATCAGAATATGACGCAGAAGGAGAGTATGAGCAATCTGATACATTCTGTGGATGACAAGGTGGAGAAAGAAGTTTATCTCGTTTTAAGCGCAACGACAAAATATCGCGATTTAATCAGCATAGCCGATTCTTATAAAGAAATGACAGATTACAAATTGATTTTTACGAAACTTGATGAGACTACTACACTGGGGAATTTGTTAAACTTAAGGCTGTATACGAACGCAGATATGTCCTATGTAACGTATGGGCAGAATGTTCCTGACGATATTGAAGAGTTTAACCCCCAGAGCACCGTCAAACAGTTGCTGGGAGGAAAAAACTAAGGAGGAAGGCTAATGGATCAGGCTGAACAATTAAGAAATATTATAAAAGCAAGCAGTCAGCCACAGCGCCCATTAGCAAGAGTGATTACCGTTACGAGCGGTAAAGGTGGTGTGGGTAAATCTAATACAGCCATAAATCTGGCAATACAATTCCGTAAGATGGGGCAGCAGGTGATTATACTGGATGCCGATTTCGGATTGGCAAATATAGAGATTATGTTTGGCACAGTACCCAAACATAACTTGTGTGATTTAATTTATCAGGGTAAGAGCATTCGAGATATCATTACATGGGGACCGATGGAGGTCGGTTTTATTTCCGGAGGATCGGGCATTGCGGGTATGTCTAATCTGAGTATAGATTACCTGAATTATATTATCCGCAATTTGGTTGAACTTGACGAGATGGCAGATACGATTATTGTAGATACGGGGGCTGGTATTTCCGATGCTGTGCTTGAGTTTCTGGTGGCGAGCGGAGAAATTCTGCTGGTTACTACTCCGGAACCCACTTCTATTACGGATTCCTACTCCCTGCTTAAGGCGTTGAACAGACATCCAAGATATTCCAGTGAAACTTCACAGGTCAAAGTGATTGCCAATAAAGTGTTTGGCGAGGCGGAGGCGGAAGGGCTTTATGCCAAACTGGAAGCAGTAGTCGAGTGTTATTTAAAAGTTCCGATTACTTACTTAGGGATGATACCACATGACAATCAACTTGCAAAAGCAGTGATGCAGCAAATGCCGGTATCGCTGGATAATCCCCGCGCAAGATCGGCGCTTGCATATGAAGAAATTGCGGCTAAACTAATGAACAAAGAATTAAATAAGAATTTAACAAAGCGTGGTATGGCAGCATTTTTCTCTCATATCATATCTAAAAAATAAGGAAACTATATCAGAAAACGGAGGCAGGAGGAAAAAGTTATGCCAAATCTTTTGTCTAAATATGTGGTTCCGGGATGCCGTGTAGATTTACAGGCAATAGACCGCTTCAAGGAAAATCCCAGACCGGTTAACGAAGAGCGCAAAAGCTATCAAAGTCAGGTGATAGATGTTCTTTCGGAGGATCGGATAGAAATATCCATGCCTATGGAAAAAGCAAAATTAATTTTATTACCAGTGGACGGAGAATACGATTTGTATTTTTATTCCGATAATGGTTTGTATCAGTGCTATGCGAGAGTGGTAGACCGATATAAAAATAACAGCATGTATGTATTGGTGCTTGATTTGATCAGTAATCTGCGCAAACATCAGCGTAGAGAATATTATCGCTTCAGCTGCGCATTGGAGATGAATTCCAGAGCGCTGGAGAAAGAGGAAGTGGCAATGGCGGGAAAACGAGATGAGCTGTTGATTCCTCAACTGCCGCTTAAGAGCAGTGTTATTGTAGACATCAGCGGCGGAGGACTCAGATTCGTAGCAAATTATGCATACGAAATTCAGAGTTTGATTCTGTGCAAGTATCATCTGATGATCAACGGAGAGAACAAGGAATATAACCTTGTCGGAAAAGTATTGAGCGTTAGGGAGCTGGAAAACCGTAAAGGAGTATTTGAGCACCGTGTTCAATATGTAAATGTAGATGCAACAGAGAGAGAAGAGATTATTAAGTATATCTTTGATGAGGAGCGCAAGACATTAAAGAATCAGAAAGGTGACTAATATAAGCAAGGAGGCGTAAGTGATGAAAAAAATATTAGTTGTTGACGACTCTGCACTCATGAGAAGGGTACTATGTGATATAATTAACAGCGACAGCCGATTTGAAGTACAGGATCGGGCTGTCAACGGTCTGGAAGCGTTAGATCTTTTAAGCCGGAAAACATATGATGCGGTTGTGCTGGACGTCAACATGCCGCAGATGAATGGCTTAGAGCTGTTGAAAGAATTGAATAAGCGTAAGATTCAGGCGAAAGTCATGATGGCAAGTACCGATACGAGGGAAGGCGCCAAGACAACTTTGGATGCATTGGAGCTGGGAGCGTTGGACTTTGTTCACAAACCAAACAATGCTATGGACTGTAGGAATGATGTGTTTAAAGATAAGCTGCTTAGTATTCTGGCAGTGGTAGCAGACTCCAAGGCGCCGGTAGTTAGCAAGGCATTCTCTATGGAGGAAGCGAAGACTTCTAAGAAAGTGGTAGAATTAGTCAGTAAACATGCTGCTTCAGTGAGCGGCAATAAAGTTGTGGCTTTGGCAAGTTCTACCGGTGGTCCGAAAGCATTACAGTCTGTGATTCCGAGACTACCTAAGAATCTGAAGGCGCCGGTAGTAATTGTACAGCATATGCCTGCCGGTTTTACCGCATCTTTGGCGGAGCGGCTGGATTCTCTGAGCGCGATTCATGTGAAAGAAGCGGCGGAGGGAGATACGCTGGAGGCTGGAACCGTATATATTGCAATGGGTGGCAAGCATTTGAATGTACAGTCATCAATGGGTAAATATACGATTCACTACACAGACCAGCCGAACAGGGAAGGCGTTAAGCCGTGTGCCAATTATATGTACGAATCATTACAAGACAGCCGGTATGATCAGATTGTATGCGTTGTTATGACCGGTATGGGCGCTGATGGTACAGAAGGAATCAAGCGGCTTAAGACAAAGAAAAAGATTCATGTAATAGCCCAAGAGGCAAGTACATGTGCGGTATACGGTATGCCGAAAAGTGTTGTGACAGCAGGCTTGAGTGACCAGATTGTACCGCTTGACCAGATTGCACAGGAAATAATAATGAACGTGGGGGTAAAATAGTATGGACGTAAGTCAGTATCTCGAAATTTTCCTTGATGAAACAAATGAACATTTGCAGAACCTGAACACACAGATTCTCTCATTGGAGCAGGAACCGGATAATATGGATACGATCAATGAGATTTTCCGTGCGGCGCATTCGCTGAAAGGTATGGCAGGTACCATGGGTTATAAGAGAATGCAGAATCTGACTCATGACATGGAGAATGTATTTTCCGAAGTTCGTAACGGTAATATTACTGTCAAAGCCAGTATGATTGACGTGTTGTTTCAGTGTCTTGATGCCTTGGAGGAGTATACCACGAATATACGCGAGAATGCTGATGAAGGCACCAATGACAATGAGCCCTTGATAAAAGAATTGAATATTATATTGAATGGTGACTCGGATGACGGTGATGAAGATTCTGAGGAGACAGCAGAGGAAGAAGCAGCATCTGCTTCGACAGAAACGGATGCCGGTGATAAGAAGTGGCTGGAAATCAAACTTGGCGACAGCGAGCAGAACGTGCTGAAAGAGGCTGTGAAACAAGGAAAGAACGTGTATGGTCTGACTGTTAAGGTACAGGATTCGTGTATCTTGAAAGCGGCAAGAGCTTTTCTGGTATTTAAAGCGGTCGAAGAGAATGGTGAGATTATCATGTCGAATCCCTCGGCACAAGATATCGAAGACGAGAAGTTTGAGTTGGATTTCAGCCTCATTATCGTATCCGATGCTACTTTGGAACAGGTACTTACAGCAGCTAAGAGCGTGTCTGAGATAGAAGATGTAATCGGTGACGTAGTGGATCCTAACCACGCACCGGCACCGGTACATGAGGCTGTTAAAGAGCAGCCGGCTAAGGTGGAGCAAGAGACAAAACCTGCCGAAGCACCTGCGGTAACTACACCCGCGCCTGCAACGGCTGTCGCAAAGACTACGAATAAGAGCAAAAAGAAAGCCGAAGAGAAAAAACCTGCTGCAAATAAGCCGGTAGTGAACAGGACTGTCAGAGTTGATATTGAGAAGTTAGATACGCTGATGAATCTTGTAAGTGAATTGATTATCGCAAAGAACTCTCTTGTGTCGGCATCGGCAGCATCCGGTACGTCAAGCGCTGCAGTTAATGAGCAGATTGAATATCTGGAGAGTACGACGACCTCCCTGCATGAGTCGGTTATGAAGGTTCGAATGGTGCCTATTGAGAGTACCGTGAGTAAATTCCCTCGTATGGTTCGTGACTTGCAGAAGACTCTGGGCAAGAAAATGGAATTGTACATGTCCGGTGAAGAGACAGAACTTGACCGTACTGTGGTAGACGAGATTGGCGATCCTTTGATGCATCTGCTTCGTAACTCTGCAGATCATGGTCTGGAATCGGCAGAAGTTCGTAGGGAGAGAGGAAAGCCGGAAGTAGGTTCCATCTTCTTAGAGGCATATCAGGACGGTAATAACGTAGTTATTGAAGTAAGGGATGACGGTAACGGTATTGATACGGAAGCCGTTAGAAATAAGGCGATTGAGAAGGGAATCATCACACCTGAACAGGCAGAGAATATGAGTGAGAAGGACAGCGTTGATTTGTTGTTCCACGCAGGTTTCTCTACGGCTAAGGTGGTATCCGACGTATCCGGAAGAGGCGTTGGGCTTGATGTCGTAAAATCTAAGATTGAGGCTTTGAGCGGTGAAGTGGAAGTTAAGACCAAGCTCGGAGAAGGAAGCTCATGGATTATAAGGCTCCCTCTGACACTGGCGATTATTCAGGCTCTTATGGTAGATATCGGTAATGAGAAATATGCGATTTCCCTCGGCTCTATCCAGACAATTGAGGATATTTCACCTAACGATGTAAAGCTGGTAGAGGCAAAAGAAGTCATTCAGATTCGTGACATTGTTATTCCGCTCGTGCGTCTGAACAGAATTTTGGATATCGAGAGTAAGAAAGACCCTAATGAAAATCTGGTAGTTGTTGTTGTCAAGAAGGGTGATAAAATGGCTGGTTTGGTCGTTGATGAACTGATCGGACAGCAGGAAATTGTTATTAAGTCATTAGGCAAGTACATCAACAAGTGCAAGATCATCAGCGGTGCAACTGTCCTTGGCGACGGCGAGGTAGCTCTGATTCTGGATGCCAATACATTGATTTAAGCAGAGGGAGGAACAGTGACATGGAAGAATTGAAAGTAGTTGGAGAAACAACGCAGTTCATTGTGATCAAACTTGGTGATGAACAGTACGGAATAGATATCAAATATATTGACAATATCGTAAGAATGCAGCATATTACACGAGTGCCGAAGGTAGATGCTTACTTAAAAGGCGTTATTAATCTGCGTGGCGAGGTTATCCCTGTTATGAGTATCCGCATCAAAATGGGGTTGGATCCGGATGTGGAGACGAAATCTACAAGAATTATTATATTGAAGTTAGAGCAGCATAGTACCATCGGTGTGATTGTGGATGAAGTAAAAGAAGTAGTTACTTTGGAAAATGATCAGATTGAAAAAATGGCGTATGATGCCAAGGAAGAGATGAGAAGTTTTCTGTGCGGAATCGGTAAATGTGATGGTGGGCTGATTTCTCTGTTAGATCTGAATTCCGTGGTTGAAAACGTTTAGGAGGTTTCAGAGTGAGCGAGATTACCTTAGAGAAAATGTCAAATGAGTACTTTGACGTTTTAAAAGAATTAGGAAATATCGGAGCCGGTAATGCGACTACTGCACTGGCGCAGATGATGCAGTGCAAAGTAGATATGTCTGTGCCGCAGGTCAGATTGCTTGAGTTTAAGGAAATGGGCGAAATGATGGGCGGCGAAGAGACAATTATGGCGGGCATTTATCTCGCTATAGAAGGAGATATCACGGGCAGTATCATGTTTCTCTTGGAGAAACAGGCAGCCAGACATCTTGTGAATAAGTTGATGGGAATGCAGGCTGAGGGAGAAGAATTTTCTGAGATGGAGTTTTCAGCGCTGAAAGAAGTGGGAAATATTATCACGGGCGCTTATCTAAATTCGCTGTCTAGTTTGACTAATCTGGTAATTTACCCGTCGGTTCCCGATTTGACAGTAGATATGGCAGGAGCAATCTTAAGTGTTCCGGCAATTCAGTTTGGGGAACTTGGAGACAAGATGCTGTTGATACAGACACAGTTCTTTGATGAAATGACTTTGGATGGATATTTCATCTTAGTTCCGGATTTGGACTCATACGGCAAGATATTATCCGCATTAGGAATTGGTTAGGATAATAAAGTGAGAAGTGTGAATTGATAAGTGTAGACAGGAGATGTCATTTATGGGCAAAGTGATAAAGGTCGGTATGGCCGATTTGAACGTGTGCGTCAGTCCTGATAGTATTACTACATTAGGGCTTGGCTCATGCGTTGGAATTGCCGTTCGTGATCCGGTAACTAAGATTGGCGGATTGGCACATATTATGCTTCCGGACAGTACTTCCATTCGTATTAATTCAAATATTCCTAAATTTGCAGATACGGGAATAGAGGAATTAATAAAGCAGGTAGTTGCAAGGGGAGCTAACAGGGGACGTCTGGTTGCTAAGATAGCAGGCGGTGCGCAGATGTTTGCATTTCAGAGCACGAATGATATGGTTCGTGTGGGAGAGCGTAACGTAGCAGCCACCAAAAAGAAGCTCGCAGAGCTTAAGATACCTATCATAGCGCAGGATACAGGTAAGAATTATGGAAGAACCGTTATTTTCTACCCGGAGACCGGGGATTTTGTAATCCGTGCGGTAGGTAAACCGGAGAGCGTGATTTAATAGGTAGATAGATACGGTGGAAGGAATGTAAATTGGATAACGAAGCTGTAAACATCAATGAAGAAGATACCAAGGTAGACGGTGTCAATGAAGAGAATGCTATTGATAATGATAATCAGCCTGATGTAGAAACTCCGAGAGAGAAGAAAGCAAGAGAAGAACGGGAAGCAAGGGAACGTGAGTTTAGAGCGAAGAAGCGCAGATTGATTCCTCCGTTTGTTATGTTGCTTGCAGGGGCGATTACCAGTATCACTATGCGTATGCTGCATTATGATACAAAGACGATGCTGATTATTTTATTAGGTGTTCTGCTTGGTTTTTATATAGCCGGTTGTGTGATTAAAGGGATGCTGGACAGATTTGAGAAGCAGATAGAAGAAGCCGACATGGAAGAGGGCGAAGTCATCGAGAAGGAACTCGCAGAAGAAGATAAAATGAATAGAAATTCGGAAGCGAATGTAAAGGATGAATAAGAACGCATATGGACGAGGCAGGCAGAAAGAAGTTGTGGGAGGAGTATTCAAAAGATAAATCTCCTGAGATCAGAGAAAAAATCATATTAGAGTATGCTCCGCTTGTAAAGGTCGTAGCAGGGCGGCTGAGTATGTATCTGGGTTATAATGTAGAGTATGAAGATTTAGTCAGTTACGGTATATTTGGTCTGATAGATGCGATTGATAAGTTTGATTTTCTCAAAGATGTAAAATTTGAGACATATGCCAGCCTGCGAATCAGAGGATCGATTTTGGACCAGATTCGTAAAATGGATTGGATTCCGCGTACGATTAGACAGAAGCAGAAGAAGATTGATGCTGTCATTAAAGAAATGGAAGTACGCTACGGAAGACCTGCCACAGATGAGGAGATAGCTGAAGGACTTGGGATTACGGGTGACGAATATCTGGATTGGCAGTCACAAATGAAAATTACAAATGTAGTGTCTTTGAATGAGTTTTTGGAGCAGGGGAGTGAAGTACCCAACGAAGCGAGCCATACGAGAAGTACACAATTCGATAGTCCGGAAGAGGTTCTGGAGCGGGATGAACTCAAAAAAATGTTGGCAGAAGCGTTGGAACTTTTGACTGAGAAAGAACGCAAAGTCATTCTTTTGTATTATTATGAAGAACTTACATTAAAGGAAATCAGTAGTATTCTGGAAGTATCGGAGTCCAGAATATCGCAGCTGCACACAAGAGCGCTTCAGAAGATGAAGGTAAAATTAGGTAATTATATCGGTATTCTGACAGAAGCGGGCGGAAAATAACGGGTGTTTTATGAATGGATATTTTAGACTCATACATGAGGCGAATCGAACCAGTCTCAAATTGATTCCACCGGCGGGAAATGATAAACCGATTGATATAAATGATATCATCGAGTATATGACTATGAAGGGCTACTCCTGTGACCTTCCGGATTTGAAGCGCGCAGTGGATGCGGCATCGGATAAAGAAGTTGTCTTTGCATTGGCACAGGGTAAGAGAACGCCTGAACGTGAGTGCTGTAAATTGACCATTACACCGGATAAAATGCAAGTATATGCAAGATTCTATGCGGCATCCGAGGGCGGCGAGAAAATCAGCGCAGGGGAAATATTGCGTGAGCTGGAGTCTAAAGGCGTAAAATCCGGCATTAAAAAGGATGTCATTGCACAGTTTATACAGAGTAGAAAATACTGTGAGGACATCCTTCTTGCGGAAGGTACACAGCCTACACGTGGAAAAGATGCTTTTATAGAATATAAATTTAATACGGACAAGAAAGCTAAACCCACATTAAAGGAAGACGGTAGTGTGGATTTCTTCAATTTAAATATACTTAATCATTGCAGCAAGGGAGATATTCTAGCAATTCTACACAAAGAAGAAGCAGGTGTGGCAGGAGAGGATGTTTTTGGTACGCATATAAAACCTGCGGATGTAAAGACAGCGAAATTAAAATTCGGTAATAATATTGAACTGTCAGAAGACGGCATGACGCTTACTTCGCTGGTAGACGGACATGTGGAATTGATAGATGAGGAAGTATTTGTATCGGATATGCTCATAGTGGAGAATGTGGACAATTCCACAGGAGATATCGACTATGAAGGAAGCGTTCAGGTTAACGGTAATGTGTCCACGAATTTTACGGTGAAAGCACAGGGTGACATCGTGGTCAAGGGCGTTGTAGAAGGCGCCGTTTTGCAGTCGAGCGGTAATATTATTATTGCAAGAGGTATGAACGGCAAGGGGAAGGGCAGCTTGACGGCGAAAGGCAATATTGTGGCTAAGTTCCTTGAGAATTCTACTGCGCAGGCGGATGGATATATCGCGTCTGAGTCTATATTGCACAGCAAGATTACTGCCGGCACGGAGATAAACGTGGACGGGAGGAGAGGATTTATTACCGGAGGCAGAGTATGCGCTGCAAATGCTATTAATGTTAAGACGCTCGGATCAGAGATGGGGGCGGACACTATTGTGGAAGTGGGCGCAGATCCTACGATAAAGAACCGTATTGCTCAGTTACAGAAATTGATTGATGAGGATACAAAGACATTGCAGACGATTCAGCCGGTACTGATTGCGGCAAAACAGAAAATTACGCAAGGCATTAAATTGAGTCAGGATCAACTTAAGCATATACATGCTTTGACGATTGCCAATCAGCAGAAAAGTGAGGCAATTAGGGAAAATGAGTCGGAATTAAGAGTGTTGACGGACCAGACGGGCGACATTGCGCAGGCACAAGTTAAAGTGAAAGGAATGGTCTATCCGGGAACGAAGATTTGTATCGGAGATGTTTCCATGGTAGTCCAAAAGAATGCGCATTACTGCCGTTTCGTGCGAGAGCGCGGAGATGTAAAGATGGCACCTTTTTAGTAGTGATAAAATAGACATGATTTGTATAAAATAATTAGAAATATAAGAAAAGTCATATGTGAAAATCAGTTATATAGGGGAGGCGGGTTCAGATGGCAATAGGATTTGTAGAAATGCAGGGACAGATTACAAGAGCCCAAGATTTCACGACAATCAAACATAACGAAGATGCGAAAGGTATGGTCGAGCAGGCGAATGCCGGTCAGCAGATGACAAAACAGGTGGAACGTCAGGTCAACAGGGTGAATAAGGGGAATCAGCCGGAGTACCATGAACGTAAGTTTGACGCCAAGGATAAGGGAAGCAATGAGTACCATGGAGATGGCGGTCAGGCGAGAAAGAAAAAAAAGGGTGAAAATCCTGATGGCAAAGTACTCATGAAAAAGGCAGAGAAGATTGATTTTTCTGTTTGAGATGCCATAGAGCATAGAAGGGAATGGATATAAAATGAGTGCAACAGAGATTATTCTGATTGTGATCGGGGTGGCAGTGTTCCTGTTAGGGTATCTGATGCCAGCCAGAAAGAAAGACTTAGATGAAGAAGTTCAATTGATCAGCGAAGATGAAGTCCGTAAACTGATTGCCGGTGAAGTGGAGCATGTTAAGGAGAGGATTTCAGATATCGTAGATGAAACGGTCGACTATTCGATTGAGAAAGCGGAACGCGCAATGGAGCGTGTGACGAATGAGAAGATTATGGCTGTCAATGAATATTCCGATACCGTGCTGGAAGAAATTAACAAGAATCATAAGGAAGTCGTATTCCTGTATGATATGCTTAATGACAAGCATGACAATCTGATGTCTGCAATCAACGAAGCGACAATGGCATCAGACGGAATGAAACAGACGGTGAAAGATGCGGAGATTACAGCGGGGGAAGCGTCGGACAAGCTGGAGGCTGTGCTGCAGGCTATTGATGATGCGGAAGAGACGGCTAAAGATGCGGAAAATGCTGCCATACAGGTACAAAGAGCGGCAGACAAGGCTATGCATACCGTTATCCGTGCAGTGGAGAATGCCAAGAACGATATTATGGCGCTTCATAGTGTAAGACCATCCAGAGAGGAACCTGCTGAAGTGACACACAAGCCTGCTCGGAAAGAGGATATGGCAGTAGTCAAGGAGCCGGAAGAAGTGTATTATGGCGGGAGACAGGTAGACGATTCATACGAAGGGGCGACAGACATACCGGAGACGGATACATTTTCAGAAGATGCTTCTCGGACAGACGAATGGGTGACAGGAGTGCCGCAGCAAGGTGTTTTGGCAGAAGATATGTCGGAACCGGATGTATATGACGAAGAGGAATACGACGAAGAACCGATTGAGGAGGATACACTTGATAGGAGAGTGTATGATGAACCGGTGCCACCCAGAAGGTTTAGTGGGAATATAGTGCATGCGGCGTCCTCTGAGCCGGAGGAGCCGGCGGAATTTAAACCGATTTCGCCCAGACGAGTGGAGATAATCCATCAGCCGGACGGCGATTATGTGGCGGATAATGCAGAAGATATGTCCACCAGTGCAGCATTTGCCAGTATGGGAATCTTTGCACCGAAGCCGGAGACACCGGAAGTACCGGGCAAGAAGACCAGATCAAGAAAAAGTTCCAGAAGAGAACGGACGCAAGAGGGCGTTTCTGCTGTAGATATACGATTTGCCCAAGGAAAAGATAACGGACGTAATAGCAACGAAAGGATTTTGGAGCTGCACAAAGCAGGTAAATCTAACATGGCTATAGCCAAGGAGCTTGGATTGGGACTTGGTGAGGTGAAGTTGGTCATTGATCTGTTTGAAGGAATGTAACAGGTTAAAATGATTATATAAAAAGGTGATAATGCATGGAACGGAAATATTATTTGCGCGGGCTTGGACTTGGGATAGCGATGACGGCAATTATTATGGGTGTAGCGTTGTCGGGAAATAAGACCATGACGGATGAAGAGATTATAGCCAGAGCAAAAGAACTGGGTATGGTTGAGAATACGGTTCTATCGGACACGGGTGACGAGAGCGCCGCAGAAAACACAGATGATGACAGCACAAGCAGGCAGGATGCCGAACAATCAAATGCGGAAGAAACGAAACAAAACCCATCGGTAAAAACGGCGGAGGACGGTGCGCAGGATACCGAGACGGACGTAGATGCAGACACCGGAGAGGATTCAGATAACGAAACTGAAGAAAAGGCGGATATGAATACCGCAGCAGGTGAGGGAACGGATAAAACGGAGACAGATGCAGATACGGCGACAGACACAGATGAGGAAGCAGATGCGAATGATGGGAATACGGAAAATATAACAAGTGTTAGGAATGACGAAAAACCAAGTTCAACACAACAAGAACGTGAGAATGATAAACCGAAAGAGAATCCCAACGAGATTATCACATCTGCGGCAGTTAAGACAATTACAGTTAACAGCGGCGACGGTTCCTATACGGTGGCAAGAAAACTGGCTGATGTAGGCGTAGTAACTTCGGCGGAGACATTTGATACGTTTCTTTGTCAGAATGGCTATGATAAACGGCTGCGAACGGGAACTTTTTCGATTCCGGCAGATGCCAGTGATGAGCAGATTGCCCGGATTGTGACAGGAGCGGAGTAAAGATGTATTAACCCCTTGCAAAAGGGGTTTTTTTGTGCTATTCTATTTAAGTGTGTGTGCATTGGTGTTATGTTGAAGATTATATGCTGAACCGTAACGCCCGCAGACAGCATAAATGATTAACCAAGTAATCACATATGTCAGTGTAGTCGCATCTTGAGTATGCGTACACCTGTAACTGCCGGTGCTTCTAGGCGCGGAAGTGGCAGCATGGTCATGGCATATGGAAGAACAACCAAATGGAGGTAGAGACATGAGCGTTATTTCAATGAAACAGTTATTAGAAGCAGGTGTTCATTTTGGACATCAGACAAGAAGATGGAATCCTAAGATGGCTCCGTACATCTTTACAGAAAGAAACGGTATCCACATCATCGACCTGCAGAAATCCGTAGGTAAGGTTGACGAGGCTTACAAGGCAGTATTTGACGTGGCATCACAGGGTGGAACAATTCTGTTTGTCGGCACGAAGAAACAGGCGCAGGATGCTGTTAAGACAGAGGCAGAGCGCTGCGGTATGTACTATGTTAATGAGAGATGGCTGGGCGGTATGCTCACTAATTTCAAGACGATTCAGTCCAGAATCGACAGACTGAAAGCGATAGAGACAATGTCAGAGGATGGTACATTCGATGTGCTTCCTAAGAAAGAAGTTATCCAGATTAAGAAAGAATGGGAAAAGTTAGAGAAGAACTTGGGCGGAATCAAGAACATGACAAGAATTCCGGATTGTATTTTCGTAGTTGATCCTAAGAAAGAAAGAATCTGCGTTCAAGAAGCGCATACACTTGGTATTACACTGATCGGTATCGGCGATACAAACTGCGATCCTGAAGAACTGGATTATATCATTCCCGGTAATGATGATGCGATCAGAGCCGTTAAGTTAATCGTTGCCAAAATGGCAGATGCAGTTATTGAAGCTAATCAGGGAGCTGAGGAATATGTAGAGGAAGCTGAAGCTGAGAAAATTGCAGAGACAGACGAAGTCAACGAATAATTTGATATCCGCGCCTGCGTCAACGTGTGTAGAGCGATGGGTGGATTGATAGTACGGTAAACTAGAATGATTCAGGAGGAAAGATAGATGGCTATTACAGCAGCAATGGTAAAAGAGTTAAGAGAAATGACCGGTGCAGGTATGATGGATTGCAAGAAAGCTCTCGGTGAGACCGATGGCGATATGGATGCAGCGGTTGAATATTTGAGAAAGAACGGACAGGCGAAGGCAGAGAAGAAAGCCGGCAGAATTGCAGCGGAAGGTCTATGCCGTGTAGCAGTGAAAGACGACAAGACAGTAGCGGTAGTAGAAGTTAACTCCGAGACAGATTTTGTTGCTAAGAATGCTGATTTTCAGGCATATGTGGAGGCGGTTGCAAAACAGGCAGTGGAGTCTGAAGCGGCAGATATGGATGCCTTCCTTGCAGAAAGCTGGCATTTAGATTCTTCTAAGACAGTAAAAGATGCACTGGTTGATAAGATTGCGGTAATCGGTGAGAATCTTACGATTAGAAGATTTGAGAAGGTTGTTGCCAACGATGGCTGTGCAGTATCTTATGTACATGGCGGTGGAAGAATCGGTGTTATCGTAGAGGCGGCTACAGACGTAGTTAACGATGCGGTGAAAGAAGCGCTGAATAATATCGCTATGCAGGTTGCAGCATTGTATCCTAAGTATGTATCTACAGAGGAAGTATCTGAGGAGTATAAGGCACACGAGAAAGAGATTATCGCTGAGCAGATTAAGAACGATCCTAAGATGGCAGGTAAACCGGAGAAGGTAATTGAGGGCGCAGTAAACGGTCGTCTGAACAAAGAGTTGAAAGAAGTATGTCTGTTAGAGCAGGTATATGTAAAGGCAGAGGACGGCAAACAGAGCGTTGCGAAATATCTTGAGCAGGTTGCAAAGGAGAACGGTGCAAATCTTTCCATTAAGAAATTTGTTCGTTTTGAGACAGGTGAAGGTCTTGAGAAGAAGGAAGAGAACTTTGCAGAAGAAGTAGCAAAGCAGATGGGAATGTAACTCATTAGGTTTTTTGCACGATTGTTTTAAGTAGCAAAGCAAACGAAATAGCAGACACCATTACTTATAGAAATATAGGTGATGGTGTTTTTTCTATGCGGATGTCAATTATTCTTGAAAAAGATTTTTCTCTAAAATATTTTTACATGATGTAGTTGACATAATCTCATGTGTAATGTTACATTAATTATGTTGACATAATATGGTGAATTGTTGTCATTATGGAAACTATACGGAAGTGAAAGGATTTTAGACACGGATGAAAAACGACAGTCGTACAAGGCGCTATATCAAATATTTATGCTGTATGATGGCGGTAATCATGGGATTGATACAGCCGTGCATGGCTATGGCGGTAGAAATGGGACAGAAGGCTGCACAGGAAGGACAGACGTCTGTGCAGGATACAATATCGGAAAACGGAAGCGGTGATATCGCCGGCGAGGTGCAGTATATCACGGGATTTGAAGCGCTTGCAGAGGAAGATGCTTATTTCCCGTGTATGTATAAGCCAAGTCTGGAGGAATTGCTTAGTGTCTTTCCTGAAACGATTTGGATTTGGACAGAGGGAGCAGAAGCGCCTAGTGAACTTGAGGTTACATGGGAGTGTAAAGAAGATTTTGATGCCACACAGTTCGAATCCTATACTTTCTATCCGAAATGGGATGACACAATGTACGGCGTCGCAGATACGGCGGCAGACAGTGTAGTGTTACCATCTATTACGGTGGAGGTTCCGGCGTCGAATGATATTATCAGCGATTTGAAAGGGGCAAAGAGCGCTCTACAGGGTATATCAGGGAAGAAAACGATTCTGGCGCTTGTCTATTTATGCGATAAGTACGAAGTAAAGCAAAGCCCTTCTGACGGCGGTACGGCAGTCTGCACGGTGACGAGTGGACAGTCGGTACAGATTACGGATGTGGAATTGGACGAATATGGAGCTGTCTGGTATCAGGTGCTTTTGTACCGGAATGCGAAAGAATATGTCGGGTATATAGAGAAGGAATATCTGGCGACTTCCGATGAAGAGTTTATCGATTGGGAAAACGCTTATCTTGATTTTTCATCGATTCCTATGGTGATGGCAGCATCAGCGGGATATCCGGACGTGGATCAGTTTCCGGCGTCTTATCAGAACGCGCTCTATGCCTTGAAGGACAAGCATCCGAATTGGATTTTCGTAAGGATGGATACAGGAGTGGACTGGAATACTGCCATTGCAAACGAGAAAGGTGACAAGAGTCTTATTCATTCATCATCTTCCGGTTCTTGGCAGAATGGTGTGTACGGGCAGGGGTGGAGTTATGCTTCTGAGGGGATACTGAAATATTATATGGATCCGAGAAATTTCTTGAATGATTCTTCTATTTTTCAGTTTGAACAGTTGACATATAATGAGTCTTACCACACAACGACTGCCGTACAGGAAGTTATTAAGAGTTCTTTTATGGCTTCTGCGATTCCGGGTGACAGCCGGACTTACGCGCAGGCTTTTACGGAAATAGGGCAGCGATTGAATATCAGTCCATTCCATCTTGCTTCCAGAGTGCTGCAGGAACAGGGAACTAAGGGAACTTCACCCATTATATCCGGTACTTATGCGGGATATGAAGGATATTATAATTATTTCAATGTAAGTGCAGCCGGTAAAACAAACTTAGAAGAAATCGTAAACGGCTTAAAGAAGGCAGTCGCAATGGGATGGGACACACGGTATAAGTCACTGAATGGCGGTGCGGCGGTGATAGGCGAAAACTATATAATGAAAGGGCAGGATACACTGTACCTGCAAAAGTTTAATGTGTCCAACGGCAAGTACGCCAACTATACGCATCAATATATGCAGAATATACAGGCGCCATCTTCCGAAGCATCCAATGTACGCAGAGCATATAGTAATGCGGGAGCATTGGAGAACAGTTTTACGTTCAAGATACCGGTGTATCTTAATATGCCGGCATCTGCATGCTCGAAGCCGGAGATAACGGATTCCATTACTTTTGACAAGACGACGGTAAGCAGTCTGGAAGTGGATAAGACTGTGACGTTAGTTCCCTATGTGAACGGATCGAAAGTGGATTACGTCAGCGACATGACTTTTACAAGCAGTAATACATCGGTGGCAACCGTGGACAGTAAGGGAAAGGTTACGGCGGTTTCGCCGGGCACTGCCACCATAAGCTGTACCAGAAGCGGCGCCAATACTGCGACCTGTACGGTAACGGTAATCAAGACGAATCCTAATGTGAAAACGCCTGTTCTGTCGCCGGGAACGTATCGTGATGGACTGAAACTGTCTGATTTTGCACTGCCTGACGGATGGACATGGGTGAAGGGAGATACGCTGATTGAGGCGGGGACTTTTTCCTATCCTGCATCATATACACCTGCCGATACGACAAGGTATAATGCTATCACGAGAAATATTGAGTTTACCGTGACGAAAGCTGTTCCGGTCTGTAAGATGCCGGAAGGATTTGAGGTGAAGGCTGGTACTGTACTGGGAGAAATTACACTTCCCAACGGCTTTGCATGGGAGAGCAGTGTAGAGACTAAGCTGGAGGAACCCGGAGAACATACTTTTTATGTATCTTATGATCCTGATGAGAAAAATTACTATAAAGTCGAGCATCTCCCGATTATCGTACGAGTGACAGGCAAGGCATCGACGGACGAGGAACAAGATGATAATGGAATCGGCGGAAGCACGACAACGGGTGGCAATACAAGCGGCGGCGGAAGCACGGCAACGGGCGGCAATACAAGCGGCGGCGGAAGCACGGCAACGGGCGGCAATACAAGCGGCGGAAGCACGGCAACGGGTGGCAATACAACAGGCGGCAACGTATCGACAAACGGCGGTATATCAGCAGGGGAGATAACAGACAGTAATACGACAAACAGCGGAAATGTACCAAGCAACGGAAATGCATCAAGCAGCAATACAACAGGTAACGGAAGCACGTCAAGCAACAGTACGTCAAATAGTAATACGTCGAATAGTAATACGTCAAATAACAGTACAACAAGCGGCGGGAGCACGTCCGCGGGCGGTGGGGTAGATGTCGGCAGTGCAGGAAGTACTGCGACAACAACGATTCCCGGGAATAATAATAATGCCCCGACAAATAGTAATCAAACGGGAGGGAATACGACAACCACCACTCCGCCGGCGAATGATACGTCAAATAGCAGTCAAACGGGAGGGAATACGACAACCACCACTCCGCCGGCGAATGATACGTCAAAT